>CAZPWW010000001.1:0-303701 GCA_964590885.1 uncultured Phycisphaeraceae bacterium
TCATCAAGCTCCGCTACGGCATCGGCGACGGTTACACCTACACGCTGGAAGAGGTGGGCCGCATCTTCAAGGTGACGCGCGAGCGCGTGCGCCAGGTGGAGGCCAAGGCCATCCAGAAGCTCCAGCACCCGATCCGGGCCCGCCCTCTGGCCGGCTTCCTTGACGGAGCCAAGGTCAAGAGCGTGGTGGACGTGGCCCAGGAGATCCGGGCCGAGGCCCAGCACGGCGGGGTGATCGACCCCGATATGGCTGACGCGGCGGTGGCGGTGGAGGCCGCCGTTGGCGCCCACGCGGGCGGCCCGTCGGGCCACGCACCCGCCCCGCACGCGGCCGCGCGGGCCTAGCCTCCCGCCCATGACACACGCCGGCTTTGTCGCTCTCGCCGCCGTGGCCCCCGCCACCGGCCCCATATCGCAGGTCTGGTGGGCCTACGCGATCTTCCTCGCGTTTGTGCTGGTCTGCCTGGCGCTCGACCTGGGGGTCTTCCACCGCGAGGCCCACGAGGTGAAGATGAAAGAGGCCCTCACGTGGTCGGCCGTGTGGGTGTCGCTGGGCGTGAGTTTCACGGCCGTGGTCTACTTCGCGTATCAGCATCACTGGCTGGGTCTGGGGCTCGACACGCCCATGTACAACCCCGCCGCGGCCACCGAGGCCGGGGCCGAACTCATCGTGCGTGGCACGGTGGCGGGGCGCGAGGCCGCGCAGCAGTACCTGGCCGGGTATGTGGTCGAGCAGTCGCTCTCGATGGACAACATCTTCGTCATCGCCCTGCTCTTCGCCTCGTTTGCCATCCCCGGCAAGTACCAGCACCGCGTGCTCTTCTGGGGCATCATCGGGGCCCTGGTGATGCGGGGCGTGATGATCGGCATAGGCGGCTCGATCATCATGGCCTACCAGTGGGTGCTCATCTTCTTCGGGCTGTTCCTGGTGGCCACGTCCGTCAAGATGGCCCTGCTCAAGGAGGCCAGCAAGCCCTCGGACAACCCCGTGCTCCGATTGGTGCAGCGCATCTACCCCGTGACCGATTTCTTCGACGGGCAGAAGTTCTTCACCAAGCGCACCCTGGCCCCCACCTACAGCACCGACCCGTCCACGGGCAAGCAGCGGCAGGACCCGCCCCCTCCGGGCAGCCTGCGGGCCACGTGGGCGATCACGCCGCTGTTCCTGGCGCTGGTGATGGTCGAGATCACCGATCTGGTGTTCGCGGTCGATTCGATCCCGGCCATCTTCGCGATCACGCCCGACCCGTTCATCGTGTTCACCAGCAACATCTTCGCGATCATGGGCCTGCGGTCGCTGTACTTCTGCGTGGCCGCCCTGGTCGCCAAGTTCCGCCTGCTCAAGCCGGCGCTGATCCTGATCCTGGGGTTCGTGGGCGTGAAGCTACTGCTCCTGAGCGTGCCACCCTACCTGGACGTGATCGGCCTCACGCCCGGCAAGGCCATCAAGATCGACACCACCATCTCGCTGGGCGTGGTGCTGGGCACGCTCACGGTGGCGGTGCTGCTGTCGGTCTTCCTGAAGCCGCGGGCCGCCGCGGGATCGGCCGCCTGACGCGGGGGGCGGCCTGCGGAAACCCGCGTTCACCCGATGGCGAAGCCCGCGATCTCGGCCTCGAACACGCTCTTGCCGTTCACCACGCCCTGGATCACGCTGTGGAAGCGCCGGCCGGTGCTGCGGGTCTCGCGGCTGAGGATGAACAGGTCATCGCCCGGTGTCACCTGGGTGCGGAAGGCCGCCTTCTCGATGTGCGTGAAGGCCGCCAGTTTGGGCACCGGCCAGCGCGAGTTGTAGAGCCACGCCCCCAGTTGGGCACCGGCCTCAACCATCAGCACACCGGGGAGGAGAGGCCGGCCGGGAAAATGCCCGGCGGCCCAGAAGCCGTCGCTGCGCACCTTGAGCAGGGCCACGCCCTCCTTCACGTCGGCCGAGTGCCACACGATGTAGTCGAGCAGGGCCATCTCCCCGCGGTGCGGGTTGATCCGCGCGATCTCATCGCGGCCGAAGAGCCGGGCCGACAGGTCTATCGCGCTCAGGTCAATCAGCAGGGCCCGGTTGGCCGGCGCGGCATCGACCGGCGGGGCCGGCGCGGCACCAGGTTGGGGCGCGGCGGTGGTCATGGTGGGCAGGTGGCAAGGATCGAGCCGCCCGGCGGCGGGTCAGGCTTTCTTGTCGGGCTCGCTGCCGCGCAGGCCCAGAATCGCCTCGCGAACCTCCTGCGCGGCGTTCTTCACATCCTGCATCGCCTGGCGCACGCGCACGCCCGCGGCCTTGTTGCCGCCCTCGGCCTTGGCAAGGTCGTCTTCGGCACCGGCGATGATGGCTTTGAGCTTGTTGAAGGCTTCCAAGAGGTGCTCCGTTCCGCGGGGAGAGGCCGGCCGGCGTGGCGAAAGACACCCGCACGCCGGTTACGGTGAGCCGCTGATGGCCCCGCTGGGGCGATTCTACACCCCCAGCGACGTGGAAGCGGGTCGAACGTTCGGGTTGTGTGCGGCTTTCTGTGAACGGGTGACCGGTCAATCCACCAGGGCGGGCGTGCCGGCGACCTGCACCTGGGCCAGCGCCGTGGCCGGACCCGGGGGTGGCGAGACAGCCAGCATTCTGTCAAGAGCGAGGAGCGCGCTGGCCCGGGCCTCGGGGTGCACGCTGATGCGGTTGGGCACCTTGCCGGCGGCCAGTTGGTCGAGCACCCAGCAGAGGTGGGGCTCGTCGATGCGGTACATCGTGGTGCAGAGGCACTGGCAGTCGGACAGGATGCGGACTTTCACGCCGCGCCCGGCCGCGCTGCGGGCCAGGCGCGCGACCAGGTGCACCTCGGTGCCCACGGCCCAGGCGGAGCCGGCCGGAGCCGACTCGACCGCCCGGATGATGTACTCGGTGGAGCCGTTGTCGTCGGCGAGGTCGACAACCTCTTTGCTGCACTCGGGGTGCACGAGCACGCGCGTGCGGGCGGGCTTGGGCAGATCCTTCTCCGCGGCGCGGATCTGGTGCACGTGCTCGGGGCGGAAGAGTTTGTGCACGGAGCAATGGCCCGCCCAGAGCAGCGCGGTGGCGCGGGCCAGCTGGGCGTCGGTAAGGCCGCCGAGTCTCTCACCCGCGGCGGTGCGGCGCGGGTCGTAGAGGGCCGTGTCGGTGCCGGCATCGAGGCCGAGTTTGCAGGCGGTGTTGCGGCCCAGGTGCTGATCGGGCAGGAAGAGCACCTTGATCTGCTCGCCCTTCTTCTTCGTCTGGGTGCCGCCCGCGAGGGCCCACTCGAGCACGGCCCGAGCGTTGGACGAGGTGCAGACGATGCCGCCCCGCGCCCCCACAAACGCCTTGATCGCCGCCGATGAGTTGATGTACGTCACGGGGATCACCCGCGCCTTCACCCGCAGCCGCTTGAGGGCCTGGTGCAGCGTCTCCCACGCGTGCACGGCCTCGTCGTAGTCGGCCATGTCGGCCATCGAGCACCCCGCCGAGAGATCGGGCAGGATGACCGCCGCGTGCTCGGGCGTGAGCATGTCGGCGGTTTCGGCCATGAAGTGCACGCCGCAGAAGACGACGAACTCGGCTCCGCGGGCGGCCACCTCGCGGGCCGCCAGTTGGCTCAGTCTCAGCGAGTCGCCGGTGAAGTCGGCGTGGCGGATGACCTCGTCGGTCTGGTAGTGGTGGCCGAGGATCACCAGCCGCCGGCCCAGTTCGGCCCGCCGCGCGGCGATCCGCTCGGCCAGTTGGTCGGCCGTGGCCCGCGTGTAGTTGTCCGGGAGAGCGGGCTGCCAGAGCATCCGTGCCTCCTCGAAACCCGGGCGAGTATAGGTTGACGAGTTGATGAGCCGGCGCGTCGGTCCGCTCAGGGCGGGGCGAAGACGGTCGCGGCAAAGGTGGCGGCTCGCTCCACCGGTGTCGGCACGGGTGCGGCGGTGGCCTCGACGATCAGGGTGGCGTTCAAGAGCAACTCGGGGCTGACCAGATGGGCGAGCATCTCGTCGTAGGGCGGCGCGGCCCCGGTTTTCATGCCCTCGAACTTGGCCCGGGCCCGCCGCTGCGTGCGCCGCGTGCAGATCGACACCAGCGGTCGCAGCAGCGGCCAGAGGGCCACGCTGGTGAGGCTCCAGTTGCCGGGCCACAGGCGGCGGAGCCTGAGCCCGCTGTGGAACAGGCTGTAGCGCAACTGGAAGTAGTTGATGAGAAAGGCGTGGCCGTGGTAGATGCGCCCGCCGTCGGGCGAGACCCCCCACACGCTCGTGTACTCGTCCACGTAACTGCGCAGGGCCCGCTGGCCGCTGAGGGCGTAGGCCAGGCGGGCCCGCCCCGAGAGGAGATTGGGCGTGGTGAGCAGCAGCCGCCCGCCCGGTTTGAGCACCCGCCGGAACTCCGCCAGCACGCGGTGGCGGTCGACGACGTGCTCGATGCCCTCCACGCAGACCAGCACGTCCACGCTCGCATCCTCCAGCGGCAGCCTGCCCTCCATGTCCGCCGCCTCCGCCTTCAGCCCGGTCGGCACCGGGGCATCTCCCGCCGGGCCGTAGAGGCCGCGGGCCAGCCAAACGGGAAGGCGCTCGCCACTCATCTCGGCAAACACGGCGGCCGCCGACCGGCCCGCCACGGCGGGAGCCTTGGCGTTGAGATACTCGGGGAAGAGGTCCAGAGGCCGCACCCGGTAGCCCGCGGCCGCGAGGGGGTAGGTGAGCAACCCGTCACCGCATGGCAGGTCGACCACCGTGAGCGCGGCACGCTGGTCGGCCGTGTCCGCGCCACCCGCATCGCCCGCCTTGCTCACCAGCGCGTGCAGGACAAACGGGTAGAGCGACCGGAGCCGCAGACACGATCCGGCCACGGCGCGGCGGCTAATCTCGCTCATCGGGCCAGAGGATAGCGGCCGGGCACGATCGGTCCGCTCCCCCTCGCGCCGCCCGGTGTGCATGGCGAGCGACAAGACCATCCTGTACCTCGCCCCCACGTTTCTGTCGTACCGCCTGCACAAGCAGATCCGCGGCGTCGAGGTGTTTGACCTCGCCTTTGCGCCAGACCTGGCCCGGCTCGGCCATCGCGTGGTGGTGCCGGCCGATGGATCGTGGCGCGAGCGCCTCACCCAGCGGTTTGCGGGGGCGGCACCGGGGCTCGAGGTTGTCTACACGCCGCCCCTGCGCAAGCCCCTGTGGAACAGCCTGTCCCTGCCGTGGCTGCTGCGCGGGCGGCGCTTCGATGCCACGTTTCTGGGCAACCCGGCCCGCGGGTTGTTTCCGGCGCTGGGCTGGCTGCGGCAAGGCGGGCGGATGGGGCGGATCGTCTTGCAGGCCAACCGTCCGCCCCGCCCCGAGTTGGCGGAGAAGTTGTTGGCGTGGGACGTGTGCTGCACCGCCGTGAGCGCCCACGTGGCCGGGCACTTTCCCGCCGCGCTGCGCGAGCGTGTGAGCGTCTACTACGGCATCACGGGCTCCGAGGCGTTCTTCCCGCGCGCTCGCGGCGACGGTTCCGGGCCGGTGCGATTCTGCGTCGTGGGCAAACTCGATAATGAGTGGAAGGGCGCCGACCGCGCCATCGAGGCGTTCGCATCTTTGCCGGCCGATGTCCGGGCCCGGGCCCGGCTGCACCTGGCGAGTTTCGAGAAGCGCGTGCCGCGCGGCGTGGACACACCCGGCGTGGTGATGGAGCCCTGGCGCCCCGCCGCCGACGTGCCCGCGTTTCTGCGGAGCATGGACGCCATGCTCGTGCCCAGTTTCGGCAGCGAAGAGACCTTCAGTCAGGCCGCGGTGCAGGGCATGCTCAGCGGCCTACCCCTCATCACCAGCGACCTGCCGGTGCTGACCGAGAAGGTGCGGGGTGAGGGTGGAGACTGCGGGTTCGTGTGCGCCAGCGCCGACGACTACACCCGCGCAATGACGACCCTTGTGAACGACGCGGCCCTGCGCCGGCGCATGGGCGCGCAGGCGAGGCAGACGGCCCTTGTCCGCTACATCTGGCACACGGAGGAGTTCGTGGGTCGGTACCTGCTCCCCCCTGAAGCGGGCCCGACGCGGCCCACCGAGGGTCAGCTCATCTCCACCCGCACGCGGCCCGCATAGGGCGAACCGGGCACCAGCCAGAGCACATCATCCGCGCCGCTGGCCGCGAGGGCGGCGGGGTCGGCCACGGGGCGCAGCCGCAGGGTGCCGCTGGCAAAGCCGATCAGACCGGGCTGGTGCTCGACGGCGTAACCGGTGTACCCCGCGCCGTGCATCAGATCAAACAGAGCACCGATGCTCGCCCCGGCCCGCTCCAGGAGCCCCGGCACCGCCTCGCACACCACCGCGGGCTTGCGGGTTTCCAGCGTGTGTTTCAGCCCGGCCAGCACGCGGCACTCAAAGCCCTCGGTGTCGATCTTGACCATCATCGGGGCTTCGGGCAGGCCGCGCAGTTCGTGGTCGCCCACCCGCACCGGCACCTTCACGCTCATGGTCTCGCGCCCCTCGTGGTCGCTCGCCAGCGGCGCGAAGGTCGCCTGCCCCGGGTGCAGAGGCACGTGCAACTCGAGTTCGGTGGCCACGTCGCCGAGGGCGCAGTTGCGGGCCTCGGCGAGCGCGGCGAGCCCGTTGCGGGCGATGTGGTCGCTGAGGCGCTGGTAGACGCGGGGGTTGGGCTCGAAGGCCAGCACCCGCCCGGCCGGGCCCACGCAGCGGGCCGCCATCAGCACGGTCATGCCGATGTTGGCGCCGATGTCCACGAACACGTCGCCCGGGCGCAGTGCCCGCTCGAAGAGCATCTGTGTGTGGGCCTCGTAGTAGCGCCCCAGCATGTACGTCCAGCGCTCGCACCAGTCGGCGGTCTGCAGGGTCATGCGGTAGCCGTGCAGCTTGCCCCGCAGTTCCACCGTCGGCTCGTCGCCCAGGTGGGCGTGCCCGGCCACGCGGTTCATCACCCGCTTCCAGCCGGGCAACTCCAGCCGCGCGTAAGGAAGGGCCAGGGTCTTGAGAATCGGGTTCATGCCCACGGGAACAGGCTCCGTACTGACCATGCCTCTGTCATCGGCTCGGCACCGCGGCCCGGCGCGCCGCCTGCGCGTCCGCGGAGGTTATCCGCGCCCGCTGGGGCCCATGCCGCCGCCCCGCGGCACCGATAAAGTTGGGGCTCTCCGCCCCGCCGCGCCCTTCTCCTTCTCTCCGCATGGCCGCTCACCCGCATCCCGCGTCTTGCTCCGCGCCGCCGTCTGCGCCCGGCACGGTCGCGCCGGTGGCCAGCGTGGTGATGGCGACGCGCAACCGCAAGGACGAACTCCGCACCGCGATCCTCTCGTGCCTGAAGCAGACGGTGCCGGTCGAGATCATCATCCGCGACGACGGCTCCACCGACGGCACCGAGGAGATGATCCGCCGCGAGTTCCCGCGGGTGGACTACGCCCGCAGCCCGCAGCCGCGCGGCTCGATCGCCAACCGCAACGACGCGGTGCGGGCCGCCCGCACCAACTGGGTCTTCTCGATCGACGACGACGCCGCGTTCGACTCTCCCCGTACGGTTGAGCAGACCCTGAGGGAGTTTGACCACCCGCGCGTGGCCGCCGTCGCCATCCCCTACATCGACGTGCTCAAGTCCCCCCGCGTTGAGCAGGTGGCGCCCGACGGCGAGGGTGTCTGGGTGCTGAACTTTTTCCGTGGCTGCGCCGCCGCCTGGCGCCGCGATGTGTTCCTGGGCGTGGGCGGCTACGCGGCGGTGCTGTACCACATGGCCGAAGAGCCCGAACTGGGCATGAAGATGCTGGGCGCGGGGTACGTAACTCGTCTGGGCCGGGCTGATCCGATCCACCACTATGAATCGCCGCGCCGTGATCACACGAAGGTGCTGCGGCTGGTGGCGAAAAACGGTCTGCTGATGGCGATCCTGAACACGCCCACGCTGCTTCTTCCCGCACACCTGGCGGGCACGATGATCAAGTCGGGCATCTATTCCATCCGCCGCTACGCCAAGCGCGCGATGCTGCAGGGCGTGATCGACGGCTGGAAGGATGCGGGTCGGGCGTGGCGCGACCGGCGGCCGATCCCGTGGCGGGCCTATTGGTTGTATCGCTCGCTGTGCCGCTCGGGGCCGCGCCGGCTGGCCGATGTGGAGCGCCGTCTGCCCGACCGCCGCCCCTTCGACGTGGCGGCCCACACCCCGGTCCCGCCCGCGTGAGCACCGCACCCGGCGAGCCCGATGTCGGCGGCGCGGCGGACCAACGGGCCGCCGCCAGCGGCATGCGCTGGCTCATGCTCCAGAGCCTGGCGTACAAGGCGATCAGTTTCTTCGGGCAAATCTGGCTTACGCACCTGGTGAGCCCGAAGGACACGGGCCTGATCACGCTGGCCTTGGCTGTGGCCGTGTTCACGAACTTCCTGCAGCAGCAGGGCCTGCGCGAGGTGCTGGTGCGGCTGCGGGCCCGCCACGAGCGCTGGGACGGCACCGCCCTCTGGCTCGCCCTCGCCCTCGGCGTCGTGGGCTTCGCGCTCACCGCCGGGGCTGCGCCCGTCGCCGCGTGGGCCTTTGGCGCCCCGGAGTTGCGCGCGCTCCTTCTCACCGTCGCCTTCTCCGCACCGATTATGGCCCTCTCCAGCGTGCCCGAGGCCAAACTCCAGAGCGAACTGCGCTTCAAGGCTCTGGCGGGGATCGAGTTTCTCCGGGGCGTGGGCACGCTGGGCCTGACGTTGATCTTCGCGTACCGGGGCATGGGAGCGATGGCCTTTGCGCTGCCACTGCCGATCAACGTGGCGATCCGGCTTGTGCTGCTGTGGGCCCTGGCCCGGCCGCGCTGGTCGGCCCGCGCGCACGTGCGGCGGTGGCGGTTCTTGTTCGCGGATTCGCTGGTGCTGTTCGCGGCGTCGCTGGCGACGCAACTGATCCCGCAGGCCAGTTTCTTCATCATGGGCCGCCGCCACGACGAACTCGAGGTGGGCCTGTACGCGTTTGCCAACAACCTTTCCGTCACCACCGCCGTGGTCATCACCCAGAACATCGGGGCCGTGATGTTCCCCGTCTTCGCACGCAATCAGGGCGACCCGGCCCTGCTCCGCGAGAGCTTCCTCCGCTCCGGCCGCCTGCTCCAGGTGCTGGCCGTGCCCCTGTGCTTCCTGCAGGGTGCGTTGGCCGGCCCGTTCATCGGCCTGGCGTGCGGCGAGCGCTACCACGACAGCGTGGAGATGCTCCAGGTGCTGTCGGTGGGTATGGCCTTTGTGGTCGTGTGGCCCAGCAGCCGGGCCCTGATGCAGGCACAGGGGCGCTACCGCATGTGCCTGGCCATGGCCCTGCTGCACGCGGGCGGCTACGCGCTCGCCGCGACACTGGGCGCGTGGCTGGGGGGGGGGCTCGCGGTGAGCCTGTGTGTTTCGGCCGCGTTCTTTGCCATCGGGATCATCGACCCGTGGATAGCGCTCAGGCCCGTGGGTGGCACGCTGCGCCAGGTGGTCGGCATGAGCCTGGTGCCGCTGGTGGTGAGCACGCTGGGCATCGCCCTGCCCCTGGTGCTCATCACACGCCTTGAGTTCTTCGCCACGCACCTGGTCGCCCAGGGCGCGGCGGTGTCGATCGCCGGGGCACTCGGGTGCCTGGTGCTCTACCGCCTGCTCGCCCCCAAAGACCTTGCCGACATCCTCGGTTTCGTCGCAGGCGTGCTCAAGCGCCGCGTGCTGCGGCGCAGCTGAAGCCGCCGTTACTCGTACGCGCCACCCTTCAAAATCTCAAAGTCATACAGCCCCGCCAGGTCCTTGGCGCTCTTCTTCTCGAGGGGGCTCAGCCGCTTCACCAGCGCGGCCGGGTCGGCCACGCCCAGCGAGCCGAGCAGGCGGAACTTGTGCGCCAGCAGCGCCTTCAGGTCCGCCGTGGTGTTGCGCGCGTGGCCGGTGGGAAACATCACCAGCCCGCTGTCGTGGGCGGTCCCCGTGTCATCGGTGATGATCACCGATGTGGGGATGCCCTCGGGGTAACGACGGTCGTACTCCACGCCCCCGTGCTCGAACTCGATCTTCTCCATCAGCGCCCGCGTGAGCGTGTTGTGGATCGCCTCCTGGCTGTAGTCGTGCGGGCTGAGCATGAGGCTCGCCCAGTCGGCGGTCTTCTGCCGCAGGGCCTTGTGCAACAGGGTCGCCAGGATGTAGACCATGCTGTGGTCGGCGCTCTGGCGCGTGTGCGGGTCGCGCTTGGCCGGGTCGCCGATGATGTGGTACGCGGGCTCGTAGGCGATCACCTTGATACGCCGGATGCGCCCGCCCCCGGAATCACCCAGCAGGTGCGGGTGCTTGCCCAGCAGGTCGAGCAGCGCCTGCAGCGCGCCCGCGCTCTGGTGCTCGTACAGACCCAGTTTGAAGTGCATCCCCATCACGCTGAAATCGCTCCCCTTGCGCGACAGGAACAGGTTGAACGGGCTCATCCCCTTCTCGGGCGGCTTCTGGAACAGACAGAACACCGCCTCCGGATTCCGGAAGATGTCCTTGGGGCCGATGAAGCCCGCCATGCTCCGTTCCATGCACAGGATCGCCGCCTCGGTGCTGATCGCGGCGCTGGCCCCCTTGGAGTCCGACAGTTGCTTCCCGTGGCGGATAGCCCGGAAGGGCACATGGTGGGCCACGATCATGCCGATGGCGCTCTCGATCTGCTCGGCCGTCGCCCCCAGCATGGCGCCATAGGCCGCCGCGCTGCCGATGGCCCCGTGCAGCACGTGATCGATCTTGTACGTCTTCAGGCTGAACACCTCCGCCAGCCGCCCGCGGATCTCATCGATCAGCAGCATGCCCCGCAGGGCAAAGCCCCCGCTCTCACCCCGCATCTGAGCCGCCGCCACCGCCACCGCGTAGAAGTCGTTGTGCCCGAACTCGCCCGCCGTGTGCCCCAGCGCGGCGTTGTACCCGAAGTTCGTGCCGTTGCTGTCCCACTCGCGCACCGCGGCGCAGTTGGCCACGATCGCCTTCTCGGGCATGAGCCGCGCCGTGCTGCCGAACACCGGCACGCCCGGCCGCCCAGCCATACTGCCGAAGCCCGGCGCCGGCGCGGCGTACCGCAAGGCCTCGTTGCGCAGCACGGTCGGCGCGTTGGTCCCCAGGGCCAGGGCCGAGACGCCGCAGATGACCGAGTCGACCCAGAACTGGTTGGTGCGCTCCAGCACCGCGGCGTCGGGCTCGGCGCGGCAGGCGGGATCATCCGACATGAACCCGACCGCGAAGCGGCCGATGCCGAGGGCCTGATTGGAATCGGCGGGGAGCGAAACGACGTGGCCGGCGGGCGCGCTGGGGTGCATATCTCGGGCTCCGGAAAAGGGAGGAGAGGGTACGCGCGGCCAGCGCACACCCCCGAAGCGACCTGCCCGCATCCGGAATGGGCCGAGCCGGTGCGTCGCCCCTACTGAGCGCCCGGCCCCGCCCTCTCTCGCATGGCCTTGGCCCGTTCCACGAGCGCATCCTCCGCCGCGTCGCGGTCGACGGCCTGCTCGGGCACGGGCGTGAGGGTGTAGTGCCAGGCGATGCGGGTGCGGTGGGTGCCCGGGAGCGCGGCCACGGCCAGGTCGAATCCGGGCTGCTCGTGCAACGGCGCATCGGCCTCGGCGCTGGTGGCGATTGGCTCGTAGCCCTCCAGACGCAGGCGCACGTCGTAGGTGCCGAAGAAGGTGAAGTCGCTCTCCACGGGCGTGCGGCCGAGTTGCACGTCGTTCACCCACACCATCGCGCCGGGCGGGTCGGAGGTGATGGCGAGCGTGCGCTCCTGCCGGCCGCAGGCGGCGAGGGGCACCAGGGCAACGAGCAGCACGCCGAGGGCGGTGAGGCGGAGCATGGCAGGAGGATACCACGCAGCGCGTGGGGCACGGGGCGTGCTCGCGGGCAGCACGGTCGTCATAGGGAGAGCACCGGATTTTGCGGCGAGTGCGCAGGGCCGGCTGGACAATGTGGGGCCGACCCGCCACGCTTGGCCGATCACTGGTGGCCGCGCCGGCACGCCCACGCCAGCGCGGCCGGGGCGCAACGCGTGCGTGCCCGACCCAGAGCCAGGCGTGCGGCAGACGGCGGCGCGGCCACAGTGTGTGCCGAGGGCCGCGCGGAAAGGTCGGGGTCGGCTGTATGCGCAGGCGGGCACGGGCATCGGCACGCAGGGTGATGTTCATGGCCGCGGCAGCGGCGTCGGTGGCGCTGGGCGTGAGCCTGGTGTGGGTGTTTGCGCCGCTGGCGTTTCGGGGGCTGAGCACGGGCGAACTGGTGGCGATCCTGGGGCTCTTGGTGCTGCCGCCGGTGTGCGGGTGGGCGGTGTGGGCGGAGTGCCGGGGGGCACGGGCGGGCGTGAGGCGGTAGACCGCAAGCGAACTCGGTGATCGCGGCTATCGGACGCGCCCCGCGGCGTGGGCACGCGCGGGCGGCGTGCCCGCAGGCGGGCCGGGGCGGGCGACCCAAGCGGGCCCGGCGTTCGTACGATTGACGAGAGAGGGCGGGCCGGTTGCGCGGCCGCGCTTCACACCCGAACCGGGGCCGGACGGCCGCCGGGACCGGGATCAACCGAGCATCGCCACGGCCCGCGCGACCCGCGAGCCACGAGAGGCCACCACCATGTGCGGAATCGTCGCGTACGTCGGCAGCAAGCCGTGCAAGAACCTGCTGATCGAGGGCCTGAAGAGGCTGGAGTACCGCGGGTACGACTCCGCGGGCTTGGCCACCATCGACGGCGGGAAGTTGAACGTCGCGCGCGCGGTGGGGCGGGTGGCCATGATGGAAGAAACGGTGGACGAAGCCATGAGCGGCCACAAGGGGAATGGGCCCAAGCCGTTCGCGGGCACGATCGGCCTGTGCCACACCCGCTGGGCCACGCACGGCGGCGTGACGGAGAAGAACGCCCATCCGCATCGGGATGACCGGCACGGGTTGTGCGTGGTGCACAACGGGATCATCGAGAACTACGCCGCGCTGAAGACCTACTTGCAGGAGAAGGGGCACGTCTTCTCGAGCGACACCGACACCGAGGTGCTCGCGATGCTCATCAGCGAGCTGTACGAGAGCGACCTGGAGAAGGCGGTGCAGGGAGCGCTGCGCGAGGTGACGGGTGCGTACGCCATCGCGGTGATCTGCGAGAAGGAGCCGCGCACGCTGGTGGCTGCCCGCAAGGGTTCGCCGCTCATGGTGGGCATCGGCAAGGACGAGTTCATCGTGGCGTCGGACGGGGCCGCGATCATCAGCCACACCAGCCAGGTGATCATGCTCGACGACTACCACGTGGTGAAGGTGACGCTGGAGAACGGCGGGGGCTTCAACACCACCGACATCCACAACACGCCGGTGAACCCCAAGATTCAGCAGTTGGAACTCGACCTGCAGGAGATTGAGCTGGGCGGCTACCCGCACTTCATGCTCAAGGAGATCTTCGAGCAGCCGGCCAGCGTGCGCAACTGCTGCCGGGGGCGCACCAACGCGACTGAGGGCAAGGTGGTGCTGGGCGGACTGGTGAACTTCGCCAAGGAACTGACCAAAACGCGGCGTGTGGTCCTCACGGCCCAGGGCACGGCCCTGCACGCGGCGATGATTGGTCGCTACCTGATGGAAGACCTGGCCAAGGTGCCCAGCCTGACGGAGTACGCCAGCGAGTTCCGGTATCGCAACCCGGTGATTGAAGAAGGGACGGTGGTGATCGCGGTGAGCCAGAGCGGCGAGACGGCCGACACGCTCGCCGCGCTGCACGAGGCCAAGGAGCGGGGTGCGCTGTCCTTGGGCGTGATCAACGTGGTGGGTTCGACGATCGCGCGCGAGACGGATGCGGGCGTCTATCTGCGCGTGGGGCCGGAGATCGGGGTGGCGAGCACGAAGGCGTTCACCGGGCAGGTGGCGGCCCTCACGCTCATCGCGCTGTTCATGGCCCGCAAGCGCCTGATGTCGGCCGACCAGTGCGGCGACCTGCTGCGTGAGATGGACAAGATTCCCGAGAAGATCGAGCGCATCCTCGAATCGGCCGACCGCATCAAGAAGGTGACGGAGCGCTACATCGAGCGCGAGAACTGGCTGTTTCTGGGGCGCGGGTACAACTTCCCCACGGCCCTGGAGGGCGCGCTCAAACTCAAGGAGATCTCGTACATCCATGCGGAGGGCATGCCCGCGGCGGAGATGAAGCACGGGCCCATCGCGCTCATCAACGAGGGGATGCCGGCGGTGTTCATCGCCAACAAGGGGCGGCAGTACGAGAAGGTGATGAGCAACATCCAGGAGGTGCGCAGCCGCGGCGGGCATGTGATCGCGGTCGCCACCGAGGGGGACAACGAGATCAAGAAGTACGTGCAGGACGTGCTCTACATCCCCGACGTGCCCGAGCCCCTGAGCCCGATGCTGACGGTGATCCCGCTGCAACTCATGGCGTATCACGCGGCGGTGCTGCGCGGGCATGATGTCGATAAGCCGCGGAACCTGGCGAAGAGCGTTACTGTGGAGTGATGCTGCTCCCGACGAACGGCCTGACCATCGCTGCTCCTCTCGTGAGACGGGCTCTGCTCACCGCGCTGACACCGTTGCTCGTCGTTCTCACGGCGTGTGAGCGCGGGCCGGCCGCGGGCACGCTAAACGGGGCAGCCAGGCCGGTCGTGGTGCTCTACACCAGCATGGATGATGCTCTGGCCCGCCCGCTGCTCGAGCGCTTCGAGCGCGAGACCGGCGTGAAGGTCGAGTTCATCGGCGACACCGAGGCGACCAAGACCACGGGTCTGGTGCTGCGACTGGCTGCCGAGAAGGCCCGGCCGCGCTGCGACGTGTGGTGGAGCAGCGAGGCGCTCGGCACCATCGCGCTGGCGCGGCAGGGGGTGCTGAGCGGCCCGGTGTTCTCGCTGGCCCAGCGGCCGCGCGTCGTGGTGTGCAGCACCTCGCGCCTGGGCGGCCCCGGCCAACCGGCGCGGCCCGCGTCGGTGATGGACCTGGTGAAGCCGGAGTACCGGGGGCGGATCGGGATGGCGCGGCCGGCGTTTGGCACCACGCGCGGCCACATGGCGGCCCTGCGTCTGGTGCTCGGCAAGGCGGGCTTCGAGGCGTGGCTCGTCGCTCTCAAGGCCAACGGCGTGCGGCTCTACGACGGCAACGCGCGGGTGGTGCGGGCCATCGCCGACGGTGAGATCGACGTGGGGCTGACGGACTCGGACGACGCCGCGGCGGCGGTGCGCAACGGCTGGGCGGTGGCGGCGGTGCCCGATGCGTTGCACCCGGTGCGCACGCCCATCACGCTGGCGCGGGTGCGAACCCGCACGCCGGGCGACGCGGCCGACCGCCTCATCGCGTTTCTGCGTTCGCCGGATGTGCTGCGGGCGCTCGTCGAAGGCGAGACCGCAGCCGAGCCCATGCCCACGGGCGGCGGGAAGTGGGGGGGCACCGATTGGGATGCCGCGGCGGACTTGGTGGAGGAAGCGCTGGCTTCGTGCGCCTCTACGCTTGGGGCATGAGCACCACGGTTGAGGCGCGGCTGGCGGCGTTGGGGCACACCTTGCCGGAGGTGCCCGTACCGGTCGCGGCGTACATCCCGGCGCGGGTGAGCGGGAACCTCGTGTTCGTGTCGGGCATGATCGCGCGGGAAGGCGGGGAGGTGCTGCACCCGGGCGTGGTGGGCGGAGGGGTGACCGTCGAGCAGGCGCAGGAGTGTGCGCGGCGCTGCGCGATGAACGGGCTGGCCGCGGCCAAGGGCGTGCTGGGCACGCTGGATCGCATCACCGGCGTGGTGCGCGTGGGTGTGTTCGTGGCGTGCGTGCCGGGGTTTACCGATCAGCCCAAAGTGGCGAACGGGGCGAGCGACCTCTTGGTGGCGGTGTTCGGGGAGGCGGGCCGGCACGCCCGCGCGGCGGTGGGGGCGCCGAGCCTGCCGCTGGGCGCACCGGTGGAAGTTGAGTTTGTGCTTGAGATCAAGGGCTGAGGCCCGCCCGCTGCCGCACCTGGCACTTCACACCTACGTCAGTTTGAGCATGTAGAAGACGGCGGTGAAGAGGAGGTCGGCAATGATGATGGCGACGACGGACTGGACGACGGTGTCGGTGGTGGCCTTGCCGACGCCGGCCGCGCCGCCGCTCACCTTCAGGCCGTTGGTGCAGGCGATGGAGCCGATGAGCAGGCCGAAGATGGAGGCCTTGCCGACGCCGGTGGCGAAGTCGACGACCTTGACCTGATCGAGGAGGTTGTCGATGTAGGTCTGGAAGCCGATGCCCAGGCCGACCACGGCCATGCCCAGGCCCGCCACGATGGCGACGAAGTTGGCCATCACGGCCAGGGCGGTCATGCTGACCACGGCGGCGAAGACGCGCGGCACGACCAGGAAGCGCACGGGGTTGAGGGCGTGGGCCTCGAGGGCCTCGATCTCCTCGCCCACCACCATGGTGCCGATCTCGGCCGCGATGGCCGCGCCCGCGAAGCCGGTGAGCACGATCGAGGCGATGAGCGGGCCCAATTCGCGGAGCACGGCCACGCCCACGATGTTGGCGACCAGGTCTTTGCGGCCGAACTCGTCCAGCGGCGGGGCCATCTGCAGCACCAGGATCATGCCCACGGCGCCAGACACGAGCGCGATGATGCCGATGGAGCGCACGCCCACGCGCACCACCTGCGTGGCGATGGCGGGCCGGCCAAGGCGCACCTTGCGGCTCGTGGCCCGGCGCACGATCCAGCGGCCCACCTCGCGCATCAGCACCACCACCGAACCGATGTGCTCGGTGGTGTCGAGCGTCTTGGTGCCGGCCGACTCCACGGCCCGGCGGACGGGGCCGGGGGCGGCGCTGGGCGTGGCGGCGGTTTCGGCGGCGGGCATACGGCCAGTGTACCACGGCCCGCCGCCGGGGCGTCGCTACGGCGCGGCGGGTGTCGGCGGCGCGGCCGCGTGCAGGAAGGAGAGCAGGTCTTCGGCGCTGCGGTTGCCCTCGAAGCGAGCGGGACGCGAACCGTCGGGCCGGATCAGCACGAGCGTGGGGATGGAGTAGGCGTTCAGGCGTGTGGCATCGGCGGGGTGAGCGTCGACATCGACATAGACACCCACCGTGTTGTCGCGCACCCACTCGGCGACCTTGGGGTGGGCCAGCGCGCCCCGCTTGTACTGCTGGCACGGACCGCACCAATCGGCGGTGAGGAGCGCGAGCACAGGCTTGCCGCTGGCGGTACTCTGCGCGAGGGCGGCGTCGAGGGTGGCCGCCGCGTCGAACCCGGGGGGCACCGGGGCGGCCCGGGCAGACCAGGCCTGCCAGGCCACCAGCCCGGCGGAGGCCAGCACAGCCACGCCAATCAGCGGCAACTTGAATCGGCTCAGGCTCACGGACAGCGCCCCCTTGAGAGTGCGGGCCGGGGGTTTCCGGCCACGTCTGCTGCTACGCCCTCACCACGCGGCGAGTTCGCCGGTGAGCGGCTCGACCAGGTCCTTGGCGGTGGCGACGCCCAGGGGCCTTCCCGCCTCGACAACCACGGCCAGGGGCGACTCGGCCTGGCTGAGTTGCAGGAGCGCGGCCCGCACGGAGAGGCCGGGGCTCAGAAGCGTGGCGGCCTTCATGATTTGGGCGAGGGGCACTCCGGGCCGGAGGCAGAGGTCGAGGTGCTCAACCACTCCGGCCACCTGACCGCGAGCGTCGACCACGGGGTAGCGGCTGAACCCGGCGGTGGCGGCCACTTCGAGGGCGCGGGCCGGGTCGGTGTCAAGGGTGAGGCGATGGACACGGGCCCAGGGGGTCATCTCGTCGCGCACGGTGGTGTCGCGCAGGGCCATCGCCCGGTCGAGCAGGGTGGCCTGAGACTCGGAGAGGGTGCCGTGGCGCACGCCCTCCTTCAGGAGCGCGGCCATGCGTTCGCGGGCGGAGGGGATGGCCGAGTCATCGGCCCCACCCAGCAGGCGCGAGGCGAGCCGCGCGGCCGCCTGCACGGCCGGGAGGATGAGGGTGGCGGTGAGCAGCAGGCGGAACCAGCGCACGGGACGGGCGATGGCGTAGGTGAGGGTGTCGGCCTCGGCCCGGAAGACCTCTTTGGGGAGCGTGTCGATGAGCACAAAGAGCACCGGACCGATGAGGACCGTGGAGAGGATGATGATCAGCCACTCGGTGTAGCCGCGGGCTTCGAGCAGGGCCGTGAGCCCCAGACTGAGGAAGTAACTGAAGAGGTTGTAGCCCACGAGCAGCACCGCCAGCAGGCGTGCGGGGTGCTCGAGTTCATCGGCGAGCACGCGCGCGGGCTCGTCGGAGCCGGGCTCGAGCGCGGCGGCCCGGGCCCGCAGGTTGAGGCGCACGCGGTTGACGGAGTAGCAGCCCATCTCGCCTCCCGCGCACAGGGCCGAGCCGATCAGGCCCGCCAGGCTGAGGGCGCAGTAGCCCAGCACCTCGCTGGCCGAGAGCACCAGGTCGGGCTGCGCCGGGAGAGGGGGAAGGGGGGGCAGCGGGCTCACGCGGGCTCCTCTTCCGCCGGCCCGAAGCCGGGCCCGCCCCCGTGGGCGGCGGAGACGATGGCGACCTCAACCAGTTCGACCACGCGCCCGCGCAGCTCCTTCACCGTCACGCGTACGTTCTGCACCTGCACGGCATCGCCCACCTGGGGCACGCGCCCCAGCAGCGCGTAGAGCACGCCGGCGACGGTGGAGACGCGCGGATCGATGGGCAGGCCGAACATGGCGCCCCAGTCGCGGGCCGAGAGCCGGCCCGGCACGAGGTAGCGGCCCGGCTCGAGTTCCTCCACACCCGAGCGCTCGGCCAGGGTTTCTTCGGCGCCGGTGAGTTCGGCGATCAGGCGGCGCACCACGTCGCGCAGGGCCACCAGGCCCAGCACTCCACCGTGCTCGTCCACGCACAGGGCCGCCTTGGCGCCAGACTCTCGCATCTGGTCGAGCAGGCTGTCGAGCGTGGTGTTGGCGGGCACGAAGCGCACGCCGCCCAGATAGGGCTCCAGCGGCAGCGCGGCCGGGCGGCCCGCGGCGGCCCAGCGGGCCAGGTAGAGTTTCACGTCGAGCATGCCCACGACCTCGCCGTCGAGGCCCGTGGCCGGGCCGGCGGCCCGGCAGACGGGCACGCGCGTCAGCCGCGTGCGGGCCGCCAGTTCCGCCACCTCGGCCGGGGTCGCCTGGGCCTCGACCCACTCGATCTCGATGCGCGGCAGCATGACCTCGCGCACGCGCACGGCCCCCATGTGGATCACCTGGCGCAGCACCTCGCGCTCGCCCGAATCCAGGTGGCCGGCGTGGTCGCCCCCGCCCAGGAGCGCGGCGAGTTCGTCGGCGGTCAGATCGGCCGGGCGCGTGGATTCATGCGGGCGCACCAGGCGCGACAGGGGCGCGATGATCCCGCGGTCGAGGAACACGCGCAGCGGGCCCATGGCCCGCATGGTGAGCAGCGTGGGCGGGGCCAGGAAGCGGGCGAACTCCACGCGCCGGCGGGCCGCGAGCATCTTGGAGACCACCTCGGCGCCCACGGTCATGAGCACGAGGTTGAAGACGCTGATGGCGATGCCGATCCACGGGGCGGCCGCCTCGAGCAGCAGGATGGATGTCAGCACGAAGTAGAGCGTCGTGCAGATCATGTTGATGAAGAGCAGACTGACGAGAAACTCGCGGGGGTTGCGCAGCAGAGCCGCGCTGGCCCGCGCGGCCCGGGGCGCGAGTTTCTTCAGGCGGGCCTGGTCCTGATAGGTCAGGCTGAACAGGGCGGTCTCAACCGATGAGCACAGGGCCGCGGCGGCCAGCAGCAGCGGGAGCGCGATCAGGATGGCGGCGGTGAGCGCGTCCATGCCGGGCGGAGAGGGAGGGCCGCGGGCACCGTCCACACGCCCGCAAGCGTATCGGCCCCGGCGATCCACCCGCGCCGGAACCGCTCACTCCGCCTGCTCGAGCAGGCGTTCGAGGTAGCGCCAGGCGTTGAGTTCGCGGCGGATTTCGCGGAGCGCGGCGGGGACGGGGCCGGCGGCAAAGAGCGCGGCGACACGGGCCTCGTGCGCGGCGCGGCGGGCCCGGGCCTGGGCGACGTGCGCCGCCACCGCACCGGCATCGCCACCCGCACGGCACCCGTCGATGGCCTCACGCAGCGTCATCATCTCGGCCAGGAAGCCCTCGGGCAGGGTGCGATCAGCCTCTTTAGCCGGGCCGCCCAGGCGGGCCAAGAGGGCGTTGGCCCGCGCCTCGGGGTCGAGCAGGGTCGCACGGGCATGATTCAGCGCCGCGGCGGCGGCCCCGGAATCGCCGGTGTCGGCCGTATCGGGCCGGGCACGATCGGGGTGGAGCGCGGCGACGCGGGCGAGATACGCGCGCTGGAGCGCGGCGGGTTCGAGCGCGAACACGGGCGGCAGGCCGAGGTGGTCGAAGGCGTCCATGGGCGGGGGGGGCGTGCGGGGCGGCCGGAGCGGAGACAAGGTAGGTGCGTGGGGCGCGGGGGCCTTACACTTGCCGCGCCATGAACGACCCCGACACTATTTTGCTCGAGACCGAAGAGTTGATGACCAAGGCCCTTGAGCACCTGAAGCGCGAGTTGCGGGGGGTGCGCACCGGGCGGGCCAGCCCCAGTTTGATCGAGTTTGTCAAAGTGGATTACTACGGGGCCCAGACCGACCTCAAGAGCCTGGCGTCGATCAGCGTGCCCGAGCCGACGCAGTTGCTGATCAAGCCCTTTGACGCCGGGGCGGTGGCAGAGATCAAGAAGGCAATCGAGGCGGCGGGTCTGGGTTTGAACCCGATGCCCGAGGGCAAGCAGTTGCGCGTGAGCGTGCCCGCGCTCTCGGGCGACCGCCGCAAGCAGTTGGTGGCCCACTGCAAGAAAGTGGCCGAAGACGCCAAGGTGAGCCTGCGCAACGCCCGCCGCGACGGCAACAAGCACACCGACGCGCTGAAGGCTGCCGGCCACGTGGCCGAGGACGAGATCGAGCAACTCAAGACCGAGGTGCAGGACCTGCTGAAGAAGTACGAGGGCGAGGTGGACACACTCGTGGCCGCCAAGACCAAGGAAGTGGAGACGGTGTAGGCGGCGGACCCCGCCTCACGCGGTCGCCAACCGGCAGAACATCTCGATACCGGTGGGGATGGCGTCGTCGTTGAAGTCGAAATCGGGTTGGTGGAGCGTGGCGAACTTCTCGCCCGCGGGCCCGGCCTTGCGCAGGCCCAGGCAGAAGAACACCGCCGGCGCCTTGCGCCCGTAGTACGAAAAATCCTCGCCCCCCATCGTCGGGTGGCGCAGGGTGGAGACGCGGGCCTCCCCCAGCCCCTGACGCGCGATGCGGAAGAACTCATCCGTGAGTGCGGGGTCGTTGTGCGTAACCGGGTAGCCCTCGTTCAGTTCCACCTCGGCGCGGCAGCCCAGGGCCGCCGCCACGCCCTCGCACACCTCGCGCACGCGCGTGCGTGCGTGGGCCCGCGTCTCGGCCGTGAGTGCCCGTATGGTGCCGATGAACGCCACCTTCTCGGGGATGATGTTGGTCGCCGTGCCCCCCTCGATCTTGCCGATGGTGACCACCACGCTCTCGAGCGGCCCGGTGTTGCGGCTCACCACGGTTTGCAGAGCGGTGATGACGTGGGCCGCGCAGACGATCGTGTCGCGCGACAGGTGCGGATAGGCGCCGTGCGCCTGGGTTCCGCGGATCACGACGCGGATCTCGTCGGTGCTGGCCAGGAGCGGGCCGTGGCGCGTCGCGACCGTGCCCACCGGCAGGTCGGGCCAGCCGTGCAGGCCGAACATCTTCTCCACGCGCGTGCCGATCACACGGCCGTCAAGGGCGCCTTCTTTGCAGAAGCGGTCGGCCCCGCCGCCGCCCTCCTCCGCGGGCTGGAAGAACAGCAGCACATTGCGGGGGCGGCGCTCGAGTTTGCTGAGCACCCGTGCCGCGCCGAGCAGCATGGCGGTGTGGCCGTCGTGCCCGCAGGCGTGCATGAGGCCGGGGGTGGTGCTCGCGTACGGCACGCCGGTCTGCTCGGTCATGGGCAGGCAATCCATGTCGGCACGCAGGCCCACGGCGGGCTTGGCGCGGTCCGTGGCGTCGGTGGCCTCGATGAGCGCGACCACGCCGGTGCCGCCGGCCAGACCGGGCGCGTGCTTGATGCCCAGCGCGGCGAGTTCTCGCTGCACCACGCCGCTGGTGCGATGCTCGTTGTAGCCCAGTTCGGGGTTCGCGTGCAGATCGTGGCGGATGGCGACCACCCCGGGCACTTCACGCTCGATCAGGTGGCGGAGGCGGGCGGTGTCCATTCGTGGGGAACGATAGAGAGGCTGTGCTGGCACGGCCCCGGCAACGGCCGCGCGGGTACCAGACGCGCAACTGTCAATTTTGACAAAATCGACAATCATAGACAGATGGCGGTTTCTCGCTGGAGAAACCACGGAAACCAGGGTGCATGACCGGCTGCCCCACAGAGCGTTGTGCGCGGAAGGGTCGGACTGCGGGTGCCCGAAGCGGGACGGTCCGCCCGGTTATCCACCCCCCGCCAACGCCGGGTCCACACCCATGGCACGCAGGATCGCCTTCAGGTCATCGGCCACCTTCACGGGCGGGTTGGCCCACTTGCCGCGCTGGATGGGCGGCCATTCCTCGGCGCTCGGCAGCGGCTGCTGGGCGCTCTTGGCATCCAGCCCGGTGTGGTAGCCCACCGTCACGTCGGGGTCTTTGAGCGCGTGCCCGGTGAGGATGCACACCACTCGCTCTCCGGGCTTGATGACCCCCTCCTTGAGCAGTTGCATCGCGCCGGCCACGCTCGCCCCGCTGGCGGGCTCGCAACCAAACCCGAACCGCCCCACCATGGCCTTGGCGTTGCGGATGCGTTTGTCGTCGATGCCTCGCACCACACCGCCGCCGGCTTCACCAGGCTCGCCCTTGCGGCGCCTGCCGCTCTTGCAGCCCGCGCCATCCATCACTTCCAGCGCCCGCAGGGCCTTGGGCAGGTTGACGGGGCGGTTGATCTCGATGGCGGTGGCGATGGTCTGGGCGCGTTCGTTGGCCGCGTCCATACGGGCGTACTCCGCTGCCACCATGGCCGCGCCGCCGTCGGTGAAGTACTTGCCGCCGTTCCAGCGCACGTTCAGGTCGTTGTAGACGCGGTCGAGCGTGCGGGCCCCGCGGGCGTTGACCACCGCCAGGCGCGGCACCGCCTTGACGATCCCGAGGTCGCGCAGTTCGGCAAACGCCTTGCCGAAAGCGGAACAGTTCCCCAGGTTGCCCCCCGGCACCACGACCCAGTCGGGCACCTCCCAGTCGAGCCCCTCCAGCACGCGGTACATGATCGCCTTCTGCCCTTCGAGCCGGAAGGGGTTCACCGAGTTCATCAGGTAGACCCCGGCCTTGGGTATCTTCTCGGCGATGTGCCGCACACGGACCAGGCAGGCATCAAAGTCGCCCGCCACCTGCAGCGTGAGCGCCCCGGAGTCGAGCGCCTGGCTGAGTTTGCCGTAGGCGATCTTGCCGTCGCCCACGAAGATCACGGCCCGCATCCCCGCGTGCGGCGCGTAGACGGCCATGCTCGCCGACGTGTTGCCCGTGCTGGCGCAGGCCACCACCCTTGCACCCACCATCCGGGCGTGCGTGAACGCCGCGGTCATGCCGTTGTCCTTGAAACTCCCCGAGGGGTTCAGCCCCTCGTACTGCAGGTGCAGGCAGCCGGGCTCAAAGCCGCACTCCTTGGCGAGCAGGTCGGCCCGTTGCAAGAGCGTGCGCCCCTCGCCGATCGAGACGATGCACTCGTCACTGCCGTAGAAGGGGAGCAACTCGCGGAAACGCCAGACACCCGAACCCTCGGGGCCGTCGGGCGCGGCAGGCTGCGGCCGCCACGACTTGGCGAGCGGCTTGGGCCGCCGATAGACCACGTCGAGCAGGTTGCCGCAGGCGCGGCAGGCGATCAGCGTGTCGGCCACCGGGTACGCCGCGCCGCAACCGGGGTTGACGCACCGCTGCGCCGCCCCCGCGGCATCACCGCCGGACTTGTCCGCTCCGCCCGCACGAGCTTTGGCCATGCGCGATGGTAGATCGAGCGTGGCCCGGCGGAAGCCCGCCCGCGCGCGCTCACAGCACGCGCTTGCTGCGCGGGTAACTCCCCAGCACGATGAGTTCCTTGCAGTGCCGGCGGGCCGAGGCGATCGCCCGGGCCAGGCGCGCATCGGCGTGGTGGCCCTGGGCATCGATAAAGAACGTGTACTGCCAGTTGTGCCGGCCGCCGGGGCGCTTGTCGATGTGCGTGAGGTTCACGCCCGCCCGCTGGAAGACCGTGAGCACGCTCACGAGGGCCCCGGGCTTGTTGAGCGTGCTGAACATGACGCTGGTCTTGTCGTCGCCGCTGGGCTGGGCCTCTTGGCGCGAGATCACGCAGAAGCGCGTGAGGTTATTGGGGTTGTCCTCGATGCGGGGAAAGAGGATGTTCACGTCGTAGAGTGTGCCGGCCAGCGCGTTGCCGATCGCCGCGCTGGTGCACTCGCCGCCCTTGCGGCGGGCGCTCTCCTCGGCCACGATCTGCACGGCCCGGCTGCTGCTGGGGGCGGGCACGAGCTCGGCCCGCGGGTACTGCGTCGCCAGCCAGGTGCGGCACTGACTGAAGACCTCGGGCTTGGAGTGGATGCGCCTCACGCGGCTGGGCGCACAGTTCGCCATGAGCGCGTGATGAATCGCCAGTTGCACCTCGGCGTAGACGTGCACCTTGGGGGCGTGGGCGCTGAAGGCGTCGAGCGTCTCAGTGATGCCGCCGTGGATGGAGTTCTCGATGGGGACGAGCCCGTAATCCACGTGGCCGCGCACCACCTCGGTGAAGACGCCGGCGATCTCGTGCAGGTCCTCAAACGCGACGCTGGAGCCGAACTGACGCACGGCGGCGACGTGCGAAAAACTGCCCGGCGGCCCGAGGTATCCGATCTTGAGGGGTTGCTCGAGCGCGAAACTGCCGCTCATGAGTTCGCGGTAGATCGCCTCGATGGTGCGCCCCTGCAACGGGCCCTTGTTCAGCCCCAGCACCCGCCCCAGCACCTGGGCCTCGCGGTGCGGGGCGTAAATCGGCATGTTGTTGGCCTGCTTGTACTTGCCGACCTTGACCACCAGTTTGGAGCGACGGTTGAGCAGGTCGATGATGCGGCGGTCAAGGCCGTCGATAGCGGTGCGGAGCGCGCCGAGGTCGATGGCGGCTCGCGGAGAGCGCGACGCGGACGGCCGCCTGGCAGGCCGGGATGAGCGGGCACGAGCCATGTGACCAACCGTATCGGCACACGGGCCGGCGCGCCTGAGCGCGGCGCGTGCACACCGGCCTACACCGCACTGGGTGCGCCCACGGCGCCCGCCTCGGCCGCGGCCCGCTCCGGAAACACCGTCCGCTCCATCGCCAGCACCCACTCCTCGAGTTTGGCGTGCCGGTAGAGGTCGAGTTTGACGGGCCGGGCTCCGTCTTTGGTGTGCAGAAACACGTAGAACTTGTCCCACTTGCGCTTGTCGAACTCGGCGATCTGCGCGGGCGAGAGCGTGCGCCCCCCCGGCAGACCCAGGGTTTGCGTGCCCGGCTCCCACGTGTAGACGGTCGCTTTGGTCTTGACAAACAAGAACACGAGGTAGACGAACCCGGCGAAGCCGATGAACGTGAAGCCCCACTGCAGCGGCAGGTCGTAGGCCGCCAGTTCCTTGGGCGGGCTGGTCTTGTCCCACTTGGCCTTCAGTTCGGCCAGGGTCTTCTCCGGGTCGTCCATCACCGTGAAGCGGGCGTCCACGCGGCTCACCAGAGCCAGGCTGCTCAACCAGCGCAGCGCGGCACCGTCGGCCAGCGCCGGCAACAGAGCCCGCCGGCGATTGGCCGCCTCCAGCCCCTGCGGGCCGCCGGCCGACTCGATCTTCTGGAGATTCGTGTCCTCATCGGCCGCCTTCCGCAACTCGACCGAGTTCTCCAGCAGGCGTGCGTGCTCGGCCCCGGGGTCGCGCAGCGACGAGGTGACGAGACGGCCGGCCTTCTGGTTCGCCTCGAGGTAGAGTTTCTGCTTGAAACTGGCGTCTTCGATGCCGCGCTTGGGGTAGATGATCGTGGCGTCCACCAGGCCCCAGATGCCGAAGCCCAGAAGGCCGAGCATGAAGACCGCGGTCTTGAGCACCCAGGGGCGGTTGAGCGTGGTGGTTTCGAGTTCGGCCATGCGAGGGGCAAGCGTAGGGTGCGGTTCGCCGCTGCGCGGCCGGGGTAGACTGCCCGCGCCGCGCGCCGCCCGCGCCAGCCGGAGGTATCGACGCATGACGCCCGCGACTCTTGCCGACACACCCCTGGCCGCCCTGCTGGAGGCCCTCGCCGCCAAAACGCCCGCGCCCGGCGGCGGGGCCACGGCCTGCTGGGCCGGGGCCCTCGCGGCGGCCCAGGCGGGCATGGTCGTGGCCTACTCACTGGGCAAGAAAGACCTCGCCCCTCACGCCGACCTGCACCGCGACGCGACAGGGATCCTCGGCGCGGCCCGGCACCTGCTCCTGCAACTCGCCGATGAGGACGCCGCCGCCTACGCCCGGCTCAACGCGCTCCAGCGGCTGCCCCAGGCCGACCCCGGACGCGCGGGTCTGGGCGACGCGGCCCGCGCCTGCGTGCAGATCCCCCTCGCCGCGCTGGCCGCGTGCCTGCGCGTGGTGGAGGTCTGCCGGTCGCTGGAGGGGGCCAGCAACCGGCACCTGGCGTCGGACCTGGAGATCAGCGTGGACCTGGCCCGGTGCGCGGCCCGGGCGTGCGGCGTGAACGTACGTGTGAACCTCGCAGGGCTGGCGGATGAGGCTGAGCGTGCCGCGGCTGCGAAGACGCTGGGCGACCTGCTGGCGCGGGTGTGAGGTGCAGGCCGGGCTGGAAAGCCCGGCCCCCGCGTGGCTGGGAGAATGAAAAGGGCGGACCCGAAGGTCCGCCCTCATGCGTTCACGGTCTCGGCGCCTCACATCCGGCACCTGCTCTTACCCGCAGGTCTGGTCGCCGAAGTACTGGGTGATCCAGTCGCCCAGGTTGTCGCTGAAGGGCTCGTTGCACTGACCCGCGCCGCCCGGCACGAAGGCGGCCTTGTAGCCCGCGTCGTAGGGGGGAGCGTTCCCGGGGCAGGGGATGGCGTAGCCGCCCGGGCCGGGCACGTGCGGTTCGGAGAAGTAGTCGGTGATGAAGTCGCCCAGGTCGTCGGGGTTGATCACCGTGTCCTGGTTGTAGTCGAGCGAGCACGTGCTGGGGCAGGGGCTGGGTGTGCTGGAGGAGTTGCGGGGGTTGACGGTGCCGGTGGTGGCCAGGTCGGCGTCGTTGTTGTTGGTGTCCATGCAGCCGTTGTCGTTGCGGAGCAGGGAGCGGTTGTTGTTGTGGCCGCCGGCCGAGCCGTGGCCCTCGAAGCAGGTGGCCATGGAACCCCAACTCACCTGATCGACCACGCTGCCCGAGGCGCAGTCGAGGCTGGTGAGCAGGGCGATGGTGTCGGTGGTCACGGCGAGTTTGCCGCCCGAAGAACTCATGCCGAAGGCGGTGCTCATGGCATCGGGCGCGGGGAGCGCCGGGGCCCCCAGCGTGCCGCCACCATTGACAGCCACAAGGTAGTAGCCGCCCGAGGGAATGCTGCCCGAGAGCGGCACCACGAACCACTCCGGGGTGGTGTTGGGGCCGGTCTCGCTGGTGTACTGCACGGCCCAGCCGGTCACGTCGATCGACGAGCCGCTGCTGTTGAAGAGTTCGATGAAGTCCTGATCGAACGACGAGGCGGGCGTGGGGGGCGTGTTGGAGTTGCCGCCGGCGCCGTACACCTGGCTGATCTTGATGCCCTTGGCGGCATCGGCACACTCGATCACTTCCACGGTCGCCATGCCGTTGTACACGCGGGCCTCAAGGTCGGTGAGCACGTAGGGGATGTTGAAGGTGCCGGTGCCGAACGCGCCGGTCACCATCTCGCCGCCGGCCCACACGCCGGTGCCGTCATCGGCGAGCAGGACGCTGGCCGACCCGCCGATGGCGGAGAAGTCGGCCTCCACGCTCATCACGCCCGCGGAGGGCGGGTTGGCGTTGGCCAGGATCGGGAAGACCACGAGGCGGTACTGCCCGGCACGGTTCACGCACAGAGCCTTGGGGTCAGAGACCTGGCTGGCCGAGGGCTGGCAGCGCCCCACCTCGCTCTGCACGCTCACGGGCACCGAGTGGCCCGCGGCATCGGTGATCGTCACCGCTGAGAAGAACCGGCGGATGGTGGAGGCCATGTCGACCGTGCCCATGAAGCCGAAGGAGCCGCCGCCGAAGTCGTTGAGGACCTGGCTGGCCGAGCCGCCCACGGCCGAGAGATCGGCGGTCGCCGCGTACGGACCCGCGCCGCCGCTGGCCGTCACGGTGATCTGGTAACTGTCGCCCAGGCAGTGCACGCCGGCCGAGTAGAAGCCCGAGCCGAAGAGCGTGTCGCCGGCGCACGAGTTGACGGGGAACGCCGAGTTGCGCGGCGTGGGGATGCCCGTGCCGAAGTCGTCGATGTTGCTGTTGGTGTCGGTGCAGCCGTTGTTGATACGGATGACCGCGTTGGTGTTGCTCATGCCCAGGGCCGGGCCCGTGAGGCCCTCAAAGCACGACACGCTGCCGGCGCTGGTGCCGAAGGCGACCACGTCGGAGACGGTGGGGCCGATGCAGGGCGTGCCCAGCAGCACGTTGTTGGTGACCAGGGCCACCTTGCCGCTGTTCTGGGCCATGGAGATGCCGCCCGTCAGGTCGGGCGTGGGCAGATCCTGCGAGCCGCCGGTGCTGCCGGACAACTGCACGAGGTAGTACTGGCCGGGTTGCAGGGTGGTGAGGGCGGGGATGTCCACCTTCTGGTTGAAGGAGCCGGTGGCGGGGGCGTACTGCACGCTCCAGCCGCCGATGTCGACCGGGTTGGCCGAGCGGTTGTAGAGTTCGACGAAGTCCTGGCGGTAGATCGAGTCGGGGAAGTTGCCGCCGCCGCCGTAGACCTGCGAGATCACCACGGCCGCGTCGGTGATGCAGTCGTTGATCGTGAGGTTGATGTCGCCGTTGGTGCTGCGCGGCATCTCGTTGGTTTCGGTCACGGTGAAGGGGATCACCAGCGCGCCCAGCGGCGTGCCGATCGGCACGATGATCGTGTGCTCAAACAGGCCCGCGGCGGTCTCGGTGAAGGCCTGCGGGTTGGAGCCGCCCAGACCCGAGAGATCAGCGGAGACGAGCACGGCGTTCGAGGGCGGGTTCTGGCCGGGCAGTGTGCTCACGGAGAGCTTCACCGCCAGCCCCCGGCAGGCGTTGGTGGGGTTGGCCGAGCCGGTGCCCGAGGGGTCAACTGGCGTGGTGGCCGTGCCCGAAACCGCAAACGCGTCGAAGCGGAGCGTGCCGGTGGCGCCGTAGGCCACGCCCGTGTTGGTCGAGTACGTGGTGTTGTTGGCGGGGTCGAAGATCGTGACGAAGCGGACGGCGAAGTTGGGGTTGAAATCCACGCCCATGACGCCGGTCAGGTCCCACGTGTTGCCGTTGACGAAGTTGGTGTTCCCGGGCGAGGTGATCAGCGCCCCGTTGGGGTTGCTGCCGGCGGGCATGTCGATGAATGTGGTGCCGTTAGTCGAATACTGGGCCTTCACGTACTTGCTGCACGAGCCCGACCACCGCAGATCGGTGGAGACGATGATGTTCTGCCGGTTCACCGTGCTGACGGCGAACTGCATGCCCGCCGTGCCGCTGCCGGTGCCCTGGGCGGGCCACGTGGTGATATTGTGGGCGCTGCCGCCGTCGGAGGAGCCGAAACCGCTCACGGTGGCCGAGGTCACGCCGCCCAGCGTGGTGAGCGTGCCGCTGCCGGTGCTGGGGGCCGTCAGGCTGGTGTTGAAGTCCCAGCGCGCGATGACCGTCTGGGCCGACGCGACCGTCGAGGTCAGACACGTGAGGGCCGCGGCCACGCCGCGCACGAGTGAGCCGAGTTTCATGATCTCTGTCTCCGCTTCTTGAAGGTCGTTGTCCAAACCGTCTGTCAGTCGTCTTCACAATCGGGGCCGCGCGGCACAACCGCCCCCCGGGCTCACGACACGGACCGTCGCCCGCATCGCCCCACAAGGCCCGCTCAGCCACTCCCCAATGCCAAAAATAGGGGAGCCACCCCGCCCCTCAGCATACACCACAGGGCGGCCCCGACCCACCCCTTCACGACCTTTTTGCGCCGTCGATCGTGGGACGATCGCTGCACCGGTTATTGGACGTATCAGCTGCACAAAGTGTTCGCTTTTTGTACGTATACCCCGCGGCCCGCGGGGTCAACGTGGGAGCGGCGCGGCAGGCAACACACGCGCCAACCCCGCCGCGATGCCGAGCAAGCGGGCGTCCTCGGTGGCGGGGCCGACCAGTTGCACGCCCATGGGCAGTGGGAGGCCGGCCGGGTCGGCCCGTTCGCTTCCCGCCGGGATCGCGACGGCGGGCAGGCCGGCGAGATTGATGCCCACCGTATAAACATCTTCAAGGTAGAGGGCGAGCGGGTCGGCGCTCTTGCTGCCGATGGCGAACGCGGGGCCGGGAGTCGCGGGCATGAGCACCGCGCTGCACCCCGCGCTCCAGATGGCATCGAAGTCGTTCTTGATGAGGCGGCGCACCTTGAGGGCCGAGCCGTAGTACGCGTCGTAGTAGCCGCTCGACAGCGCGTGTGTGCCGAGCAGGATGCGCCGCCGCACCTCGGGGCCGAAGCCCTCGGCGCGGGAGCGCTCGTAGAGTTCGAGCAACCCTTCACCCGGCCGGGGCTCCGCGCGGCGGCCGTAACGCACGCCGTCGAACCGGGCCAGGTTGCTGCTCGCCTCGGCGGTGGCGATCAGGTAGTACGCGGCGATGCCTACGTCTGTATGGGGCAGGGCCACTTCGACCACGTGGGCCCCCGCGCCGCGCAGGGCCGCGGCGGCGGCCTCGAGGGCCGCGTTCACACCGGGGGAGTTGGCCGGGCTGCGGGCCTCGCGCGGCAGGCCGATCTTGAGGCCCGCGAGCGGGTGCGCGAGTTGAGCCGTGAAGTCGGTCGGCCCGGCGCGGATGCTGGTCTGGTCGTGCTCATCGTGCCCGGCGATGACGGAGAGGGCGAGGGCCGCGTCGTCAACGGTGCGGGCGAGCGGGCCGATCTGGTCGAGGCTGCTGGCGTAGGCGACCAGGCCGAAACGCGACACACGCCCGTAGGTGGGCTTGAGGCCCACGACACCGCACATGGCGGCGGGCTGGCGCACCGAGCCCCCGGTGTCGGAGCCGAGTGCGAGGGGCACCATGCCGGACGCGACCGCGCTGGCCGCGCCGCCGGAGGAGCCGCCGGGCACGCGCGCAGGGTCGTGCGGGTTGCGGGTGGGGCCGAAGATCGAGTGCTCGGTGGAGGAGCCCATGGCGAACTCGTCCATGTTCGCCTTCCCCACGATCACAGCATCGGCGGCGATCAACCGCCGCGCGGCGGTGGCGGTGAAAGGCGAGCGGTACTGCTCGAGAATCCGGCTGGCACAGGTGGTGAGGCCGAAGTCGAGGCAGATGTTGTCTTTGAGGGCGACGGGCACGCCCGCGAGCGGGCCGAGGGGGAGGCCGGAAGCGCGCTTGGCGTCGATCGCGTCGGCGGCGGCGCGGGCCTCGGCGCTGAAGACCTGCGTGAGGGCGTTGAGTGCGGGGTTGAGGCGGGCGATGCGCTCGAGCGCGGCATCGGTGGCGGATCGGGCCGACCGTTCACCGGCCCGCACGGCACCGGCAGTGGCGCGGGCGGAGAACCAGCGGAGGTCGGCGGCGGCGCTCACGCGCCTTCCCCCGCGCCCCCGCCGCCCAGCACCCTGGGCACGCGGATGAAACGCTCGAAGGACGCGGGGGCCGCGCCGATGAACGCCGCGTGGTCGAGGTGCGGGCCCGGCTCATCGGCCCGGGGCTGGGCCTCCTGCTCGGTGGGCGAGGCCAGCGGCTCGACACCCGCGAGGTTCACGCTGTTGATGCGGGCGACGTAGCCGAGCACCGCGGCCAGGGCGGCCCGGGCGGGCTCGACCTCCGCCGGCGCGAGGGCCAGGCGGGCGAGGCGGGCGACCTTCTGCACGTCGGCGGCGGTGATGGGAGGATGGTCCGGGGGCGTGGGCACGGTCGAGAGGTTATTCGGTGTGCGCGGGGGGGCGAGTGGCGAGGCCGCATCCACATCCCCCTCCACAGCGTGGAGGGGGATGAATCCCGGCAAGCCGGCGACAGCGGCCGCACCATGCTTGCGCGAGGGGCACGCGCAGCCCGCGCGTCAATCGTCGGCGGAGATGGCCCGCGGGCCGAGTTTGCCGGCCGTGCGCTCCATGTAGCCGTTGCCGCGGCGCTCGTACTTGGTGAAGCCGAGGCGGTCGAGGTTCTTGTTGGAGAGGGCGCTCTTGCCCTTCATGTCGCTCCACTTGCCCGCGATGTTGGGGGCCTGGATGGCGCGGCGGACGGGGGCCTTGGTCAGCGGGTGCCTCGTCAGGGCGTCGGCGGCCATGGGCTGCATCAACTCGAAGGTCTCGCCCGTGGGCTTGCCCTTCTTGTCCAGAATCTGGTAGACGTAGAGCGGCATGGGAAGACCAGACACCAGCGTCGCGTCAACTCGGCAACTCACGCTTCGAGCGCTTCGCTCTCGATGCTGGCCTTTTCGCCCCTGAGTTTCTTCTCGACGTACTTCTTGAGCCAGGTCTCGAAACTCTTGCCCGCGGCGGTGTCTTTTCCGAACTCCACGCGGGAGATGTCGGCGTACGACACCGACACCTTCTCGTCGCCGCTGGGCGCCATCAACCGCAGGGTGCTGTCGCGCGGGGAGGCTCCGCGGCGGCGGTCGAAGACGTACCCGACCACGGTGCGGCCGTCGGTCAGGGTGAGCGTGCAGTCGCCCCGGAAGTCGAAGGCCTTCTCAAGGATCTCCAGCCGCGACGCGTCGTCGGTCAGCGCGGCCGCGATGCCCTGAAGGCTGCCCGGTTCGACAGTGGACGTGTGATGGCCCGATTCGGCTCCGCTCATGATGAATCGTAGGGACGGATCGGGCCCGCGGCCGATACGTGCGCCATGCCCGCCTGGCTCTCCACCGTGCTGCTCCTCGTCGCCTCCAACACCTTCATGACGTTTGCCTGGTACTACCACCTCAAGGGCCAAGGGTGGTCGCTGTTCACGGCCATCGCCGTGAGTTGGCTGATCGCGCTGCCCGAGTACATCCTTCAGGTGCCGGCCAACCGGTTGGGGCACGTACAGCACGGGGGCCCGTTCACACTCCCGCAACTGAAGATCATTCAGGAGGCGATCACGCTCACCGTGTTCGGGGTTTTTTCGATCGTGGTGATGCACGAGCGCCTGCGGACCACTGATCTCATCGCCTTCGGGTTGATTCTGGCGGGGGTTGTTGTGGGGATGTTGGGGAAGCATGGCGGGGGGGACGGGGCGGCGGTGGCCGGTTGAGCGGGGCGGCTCTGCGGCGGGTTCACGAAGAAAAAACGGGCGGACGGGTGCCGCGCCGGGGGTTTTCCGGTGTATGCTGTTGACCGATCGTGGCGGTTTGCCGCGGTCCACAACGAGGGAAGGAAGGGATCACATGAAGACCATGACGCGCGCGACTTTTCACCGTGGCCTGCGGGCCCTGTCGGCGGCCGGCGCGCTCTTTTTGAGCGCGGGCACGGGCCTGAGCCACGAGACCGGGCGGCTGGAGTACTTTGACTTCAGCGTTGCCAGCGACCTGGGGGCTCTGTCGCTCAAGGGTTCGGCGGTCCTGACCGAGGACTTCCGCTGCCGCCTGACGCCCGCCGACGACGGGCAGAGCGGCGCCCTGTGGCACGTGAACAAGCAGCGGCTGGACCAGGGCTTCCAGTTGGTGTTCAGGTACCAGACCAGCGCGCCGGGCGGCTTTGATGACCCGGACTACACCGACGGCGGCGACGGCCTGGCCTTCGTGATCCAGGCCAACGGGCCGGACGAACTCGGAGGCGGCGGTGGCGACATGGGTTACGCCGGCATCACGAACTCGCTGGCCGTGGAGTTCGACATGTGGAACAACGGCGACACCGGGGGCGAGAACGACCCCGACTCCAGCCACGTGGCCGTGCAGACACGGGGCTCCGCCCCCAACAGCCACATGCTCGACGGCAATGTGGCCCTGGCCAGCACCGCCGTGCAACTCGACGACGGCGAGGTGCACACCGTGCGCATTGACTACATTCCCGGCAACCTGCGCGTGTTCGTGGACGACCTGCAGACCCCGGTGCTGAGCGCACCGGTCGATCTGAGCTCGCTGGCCGCGAGCGAGGGCAACCCCACAGGCGACAACATCCTCGACGATGGGGGCCAGGCCTACATCGGCTTCACCGCCGGCACGGGCTCGGTCCTGCAGAACCACGACATCCTCTACTTCGTGTTGCGCACCGGCGAACCCTGCCTCCTCGACTACGACGGGTCCAACCAGATCAACCCCGACGACCTGGGCGACTTCATCAACGACTACTTCACCGTGCCCCCGGTGCCCGGCCCCGGCGGCTTCGCGGTGGCCTGCCCGGAGAACGCGCCCCCGTACGACCTCGGCTACAAGGTCGCCTTCACCGGCTCGTGCGACGAGCCCATGTCGGACGTGCTGGGCGACTTCATCACCGCCTACTTCGACGGGTGCGAACCGGCAGAGTAAGTCGACGAGTTGATCCGCTCGTGGTGCCGCGCGTCTCGGCTACGCCTTCGGCTCTTTCGGGCCCGCGTTGAGCAGGCGTTCGCCGTCTTCGGCGCTCATGGTGCCCTCGGCCACGTACGCGGCGATCTCGCGCCGGCTCAGCTCGCGCTCACGGTCGCGGGCGTTCTTGCGCACGGCGGTGGTGATCATGCCCACGAGCCCGAGCAACAGGCCGCCGCCGACGGCCATCACGGGAATCACCTCGCCGGGGTCGGCGGCGAGCGTGGCCACCGCACCCAGAGCGGAAACCGACAGGCAGGCGACGGTCATGTGCGGTCTCGCATGGGGCCTTTGAGGATGTTGTCCCAGTCGGTGGGCGTGGTCTTCTTCTTGCCCCCGGCGGCGAGGATCTTGGCCGCGTCGTCCGGCGAGATGGTGCCCTCGGCCACGTACGCGGCCAGTTCGCGGCGCGTCTGCTCGCGCTGGCGCGTGTCCGCGGCGGCGTGCATGGCCCCCGCGACGATGCCCACGATCGCCACGAGAAACGCACCCCCGATGGCGACAATCGGGATCATCAGGGCGATCTGCTGGGTCGCAAGCACGGTGCTCATGGTGGGTTCTCCCGCCCGCTCACGCCTCGTCGGGGGCCTTGCCCGCCTTCATCAACCGCTCGCCCTGCTCGGGCGTGATCGAGCCCTCGGCGATGTACGCGGCGATCTCGCGGCGGGTGCGCTCGCGGGCATTGGTCTTCACGATGTTCTTCACGGTGCTGGCGATCACGGAGACAAACACGATGAAGCCGATCATCATCCAGACATCTTCGGAACCGGCGAGCAGAAACGGCGTGTAGACGGGCATGGGCAAACCTCCGGGCCGGACCATTGTTAGTAGGAAGCGGGGGCCGCGGGTTTCACGTCGGCCCTACCGCGTCGGCCTGGCCGCGGCCAGCGTGCGCGGCACCAGGCACCGCCACACCGAGTAGAAGTCAAACGCGGCGTGGTCGTCGCGCCTGGCGATGAGGGTTGCTCCGCTCAGGCTCATGCCGCTTGTGCGGTGCGTGCGTGCCGCGGGACCGCGCAGTCTGCGGGCGGCGAAATCGAGGTCGATCTCGGCCCGGGGTGCCCGCTCAGCCAGCATGGTCGCCAGCCGGCCGGCGTTCTGGCCGTCGCTGAGGCCGCGGGCTGTGCCCAAGACATCGAAGTTGAATCGGTCGCCGTCGATGCGCACGGCGCGGCCGCTGTGCTCGTAGACGTCGATCACGTCGCTGACGTGCGACTCGGTGGTGGTGCGGACGCGCTCCACAGTGGGCACGTCGAACGCCCCGGCCAGGCGCGGCTCGAGCGCGGCCGAGGTGGTCGACTCCACCGTCTGCCGCACCAGGCGGGCCCGCACGATGAGGCGGATGTCGGCGGCCCGCAGGCCGCGCGGCTCATCGCGGCGCGGGCGCGCGGGCTCGGCCAGGTAGAGCGCGTCCGCAGCGCCCTGCGCGGCGACGAGGCGCTTGCAGGCGAAGGGGGGCAGCAGTTCGTCGAAGCGGGCCTGAGGGTGGCCCACGGCGGGGATACCCGCAGCCGGCAGGGCCTTGACGGCGGCGCGGGCGGGCGTGGGGGGCAGGGCCATCACCAGTACCGGGCCGGCATCGGCCGCGAGGCGCTGCGCGTGGGGCGCATCCAGTCCGCAGGCGGAGACGAGCGCCTCGGCGCGCCCCGCGCCGGAGAGCCGCTTGGGCCAGGCGAGGAGCGTGATGTAGACACGATCGGGCGGGGGCACGGGGAAGGCTACCGCTCCGGGGCGAGGCGCGCCGCGACCGCACGCTGCGTTCGAGGCTCACCAACGCACCCCCTCCGCCTTCTCTACCCTGCCCACCGTGCCGCTCGACCCGCGCAGCCAGATCGAGTTTTTGCGCCGCGTGCGCGTGCCCGCCGCGGCCGATGCCCCACGCGCGGGGCTGGGGGGGGCGGGTGCCGGGTCGCTGAGCGCGGCGTTTGCCGCCGAGGCCCGCCACCTGCGGGCGCGAGCGCGGTCTCTGGGTGCCGCCGGGGGCGCGTTCACGCGCTTGGTGCCGGGGCCGATCGCCGAGCGCTGCACGCTGGTGGGCATTCGGGCGGGCGTGCTGAGCGTGCGCTGCGACGACGCGGCCACGGGCTTCGAGTTGGATCGCTGGCTGCGCACGGGCGGTGAACTGCGGTTGATCACGGCCGCGCCGACGGTGCTGACGCGGGTGAAGCGTGTGGGCCTGGGCGCGGGCACGGGTGCCGCACCCGGCGCACGCCCGCGCGCGGCCGCAGCCTCGGACAGGCGCGCGGGCCCGCGAAGGGGCTCGACGTGAACACGATCATCGCCAGCCGCCTGATCGTGGGCCTCGAGGTGCACGTGGAACTCGCCACGCGGACCAAGATGTTCTCGGGGGCCGCGAGCCCTGCGGCGGTCGGCGCGTCTGCGTATGCGCCCAATGAACTGCTCGACCCGGTGGTGGCGGGGCTGCCCGGCGCGCTGCCAACGATCAACGACCACGCCGTGGACCTGGCCCTGGCGGTGGGCATGGCCCTGAACTGCGCCATCGCGCACCGCACCCGCTTCGACCGCAAGAGTTACTTCTATCCGGACATGCCCAAGGCGTACCAGATCAGCCAGTACGACCGGCCGCTGTGCGGGCCGGGCTGGGTGAACCTGGCCGACCTGGGCTGCCCGGACGCGGAAGCGCCGGAGCGCCGCGTCCGCATCACGCGGGCCCACCTCGAGGAAGACGCGGGGAAACTGCTGCACGAGGCGCCGGGCGGCGGGCCGCTCGACTTCTCGATCGTCGATCTCAACCGGGCCGGCACGCCGCTGCTCGAGATCGTGACCGAGCCCGATTTCCGCACGGCGGACGAGGCTGTGGCCTTCTGCAGGTGGGTGCGCTCGGTGTGCGTCTACCTGGGGGCCAGCGCGGGCGTGCTGCAGAAGGGGCATATCCGCTTCGAGCCCAACATCAACTGCGAGCTCACGCTCGCCGATGGGCGGAGCCTGCGCACGCCGGTGGTCGAGGTGAAGAACCTGAACAGTTTCAAGGCCGTGGCGGGCGCGATCGCCTTTGAGGCGGCCGACCAGCCGCGCCGGTGGCAGCACGACGGGCGCGCCATGGGCCGGGGGGCCAAGAGCACACGCGGGTGGGACGGCGACGCCGGCCGCACCACTCCGCAGCGCGACAAGGAAGACGCCCACGACTACCGCTACTTTCCCGACCCTGATCTGCCCGTGCTGCGCATCGACGACGCGCGACAGGCCCGCGTGCGGGCGTCCTTGCCCGAGTTGCCCGCGGCCCGGGCGGCGCGGTACCAGCGCGAGTTGGGCCTGCCCGCAGCGGATGCTCGTGCGCTGGCCTCGCAGCGTGCACTGGCGGACTCCTTCGAGCAGTCCATCGCCGCGGCGGGGGCGGCGGGCGTGCCGCGCGAGGCAGCCGCCCGGTTGTGCGTGAACCTGATTGTGCAGTCGGGCGGCAAGCGCGTGAACGCACGCCCGGCCACGCCCGACGGAGACGATGATGGCGACGGCCCCGCGCTGTGGTCGCTGGGAATCTCCGCGGCCCAGGTGGGGGCGCTCGGCGCGCTCCGCCACGAAGGTGCGATCAGCGCCCAGGCCGCGGATGAACTCTTCGGCCTGCTGTGCGAACCCGAGCACGCCGGGGCCGATGCCCGTGCCCTGGCCACCGAACGCGGCATGGTGATGGTGAAAGACGCGGCGGCGGTCGGCGCGTGGGTGGAGCGGGCGATCGCTGAGAACGCGCAGGCGGCGGCGGATGTGCGGGCAGGGAAGGATGCCGCGCTGGGCCGCCTGGTGGGCGCGGCCATGAAACTGGCTGCGGGCCGGGGCGACGCGCCCGCCATCCGGACCGAGTTGCTCCGGCACCTGCGGCCGCCGGCGTGAAAGCCGGCTCAGGCCCCACACCCCGAACCCCGCACCCGACACCTTCGGTATCCTCACGACCATGCCCGAGGTGAAGTCGATCCTGATCCGGCGCGAGGCAATCGCGGCCCGCGTGGCCGACATGGGCCGGGCGATCGCCAGCGACCTGAACCAGGAGGCCGCGCTGTTCGCCAAGGCAGGCCAGGCACCCGGGCCGATCGTGCTGGTGCCCGTGCTGACGGGCGCGCTGGTCTTCGTGGCCGATCTGATCCGTGCCATGGACGTGAAACTCGCGATCAAGCCGGTCACACTGAGTTCGTACCCCGGCACGGCCACCACGAGTCAGGGCGTCACGGTGCAGAGCGGGGTGCCGACGGACTTGCGGAGTTGCCGCGTGGTGGTGGTTGATGACATCCTCGACTCGGGGCGGACGCTGGGCCTCTTGCGACGCATGATCGCGGCCCAGCACCCGCAGAGCCTGCGCCTGGCGGTGCTGCTCAACAAGCACAAGCCCGGCGGGCGGAGCGAAGAGGTGCAGGTCGAACACGCGGGGTTTGACATCGCGGACGAGTTTGTGGTGGGGTACGGTCTGGATTACGACGGGTATTACCGCAACCTGCCCGATATCGCGGTGCTGGGGGCATAACGCTTCGCGCAGCAGCCGCGTGCATCGCGGGGGCGGGGCCGGGCGAAGTCTCCGGGAGGATGACCATGATCACATCGAACGTGCCGCACACCTTCGCTTCATCCCGCCGCTCGCGGTTCGCGGCGACCGCGCTGGTGGGTCTTGGGGCTCTGGCCCTGTGGGCCTGCACCACCAACCCCACCACCGGCCGCAAGCAGTTCAACGCGCTGTCGCGCACCGACGAGATCGCGCTGGGTGCCCAGGCCACGCCCGAAATCGCCGCGGAGTTTGGCGGGGCCGTGCGCAGCCCGGAGTTGCAGGCGTACGTCGCCGAGGTGGGCCGCGCACTGGCCGCCCAGACCGAGGCCGACAACCCCGGTCTGCCGTGGGAGTTCACCCTGCTCAACTCGAGCGTGATCAACGCCTTCGCGCTGCCGGGGGGCAAGGTGTTCATCACGCGCGGCCTGGCGGACAAGCTCACCAGCGAGGCCCAACTGGCCGGTGTGCTGGGGCACGAGGTGGGGCACGTGACCGCCCGCCACACCAACGACCGCTACGCCGACGCGATCGGTGCCAACGTGGGCGTGGCCGTGCTGGGGGCGGTGGTGGGGGCCGCCAGCAAGAGCGACTCTGCCGGCCAGGCCGCGGCCAACATCGGGGCCGAGGTCGCACGCTACGGCGTGCTGCTGCCACACTCGCGCAACCAGGAATACGAGTCCGACTCGCTGGGCGTGCGCTACATGACGCGGGCGGGTTACGACCCCATCGGCCAGGTGCAGGTGATGCAGGTGCTGCAGCGCGCCGGCGGCGGCAGCGCCGAGGGCGAGTTCTTCGCCACCCACCCCTACGCCGGCAACCGCGTGGCGCGTCTCCAGCAGATGATCGCCACCGACTACGCCGGAACTCAGAACAACCCGCAGTACCAGCGCCACGAGGAGCGCTACCGCCAGCGCTACCTGAACAAACTCGCGGGCCTGCCCCGACCGGCCACGGCCGAGGAGATGCGGCAGGCGGCCAGGCAGCGGCAGGCCCTCCAACAACAGCGGCAGCGGCAGACACAGGAGCAGCAGCAGCAGCGCCCGCGGGCGCGCTGAGGGGCCCGTACACGCTGGGCGCATCGCCGTACCGTTGGCCGTGCCCGCGCGCCCGGAGCAACCTGCGGAAACCGCCGCCGCGCGTGTGGCGCGCCTGGGTGCCAAGGCCCGGGCCCTGCCCCCCGTGCCCGGCGTCTACCTGATGAAGGATTCCAAGGGCGTGGTGATCTACGTGGGCAAGGCGGCCCGCCTCCCCGACCGCGTGGCGAGTTACTTCGTGCCATCGGCCGACCTGGGCTTCAAGAAGCAGCCCATGCTCGCCGCCGTGCACGACTTTGACGTACTCGAGTGCGAGGGGGAGTGGGAGGCGCTGCTCACCGAGAACCGCCTCATCAAGGACATCAAGCCGCGGTTCAACGTCCGTCTCACCGACGGCAAGAGTTACCCGTATCTGGTCATCACCCAGCGCGAGGACTACCCGCGCGTGTTTGTTACACGCAACCCGACGGGGGCGGGCGACGCGGAACTGGCGGCCTTGCTCAAGGGGGCCAGGGTCTTCGGCCCCTTCACCAACGTGGGCGCCCTGCGCGAGTCGGTGCAACTCCTGCAGCGGGTCTTCCGGTTCCGCACGTGCTCCCTCGATATCGTGGCGGGGGATGAGAAGAACCGTTCGTTCCGCCCGTGCATCCTCGCGGCCATCGGCCAGTGCACGGCCCCGTGCGCCGATCGCATCACGCCCGCGGCGTACGGCGCCGACGTGGACCGGTTCGTGCGCTTCATCGGCAGCAAGCGCTCGGCCATGCTGCGCGAGATGCGGGCCGCGATGGAGGAGGCCAGCCGCGGGTTGAACTTCGAGCAGGCCGCCGCGCTGCGCGACCAGATCAGCGCCATCGAGAAACTCGACGAGCGGGCGGCGGCGGGCGACGGCTTCCAGCCCGAGACCGAGATCGCCTACCTCGACCCCCGGAAGAGTCTGGGCGCGCTCCAGACCGCGCTGGGCCTCGATGAGCCGATCCGCTGCGTGGAGGGGATCGACATCGCGCACCTCATGGGTGGCGAGACGGTGGGGAGCAAGGTGTGTTTCATGGACGGGCGGCCGTTCAAGGAGCAGTACCGCCGTTTCAAGGTGAAGACGGTGGACAACGACGACTACACGGCGATCCGCGAGGTGGTGAGCCGGCGCTACCGCGAGGCGGGGGCTGGGCACGAGTTGTACCCGGAGGTGATCCTGATCGACGGCGGGCTGGGGCAGTTGCACGCCGCGCTGGAGGCGTTTGCCACCCTGAGCGTGAAGCCGCCCATGGTCATCAGTTTGGCCAAGAAAGAGGAACTCGTCTACGTGCAGGAGCGGGCCGAGCCGGTGCGGCTGCCGCGCACCAACGCGGCCCTGCGGCTCCTGCAGAGCATCCGCGACGAGGCCCACCGCTTCGCGCAGGCGTATCACCACGTGCTGCGCCGCAAGAAAACCACGGGTGAGTGAGCCGCGGATTACCTGCCCGCGCTGCGCCGCGCCTCAAGAAACAGGTCGGCCACGCTCTGCCGGCCAGCGAATTCGATGGCGTTCTGGTTGCGCACGCGGTACAAGAGCAACTGCTCGGCCCGCTGGTCGAGCACCACCACCAGGTCCTCGCTGCCGATATCCGTGGTCAGCGCGGCAAAGTCTCCGCCCCACGCCGCCACGTCGGCCCGCGCCTCGACCGCCCGCCACGCCTCGCCCAGCGTGCCGATGCCCAACGCCGCCACCACGCACCACAAAAGCGTCCGCAACCGTGCGCCCGGCACCGGAATCTCGCGGCACCCGGCGCGCGGCCCCGCGGCGGCTGCGGGCACGGGAGGAAGAGTGTCGTTCATCGGCCCGTCCCCTTTGCGCCGGGCTGGCCGTCGGACGCCAGATTCCTGTAGCCGATGCCCGTGAGCTTGCGGGCCGAGCGGTCCCACTTCACGCCCACCAGTTCCTGATTGGTCGTATCGAGCACGAAGATGGCGTTGCCGCTGGCGCCGTTCATGCGCCCGGAGAGCAGGGTGTATTGCCCGCGCGGGCGCGTGCCCAGGGGCCCCCCGGCCTGTTGCCCGAGCGGCCCCTGGCTGGTGCCAAACTGCGCCAGCGCGGCGCTCTCGAGCACACCCGCGGCCCCGAACGCCTGCGCTGCCCGGGCCCGGGCTTCGCCGCGCTCCATGCGCAGGGCAACGAGCACCGCGAGGGACGCCGCGAGGCCCGCCGCGCAGATCACGAGCCCGCTGTTGGTGATCGTCGGCCTTTGCATCATCGGCACTCGCACGCCGGCCCGCCCCCGCCCGCGCCCGCGCTCTCGGGGCTGCTCAGTCTTTGTGGCCGCGCTTGCTCGGAATCGCGTTGGCCCCGATCACGAGGATGATGAGCAGGAGGCCGGTGGCCATCGCGCCCAGTTCGCTCTCGGCATCTTTGGGCGGGTTCATCGTTGGGGGTGTCAGGCGCTGGGTGCCGATGCCCGACTGGGCCGCGGCCCCCGGAGCCAGCCCGGTCAGTGAAATCAGCAGCGCGGCGGCAAGGATCACCCGTTTCATGGCCCGAAAGCCTAGCCGCGAAGGCCGCCCTGCGTGGGTCGCCCACGGCGGCCACCTATCCTGCCCCCCTTGCGGCGGAACCGACCGCCCGCGCGGCCCGCACACCACCAGAACCGGACCCTCAACCATGTCATTGGCCTGCACCGGCACCATCAGCATCGACAGCGTCTACACCCCCCACGGCCAGCGCGAGCGCGTGCTGGGGGGCAGCGTCACTTACTTCGCGGCCGCGGCCAACTTCCACGGCCCCGTGCGCGTGGTGGCGGCGGTCGGGGGAGACTTCCCGGCCGAGTGCCGGGCCACGCTCAGGCGCTTCAAGAACGTGGACGCGAGCGGGATCGAGACCCGGCCCGGCGGCAAGACCTTTGCCTGGGGCGGCAAGTACCACGCCAACATGAACAGCCGCGACACGCTCTTCACCGAACTGGGCGTGCTGGCCGAGGCACCGCCCGTCGTGCCCGCGGCGTTCGCCGACAGCGCGTTTGTCTTTCTCGCCAACTCGCACCCGGCGGTGCAGATGGGGTTCCTCAAGCAGTTTCCCAAACGGCGCTTGGCCGTCGCCGACACCATGGACCTGTGGATCAACACGGCCCGTGCCGACCTCGAAGCGCTGCTCTCGGCGGTCGACGGCGTGGTGCTCAACTACGACGAGGCCGAACTCTTCACGGGCGTGCAGAACCCCGTCACCGCCGCGCGGCGGATGCTCAAGGCCTACGGCAAGGGCATGAAGGGCCTCAAGTTCGCCGTGGTGAAAAAGGGCGAGCACGGCTGCATCCTCGTCCACCGAGACGGCATCAGCGCCCTGCCGGCCTACCCGGCCGAGAAGGTGGTCGACCCCACCGGCGCGGGCGATACGTTTGCGGGCGGCATGATGGGGAGCATCGCCGCGGCGGGCCGCCAGCGCCGCCTCGCCAACCCCTGGGCCTTTGACGTGATCCAGCGCGGCCTCGCCCACGGCACCGTCGTGGCGAGTTTCAACATCGAGAGTTTCACGCTCGACCGCCTGACGAAACTGAAAAAGGCGGAACTGGACAAGCGCTACCGCGAGTTCTCCAAGATGGTGCGGGTGTGAGCCGCCGCATCGGCCGCACCGGTGTCGCGCCCCCTCACGCATAGACTCGCCCCCTTCATGTCTGCCGCACCGCCACCAACACAGGCTTCTTCAGGTCCGCCCCCCCGTCGGCCCGAGGGCTGGCCGCGCCGCCCCAGCCTCACGTTCATCCTCGGCGTGCTCCTGGCCGTCTTCTCGCTCATCGTCATCCTCGGTTCGCGCAACGAGTCCGTTCTGGGCTGGAAGATCGGCGCGGCGATCGGACTCGACGAAAAACGCGCCCGCCCCGTGCCCCCGCCCTACGAGGGCCTGGTCGTGTTCAGGGCGGGCGAGGCGGAGCTGACCGACATCACGACCCGTGCTCAAGCCCAGGCCGACGCGCCGTCGGGCGGGCGCGCCTTTGTGCCGCCCCCGGTCCCCGCCGGGCCGCTCGCCGAAGCCCTGGCCCGCGCCGAGCGCGAGTCGCTGCCCGCCGCGTGGGTAGTGGCCACCCCGCGCACACTGGCCCGCTCGGGCGCGTGGGCGCTCACGCGCCAAGTCGTGGAGGTGGACCGCCAACTCCTCCCCGTGGCCGCCGGTGCTTCGCTCGACCCGGCCCTCGCGCCACTCGCCTACTCCGCAGCAGCCCTGCGCATGGAATCGCTGCGCGGCGCCTACCGCCCCTTCGCCGACGCCCTGGCCGCGGGTGAGCCCGCCCACTCCAAACTCCTGCTGCGCGGCTTCGCCCTCAACGCCATCACGCTCGGCCTGCTCATCCTGCTCGTGATCTCGCTGGTGCCCGGTTACACGGGGGTGATTCACCACTGGGATCGCGCCCTGGCCGTCTACGAGAAGGTCGGCCCCGCCGCGCTGCTGGGCCTGGCCTGGACGAGCATGCCCGCGGTGCTGGGCATCCTTCTCCTGGCGAACATCGGCCCCATCTCCGACCTTCTGCACACCAACAAGGCCGCGGGCTGGGCCGGGTACGTCGTGGTCTTCATCTTCTCCGCGGGCGTGGGCTTTCTGCCCACCTACGGCCAGTCGATCCTGGGCGGCTGGGTGTTCGGCTTCGCGGCGGGCTTCCCCGGGGCCATGCTCGGCTTCGTGGGGGGCTCGCTCATCGGCTACGGCATCGCCCACCGCGTGAGCCGCCACAAGGTGGAAGACCTGCTCGAATCCAACGCCCGCAGCCGGGCCGTGCGCGACGCCCTGATCGGCCACGGGTTCTGGCGCACGCTCGGCATCGTCACGCTGATCCGCGTTCCGCCCAACTCGCCCTTTGCGCTCACCAACCTCGTCATGGCCTCGGCGGGCGTGAAACTGCTGCCCTACGCCCTGGGCACACTCATCGGCATGGCCCCGCGCACCGGCATCGCGGTGGCGCTCGCCGCGGCGGGGCGGGCCAGCGGGGCCCGCGACATCCAGGAGTTCATCGAAGAGCAGCCTTGGTGGGCGGTGCCCGCCGGCGTGGTCGCCTTCATGGTCGTGCTGGGCGTGATCGGCCTGATCGCCAACAAGGCCCTGCACCAAGTGGTGCCGCCCAAGGCCGACCGCGCGGGCAAGTGAATCGCGTTCACCCCTCGCCGGGCGCCGCGGGCGGAGTCGGCGGCGGCTCGCCCTGATCCTCGCGGCGCGGCTGCTGATGTGGCCGATCGCCACGCGTCCCTTCTGCCCCCCGCCCATCGTGCCGGCGCGCCTGGGCATCGCCTCCCTCATCACGACGACCGTCGCGCCCCCCGTCGCGTCCGGATCGCGGGCCGCGCCCGTCGCGCGGGCTGCCGTCGGTGCGCTCGCGCTGGGGCGGGCGATCGCCGCCACGCGCCCCCCCAGGGCGCTGCTCGCGCGGGCCGCGCTGGTCGGAGCCACCCCCACCCCGGGGCGGAGGCCGGTCGCCCCCGAACGCGGGCGGAGGCGGGGGTGCGGGGGGTGGCGGTGTCGTGAGGTCGAGGTTCTCGAGCGGATACGCGCTCTGCTCGCCGTTCTTGTCGAGTTGCACCAGCACCAGTTGCGTGAGAATCTGCGTGTCCACCACGAAGCCGGGCCCGTCGGGCGTGATGAGACGCACCTTCTTCTTGGGCAGCTTGGCCTTCAGTTCGTCGTAGGTGGTCTCTTCGTAGCGCAGGCAGCACATGAGCCGCCCGCAGCGGCCGGAGATCTTCAGGGGGTCGAGCGTCGCCTTCTGCACCTTGGCGTTCTTCATCGACACCGGCTTGAGCACCTTGAGAAACTGCTTGCAGCAGCAGTGCTGGCCGCACTTCTCGTAGTCGGCAGTCAGGCGGGCGTCGTCGCGGGCCCCCACCTGGCGCACGTCCACACGCGTGCGGTAGCGGGCCGCCAGTTCCATCACCAAGGGGCGAAAGTCGATGCGCACGTGCTCGTCTTCGCTCACCGGCGTGAAGAAGAAGACCATCCGCTCGCCCCCCAGCGTCTCCTCCATGTCCACCACTTTCACCGCCAAGCCGATCCGCGCGGCCACGTCTCGCGCGAAGCGCACGTGGTCGTGCCGCTTGGCCTCCAGGGCGCTCTGGCGATTCAGGTCTTCAACCGTCGCCACCCGCAGCACACGCCCCTCGGTGCTGAAGGGGTAATCGCGCCCGCCCGAGTTCTCAATGTACTCGAGCATCTCCTTGCGCGACACGCTCTTGGAGCACCCGGAGTTGGGGCACGTGCTCGTGAGCATCTCGCCCAGTTCGGTGCCGCGGTGCGTGCGCACGACCAGTTTCGACCCGCACCCCGGCTTGGCGTCACCGTCGTAGGGAAACTCACCCACCATGCGCATGGCCCCGTAGCGCACCACGATCGACGTAGGGGCCTTGAGCCGCGCGTAAACCTCGGCATCGGCCTTCAGGTCTTCCTCGAACTGGGGGAGCGGGAGAATCGCCATGCGGCTCAGAGCGTAGCGTCCCCGGACTCGGCCTCTCCGCCCGCGGCGCGGCGCGCCGCATCGGCCTTGGGCGTCGGGGCCGGCGGCGGTGCGGGGGTGGGGGGGGCGGCATCGGGCGCGAGCAGCGTGTGGGCACGCACATACACGCCTCCCCAGACCCCCAGAGCCAGATTCGTGGCCGCCTCGGTGGCCGTCACCGCCAGCACCACCGCCATCATGCCCGGCGAACCGAGCATGGCCAGGGCCCCGTGGGCGCCCCACTCGCGCAGACCGCCCACACCGGTTGGGGCCACCGCCTGCAGCAGGTTGTACGCGCTGCCCGCCACCAGCGCATCCTCGATCCGCAACTCGACTCCCAGCCACGACGCGGCGAGGTAAAACCGCACGCCCTGGCAGACGATGATGAGCGTGCGCAGCGCCATCGCGTTGCCGAAGGCCCGCCGGTCTGCCAGCAGGTGCACGCCCGTCCACAGACGGGCAAACGCCGCGCCCATCACGACCCGCTCCGCCCAGCGCACGCCGGCCGAGCCGGCGAGCCGCGCGATGCGCCCGCGCGCCGTGTCGCGGGCCAGGGCACGCGCCAGCAGATGCCCGCCCCAGGCCAGTGCCACCGTGCCGCCCGCCGCCACCGCCCACCACGCCGGACCCGGATCGACCACGAAGCCCGCCACGGCCACCGGCACCAGGCTCGCCAGCAGCACCGCCGCCGTCGCCAAGACCCACGAGCCGATCACCAGCACGCTCAGACCGTTGCGGCGCTTGTGAAACACCACCCGGAAGAGCAGACTCATCTTGAAGGGCAGATAACTCAGGGCCGAGCAGACCCCCGCCACCGCCACCACGCCCACGCGCGGCAGTGTGCGCACGGGCCGCAGCACCGCACGGAAACACAACCCGTCCAGCGCCACCGTCGCCACCGAGAGCGCAATCAGCGCCAGCACGCGCCCCCAGGGCATGGCCGCGAGTTTCTCCAGTTGGGCCCGCTGCGCGGGGCTTGCAAACGCGCTCGCCACCGCCCACCACAGCAGGGCCACGCCCAGCGCAAACCCCAGCGCCTGCAGGGCGATGCGCAGGCCGCGCCCCCGCCCGCCGTGTCGGCCACCGGTCCGAGCCGGGCCGGTCACGCTCCACCCCCTGCCCCACCCACCGTCGGAAGTGTCTCTCGCACCGGCAAATCGCTCAGGCGGAACAACGCCTGCCCGCTCTCTTCCCACTGCCGCACCGGCACGCAGGCCCGCTCCAGCAGCCGCCCGATCCCGTCGGGCGTGAAGGCCGGGTCGAGGTACCCCGAGAGCCGCAGCCGCCCCAACTCGTTGAAGTTCACCACCAGGTAGTCGATGCCGCCTGCCCGAAGGGCCGCGGCCCACGCCCCCGGGTCGTCGGGGCGGTCGCGCATGGCCGTCGCCAGCGGGTGGGCATCCCACGTGGTGGCGTAGAGCACGGGGCGCGTGGAGTACAACGGGGTGCCGTCGCCCACCAGGGCCACGCCCGCACCGGGCGGCACGCACAGGTTCACGTAGGCCTCGGGCCCGAGTTGCGCGACGATGGCGGCCGACTCGGCCGGGTCGCGGGTGCGCGCGAGCAGGGCCGCCGCGCCCGCGCCGGTGCGCAGGCCACACCCGTCGGGCAGCAGAGCGTTGGGCCGCCCGTTCCCCTCGCCCACGAACACCAGCACACCCGCCGCGCCCAGCCAGATCGGCAGCACCCCCAACGCCAGCAAGCCCAGGCGGCGCGGCAACTCGAGCGGACCCGGCGGCACCGCCACGCCCAGGCGCGCCCACGCCAGGCCGATCAGCACGGCCCCTGGCACCACCAGGGGGAGCAGGAAGCGCGACTGGCAGTGCGAGCCCAGCACCCACCACGCCAGGCCCGCGCCGCTTCCCGCCCACAGGGCCAGCGCCACCCGCTTGACGCGCGCAGGCGGAGCGCCCCCACGGCGCCGCCATGTGAGGGCCGCCACGCCGCACAGCGCACCGACAGGGAAGAACGCCGCCGGCACGTCGAGCGCGATCATCGGGTTCTTCACGCGCAGGCCGCCCCACTGCGTGTGGAACACGCCGCGCGGCTCGCCGCCGATCGACTCACCATCACGCCCCCGCCGCTCGATGAGCAGCCCGACGCGATCGGCCAGCCCGCTGTCTTCGCGATGGGCCAGAGCGAAACGCTCCACCTGCTCGGCGCTCCAGTGCGCCGAGCCCAGCAGGCCCGTCGCCGCGGGGAAGAGCGGGTTGCCGCCGTGCAGGCCGTTGCGCGCCAGCGGCGGGGCCAGCGCGGCCAGGCCCCCCGCCACGCACGCCGCGGCGCACAGCACCAGACGCAGCGCGGCACGCGGGCCGCCCAGTTCCACCGCCAGCACGCACCCCACCAGCGGTGCCGCGAAGAACACCGCCGTCGGCTTGCACGCGCCCGCCATGCCGACCAGAAAGCCGCACACCAGCCCCACGCGGATGGGGTTGACCGGGCCCGGCGCGCCCTCCGCTTCACCCGGGCGCACGGCCGCGAGCACGCCACCGGCAATGAGCGCGCACGCCGCCAGGTCGTTGTACGCCATCGACCCGGCGACGACGACCCAGGGCACGGCGAGGACAGCCGCGCCCGCGAGCGCACCCGCCTCCGCGGCCACGCGTGCCAGCCCGGCATCGCCGGGCACCGTCCGCCGCACCAGCAGGCAGACGATGCGGGCCACCAGCACGGCGCAGATCACCGCCAGCCCCGCGTGCACGAGTTGGCAGGCAATGGCCCCCAGGCCGTCGGCCGCGAGCAGGCCCTGCGGGCGGGCCGCTGCGCCCATGGCCCAGGTGCGCCACGGCCCCAGCATCGCGCCAATGTGCAGGAAGGCCGCCTCCATCGCGCCGGGCAGATAGGAGTAAACGTTGTGCTCGAGCGGCACCAGCCGGCCCAGCCGCAGCCACTCCTGTGGCAGTTGCAGGTGGTAACTCAGCGTGTCGTAGCCGCGCCCCTCGCTGGCCCACAGCCACCCCGGCGGGTTGCAGGCGGCGCACAGCAGCGTGCCCCCGCCGGCGCACCAGAGCAGGCCCATCTGCGGGGGCAGGGGCAGGTTGGGCCGTGCCCGCGCGGCATTCAGACACTCGAGCGCCAGCAGAACGAGCCCCAGCGCGCAGGTGGCGAGCGCAACCAGACGGCCGACTTCCCCCGACAGCAGCCCCACGCACCCGAGCGCGTGGCTCAGCCAGAGCATGAAGGCCGGCCCGAGCGCCAGGCCGATCCACCAGCGCTCGCTGCCCACCCGAAGCACCCTGCGGGCCAGCACCACGCCCAGCCCCACCGCGGCGCCCAGATAGACGAGGGCCACCAGACCCGACGTGAACAGCGCGTGCAGCAGCGCGAGGGCCGAGAGGCCCGGCGGCACGCCGGGCGCCGTGCCCACGCTCGCCAGCCCCAGAGCGCAGACACCCGTCAGCCCCGTGATCAGCAGGGCCCGCACGCGCTTGGAGAGTCGCAGGGCAAGGGGATCGAGCACGGGGGAGTGTAGTGGCGCGGCACCCGTACACTCCCGTGCCATGCCCGCACCCGCACGCACCGGCCCCGCTTCACCGCCCGCGCCCGCCCACGGCGGCGCCGCGATGGGGGCGGAGGCGGCGCCCGCCATCATCGAGCCGCTCTGCGCCGTCTTCCGCCGCAAACTCAAGAGCGTGCGCTTGAAGTACACGCCCGAGCGGGCCCGCATCCTCGACGCGGTGGTCTCGACCGATGAGCCCTTCCAGGTGGAGCAGTTGATCGCGCGCCTGCGCACGCAGCCCGCACCGCACCGGCGCGCGGGTGCGCCCGGTGCCGCCGCCGGCCCGCCTCTGCCGCCGGTGAGCAAAGCAACGGTCTACCGCACCATGAAACTGCTGGTCGATGCGGGCATCGTGCAGCAGGTGCTGTTTGATGCCGAGCACGCCCACTACCAACTCGCCTACGGCCAGCGCTCCAGCGGCCTGCTCATCCGGACGGACACGCGCCAGATCACGCAGTTGGACCTGCCGGAACTGGCGGCCCTGAGAGACCGCCTGTGCCGCGAACGCGGGCTGGTGCCCCAGGGGCACCGGTTTGTGGTCTACGCGTCGCTCACGTAAGACCCGCGCTACAACAACGCCGCAGCGATGCTCGCCAGTTCGCTGCGCTCGCTCTTGCCCAGCGTCACGTGGGCCGCGATCCGCTGCCCCTTCATCCTCTCCACCGCGTAACTCAGGCCGTTGCTCGAACCGTCCAAGTACGGGTGGTCGATCTGCCCGATGTCGCCGGTGAGGACGACCTTGGTGCCCTCGCCCACCCGGCTCACGATCGTCTTCACCTCGTGGGGCGTCAGGTTCTGGGCCTCGTCCACGATCATGAATTGGTGGGGGATGCTGCGGCCGCGGATGTACGTGAGCGGCTCGAGCACCACCTGCCCGCCGTCGAGCAGCTTGCGCATCTTCTGCTCGGTGGTGTGGCTCTCGGCGTGCTGGCTTGAGCCCCCTCCCTTCTCGGTGCTCGCGCCCCGCGTGCTGAGCAGGTACGACAGGTTGTCAAAGATCGGCTGCATCCACGCGCCGAGTTTGTCGTCCTTGCTTCCCGGCAGGTAGCCGATGTCGCGCCCCATGGGCATGATCGGGCGTGCCACCAGCAGTTTCTCGTAGCGCTGCTCGTTGAAGACCTTGGCCATGCCCGCGGCCACGGCCAGGAGCGTTTTCCCCGTGCCCGCCGACCCCAGGAGCGTGATGAGTTTGATCTCATCATCCATCAAGAGATCAAGGGCCATGGTCTGCTGCAGGTTGCGTCCCATGATGCCGAAGACGGGCTTGCGCGGGCCGGTGACGGGGATCACGTGGTCGGTGTCGCCCAGGCGGCGGGCCAGGCCGCTGTGGCTCTCGTCGCCCTTGTCGTGCAGGATGAGAAACTGGTTGGGGTAGACCTCGTGGACAAACTCGTCGCCCGCGGTGTCGACCGCGGTCAGGTACTTGCGCAGGGCCGTCAGGGGCAGCATGCGCTCCTCGTAGAGTTGGTCGATCAGCGACCCGGGGATGGTGATCTCGCTGAAGCCCGCGAAGAGCCGCTCGGCGTCGACCTTGGCGTTCTCGAAGTCCTCGGTGGTGATGCCCAGGGCGTCGGCCTTGATGCGGGCGTTGAGGTCCTTGCTCACGAACACGGCCTGCACGCCCGGCGTGTTGTGCAGCGTCCAGGCCACGGCGATGATGCGGTTGTCGGCCTTGTCCTCGCTCAGCATGGCCGGGCGGGTGTGGTCGGCCACGTCGATGCGCACGCTGCCGGTCCTCTGCTTGCCCCCCGTGCCCGGCCGGCGTGGCTCGGCCCCCGCCCACGGCACGCCGTCGCGCAGGCGGCCCAGCGAACGCAACTTGTCGAGGTGGCGGATGCACTCGCGGGCCGAGCGCCCGATGTCCCCCGGCTCACGCTTGAACTTGTCGATCTCCTCGATCACCGCGAAGGGGATCACCACCTCGTGCTCCTGGAACACGAAGAGGGCGTTGGGGTCGTGCAGCAGCACGTTGGTGTCGACCACGAAGTGCTTGACGGCCCGGCTCACACGGGGCCCGCCCCCCCCGCGCGCCGCGACGGGCGTCGCCCCCGCAGTCTCCGCCCGTCGTGCCGCGCCCGCCCGGGGGCCCGCTGATCTGCTCACTGGCATGGGTGCTCTTGGCTTCGGATCAATCTCACGCGCGGTCCACACGCCGTTGGCCAGACTCATACCCCTGCTTTCGGCCCCCGGCTTCTCGGACCCGCACGCACAGCGTACGAAGTTTCGTTCACGATCGCTCCCCCCTCGCGCTCGGGCCTCTGCACCGCCGCACGCTCGGCCTCTTCACGGGCCAGCAGCACCAGCGCGGCGTGCAACCTGCGGGCCGGCGGGCTCTGGTTCGCATCGATCGTCCATGGCCTCGCCTTCCCCCCGTCCACCGCGATGCGGAACGTGATCCCCCAGCGCCCCGTGCTCACCGCCACCGTCGCGAGGTCGACGTCTTCAAGCGCGCCGACCACGCCGGTCCGGTCGGCCCCCACCAACAGCAACCGCGCATCGGTCAGCACCATCAGCCGCCGCTCCGGCTCCAGGAGCGACGAGAGCAACCCCGCCACCACCGTGCCCACGCCCGGCAGCACATACAAACTCAGGCGCAGCAGGCCCAAACTGAGCGACTGCTCAACGTGGGCCGTGGCCCACCCCACCACCCGCTCGCCGGGCACGAGGTGCGTGCGCAGCACCGGCCGCAAGGCCAGCGGCGCAAACTCAAGATGGCGGAACGACGTGGCCAACGTTTGCTCGCTCGCCCCCTACCTGATCCACGCCGCCGCGGCCAGCGTACACGCCACACCCAGGGCAACCACCACCTTCACCACCGTGGCGGCCAGCCGGCCGAGTGCCGCGCCCGAACCGATATCGGCCGCCTGGTCCCACGTCTTGCCGCCCCAGCGCCGCTCGGCAAAGAGCGCGCCCGCCCCCGCGCCGATCGCCGCGCCCGCCAGCGTGCCGATCACGGGCGGGGGCACAAAGGTGCCGACGATCGCGCCCAGGATCGTGCCGCCGACCGCGCCCCATGCGCCCGCCTTGCCGCCCCCCGCCCGCTTGGCCCCGAGCGCGGTCGCCACGAGTTCGGCCGCCTCGCCCACCAAGGCCAACCCGGCGCAGACACCGATTGTCCACCAACTGAACGTGCCCGGGCCCCACGCCTGGCACCCCACCGCCGCGGCCAGCGCCAGCCACGCACCCGGCAGCGTGAGGCACGCCATGGCGACACCCAGCAAGGCCGCCAGCGTCATCACCGCACCGATTGCCGTGAACGTCCAGTCCATCTGTGGCATCATTGGGTGCCGCGTGCCGCGCGGTTGCACCGCCTCGTCCACCATCGGCGGCCGTAACCTCAGCCGGGGCGTCGGCATCGCACACAGACCTAACCCCCCGTGGAGCATTCCCGCATGAACACCCGCACCGCCACGCTCACGATCGCGTCTCTGCTCGCCGCCGCGTCGCTGGCCTGGGCCCAGCCCGATGCCACACCGGCTCCGTCCGCAACGCCCGCCGACGCCCCCAAGGGCGAAGCCGAGAAGAAGCCCAACCCCGACCCCAACCTCTCGCGCGATGTGGCGCACTACAACCTTGAGAAGGGCAAGCCCGCCGCGCAGGGGTACGACGTGGTCGCCTACTTCGGCACCGCCGGCGACGGCAAAGACGGCAAGCCCGTCAAGGGCGAAGAGCGTTTCGCCTACACCTACCGCGGCGCGACGTACTGGTTCGCCACGGCCAAGAACAAAGACCTCTTCGCCAGCGCCCCCGCGGCGTTCGAGCCGGCGTACGGCGGCTGGTGCGCCTTCGCCATGGCCGACGGCAAGAAGGTGGAGATCGACCCCAAGAGCTACCTCATCAGCGACGGGCGCCTCTACCTCTTTTACAAGGATTTCTTCACCGACACCCGCTCCAAGTGGGTGAAGAAGGAGATGGAACTCAACCCCAGGGCAGACGCCGCGTGGAAGAAGATCAGCGGCGAAGAGCCGCCCAGCGCCGACGAGAAGAAGTGCCCGCTCTGCCCCGACAAGAAGGGCTGAGAGAAGAAGGCACGAAGGGACGGAGACACGGAGGCTGGGCGGCCGGCCGAGGTGCCCTGCCCGTGCGTTCTTGCCACACCGGCCCCCCGGGGTATCCTGCGCCATCGCCCAGCGCCACCACCATTACGAACGGGCCTTCGAGTCGTACGTGCGCACGCAGCGCATGCCCTACGTCGCCGTTGACGAGGCGAAGCAGGCCCTGCTGCCCGAGAGCGTCGAGCCCGACGACGAGGGCGCTGCCGAGCGCCCGGCCCACCGCGCGGCCGCGCCCCTCATGCCGCCCCGGCACGCCATCAAGAGTTTCGACTTCGTCCTCTACGCCGACCAGCGCAACCTGCTGGTCGAGGTGAAGGGGCGCAAGGTGGCCCGCCGCCGAGCCCGGCCGACGGCCGGGCCCGCGCACGCATCGCCCTCGACCCGCCGCGCCGTGGCTGCACCACGCCCGCTCGCTTCGGGCCGCCTCGAAAACTGGGTGACGCACACCGACATCCAGAGCCTCGCCGCCTGGCAGGCCCTCTTCGGCGAGGGGTTCTCGGGCGCGTTCGTCTTCGTCTACTGGTGCGAGGAGCAGCCGCCCGACGGCCTCTTTCAAGAGGTGTTCGTCTTCGAAGGCCGCTGGTACGCGCTGCGTGCCGTACCCCTCGACGACTACGCCCGCTGGATGAAGCCGCGCAGCCCGCGCTGGGGCACCGTCGATCTCTCCCGCCGCGACTTCGAGCGCGTCAGTTCCACGTTCTCGTGGTCGTTCCTGGGCGGGCAGGGGTGAGGGGCGTGAGTCCTCGGTCCTGAGTCCTGAGCCTTGAGCCAGGGGTCCGAGAAACCCGCGCCCCTTGCCGCACCCGCGCCAACCCAACCCCGCCGCGCCCCGCGCCGAATCCAGCCGCGCCGGGGTGGCGCGCCGATCCGATACTCCCAGCGGCCCGCGGCGCCCCGACGCCGCGCACCCGAGATCGATCGAGAGGCCCGTCCATCCTGAACGCTCCACAGCCCCGGCAGGGCATGAGGACCGCACCATGAGCCGCACCGTCGCCGCGCTCTCGCTCTCGCTTGTCACCGCCGCCCCCGCGCTCGCCCAGTCCGCCACGGGGCACAACTACGCCGCCGGCCTCGACAAGCGCGGCAGCCTCACGCTCCGCGAAACCGTGAGCAAGCGCGACCTGGTGGCCGGGGGCAACCAGCCAGTCGCCTACGGCGGGCAGATCAAGCCCACCATCGCCATGAAACTCGCCGCGGGCGGGGCCGACTTCACGGTCCGCTACACCAACACGACCACCGCGCCTGCCAAACTCGGCACCATCGGCCTGACTGGCGTGCGTTTCGCCGCCCCCCTGCGCTACTGGCAGTTCGGGCAAGACACCAAGACCATCGACCTCAAGAGTTTCGACGCTGCCGCCCTCACCTCCTACCCCGGCGGCACCTACAGCCCGGTGCAGGTGATCTCCGACGGCGTGCACACCCTGGGCGTGAGCCTGCTCTACCCCGCCGCCGAGTACGACCACACCGTGCAGCGCTTCACCGTCGGCTCCGAGCGGGTCAAGGGCAACCCCGGCGCACCGCGGACCTGGGCCGTGGGCTACCGCCTCGACGGCGAACTCCCCCCCGGCGCCACCCGCACCTACACGCTGGCCGTGCGGGCGGTGCCAGCCTCCGCCAGTTGGCTCGAAACCGTGGTCCCCTACCGCGACTACTTCCAGGCCACCTACGGCCCCGTGAAGTACCAGCGCGACGACCGCCCCGTGCTGGGCCTGGCCGCCGCCTTCGTCCAGAACGCCTCACCCTCCAACCCGCGCGGGTGGGCCGAGCCCACCCTGCGTCCCGATCAGCACGGCTGGGGCAAGTGGGCCGCCAAGATCCGCGCCGACGCTAAACGCGGCTCCTACGACCGCGTCATGCTCTGGACGCCCTCGGGTGTCTTCGACAAGGGCCCGGCCAACTTCCCCTTCCAGTTCATGTCCACCGTCGCGGGCGTGCCCAAGGCCGCCGAGTCCGTCCACGAACTCGCCGCCCTCAGCGCTCACGGCGGCGGCCACGCGGCGGGCGCCCTCGAACTGGGCTTCTGGTGGGGCCACTCCGCCAACGTCATGACGACCTGGAACCCCACCAGCAGCCACGCCCTGCGCCCCTCGAACGCCGACGACGCCAAACGCGGCTTCGCCGAACTCGACTCCGCCGTGGCCGCCGGGGCCACCATGATCGGCCTCGATGCCTTCCAGATGTCGCGCCCCGCCGACCTCTACCACTGGCTCAAGATGATGCAGGCCCGCCACCCCCACGTGCGCTTCGTCTCCGAAAACGCCGCCAGCGACCTCATCCACAACCTCGCCCCCACCTTCCACGAGGCCAGCGTGATCGTGAACCCCCACGTCATGGGCGACTTCCTCAACCCCGGCCACGAAACCTGGGCCGCCGTCACCACCTGGGGACTCAACGTGCCCAGGAACCGCGCACCCACCCCCGCCGAACGCGACGCCGAGATCAACCGTCTGCGCGGCCTGGGCTTCGTGCCACTCACCTACGGCGTCGTGCCCCAGCCCAAGTCGCCCGTCGACACGCGCAGTTGGCTCCGCTCCGTCCCCGTCGCCCTGCGGGCCAACCCGCCCGCAGTCAAGGGCCCGGCCCTGCCCGCCAAACTTGCCGAACTCGCCCGCATGAGCGACCAGAGCGTGCTGGGCCCCTCCAGCGCGGCGCCCGCCGCGCCGCCAGCCCGTGCCCAGGCCCACGCCGCCGCGGCCAACCGCCTGCGGGCCGGCACCGTGCTCGCCCCCGCCCGGCGCCAGCCCGAAACTCGCGACGGCGTGCCCGTGGTGCTCACCAGCGCCGACCGCTGAGCCCTGCTCGCGCCGGCACGGTCCGCGCGTCCCTCGGCGACTGGGCACGCCGCTCACCGGGGCCGCGCCGCTATCCTCGCTCCCTATGCCCGCCCCCCCCGCCCCCCGCACCCCCCGCACGCCCACCGTGGGCGGCAACTGGAAGATGAACACCGACGCGGCGGGGGCCAGTTCGCTCGCGCAGGCCGTGGCCCGCGGCCTCGCATCCGCCGGGCCGGGCGTGCAGGTCGCCGTCTTCCCCCCCTTCGTCTACCTGGCCGCGGTGGCCGCCGCCACGAAGGGCACGCCCCTGGCCGTGGGCGGGCAAGACGTCTATCACGCCGCCAAGGGCGCGTTCACCGGCGAGATCTCCCCCGCCATGCTCATCGACGTCGGCTGCACCCGCGTGCTCTGCGGCCACAGCGAACGCCGCCACGTCCTCCACGAGGGCGACGACATGGTCAACGCCAAACTCCGCACCGCCCTCGCGGCCGGCCTGCACCCCACCCTGTGCGTGGGCGAAACCCTGCACCAGCGCGAAGAGGGCGAGACCAACACCGTCAACGAGCGGCAGGTCGAGCGCGGCCTGCGCGATGTCGCCCCCGCCGACCTCGCCCGCATCACCATCGCCTACGAACCCGTCTGGGCCATCGGCACCGGCAAGACCGCCACGCCCAATGATGCCCAAGACGCCCACCGCCACATCCGGGCCGTGGTGAGCGCGCTCTACGGCCCCGCCGCGGGTGCCGCGCTGCGCATCCAGTACGGCGGCAGCGTGACACCCGCCAACGCCGCGGGCCTCTTCGCCATGCCCGATATCGACGGCGGCCTCATCGGCGGGGCCAGCCTCAAGGCCGACGACTTCCTCGCCATCGTCAGCGCGGCACAGCGCGCCCGCGCCTGAACCGCCGGAAACCGGAACCCCTCCCATGCCCAAAGCCAAGAAGGCCCGCGCCAAGCGCCCCGCCGCCCGCAAGCCCCGCAACACGAAGCGTGCCAGGACGCGGCCCGGCACACCCGCACCGGCCGCGCCGCCGGGCAGTGTCTCCACCGGCTCCGGCCCCTCCGCAGCCCAGATCGGTGCCGACCTCGTGCGCCTCTGCAACGCCGGCAAACTCGACGCACCCTGCAAAGAGTGGTGGCACGACAGGATCGAGTCCGTCGAGGCCGACGGCCAGGTCTGGCGCGGCAAATCTGCCTGCGCCGGCAAGAATGCCGGGTGGTACTCCATGTTCGAGTGTCTGGGCGCCCGTGCCGACGGCCCCTACGTCGGCGGCCTGGGCTTCGCCGTGCGCTTCGACGTGCACGTGCGCGAGAAGGCCAGCGGCAAAGAGATCCGCATGAGCGAGATCGCGTACTACACCGTGAAGAACGGCAAGATCATCCGCGAAGAGTTCCTCTCGCCCTCCGCGTAACCGCGCGCCCGCGTGCGGGTGCCACCGGTCCGCGGCCGAGAGGCCGCGACTGGTGCGAGAGCCGCAAGCACTTCCCGCGCCCACGCCGCTCGCGCCGCTTGGTTGGCCCTACCGCCGCGGGTTCCGCAACGGGTTGCGCGGGCCGTGGCCCGGCCCCAGCGGCCCCGGCTTGGGCGCGGCCGGCGGAGGCACCGCCAGGGCCCGCGGGGCGCCGGCCGCCGCGTCGTCGGGGTCCACCGGTGCGCCCGCCGCTCCGTTCTCTCCCGTCGCCTCGGGTTCAGCGGGCATGTTCGGGTCCGGCCCCGGCCGGGCCGCGCTGCCGCTCTCGGCCAGCCGCGCAAAGATCAACCGCCCCGCAGCCGTCTGCAGCGAACTCGACACCACGATCTGCGTCTCCTGCCCGATCAGCGTCGCACCGTGATCGACCACCACCATCGTGCCGTCGTCCAGATACCCCACCGCCTGATGCGGCTGCTCGCCCTGCCGCACCAAGGCCAGCGTCAGGCCCGTGCCCGGCACCAGGCTCGGCTTGAGCGCGGCCGCAATCTCGTGAATATTGATGACCGGAATTTTCTGCAACCCCGCCACCCGCGCCAGCGCGGCATCCGTCGTGGCAATCGCGGCCGACATCGTGCGGGCCAGTTCGATCAACTGCTGGTCGACCCCCGGCGCCCCGCCCCCGTCCGGCCCGCCCGCTGCCGCGCCGGTGACGGCACCCGCCCCGCCGCCCGCGGCACCGATCGAGGCGACGCTGGTGCGCTCGATCGACACCTCCACCGGGGCGGTGCGCTGCAGCCGGGTCGCCACCTCAAGCCCCCGCCGCCCGCGGGCCCGCTTGAGTTTGTCCTGGCTGTCGGCCAGCCGCTGCAACTCCGCCAGCACAAACTCAGGAATGATGAGCGGCGCGGCCACGATCCCCGTGCCCGCCAGGTCGGCGATCCGCGCATCGATGATCGCCGACGTGTCGAGCAGGATCGGGCGCGGCCCGCGCAACTGCCGCGTGAACTCCACATAGGGAATCACCAGCCGCAGGTCGTCCTGCGTCTGGAGCACCGCCGAGATGCCCAGGTAGCACAGCACGATCCCGAAGAGAATCTTGATGGCCGGGAAGTACGACGTCTGCCCCGGCGTCAGGTCGTACGACTTGCTCAAGAGATCGATCACGAGGCTCACCGCGAAACTGGCGATGAGCCCGAAGAGCAACCCGAAGAAGACGCCCGCGATGGTCGCGAGCTTCTTGGTGGGCGTGAGAATGTCCAGCGCCAGCGTCACCAGCCCGAGCAGAAACGCACCCGTGAGCGGCACCCACCACTGCTCGATCAGCAGCGTGCGCGTGCCCCCCTCGGCCGCGGCACGGGCCGCGTCCAGGTTGAGCATGTACGAGAGCGTGGCGACGAGCAGCAGCACGCCGAACACCATGCGCACGATGCGCAGGATGCTGGCCCGGTTCTGCTGGGCCACCTCCGCGGGTGAGAGCGGGCTCTCGGCCATGCGGGAAGGGTAGTGAGGCCGTGACTGCAGGGTGCCGGCAGTCTGCGGCCGACAGGCCGCGCGACTGGTGCCCACGTGCGCACTTCGCGCGGAAGGCGATCGATTCGCGCACACTCGTGCCGCGCCACACGCTCCCAGCCGCCGTTGCGGCATCAATCACGTCTCCCCCTGAAGCCCCTCCCCAGCCTGCCGATATCATGATCCATGACCACGCCTTCACCCGCCACACCCGGCCCGTCCATCCCCGACCCCGCCGCGGCACTCGCCGAGGTGCGGGCCGCGCACGCCAAACTCCGCGAGCAGATCGCCCGCGTCATCGTCGGGCAAGACCAGGTCGTCGAGCAGATCCTCATGGCCATCTTCTGCCGCGGCCACGCGCTGGTGGTGGGCGTGCCGGGCCTGGCCAAGACGCTGCTCATCTCCACCATCGCGCGCACGCTCAGTCTGGGCTTCTCGCGCATCCAGTTCACGCCCGACCTCATGCCCTCCGACATCACCGGCACCGAGGTGATCGAAGAGGACAAATCCAGCGGCACCCGCAACCTGCGCTTCGTGAAGGGGCCGATCTTCGCCAACGTCATTCTGGCCGATGAGATCAACCGCACGCCGCCCAAGACGCAGGCCGCGCTCCTGGAGGCCATGCAGGAGCGGCAGGTCACCATCGGCGGCCAGCAGCACAAACTCCCCGCGCCGTTCTTTGTCCTGGCGACGCAGAACCCCATCGAGCAGGAGGGCACCTACCCGCTGCCCGAGGCCCAACTCGACCGCTTCATGTTCGAGATCAAGATCGGCTACCCCTCGGCGGAGGAGGAACTCGAGATCGTGCGCCGCACCACCGGCTCGGGGCACCAGCAGCCCGTGAGCGTGATGACCAGCGCCGAGATCCAGCGCGTGCAGGAACTGGTCCGCGCCATGCCCGTGGCCGACCACCTCGTCAAGTACGCCCTGCGCCTCGTGCGGGCCACGCGCGTGAAGGAACCGATGGACGGCGGCCTCACCCGCCCCAAGATCGTGCAGCAGTACGTCGGCTGGGGCGCGGGCCCCCGGGCCAGCGAGTACATGATCCTCGCGGCCAAGGCCCGGGCCATCCTCTCGGGCGCCACCCACGTCGCCGCCGAGCACATCCGCTCGGTCGCCAAGCCCGTGCTCCGCCACCGCGTGATGACCAACTTCAACGCCGAGGCCGATCAGGTCAACACCGACGTCATCATCGACGCCCTCGTCAAAGACATCCCCGTCGAGGGCCTGTCCGCCGCCGACAAGGCCCAACTCGACGCGGCGATGCGATAAGCGAGAACGCACCGAGGATCGGGCACCCGGCACTGGTGCCGAATGCCGAATCCCCGTGGCATCCTATCAAAACCCTATTTTGACGGCTGGGCACCGCTCAACCACCAAAAACATCGCCCCCGGCATTGGCACGCCCCCGAAACGTGCCGTAAACTAGGGGTGGAGAGGTTCGGTTGTAGGGAGTAATCGCATGTCCGGAATGTCAACCGCTCGCACTGCCGTGGCTGTTGCCGCGCCCGAATCGGGCCTGCGTGCCGCCGTTCGCCGCGTGTGGGACAAACTCAATGTCGAGGCCCCCGTTCCGGCGCGGCGCATGCCCACCGGCCGGGCCGCGCTCGCCGCCCAGGCTAACGGCCTGCTCCGCTCTCCCCAGGCCATCTGGCCCACGTCGCTCTGAGCAACCGATCAACCCTGTTCCAACGGCCGCCCCGGCTCAAGTACGAGCCCGGGGCGGTTTTCGTTTTGCCCCGTACCGATGCCCGAACCGTCGATAGCGTTGGGCCATGAGCGCCGCCACGCCGCCTTCGTCCGCATCTGCCGCCACCCCGCGGGCCGAACTGATCGCCGCGCTCGTGTGCGGCGGGACACTCGCGCTCGGCTGGCTTCTGGCCCGTCTTGCCCCGGCACCGCTCACGGGGATCGGCACCGGCCTCGTCTGGCTCAGCCTCGCGCTGGGCCTGGTGCTCGGTGGCCGGGCCGCGTGGGCGGCCCTGCGCAGCCGCACGTTCGACATCGACGTGCTGATGGTGCTTGGGGCGGTGATGGCCGCGGCCCTGGGCGCCCCGGCCGAAGGCGCCCTGCTGCTCTTCCTGTTCACGCTCTCGGGCGCGCTGGAAGACCTCGCCATGGAGCGCACCACCCGCAGCGTCGCCGCGCTGGCCCGCCTCATGCCCACCAGCGCGCTGCGCCTCGACGCCGGCACCGGGGCCTGGCAAGCCGTGCCCCCCGAGTCGCTCGTGGCGGGCGACCGGATCCGCATCAAGCCGGGCGAGATCGTCCCCGCCGACAGCCGCGTCGCTACCGGCGCCAGCGCCTTCGACCAGGCCAACCTCACCGGCGAGAGCGCGCCCCGCACCGTGCGCACCGGCGACGAGGTCTACGCCGGCACGCTCAACGCCGCCGACCCCGTCGAAGCCGTGGTGCTCCGCCCCGCGGCGCAGTCCTCCCTGCAGCGCGTCCTCGACCTGGTGGTAGCCGCCCAGCAGACCCGCGAACCCGTGCAGCGGCTGATCGACCGCCTGAGCCAGCCCTACTCGATCGGCGTGCTGGTCGTGAGCCTCGCGGTCCTCGCACTCTGGCGCTTCGGCTTCAACGCCACCCTCGGCGAGGCCGCCACCACCGCCATGACCTTGCTCATCGTGGCCTCGCCTTGCGCCCTGGTCATCTCCACGCCCACCGCCACCCTCGCGGCGATCAGCCGGGCCGCCAAGGGGGGCGTCCTCTTCAAGGGCGGCCAATCCATCGAGCGCCTGGCCCGCGTCGCCGCCGTCGCCTTCGACAAAACCGGCACCCTCACCGTGGGCCGACCGCGGGTGGTGCAGGTGCTGCCCATCAACTGGCCGGCCGCCGACTCCGGCTCCGGAGCCCCGGACCCGCTCGCCGTGGCCGCGGCGCTCGAAGAGCACAGCACCCACCCCATCGCCGAAGCCATCATCACCGCCGCCCGGGCCCGCGGCACGCCCATCCCCGTCGCCACCGACGTCCGCTCCACCGCCGGGCGCGGGCTCAGCGGCGGCGTGCTGGGCCTGCCCGCCCGCATCGGTTCCCTCACCCACCTGCGCGATGCGCTCGATCCCGACACCCTCCGCCGCGCCGACGAGGCCCTCGCCACCGTGCAGCACCGCGGTCAGATCGGTATCACGCTCGCCCACGGCCAGGCCGCGTGCGTCATCGTGCTGGCCGACGCCGTGCGCCCCGGAGCCGAGTGCCTGGTCGAACGTCTGCACGCCCTCGGCGTACGCCCCGTGGTGATGCTCACCGGCGACAACCACCGCACCGCCGCGGGCGTGGCCCGCCAACTCGGCCTCGACGAGTTCCACGCCCAACTCCTGCCCGAAGACAAGGTCGCCCACGTCGCCCGCCTCAAGGGCAGCTCGCCCGCGCGGCGCGTGGTCGCCGTGATCGGCGACGGCGTGAACGACGCCCCCGCGCTCGCCTCCGCCGATTGCGGCATCGCCATCGGCTCCATCGGCTCCGATGCCGCTCTCGAAAGCGCCGACGTGGTGCTGCTCTCCGATGACCTCTCGGCCGTGCCCTGGGCCCTCGAACTCGCGCGCCGCGCCCGGCGTGCCATCACGCTCAATCTCGCCTTCAGCCTCGCGGCCATCCTCATCATGGTCGCGGCCGTGCTCATCGGGGCCCGCACAGGTTCGCCTCTGCCCCTGTGGATGGGCGTGCTCGGCCACGAGGGGGGCACGCTGCTGGTGGTGGCTCACTCCCTCTGGCTGCTCACCCACCCGCCCGTGCGCCTGTGCGTGTGCGACAAGCACGGCGTGCGCGAGGCGGGCGTGCCTGTAACCATCAGCGCGGGAGCGACCAGCCATGCCTGATGCTCGCGCACAGGGCCGCGCCGCCGCGCTCCGGGCAGGGCTCCTTGCCGGCCTCGTGTTCTCGCTCGCCGCCCTCGCCCTCATCCTGCTCGTGCCGCAGGGCGAGCGCCAGGCCTTCGACCAGAACACCTTCCACTACCGCGCCATCGCCCGCTTCGCCGCCGCGCTCCCGTGGCCCTCGTTCGCCGATTACGAGTCCGCCACCACGCCCGGCTACCACTACCTCCTGGCATGGATCCACCGCGCAGCGGGTGGTGAACTCACCACGCTCCGCCTCGTCGGCTCGCTCTGGGGTGTGGCCCTCGTCGCCCTCACCGCGGCCGCGCTGGCCCGCAGGGTCGGCTCCGCGCGTGCCGGCCTCGCGCTCGCCGCGCCCCTCGCCTGCTCCCTCTACATCCTCTCCGCCACCACCGGCCTCCTCCCCGACGGCGCGGCGTGGTGCCTGGTGGCAACGCTGCTGGCCCTGGCGCTGAGGCCGCGCATCTCTACCCGCACGCTCATGGCCATGGGCGCGGCACTCCTCGCCCTCGTGCTCATCCGCCAGATCCACGCCTGGGCCGGCATCCTGCTCATCGCCGCCGCGTGGGTTGGGCCCAGTGGGGCGGACATCCCGTCCGCCCGACCGTCCCCTTCCCGCACACGCCACCTCGCCCTCGCCTGTCTCTGCGGCCTCCCCGCGCTGCTCGCCCTGGCGTGGTTCGCCCAGCAGTGGGGGGGCCTCGTGCCCCCGGCGTTCTCGGCCAAGGGCTCGCCCCTCACGACCCACGAGTACACCCGTGTCTCCGGACTCAGCCCCCTCACGCCCGGCTTCACGCTCGCCCTCATCGGCGGCCTCACGCCCTTCTTCCTGGGCTTCCACTGGCCCACACTCCGCCGCGGCTCCTGGCTCGCGCCCGCCCTCGTCGCCGCCGCGCTCGGAGCCCTCATCGCCGCGCTGCCTCTGAGCACTTGGAGCCTCGAGGCCGGCCGCTACTCGGGCCTCTGGAACCTCGTCCGCCGTCTCCCCACCATCGCGGACCGCTCGCCGCTCATCATCGCCGCCGCGGCCGCCGGGGCCGCCGCGCTCACGCTCTGGTGGCGCGTGCTCCCCCCGCGCGACCGCCTCATCCTCGCCGCCGCGCTGGTCGCCTTCACCCTCGCGCACACGATGCAGTCGCTCGTCTGGCAGCGCTACTCCGAGCCGCTGCTGCTCATGCTCCTCGCCCACGCCGCGGCGAGCGTCGCACCATCCGGCGCCTCACCCTTCGCGCCGTCCGGAACCTCCCCGGCCGGCGGAGGTGGCCGAGGCTCGGCGAGGCCGGAGGGGGTTGCGCCGCGCTGGGCGTGGTTCGGCCCCGTCCTGCTCGCCCTGGCCAACGCCGGCGTCGCAGCCTCGGCGTTCGTGGCCGACAAGAACCCCGCCCCCGCTCTCACCCTACCTCTTCCGTAGCCCGCCCCGCAAACAACCGATAAGGACCCGGCCCGCGTCCGGGTGCGCGCCTCCCGCCGGGTCCACAGCCCCGGGCGCGCCCCGCCCCAACAATCACCCCTCATGGCCACTCCCAACTCCAACGGCGCCCACCGCGGCACACGGCCCGCCAAGCACACCCCCCGCCGCGCCCTCATCACCGGCATCACCGGGCAAGACGGCTCCTACCTCGCCGAGCTCCTGCTCGAGAAGGGGTACGAGGTGCACGGCCTCATCCGCCGCTCCTCCAGTTTCAACACCGCCCGCATCGACCACATCTACACCGACCCGCACTACGTGAAAACCAAGGCCAACCTGCGCCTGCACTACGGCGACCTGACCGACTCGAACACGCTCGCGGCCCTCATGCGCGTGGTGCACCCGCACGAGGTCTACAACCTCGGGGCCCAGAGCCACGTGCGCGTCAGTTTCGACATGCCCGTCTTCACGGCGGACACCGTCGCCATGGGCGCCCTGAAACTGCTCGAGGCCGTGCGCGAGTACCAGACCGAGACCGGCAACCCCGTGCGCTACTACCAGGCCAGTTCCAGCGAGCAGTACGGCAAGGTCGTCGAGACCCCCCAGCGCGAGACCACACCCTTCTACCCGCGCAGCCCCTACGCCTGCGCCAAGGTCATGGCCCACTACGCCACCGTCAACTACCGCGAGGGGTACGGCCTGCACGCCTCCTGCGGCATCCTCTTCAACCACGAATCCCCCCGCCGCGGCGAGACCTTCGTCACCCGCAAAATCACCCGGGCCGTCGGCCGCATCAAGATGGGCCTGCAGAAAACCGTCTTCCTCGGTAACCTCGACTCCCAACGCGACTGGGGCTTCGCCGGCGACTACGTCGAGGCCATGTGGCGCATGCTCCAGCAGCCCCGCCCCGACGACTACGTGATCGCCACCGGCCGCACGATCAGCGTCAAAGAGTTCGCGCGCATGTGCTTCGACCACGCCGGCCTCTCCATGAAGAAGCACGTCGCCTACGACCCCCGCTACCTCCGCCCGGCCGAGGTCGATCTGCTGCTGGGCGACGCCGGCAAGGCCCGCAAGAAACTCGGCTGGAAGCCCACCACCAGCGTGGAGCAACTCGCGCGCATGATGGTCGATTCCGACCTCGAACTCGCCCGCCGCGAACGCACACTCCGCGACGCCGGCCACGCCGGGCACGCCCGCGGGCACGATCAGTAACACCGTGGGTGGGGTCAGGGTGCCGCGGCTCCGCACATGCGCCAATCCACCCGCCTCATCCTGAACACCCTCGCCACCTACGCCCGCATGCTGGCCACCGTCGGCATCGGCCTCTACGCCACCCGCCTGGCCGCGCACACACTCGGCCCCGCCGAGTTCGGCCTGTGGGCCAACCTCTCCGCCGTCGCCGCCATCCTTTACGTCTTCTCCGACGGCCTCTCCGAAGCCGCCGTCCGCTTCCTCGCCTTCGAACTCGGCAAGCCCGACCACGGCCGCCTGCGAGCCGTCTTCTCCACTACCGCCGCGCTCTTTCTCGCCATGGCGCTGCTGGCCGCCCTGGTGGGCCTGCCCCTGGGCCTGGCCGCCGTCGCCGCCATCAAAGACCTGCCCGAATCCCGCGCACACCCCGCCTTCATCGCGTGGCTGGGCATCATGGGCGCCGTGGCCGTCTCCGTCGCCGCCATGCCCTTCCGCGCCCTCTTCACCGCCCGCCAGCAGATCGCCGTTCTCACCATCGCCGACACGCTCGACTCCCTCCTCAAACTCACCGCCATCATCGTCGCCGCGGCCCTCCCCGCCGACCGCTTCGACCGCCTGCTCTGGCTCTGCGCCCTCACCCTGCTGGGCACGCTCCTCACCAGCGCCAGCGTCGTCGCCCTCAGCCTCCGCGCCAGCTCCGACGCCCGCCCGCGCCGCGCCGCCTGCTCCTGGCCCCTCGTCCGCGAGATCGCCGCCTTCTCCTTCTGGTCGATCGTCGGCAACCTCTCCTACCGCGTGCGCCTCGCCGGCCCTCCGCTCATCCTGGGCGCCCACTTCGGCCCGCTCGTCAACGCCGCCTACGCCTACGCCGCCCAGATCGCCGGCTACCAGATCACCGTCGCCAGCGCCGTGAGCCGCGCCACCCAGCCCGCCCTGGTCTCCGCCACCGGCGCGGCAGACCGACCCCGCGTCCTCCACCTCATCTCGCTCGTCAACAAGTACTCTGTCCTCATCGCGCTCTTCTACCTCGTCCCCATCGTTCTCGAAACCCCCACCGTCCTGCGCCTCTGGCTCGGGCCGCGGGCCGACTCCGCCGACCCCCTCTTTGTCCGCCTCGTCATGCTCTCCATGGGCATCCCCTGGGTCTACATGGGCTATCACCTGGCCGTCTCCGCCACCGGCAAAATCGCCCGTTACATGACCATCGCCGTGATCGGCGAGGCCGTGGCCCTCGCCGCCTCCTTCGTCGCCGTGCGCTTCTTGGCCGCGCCGCCCTGGGCCGTCTGCGCCGCTTCCGCGACCACCGTCGCCCTCTTCACGCTCATCTACGTGCTGCACATCTCACGCATCCTCGGCACGCCTCTCTCCCTCTGGCTGCGCGGCACCTGGCTGCCCGTCCTCGCCGTCGCCCTCCCCGCCGTCGCCTGCGCCTCCGCCATCCACCTCACCCTCCCCGAAGGCTGGGTCCGCCTGCTCGGCGTCGCCACCGCCTACGCCCTCGCCGCGCTGCCGCTCATCTGGTTCATCGCCATGGCCCCCGACGAACGTGCCCACTTCTCCCGCATCCTCTCCAACACGCTCAAACGCGCCCGCTCCGCCTGACCCCTCACCATGCCCCGCTTCTCCGTCGTCATCCCCACCTACAACCGCGCCGCACTCCTCGCCGCGGCACTCGCCTCCGTCCGCGCCCAAACCCTCCTTCCCCACGAAACCATCGTCGTCGACGACGGCTCCACCGACAACACCGCCTCGCTCCTCGCCGCCACGCCCGGCATCCGCGCCATCCACCAAGCCAACGCCGGGCCCGGCCCGGCTCGCAACGCCGGCCTCGCCGCCGCCACCGGCGAGTACATCGCCTTCCTCGACGCCGACGACCTCTGGCTCCCCTGGACACTCCAAACCTTCGCCCGCGCCATCGCTTCCGCCCCCGCCGGGGGGGGCGCCGCGGTCATCTGCGGCTCGCCCCATCCCTTCCACGCCGACGCCGAACTGCCCGCCATCACCCGCGACCCCGACGCATTCCAACACCACCCCGACTACCTCTCCACCGACCCCATCGACATCTTCCCCGGCGCGGGCGTGCTCTGCGCCCGCACCGACGCCCTGCGGGCCGCGGGCGGCTTCCCCACCCAGCGCATGACCGCCGAAGACGCCGACCTCTACCTGCGCCTGGGCATCCACCCCGGCTTCGTCGTCATCCGCCGCCCCTTCACGCTGTGCTACCGCATCCACCCCGGCGCCGCCAGCCTCGACGGCGCACTCGACGAGGCAGGTGCCCACGCCCTGCTCGCCCGCGAACGGGCCGGCCTCTACCCCGGCGGGCCGACGCGCCGCCGCGAACGCGAACGCATCATCTCCTCGCACTGCCGCTCCCGCGCCATGGTGGCGGTGCGGGCGGGCCGCCTCGCCGCCGCGGCCCGCATCTACGCCGGCGCGCTCCCCATGAACCTGCGCCAGCGCCGTATCAAGTTCCTCGCCGCGCTCCCCGTGCTCGCTGTCGCCCGCCTGTTCGGCTACGGAGCCGGTCCGCTGCACACCGGCCACGTGCGGCCACGCTCCGACACACCCACCTAAACTCGGCCGTGCCCGCCACGGCTCGCCCCATCTTCTTCGCCCACTCCTACTGGGATGCCCTCCCCGTGCTCTGCGGCCTCGGGCACCTCGCGGGCGTGGGCGCCTTCTTCTGGTTCTTCGATGCACTCCCGTGGTGGGGGGTGGCCCTGTGCGGCGCGCTCTTCGCCCTCAGCATCTCTTGGAACATCAACGGCATCTCCCACAACTTCCTGCACAACCCGTATTTCCAGAGCACCCTCCTCAACCGCCTCTTCTCCCTCGTCGAGTCGCTCGCCTGCGGCTTCTCCCAGACCTTCTACCGCACCGTCCACCTCCACCACCACATGGGCAACGCCGACCGGCCCGACCACCACGGCCGCACCATCGACCCCCTGAGCATCTACAAGCACGGCCACCACGGCCTCCCCGAGAGCGTCTGGTCGTACACCTTCCTCTCCTTCTTCCGCGACGACCCCGTCGCCATCTACCGGGCCGTGCGCCAGAAGAGCCGGTTCAACGCCGCGTGGGGCGTCTTCGAGATCGCAGCGTTCCTCTCCTTCTACACCGCCATGGGCATCGCCGATTGGCGCTTCATCGTCTGCTTCCTCCCCTGTTGGTACCTGGGCCACTGCCTCTCCTACCTCAACGGCTACTTCGAGCACTACGCGGGAAACCCCGACAAGCCCATCGCCTGGGGCGTGAGCACCTACCACCGGCTCTACAACCTCACCTGGTTCAACAACGGCTACCACGCCGAGCACCACTACCGCCCGCGCGTGCACTGGACCCGCATGGAAGCCCTGCGCCGCGAGATCGAGCGCGAGCAGATCGCCGAGGGCACGCGCATCATCCGCCCGCCCCACGCCGTCGGCTTCCTCGATCCCACCCTCCCCTCCATGCGCGATCTGGCCGGGGGTGCCACCAGTCTGCGGCCGTAGGCCGCGACTGGTGCATGGTGCCCCCCGCACCCACACCCCCCGCGCCGGAGTGGTGGCACACACACACCCCGCGCCTACCGTGCCGCCAGAGGGATGCCCGACACACCCACCAGCGCGTTCGCCGGCTCGCTCGGTCCCTCACTCGAACCCGCCCTCATCGCCGCTACCCAGGGCCGCCTCACGGACATCCGCTGGTTCCGCTCCGATTGGCAGCGCGGCGGGGGCTCCACCGCCTTCGCCCGCTTCACGCCCACCGGCCCGCACGATCCCGAGCCGCGCCCGATCGACGTCGTCGTCAAAGTCCCCGTCGCCACCGCCGAACTCCGCTGGACACGCGACCTCGCCGCCCCCGCAGCGGCGGGTGAGCCCGACGCGCACGCTCCCACGCCCCGTTTCTTCGCAGGCGACACCCGCCTCAACGGCTACGACCTCGGCTGGCTCGTCATCGAACGTCTCCCCGGTCAGCCCCTGGGCACACACGTCGATGCCGCGGCCGCGCTCGCCATGATCCGCGCTGCCGACCGCTTCCACGTGCGTGCCGCCGCCATCGCCGACGCCCGTACCGCGCCCCTGGCACGCGAGGTGGACTACGAAAAGATGCTCGCCGCCAGCCGCGAGGTGGCCCGCCACGGCCACATCCCCGAAGCCCAGAAGTGGAACCACGAACTCAAGGCCGTCGGCAAGGCCCTGCCCGCGCTCCTGCGCCACTGGCGGCAACGCGTCATCGACACCTGGTGCCACGGCGACCTCCACCCCGGCAACGCCCTCTGGCGCATACCCCCCGACTCACCCGTGCCGCCGCCCGCAGCATCGGCCGTGCCACCGAAGTCCGCATCGCGGACTTCGGCGCCGACGACGCACGCCCCCGAGCCCGTCGCCGCGCTCATCGATCTCGCACTCGTCCACCCCGGCCACTGGGTTGAAGACGCCCTGTACTTCGAGCGCGTCTACTGGGGCCGCGCCGAACTGCTCGGCGACAAGAGCCCCGTCGCCCACCTCGCCGCACTCCGCAAGGCACGCGGCGTGCACAACCCCGACGACTACACCGTCGTCGCCGCCGCCAAGCGCGTGCTCACCGCCGCCGCGGCGCCCGGCATCGTGGAGCGCGAGGGCAACCCCAAGTACCTGCACGCCGCGCTGGAAATCCTCACCCGCTCGCTCCCCGCTGTGGCCCACTGACCGGCCGCGCCAGGACGCACTCACCGCCGCTTGGCCTTCGCTTTCTTCACCGTCGCGTGCGCCACCATCTTGCCGATGTACGCCACGGCGTCGGGCGTCTTGCAATCGGTCTGCCCGTGGTCCACGTGCACCGGCCCGATCCGCCGCGCCGCCGCCAGGGCCGTGGCCCGCAGGTTCTCCCGATATCCGCCGATGGCGATGAGGGCCGTGAGCATGGAGTACCGGGCCCGGTTCGGGGCCGTGTGGATCTGCCCCTCGATCCGGTCCAGCACGCTGAAGAGCAGCGCATCATCCACCGCCGCCTCGTTCTTGAGCATCGCCGCCAGCATGTCGTACGCCACCGCCAGCGTGAACTCCTCGCGCGACGTCGACCACTCGTTGAACCGCGTGAGCGCGGCGGCCGAACGGGCCGCCACACCACCCAGCATCATGCTGGCTCCGTAGTTCTTCACCTGCCGGGCCCACCTGTCCAGCCCCGCATCGTCCAGCCGGGCCGGGTCGGCCACCTTGGCCGCCAGGTTCTGCGCATCAAAGTTCCCGCTCAGCCACAACTCCTCCGCCAGGTCGTGGTCCGTGCGGATGCGCTTGGCCAGTTCGTTCAGGTTGGCGAAACTCACGCCGAAGATCTCGCCCGTCGCCCCGTGCCGCGGGTAGACCTTGCGGTTCTGGGCCGTGCCCAGGCGCTCCAGTTTGCGCATCACCGTGTCAAAGTCCCACTGCTCGGCCCGCACCGCGCCGCGGCTGGGCACCGCCACGGGCCGCTTCACCACCACGCTCGCCGCGCCGCTCACGCGGGCCGGCCCCGCCTTGCTCTTGGTCGGCTTCTTCGCTTTCAGTACGGGCATCTTGGGCCTCCAACCGGGTTGGGGAAACCACCGCCCGGAATCGTAAGGCCGTGGCCCGGCGGAGCCGCATCGCGCCGAAAAACACCCAGCAAAAAGCCACCGACGGGGCAAGTGGCCCCACGTTTTTGCGCCTCTGTTGGGGGTGTGTGCGGTGCCCGCATCGCGCCGCCCCCTGCCGCCCCTGCTCGGTCCCCTCTCAACCAAACAACCGCTTGAACCCCAGCGCCCGCCGCAGGTCCGCCATCTGCCCCGTGTGAAAGCCGTTGTGGAACACCATCCGGCTCACCAGCGCCCACGCCGGAAACTCTCCGCCCGCACCCCACGGGTGCGCCTTGTCCAGCGCGGCATCGGGCATGGCCCGCACCACCGCCGCGAGCCGGTCGCAGGCGCTGTTGAACACCTCCACGCACCGCTCCAGTTTGGGGTAGCGGTCGTGGCGCTCCTCCACCGTGCTCCCAAACGCCACCGACTCGGCATCGAACACGCCCTTGTCGCGCGAACCCTTCGTCCCGTCCGCCGCGGGTTTCTCGATGAAGTCCTTCGCGGGCAGGCCCGACTCGCTCGCCCCGCTCACAAGGTCCGCCACGCGGTGCATCGTCAGCGCGCAGTGCCCCAGGCACCATGCCACGTGGTTGGGCAGGTCGGGTGTGCCGCGCACACAGGTCACGTCGTTGAAGCCCGGCAGGTAACGCCCGGTGAGCACCTTGCAGTTCAGGACCGACTCGGCCAGCAGCCCGCCACGCGACATCATCGAGGTAGCCATGCCCTCAGCGTAGCGACCGCCGAACCCGCCCTCACGCCGCGCCCACCAGCGCACCCCGGCGAATCCGCGCCGGCAGGATCAGCATGTTCAGGCCCAGCCAGTGCAGGCGACGCTGGATCGCCTGGGCCGTCTGGTTGTGCAGCAGCCGCGTCCACCACGTTTCGCGCTGGAACACCACCTGCCCGCCGATGAACGTGGCACGCGGGAACTCCCGCGCCGTGCGCACGCACAGCGCCTCGGCCTCGTCCACCGCATCCGTGCCGATCGCCGAACGACCCGCGGCGGGCACGCCGATGGAGCGCGCGTAACACACATACGCATCCACCGTCTCACGCGACCGGGCTCGCAACCCGTCCAGCGAGTCCTCGCCCTTGAAGCCACCCGAGTCGATCACGCCCACGCACAGAAACACCATCCCCTGAAAGTGCCCCGGGAATGCCCGGATCACGTTCAGCACGGTGTGGATGCCCAGCCCTCCGAAGCCGCCCACCAGAATGCAGGCCACCGGCTTGGCCGGGTCGGGTTCGAGGGCGGCGGGCGATGGCGGCACAGAGGCGGGAACGCGCGGCGTAAGCCCGGCAAAGGCGTGGTCGATTGTGCGCGACACCCGGTTGTAGTGGGCCTTGATGACAAAGCACGCAACCACCAGCGCCAGCGTCACCGCCAGTGTGATCCAGCCCCCCTGCATGAACTTGTCCGCAACCGTCACGCTGAGGATCAGCAACGACAACCCCGTGGCCGTGGTGAAGATGGCCAGGTCGGCCCGCCACACCCACGTCCGGGCCCGGTTCCGCAGCGTGTGCAGCAGCATCGCCCCCAGCGAGAGCGAGAACGTCAGAAACACGTTGATGCTGTACATCACCACGATCACACGCACATCGCCGCGCGTGTACCACATCGCCCCCAACGCGGCCACGCCCATCAGCAGAATCCCGTTCTGCGTCGTCAGCCGCTCCGACAGCGCCGCAAACCGCCGCGGCACCCACGAGTCCATCGCCATGTTCGCCAGCACGCGCGGCCCATCAGTAAACCCTGCCTGTGCGCCCACAATGAGCAGCGCCCCCGCCGACACCATGGCCGCAAACACGAACGCCCGCCCACCGGGAAAACCGCCCATCACGCGCTCCGCCAGCACAGCGTTCATGGTCTTGCCCGCCTCGGGCTGGATGTTCCACAGCAGATAGCACACGAGCAAACCCGTCGCCGTGAAGGCCAGCGAGCAGGCCATGTAGATCATCGTGCGCGTGGCCGTCTGCACCTGCGGGTGCCGCATGATCGGCACGCCGTTGGAGACCGCCTCGATGCCCGTGTACGTGCCGCCACCCAGCGAGAACGCCCGGAAGAGCAGCATCACCATCCCCATCACGCCCAGGCTGGCCGTGCCGCTCTGCAACCCCGCCCCAACCGCGCGCGCCGTCTGCGGCATCTGCGGGATGTGCAACCCCAAGCCCATGCCGATGAGCACGACGTGCGTGAGCAGGAACAGGAAGAAGATCGGCGCGAGGACCAGCACCGACTCGCGCACGCCCCGCAGGTTCAAGATCGTCATCACCACCACCAGCCCCATGCACACGGGCAGTTTCCACACCGCCCACTCCGGCGGCGCCAGGCTGAAGAGCGCATCCCCCGCCGCGGCGATCGAGATCGCCACCGTCAGCACGTAGTCGATCACCAGCGCGCTGCCCGACACCACCCCCGCACGCGGCCCCAGCAGTTTGCTGGCCACCACATACCCGCCCCCGCCGTGCGGGAACATCCGGATGATGCGCGAGTAGCCCGCCGAGATTACCAGCACCGTCAGCGTCATCAGACACGCCAGGCCCACGGCCAGCGACTTGTGCTCGCCCAGCGCGCGAAACGCCTCCTCGGGTCCGTACGCCGACGACGACAGCCCGTCGGCCCCCAGGCCCACCCACGCCAGCACGGCGACGAGCGACACGCGATGGAACACGCAGCGCTCGCTCAAACTGCGCGGCGGGCCGATCAGCCACCTCCGGGCGCGCACCCCCAAAGCCGGCGGCTCGTTCAAGGACGCACCACCTCCCGACCCCTCAACCGAGGGCGGGAGATCACGACGGGTTGTCTGCTGGACCATGTGCGGGCGGAACCTCCGGAAAAAGCGACCAGAGGTTGACACCCCGGCGCATTCCGGTGGCTCACCTCTTCAACGCCTACGGGGTTAGCTGACGGGTTCGGGCCGAAGAGTGCCCTACGCAACGAGCGATTCACCCCAACAAACCGGGTCCCCCGTTCCCGCCCAGAGCGCGAGATTCGGCGATTCAGTCACGCACACTTTATCGGCCTAACCACCCGCGTCAACCCGCGCCGACACCCGCCGGGCCGCGCGGCACAGCCGCGCCGCGTTCTTCACCGCCGGTTCGCAAGCCGCTCGTGCAAACGGGCCCCCGCCGGGCACGCCGCGCCCGTGCTGCCCACGGCCATGCGGCAGCCAAGTGGTGCGAACTCGACGCCACGGGTGTGGTGCTGTTCAAGCCCGGCGCGATCCGGCTGCTCGACCGCGTGCAAGCGCTGCGATGCGCACGCCCCAGGCACCCACGCCCGGCTACATCCGCACGCTCCGCATCAGCGCCGGCCGACGTGGCACGGCGATCGCGGCCTGAAAGTGGACACCCATGGAGAGCGTTTCACGCGAGCCAACGCGACGCGGCACAAACGATCGAATGGTCGCAACAGGACTTGAACCTGTGACCCCAGTCGTGTGAGGACTGTGCTCTAGCCAACTGAGCTATGCGACCCCAAGTGCCCCGATCGTAGGCCCGCGCCCCCGCGCCGCACACCCGGCTCGCTCGCCCGCCGCCGCTCACGGCTTCCCCACCGGCACCGGCATCTCCGCCCCGCCCGCCCGGTCCACCGGCTGCGCATACTTCTCGCGATACTTCTCCGCCAGCACGCTCTGCTTGTTCCCCAGGTCCACCAGCTTCCCGCGGATGAACGCCATCCGCACCGTCGTCGCCACCTCCAGGGGGTCGCCGTCGCACACCAGCAGCGTCGCCTCCTTCCCCGCCTCCAAACTGCCCAGCGTGTCGCCCACGCCAAGCATCTGGGCCGCCCACAGCGTCGTCGCCTTCAGCGCGGCGTCCGGCGCCAGCCCGTAGCCCACCGCCCTGGCCGCGTTGTACGGCAGGTTGCGCTCGTGCGGCGTCTCCTCGCCGCTGGCGATGCAGAACCGCACACCCGCCGCGTGCAGCCGCGCAGGCAGGCTGAACGGCTCATCAAACCCCGAATCCTCCCGCCGCGGCATCACGTGCGTCCCCAGCACCATCACCGCCACATCATGCTTCTTCAAGAGCTCAGCGCACAGCGCCGCATCTCGCCCGCCCACGATCACCGGCCGCATCCCCTGCTCCACACACCACGCCACGGCGCTCGTGATCTGGTCGTACTCCTGCGCCTCGACATACACCGCGTTGGGTGCCGGCTTCCCGCCCGCCGGCAGGCTCGAGCGCATCGCCTCCCACCGCACATCGGTCGGCACCGTCGCGGAGTCCGGCCCCGCCTTCAGCGCCAGGTACGCCCCCGCCGCGGCAAACACCTCGCGCACCCGCCCCACGTTCCGCGCAATGTCCTTGCGCTGCTCCTCCTCGCTCTTCTCCATCCACCACGCCGTGATCGTCCGCATCTGCGGCCACGCCACCACCACGCCCGCATCCCGCTTCACCGTCATCGCCTCGGGTGTCCACCCCTCAAAGCGCACCACGCTCGCCCTCCCCGGCACCAGCCCGCCCACCGGAAACACACCCGCCGCCAGCACGCCGTTGCTCCGCGTCACCGGGAACAGCGTCGAATCCGGGTTGATCGCCGTGGCCGCGAGCGCCTCCGGCGACGCCTCGCCCACCTCGTTCAGGTCGTTGGAGGCCCGCACGCTCTCGATCTCGCGCAGGCCGATCTGCGAGTACGCCGCGATCAGGCCCGGATAGACGCGCAGACCCTTGGCATCCATCACCCGCGTGGTGGCGATGAACGCGCGGCCGTCCCCCATCGGCCCCACCTCGCGGATCACGCCCTTGTCAAACAACACATACCCCGACTCGATCACCGGCCCGCTCACCGGATACACCCGCGCGTTGGTGATCGCCACCGGCATGTCCTGCGGACCCGGCCGCTTGCCCAGGTCTTGCGCACGCGCGGCGCACGGCCACATCGCCACCACGCCCATCGTCAACCCCGCGGCCACCACGCTCTTGAGATTCGCCATCTTCATCGGTGCCTCACTCACTCGCTTCGCCACTCTGCCACCCTGCCACTTCTTGCCTTCATTTGGCCCTTTGCCCATTTGCTCTTTGGCCATGTTCTTCACCGCCAGATCACCTCTTCGCAGCCGCAGTCGCCCAGGCGGGCATCCGCCGGATTCACACCCCGCCGCACCAGGTCGGCGTAGCGCTCGCGCCGCGCCGCCGCGGCCTGCACGCGCATCCGCTCCATCAGCGTGCCGCCCGTCTGCTCTTCGTCATCACCGGTCTCCTGCGGCGGCCTGCGCCCGCCCGGTCGCCCCCCCGGCGCACCAGCACCCGGCCCACCCTCACCCGGCTTGCCCGCCTCCTTCTTCTTCTCGGCCAGCAGTTTCTGCAACAGGCGCATCCGCTCCTTGCCGTCGCGCTCGCGCAGGGCCGCGTCCTTCTCCAGCGAGAAGTACTCGCGTCCATCCACAAACGTCCGCTCGCACCGGCTCATCGCGCTCAAGGGGTCGCCAGACCAGACCGCCACGTCCGCGTCCTTGCCCGCCTCCAGGCTCCCCACACGCCCCTCGATGCGCAACTGCTTGGCGGGGTTGATGGTGACAAACTTCAGCGCCTCCTCAGGGCTCACGCTGTACGACCCGTCGTCGCGCCGGCTGTACTTGTAAGCCTTGGCCGCCTCCACGTTCATCCGCCGCGCCATCTCGTCGGAGTCGCTGTTGTAACTCACCACCACGCCCTGCTCGTGCATGATCGGCCCCGCCTGCGGGATCGCGTCCTGCACCTCCACCTTGTACGCCCACCAGTCGGCAAACGCCGAGCCGCCGCCCGACTGCTTCACCGCCTCGGCTGCCTTGTACCCCTCCAAAATGTGCTGGTACGTCCCGATCTTGAAGCCGAAATCCCGCGCCACCTCCGCCAGCATGATGATCTCGTCCACCCTGTAACTGTGGCAGTGCACCAGGCGCGTCCCCGCCAGCACCTCCGCAAGCGCCTCCAGCTCCAGATCCCGGCGCGGCCGCTCCAACGCCGCCACCCGCCGCGCCTGCTCATCGGGTGCCAGCCGCATCGTCCCGATGCGTTTCACCGCGTCGTCGTACGCCGAGAACGATGCCGCGTACTCGCGCGCCGCCAGGAACCGGTCGCGGATGATCGTCTCCACGCCCATCCGCGTCTGCGGGTAGCGCGTGGTGTTGCGGTCGCCCCAGTTGCTCTGCTTCACGTTCTCACCCAGCGCGAACTTGATCCCCGCGATGGCACCCTCAAAGTGCATCTCCTCGGGCAGCCCGACGCCCCAGCGGATCTTGTTCACCTGGTTCTGCCCGCCGATCGGGTTGGCCGACCCGTGCAGGCTGTTCACGGTGGTGACACCCCCCGCCAACTGCCGGTACCAGTTGATCGCATCCGGGCTGGTCACATCGCCGATGCGCACCTCGGCCGTCACGGCCTGCCCACTTTCGTTCACGCCCCCCGAAATCCCCGTGTGGCTGTGGCAGTCGATGATCCCCGGCGTGATGTGCTTGCCGGCGCAGTCGATGGTCGTGAAACCCGCCTCCAACCTCGGCAGCCCCGCCGCGGGTCCAACGTACTGAATCTTCCCTCCGCTCATCACCACCGCCCCGTCCTTGATGATCCCCGCCGGCCCGCTCGTCCACACGGTCGCGTTGCTCAGCACCACCCGCCCCTGCTCCGGCAACGCCTCATAGGCGTACGCACCGAACGGCAAGCCGGTCAGTTTCTCCGGCACGTCCTTCACCATCTCCTCGTCTTCGTCTTCTTTACCGTCCTTGCCTTCTCCCTTGCCCGGCTCCTTCTTGTCCTCAGGCTTCTTCTCTTCTCCCGCCGCCGCGCCCTCCGGCTCGGCCTTGGCGGTCTGGGCAGCCGGCTTCTCTCCGGCCCCAGGCTCACCCTCCTTCTTCGCGTCCTTCGCGTCTTTGTGCTCGCCTTGTTTCTCCTCCTTCTTCGCCTCCACCGGCTCGGGCGCAATCCTCTTGGCCACCCACGCAAACCGCCGACCGTCCTGCCGCAACGCATCACCCGTGATCTCATCCCCCGGCACGCTGACCACCCCGCTCAGCGTGAACACACCCGCGGACCCGAACGGCTCGTGCTCAAACGTAAACGACACGCTCCTCCCCTCCACGCGGCTCGTCTTCGCCTTCGCCACGATGTCCTTCTTCTCCTCACCCATCGCCAACTTCTTCACCGTGATCGCGTTCTCCTTGGCAATCGAGAGCCGCAACTCCCCGGGCACGTCGGGCCCCGGCGTGATCCTCAGTTCCCATTCCCCCTTCAGGTCCGTGGGGGCCGGGTTGATCTCGTGCCGCCGCCCATCCACCCACACATCCCGCACCTTCGTCTTCTTCGCAAACACCGGCCCGTCCGCCACCACCAGGTTCGCCCGCTTGCCCGCCTCCACCGTCCCCAACTGCTCCGACACGCCCAAGATCTCGGCCGGCCACGTGGTCAGCATCGCCAGGGCATCCTCTTCCTTCAACCCGTGCCGGATCGCCGTGCGCAGGTTCCCCCAGAAACTCCCCCGGTCCTTCACGCGGCTCGTGGTCAGGCCCGGCTTCACACCCGCCGCCGCCAGCCGCCGCGGGTTGGTCGGGGCCTGCTCCCACGCCATCAACTCATTCAACCCCAGGGCCTCCGAATCACCCACCGATTGCACGCTCGGCCGCTTGGGATAGTTCAACGGCACGATCAATCCACTTTCCCCCCCCGCACCCTTCGCCACCGGCTCCAACCGCTGATACTCCGTGCCGTTGCCGATCACCAGGGCCCGCCGCCCGAACTCCTTGGCCACCCGCCGAGCCCGCAGCACCTCGAGTTCATCCCCGGCCACAAACGCCAGCGGCCGGGCGGTGTCGGTCAGCGCATCCAGCACGCTGGCCGCCAGACCGGGCCTGGCCGCCCGCTCCGCCTTCCGCCACGCCGCGTCGCTCAGCGTCTGCCGCACCAGGGCGATCGCCCCCATCTGCGACCCCGGGTAGGCATCCCACCGGCTCACATCCTCGCGATTGGCCCCGCCCCCGCCTCCGCCGCCCGGCCCGCCGCCACCCGTTTCAAACGTCGCCACGTCGTAGACACCCTCCGCGTACACCGGTGGCCGCGCCTGCGAGGCGTCCTCATCCGCCTTCGCCAAACTCACCACCGCCGCCGAGCCCCGGAACAGCCCCCCCCTGGGCGAGATCGCGGCCGCCGCAAACCCCATCTTCCTCAGCGTCTCCCCCGTCGCCGCATCCACGCCCTTGCCGCGCAGCGGCGAGCGATCCGGGTTCACCTTCGTGCTCCAGTGCCCGCCCGCCGCGTCACGATCAGGCATCGGCGCATCCACTTCCAGGTACGGCTCCACAAACCCCGCGTAGACGTGCAGGCCGGTCGCGTCGCGCACCGTCGCCCCCGGCGGCACCGGGGCCGCAGCGCCCTCGCCCACACTGGCGATCACGCCCCCCCGCATCACCACCGTTGCCTTCTCGAGCACCCGGCCCGGGCCCACGTGCACCGTCGCGTTGGTCAGCGCCCACAGGGCCGCATCCGCCCGCCGCGGGCTGTTGGCCGGCGGCAAGAGCGGGTCAGGCCCCGCCAGCGTCATCGAAGCCAGTGCCACACCCGCGGCCGCCGAAACGGCCCCGATCAACGCGCGCATCAACATAGATCGTGAGCCTACCGACTTACCCTGCACCGCGCTGCAACCGCTTCAGCGACTCCCCCCACCCCCCCCGCCCCCAGCCCCCCCCGCGGCCTCCGTGTGGTCATTGGGTCATCTGGCCATTCGGCTGCTTGGCCATCGGCCCGTCTTCCTCCGCCTGGGCCTCCGCCGACAACTGGTACCCCACCCCGCGGATCGTCCGGATGTGGTTCCCGCCTTCCCCCAGTTTCTTGCGGATCGCCGCGATGTGCACGTCGATCGTCCGCGCCGTCACGATGATCCCCGGCCCCATCACCCGCGCGATCAGGTCGTTGCGCGACAGCACCCGCCCCGGCGTCTGCAGCATCGCCACCAGCAACTTGAACTCCGTCAGCGTCAGCCGCACCTCCTCGCCCCCCGAGGTCAGCCGGTGGCTCGACAAGTCCGCCTCGATCGGCCCGAACCGCAACGTCGCGCCCCCGCCCGCCGCCGGCGCCGCGGCACGCCGCAGCAGGGCCTCCACCCGGGCCAGCAGCACCTTCATGCTGAAGGGTTTGGTCACATAGTCGTCCGCACCCATCGCCAACCCGGCCAGTTGGTCCGCTTCCTCCGCACGGGCCGTCAACATGATGATCGGAATCGTCGCCGTCGCCGGGTCCGAGCGCAACTGCCGCGCAACCTCCGTCCCCGCCATCCCCGGCAGCATCACATCCAAGATCGCCAGGTCGGGCACCGCCGACCGGATAGTCGCCAGCCCCGTCAGGCCGTCATCCACCAGCGTCGGCACGTACCCCGCGCGGCGAAGGTTGTACGCCACCAACTCCCCCAGGTCGCGCTCGTCCTCCACCAAGATGATCCGCCGCTCCGCCATGCGTGATCCTATCAAATACTGAACGCGGCCCGGGTGACCGCCGGCAAAAGGCTATCACCTTGCGGGCGTTGCCACACTCGCGATCCCGGCAAAACACCGTGAATATCTGGTCAAGATCGTGGTCTGTTCGGACCGCCCGCGTCGTCTCAATCCACACGCGCCCTCAGGCGGTCGCCACTGCAACGAACACCCCACACCCGCGATTCCTGCGTGGTATCTGGGTTCTTTGTGGATAACTCGCATTTACTGGGGATCGGCCTTGAGTCGGTACGATTATTCGACGATGGGTGTTGGCGTTTGCTAGTTTAGTGGATACCATCTTGTGTTCCGGCGAGCGGTACGCTCGTGCCCCTCGCCGCAGGACTCGTGCACAGGCCCGCGCAGCGCACGATCGACGGATCGGTTGGTGGAAGAAAAAGTGAAGTCCGAATACTGAAGGCTCGGGCGTGTGTGGATCGAAAGACCACGCTCACCGGCGGAGCCAGCGGGCACGCGGCCCGGAACGCACCTCGTGGGTGCGGCCCTCCGAAGCGCGTGCGACAAAAACGGAAGCGGCATCGGGTTGAGACGGATGCCGCGGCAGAAACGAGAAACCGTCTCACGTGCAAGGAGCCTTGAAATGACCACGAAGACCCTGTTTGTGCTCGCGGGCGCCGCGGCCAGCCTGAGCAGCGTTGCTCTCGCCGATCAGCCCGCCGTCAGCCGCGACGAGGTGCGGGCCATCGTCAGCGAGATGCTCGCCGATGCCGAGACCCGCAGCAGCCTGCTCCAGGGCGGCGGCACGGGCGGCTACGACAAGAACTTCTTCCTCGCCTCGGCCGACAACAACTTCCGCCTCAACTTCAGCGGCTACAGCCAGTGGCGCTACACCCTGTCGTTCCGCGACGACACGGCCCCCAACGCCCCCACCGGCAACGGCAGCGAGAACGACTTCGAGGGTGGCTTCACCAACCACCGCACGTACCTGCAGTTCGACGGCCACGCCATCAACCCCGACTTCAAGTACGTCATCAACGGCGAGTTCTCCGACATCAACACGACCGGCGACTTCAACCTGCGCGACGCCTACTTCTGGTACAACCTCGGCAGCGGCTGGTGGCTCAAGGGCGGCCAGTTCCGCCTCGCCTTCCTCAAGGAAGAGTCGATCGCCGACACCAACCAGATGGCCGCGGAGCGCTCGGTGACGAACTTCGTCTTCACCCAGGGCCGCAGCCAGGGCGTCGAGCTCGGCTACCGCCAGGATGAGTGGCGCGTCATGCTGTCGTTCAACGACGGCCTCCAGACCTCCAACACGAACTTCGCCACCGCCGCCGGCGCGCCCAGCTACGCCGAGCGCGACTACGGCTTCACCGGCCGCTTCGAGTGGGCCTTCGCCGGCAAACTGGAGAACTTCAACACGTTCACCAGCAAGCAGGACGACGAGTTCGCCGGCTACATCGGCGCCGGCCTGCACCTCGAGGACACCGAGAACACCCGCGGCGCGGGCGCCCCGGCTCTCGACACCCGCTACTTCACCTACACGGTGGACGGCATGGTCAAGGGCTCGGGCTTCAGCCTCTACGCCGCGTTCATCGGCGCCAACAGCAACTTCCGCCCGACCTCCACGGTCCCCGCCGGCAACGCCGTCTCCTCGCTCGACGACTACGGCTTCATCGTTCAGGGCGCCTACCGCTTCCTGAAGGAGACCGAGGGCTTCATCCGCTACGACGCCACCTTCTACGACTCCAACCGCGGCTTCGGCAACGCCGCCAACACCGGCGACGACCGCCAGGACTTCATCACCTTCGGCGTCAACCACTACTTCGCCGGCCAGGCCGCCCGCCTGACCATCGATGCCATCATCGCCCTCGAGACCACCGAGTCCGGCGGCGCCTCCACCGCGCCCCGGATCGCGGGCGTCAACAACACCCCGGTGTTCGCCAACGGCCCCAGCGCCATCGGCACCAACCAGGGCCTCCTGCCCACCAACGACGACACCTCCGTCGCCGTCCGGGCTCAGTTCCAGTTCATGTTCTGATCCCCGGCGATCGGGCCCGTGCCCGGTCGCCTGATCTCAGAACCCTTGCATGTTTCTCAACCGGCCGGGCCCCATCGGGTCCGGCCGGTTTTTCGTTTCCCGCCGCGCCGTCCGGCCGTCGCGTCTTCACCGAGTCTTCACGCACGCTTCATTGAAACCGCGGCGCCGCCCTGTACCGTCCTTCACACTCTGTTCGTATGTGGCGAACGCACCATGAAGACCGCAACCATCACGGCCGCCAGTCTGCTTCTCGTTGCCGCTCAGGCCCGGGCCGCGCCCGAGCCCGCCGCGCCCCTCACGCGCGACGACGCCCGCGCCCTCGTGGCCGAACTGCTCGCCGATGCCCAGGCCCGCTCCAGCCTGCTCGCGGCCGACACACCCGCGGCCGGCTACGACAAGAACTTCTTCCTTGCCTCCGCCGACAACAACTTCCGCCTCAACTTCAGCGGCTTCATCCAGTGGCGTTACCTGGCCATGCTCCGCGATGACGGCGCCGCGCCCACCGGCATTGCCGGCAACGACAACGACTTCGAGGGCGGGTTCCAGAACCGCCGCACCCGCCTCAAGTTCTCCGGCCACGCCGTCAACCCCGACCTCACGTACACCATCCAGGGCGAGTTCAGCGACTCCACCAACGGCGGCACCCACTTCCTGCGCGACTCCAGCGTGGGCTACAAACTCGGCTCGGGCTGGGCCCTGCGCTTCGGCCAGTTCAAGCCCCAACTCGTCCGCGAAGAGTTCATGGACGACACCAAGCGCCTCGCCGTCGAGGGCTCGCAGGCCTCCGCCGTCTTCATGGGCGGGCGCAGCCAGGGCCTCGAAGTCGCCTACCGGCAGGACGACCTCCGCCTCGCCCTCCTCTTCTCTGACGGCATCAACGCCGCCAACGCCGACTTCGCCACCGCCGCGGGCGCACCCAACGCCGCCGAATCCGACTACGCCTTCACGGCCCGCATCGACTTCTCCCCCTCGGGCAAGGTCTCCGACTTCGACGAGTTCACCTCTGCCCCCGGCTCACCGTGGGTCTTCAACCTGGGCGGCGGCTTCCACATCCAGTCCGCCGCCAACACCCGCCTCAGCGGCGGCGCACCCGACACCACGCTCCTCATCTCCACCGCCGACGCGGTCCTCAAGGGCGACGGCTGGTCGTTCTTCGCTCAGGGCATGCACGCCCACGCCCACCGGCCCAACATCCCTCCGCCCATCCCCGCCGCCTCCACCGACGACTTCGGCCTTGTCGTGCAGGCCGGCTGGCGCTTCGTGAAGGCCGACGAGGTCTTCTGCCGCTACGACGCGATCTTCTACGACGCCGACCGCGGCTTCATCGACGACCGGCAGGACTTCATCACCGCCGGGCTGAACCACTACTTCGCGGGGCACGCCGCCAAGTTCACCGTGAACGCGCTCGTTTCCCTCCAGCCCACCACCAACGCGGCCGGGGCCACACTCGTGCCCACCGTCTTCAGCGGGGCCAACGCCCTCAGCACCGGCCAGGGCCTGCTCCGCTCCACCGCCTCGGGCTCGGTCGCGCTGCAAGCCCAGATGCTGGTCATGTTCTGAGCGCCGCCCACACGCCCACGATGAGGTCGCGCCGACGCTCATCAACTCGTCAACTCTCTAGTAATCCTCACCCTCCACGCCGTTCTCGGTGTCGTGCAGCGGCGTCGCGTCATAGGGCGCGAGCGGGTTCTTCACCGGTGCCCTCGCCGTGGTCGGGTCGTGAAGCGCGGCGTGGCCATCCGCAAACGCCATCGGTGTCGCGTGCCGGTAGTGGTCGCCCACACGCTCAGGCGCGCGCCCCAGGTACGACAGGTCGCCGTCCCACAGCAGCACCTTTCGCGCCGGAGAGCGCACATCCGCCACCCGTGTGCCGCGCACCAGTGTCGGCGGGGGCGGGGCGTTCCACCCCTCCTTGGCCCACAGCCGCCCCGTTGCCAGAAACGAGTTCGAGTAGCGCAGCGACGTGGTCCGCTGCACCTCGCCCAGAAACTGCCCGCCCTCGGGCAGCCTCGTCTTCCGGCCCACCGACACCCACGTGGCGTAGTGGTCCTCCCACGGGAACATCACGCTCAGGGGCGCGGGCCACAGCCACGCCATCTCCCACACCTCGCTGGTGGCGATGATCGTCCCCTTGGGCCACCAATAGACACCCAGCACGTCCTCCTCCATCGCCGGCGCCCCGTCCACCTGAGCCTGCCCCACCGGCGGCCGCCCCTTGCCGACAAACGGCCAGTAGCCGTACTGGTCGGCGTACATCATGAACGCGCTCCCCACGCTCCGCACGTTCGCGAGCGCCTTGGTTTGCCTGGCCCCCTCGCGGGCCGCCGCCAAACTCGGCAGCGCCAGCGACACCAGCACCGCCACCACCGAGATCGACACCAGAATCTCGATCAGCGTGAAACCTCCGTGCGGGCGGCGCCGCGGCGCATCCATGTGCCACCGACCCGCGGAAGCGGGTCGGTGTTCCGCCATCGGTGCGGGCATCGCGCCGTTCACCGCCAGCAGGTTCTTGCTCGCTGTCTCGTTCATCCCTTCACTCCCCTCCCGACGGCGCAAACTTCTTCAGCACCGACGGGTCCTTCAGCCCAAGCGCCAGCATCAGCGGCTGCCACGCATCCGCCGCCTTGTCGTACACCATCTTGAAACTCACCCGCGCATTCGGGTCCGGGTCGGTCGCCCCGTCGATCAACAACGGCACGCTCACCTCCACCGCCAGCGCCGTCCCCGCCTCGATCCCCTTCTCCGCTTCCGGAAACGCGCCGCGAAAGCCCGCGGCCACCACCGCCCCGAAATCCTCACCCTCCGGCTCGGGTGATCCGCCGCCGCGCCGCCTCCCCGCCATCGGCCCGGCCTTCATCTCCGCGGCAGTCAAGCGCCGCACCCGCGCGTTCGCCAAATCCAACTGCGCGCCCGCCAGTGCCTTGAAGATCGGGTTCCCGCCCGGTGGGGGGGTTGGCGCGCGGGGCGCCGACCCTTCACCGGCCGCGCCCGCCCCCGGAGGCTGCGCCCCCAACTGCCCCAGCGTCGCCCGTAACTCCTCGCCCTTGCCCTTCACCAGCGGAGCGAGAATCGTCCTGATGTTCTCGCCCAGTCTGGCGGCCAGCACGCCCGTCCCCGCCGCGCTCGCACCCGCGAGCGCCACCCGGTTCGAGAGGTCGCTCAGCGCCGCCTCCGCGCCCGCCGCGCCTCCACCCGTCGCGGCCCACGTCCGCTCCACCGGCTGCGCCGCGGCAGCCGCGCCGCCCAGCGCCACACGCTCGCGCCGCTCCTCGCCCCCGCCATCCGGTCCCTGGTCCCGTACCACGCGCACCGGGGCCACTCGCTCGGGCCGGTTGCCCAGCGCGTACACCGTCCACCCCAGATAGCCGATCGCTCCCACCGCCACCACGCCCGCCGCCACGCCGCCCGCTCTCATGCCGCCCATGCCGCCACCTTTCCGTATCACCCATCCGTCCCAACACCCGCTCGCACCAGATGCGCCTGGCGCCCGCCGCCGTCAACCGACAGATTGATCTTCTCATTTCACCGTGTTTCCACCATCCATACACACCTGCGCGCCAGCGCACCTATGCGAACCATCCCCGTACCCGTGCTGGCAAAGTGGGTGATTCCGCCGCGGGTTGGCCCGGTGCTGCCACGCCGCGGCCCGGCGGGCATAAACTCACACGGTGGAGTGCTGGAGTCCCCCTTTGCCTGGCCGGGCCAAATGCCCTGCCATTGGAGATTTGCCCGATGCTTCCCAAACCGCCGCCGCGTGAGTCGTCGCTCGGGTTCCTCTACATCCCGCCCTACCGCATCGTCGGCACGTCCATCGCCGGCGAGGCCTCGGCATTCTGCCTGCCCGAACTCGACCTGGGCTTCGACATGGGCGTCTGCCCGCGCCCCATGCTCACCAGCAAGTTCGTGGCGATCAGCCACGGCCACATGGACCACATCGGGGCCCTGGCGTACTACTTCTCCCAGCGCCACTTCCAGGGCATGGGCACCGGCAACGTCATCTGCGACGCCCGCATCGCCCCCGCCATCAAACGCATGATGGAGGGGTACGTCGACCTCGAACGCCAGAACACCCCCTTCAACATCATCCCCGTCGAGCCCGAGGGCCTCGTCGAGGTGAAGAACAACATCTTCGTGCGCGCCTTCGCCGTCGAGCACACCGTCCCCACCTTCGGCTACGTGGTTGTCGAGAAACGCTCCAAACTGCGCCCCGATCTCATCGGCCTGCCGCAGGAAAAACTCATGGAACTCAAGGAGAAGGGCGAGCAGATCACCCGCACCCTCGAGATCCCCCTCGTCGCCTATCTCATGGACACCGGCCCAGGCCCCCACCTGGTGCGCGAGGACGTGCGCAAGGCCCAGGTGGTGATCTCCGAGTGCACCTTCTTCGAGAGCGAGCACAAAGACCGCGCCAAGGTCGGCATGCACCTCCACCTCAACGACATCGTCGAGTGGATCCGCGTGCTCGAGTGCCAGAAACTCGTCCTCTGCCACCTCTCACGCCGCACCAACATGCTCTTCGCGCGCGAAGAGATCCAGAAACGCATCCCCCGCGACAAACTCGGCAAAATCGAACTGATGAACGATCACAAGTACAACAAGATGCGCTACGAGCAGCAGCAGATGGACGCCGGCGAGCACCCCACCCAACTCATGGGCGTGGCCGGGCGCGGCGGGCCCGGTGGGGGGGGCGGCGGCGGCTTCCGCGGCCGGCCCGGCGGCGGTGGAGGTGGTGGCTTCCGTGGCGGACCGCCCGGCGGTGGCGGCGGCGGCTTCCGCGGCGGGCCCGGAGGACCAGGCGGTGGGGGGGGCTACGCGCCCAAGCCCTCACGCGCTGCGGGCGGCCCGCCCCCGCGCACACGCATGTTCGGACCACGCGCCGCCGGCGGCGCACCCGGAGGCGGTGGCGCACCCGCAGCGCCGCCCGCATCACGCCCGCCCAGCGACGATTGATCGCACCAGCGCAACCGCCTGCGGGCCATCGACAGTCGCTCGCACCACTACCCCTTGTACTCGCGCCGCCCGTGCCACCGACCAGCGTTCGCGCATCGGTGCCGATCCCCACGCCTGCGCCAAACCCGCGCCGTTGTCAAGCGCAGCGCAGGCCGCGAAATAGGGAAACGCGCGGGTTGACAGATTTGCACCCCACGCTATCTTTGAGGCCGCGTCGGTCCGGGCGACACACATCGCGCGGCCCCGGGGCGGAGGAGCGCACGTGGCAGCAAGCCTTCGAGCCGCGTCCAGGGTCGGTGCATCGTCGCTCGACGACGACCACCGCCTGTGGAGCGCGATGCTGGCCCACCTTCGGGCCGCCAACCCGGACATCTGCCGCCAGTGGTTCGAGGAACTCGAACCCCTCGGCATCGCCGGCGGTGTGCTGCGCCTGCGGGCCCACTCCCCGATCCACCGCGACTACCTCCACCGCCAGTGCGCCGGCCCATTCTCCGAAGCCGCGCGGGCCAGTTCCGGCCGCCTCATCTCCGTCCGCTTCTTCGGGCCCGATGACGAGGTCAAGGCCCTCCCCGGCGCCGCCGCCGCCGTGCGGGCGCCCGCGCGCCCCGCCAACGACCCGGGTGTCGCAACCGCCACGCCCCCGGGCCCCGGCGCCCCGCCCCTCGCCGCCACGCCGCACGGCCCCGCCAACGGCCAGGCCGAAGACACCGGCCGCACGCTCCCCCCCTTCGAGCAGTTGCCCGCCCCGGGCTCGGCCAAGCCCCCCACGGCAGACCAACTCGCCCACCTCTACGACGACGGCCTCGTTCTCAACCCCGACTACGGCTTCGAGCACTTCGTGGTCGGCCCGGGCAACCGCCTGGCCCACTCCGCCGCGCTGGCCGTGAGTCAGACGCCCGGCCGGGCCTACAACCCCTACTTCGTCCACGGCGACGTCGGCCTGGGCAAGACGCACCTGCTCCAGGCCATCTGCCTCAAGATCCGCGCCTCGCAGCCCGGCGCGGCCATCTACTACACCAGTTGCGAAGGCTTCATGACCCAGTTCTTCGACGCCGTGCAGGCCGGCGCCATGTCGCTCTTCCGCCACAAGTTCCGCCACGTCGACGTCCTCGTCATCGACGACATCCACTTCCTCGCCAAGCGCGACCGCACCCAGGAAGAGTTCTTCCACACCTTCAACTCGCTCTATCAGAGCCACAAGCAGATCGTGCTCAGCTCCGACGCACCCCCCGAAGACATCCCCGACCTCGAAGACCGCCTCGTGAGCCGCTTCAAGTGGGGCTTGGTCTGCAACATCACCCCGCCCTGCTACGAAACCCGCGTCGAAATCCTGAAGAGCAAAGCCTCCCTGCGCGGCATCGAGATGCCCGACGACGTCGCCTGCTTCATCGCCGCCCGCATCGACACCAACATCCGCGAACTCGAAGGGGCCATCACCCAACTCACCGCCCGCAGCCGCACCGAGAAGCGGCCCATCGACATCGCCCTCGCCAAAGACTCGCTCGGCACCGCCCTCGCCGAACGGGCCGAACCCAAAATCCAGATCCAGACCATCATCAACGCCGTGACCGACTTCTACGGCGTGAAGATGACCGAACTGCAGAGCAAGCGCCGCCAGCGCTCCATCGCCCTCCCCCGCCAGATGTGCATGTTCCTGGCCCGCAAGCACACCCGCCACTCGCTCGAGGAGATCGGCGGCCACTTCGGCGGACGCGACCACACCACCGTCATGCACGCCGTCCGCACCATCGAAGAGCGCCGCGACGGCGACACCGAGTTCGCCAACGTCGTGCGCACGCTCGAAGACAAACTCCGTGCGCCGGTGTAAAGACCGGGTTCACCACCAAGGCACAAAGGGCACAAAGAAAGGCCGGATGCTCGCATCCCGGAGGGATGCACGATGGTTGCCACACCTTGCCCGCCTGGGCGGGGGTGGCTCGGCGCCGGTGGTCGTGGTGCTGGTGCGCACGCACCCCGGCGGGGTCCGCGATCCATTGTCTCCCCTTCGTGTCTCCCCAGTGCCCGATGCCCAGTGCCTTCTCTCACCCCTGGCACCCCCCGCACCACACTGTCGTCCGCTGTGCCACCGTCGCCTGCTTGAGCCGCTTCCCGCAGCGCACACACGGCTCGCCGCCCCGTCCGTACACCGCGTGCCGCTGGGCAAACTCGCCCGCCCGTCCATCCGCATCCACATAGTCGCGCAGGCTGCTGCCACCCGCCTCCACCGCGGCGGCGAGCACGCTCCGTACCGCCACCGCCAGCCGCTCCGCCTCCGCCACCTTCAACCGCGCCCCGCGCCGCGTCGGGCGCACGCCCGCGATAAAGCACGCCTCATCCGCATAAATGTTCCCCACGCCCGCGATCACGGCCTGATCCAGGAGGGCCGCTTTCGCGCTCCGCGCACTGCCGCGGCAGGCCTCCACCAGCGCCGCCGCCAGTTCACCCACCGGCGCATCCAGCCCGTCCGGCCCCAGCCCCGCCCACCGCTCCTCGAGCGCGGCCACGCTCTTCAGCGTCCACACGCCACCAAACCGCCGCGGGTCGCGGAAGAGCACCCGCCCGCCCCCCGTCCCCTCGGTTGTCCACACGATGTGCGTGTGCGGTGGGTAAGTCTTCGCCACGCTCTGTGCCACCGACCCGCGGACGCGGGCCGGTGCCTCTGCTGCCGTCCCTGGCTTTGCGCCTTCCCCCATGCCTTCCAGTTCTCCCAGCACCTGCCCCGTCATGCCCAGGTGCACCACCAGCACGCCCCCGCCGTCGCCCACCCACGCCATCTGCTTGCCCCGCCGCGCCAGCCGCACCACCCGCTGCCCCACCAGCAGGGCACGCGGCGTGCGTGGTCCCTCGATCACGCACGCACGCCGCACAAGCACGCCGGCCACTCTCCGCCCCACCAGGTGCGGCTCCAGGCTCCGTCGCACGTGCTCGACTTCGGGCAACTCGGGCATGATGGCGGGCTCCGATTCTTCTCTTCTTCTTCTTGAAGAGATACATACAGCAGTAGACCAACTGGTTGCGTCGCTTGGTGGAGAAACCCCGCCCGTTTCAACGCCCCGTCCATCACGTCCGGCCCGGCGGCGCGGCCGCACGCGTGTTTGAACCGCGTGCTCCACCTGTCGGCAGCCCCGGCGTGCACCTGTCGCCTGACAACTCGGCCTTGACGCCACCCCGGAAACGACAGCCCGGATCCGCACTTGCCGACAGGGCATTCACCCGCGCCACCCGGAACATCCACTGCGCTGGCGACAGCCCCCAGCGATCTGGGGTTGCATTTCCTTCCCCCTCCACGGCGTGGAGGGGGTGCCGCGGTCGCCGCAGCGACCGAACGGGGGAGGTCTCTTGAGTCATCAGGCTGCGCGCACCTCCCCCGGCCCTTTGGGCGGCCCGCTCCGCGCTGCGGAGGGGGGTGAGCCCAGCCTAGCACTGCACATGTTATCGCACGATGCCTGCATCCCCCTCACCGCACCGCGCCCAGCGCAGCCTGCGTCTCCGCCGCCGTCGTTCCCTGTGCCACAATGCCCACCATGAGGTCGTCACAGGCGAGCGAATCGCGGCGGAGCACGGCCTTTCTTCGTGCCTTTGTGCCTTCCTCACGCCTTGCGCTTCTTCCCAGTGCCCGATGCCCAGGCCCTTCCCCTCCGTACCCTGCCCCCGCATGTCATCGCCGCCCATCGTCACCCGCTTCGCCCCCTCACCCACCGGCCACCTGCACGTGGGCGGGGCCCGCTCAGCGCTCTTCTGCTGGGCCTACGCCAAAAAGACCGGCGGCCGCTTCATGATCCGCATCGAAGACACCGACGCCGCCCGTTCCAGCGACGAATCCGCCCGCGGCATCCTCGACGACCTGGCCTGGCTGGGCATCACCTGGGACGACGGCCCCGTGCACAACGGCATCGCCGCCCACAGCCGCGCCGTCGGCCCGTTCTTCCAGGCCCAGCGCGTGCCCATCTACGACGCGTACATCGAGCACCTCTTCAACACCGGGCGCGCCTACCCGGCCTTTGAGACCACCGACGAACTCGACAAGGCCCGCAAGGAGGCCGCCGCGAAGAAGACCACCTTCAAGTACCCGCGCCCGCCCGACATCATCCCCGGCACACGCCCCGCCGCGCGGATCGACCGGGCCCGGGGCGCGCACGGGCAGCCCGGCGAGCGCCACGTCGTCCGCTTCGTCATGCCCCCCGAGGGGATCGCCGTGCACGATGAGGTTCTGGGCGACGTGAAGTTCGCCGCGGGCGAGGTCGACGACTTCGTCATCCGCAAGCCCGATGGCCTGCCGACATACCACTTTGCCGTGGTGATCGACGATGAACTCATGGGTGTCACGCACGTGATGCGGGCCCAGGAGCATCTGATTAACACGCCCCGCCACGTGGCCCTGCAGCACGCCCTCACACGCCTGAGCGACGACCGCGACGCCTCGCGCGGCACCACCGGCACGCCCTTCCGCACTCCCGTCTACGCGCACATGCCCATCATCTCCAACATGGACGGGAGCAAGATGAGCAAGCGCGACAAGGCCAAGGCCGCCCGCAAGGCCGTGAAAGACGCCCTCGCCAAAGACCCCGCGCTCACCCCCATCCTCGCTGCGCAGCGCTGCGGGCTTGAGGTCGCCACGCTCAACACCTTCCTCGCCGGCGACTCAGACCAGGTCGAGACCGCCGAGGCCATCGCCGGCCCGTTTGGCGTCGCCCTGCCCGAGATCGAGGTGTGGGACTACCGGAGGAGCGGCTACCTGCCCGAAGCCATCCTCAACTTCCTCGGCCTGCTGGGTTGGAGCACCGGCGAAAAACTCCCTGATGGCAAGGACCGCGAGAAGTTCACCGCCCCCGAACTGGCCGCCATGTTCTCCCTCGAGCGCATCGGCAAGCAGAGCGCCAAGTTTGACCGTGTGAAACTCCTGAGTTTCAACGGCGACTACATCGCGGCCCTCAGTGACACCGATTTTGACACGCGCGTCCGGGCCTGGGCGTGCGCCCATCGCCCCGACTTTGCCCGCCAGTGGGCGGCCCTCGCGCCAGACCGCCGCGCGGCCGTCATCGGCCTCGCCAAGGGCCGCTGCAAGACGCTCGCCGACCTCCCCAAGGTGGCCGCGTTCGCCCTTGTGGCCGACGGCGACATCGCCTTCGACCCCGCCGCGCACGCCAGGTTCATCGGCCCCGCGACCGCGCCCCTCCCCGGCCGCGCTGTCCTCGATGCCTTCGCGTCCTGGGCCGCCCTCGACTGGCGCGGCGACGCACTGGCCATCGACACATGGATCAAGGCCCGCGCCGAATCGAGTGGTGCCAAACTCGGCGACATCGCCCAGCCCCTGCGCCTCGCGCTCACCGGCTCCACCGCCAGCCCGCCGCTCGGTGATGTGGCCGCGCTGCTCGGCAAGGCCGCCGTCGCCGCCCGCCTGGCCCGCTGCCTGGCGCAGTGAAAGCCCCGCTCCCCATGCCCACGATGAGGTTGCCTCCGCGACCGAATCGTGGCGCTGAACAGGCCCGCCTGCCGTCCGCTGCTGTAGTTCTCTCTCCGCGCAAAGCGAAAAAATCCCACGCGGGGCCGCGGAGCAGGAGAGTATTGACCAGGAGGTTCGTCCAAGAGTCCTGATCGCTTCTCCGCGGCCCCAGTCGTGGGGAGAGGGAGGAACACGTCAAGACGAAGCCGGAGAACCCGGCCCCGTGGCGAACCGACTCGCGCCCCGTGCCCGTGCCACCAACCAGCGTCCGCTGGTCGGTGCCGCTCACCTGGCCACACACGCACACGCACCGAGCGAAGTGGGCTCGCCCACCTTCTCATCCGCTTGCCCCGCGCCGGTGGTTCCACCCGGCCCGAGAAGTTTCGCAAGATCGGGCGACATCCCGAGTTTCACGCTGGGGCCGCGTGCACCGCTTCCAATCGCGCTCGCCGCCCCCAACCGCGTCCGCCCCGCTCCGCGCGGCAGACTTTGCGCGTGGCGCAAGCCATGTTTCTGGTTTGTTTGTACGTCTGCCTCCGGAGCAGCGACGAGAAAGAGCCGGCTCACCCCATGCCCACGATGAGGTCGCGATCGGCGGCCGAATCGTGGCGCTGAGCACCCCCCGCACACCCGGAGCCGTAGCAGTGGCACGCGTCAGCCATCGCGGACACCGCAGCATTTTTTGTACTTTCTTCCACTCCCGCAGGGGCACGGGTCATTTCGCCCGGGCCGCGTCTGCCGCGAACCGGCCAGCGCCCGGGGCTCAGGGTATTCCAATGGTCGTCGTCGCTGTGCGGGCAGCCGCGCAGTATCGGCAATCTTGAGAGTGCGCTGGAGCGCCTCAACCTCGGCGATCTCGCTTGGTGTCCAGCGGTCGTTGTTCCAGAGCGCTACGTCGTGCGATCTTGGGCCAACCCGATCCTCTTCAGTGGCGATCCCGACGATCTCCACGTACTGCCGGTTCCGTAGTCCAACGATCCGACAGTACGCGAGCAGCAACTTCGCGCGATATTCGCGGTACCGAGAATCCGTCATGAACGGCTTTTGCGGGACTGCCAGAAACACATGCGCCGTCGTACGTCCATCCTGGGGCAGCTCCATGCGGGCAACTTGCTTGCGCCCTTTGCCCGCAATCTGCACGGCTTCGCACAATGCCGCTGACAGGATGCGCCGCTCGAATCGTGTGCGCCGAGCGAGGGAGCGCAGAACGGCCTCGTGGCGACTCATGGGTTCGCCCGCGCCGTGTACCAGGCGCCCATCCATCGCCCCTCGCGAAGTCATCTCAATGATTGCGTCCCAGACGTAGCTGATCTTGTCCGCGGCTTTCTTCGCGATGTACTGCGGGTTGACACGAAACGTGTTCCAATGTCCCTCGTCGAGAACCACCATCTGATCGCCAGCCAAGCCAGCGAACGCCCGTTCCGGGGTCTTGTATCGGTATCGCAGGTAGTACGCGAGTATCTCTTCCTCTCCCGCCGCGATGAGTTGTCCTCTGCCGCGAATCAGGGCCTCGCGCGCGCGTAGGTAATCGATAAAATCCGGTGCTGTATCGAGTTCGCCGAGCACCACATCCAGCGACAGTTCATCGAAAACATGCACATAGCCTCGCGTCGGGTGTGCGTCGCCCAAGAAGAACGGTGTCGCCCGCGCCGTATCCGAACCCGTGCCTGTGGGGGTTGGTTCGCCCGGAGACACCACAAGCGTGCCGCGCGAGCCGAAGTGCGCGCTGCACGCGTCCGCAGCACCCGAGGCTACCGCCACTCGGTGATATGCAGCCTCGGGGGCTCGGGGGAGTTGTGCCGAGAACCGCGTGCGGCATTGGCGGTCTACAAACACACGATCAGGGTGCGTCTTCAACCATCGCTCAGCACCAAACAACTGCTCGGCCGAATCCAGCACAGCGCGCTTGTGCCAACGAGCCCACGCGACGGCAACAGGATGAGAACTAGGAAACTGGCACCGCTTGTCAGAGAAGATGACGACATCTCTGCCGAAAACCACGAGTGCGTCGCAGATTTCCTTGCCGCCCCCCTGATCGCGAAAGAGATTCTGGTAGCTCCACAGGCTCAAGAATGTTGCGCGGCAAAGCCGGCCTAAATATCGCTCGGAGTCTGTGCAGCCGGGCGCCACGGCGTAATATATGGCACAAGGATCGTGCCGATCACGCCGCCACCAGCGCGGTCAGTTCGTACGCTGCGGACTCCCCCACCGCCCTATCCGACACGGCGCAACTCTCCGCTCGCCCGCGGGTGCCGCGTCAGCGGCGTGTCGCGGTCGATGTCCACGATGTCGATCGGGGCGGCGGCGGCCGCGAGCGCCTCGCCGCACGCCCGCTAGAAGACCGCTGCCGGAAGCCCCGACACCGCCAAGTCGGTGTCGGAGTTCGGCCCGGCGACACCAGTGGCCCGCGAGCCGAACACGTACACCTCGCGAGCCCCGCGGCGGCGCAACGCCTCGGCCACGCGCTCAATCAACGCCGGGTTGTTCGGGTTCGCTTGGACCACCCCGGTTTGCTCCCCCCTCTGCGCCCCCTCACGCCACCGTCACACCCTTGTCCAGATACACATCCTGCACCGCGTTGAGCAGCGCCACACCCTCTTTGACCGGCTTCTGAAACGCCTTGCGCCCCGAGATCAGGCCCATGCCCCCCGCCCGCTTGTTCACCACCGCCGTGGTCACAGCCTCTTCCATGTCGCCCGCGCCCTTGCTCTCGCCGCCCGAGTTGATCAGCGGCACCCGGCCCATGTAGCAGTTCACCACCTGGTAGCGGCACAGGTCGATCGCGTGCCCGCCCTTGCCCGCCTCGTCCGAGCCGCACAGGTGCGTGTACACGCGCTTGTCCCACTTGCCGTACGCCGAGCCCCCGGTGTTGAGGGCCGCGTAGCCGCCGTTGTTCACCGGCAGTTTCTGCTTCACGATGTCGGCCTTGATCGTCGCGCCCAGGTGGTTGGCCTGGCCCGTCAGGTCGGCGCTCGAGTGGTAGTCCACGCCTTTGCCGTCGGCCGTCTTCATCTTGAAACTCGGCGACCGTGTGTAGCACCACAGCACCGTCACCATGCCCAGGGCGTGGGCCTCCTCGAACATGTCGCTCACATACGCGATCTCGTCGCGGGCCGAGTCGTTGCCGAAGTAGATCGTCGCCCCCACCGCGATCGCCCCCATCTCGTAGCACTGGCGGATGCTGCCGAAGTAACTCTGCTTGTGCACGTTGGGGCAGGTCAGCATCTCGTTGTGGTTGAACTTGACGAGGAACGGGATCTTGTGGGCCCACTTCCGCGCACACGCACCCAGCACGCCCAGCGTGCTCGCCACGGCGTTGCAGCCGCCCTCGTACGCCAGTTTGATGATGTTCTCCGGGTCAAAGTACGCCGGGTTGGGCGCGAAACTTGCCCCCGCCGAGTGCTCGATGCCCTGATCCACCGGCAGGATGCTCACGTACCCCGTGCCCGCCAGCCGCCCTGTGTTGAGCAGCGTCTGAAAGTTCCGCAGGGTCGGCACGTTGCGGTCGCTCTGGCTGAAGACCCGCTCGACAAAGTCCGGACCCGGCAGGTGCAGGGCCGACTTCGACACCGTCTTGCTCTCGTGGTTCAGCAGGCTGTCGGCCGCGCCGCCGAGCATGGAGCGCACGTTGGTCGTCGGCTTGGCTTCGGTGAACATGGCGAGAACCTCCGAAAGGCGGGCGGGTCGGTCCGAATCACTCCGGCTCGGGCGGCGCAAGGCCTGCGCCCGGCCGCCGCGCTCCATCATATCAGAACAGCCCGCCCCCCCCCGGCCCCCCGCCCGCCCGCTCCATCCCCCGGGCCGTCCGCCCAATAACCCGCACCGGACCACAGACCCCGCACCGATTTCACCTCGCCCGGCACCCGCACCGCATCCGCGCGGCAGGCACAGGCGCACTCAGCCCGCCCGCCCGCCCATGCCCACCTCCCCGCCGCACCAACCCGCTTCCCCCGCCTCGCCGTGGCGCACGCGTCTGATCGTCGCGGCTCTCATCGCGGTCGCCGCCGCCGCGCTGGTCGCTGTCGCGCCCCGCTCCACCCCCTCGGCACCCGGTACCTCGGGTGCCCTGCCCGCCGCCACCTGGCACGCCGCGCTCGCCGATGCCCGCTCCGGCGCCGATGCCCGCCTGGTCGCCGCGCTCGAACCCATCGACGCCTACTTCGATGAGGTTGCCCTCGCGGGTGTGCCCGCCTTCCTCGCCGAGTTCTCCGGCCCCGTCGACTCGGCCACGTTCATCTGGCAGTCCGCCCTCGACGGTCTTGGGCGCGTGCGCGGCACAGACACGGCGCGGGTCGAGCGCCGCACCCGCGACGCCCTCCGTGCCCACATCGGCCTCCCCGACGGCCTCGGGCGCGCCATCGCCGCCAGCGCCGAGCGATTCGCAATTTTGCAAGCGCAGGTCGATAGCGCCCTGCTGCCTCAACTCGTCTTCGCGGCGGGCGGCCCCGGCATCGACACACCCGGGCGCAGCGCCGCCTGGGCCGAGCACACGCTGGCCGCGGCCCGCACCCGCGCACGCCAAGCCGCGCTCGAAGCCGCCCTCACCAGCCGCGGCGAGACCTTCGCGTGGCAATCGGCCGGCCGCGAATCCCTGGTGCTGCTCCTGCAAACCCGCATCGCCTGGTCGATCGGCGCCCGCGTGGCCGGCGCGCTGGGCGTGCGCACCACGCTGGCCGCGTGCGGCGCGGGGGCCGCGGGAGCATCCGCCTGCGCCGGGCCGCCCGGCTGGGCTGCCGCCGCCGGCGAACTGGCCGCCGTGATCGCCGCCGACCTCACGCTCTCCTGGTTGCTCGAACGCCACGCCGCGGGCGAACTGCGGTCCGCCCTGAACGAACTGCGAGCCAACGCCCGTGCCGAGGTGGCCGCGCACCTCCGGCACGTCGAAGCCGAAACCATGCGCCTGCGTGCCGCCGCGCTCGCCGCCCCGTCCCGCCCGCTGACCCTTCCCGATCTTGGTGCCTGATGCCCACACCCACACGTCGCCGTGCGCTCCTTGTTGCCCTGCTCGCGCTCGTCGCGTTTGCGCCCGCCGCGCCCGCCGGCATCGGGGCCGAACTCGCCGAGTGGCTCGCCCGCCGCGGCAGCGCCTACGCCGATGATCTCGCCGGCAAGGGCGCCGCCGCGCTGGCCCGCGAACTCGACGACCTCGCGGCCAAGGCCGGGGCCGACACCGTTGAAGCCATGGTCAAGCGCGGCGGGCCGGGGGCCCTCGCGCTCACGCGGGCGCTCGGCGATGCCGCGCCCGACGCGGCCCGCCTGATCGCCGCGCACGGCGAGAGCGGTGCGCTGGTCATCCGTCAGGGTGGCACGAGCGCGGTCGCGGCCTTTGCCAAGCACGGCGATGGAGCCGTGCGGGTGCTGGCGGCTCACGGTCCGGTGGAGGGGCCCCGCATGTTGGGCGTCTACGGCGAATCGCTGGTGGCCCGTGCCGCGTCGCTCACGCCCGCGCATCAGGCCGTGCTGCGGGCCGCGGTGCCCGAACTCGAGCGTGCCGCGCCGGCGGTGCGGGCTACGTTCGCGGCGCAACTCGCCCGGGGCGGCGACGACTTTGTGGTGTGGGTGGGCAAGCGCTGGAAGCCGATCGGGGCCGCCGCCTTGCTCACGGTGGGCACGCTGAGCGCGTACAAGGTGGGTGATGGGCTGGCGGCGGCTCTGCCCAACCCGGCCGCGAACCCGGGCGCGTATCTCGTGTGGTGGCTGCCGCCGCTGGGCGTGGTCGCGTTGGCAGCGGGTGCGTGGGTGATGCGGGGAGCGATGAGGGAATGGTTGCGGGGACGCGCGGCCGCGCTCACACACCATTGATCTCCGCCACCACCTCACCCCAGCGCGCCGCGAAGCCCGCCTCGTCGCGCAGCGGCGACTGGGCCAGGCGTTGCCGCAGCGTGGCCCGCAGGATGCCGCGGCGGGGCGCATCGGCGGCAAGGCTCGCGGCCAGGCGCACGTAGCCGTCGCCGTCGGCCGCCACGAACTCACTCAGGCCCACGGCGCTCAGCAGGCTCACGCCCACCCGGGCGTGGTGGCTCGCGCCCGCCAGACTCACCACCGGCACGCCCATGTGCAGCGCATCGCAGGTGGTGGTGGTGCCGTGATACGGGAAGGTGTCGAGCGCGATATCGACCCCGTTGTACGCCGCGAGGTGCTCGGCCACGCCGGGCGTGGGGGGCAACAGCGCGGTGCGCTCCGGGGCGATGCCCGCCGCGCTCAGCCGCTTCGCCACATCGGCCCGCACGTCGGCATCGGCCAGGCGCACGCTCTTGAGCGTGAGGGTCGCGCCCGGCACCGCTGCCAGGATTCGCGCCCACGCGTTCAGGCAGGCGTCGCTGTGCTTGTGGAGCGAGCCGAAGCAGCCGAAGCGGACGGGCTGTGTCGCCCCGACGGTGCGCGGCGCGACAGGGGGGTCGGCCGCGGGTCTGTAGCACAGAAACGGGGCGCGCAGGCGCACGAGTCGCTCGCTGCACTGGCCGTCGTACGCGGGGGCGTGTGGGTCGGTGAGGGCGTCCACGATGCGGTGGCCGATGCTCGCCATGCCGCTGGTGGCGGGGTAACCCAGATACGACACCTGCACCGGCGCGGCACGCAGCGCAAAGAGTCCGGGGCGCGCCCCGATGGTGTTGCCCGCAAGATCGACCAGCACATCCACACCATCGGCACGCACCGCCGACGCGGCATCGGCATCGCTCAGGCCGCTGATCTCACGCCACGCGCCATGTCCCCCGCGCTCAAAGGCCGCCCGCAGCGCGGCCGTGACGGCGTCCGCGTGGGCAGAGCACGCATAGGCCACGGGCGCAAAGCGAGACCGGTCGAGGCGCTCGACCAGCGGCAGCAGGAAGCGGGCAACCGGGTGCTCGCGCAGGTCGGGCGAAACGAAGCCGAGGCGAAGGGGCGCGCCGGCTCCACGCGGGGCGGACCGGCCCGCCCGCGGCGGATCGGCGGCACACGCGCCCTCGTGTGCCGCGCCCAGGGCGCGATGGGCATCGGCGAGTTGCGCGGGGCTCACGCCGCTCGAGCCGAGCAGGGCGAAGGCGCGTGCACCCAGCAGGCGGGTGTCGCCGGCGTGCGCGGCGAGGGCCCGGTCGCACACATCAATCGCCTCGGCCACTCGCCCGATGGCGCACAGGCTGGTGGCGAGTTGGTACGCCGCGTCGCGGTCGGCAGGTGCGAGTGCGAGCACCCGCCGCAGCAGTTCGATGGCCCGCCAACTCTGGCCGCTCTGCCATTCGAGGTTGCTGAGGTTGAAGAGGGCCTGCGTGTCGCCGGGCCGGGCCGCGAGCACACGCTCGAACGCGGCCCGGGCCTCCCCCGTCGCGCCGGCCTGCACCAGCAGCGCGGCGAGTGTGTTGAGAATCGAGCGGTCGTCGGGGGCGAGGGCCGTGCCACGCCGCGCGGCATCCAGAGCCTCGGCCGCGTGTCCACCCGCGTGCAGGGCCAGCGCCAGCAGGTGCCAGGCGGGCGGCCACGCGGGGTGCGTTCGCAGCAGCGGCCGGATCAACGCCACCGCCTCGCCGGCGCGCCCGGTGTTGAGGAGGCTCTGCGCCTGTCGCAACTGGGCTACGGGGTCCATCGTCGGTCGTTGTTCCGCTGTCGCGCCGCGGGGCCGGTGAGGCGGCAGGGCTACACAAACCGCTTGAGCGCGGCACCGGAGAGTTTCTTCCCCACCTCCCACGCCGGGCCGGGGAAGCGGTGGCACGCCGCCACGCACGTGTCAAAGGCCGCGACGATCTCGTCGGCATCGGCGCGGCTCAGCACCAGCGGCGGAATGAGCTTGATCACATCCAGCCGGTGGCCCGCCACCTGCGAGATGATGCCGTGGTCGCTCATGAGCGGCATGATGATCGCCTGGCAGAACAGGCCGGGGTCGAGGGCGTGCAGGGCATCCCACGCGGGGCGCAGCAGCACCGAGCGCGGCCGCTGGAACTCGACCGCGATGAAGAGCCCCTTGCCGCGCACGTCCTTCACCATCTCGTGCCTGCCCACCATGCGGCCCAGGCCCGCGAGCAGGTGCTCGCCCACATCTCGGGCGTTGTCGATAATCCGCTCGTGCCTGAGCACGTGCAGCGTGGCGAGGCCGGCCACCATCGCCAGGTCGTTCTGCCCGAAGGTCGTCTGGATCTTCGAGCAGTTGTTCATGCTGTTGAAGACGCTGGCGTGCACGGAATCGGTCATGAGCACCGCCGCCACGGGCACATAGCCGCCCGACAGGCCCTTGGCGATGGTGATGACGTCGGGCATCCAGCCGCCGGGCCCGGTGTCGCCGGCGCCCTCGTGCTCGCAGGCGAACCAGCGGCCGGTGCGCCCCAGGCCGGTCTGGATCTCGTCGAGAATGAGTTTGGCCCCGTGCTCGCGGCACAGGCGCGCGGCCTCGCGCAGGTAGCCCGGCCCGGGCATGTTCACGCCCTTGCCCTGCATCGGCTCCACGATGAACGCGGCCACGCCGCCCTTCTTGAGTTCGTGCTCCAGCGCGGGCGCGTCGTTGAAGGGCACCTCCGTCGTGTCGGGCAGCAGGGGGCCGAAGCCGGCGCGGAACTCGGGGTTGGCCGTAACCGCCAGAGCCCCGGTGCTGAGGCCGTGGTACGAGCGCGTGCAATGGACGATGCGGCTGCGCCCGGTGGCGGCCCGTGCGAACTTGAGCGCGGCCTCGTTGGCCTCCGTGCCCGCCGAGCAGAAGAAGACCTTCTTGAGTTCACTCGCGCTGCCGCGCCCACCACCCCCCGCACCCGGGCAGATCGCCAGCAGTTCGCGGGCGAGCAGGCCGGAGATGCGGAACGCGCCGATGCCCAGCAGGTTGGGCAGGTCGAGCCGCATGGCCTGTTCGAGGGCGTCGCGCACCACCGGGTGGTTGCGGCCCACGTTAAAGACGGCGTAGCCGCCCAGACAATCAATGTACCGCCGGCCGCGCTCGTCCCACAGATAGGCGCCCTCGCCACGCACCCACCTTTGGTCGAATCCGATGGTGCGGAGCACCGCGGCGTACGCGGGGTTGATGTGGGCCTCGTGCAGGGCAATCGTGTCGTCGAGTGCGCCCTCGAGCATGGCCCGCACATCGAGAGGTGGAGCGCCGGGCGCATGGTCGGGCGGCGCGCCCGCATCCAGGCCGACGGGCGCGTGCTGGCGGGTGAGCGTGGCGATGGAGAGAGGATACGCACCGGGTAGCGGACGCTGAGCGGGCGGCTTGGCCGCCGCGTCTCCCGCGTGCGGGAAAACTCGGTAAACTCCCGCCCGTGTTGGCTGCGTCGTTCATGGTGTGCGTCTGCCTCGCTGCGCCCGGTGCCGCCGTGCCGCCCGGTCCATCAACGGCACCCCCCGCTCCGGCCTCGGCCGGTCCGTTGGTGCCGGCGCCGCACCCGCTCATCACCGAGGTGCTGTTCGCCGTGCCCACGGGCCCGAAGGGCGATGCCAACGCCGACGGCACGCGCGACGCGGCGGGGGATGAGTTCATTGAACTGTTCAACCCCCACGCCGCGCCGATCGAGTTGGGCGGATATCGCCTCACCGACCGCTCCGCCCAGGCCAAAGACCGCATGGCGTTCACCTTTCCGCCCTGCCGCCTCGAACCGGGCGGCGTGGCGGTGGTGTTCAACGGGTTCAAGAGCGCGATCCCCGGCGCCGTCGGCGATGCCCGCGCCGCGCCCACCATGCCCAACGACCGCTTCGCCGGCGCCCTGGTCTTCACCATGAACAACCAGAAGGCGCGCATCGGCCTGGCCAACGGCGGCGACATGGTGGTGCTCACTTCGCCCGCGGGCGCGGCCGTGGCGGTGGTGCACTGGGGCACGTTTGACGAGCCGCTGCCCGCTGCGCCGCTCAGTGAAGCCGGGCCGGCGTCGGCCAAGGGGAGCATCGGCCGCGAATCCGCGCGCGGCGGCTTCATCGCGCACGACGCCCTGGGCGTACCCTTCAGCCCCGGCGCGTTTCCCTACGTGCCGGGGCGTGGTGGCGGGGCCGGGGCCGACGCTCCGGAGCCATCCGCTCCACCATCGGCGCCGGCGGTGTCGCCCGCGCCCGCCCGTCCGAGCCCGAAGACACCCGCCCCCAAGTAGCCGCAGCCTCTCACCTCACACCTCACTCCTCTCCCATGGCGTGGATCACCAAGAACTCGGGCTCGATGAGCGTGCCGCGGCGCGGCGAGCCGTACCTGACGGTTGAACTCAAGGCCGAACTCACGCGCGACACGCTGCCGCGCTACGAGCGCAGGCAGGGTGCGCTCTTGCCGGTGCTGCACGCGGTGCAGCACCGCTGGGGCTGGCTGCCGTGGCAGGCGCTGGAGGAGATCGCGGCGTTCCTCGACCTGAAGCCCAGCGAGGTGTGGGACACGGCGAGTTTCTACGAAGAGTTCTACCTGCAGCCCAAGGGCACCAACGTGATCGCGGTGTGCAGGTCGATCGCCTGCGAGGTGTGCGACCACTCCAGGATCACCGCCGCGTGCAAGCAGAAACTCGGCATCGAGGTGGGCGACACCACCGACGACGGCAAGTTCACGCTGGTGGAGCTTGAGTGCCTGGGCCTGTGCGAGGGTGCGCCGGCGTGCCTGGTGAACGAGACCATGCACATGTGCGCCACGCCCGAGTCGATCGTGAAAGCGATTGATGGTGCGGGGGCGGCGAAGGCTCACGGGCACTGAGGGTGCGATCCAAGAGCGTGCCAACGAGCCCCGAGCGCAGCGAGGGGTTGATAAAAGCGTTGGCGCGGGCCACGCGACAAACCGCCTGCCGCGCTTCGGGCTCGTGAAGGCATGACGATCGGTTATTGTCTGGTGGTGCCCGGATTCCCGCGCCGGTGAATCCATCGGCCCGTCTTGTTAGTATTCACTAAGCAAGACGCGCCAAGGAGCCCGCCATGTCGCTGAACCCGCCGCCCGAGCATCGGACCCTGTTTGATCGCGTGGCGGAACTTGAGGGGCGGGTGGCCGATCTCGAGCGCGTGCAGCGGGCCATGCGCGCGCCGCTGGCGACGGCGGACACGACGGCTTCGCTGGCACCTGATCCCGAACCACCCGCCCCCGCCGCGCCTGGCACGGGTCTTTCGTCGTTGGCGGCTCGGGCCGCGGCGATGCGCAGCGCGGCCCAGGATCCGCAGCCCAGCGGCACCCAACCCGGCGCGGCGAGCACGGCCGGCGCCGACACAGGTGGCGCGTCCGGCCCAGCGCTCGAGCAGCGCATCGGCGGGCGCCTCTTCGCCATCGCCGGCGCGCTGGTCGTGGTCATCGGGCTGGGCCTGTTCATGAAACTCGCGGTCGATCAGGGGTGGCTGGGGGCGCTGCCCCCTGCGGTGCGCTGCGCACTCGGCGCGGGGTTCGGCGCGGTGCTTCTGCTGGTGGGCGAACTGGCGCGCCGGCGGATCAACGCCTGGGCAGCCACGGGCTTGTTCGCCGCGGGCATCGGCGCCATCTACCTCTCGATCTACACGGCCCACGCGCTCTTCGCGCTGCTGTCGCCGGGTACCGCGTTTGTGCTGTTGGGCCTGGCCGCGCTCCTGGGCGTGGGTGCGGCGGCCCGGGCCAACCTCGCGGCCGTGGCGGTGATCTCGCTCACGGGCGGCTACCTGGCACCGCTCCTGGTGCGCAGCGTCAATCCCTCGCCGCTGGTGCTGCCGCTCTACCTGGTGGTGCTGCTGGCGGGGGCGCTCGGGCTCGCGGCGTGGAAGCGCGGCACCTTCCGCTTCGCGGCGGCCACAGGCTGGCTGGGCACGGTGGCGCTGGGCACGGTGTGGGTGCTGTCGAGCGAGCCGCGTGCGCCGGAGATCGCGCTGGCGTTTCTCGCCGCGGCGTGGGGCCTGATGCACGCGGGGCACGCGCTGGCCCTGCGCGGGCGGGCGCTGGAAGAGAGCGCGTACGACGACACGCGGCCCGCGCCGCGCCGGTCGCTCTCGCCGCAGGCCGGCCTGTCGGTGGCGGCGAGCGTGTCGGCCAGCTCATGGGCGGTGGGTCTGGCGTGGTGGGTGATGCACGACACAGCCGTGCTGCCCGAGTGGCTGGCACCGGCCGCTGCGGTGGGGCCGTGCCTGCTGCTCGGCCAGGCCCTCGCCGGCGGCTTGCGCGTGCTGAAGGACGCCCCCCGCACGGACAGCGAGGGCTTCGGCGCGGTGCTGCTGGTGCAGGCCGGCGGCCTGCTGATCGCCGCGCTGGCGCTGGCGATCTCGGGTGCGGCGGCCGTGGTCGTGTGGCTTGCGCTGGGTGTGGCCGCGCTGCTGGCGGGGTTGTGGATCGGCGCGCGGGCCCTGCGCGTGTACGGCTTGCTGCTGCTGGCGATCGGCACGGCGCGGGTGATCGTGTACGACCTCTTCTTCACGGGTCTGGCCGCGCCCTTTGCGGTGAAGTGGGGCGTCGCCCTGTCGTGGTGGATGGTGCTGATGTTTGCCGCGGCGGCGGCGTGGCTGGCGGCGGCCGAGATCACGCGCCGGGCCTTGACCGCGCCAACGGGCACCGCCACAACGGACAACCCCCCGCGCTGGTGGAGCACGCTGCCGGCGTGCTGGGCCCTCGTGGGCGTGGGCCTGGCCACCGCCGCGCCGCTCAGCGCCGCCACCGAGGCGGCCGCGCTCATGGCCGTGTGGACGGGGCTTGCCCTCGTGCTCTCGCTGGGCGTGGCGCGCTTGGTGCCGAGCGGCGTGTGCCGGTGGGCGCTGATTCCCGCCGGGCTGGCAGTGGCAGCGTGGTTGTTCGCGTTCGTCGAGGGCGACGGGCTGCGCTACCTGGCCGCGATGCCAACGGCGGGCTTGCACTCGGGCACATGGGCCGGGCTGGGGTTGCTGGTGGCGGGCCTGATGCTGGCGCGGCGGGCGCAGGGGCTTGCGGGGCGGGGCGCGCTGGCGGTGCTGTGGGTGTTCGGTTTCTTCTTCACGAGTTTGGAAGCGGCCCGTCTGGGTGGCCTGCTGTTCAGCCCGCCCACGGCGCCGCTGGCCGCGCTGGCGGTGTGGTGGATGCTGCTCGCCGTGGCGGCGCACGGGCTTGGGCGTGCGCGGGGCTGGCCCGTGGCGGGGCTGGTGGCGCTGGTGCCCGCGGGCGGGGCGCTCTTGATGTGGGTGGCGGCGTTTGTGGCACCCAGCGCCGTGCGGCTGTCGGCCACGATGCCCGCGCTGGGCCTGCACGCGGGTACGTGGGCCGCGGCGGCGCTCGTGGCGGCGTGCTGGTGGATCACCCGCCGCGCGGGGCACGACGTGCGGCTGGGCGCGGCGTGGGTGGCCGGGCTCTTTGCGCTCTACGCCAGCACGCTGGAGGTGGTGCGCCTGGCGGAAATGGCGATGCCCACGCCGCGGGCGGCCCTCGCGGCCGTCTCGATCTGGTGGGGCCTGCTGGGCGTGGCCGGTGTGGTGCTGGGCTTCGTGCGCCGCAGCGCCCCGATGCGTTACGCGGCTCTGGGCCTCATGGTGGTGGCCGCGGGCAAGGTGCTGGTGGTGGATCTGGCGGGCGCGCCGCCGGTGGCCCGCATCGCGAGTTTGGTGGGCACGGGCCTCTTGATGCTGGGCGTGTCGGTGATCTACGCGCGGGTGGCGAAGAGGCTGGGCCAGCCGGCGGAGCCGTCGTGAGCGTGCTGGGCGCGGGAGTGCCCCAAGGGGCCGGGTCTGTGCGGGTGCGGGCGTCGGGTCAGCCCGCGGCGCGGGAGCGGAGGTTGTCCATGGCGTTCATGTAGTTGATGTAGGCGTCGTAGGGGGAGTCGTAGGGGCTGAAGTACTTGTGCACGTCGCCGTCGGCCCAGTACTTGGTGGACATGTAGTAGAAGTGGTCGCTGGTGGTGAGTTTGCGCCAGTCGTTGTAGACGTGGCGGGCGTGCTCGAGGGCGGCCTGGTCGCCGGATTGCTCGGCCCGGGCGAGGCGGCCCTTGACACTCTTTTCGAGGCGGTAGATCTCGCTCAGGGCGTTGGACTGCATGGCGTTGCCCAGCCAGGCGGAGAGGTCGCGCTCGGTGTCGGCCCACGAGATGACGTGGGGCACGTCGTACACCCCGACGGGGTCGAACTTGGCGAGGGCCTCGCTGGGGCTGAGGAAGTCGTTGTGGCCGGGGTTGACGTCGAAGATCTTCTCGGGCAGCGCATCCAGAAACTTGAAGATGCCGGTGTCGGCCCACTGGTGCTCGCCAAACGTTTCGTAGTCCATGAACAGGTTGCAGATGTAGCCGTCGCCGTTGATCTGGTTGACCCAGCCGGCAAACTTCTCGGCCGAGAGGGGCCACTCCGTCCAGCCGCGGTTGGAGAAGCGGAAGGCGATGTCGTCGGAGAGGCGGTAGTTCTTGAGCAGGATGCCGAAGGGCCTGGCCCGGCCGGTCTGGTCGGGGTGCGGGGGGTGGGGGGGCTTGTAGACGTAGTTGGGGGAGCGGTAGCCCAGGAGGCGGTCGGTGCCCTCGCAGATGCCCCCGAGGAAGCGCGGCTTGCCGGCATCGTCGGTCATGGCGGCGACGTGGGCGGCCAGGTCGTTGTTGTAGATGAGTTCGGTGTTGCGGAAGACGCGGGGCGTCTGCCCGAAGAGGTCCTGGATCTTCTGAGTGTGGGCCCGCACCTGGCTGTCAAACTCGTCGCGTGAGTAGAGGAAGGAGAGGGAGTGGAAGTAGGTTTCGCCCAGGAACTCGCAGCAACCCGTGTCGGCGAGGCGCTTGAAGATGTCGATCACGTCGGGCGTGAACTCGGCGAACTGGTCGAGCACGGTGCCGGTGATGGCGTAGGAGACCTTGAAGCGCCCCTGGTGGCGCTTGACGAGATCGAGAATGAGGTTGGTGGCGGGGCGGTAGCACTTCTCGGCGACCTTCCTGCAGATGTCGCCGTTCTTCTGCGTGTCAAAGTAAAAGGGGTCGGCGTCGAAGACCGAGTAGCGGCGCAGCCGGTGGGGCTGGTGCACCTGAAAGTAGAAAACGACGGAGGCCATGGGCGGCGATGGTACTCGCACCGGCGCGGGCGTGCGCCCGCACGCGGCCGGTGAGGCGACCGGTATACTGCGCGCATGGGCCCGGCGATCTTCCTTGACCGCGACAACACCATCCTCGCCACGCGCGAGGCGACGGCGGGCACGGCCCACGAGGGGGACATCACCGATCCGTCGCAGGTGCGCTTCCTGCCCGGCGCGCTCGAGGCGTGCCGCACGCTGGCCCGCTCGGGCCTGCCGCTGGTGGTGCTGACGAACCAGGGCGTGGTGGCCCGGGGCCTGTGCACCCTCCGCGACGTGGAACGGGCCAACGACCGCATGCGGGCCCTGCTGGCGGCCGAGGGTGTGCGGCTGGCGGCGGTGTACGCCTGCCCGTATCACCCGCAGGGCACGGCGGCCCCCTTCAACGCCGAGCACCCGTGGCGCAAGCCCGATTCGGGCATGTACCTGGCCGCGGTGCGGGACCTGGGGATCGACATCGCCAACTCGTGGGCGATCGGGGACTCGCAGCGCGACGTGCTGAGCGCGGTGACGGCGGGGATCGCCTCGGCCCGCGCGGTGATCATCGGCAAGGCTCCGGGCATGTGGTACCCGGACCTGTTGGCGGCGGCAAGGGTGATCGTGGCGGCCCTGGAGAACCACATCGAGGCCCTGCGCGGGCTGTCGTCGCGGGGCGGGCAGCCGCTGCATGGCTGAGGTCGCGCCCACCACGCTGGACGGAGGCGGAGGCGCGGCGGGCGGTGCGGGCACGCCCGAGCGGCCGCGCGTGCTGGTGGTGCTGCCGACGTGGCTGGGCGACACGGTGATGGCCACGCCGGCCCTGCGGCTGGTGCGGCGGGCGTTGGGCACGTGCATCGTCGTCGGGCTGTGCCGCGCGGGGATCGATGAGTTGCTCGCGGGGACCGATTTCTTTGACGACCTGATCGTGGCCGAGGGGCGGAGCGTGCTGGGGCCGGCGAAGACGGCTGCGCGGCTCAAGCCGTACAACTTTGACGCGGCCCTGCTCCTGCCCAACTCGTTCTCGAGCGCCATTACGGTGCGGCTGGCGGGCATCCCGCGGCGGGTGGGGTACGACCGGGATGGACGGTCGGCGTTGCTCACGCACCACCTGCGGGCGCCGCGGCGGGCAGCGCCGCACACGGGGTGGGCGGCGGTGAGCGCTGTGGACTACTACCTGGGGGCGGCCCGTGCGTGTGTGGCGGCTTTGGGACGGAGCGCGGTGGAGACGCACCCCCGGTTGGAGTTGGCGCTCACGCCGGGGCAGGAGCGCGACACTGGTGCACTGCTGGCGCGCGCCGGGGTGCCGGAAGGTGGGCGTTTCGCCGTGCTCAACCCCGGGGGCAACAACCCGGCCAAGCGCTGGCCGGCGGAGCGCTTCAGCGCGGTGGCCCACCACCTGATCCACGAGCACGGGATGCTGGTGGCGATCAACGGCTCGCCCGGTGAGGCGGGGCTGGCGGGGCTGATCCGCGATGCCCTGGTGCTGAACAACCCCGAAGAGGGTGCGCGGCTGTTGTGCCTGCCCGAACTCGGCGGCACCATCGGCACGCTCAAGGGGCTGGTGCGACGCTGCGAGATCATGGTGAGCAACGACACCGGGCCGCGGCACATCGCGGCGGCGTTTGACAAGCCGTGCGTGAGTTTGTTCGGGCCCACGGATGCGCGCTGGACGGCCCTGCCCGCGCGGGCCGACGGTTCCGCCCGCGAGGTGGTGCTGGTGGCGGACGCGACGCTGCCCGAGGGGGAGTTGGCGGATGACCACCCGCAGCGGTGCCGCGTGGATCGGATCACGACGGCAGAGGTGCTGCGGGCGGTGGATGGGTTGCTGGGCGGGTGAGATGGCGCGTGCGACCGTCACGCCAGCGTGTCGGTGAAGGCGTGCCACCCCGGGGCCTTGCCGCGCAGCCAGAGGGCGGCCCGGAGGGCACCCTGAGCGAACAGGTCGCGGGTGGTGGCGCGGTGCGTGAGTTCGAGGTACTCGCCGGGGCCCGCGAAGCGCAGGGTGTGCTCGCCGACGACGTCGCCGGAGCGGAGGGAGAGGAGGTGGTCGGGGCTCACGTCGCCGCCGCCGGCTTCGACGGCGAGGGCGAGGCGGCGGGCGGTGCCGGAGGGGGCGTCCTTCTTCTGGTCGTGGTGGGCCTCGACGATTGAAGCGGTGTAGCCGGGGCCCAGGGCGCGGGCGGCGCGGGTGGCGAGGTCGGTGAGCACGGCGATGCCGAGGGAGGTGTTGGGGGCCACCAGCACCGGAATGGTCGTGGCGGCGGCCCGGAGGGCGTCGGTGGTGGCGGCGGGCAGGCCGGTGGTGGCGACCAGGAGCGGCGTGTGCAGGCGCAGGGCGAGGGCGAGGGCGGCCGGGACACCTTCGGGGAGCGGGCAGGCGAGCACGCAGTCGGCACGCAGGCCGGGTGTGAGCGCGGCGGGCGCATCGGCGGTGAAACGGAGGGTTTGACCGGGCGCGACGGGCGTGCCGAGGGCGTGCGACGCGGGGTGAGTGAGCGCGGCGGAGAGCGCAAAGCGCCCGTCGGCGAGCGCGAGAGCGCAGATGCGCCGGCCGAGTCGGCCGCTGGCGCCGCACACCACCAGGCGGAGGGGCGATGTGGATGAATCGGTGTGGGGAGTTGACAAGGGGTTGGGTTTGTGGTTGAGTGGGCGCGTCGGAGACGGCGCGGCGTGTCGGTTCACACGCACGCGGGGCTCAAGCGTATGAGGATTCTGGACCGATAAACCGTTCACACCGCCCGCGAGGCACGCCGCTCTGTTGCGGCTGGCACGATGCGGGCTTCCTTGCTTCGGACTTTGTCCGAGGAGTGCATCATGGCGAAGAAAGCCAAGAAGAAGGCCAAGAAGAAGGGCAAGAAGAAGTAACTTCTTGCCGCGGGGGGGTGCAACGCACTCGGCCCGCGACGCGTCGGCGTACGACGCACGGATCAACGGCGTGCCCCGCGTGAGCGGGACCGCGGCCGAGAACGCTCGGGCCGCAACGCCCCAAGCAACACGCGGAGCCGGGTTTGTCCCGGCTCCGCGTTTTTCGTTTTTGGTCGGAGGCACGCGCGGGGAGCACGGCCACGGGCCGCCGCGCCCGGCCCGTACCATCGTGCCGCCATGAGCGGACCGGGCGGGCCGTCCATTTCCGACACGTTCACGCCGCCGCGGGGGGCGCGGCTGCGCGAGGCCCACGCGCACGTGGCCGCGCTGGGCCAGAGTCTGGAGATGGTGTCGCTGGCGGGGTGCCGATCGCTGGGAGAGTGCCTGGAAGCGGTGGGGCGGTTGGCCCGGGGCGCGGGTGGTGGGGGGGGATGGGTGCGGCTGCACTCGGCCCGGCCGATGGGCTGGCCGGAGGGGCGGTGGCCGACACGGGGGGAGATCGATCGTGCCGCGCCGGGTGCGTGCGTGGTGGTGATGAGTTTCGACCATCACTCGGCCTGTGCCAGCACGGCCGCCCTGAGCGCGGCGGGGCTCAGGCCCGGAACGGCGCTGCCGACGGGCGGCACGGTGGAGGCGGATGAGCACGGCGAAGCGACCGGGGTGCTGCTGGAGCAGGCGGCGCACGCCGCGTGGAGCGCGGCACCCGAGCCGACGATGGCGGAGCGGCGCGGGCAGGTGAGGGCGGGGCTGGCGGAACTGGCGCGCCTGGGGTTTGTGGAGGTGCACGACCTCTTGAGCCAGGAGTGGCTGGGGCCGATGCTGGGCGAGATGGAGCGGACGGGTGAATTGCTGATGCCGGTGTGGCTCTACCCGCCGGCGGAGCGTCTGGCGGCCGATCACGCGGGCATGGGCGGCTGGGCGAGCGCGCGGGTGCGGCTTGCGGGGGGCAAGGTGTTTGCGGATGGGACGCTGAACAGCCGTACGGCGTGCATGCTGCATCGGTACGCGGAGCCGCTGGTGAACCGGCCGCGCGGGCAGTGCATGTGTGCGCCGGCCGCACTCGACGGGCACTATCGGTTGGCGGAGGGGCTGGGGCTGCCGCTGGCGGTGCACGCGATCGGCGACGGGGCGGTGCGGACGGTGCTGGATTCGATCGAGCGGGTGCGGCCGCGCGTGGGCGGGCAGCGGATCGAGCACTGCGAGGTGATTGACGGGGCTGATGTGGGGCGGTTTGCGAAGATGGGGGTGGTCTGCTCGGTGCAACCGTGTCATCTATTGACGGATGTGGAGGCGCTGGAGCGGTTTGTGCCGCACCGGCTGGGGCGGGTGCTGCCTTTGCGGGAGTTGATCGATGCGGGGTGCCGGCCCGGGGAACTCTTGTGGTTCGGGAGCGATGCGCCGATCGTGCGGGCCAACCCGGAGGACAGCGTGAGCGCGGCGGTGCTGCGGCGGCGGGCCGGAGCGCCGCCGGGAGCGGTGATCGGGCCTGGGCAGGCGATCAGCGAGGCCGAGGCGTGGGGGTGCTTCGGGGTAGGGGGTGGCGCGTGAGCGGCGGGCCCGATCTTCCTCTCATCGCGATCACCCGGGCCGTGCCCGTGCGGGGGCGTGAGTTGGGTGCCGCGCCCGAGGCGCCCACCGACGCGGCGGGCCAGCCGCTGGCGCGGGTGGTGATGGCGCCGGCCCTGCCGCAGATGACGCGGGCCGAACTGCTCACCTTCGTGCGCGGGGCGACCGCCGTCGTCAGCATGTTCCACGACCGCGTGGACGCGGAGTTTCTCGCGGCGGCGGGCACGCAACTGCGCGGCGTGGCGAACTTCGCCGTGGGGGTGGACAACTTTGACTTGGCGGCCTGCCGCGCCGCGGGCGTGGCGGTGAGCAACACGCCGGATGCGGTGACGGAGGGGACGGCGAACCTGGCGTTCGGCCTGCTGCTGGCGGTGGGCCGGCGGATCGTGGAGGGAGACCGCTTTGTGCGCTCCGGGCGCTTCGAGCACGAGGGAAACACCTTTCCGACCGGCTGGTTGGGGGCGCACCTCGCGGGGCGCGTGATGCACATCGTGGGGGCGGGGAGGATCGGGCGGGCGGTGGCGCTGCGGGCCCGGGCCTTTGGCATGGGCGTGGTCTACACGGCCCGCACGCGGCATGCGGACTTTGAGGACGCGGTGATCGCGGGGCGGCGGGTGGAACTGGATGAGGGGCTGGCGGGCGCGGACGTGGTGAGCATCCACACGCCGCTGACGGCCGAGACGCGCGGGTTGATCGATGCGCGGCGGATCGGGCTGATGAAGCGCGAGGCGATCCTGCTCAACACGGCCCGCGGTCCGGTGGTGGAGGAGGCCGCGCTGGCGGAGGCGCTGGCGAGCGGGCGGCTGTGGGGCGCGGGTCTGGATGTGTTCGAGGCCGAGCCGCGCGTGCACCATCGGCTGCTGACGCTGGAGAACGTGGTGCTGACGCCGCACATCGGCTCGGGCGAGCGCTACTGGCGCGAGGAGATGACGCGGATGGCGCTGACGAACGCGGCGGCGATGGTGCGGGGTGAGAGGCCGCCCAACGTGGTGGGGTGAGTGTGAAGGAACGCTGGCCGGCGGCACCGGCAGGGCACCGAAATCGCGGTTGGCGAATCGGTGGCACCATGGGCGGCAGCGCCGGCGTGGCGAATTCAAGGGGCGGACGGGACGTCCGCCCCGCCGGGCGCCAGCGCGGCCTTGAGGCGTTCGCGGATGCGGTTGGTGGCAGGGTCGGCGGCGGCCTGCGGGGCGGGAGTGAGCCACTCGAGTTGGTGGGGGCGGGGCTGGCCCCGGGCCAGGGCCGCGGCGATGAGGTGCAGGTGGCGTGGGTTGTCCTTGAAGGCGCCCTGGGCGAGGGCGGCGACCAGTGCCGCGTCGTCGTCGCGCTCGGCCGCGAGGAGCGCGGCGTAGGTGCGGGCGGACTCGTCCAGAAACTGGGTGGCGTACCACGAGAGCAGGCGTTTGTGGGCCGCGGCCTCCATGCCCTTCGGGGCCGGCGCGGTGAGGCGGTCGCGCAGAGCCTCGATGAAGCGCACCGGCCTTGCCCCGGTCGAGGGCAGTGTCAACGGGTCGTCCCACGCGAGGCGCGGCAGCATCGCCTCCCACGCCAGGCGCTCGTCCGCCGGCATGAGCAACGCCGCGTCGGCGTCGCTCAGAGCGGCATCGACAAAGTCGAGGAAGGGGACGTGGGCTCCGCACACGCGGGTGAGCATCAGGTGGTTGAACCACTCGCGCTGGTTCATCCAGGGCCACATAGCGACCTGAGCGTGGCGGAGGTCGTCGAAGCGAGCCCGTGTTGCGGGCGATGCCCCGGCCAGTGCGTGCATGGCCCGCGCGCCGGCGAAGGTGAGGGCGGGAGCGATGTGCGGCTCGGCGCTGGGGCCGAGTTCCCACAGGCCGATGAAGAGGCCGGCCGCCCGCACCAACGCATCTTCGCGGCTTTGCGGTGACGCCGCCGTGTCGGCGTGCACGGCCGCAAGGTCGAGGGCGCGCAGGAGGCGGCCGAGCATGTCGGCGCCTGCCGCGCCGTCGAGGGGTGAGGCGGCGGCCTGTGCGAAGGACAGGGCCCCCGCGTCGCTGCGTGCGGACTGGGCGGGGATGACGGGGCGTGGCGGCTGGGGGCAGGCGGCGTCGTGGGCGGCGAGCCAGGCGGGGGAGGTGCGCCCGGTGCCGCGCAGCGACCACTCGAGACGCAGGAGGAGACGGAACGCGGCGAGGTCGTGGGCGAGGGCGCTGGAGCGGGGCGTGGAGGCCTTTTCGCGTGGGGGTTTGCGAAGGCGGGAGGTGTTGGTGGCGGGGCTGGAGCCGAAGAGGCGGATGGAGAGGCCGTCGGCGGCGAGCAGGGGCTGATCGGGCCCGCCGGTGGCGAGGCCGGCGTCGTTGAGGGTGGCGATGTCGGCCGGTGTGGTGATGTGAGCGGCCACGGCGTGGCGGGCGGCCCAGGCGGCCAGCGCGGGGTGAGACCAGAGGGCTGCGTGTTCGGCGGCGCGGGCCGTGGTGGGGCTGAGGACGAGGATGAGCAGGCGCTTGCGGGCCTTGGCCGTGTCGAGGGCAGCCCGCAGGGTGAGCGGTTGCAGGGCCGGCGCGGCGGGCGGTGGCGGAGGGGGCGCTTGGGCAGGTGCCGCGGGCGCGGCGAGCGCGAGGGTGAGGGTGAGGAGGGTGGCGCGCAGGAGCATGGTGAAGTGTTGGAGGGGGAGGCGCAGGAGGGTTTGGTGGCACCACTTCGCGGCTCATGGTGGGCGTGGGGTGGCGCGAGAATGGGTACGATCTGTCGAGGATGCCCGGCCCACCCTGGCTCTACTCCGTGGTTGCCGCGCTGCTGCTGGGCGGCGGGGCGGTGGTGTGCGCGTGGGCGTTGTTTGCGGACCCGCCGGGGCGGAAGCGGCGGTGCCCGAAGTGCTGGCACGACATGGCGGGTGTGCCGGGGCGGGTGTGCCCCGAGTGCGGGCACGATGCGCGGTTTGAGGCGAACCTGCACCGGTGGCACCGGCGGTATCGGTGGCTGGCGCTGGGGGTGTTGCTGGTGGGCGCGGCGTGGGTTGCGTGGGTGGTGCCGGCGGTTCGGCGCGGCGGGTGGATCGCGGCGGTGCCGTCGCCGGTGCTGCTGGCGGTGCCCGAGGGCGGACCTCGGGCCTTGAGCATGGCGGCCAACGGGGAGTTGCTGCAGCGTGCGGCGGCGGGGCTGCTGAGCGCGGGGCAGTTGCAGGCGATGGTGGACCGGCTGGCCCCGCAGTTGCTGCGCACGCGGAGCGTGTGGCCGACGGGGACGCCGATCCGGTATGAGGCGGCGACGGTGTGGGGGAGCGGGCGGCTGGGGACGGTGAGTTTGCGGGCGATCGGCGGGCCGGACGCGACGCCGCCCCTGCCGGAGTGGCCGCGCCCGGAGTTGACGAGCGAGCAGGTGTGGACGGACCACTTGTGGACGCTGCCGGCGAAGGAGGCGGGCAAGCACGAGTTGAAGTGCGAGGTGGTGGTGGCCCGGCCGCGCGTGGGGAAGGATGGCGGGCCGGTGTCGGGCCCGCCAAGCGAGGTGTGGCGTGGGACGGTGCGGCGGACGATCCTGGTGGCGGGGAGCGCCGGTGAAGTGATGACGGCGCGCGGGGGCGCGAACCTGGATGAGTTTGTGCGTGAGCGGCTGCGGCCGCGGCTGGTGCGGCTGCCGGCATCGGGGACGTACGTGATCAGCACGGACCGGCCGCGCGGGGAATGGGTGGACGGCGTGACGCTGGCGCTGCGGATCGAGGTGATGCGTGAGGGGCGGGTGGTGGCGTTGGCGCGGCGGGTGTACCCGGCGAGCGGGCGTGAGGGGCTGTTCAACGCGCCGGCGGTGCTGGAGGGGGATGCGCGGGCGGTGGCGGAGGCGGCCAACCCGACGAGCGCGGGATTGGCCGCGCCGGAGACAGGGGCGGGCGGGGGCGGGCAGTTGTCGATCACGTACGGGCCCCCGTACGGGTCGGATGTGGTGAAGGCGGAGCCGGGCGGCTGGGTGGTGCGTGTGAGCGGGGATGCCGAGTTGGCGCTGCGCGACCTTGGGTCGGGCGCGTACTGGGACGGGGCGTACGAGATTGCGCTGGATGCGCTGGTGAACCCCCCCCCGCCCCCCCCGGCGCGGGCGGGGCCGGCGCTGGAGCCGGGCGTGGCGGGGCGGTAGGCGAAAGCAGCACATGGCCACATGGTCAAATGACCACATGGCCAAAGCAGCGAGCGCCGGCGGGTGCTTTCAGGCGCAGGGGTTGGCGGCGACGTCGGCGAGGGCCCGGCGCGGCAGGAGGTGCTGCTGGCGGCGGAGTTCGCAGTGCAGGACCTGGCGGTAATGGGCGAGGCGGTGGGCGGCGTCGTCGAGCAGACCGCCGAAGGTGCGGGAGAGGTCTTTGTAGATGAGTTTGACGGGGGTCTCGCTGATGCGCAGGCCCTGGGCCACGGCCTGGACCCAGAGTTGCATGGGGAAGGCGTAGCCGTCTTCGGTGAGGGCGAGGCGGCGGAGCGCGCTGACGCGATGGGCCTTGAAGCCGCAGAAGGCGTCGGTGAGGTTGAGTTCGAGGCGCTCGTTGATCTCGCTGGTGATGCGCTGGTTGATGGCGCGGCGTTCGGGGGGCGGGGCGGTGTCGGCGTCCATGGTGCAGGCGTAGCGCGAGCCGGAGACGAGGTCGAAGCGGTTCTGGGCGGCGGCTTCGACGAAGTCGGGGATGCTGGCGGGCTCGTGCTGCTCGTCGCAGTCCATGGTGATGACCCAGTCGAAGCCGTGGCAGGCGGCGAAGGTGAAGGCGTCGCGCAGCGAGCGCCCGTAGCCGCGGTTGACGGAGTGGCGGATCACCTCGACGGGGAAGCGGGGGAGGACGAGGGGGGTTTTGTCGGTGGACCCGTCGTCGACGACGAGGATGTGGTCGGCGTACTCGAGGGCGTGGGCGAGCACGCGGGCGATGGTGCGTTCCTCGTTGTAGACGGGGATGGCCAGGAGTGTGCGCATACGGGGGCCTCTCTCTGCGGCGCGGCCCGGGTGGGATGCCGGGCGTGGCGTGGGGGTTTCCCGGTTCGAGGGTAGGTTTGCGGACGACCGTGGTACGGCGGCCGAGAACGCGGGGTTCGCCCGGTAAGGGGCGGGGGAAGCTGCCCAGACCGCCGCGACGGCGCAGATGGGCCTGGGGGCGCGGCGGGCGGGTGCGGGGGGATGAGTGCGCGTGCGGGCGCGTCGATGCGGGCGGTCACGCATGCACACCGATCGTGGCAACGTGAGTTTTTCGGACCCTGCGCGGCTTGAGCCGGCGCCCGAGGCGGCGCGGCGGCTGGTGGACCTGGTGCATGTGCTCCGCAGGCGGGCCCTGTTGAACGACGGGGCCGATGCCCACGTGGAGAGGAGCACCGATGCGCGCGGCGTGAGTTCGCCGCGGCGAGTGAGCGATGGGTGGGAGGGGGGGCACGCGGTGGTGCCGCTGGTGGATGCGTGCGAGCGTGAGGTGGTGGAGTGGGTGGATGAGGTGTTGGCGGAGGTGGGCCCGCCGCGCAGGGTGGATGCGGACGTGGTGGGTGGAGACGGACAGGCGACGGGCGTGCGGTTCACGATCAGCGGGTTGCGTGGGGCGAGTGCGCGGGTGTTTCCGCTGCCGGGGGTGGGGAAGGGGCTCGGCGGGGCGGATGTCGGGGCGGGGGACGGGGCTCAGGCGGCGGCGTGAGGGGTGGGGAGTGGGCGGAAGGACTTGACGGCCCGGCCTGCACAGGCCGATAACGCAGAGCATGGCGACGGGCGGCAAGGTGATGACGCTGGAGCAGGTGGTGGCGCAGCGGGCGGCCTGCCGCGCCGGGGGAAGGGTGGTGGTGCAGTGCCACGGGTGCTTTGACATCGTGCACCCGGGGCACATCCGGCACTTGCGCGAGGCCAAGAGCCGGGGCGACGTGCTCTTGGTGAGCATCACGAGCGATGAGGCGTGGACCAAGGCGCGGGGGCGGCCGCTGATACCCGAGGAACTGCGGGCGGAGAACCTGGCGGAACTGGATTGTGTGGACTGGGTGTATGTCGATCCGCACGCGACGGCGGGAGCGGTGCTGGAGGCGGTGCGGCCGGATGTCTACATCAAGGGCAGAGAGTACGAGACGAACCCTGATCCCCGGTTTCTGGCCGAGCGGGCCACGGTGGAGCGGCACGGCGGGCGGGTGGTGTTCTCGTCGGGCGATGTGGTGTTCTCGTCGACGGCGTTGATCGGGGCGCTGGAGCGGTCGATTGATCCGTATCACGCGCGGCTGGGGCAGTTGCTGGGGCGGGCGGACTTGGAGGGGGCCGCGCTGACGGGGGTTGTGAGTGGGTTTCGCGGCAAGCGCGTGCTGGTGATCGGCGAGACGATCATCGATGAGTACGTGCACTGCGACAAGCCGGAGGTGGCGAGCGAGTCGCCGGTGATGACACTGCGGCCGCTGGAGCGGCGCACCTACGACGGTGGCGCGGCGGTGATCGCGCGGCACGTGGCGGCCCTGGGGGGAAGGCCGATGCTGCTGACGGGCCTGCCGGAGTCGCCCGAGGGCGCGGCGGTGGCCCAGCGGCTGGGGGCGGAGGGCGTGGAGGTGCGGTCGGTGCCGCTGGAGTGCCCGGGCGGCGCACTGGCGCGCAAGCAGCGGTTTTTGGTGGGCGGGCAGAAGGTGATGAAGTTGAACATGCTGGCGCCGCTCGTGCTGGATGCGGCCACGCGCGATGCGCTGGTGCAGGAGGCGGAGGGCGCGGCCCACGGGTGCGACGCGGCGGTGATCGCGGACTTTGGCAACGGCCTGCTGTCGCCGGCGATGGTCGGGCGGCTGTGCGGCGCGCTGCGCGGGCGGGTGGATGTGCTGACGGGCGATGTGTCGGGGCGGCGGGCGGGGCTGACGCACTTTCGCGGGTTGGACCTGGTCTGCCCGAGCGAGGTGGAGTTGCGCGAGGCGTACCGGATGTTCGACGAGTCGCTGCCGACGGTGGTGAGCCGGCTGATGGAGGAAGCCGGTGCGCGGGCGGTGTGCGCCACGCTGGGTGCGGATGGGGTGATCGGGTTTGAGCGGGGCGACGACGGCGGCGGCGGCTACGCCTCGAGTTTGCGCAGCGAGCACGTGCCGGCCCTGTGCGGGCACGCGGTGGATGCGCTGGGGTGCGGGGATGCGCTGCTGGCGACGGCGACGCTGGCCCTGACGGCGGGCGCGGGGCTGACCGCCGCGGTGTTTTTGGGGTCGATTGCCGCGGCGGTGCAGGCCCAGCGGTTGGGGAACAACGCGGTGTCGGGCACCGACCTGCGGCACGGCATTGTGCGCGTGCACACGGCGCGTTTGGCCTACGGGCCGGGTGTGGGGGGGGCGGGGAGCGTGGCGAGGGATGGGGTGCGGGCGGAGCCGGGGGGACTGGAGCGGGCGGTCGCGTGATCTCGTACGTGCTGCCCACGCGCGACCGGCCGGATGAACTGGCCCGCACGCTGGTGCAGATCGCGGCGCTGGGGGACCATGCCGCGTGCGGCGGCGCTGAAGTGGTGGTGGTGGACAACGCCTCGAGCCCGCCGGCGCACGAGGCGCTCCGCGCGGCGGGGCTGGCAGACCGGTTGCTCTCGGGCGTGCCGGTGCGCGTGGTGCGGCTCGAGGCCAACCGCGGCGCGGCGGCGCGGAACGAGGGCGTGCGCGCGGCGCGCGGCGAGTGGATCGTGATGCTGGATGATGACTCGCACCCGCTGGACCGGGGCGTGATGGAGGCGGTGCGCGATGCGGGGGCGGACGTGGCGGCGGTGCAGGCGGAGATCACGCTGCCGGATGGCACGCACGAGGCGGGGGGCTTGCCGGAGGTGTTCATCGGGTGCGGGGTGGCGATGCGGCGGAGCGTGTTCGTGGAACTGGGCGGGTACGACGCGGCGTTTGATTACTACGCGGAGGAGTACGACCTGGCGGCGCGGATGATCATGGCGGGGTGGCGCGTGGGGTTTGACAGGCGCTTTCGCGTGGAGCACCGCAAGGTGGGCGCGGGACGGGATTTTTCGCGGATCGTGCGGCGCTTGGTGCGCAACAACGCGTGGGTGATGCAGCGGTACGCGCCGGGGGCGGTGGCGCGGCGCGAGGTGGCGGGCGTGGTGATGCGCTACGGGCGGATTGCGCTGCGCGAGGGGGCGATTGGGGGGTGGATGCGCGGCGTGATGGAGCTGATGGGGACGGCTGGGCGGCAGCCGCGCAGGCAGATGACGGTGGAGCAGTTCGATCGCTTCACGGGTTTGGCGGCGGCGCGGAGCGCGCTGCGGGCGGCGCACGCCCAGAAGCCGCTGGGTCGGTGCGCGATCGTGAGCCCGGGGAAGAACGAGTGGGTGGTGAGGAGTGCGCTGGAGGAGGTGGTGGTGGGGAGCACCGACTCGCGGGGCGCGGGTCGGTGGCACAGGAGGCGGGGGCACGGAGAGAACGTGGAGACGGCCGACACGCTGGTGATCGGCACGATGAGCCCGGGGCCGATGCTGGATGCGCTGGCGCGGCACGCCGCGAGCGGCAAGCGGGTGGTGATGGGGTGGGAGGGAAATGGCCAAAGGGCCAAGTGACCAAATGGCCAAATCGGGCTCACGCGGCCTTCGCGTAGAGCACGCGCCCCCGGTCGATGGCCTCGCGTGCGATGGGGTCGAGCTGCGCGTAGCGCGCGGCCAGGTCCGCGGGTGTGCGCACGATCAGGTCGAGGGGGAACGAGCGCGGCACGCGTTTGAGGATTTCCCAGGCGCGCCAGGCGGGGTGGCCGTCAAAGTCCATGACAACGAGGATGTCGGCGTCGGAGTCGGGACCCGCGTCGCCGCGTGCGCGAGACCCGAAGAGGATGATGCGCTCGGGGGCGAACTCGCGGGCGACCGCCGCGGCGAAGGCGGCGACCTGATCTCGCACGGGCTGCACGGGGAGCGCTCCCATGTCAGGAGTTTATGGCTCAGCCGGAGGACACGGCGGGGCATCCGTGTGGAGCGCCGGGGACCGCGTGGCCCGCAAGATTCGAAGGGGATCTCGCCTCACCTCACCTCGACAAGCCGCGTCAGCGTTTCAAGCCGCTGGCTCTCATCGGCCGGCTGGCTCTTGTCGCGGATCGCGGCGAGGCCGGCGCACAGGCCCGTGGTGCCGCGGCGTGCGCACTCGGCGGGGTCGCGACAGTCGACGAGGTAGAAGGCGAGTATGCGAACCCATATCTGGGTGTCTCTTCGGCACACGTGCCAGTGGTACGTCGCCATGTCCGGCCCGCACCGATCGGACTCGAACTCGTGCAGGGCCGCGTCAAGCTGCGCGAGAACCGCCGCGGCATCGGCGCGTGAGAGCACGCGGCATTCGGAGAGAGGCGAGGACCAGAGGTCATCGGGGACGTACGCGAGCCCGTCTTCCCAGATGGCAAAGCGAACGGGATGCTCGACCGGGAGTTGGACGGACGAAATCCCCGACAGGCCCTGTTGATACTTCGCGAACACGCACGTCAGCGGCCCGGCGAGGGCAACGGGCTCGGCCGCTCCCATGCTCGCACCCGTCGGTGCCGCGCGGCAGCCGCCCAACGCGGCGGCGGCGAGCCCAAGCAGAAGGACTCCCAGCCGTGGAGAGGGCATGGACGTTCTCCAAAGTGCGGGTTTCATAAGCCTCAGGGCGGGCGGTCGAGGCTTCACGCGGCCTTCGCGTAGAGGACGCGCCCCCGGTCGATGGCCGCCCGCACGAGCGGGTCGAGGTTGGCGTAGCGCACGGCCGCGTCTTCGGGTGTGCGGGCCAGGAGGTCGAGCGCGAAGTCGTAGGTGATGGCGCAGGCGATCTCGGTCGCCTTGGCCGCGGGGTGCCCGGTGAAGGGAAGGATGACGAGCAGGTCCACGTCGGAATCGGGGCGCGGCGTGGAGGAGCCGTCGGGCCCGCCCGCGTGGGAGCCGAAGAGGATCACTCGATCGGGTCGGAAGCGCCGGACGATCTGATCGACCACGCTCTGGATGTCGCGGGCGGGGATCATGGCGGCGGGTCTGCGGGATTCAGCCGCGTTCGCGGCGTGCCACAGGGATGGTAGGGAGCCGTGGTTCGGCCCGCGGGTTCGCCCTGTCCGCGTTGGGCTGATCGGTGGCGCTGTACACGCCGGCTCGGCGAAGCGTGCGACGTGAGCATTGGCCTTGCACGGCCTCGCGGTGGCTCGGCCGTACAACGGCACCGGACGCTCACCGCACGCGCAGGGCGAGGCTGGCGGTGGTGGGGGGTGAGGCGAGGATGTGGTCGATGAGTTCACGGGCCGCGGCGGCCTGACCGGGCCACATGAACCAGCGGGGGGCATCGGTGGCGACGATCCAGCGGTGCTGCGAGTGCTCGTGATTGAGCGTGGGCGACCAGGCGGGCGCGGCGTGCACGGCGAAGCGGGCGGGGAGCACGATCGAATCGATGGCGGCGATGAAGTAGGGGTGGACTTGTTCGAGGGACCACATGGCCAGAAAGCAAGAAGGCACGGAGGCACTGGGAAGGGACAAAGGCACTGAGGGGATGGCGGGCGGGCTGGAAAGCCCGCCCCCCGGGGCTGATGCAGGTGTGTCAAGTCCGGTTTCTTCGCGGAGTTCGCGGAGCGCGGCCTGCACGGCGGTCTCGCCCGCCTCGATGTGGCCCATCACGGGTTGCCAGGTGCCCATGAGCGGCGGTTTGGCACGCCTGATCTGGAGCAGTTCGGGCGCGACGGTGGGGCCCGTGGGGATGCGGAAGACCATCACCTCGACCACGTCGCTGCGCAGGCGCGGGCCGGGGCCGGGCTCGGGGCGGTAGCCGGAAGGTGCGCGGTCAGAAGGCATAGGTGAAGGCACGACGAAGGCACGGAGGCAGGAAGAAGGCACCAAGGCAGGGGAGAAGACACGCGGGTGCGCTCAGCGCGGCCGCGCGGGCACGCCGATCACGGTGGCGCCGGCGGGGACATCTTCGAGGACGACTGCACCGGCAGCGACGGTGCAGCGGTCGCCGATGCGCACGCCCGGCAGCACGCGGCAGCCCAGGCCGATGAGGCAGTCGGTGCCGGTGCGCACGCTGCCGGCGAGGACGGCCCCGGGGGCGACGTGGGTGTTGGGGCCGATGACGCAGTCGTGTTCGATGATTGAACCGGTGTTGATGATGCAGTGGTCGGCGATGCGGGCGCGGGGCTGGATGACCGCCGCGGCGGCGACGAAGACACCGTGGCCGAGCAGGCAGGTGGGGCTGATGACGGCGGCGGGGTGAACGATGGTGGTGGCGTGGCCGGGGAGGGCGTGGTGGTGGAGCGACAATGCTCCGCCGGTGTGGTGGTGGGGGGCGGCGGCGGGGCGCGGGCCGGGCGGTGTTGATGCGGCGGAGGCTTCGAGGTGGGCGGCGATGGCGTTGAGGGCGGCGCGGCGTTGGGGCACGTCGCCCAGGGCGACGATCCAGTCGTGGCCGGCCAGGGCGGCGAGGTCGGCGGGGTCGGAGAGGGAGCCGGCGCAGGCGGGGGGCGGGTAGGGGTGGGGGAGTTGGATGGAGAGGGTGGCGACGGCGGCCCCGGGGTTGTCGTCGAGGAACGCGGCGGGGGGGCGGTGCAGGAGCGCGGCGGCCTCGGCGACGACCACGGCGTGTCCGCCGCCGCCGATGAGCAGGAGTGGGCCGGTGTGCCGCGCGGCGGTGGGGGGAGGATGGTGGGAACCGGCGGGCATGGTGTGATGAAGGAATGTATCGGCTCATGCCGCGGTCGGTATCCGTTCCGGTTGGCTTGACACAAAGGCTTGATGGAGCGAGACTTGCCGCTTGCGCCATCGGTCGGCTTGGCCGGGCGGCGGGGCGTATCTTTGGGTTTGGCGGTCGGGCCTGCGGCGGCGTTGAGCATGGCTTGACGGACTGCGCGTCGCACGTGATACGAGAGGATGCACCATGGCAGCACGGACCAGTGTCGGAGTGGGGATCGGGGCGACGATCGCGCTCCTGGGCGTGTCAACCCTGGCGTTGTTCGTGCTGACGCTGATGTTCTGGAGCGACCTTCAGAACACCAAGCGCGACCGCCAGCAGTTTGGCGATGACGTGAAGGCGTTTGTGGGGCAGGGTGAGATGAACTCCGACGATGTGCGGCGGCTGAAGGCCGAGGCCGAGGCCCAGCGCAAGACGGTGGTGAGTTACCTGGCCGAGAGCGGGCGTGTGCTGGGGCAGAAACTCTCTGGCGCGCCCAAGGGCGGGATGAAGGAGTTGATCGAGACGGTGGACAAGCGCCTGGGGGGCGAGCCGACGAACCTGCTGAGCATGATGGCGGACAAGGACGCGAAGATCGCGCAACTGACCAAGAGCGCGGCGGACGCGGACGCGGCCCGGCAGGCGGCGCTCAAGGACCTGGAGAATCAGTCGGCCGTGACCAAGGCGCAGAAGGACTCGTTTGACGGCGCGGTGGCGGCCATGGGACAGGACGTGGGCAAGGTGAAGACCGACGCGGAACAGTACCGGGCCGATCTCGAAAAGGCCCGGAGCGAGATGAGCGCGAGCGTGGAGGCTCTGAAGCGAGAGGGGGAGGACAAGGAGGCGGCCCTCAACAGCAAGATCAGCAAACTCAACGAGGAGTTGCTGGTGGCCCAGGGGAAGATCAGGGCGCTGACGGAGAAGAACCGGGCGAGCAGTTTGCGGCCGACCGACGAGGCCGCGCTGGTGGACGCGGCGGTGATCAGCGTGGATGCGGCCAGCGGGATGGTGTTCATCGATCGCGGCGCCAAGCAGCGGGTGGTGCTGGGGATGCGGTTTGAGGTCTACCCGGATGCGGGGGCGATCAAGGCCGACCCGGAGACGGGCGATTACGTGCGCGGCAAGGCGACGCTGGAGGTGACGCGGGTGGATGAGTCCACGTCGATCTGCCGCGTGGTGCGGGGGTTGCGCGGCAACCCGGTGATCCGCGGGGACGTGCTGGCCAACGCGCTGTACGACCCGGCCAAGACGTACACGTTTCTGGTGTACGGCAACTTCGACATCAACACCGACGGGCTGGCGAGTGCGGACGAGCAGACGGACGTGAAGGCGCAGATCAAGGAGTGGGGCGGGTTGAACGCCGACACGCTCTCGGGCGACGTGGACTTTCTGGTCCTGGGTCAGCGGCCGCAGTTGCCGCCGGCCCCGCCGACGGATGCGCCGGTGCCCGTGGTGCAGGAGTACATCCGGCTGCGGCGGGTGGTGCAGGAGTACGACCGGTTGTTGGAGCAGGCGGTGGCGACGTCGATACCGGTGTTGAACCAGAACCGCTTGTTCACGCTCACCGGGCGGTGACGGAAATGGCCAAAGGGCCAAATGAAGGCGCCGACGACGGGGCTTACAGTGAGGGCATGGCGCGGAAGCGGCGGCGGATGCCGGTGTGGCTGCACGGTCCGGCGTACGGGTCGTTGCGGTGCCTGATGACGGCGCTGGGGGCCTTGCCGCGCGAGGCGGTGGCTGATGCGGCGCGGGGCCTGGGGCGGCGGTACGCGGGCGTGGGTTTCAACCGGACGCGCCTGGCACGGGCGGAGGCGAACCTGGCGGTGGCGTTTCCGGAGTGGGGGCCGGGGCGGCGGCGCGAGACGGCGGTGCGTGCGTACGAGCATCTGTTCGAGTTGGCGGTGGAGACGGCGGTTCTGCCGCGTCTGCTGACGACGGATGGCTGGACGGGGCACGTGGGGCTGGGCGACGTGGAGGGCGCGGTGTCGCGGCTGATGCGCGACGGCCCGGTGATCCTGATCACGGGGCACTGCGGCAACTGGGAGTTGCTGGGGTACACGCTGAGCGTGCTCGATTTTCCGGTGCACGCGTTGTACCGGCCGCTGGACCTGAAGCCGCTGAACGAGTGGGTGAAGCGGAGCCGCGGGCGGAGCGGGCTGGTGCTGGTGGACAAGTTCGGCGCGGGGGAGGACCTGCCGGCGATCCTGGGGACGGGCGGTGTGCCGGGCTTTGTGGCGGATCAGAACGCGGGCGACCGCGGGCTGTTTGTGCCGTTTTTCGGGCGGCTGGCGAGCGCGTACAAGTCGATCGGCCTTCTGGCCATGAGCACGGGGGCGAGCGTGGTGTGCGGGATGGCGCGCCGGCTCTGCGGGCACGCGGCGGAGGACGGCACGGGGAAGCGCTACCGGATCGACGTGGGCGAGGTGATCGAGCCGGGCGACTGGGCGGGCCAGCCCGACCCGTTGTTCTACATCACGGCGCGGTACCGGCGGGCCATCGAGGGGCTGGTGCGGAGCGCGCCCGAGCAGTACCTGTGGATGCACCGGTACTGGAAGAGCCGGCCCCGCCACGAGCGCCTGGGGCGCGAGTTTCCGGGGGCCCTGCGCGAGAAGTTGCTGGCGCTGCCGTGGATGACGGGTGAGGAGTTGGCGCGGATCGAGGAGCACTCGGCGCGGGACACGCGGGACATGGCCAAGTAGGAAGTGGCGAAGGGGCGAAGTGGCAGAGTGGCAAGGTTGCGGGTGATTCGACGAGCCCCGAGCGCAGCGAGGGGTTCTTGACGGCCGAACCCGTCGCTGCGCTCCGGGCTCGCCCAAGGCATGGGCGCGTCGCGCACGTCGCCGCGCCGACGTGGACGGCGGCACGGGAGGTGGGCACATAGAGTGTGGCGATGTCGCGTGCGGCTGCGGGCAGTTCGTTTTTCTTTACGGGCCTGAAGGCCTCCGGGGGCCGGGCCTACGGGGTGCGTGCGGCCCGCAGCCGCGCGGCGTTGGCGGAGGGATTGCGGCGGGAGCGGGTGCTGCTCTTGTCGGCGCGTGAGTTGCCGGTGTGGGCACGGGGGCTGGGCGCGGTCTGGAGCGCGGCGGGTGTGGGTGGTGGCGGTGCGGGGGGGCAGGGGGCGTTCCGGCTGGCGGACCATGCGGTTTTGAACGATCAGCTGGCCGCGCTTTTGGTGCGGGGCGTGCCGCTGACGGAGGCGCTGGAGGTGGCCGCCCAGACGGTTCACCCGCGTGTGCGTGGGCGGGTGGAGCGGGTGAGAGAGTTGGTGGCGTCGGGCACGTCGTTCGCGGAGGCGTGCCGGAGCGCGGCGGAGTTTGATGCCGTCACGGTGTCGGTATACCGAGCCGCGGAGCGCACGGGCGACCTGGCGGGTGCGTGCAGGCAGTTGGCGGCGACGGCGCGGCGAACGTTGCAGGTGGCGGGGCGTGCGGCCACGCTGATGATCTACCCGGCGATCGTGATCACGATCAGTTTCGTGATCGCGGCGGTGATGGTGGTGGGGATTGTGCCGCAGATGGGCAAGACGATGATGGAACTGGGGGCGGATGTGCCCTGGGCCACGCGGGCCCTGGTGGCGGTGGGCACGTTTGCGCAGGAGCGGCTGCTGCTGCTGGGCGTGGTGATGGCGGGGTTGCTGGTGGCGGCGTGGGTGTGGCGCGGGGTGATCGCGGGGGCGGCGGTGCGGGCGGGGCGGGTGCTGCCGCTGGTGCGCGAGGTGGTGCTGGCCCAGGAGAGCGCGCGGTTCTTTTCGGTGATGGCGGCGATGTGCCGCTCGGGCGTGCCGCTGGCGGATGCACTGGCGACGGCGAATCAGGCGATCTCGCACCCGGCCTTGCGCGGGCAGATGGAGCGGCTGCGGCAGCGGCTGGTGGACGGCGGCGTGCTGCGGGCCCTGATTGATGAGGTGGCCGCGTTGCCGCTGGCGACGCGCCGGCTCTTGATCGCGGCCGAGCGCGCGGGGGACCTGGAGGCGGCGTTCACCACCTTGGCGGGGGACATGACCGATGAGGTGGAGCGGCGCTCGGGGCGGCTGATCGCGGTGCTGCAACCGGCGATGGTGGTGTTTATGTTCGTGGTTATCGGGTCGCTGCTGGCGGCGCTCATGATCCCCATGCTGACGATGGCGGGGCGGATCGGCGGGTAGGGGTGCGTGGGGTGTTTCGCGGGGGTGGCGCTGGTTTTCGGCGGGGGAAGGGTCGATCCGGTGGTGGTGCCGCCGCGTATGGTTTGGGTAGTAGAAGGATGCGGGTGGCGGCCGCTCTTTGATCGAGGTGAACCATGAAGCGAGCGATGCGGATGGGCGGTGCGATCGGCACGGGGCGCGGACTGCGCGGCGGCTTTACGCTGCTGGAGATGATGCTGGTGGTGGTGATCATGGGCATCCTCGCCACGGTGGCGGTGGTAGCGGTGGGGGGCAACGTGAAGAAGGCGCGGCGCGACGCGACCATCGCCAAGATGCGTCAGATCAAGGTGGCGCTGGAGGAGTACAACGGGCGCTACGCCGTCTACCCGCCGACGCTGCAGGTGCTGACCATGGGATCGATGAAGTCGCTGGAGGCGTCGGCGCTCAACGACGCGTGGCAGAAGCCGTTCATGTACGCGTTTCCCGGGAGCGGCGCGAGCGAGGAGCAGCCCTACGACCTGTACAGTTTCGGGGGCGGCGCGGCGGGGGGCGGCGGCACGGACACGATCAGCATCTGGACGATCGACAAGCCGTAGCGCGAGCGGCGCGCAGGGTTCGAGAGGGTTTGGGCCGGAGCGCCCATGACGACACGACGGCCAACATGGACGCGCGGGGCACGCCGGGGCAGCACGCTCCTGGAGGTGGTGCTCGCGGGTGTCATGCTGTCGCTGGTGGCGGGGGGCGTGTTTTCGAGCATCTCGCACACGTTTCGGGCCGATGCGCGGGCGCGGCACCGCCTGGCGGCCCACGAGGTGGCGAGCCGCATCATGCTGCAGTACCTGGACAGCCCCAAGGGGCTTCCGTCGCCCAACGCCCCGTACTCCGACGGCCTGTACACCTTCCGCTGGTCGCTGGAGGGCGACCCGGTGCGGGTGAAGGGCGACAGCGAGCGCACCAGCGCGATCTTCGACGACACGCAGGTGCTGCGCGTGAAGGTGTTTGACGGCGTGGAGCGGCCGGGCGGGCAGGTGAGCGAGGGGGAGCAGTTGGCGGAGATCGTGCGCCTGAACAACTTCTTTCTGGTGATCTCGCGCAATGAGGACTCGAAGAACCGGAACCTGACCGACGAGGACACGCTGCGGCGGATGCTGGAGCGGGCCCGGGCCTCGGGGTCGCCCACCGGGGGCGGCGCGCCCACGCGGAGCGGGCCGCCATGACACGCCGGGGCTTCACACTGATTGAGATGATGCTGGCGGCCACGCTGGGGGCGCTGGTGATCGCCACGGCGGCGGGCGTGATGGGGGCGATGGCGCGGGCCCAGCGGCGGGCGGATGAGGCGGCCACGCGCACGATCGAGCAGGCCCGCCTGCGCGAGGTGATCCAGGCGAGTCTGCGGCAGATCGTGGTGCACAACAAGCCCAAGGCGCCGGTGCGGGCCACGACGGCGACGGCGCAGCCCGTGGCGGGAGGGACGGGTGCAACGGGCGCGGCGGTACCGGTAAGGCCTGAGGATGTGCCGGCGGCGAGCGCCGCGCCTGTCGCGGGGGCCGCGGCGGGCACGCCATCGGGGGGCGCACCGGGCGGGCCGGCGAATGCGCTGCCGGCGGACAAGGACCTGGCGGCCCGCGCTCTCGAGCAGGCGCGGGCCCAGGTGGCGGGCAAGGTGCCGACGAACCGGAGCGCGACCGGCGGACGCGGCCGGAGGCAGGAGGATGACGACACGGTGCCGCCGCGGTTTTTGCTGGAGATGGACGGGCGGGCCGGGGGCGGACAGCGGTTGGAGGTGGTGGTGGCGGCGAGCCCGTGGGCGGTGAAGGTGCGCGGCGGGGGGACGGTGATGCCGATGCCCGAGGCGGGCGGGGGTGTGCGGGGCGCGTTCGAGTTGCGGCCTGATGGCGAAGCCCGGGCCGGTGGCGACGCGGGGGCGGTGTACTGGTGTGTTTACCCGATGGGCGAGGGGCCGGGTGGCGCGGGTGGGGGCGGCACGAGAGAGGCGATCGGTGAGGCGCGCTTGTGCGGGGGTGTGCGGAGTCTGGCGTGGCGGGCGTTCAGGACCAACCCGGAGACGGATCAGTTGGAGCCCTTGAGCGAGCACGCGGCGCGGTCGGCGGCGCGGATGCCGGCGTACGTGGAGGTCGGCGCGGGGTTTGAGGATGGGTCGAGCGCGACGTGGCTGTTTGAGATCGGGTATGTGATCGGGCGCGAGCAGGATGCGCTGCCGGTGATCCCCGAGGGGTTGGCGGCGCAGTTGGCGGCGGCGCGGGAGGAGGACGCGAACACGCCGCGCGGGGCATCGGCGACGCCGGTGCCGGGCGCGCAGCAGCCTGTGGCGGACGGGGGCGGGGCGATGCCGGTGGGCACGGGCGGGCCCGGCACGTCGCCGCAGAACCCGCCGCCGGTGCCGGCGGTGAACGACGTGCGCAAGCCGGCGAACATGAACGTGATCCGGCGGAATCGTGGCGGCGCGGGGGGTGGCGGGGGGAATCCGCGATGAGGCCGGGCGCGCGCACATCCCGCGGCTTTGCGCTGGCGCTGGTGATGCTGGTGAGCATGGTGTCGGTGCTCACGGTGGCGGTGATGCTGGAGCGCAGCGCCCAGGCGACTCGGGCGGCCCGGCGGGGAGAGGAGTTGTACCTGCGGCATCACGAGCAGGCGGGCATGCGCGACATGATCGGCATGGCGATGGCGTATCGGGCGCTGAACGTGGGCGAGATGAAGCCGGGGGGAACGGCCGGGGTGGTGCTGGCGGTGGAGGGGCGCGGGGAGGTGGTGATTCGCGTGGCGGACGGGCAGGGCGCGATTCTGGCGGCGGCGGGCGACGGCGCGGCGGCGGTGCTGCGCACGGCGGCCGAGCGGGTGGCGGAGGTTGATCCGCAGGGGACGGCGGCGGGGCGGAACACGCGCCTGCGCGGGCCGGCCAAGACCAGCGTGCACGCCGCGCCGCGGGCGGTGCTGGAGGCGTTGTACAAAGCGGTGGACCCGGAGGGGCCCGGGGGCGCGTTTGCGGCGGCGGTGCAGGAGGCCCGCGCGGGCAAGCGGATGAGCGCCAACGACATCGCGGCGGCGTTACGCACGGCGGGCGCGCCGGAGGAGGCGGCGGGGTTTATTCAGGGGTTGTTCACGAGCGAGGCGAGTTTGTACCGGGTGCGGGTGGAGTCGCGCGGGCCGGGGGGCAGGGCGGTGCCGGGGGGGCGGTTTGAGGGGCTGATCCAGGGCGACCCGCGGGGCGGCGCGGGGGGCGCACACTGGGCGTTTCTGGAGTGGAAGCGTCTGGAAGAGGGCGACGCGTGGACGGCGGATGAAGCGTTGGACGCGGGCGATCGCTAGACTTGCGCGGAGCGCGGGCGGCGCTGGGCGGCGATGCGTGTGCGGAGTGCACGGAGGCCTCGATGCACCGGGCGGCAGTGGCAAAGAGAACGCGGCGGGCCCAGGCGCTGGGGGGCGTGCTGGTGCTGGGCGCACTGGGCCTGAGCGTGGCGCCGGGCACGTGGGCTGTGGGGCGGGGCGCGCTCGAGCCGATCGACGTGCCCAGGCCGCCGGAGCGGCCGCCGCCGCCGGACCCGGTGGAAGTTCCTGACGGTGCGTTGTTGGCGCTTGCGCTGAACGGGGCGAGCCCGGCCATGCCGCGCGAGGCCCCGCCGCCGGTGGCGGGGGAGACCGCGCCGGAACCCGGTGAGACGCCCGCGCCGCCGCCGCCGCCGCCCCCGGTGTGGACGTACGTGGGCGCGGTGATCGGCCCAGGCGTGCGGCGGGCGATCGTGAGCGTGGATGACAAGCAGCGTTTCGCGTCGGTGGGCGAGAGCGTGCGCGACGATGAGATCGTTGAGGTGCAGCCGGACCGGCTGATCGTGCGGCGGGCCGGTGTGGAACGCGAGGTGCCCCTGGCCGAGAAGGTGGAGCGGCCGGTGAGCGCGAGCGTGGGCGGGCCGGTGCATGCGGGTGGTGTTCCGGCGGTGCCGGGCGTGAACCCGGCGGGGATCAACCCGGCGACGCGGCCGGCCGTGGGGGGTGCGGGGGGCGCGGCGGGCAGGTCGAATCCGACGGCTCCGGGTGTGAAGCGCGGGGCGGTGGTGCCCCCGCAGGCGGTGCCGCCGCGCACGGCGAACGGGAATCAGGCGGCGCGATTGACACCGCAGGAGCTGGCGGCGCAGCGGGCCAAGCGCGACCGTGATCTTGAGGCGCGGCGTGCGGGGGGGTCTGGTCGGCCGGCGGAAGAGGGCGACGACCAGTGAGCCGCGTGCTGTGCCTGCTCGAGCGTGGTGGCGGGGGCGCGGGTGGTGGGGGCGGCGCGCTCACGGGCGTGCGGCTGTTTGACGGGCGCGAGGTGCGCGGGCTGGAGGTGGCCGGGGGCCCCGGGGCGGGCGTTGCGGAAGCCGCGGGCGGAGCGGGGGCGGTTGATCCGGCGGTGGTGAAGGCGGCGGCGTGGATCGCCGAGCAACTGGGGCCCAACGGGGCGCGGGGCGTGCTGACGCTGGTGGTGGATGCGGGGCCGGGGGCGCGCTGCCAGTGGCTGAGCGCGCCGGGCCGCACGCCGGCCGTGGTGGAGGCGGCGGTGCGCGAGTTGGCGTATGCGGGCGGCGATGACGGGTCGGAGCGGCACGGGGTGTGGGCGGCGGCGCACGGCGAGGCGGGGATGGATCTGTCGGTGCAGCCGTTGGTGGAGCGCGGGGGCACGGCGGGCGAGGGCGACGGTGAGACCAGGCCGCGGCTGGGGGTGCTGGCGGTGCCCGACCTGGCGGCCCGGGCGTTGATTGACGAGTTGGATCGGCGCGGGGTGGTGGTGGATCGGTGCCTGAGCGTGTGGCACGCGCTGGCGGCGGGATGGGACCCGGCCCGTGCCCGCGACCTGGGCGCGGGCCTGCTGGGGCGTGCCGATGGCGACGGCGGCACTCTGGCGGGCGCTGCGACGGTGGCGGCGAGCGTGGTGATCGAAGGGCGCGGGCGGCTGCTGTGGACGTGGAGCCGCGCGGGCGTGCTGCTGGCGGCGGGGACGATGCGGCTGCGCGCAGCCCGGCAGGGGGACGCGGGCGTGGTGGAGGTGTCGCGCTCGGAGGTGGGGCGGGTGGTGGGTGAGTGGCTGGGGTGGAGCGTGCAGTTGGGTGTGGCGCCGGGCACGGTGGGGGTGATCGGCCCCGACACGGTGACGTGCGCGGGGCTGGAGGCGGACCTGCCCGAGGTGCCGGGCGTGGCGGCGGTGGCCCGTGCTCTGGGGGCGCAGTGGCCGGGGGCGGTGGTCTCGGCTCACGTGGAGGCGGACGGCGTGGGGGCGGCGCTGGCACGGCTGGCCGCGGGTGATGAAGCGCCGGACCCGGCGGGGGCGGTGCTGAGCGCGCTGACGGCCCGGCCGGTGCGGGCCACGCGGCGGATGTACGCGTGGAGCGCGGCGGCCCTGGGCGGGGTGGCGCTGCTGCTGGCGGCGCTGGCGTGGAAGGTGGATGCGGCGGCGGCCCGGCTGGCGGCCCTGCGCGAGGAGCAGGTGGAGGCGCGGCGCAAGGCGGTGGCGGAGATCAAGCCGCTGGTGGATGTGCCGGTGCAGGTCCAGAACCCGGTGGAGCCGATCCGGCGCAAGACCCAGGAGATTCTCAAGACGCGGGCCGACATGACGCCGGAGCGGCCGATCCTGGCGGCCTTTGCGCAGATCGCCGCGGCGGTGGATGCGGTGCCGGGGGCCAAGTTCCGCGAGAAGGAGCGGATCAGCATCACGAGCGTGGGGGGGATCACGGCGCGTTTCAGCGTGCCGGATGCGCAGACGGGGCCGAACCTCTTGATTGCTTTGCGTGAGAACCTGGGCCCGCCGCGGATTGACTGGCAGGGCTCGCCGGGGGGAACGGCGGAGAACCGCACGTACAACATCGCGGGGACGTGGGTGGACGCCAAGGCCGGTGCGGGCGGCGTGGGGGGTGGCAAGTGAGCGACACCGGCGCGGCCCTGGCGGCGGAGGTGCGGGCGGCCCGCGTGGCGGGCGCGGCGGGTGTGGCGGCACGGAATGAGCCGCGCTGGATGCTCACGTTGGCCGCGGGCGTGTGCGCGATCTGCGCGGCGTGGCTGGTTCTGGCGGCGTGGCAACGGTCCAACGCGGCCCGGGCCCTGGAGACGCAGCGCGAGATGACCAAGGATTTGCTGGGCGCGGTCGCCGCGCTGCGGGGCGCGGCGGATGACGAGGCGAGCGCGCTGGGGGGCGATGCCCTCAAGCCCAACCCGCTGCTGGCCAGCGAGATCGAGCGGCTGGCGAAGGAGGCGGGTGTGTACGGGGCGACGGTGGTGGACGCCGTGGATCAGCGGCAGGCCCCGGCGGGCGTGCGCCGCATGCGCTACACGATGGCGAACATGCCGCCCCAGCATCTGGAAGACGTGCTCAAGTGGGCCACGCGCACCACGGAGGAGTTGCCGGGGGTGGCGTTGGCGACGTTGGAGTTGCAGCCCGCGACGGCGACGCACGACGGCAAGCCGCGCTGGACAGGGACGGTGTCTTTCAGCCGATGGGAGCGACGCCCGTGAAGACGACGTGGATGAACGTGTGGGCCGCGTGTGCGCTGGCGGGGCTGGCCCTGGGCGGCGGCTGCCAGATGCGCAGCGGCGAGGGCGGCCTCAGCGATGAGCAGGTGCGTCTGGATCGCGCGGTTGATCTGGTGGCGGAGGCGCGGGCGGCGCAGGATGCGGGCCGTCGCGATGAGGCGATCGGCCTGCTGCGCGAGGCGACGACGGTCTACCCGTCGTTCTACGCGAGTTGGAACAACCTGGGAGCGCTCTTGGCGGAGAAGCAGGAGAACATGGAGGCGGTGGCGGCGTTCAAGATGGCGGGTGATTTGTCCCCAACAGATGCCAGACCGCACACGAACATCGGGATGGTGTGGCAAAGGTTGGGGTATCTGGACGTAGCCGCGGAGGCTTACAGCGAGGCGATCCGGCGAGACCGCAACTACCTGCCCGCGCTGCGACAGGCGGTGCTGATCGACACGCAGCGGGACACGGCCAGCGAGGAATCGGTGGAGCGGTGCAAGCGGGCTCTGCTGCTGGAGACCGATCCGGTCTGGAAAGCGGACCTCTTGCGGCGCAAGATGCTGCTGGAACAAAGGATGGCTTCGCAGCGGGAATCACCGGCACGGCCGTAAAACCGGGGTACACTCAGATGGGGGGTTTCCCTGCTCGGATCATGGCCTGTGGCCGGCGTCCGGGTGGTGGGGAGGGCTCCCGGCAGGGACGGTGCGAACCCGCTGAGCGGGCATGGTTATGGAATCTTCGGTGCCGGGGTTCGGCGCCGCTTGAGGAGCGTGGTCATGCGGATGCGTTGTACGGCTGGTGTGGCGCTGGCGATTGTGGCGGGCACGGTGATGGCGATTCCGGCTCTGGGGCAGGACTCGGTCTCGACCGGAAACGGCCTGCCGGGTGATGCGGTGTCGGCCTACGCGATCGGGGCGGGCGCGGCGAACGAGCAGCGCAACGACTACGTGGTGGATCTGGTGGCCCGCGCGAGTTCGTGGGGCAACTCGTATCGGTTCGGGCCGTTGATGAAGGCGTCCAACGGCGGGGCCTCGTTCTTCAATCACCTGATCGGGGCCAACGCGCTGTCGAACCGGTATGTCTTCGGCGCGTTGCCGCGCCCGGCGTATGCGGGGTGGAGCGCGGCCGGGCAGGGCGTGAGCAACGCGGCCAACAGCACGCCGGTTGACAACGGCAGCGGGCTCTACGGCACGCTCGACACGTCGGGGCTTCTGGGCACGCAGTTCGGCGCGGCGTTCATGGAGTTTGGCGGCGGTCCCAACGGCACCTTCGGCGACGGCGACGACGAGCAGAACGTGATCGTGGGGATCGCGGGGTTCAACAACCTCTTCCCGCACCGGGTGTTTGTGTCGCGCACCACGGCGGGTGTGAACAAGACCAGCCAGACGGGCGGCACGACGACCGGCACGGCGAGCCTGGGCCTGGGCGGCGTGGACGAGGCGGGCAACGTGCACATCCTGGCGGACAACTTCGGGATGATCTCGGGCAACGCGATTGCCGACAAACGGTTCATCCGCGTGGCGGCGGGCTCGCGCAACACGGCGGTGCTGAACACGCTCACCAACAGCAGTTACGGCGACAGCGCCAACACGCGGACCCTGCTGGGCACAACGGCGACGACGCTGACGGCCCCGACCATGGTGCCGACGGCGGCGGCGGGGCGGCCGGTGATGGTGGGGACGGACTTCAGCAACAACTACCAGTTTGAGGGCGTGGCCAACAGCATGACGGCGACGACGGGGCACCTGCCGGCGGGCGGCTCGCCGCGGGGGCCGATGAGCATCGGTTGCCAGACGATGACACCGCTGAACACGGGCGGGGGCGATGCGGGGATCGCGGCGGTGCTGAGCCGCGAGTCGGGGGCGACGCGCACGCGGGGCATCTCGGCGTGGGGACTGAACGCCAACGGCTCGGTGGACGGGGTGCAGCGGCACGCTCTGCCGACGACGGCGGGGCAGATGGTGGACGCGGCCGACGGCTTTGACCCGATCGCCACGTGGGGCACGGGAACCAACCACGAGTTCTGCAACTTTGCCAGCCAGGTGTCTTTCCGCGGCGGGAGCGGGCCGGTGGCCCTGACGGTGCTGCCGGGGGGAGATTTGCTTCTGGCGGCGACGGTGGCACCCAACAACACGGCCCCCAGCCAGGTGCCGCAGGGGATGGACAACTACATCGCTGTGGCGCGCGTGCCCGCGGGCGGCAGCACGGCGACGTGGCATGTCGCGGCCCACACCGGCAACGCCGCGGGCGCGGCGGGTGGGCTGAGCAAGGCGATTCTGGGGGGCGAACCGGGCAACCTGAGCACGATCGGTCGGCTGGCCCGCTACGGCGAGGTGAACGCGGGAGCGACGTGGGGGCCGAGTATCTCCAGCCCGGCCCTGGACCGCTTCGGGAACCTCTACTTTCTGGCGACCTGCGTGGTCAACGAGGGGGGCGCGACCACGGGCCTGCTGCGGGCGAACTTCAATGACGCGACCAACGCGTACGAGCTGGAACTGCTGGCCAACGTGGGCAATGTGTTCGCCGGGGCCAACAGCCAGCGCAACTACCAGATTCAGTTCATGGGCGTGGCCGATGCCGATTCGGTGGACTCGGGCGCGGTCTTCGCCGGGTCGAGCGTGCAGGACGTGAACCGGCACGTGCCGCAGGGGCTGATCGGCTACGGCAACGCCAACAGCCTGGGGGCGCTGGTGGTGCGGGCCAAGATTGTGTACGACCGCAACGGCGACGGGCTGTATCTGGACCCGACCGTGGCGGGCAACAGCGGACAGCCCGACCAAGGGTACAACGTGGCCCTGCTGGTGATGCCCGATTACAACCCGATCGACTACAACCTCGATCGCATCGTGAACCCCGACGACCTGGGCGACTTCATCACGGCGTACTTCTCCGATGAGGCGACCACCGATTACAACGACGACGGCACGCTGAACCCCGACGACCTGGGGGATTACATCACGGCGTACTTCTCGGTGTGAGCGGCGCGCTCAGGCGGCGCGCAGCCCGGCGTACATCTCCATCATCTGCCTGCCCACGGCCTCGCGTGAGAACGAGGCCTGCACCCACGCGCGCCCGGCGCGGCCCATGGTGGCGCGCCGGTCGGGCGGCGTGGTGAGCGCGGCGTGCAGGGTGGCGCCCAGGGCATCCGGTGTGGGTGCGCTGCTCCAGCCTGCACCCGCCGCGGCCATGTCGGGGGCGAGCGAGAGGTTGGCGGTGGCGACCACGGGCACGTGCAGCGAGAGGCTCTCGACCAGCGCGTAGCCGAAGTTCTCGAACTCGGAGCAGAAGGCCATCGTGTCCGCCGCGGCGAGTGTGGCGAGTTTGGCGCGGCCGTTCTGCCAGCCCACGAAGATCACGTGGTCTGTCACGCCCCGGCGGGCGGCGTGCTCGCGCAGAGACTGCGTGTAGGGTGCCTCACCGGCCCCGATGAGCACGAGGCGGGCGTGGCTGCCGCGTGCGTGGGCGTGGGCGAGGGCGTCGAGGGCGAGTTCGATGCGCTTGACGGGGTGGAGGCGCCCGATGAAGGAGATCAAAGGCGTGGTGTCGCTCAGGCCCAGGGCGGCGCGGCCTTCGCGCCGGAGGGCGGGCAGGTCGGCCTCGGGCACGGCGATGTGGACGGGCAGGGGGAGGATGACCGGTCGGACACCGGGGCCCGGGAGCGCGAGGTCGGAGGTGTCGCGTTCGTTGGCGCTGGTGAAGACGACGGCTGAGGCGCGGGACAGGGTTCGCGAGAGCCAGAGGGCCTTGAAGAGGGCTTTTTTGAGGCGGGCGCGCCGGAGGGCGGCGTGCACGAGCATGCCGTGGGTGTGCCAGGCGACGGGGATGCGGCGCGCTTGGGCGTGGAGTGCGGCGGCGACGATGTCGGTGCACCACAGGCCGTGCACGCTGAGCACCGTGGGGTTGAAGGAGTCGATCAGGGAGCGGAGCGCGGCGCACATGCCGGCGGGGCGGAGGCGGCCCGGGTGCGGGGTGAAGGTCCAGGTGCCGGGCTCGTGGTGAGCGATCCAGCGGCGGGCCTCGTCGCCCTCGGGCATGATCTGGGTGGCGGCCCGGACAAGGCAGGCCTCGGGCCGGGTGCGCAGGGCCTCGACCATCTCGACGAAGGCGGTGGAGGTGCCGCCCCCCCCGGCGGTGCAGGACTCGGTGATGTGGAGGATGCGGAGCATGAAGACAAGCCACAGATGGACACAGATGTCGAAGGATCAGGGGGGCTGCGGGCACGGGCATCGGTGCGAGGGCGACGGATCGAAGACGATGCGCTTGACCTCGACGCGGCGCGCAAAGTTCAGGAGCAGTGCCACGCGGAGGTCGGTGGCCTTGAGGTAGTTCAGGGTCTGGGCCATGTTGGCTTCATCAAGGGCCTTGCCGGCCTTGATTTCCACCGGCACGCGGGCATCGACCAGCGTGTCGGCGACGTACTCACCGACTTCCACGCCGCGGTAGAGGACTCGGATGCGCGCCTGCTGCTGGACGTGGTGTCCAGCCATACGGAGCTCGTCCGCGAGGGGGTTCTCGTAGACCTTTTCGAGAAAGCCATGACGCAGGATGGAGCCCACGCGGAATGCGCAACCGATGATGGACTCGGTGAGGTCGTTGATCGGCGTTTCCGGCACAGCGGGTTCCATCTGTGTCGATCTGCGCTTATCTGCGGCCGGCATTCACCGCGGCTTGCGGGCCTCGACGATGAGCGAGAGATCGGCCTGCAGGTGGGGGCCCCACATGGTCTGGGATTCGAACTGCATGTGCTCTTTGGTGAAGTGGTCGCTCTGGCACATGGGCACGCGCTGGATGTCGGTGAAGCCGGCCTCGGAGAGGAACTCTTCCATGAGGGAGAGGTCGAAGAGCACGAAGTGCTGGTTGGCCACCAGCGTGAAGTTGTTGAACTTGCCGCCCGGGCTCTTGAAGGAATCGGGCCAGTCGGGGAACTTGGGGATGTCTTTGTTGACGTAGGCGTTGATGGCGTACTCGAGGTCGGGCACCAGGAGGCGGACCTTGCCGCCGGGCTCGAGCACGCGGTGGAACTCGCGCATCACGAAGCGGTTGTTGGCGAAGTTGAGGTGCTCCATGATGTGGCTGGCGTAGAGGCCCTTCATGGAGTTGGTGGCGAAGGGGAGGCCGAGGGTGACGTCGAGCCAGACGTCTTTCTTGCGCTGGAAGTTGGCCTCGACGTTGACCATGCCGTCGATGTACTCCTTGCCGCAGCCGATCTGGGCGAACTTGCCGGCGTGCTTCTTCTGGTTGAGGGCGCGGTGCCAGAGCAGACTGGAGTAGGTGAGTTTGCCGACGGTGGCGTAGTAGACGTCTTTGACGAACTGGCTCTTCATGGTCTGGGTCCGAGAACGGCGTCGGTGGCGGGGCGGGGTGGAGGAGGGCGTCGGCGGGGAGGGGCAAGGGTATTGTCGGCGTTTGCGTGCCGCGACCGTGGCGGAGGGCGGAGGGAAAAGGGCCGAAGCATGGTGGGCCGCTGGTTACCATGCGGCCTGTGCGGAAGCGAGCATGAGCGAAGAGGTGCGGGTTGAACTCGACGGCGGCGAGTACCGGGGCGTGCGTCCGCCGGTGTCGGTGGTGATCCTCACGTACAACGAGGAGGGGAACATCGCCGACTGCATCCGCTCGTGCGCCTGGTGCGACGACGTGCACGTCTTGGATTCGGGGAGCAAGGACCGCACGGCCGAGATCGCCCGGAGCATGGGGGTGAGGGTGCATGTGAACCCCTTCCGGAGTTTCGGGGATCAGCGCAACTGGGCGATCGACCACATTGCCTGCAAGCACCCCTGGCACTTTCATCTGGACGCGGACGAGCGCTTCACCCCGGCGGTGGTGCGCGAGATGGCGGAGGTGCTGGGGCCCGACGGGGAGCGCTCGGCGAGCGCGTGCTATCTGTGCCCGAGCAAGATGATCTTCATGGGGCGGTGGATCAAGCACTCGGCGGGGTACCCGAGTTACCAGGTGCGGCTGTTCCGCTACGGGCGGTGCCGGTTTGTCGATTTCGGGCACGGGCAGCGCGAGGACCCGCGCGGGCCGGTGGGCACGATGGTGCAGCCCTACATGCACTACTCGTTCAGCAAGGGCCTGAACGAGTGGCTGAACAAGCACAACGACTACTCGGAGCGCGAGGCGGCCGAGGGGATCGCGATCCAGGCCGATCACCCCCCCTCGATCCGGGCCTTGATCAAGGGGGACATGATCGCGCGGCGGCGGGCCTTCAAGAACCTGTCGTACTTCCTGAAGTTGCGGGCCCTGTGGCGGTTCATCTACAACTACGTCTTCCGCGGGGGCGTGCTCGACGGCGTGCCGGGCTTTCACTACTGCGCCATGATCTCGATGTACGAGTACTGGATCGAACTCAAGATCAAGGAGCGGCGGCAGCGCTGGGTGGCCAGCACCGACGAGCTGGTGGTGCGGATGACCGAGGAATCGGAGGCGCGGGTGGCCGGGGCCGGGGCGCGGGCCGGCGGGAGGGCCGCGGCGTGAGCGAAGGGGCCGGGCAACTGCACGCTCTGGGCAAGGGGATCGACATCCTCATCCCCACCCTCAACGAGGCGGGGCACATCGAGGAGTGCGTGCGCAACGCGCGGGCCGTGGGCAACGTCTACGTGCTCGACTCCTTGAGCACCGACGGCACCCAGGAACTGGCGCGAAAGGCAGGGGCCGTGGTCGTGGAGCACGCCTTCGTCGATTACGCCAAGCAGAAGAACTGGGGCCTGGACAACCTGCCGTGGTCGGGCCGGTGGGTGTTCATCCTGGATGCCGACGAGCGGATCACGCCCGAGTTGCGCGAGGAGGTCTTCGCCATCGCGCGGGCCGACGGGCCGGTGAACGGGTACTACGTGAATCGCGTGGTGCTGTACATGGGGCACGCGGTGCGGCACGGGGGGCTGTACCCGTCGTGGAATCTGCGGTTCTTCCGGCGCGGCACGTGCCGCTACGAGGACCGTGCGGTCCACGAGCACATGGTGTGCGAGGGGGCGACGGCGTATCTCGAGCACGAGATGCTGCACATCCGGCGTGAGAGCCTGCGCGACTGGCTCAAGAAGCACATCCGCTACGCGGACCTCGAGAGCACGGAGTGGATCAAGCAGCGGATGGGCACGGCGGGGGGCGCGGCTCCGGAGCGGCTGTTCCGCGACACGCTGCGGTACCGGTGGTGGTTGCGGAGAGAGGTGTGGCCGCGCACGCCGCTGCGGCCGGTGCTGCGGTTCATCTACATGTACTTCGTGCGGCTGGGTTTCTTGGACGGGCGGGCGGGGCTGCGGCTGGCGGGGCTCACGGCGTGCTACGAGTACATGATCGGGTTGATGCACAGGGAGAAGCGGAGCCGGGGCTTGCCGGTGCGGTAGCCGGCGGCGCGGAATACCCCCCTGTTTGAGTTGACCCATTTGGGGCAAAGCGGACCCGCGAATTGAGTATTTCATAAGAACACCACCCGGGCGGACCGAGCCGGGGCTGTTTGGCGGTAGATTGATCGAGAGTCCGGCCGCATATGCACGACGGTCAGGTGCACCGTGGGCGGTCGGTGTCGAGGCAATCCAGCGAGCGAGGCGGCAGCGTGAAACTGAACCACATGGTGCGGGCGGCGGGCGCGTGGGCGGTGGCGATGGTGGCGTGCGCCGGTGCCGTCCGCGCGGGCGGGACGATCAACAGCGGCGACGCGTCGTTCCAGATCGGGTTCACGAACGCGATCGGTTCGTTCGCGTACCCGTTCAACGCGCCCAACGGCGAGGGGATGTTCAAGACCGACGCGGCGGGCGCGGGGGGGATCGACCACATCTACAAGAACATCTGGTGGTACCGGGCCGGGAGCGTGACGGGCGTGCGGATCATGAGTTCGATCAACAACCCGGTGGAGGCGTACGGCGGCAACCGCGGCTTTGTGACGTACCCCAACTTCTTCACGGCGGGCGGGCTGCCCGGGGCGGACATCTTCTTCGACATCAAGGTGCGCGACGGGAGCGTGGCGGACCGGGCGGTGGTTTACCAGGTGGTGACGATCGTGAACCGGAGCGCGACGCAGCCGCTGAGCATCCAGTTGTTCAACCAGGTGGAGTTTGACATCGGCGGGGCCGACAGCGCGGGCGACGACACGGTGAACTTCGTGGGGGGGAGCCCGACGTACCAGCGCACCACGGATTCGTCCGGGCGCTACGGCGAGTTCCGGGCCGTGGGGGCGGCGCTGGGCCGCGCTGGCACGAGCGTGCAGATCAAGGCGCTCTTCCCGACATCGAGCGCGAACCAGGGGATGATCCTGAACCTGGACAACACGGGCGACGGGTCCGGCGGCGACGCGGCCGGGGTGGCCCAGTGGAGCCTGAACATCCCGGCGGGCGGGAGCCAGCAGATTCTGTCGGTGATCGCGTTGAACCAGACGGCGCCGGCGAGCCTGCCGTGCCGGCTGGATTACAACGAGGACGGCGGCACGGATTCGGACGACCTGGGCGACTTCATCACGGATTACTTCGCGCCCGCTCACCTGCCGGGGCCGATGGGCTACGCCAGCCACTGCCCGGGCAACACCGCACCGTACAACGCGGGGTACAAGACGGCGTTCACGCTGGACGGGTCGGCGCAGTGCTTTGCCCCGAACCCCGACAACCTGGGCGATTACATCACGTCGTACTTTCAGGGGTGCTGAGGGGGAAGAAGGCACGGAGGCACGGAGGCGCGGAGGCACGAAGGTACACCGACCCGCGGTGCGGGTCGGTGGCACAGCCGGCCTGCGGAACAGCGCGCGTAGGCTGTGGGGATGCGTGAGTCGGCGTTGCTCAAGCACATCGCGGCGTGCGGCGCGGCGTGGGGGCCGGGGTCGGGCGTGATCATCGGCCCGGGGGATGACTGCGCCGTGGTGCGGACGGCGGGCGGCGATGATCTGCTCCTCACGGTTGACCACCTGATCGCGGGGCGGCACTTTGTGCCCGTGGGCGCGGCGGGCGGGGCCACGGTGGAGCAGGTGGCGCACAAGGCGGTGGCGCGGAGCGTGAGCGACATCGCGGCGATGGGCGGCCTGCCGCGCTGGTGCCTGGCGACAGCGGCCTTCCCGGCGGGCACGGATGATGGGTTGGCGCGGCGGCTATTTGATGCGTTGCGTGCGAGCGCGGAGCGGTGGGGGTGCCCGCTGGTGGGGGGAGACACGGCGGCGCTGGAGGCGGGCGGGGCGCTCACGCTCACGACGACGGTGGTCGGCGTTCCGCACGCCGTGCGCGGGCCGGTGCTGCGGAGCACGGCGCGGGTGGGGGACGGGGTGTGGGTTACGGGGTGTGTGGGGGACGCGGTGGCGAGCGGGCGGGACCTGACGTTTGAGCCGCGCGTGGCGGACGCGGCGTGGTTGTGCGACGTGCTCGGGGCGGACCTGACGGCGATGATCGACGTGAGCGACGGATTGGGGCGCGATGCGGGGCGGATCGCTGCGGCGAGCGGTGTGCGGATCGAGATCGAGGGCGAGCGTGTGCCGGTGGATGAGGGAGCGGGTGGCGTGGCCGCGGCGTGCGCGGAGGGGGAGGATTACGAGTTGGTGTTCACGGTGGCGGCGGGGGCAGAGGGGCGGCTGAGCGCGGGCGTGTGCGGCGCGGGGGGGGCGACGGGGACGGCGATCACGCGGATCGGGCGGGTGGTGGCGGGCGGCGGGTGCGGGGTGCGCGTGGAGGGGGTGTGGGTGAACGCGGCGGACCTTGGGTGGGACCACGAGGGGTGAGGAAAAGGGCCAAATAGCAAAGGGTCAAAGGGCCAAATGAAGGCGGGACGGCACGAAGGCGCACCGACTCGCCGAGGCGAGTCGGTGGCACGCGAGCGTGTTCAGCGGGCGCGGCGGCGGCGGGCGATGAGCAGGCCGCCGAGCGCGGCCATGGCGGCCGAACCGGCCGAGGGGATCAGGGTGCCGGGGACGTAGACGAGTTGGTCCTGGTACGAGGTGCTGCGGAGCGCAACCAGGCCGGCGGCGATGGGGCCGTTGTTGATGGCGGCGATGATGGTGTTGAACTGGTTCACCACGCCGGAGGAGAGGGCGGAGCCGTCGGTCTTCTTGAAACTGGCGGTTCCGGCGGTGAGGTTGATGCTGGAGGCGACCCCGGTGAAGTCGTAGGCGATTTCCCAGACGGCGAGTTGGAAGGCCGTGGCAAAGTCGTTGGATGTGGCGGAGGTGGTGCCGATGGCGGTGGAGCCGAAGGTGTTGTAGAGGCCGGCGATGGCGCTGCCGCGCGTGGCGGCGTGGGTGGTTGAGATGTCGGCCATGCGGGCGACGATGTCGACGATCTGGTAGGGCTTGACGGCGCTCTCGACGTGCTGGGAGAGGTCGACGCAGTAGGTGAGGCGGGGGCCGTTGATGGCGGTGGAGGGGCTGGCGGCGTTCGAGACGGTGTGCTTGAGTTGGCCGGAGAAGGCGTTGAAGGCTTTGCCGTCGAAGATGATCTTGACGCTGGAGCCCTTGCCCTTGCCGGTGTAGGCCATGTCGGCGGTGGGGGGAGCGGGAGAGGCGAGTGCGGCGGAGGTGAGGGCCAGGGCGGGGAGAGCGGCGAGCACGAGGCGGGTTGTCGCGGTCATGTTTGGTGTCTCTGTGGCTCTGCCCGGTGCGGCGGGAACGACCCCGACGCGGAGAGAAGCGGGCGTGGAGACACCATGCGGTGTGGTGGGGTCGGCGGCCAGCGGCGCGCGCGGTGGTGGCGGCGGCGGAAGGGCGCGTGCGGCGTGGGTGGGCGGATTGTCGGTTATGGGGGTGTGGGGGCGGGTCCGGGAAGGGGGCGGATAGACTGATGCGCGGCGGCGGAGCCACGCGGGGCGCGGGGCACGTGGTTGCCGCGTGGATGCTGCGGCGCATGGCTGAGAGAGCGGGCACCAAGAAGGGCGTGGCGGGCGCGGGGGCGGCTGCGGGCACGGGTGCCGCGGGCTTTGTGCACCTGCACCTGCACACGGAGTACTCGCTGCTGGACGGCGGAAACCGGATCGACCGGCTGATGGAGCGGGTGAAGGAACTGGGGATGTCGGCGGTGGCGTGCACCGACCACGGGAACCTGTTTGGCGCGGCGGAGTTTTACCTGGCGGCCAGGGAACGGGGGCTCAAGCCGATTCTGGGGGTGGAGGCGTACGTCGCGCCCGGAGACCGGACGGACCGGACGTACACGGGTGTGTCGGACGGCGGGTACCACCTGGTGCTTTTGGCGGAGAACGACACGGGGTGGCGGAACCTGCTGTACCTGTGCTCGGAAGCCTTCATGACGGGGTTTTATTACAAGCCCCGGGTGGATCGCGCGCTCCTGGAGAAGCACCACGCCGGGCTCATCGCGATCAACGGGCATCTGGGGAGCGAGATCGGCGATCACCTGTTGAACTTTGAGCGGAGCGGGGAGCGGGCGCACTGGGAGCGTGCGGTGGAGAGCGCGCGGTGGCACGCGGCGACCTTTGCGGATGAGGGCACCGGTCCGCGGTTTTACTTGGAGTTGCAGCGGCACGTGCCCGAGCAGAACGCGGTGAGTGCGCACGTGGTGCGGATGGCGGAGGAACTGGGCCTGCCGCTGGTGGGTGACAACGATGCACATTTTTTGAGGAGGGAGGACCACGACGCCCACGACACGCTGGTGTGCATCAGCCTGACCAAGAACAAGTACGAGCCGGGGCGCGAGATGGTCTACCCGGCGGACATCTACGTGAAGAGCGCGGCGGAGATGGCGGAGGCGTTTGGCCCGCTGGGGGAGCCGGGGCGGGTGGCGCTCGAGAACTCGGTGAAGATCGCGGAGCGGTGCAACGTCGGTTTGCCCCTGGGGCAGAACAACGCGCCGATGGTGCGGGTGCGACGGAAAGAAGGCACTGGGGATTGGGGACTGGGCATCGGGGGAAAGCAGGAGAGGACGCGGAGACCAGAGCGGGCGGACGGGACGTCCGCCCCACCAGAGATACCGGAGACGGGTCGGCGGGCGCTGCCCCAGCCGGGGGATGCGGTGTTTGCGGGGGACTTGTCGGCGTGGTACCGGGCGTATTGCGCGTGCTTTGAGGTGGTGCCGTTTGCGCTGCCGCGCGAGGCTGATGAGGGGGAGAAGGGTCGGCTGGTGGCGCAGGCGAAGGCGGAGTGTGACGAGGCGCTGCGGCTCCTGGCGGAGGCGGGGTATGTGTGGCGGTACGGGGTGGCCGAGGAGGCGGGCGCGAGTGAGGAGCGGAGGGCGCGCCTGGACCGCGAACTGAAGATTCTGGCCGACAAGGGGATCTCGGCGTACTTCCTGATCGTGTGGGACTTTGTGAACTGGGGGCGCGAGCACGGGGTGCCGGCCTTGGCCCGCGGCTCGGGTGTGGGGACGATGGTGGGGTACGTGCTGGGGCTGTCGAACGCGTGTCCGGTGCGCTACGGGCTCTTGTTCGAGCGGTTTACCGACCCGGACCGGAGCGAGTACCCGGATATAGATATTGATCTGTGCCAGGACGGGCGCGCGAAGGTGATCGACTACGTGCGCACGAAGTACGGGCACGTGGCCCAGATCATCACGTTTGGAACGCTGAAGGCGAAGGCGGCGATCCGGGATGTGGCGCGGGTGATGCAGATCCCGCTGGCGGAGGCGGACAAGATCGCCAAACTGGTGCCGGAGCAGCTGGGCATCACGCTGGAGCGGGCCCTCGAGCAGGAGCCGGAACTGAAGAAGTGGTACGAGCGCGACGAGGCGGTGCGGCGGTGCATTGATCATGCGATGGCCCTGGAGGGGCAGGCGCGGCACGCGAGCGTGCACGCCGCGGGCGTGATCGTGGCGACGCGGCCGCTGCACGAGATCGTGCCGTTGTACCGGCCGAACGCGGGGGCAGCGGGGAGCAAGAAGGGCGGCGAGCCCGCGGCGGCGGGAGATGTGGTGACGCAGTGGGACGGGCCGACGTGCGAGAAGATGGGCCTCTTGAAGATGGACTTTCTGGGGTTGCGCACGATCAGCGTGATCGAGCGGGCGAAGGCGTTGATCCGTGAGACGCTGGCGGAGGAGGAGGTGTGGAGGGCGGTTGGCCGCGAGGAAGACCAGAAGGCACGCAGGCACGACGGCACGATGGCACTCGGCCACTCCGCCACCGTGCCACTTCCTCCCGCGCATCCGCTCGACCTCGACCGTCTCTCGTACGCCGACCAACGCGTGTTCGAGGTGTTCAGGCGTGGCGACACCACGGGTGTGTTCCAGTTTGAGTCCGACGGCATGCGGCGGCTGTTGATGGAGATGAAGCCCGACCGGCTGGAGGACCTGATCGCGGCCAACGCGCTCTTCCGGCCGGGGCCGATGGACCTGATCCCGGATTACAACCGCCGCAAGCACGGCGAGGACCGGGTGCCGAGCCTGCACCCGATCGTGGACGGCTTCACGCGCGAGACGTACGGCGTGATGGTGTATCAGGAACAGGTGATGCAGATCGTGCACGGCCTGGGCGGGGGTGGCGGCATCAGGCTGCGTGACGCGTACACGCTGATCAAGAACATCAGCAAGAAGAAGCACGACAAGATCGAGAAGGAGCGGCCGAAGTTTGTGGCGGGGGCGGAGCGGCAGGGCCTGCCCCGGGGCAAGGCCAACGAACTCTTCGAGTTGATCCTGAAGTTTGCCGGGTACGGGTTCAACAAGAGCCACAGCACGGGCTACGCGATCGTGGCGTACCAGACGGCGTACCTGAAGACCTTTTTTCCGAACCAGTACATGGCGGCGTTTCTCACCTACGAGAGCGGGGCGATGCAGACCGCCGCCTGGGTGCCGTATCTGGAGGACTGCAAGCGGACGCGCTTCATCGATCCGGCGACCGGCCTGGTGGTGAGGACCGGCGTGGAGGTGCGGCCGCCCGACGTGAACCTGAGCGACGCGGATTTCACGGTGGTGTACGGGCCGGATGAGCCGCGTACGGCCCGGCACGGCCACGTGCGCTTCGGGCTCAAGGCGATCAAAGGGGTGGGGGAGAAGGCGATCGAGGGGATACTGAGGGAAAGGGCACGGGGCACGGGGCCGAGTGGTCGGTGCGCGGACCCTCGGCCCTTGGCCCTCACCCCAACGCCCTTCGCCTCGCTGCACGACTTCTGCGAGCGTGTGCCCATGGGCGGCGCGGGAGCGGGCGGTGCCGGGGGTGCGGTGAACAAGGCGACGATCGAGGCGCTGATCAAGAGCGGGGCGCTGGACGGGCTGCACGGGCGCGAGGGACGGGCCGCGATGATGGCGGGGCTGGAGGCGGCGGCCGGCGCGGGAGCCAAGGCCCAGCGCGACAGGGCGAGCGGGCAGGGTGCGCTGTTCGGCGGCGGGGCTGCGGAGGGCGTGCCCGCGGCGACCGCGTCGGGCCTGCCGCGTGTGGCGGTGTGGAGCGAGGCGGAGACGCTGGCGGCGGAGAAGGAGGCCCTGGGCTTTTACGTGTCGAGCCACCCGCTCGATCAGCACGCCGAACTGGTGCGCACGCTGGCGAACGCGACCACGAAGATGGTGCGTGAGAAGGATGCGCGGGTGCCGCACGATGCCCGGGTGGCGCTGGCGTGCTGCGTGCAGGCGGTGCGGACGATCGTGGCCAAGACGGGCAAGAACGCGGGTGCGAAGATGGGCGTGGTGGCGCTGGAGGACCGCGAGGGGCAGGTGGAGGCGGTGGCGTTTCCCGAGGCGTTCGCCCGGCACCAGTCGCTGCTGACGCCCGACGCGATCGTGTTTGTGCTTGGGCGTGTGGATCACAACCGGGGGGAGCCGCAGGTGATCATCGAGAAGGTGGTGCCGGTGGAGCGGGCCCGGGCCGAGATGACGCGGCGGGTGCGCATCACCCTGGACGAGGGGCGGCTCAACGGCGGCGCTGAGGAGGCGCTGCATCGTGCTCGCGAGGCCCTGCGGGGCGCGGTGCGGGCGGCCGCGGAGATGCCGGGCACCCACGCGGCGGTGGAGGTGGTGGTGAAGCCGCGCGGGGGCGGCTGGGCCAAACTGGAGACGGCCCGGGTGAACCTGGCGGTGGATGATGCGCTGGTGGCCGCGCTGGCGGGGGTGCTGGGCGAGGGGAACGCGGAACTGGTGGGGCCGGCGATCGAGGTGGCCAAGCCGGAGCCCAAGCCGTGGGAGCGCAGAAGCGGTTGATGAGTAGACGAGTTGCCGAGCGCGGCGCGTGCAAAAACAGGACTGCCGGCGGGCCCCGCTGGGGGGTCAAGGCCCGCCGGCATCCCAAACGCTTGTGTCGCCGCGGCGCGGACCGGTGTGAGCCGCTGCTGGTGATGGTCAGAGCACGGGCTCTTCGTCGTTGCGTGCGGGGCTGAGTTCGTCGTCGGCCTCGAGCGCGATGTCGAGTTCGTCGGCATCGGATTCGTCGACGGGGGGCTTGGCGTTGCCGCCGCCACCGGGCTGCACCTTGGAGAGTTTTTCGGCGAGCTTGTCGAGCTTCTCATCGAGGCGTCCGGCGAGGCGGTCGAGCAGTTCTTCGAGTTTGCCGAGGCGCTCTTCGAGTTCGGCCATTTGCTCGTTCAGTTCGTCGCCGCGGGGGGCGATGAGAAAGGTGCCGGCGCGGCCCTGGGCGTCGGGGGGCATGGGTGTGAGCGGGGCCACGGGCGCGATGTTCAGCATGCCGCGCGGCATGCGTTCGCGCAGGCGTTCGGCCAGGGCGCGGGCGCGCTCGGCGGCGGCGCGGGCCCGCTCACCGGCGCCGCGCGCGCCCTCGGCGTCCATCATGCTCTGCTCGATGGCCTCGCGGATGTTGCGTTCCATCTCTTCGCCGTCGAAGTCGTGGTCAAAGTCGTTGTCGGCGTCGGCGCGGGGGTTGAGTTTCTTGCGGTCGTAGGCCTCGAGGGTGAGCGTGAGGTCTTTCTTCTCGCCCTTCTGAATGACGGTGAAGGCGATGGTGTCGCCGGGGTTCTTTTTGCTGACGGCCTTGCGGATGGCGGTGGGGTCGGCGGGGGCCTTGCCGTCGATGGCGACGATGATGTCGCCGCGCTTGAGGCCGGCCTTGGCGGCGGGGAGGCCGTCGGAGACGGAGCCGATCTGGGTGGAGGCGGAGGGGTCGATGTCGAAGTGGTCGGCGATGACCCCATCGGGTTCGCTCATGGTGATGCCCATCATGACGGTGGGGGGGCGCTCGGAGCCGTCGAACCAGGCGCCGCCCCAGCCCCTCCCGCCACGCTGGCCGGGGGCGCGGGCATCGCCGAGGAGGCGGAGCGCGGCGAGTTCGCGGGCCTCGGGGCCCACGACGTTGCGGCGGATGCGGGTGATGGTCTTGCCGGAGTCGTCCTTGAAGGTGAAGTAGCGGTCGGAGGTTTCGATGTTCTTGGGGTCGATCTTCTTGCCGTCGATGGTGGCCTCGGTGATCTTGCCGTTTTTCAGCACGATGGTGGTGGCCTTGCCGCCGTCGACGGTGGTGAAGGTCATGGACCCGGGTGCGTCGTCGGCGTTGTCGGGCGCGGCGGCCGGAGGGGCCGGGGGGGCCGGGGGGGCGGGGGCCGGCGTGAAGGCAGCGAGCGTGCCGGAGCAGAGGAGCAGGAGCGTGAGTGCGGAGGCGGTCTTCATGGCGAGTTCCTTTGTTGAGCCCGGCGCGGCGCGGGGCGGCGCGGGCGGACGAACCCCAGTTGACTGCATCGGGTGTGAGGCCGTTACATGGCGGGCGGGCCGGAGCGCGGCGCCGGGGGCGAGCCGGCGGGAACGAGGGTGGTGCGGCCGTCTTCCTTGATGCCGAGTTTGTAGAGGTCATCGGGGCCGACGGTGGCGCGTTCGAGCACCTGGCGCACGTAGAGGACTTCGTAGCCGTTGCCGTCGGGGGCGGGGCGGGATTCGAGCACGATGCGTTCGGGCATCTCGGCAACCACGCGGCCGGCCTTCTTGCCCAGGTCGAGGTACTCGTTGAGAGCGGCATCGGGCGTGCGGATGACGGGCGCGAGCGAGGCGGTGTTGGCGGCGGGGCCTGTGAGGGGCGTGAGCCACTGGCTGCCCCAGCCGAGCGCGACGGCCGCCGCGACCAGCCAGCCCAGCGTGGCGCGGGCGGAGCCGATACCGATGCGGCCGATCACGTCGGTGCGGGCGGGGAGATCAACCGAGAGCGTGGGCATGGGGAGGCGCTGCGCGGCCAGCGCGGCGGGCTCGAGGGCCCGCTCGAGGGCGCGGGCCTGGCGGGCGGCCAGTTGCACATCGGTCCAGACGCTGGGGTCGGCCGAGGCCAGGGCCCGCAGGGCCGACCACTCGGCGTCGCCGGCCCGGTCTTCCGCGAGACGTGAGACGAGCAGGTCGCGGTCCATGTCGTCGTGGGAGCCGGGCGAGCGGCGGACGGGTTGGGTGTTCCAGGTGGTCATGGTGCAGAGCCGGTCAAGAGATGCGCGCCGCAGCGGTTTCCTTCGCGGAACGGGCGGCGGGGGTGGAGATCGCGGGCTCGGATTCGGTTTGGGTGGCCTTGTCGCGGAGCATGCGGCGGCCGCGGGCGATGCGGGTTTCGACGGTGGTTTCGGGGAGGCCGAGAATGGCACCGATCTGGCGGTAGGAGAGGCCCTTGAGGGCCTTGAGCAGCAGGGGCTCGCGGTAGTCGTCGGGCAGGGTCATGGCGAGGGCCATGACGCGCTGGGCCTCTTGGTCAAGCGCGAGCGTGGCGGGCGCATCGGGCGCGGTGGGTCCGGCTGCGTGCGTGTCGTGGGCGGGCGCGGCCGTATGGTCGTGGTCGCGGACGAGGCGTGGCGCCGCGGCGGCCCGGCGGCCGGCGAGGCGGGCGGCGTTGAGCGCGACCATGCGGAGCCAGCCGGGGAAGGCGGCGGGGTCGTGCACGGTGCTGATCTTGGCCAGGAGGGTGAGGGCGACTTCTTGCAGGAGGTCGTCGGTATCCGCCGCGGCGGGCTTGTGGGCGATGATCACGGCGGCCACCCAGCGGCGGTGGTGTTCCCAGAGGGTGCGCAGGGCGGCACGATCGCCCGCCATGGCGGCCTCGACGAGGGCCGTGCCGTCGGTGCTGGGGGGCGATTCGATCATGCGTGGGCGGGCTGGAGCGGTACAGGAGATGCGCGAAAGCGGGGGTTCCGTCGGCGTGGTACGCCACTATGCTGTAGCGGCCGCGCGTGGCGGGCGTTTCGCGGTGATTGAGCGGAGATCGGCCCCTGGGGGCCGCGGGTCGCTCTGTTTGGAAGGCGTTTGTGCTTGAACCGATTGTTGATCGACGCAACCGCGAGGCGGTGATGGGTCTGGGCGAGCACCTGGATGAACTCCGGGGGTGTTTGCTGCGGGCGATCTTCGGCCTGGTGCCGTTGGTGGCGGTGGCGTTGTACTTCGGGGATCGGTTGCTGCCGGTGATGTTGCGGCCTGCGCTCGAGGCGCTCAAGGAGCGCGGGCTGGATGCGCGGATGCAGGCGACCAGCGCGATGGAGACGTTTGGCGCGTATATCTACGTGTCGTTTCTCGCCGCGCTGGTGGTGGGGGGGCCGTGGGTGGTGTATCAGGCGTGGCGGTTTGTGGCCCCGGGGCTGTACGCGGGAGAGCGGAGGTTTGCGTATGTGCTGGCGCCCCTGAGCGTGGTGCTCTCGGCGGCGGGGGCGGCGATGATGTACGGGGTGATGCTGCCGGTGATCCTGGGCTTTTTGCTGGACTTTGGCAAGGGGCTGGGCGCGGCACCGGTGGCGACGGCGCCCGTGCCGGCGGGGGTGGTGCTGCCGATGTTGCCGGTGCTGGAGGCGGACCCGCCGGAGCCGCAACCGGGGCAGATGTGGATCAACCGGGCGCTCAACGAGATTCGTGTGTGCCTGGGCGTGGCGGGGGGGCCGGGCGGGGCGGGTGGTGGTGGGGGGCAGGCGGCGGCGGGTGGGGCGGTGGCGCTGGACATCCGCGGCACGCCGCTGGCGGGCCACTCGCTGATCCAGCACCAGTTGAAAGTGTCGGAGTTTGTGGACCTGTTCTTGCAGTTGACGCTGGCGTTTGTGCTGGCGTTTCAGTTGCCGGTGGTGGTGTTGCTGCTGGGGTGGGCGGGGCTGGCGACGCCGGCGGGGCTGGGCAGGTACCGGCGCTATGCGCTGCTGGGGAGCGTGGTGCTGGGTGCGGTGATCCTGCCCACCAACGACCCGCTCTCGTTGTTCGTGCTGTCGGGGCCGCTGTATGCGCTGTATGAGTTGAGCATCGTGCTGCTGCGGGTGCTGCCGGCGGCGCGGCTGATGGGCGAGGCAGCGGGCGACCGCGGGGGGCCGGCCGACGGGCCGTGAGCGTGCATGGCGGGTGAACCGGTTCGGGACGGGGCGACGGCGGTGGATGAGGCGATGATGGTGCGCGCGTTAGGGTTGGCGCGGGCGGCCGCGGAGGCGGGCGAGGTGCCGGTGGGGGCGGTGGTCTACGAGACGGCGACGACGCGCGTGCTGGGGGAAGGGGCGAACCGGCGCGAGCGCGACGGCGACCCGTGCGCCCACGCGGAGGTGATCGCCATCCGCGCGGCGGCGGGTGCGCTGGGGGATTGGCGGCTGAACGGCTGCACGCTGGTGGCGACGCTGGAGCCGTGCGCGATGTGCGCCGGGGCGATCGTGAACGCGCGGGTGGGGCGGCTGGTGATCGGGGCGATGGACCCCAAGGCGGGGGCGTGTGGGAGCCTGATGCGGCTGACGGAGGATGCGCGCCTGAACCACCGGGTGGCGCCGGTACGCGGGGTGATGGCGGAGGAGTGCGGGCGCGTGCTGCGGGAGTTTTTCGGGCGGCTGAGGGGGTGAGCGCACCAGTCGCGCGGCCTGGCGGCCGCGGACTGGTGGCACCCGGTGGCGACTCTACCATTGCCCATGACCACGGCTTCCACCACGTCGACGCGGGGCGGCCCGGGCCCCGCGACGGGCAGCGCGACCGCGACCATGCGTGCGCTCATCAAGCATCACGCGGGGACAGAGTTGAAACTGGTGGAGCGCCCGGTGCCCGAGCCGGGGCCGCGCGATGTGCTGATCAAGGTGAAGAAGGTGGGCATCTGCGGGACGGACCGGCACATCTGGGAGTGGGACGCGTGGGCGGCCAGCCGGATTCCTGTGGGGATCATCACGGGGCACGAGTTCGTGGGCGAGATCGTGAAGGTGGGGTCGGCGGTTACGCGCTATCAGCCGGGGTTGCGTGTGAGCGCGGAGGGGCACATCTCACCGGGCACCGGGTACAACGCCCGCACGGGCAATGCCCACATCGCCGAGGGGATGCAGATATTGGGCGTGGACCGCGACGGGTGCTTCGCCGAGTACGTGTGCGTGCCGGAGGAGAACGTATGGCCGGTGCACGCAAGCATCCCTGACAAGGTGGCGGCGATTCTCGATCCGCTCGGCAACGCGGTGCACACGGTGATGTCGGCCAACGTGAGCGCCAAGACGGTGCTCATCACGGGGGTGGGGATCATCGGGCTGATGGCGGTGACGGTGGCGAAGGCGGCGGGGGCGAGCCGGATATTTGTTACCGATGTGGATGCCAAGCGGCTGGCGCTAGCGCGGAAGTTGGGGGCGGTGGAGGCGTACAACACGTACGTGCCGCCCCCGCCGCGCGAGCCCAGGGGCGGGCCGCACCCGACGAGTTACGGCACGGCGGAGTGGATCAAGGATTTGCGCAAGGCGACACGTGGCGACGGGCCGGATGTGCTGCTGGAGATGAGCGGGCACCCCGCGGCGATCAGCGACGGGTTTACGGCTCTGCGGATGGGGGGGACGGCCGCGCTGCTGGGGATTCCGAGCATGCCGTTCACGTTTGACCTGACGAATCACGTGGTGTTCAAGGCGGCGACGGTGCTGGGGATCAACGGCCGCAAGATGTTCGAGACGTGGTACCAGATGGAGAGTTTGCTCTTGTCGGGGCGGCTCCAGCTGGATGAGATCATCACGCACGACCTGCCGCTGTCGGACTTCGCCAAGGGGTTCAGGCTCATGCAGAGCGGCGACGGGATCAAGGTGGTGATGAGCGTCGCGTAACGCGGCGCGGCTACGGCGTGGGCGCACCCGGAGCGTCGGGGCGGCGGGTACCGGAGCGTGGTGCGCAGGCGGGCGTCGGCACGATCAGGGCGACGAAGAAGCCGGGGATGAAGAGCAGGCCCGCCCACCAGATGGCACCGTGGGCACCGCCGACGGCCTTGGAGAAGTCGCCGAGGTAGAACGTGCCCGCCGCGGCGACGAGGCGGCCGACGTTGTAGGTGAAGCCGGCTCCCAGCGTGCGCAGGAGCGTGGGGAAGAGCGGGGGGATGTAGAGCGGGAACATGCCGAAGAGGCCCAGGCAGCAGAAGGCGGTGAGGCAGGTGAGCGGGAGGACGGTGTCGGCGGTGGGGGGCGTGCGCCAGCCGATGAGGAAGACGGCGAGTGAGGCGAGCATGAACGCGGCGAAACTGACGCGGTAGCCGAGCCAGCGGGCCAGGTAGGTGGCGGCGAAGTTGGCGGCGATGTTGACGGTGAGGTAGGCGATGGAGACGGTGGTGACGAAGTGCTTCACGTCGGCGGGGTCGCGGCCGGCCGCGCGGGCGGCGGTGCGGGCCACCTCGGGTGCGAAGAAGAGGAAGGCCCAGACGGCGGTGAGGGCGATGGAGGTGAGGGCGAGGGTGATGAGGGTGGTGGAGGCCAGCCCGCCCCTGAAGAGCGCGGCGACCGGGGGCGGCGTGCTGGGGCCGGCCTTCACCCACTCCTCGGGTTCGGGCACGGCCTTGCGGACCCAGACGGTGAGGAAGGCGGGGAGGACGCCGACGATGAAGACGTAGCGCTCGGGGATGCCCGCCATGGCGCTGGCGGTGAGCGCGGCGGCGATGCAGCCGACCTGGTAACCGGTCTGGAGGAGTGCGCTGGCCCAGGCGCGATGGCGTGCGGGGAGGGTCTCGGAGACAAGGGCGGAGCCGGCGGCCCACTCGCCGCCGATGCCCAGCGCGGCCAAAAAGCGGAAGATGAGCAGGTGCCACCACTCGGTGCTGAGGGCCTGCAGGCCGGTGAAGACGGCGTACATGAGCACGGTGATGGTGAGGGTGCGGGCCCGGCCCAGGCGGTCGCCGATGCGCCCGAAGAAGGCGCCGCCCACGGCCCAGCCGACGAGGAAGGCGGCCTGGATGATGGCGGCCTTGCTGAAGACGTCGGCATCGGCCTGCTGCTTGTGCAGGAGGGTGGTGACGAAGGGGATGGCGACCATCACGTAGAGGTAGCCGTCAAGGCCGTCGAACATCCAGCCGAGCCAGGCGGCGACGAGGGCCTTCTTCTGGATGGAGGTGAGGGGTGCGCGCTCGGTGTCGGGCGTGGTCATGCGGGTGTGAGCGTACCAGCGCGTGGGGGCCGCGTCGGCGGGTGAAGGGGGTTGGCGCGGCGTCTGCATACCCTGTGTGTGAACGTGGCCGCAGCGCTGCCCATCCCGACGATCGCGATTGTGGGGCGGCCGAACGTGGGCAAGAGTTCGCTGTTGAACATGCTGGCGGCCCGCAAGGTGAGCATCGTGGACGACACGCCGGGCACCACGCGCGACCGTGTGAGCACGGTGGTGGACCTCGAAGGGCCCGACCCGGCCAAGCCGCCGGTGCGTGCGGAGATCACCGACACGGGCGGCTACGGGGTGTACACGGTGGAGGGGCGGCGGATTGATGATGCGGGCAAGGACCTGGCGGCGCTGACGGGGGATATCGAGCGGCAGATCGGGCGGGCGGTGGAGCGGGCCGACCTGGTGCTGTTTGTGATCGATGCGCAGGCGGGGCTGACGGCGCAGGACTGGCTGGTGGCGAAGTTGCTGCGTGAAGGCGGGCTGGGGGAGGAAGCGAAGAAGGCTGGGGGAAGGCACGAAGGCACGGGGAAGGCACGCAAGAGCGGCCTTGGCGCCGCAGGGGGGGCGGGGGCGAAGGTCGTGGTGGTGGCCAACAAGTGCGACGGCCCCAAGTGGGAGGCGCACGGGCTGGAGGCGGCGGCCTTGGGGTTTGGCGAGCCGATTTTGGTGGGGGCGCACAACAACTACAAGCGCCGCGACTTTGTGGAGACGCTGTACGAGCGGGCCCGGGCCGTGCAGAAGGCGCGGCGTGGGCGCGGCGCGGCGGGCAAGGCGGATGGAGCCGGGGGTGCGGGGGGGACGGGGGGCGGGCACGCGGAGATGCTGCTGGCGATCGTGGGCAAGCGCAACGCGGGCAAGAGCACGCTCGTGAACGCGCTGGCGGGCGAGGAGCGGGTGATCGTGAGCGAGATCGCCGGCACCACGCGCGACGCCGTGGACGTGCGTTTCGAGATCGACGGGCGGACCATGCTGGCGATCGACACGGCGGGGCTGCGCAAGAAGAAGAGTTTTCAGGACCGGATCGAGTGGTGGGCGTTTGACCGGTGCCAGCGTGCCGTGGAGAGGGCGGATGTCTGTCTCTTGATGATCGACGCCACCGAGCCGGTGAGCCAGGTGGACCAGCAGTTGGGGCACCTGATCGCCGCGGCCCACAAGCCGGTGGTGCTGGTGGTGAACAAGTGGGACCTGGCGGAGGGGCGGCCGCAGGCGTGGACCAAGCCGGACAAGAAGGGGCGCGTGCCGCTGGTGACGCCCGAGGCGTACGAGGCGTATCTGCGGCAGGAACTCAAGGGGCTGAGTTACGCGCCGGTGGCGTTGGTGTCTGCCGCGAAGGGGACGAACATCCGCGAGACGGTGGCGCTGGCGTTTGAGTTGTTTGAGCAGAGCCGGCTGCGCGTGACGACGGGCAAACTGAACCGCCTGCTGAGCGAGATCGTGCGCACGCAGGGGCCGAGCAGCAAACTGGGCACGTTTGCCAAGGTGCTGTTTGTGTCTCAGGTGAGCGTGTCGCCGCCGACGATCGTGTGCGTGGTGAACAAGCCCAAGTTGTTCACGCCCAACTACCAGCGGTTTTTGATGAACCGCTTCCGCGAGGAACTGCCCTTTGGCGAGGTGCCGATCAAACTGATCATCCGGGCCCGCAAGCAGGACGAGGTGATCGAGACGGAGGACGGCAAACTGGCCCGGGTGCGCGATTCATCTGGCCGGCGGCGCGGCGAGGCCAGGGGCGGCGGGAAACTGGTGGACGTGAAGGACGCGGACGCGGCGGCGCTGTTCGAGACGTGAGCGTGCCCGACACAAAGGCGCGAAGACGCGAAGACGCGAAGAAGAGAGTGAGCGCGGACAATAGCGACCGGCTGCGGCTCGCGCCTGATGCGCGACCGCCGTGTGAACTTGGTTGTCTTTGAGTCCTCGCGTCTTTGTGCCAACCCCTACTCTTGAAACGATGGCCAGCAAGCCGCGCATCCTGACCGGCGACACGCCGACGAGCACGGGCCTGCACCTGGGGCACTATGTGGGCTCATTGGAGAACCGCCTGCGCCTGCAGGATGAGTACGACTGCTTCTTTCTCATCGCCAACGTGCACGCCTTCACGACGCTGGCGGAGAAGCCCGATGAGGTGCGTGCCAACACGATCGGGATTGTGAAGGATTGGCTGGCGGTGGGGCTCGATCCGGAGCGTTCCACGTTCGTGCTGCAATCGGAGATTCCCGCGATCGCGGAGTTGACGTTCCTGTTCGCCATGCTCATCCCCTTCAACAAGGTGATGCGCAACCCGACGCTCAAGACCGAGATCGAGACCAAGGGTCTGGGCGAGACGTACCCGTTCGGGTTCCCGATGTACGCGGTGGGGCAGTGCGCCGACATCCTGGCGTTCCGGCCCGATCTGGTGCCGGTGGGGCAGGATCAGGAAGCGCACATCGAGATGTGCCGCGACGTGGCCCTGAAGTTCAACCAGTTGTATTGCGGCGTTGGCAACCGGGTGCCCGCCGATGACCACGCCAAGGCGGGGGGCGTGTTCCCGATCCCCAAGGCCAAGATCGGACGGATCGGGCGGCTTGTGGGGCTCGACGGCACCAACAAGATGAGCAAGTCGCTCAACAACGCCGTGTTCTTGTACGACTCGGCCAAGGACGTGCAGAAGAAGATCAACCGCATCACCACCGGCCGCCAGAGCCCCACCGAGCCCGGCTCGCCCGACAACATCCTTATGCAATACGTGGATGCGTTCATTGGTTCCACCAACCCAGCGCGGGCAGCGGAACTCAAGCGGCGGTACGTTGCCGGAGACAACCTGGGCGACGGTCACGTCAAGGCCGAACTGGGCGAAGCGATCAACGCGCTGCTGGAGCCCATGCGTGCGCGGCGGGCGAAACTGGATGGCCCCGAGGGCGATGCGCGCGTGCTGGAGGTGATCCGCACGGGCATCCGGCGGGCCAACACCATCACCGAGGAGACGCTGGCCCTCACCAAGAAGGCGATGCACCTTGACTTCGGGGGGCGGACGTTCGGCTGAGAGGGGGCGTGTCGCCACCGTCCGCCCGGAAGGCGGCTCACGCCACCTTCAGCACGCGGCTGGGCATCGAGTCGGTTTCGAGCTTGGTGAGGTCGAGCATCGTGCTGGCGTGCTCGATGTCCAGCCCGATCACGCGCCCTTGGGCATCAAAGTCAGCCACCAGACCCGCCGCCACCTCGCGCGACTCCACTGAGGGCCGCTCCACCAACTCGATGTAGAGCGAGTCGGTTTCTTTGTCGTAGCGAATCTTCATGCCTTGGCTCCGGGCCGCGTGGGCGGGCCGTCGCGATCAAGAAAAGCGTTGTGAACCGTCTGGCCGTCCTCAAGAAGCACCACCCGAATCCATCGGTCGTTCAATGCCGGAACTCGCTTCCAGAGCCTTGCACGACCGTCAGATTGTATGTGCCGCGAGTCTGGTGCAGAAACAACCGTCCGCAGGAGTTCGTCGGTCAGGTACGGCCGCTTGCGCAGGACCACATCGCGGAAGTAGGCCGTTGTCTTCACGGGCAGCACTCCTCGTGCGCATCAGCATACCGTCTGACTTGCGCGGCGCGGGCTGCCCAAGTACCCATGTCCTTCGACCCCCTCGCCATCCTCTCCGCCCACTTCGCCGGCGCCATCGGCGCGGCGTTTCCGGATGCCGCGCGGGTAGACGGCGGTGCCTCGTCCGGCAGCATCGACCCCGCCATCACGCCCTCGCGCAACCCGCAGTTCGGCGATTATCAATCGAACGCGGCGATGGCTCTTGCCAAAGCGGTGGGCAAGCCGCCGCGCGAGGTGGCCAAGCGGATCGTGGCGGAACTCGGCAAGGTGGCCGCGCTGAGCGGGCCGGGTGCGATCGTGGAGCCGATCACCGAGGCGTCGATCGCGGGTCCGGGGTTCATCAACATCACGTTGCGTGCGAGTGCCCTGGGAGCGCTGCTCGCGGACTTGGCGGGGCCCGATCTGGGTTTGCCGCGCCCGCCGGAGGCGGAGCGGCAGACGGTGGTGGTTGATCTGTGCGGTGTGAATCTTGCCAAAGAGATGCACATCGGGCATTTGCGGTCGACGGTGATCGGGGACACGAACGCGCGGATATTCGAGCGGCTGGGTTGCCGCGTGTTCAGGCAGAACCACTTCGGCGATTGGGGCCTGCCGATTGCGATGGTGTGCGACCGGCTGATGCGGATGGAGGCGGCGGGTGAACTGGACCTGAAGACCATCACGCTGGCAACCTTGGACAAGGCGTACAAGGCGGCCCAGCGGGCCTGCGAGCGCGACGCGGCGGGGCTGGCGGCGGCGCGGCAGTGGAACATGGGGCCGAAGGTGATCGCCGAACTCGAGGCTCAGGTCGAGGGGGCGACCGAGGCGTTCACGCGGGCCAAGAGCACGCTGGTGAAACTGCAGGCCAAGGACCCGGCGGTCTACGCGGTGTGGCAGCGGCTCAGCGATATCACGCTCGCGGCGTGCCTGGCGCTGACCAAGCGCCTGAACGCCAACGTGGGGCACGAGCACACGATGGGCGAGTCGGCGTATGCGGAGCAACTCACGCCGATGGTGGCCGACCTGGTGGCGCGGGGCATCGCGGTGGAAGACGACGGCGCGCTGGTGGTGCACATCAAGGAGGAGGAGCCGAACCTGCCGCCGTGCCTGATCCGCAAGCGCGACGGGGGCTTTTTGTACGCGACCACGGACATCGCGGGGGTGCGGCACCGCGTGCAGAAACTGGGGGCGGATCGCGTCGTCTACACGGTGGATGCGCGGCAGGCGGACCACTTCAAGCAGGTGTTCGCGGCATCGCGGAAGGCGGGGTACGCCAAGCGCCCGGGCAAGCCCGACGGCACGCTGGAGCACGCCGCGTTCGGCATGGTGCTGGGCAACGACGGGCGGCCGTTCAAGACGCGCTCGGGCGAGAACGTGCGGCTGGGCGACGTGCTGGACGACGCGGAGGCGCTGGCCCTGGCGGCGGTGAACGCGCGGGAGAGCGACCTGACGGCGGAGGAGAAGCGGCGCGTGGCGTGGGCGGTGAGCGTGGCGGCGATCCGCTACGCCGACCTGGGCACGGAGCGGATGAAGGACTACGCCTTCAACTTCGAGCGGATGCTGGCGTTTGAGGGGAACACCGGGCCGTACCTGCTGTATGCGCTGGTGCGGATGCGGAGCATCTTCCGCAAGGCGGCGGAGCGCGGGGTGAGCGCCGACGCGGCGGCCGGGTTCCGCATCGCGGAACCGGCCGAGAAGACGCTGGCGCTGACGCTCTTGCGCTATCCCGGCGCGGTGCGCAGCGCGGCCGAGGCGGTGATGCCCAGCCGCCTGTGCGCCTACGCGTATGAACTGGCTGGGGCGTTCAGCACATTCTTTGATGCGTGCCCGGTGCTGGCCGCGCCGGACGAGGCGACCCGGGCGGCCCGGCTGGCGCTCTGCCGGCTCGCCGAGCGGGTGCTGGCCGATTGCCTGGAGACGCTGGGCATACCCACGGTGGAGCGGATGTAACGGCGCGGGGCGGTTGGGGCCATATCCTGTGGGCATGACCCGTGTTGAGACCATCGTGCCTGTGCCTGTGCGGCGGTTCCTTCGCTCGTGCGCGGCGTGGCTGCTTGCGCTGGGCACCCTGGGCGCGCTGCCGGCCTGCGTGGGGTACAACAACATCGAGCCGATCGAGGGCGCATCGGGCTTCACAGACCCGAACTCGCCGCCCGTGCCCACGGCCATGAGCACGGCCCTGCGCTGGGTGGTTGATCGCTACCCGCCCACGGATGAGGGCTTCACGGGCACGACCACCGAGGCGCCGCTGGCGGTGTCGTTTCCGCTGCGCACGCGCCCCGAGATCGCGGGCCTGGTGCTGAGCCAGAGCGAGATCCCCAACGCGCAGGCGCTGACGCAGGCGACCGAGTCGTGGCCGGTTTATCGCATCGGGCGGGTGTGGGTGCGGGGCGACATGGCGACGGTGGATGTGTTCAGACCCGTGCCGCGCCTGGCCAAGGACGTGGACGGCAAGCCGTACTACCAGTGTGTAACGGTGAATCTGCGTTCGGGCCTGTCGCCGTGGCGGATCGTGAGCCACCGGGTGTGGTCGGTGGGGTCGGTGGATGTGCCGCTGGCGAACTACATGAACGCGGGCGGCAGCGGCGTGGTGCCCGAGGCCGCCGCGGCGGCGAGCGAGCCGGCGGCGCAGTGAGCGCGTGAGCGGCGCGGGCCGGGCGGTTTGGCTCGTGTTTGTGTCGTTTGCATGAGGGGCGTGCCCGCGGTAGTCTCCTGGCGCGTGGCTGATTGGCCGCGCCTGAGGAGACGAGCATGATCACGCCGAACCGTTGTGTTGCCGCGCTTGTCGTCTGTTCGGTTGCGCTGTGCGCAGCGCTTGCGCCCTCGCGCCAGGCGGCGGGGCAACCGGGCTTCTGTGCGCAGCCGGTGTGGGTGCGGAGCACGATGGTGCCGCGCACGGGGCACGCGATGGCGTACGACTCGGGGCGTAACCGGTTGGTGCTGTTCGGGGGTCGGGCGATCCCCGACGACTTCACCGTGCCAATGGGAGATGCGCTGGGCGACACGTGGGAGTTTGACGGGAGCGTGTGGCGGAAGGTGGCGGAGTACACGCCGGACCCGTTCTTCTTCGGCGGCGAGAGCGCGGCGACGGGGCCGCTGCCGCGCGACGGGCACGCGCTGGCGTACGACCCCATTCGCCAGAAGACGGTGATGTGGGGCGGCTGCTGCGGCGACCAGAACACGGTGTGGGAGTGGAACGGCGCGACGTGGACGCCCGTGGCACCCACGAGCGTCATCAACCCGCCCATGCGCACCGGCCACGCCATGGCCTTTGACTTCGTGCAGCAGAAGGTGGCGATGGTGGGCGGCGACACCAGCCAGCAAGACCACTGGGCCTGGAACGGCGCGGCGTGGACGCAGCGGCCCAACCTGCCCCAGTCGCTCGGCCTCATGAGCCCCGGCCTGGGCCTGGCATCGGACCCCAACCGCGGCAGGCTCATCGTCACGGGCGGGTACCTGGGCGCGAACACCTACGAGTTTGACGGGGTGCGGTGGAACCTGCGGGCTGTGGACAGCCCCGGTGGCGTGGTGAGCATGTCCTATGACAGCGTGAACCGCCGCACGCTGCTGCGGAGCAGTAACAGCGAGCACGTGTGGGGCTGGAACGGCGCGACGTGGGTGCCGGCGGGCACGACCACGTTCACGATCCCGATCTCGAACCGGCCCGTGGCGGCGTGGATGACACCGCCCAGCGGGTTGATTTCGGTGGACGGCTCGGGCTTCAGGCAGTGCGACACCTACCGGGCCGAGTTGGTGTTCAGCGGGCTCACTGGGGTGGCGACGTGGGTGGATGTGGCGCCGCTGGGGCCCCCGCCGCGCTTTGACCACTCGTTCAGCCAGGTGACCGACGGCGGTGCGCAGGCGCTGTTCGGGGGCATCGCGTTCCCCGATTTCGGCTTCTCGCTCGAGCACGCGGGCGACGCCTGGCAGTTGGCGGACGGATACTGGACATCGTTGGGGTCGGCCGTAGCCCGTTTCGACCACGCCGCGGCGGGCGTGGGCGGCAGCGACACCGTGTTCACTCAGGGCGGCTCGGACGCCAACGGCACCACGCTCGCCGAGCACCTGGTGCTGGCCGGCGCGGGCTTTGTGTCGGGTGCCGCGTCGCCCATGGCCCGCACCGGGCACGCGCTCGCATACGACTCCAACCGCAAACGCATGGTGCTCTTCGGCGGGTGGGACCCGGATGCCGGGTACACCAACTCCACGTTCGAGTACGACACGGTGAACCAGACTTGGTTCGAGATGCACGCGGGCGGCCCGCTGGCGCCCGAGGGTCGCGAGCAGTTCGGCATGGCGTTTGACGCGTCGCGCGGCCGCGCCGTGCTCTTCGGCGGCATCGGCTACGACGGCGAGATGGGCGACACGTGGGAGTGGGACGGGGCCGAGTGGCGGCAGATCACGCCCGCCTTCGGCGACCCGATGTTCCCCACGGGCATGGACAACCCCGCGCCCCGCGCGTACCACGCCATGGCGTACGACACCGTTCGGCACCGGGTGGCCCTGTACGGCGGACAGGGCACCCAGGCCGCGATCAACACGACGTTTTCCGACCTGTGGGAGTGGAACGGCACGGCGTGGTTCCAGCGCGGGTTCGGGGGCCCGCCCATCGGCGTGCATCCCGGGGCGCGGGCGTCGCACGGCCTGTCGTTTGACACGGCACGGGGCCGCCTGATGCTGTCGGCGGGTATCGCGCCCAACTTGTTTGATCCCTTCGGCGGCTCGTTCATCATCAACTCTGATGTGCTCGAGACGGCGAGCCCGGCACTGGTGTCCCCGACCGACCTCGGCCCGCAGTCGGTGTCGGCCACCGAGAACGACATCGTGCAACTCACCGCCTACGACCCGATGGGCGGCTACTTCCCCTTCCGCACGCGCTGGCTGAAGAACGGCGTGCCCCTGTTCGAGGTGCCGGGCTCGAGCGTGTCGTGCACGTCGTGCCCACAACTCACGATCCACATGCCCGTGCCCGGCGATGCGGGTGTCTATCAACTCGCTTCGGCCGACGGGTGCGGGGCGTACCTCTCCAGCCCCATCACGCTCTCGGTCGAGGTGGTCTCGCCGCCCGTGATCACCCAGCAGCCGGTGCCGCCCAGCCAGACGGTGACGCCGGGCGAAACCGCCCAGTTCACGGCGGACGCGGCCGGCACGCCCGCCCCCTCCCTGCAATGGCTGCGCGACGGCCTTCCGGTCAGCGACGACGGCCGTATCAGCGGTGCCCAGACGGGCACGCTGACCATCCACGCGGTAGAGCCGGGCGACATGGGCGCGTACTCGCTGATGGCGTTCAACTTCGCGGGCTCGGTGCAGTCGGACGCGGCCATGCTCACGGTGGCGGGCGCTGTGTGCGCAGTGGACTACAACACCGACGGGTCGCTGAACTCCGACGACATCGGCGACTTCATCACCGACTACTTCACAGCGCCCGCCCTCCCCGGTCCCGGCGGCTACGCGATTGCGTGCCCTGGCAACCCGGCCCCCTACGACGCGGGCTACAGGGCCGCGTACACCATCGACGGCTCGGGCCAGTGCTTCGAGCCCAACTCCGACAACCTGGGCGACTTCATCACCGGGTACTTTGAGGGGTGCGGCGAGCCGGGCTGATCGGCAAGGGCTCGCTGGCATCACGCCGCGGCGGAGAGCGGCCGGGCCGGCGTGCCGAGTTCGCCCGCCTCGAAGCGGTCGAGGTGCTGGCGCACGGCCGCGAGGGTGCGGGCCTCGCGCACGGCCTCTTTGAGCGGCTTGCAGTGGCCGCCGCCGAGGTGCTTGCCGAACCACGAGATGCGCCGCTGCACCTGATAGAGCGCGTAGCGCTCGCTCTGGTGCTCGAGCATGAGGTCGATGTAGCGGCGGATGACGGCGAGCTTGGCGGCGTCGGTTGGTTCGGGCAGGGGCTGCCCTCGGGAGATGAGCCACCAGGCCGCCGGGAACAGCCACGGCGCGGCCAGCGCGCCGCGCCCGATCATCACGCCGTCGCAGCCGGTGCGCTGGAGCATCTGCCGCGCGTCTTCGGGCGTGCGCACGTCGCCGTTGCCGATCACGGGCAGGTGCTGCCCCGGTGCGCGGCAGGCGTTGCGCACGGCTTCGACCACGCGTGCGATGCCGTCGTGGTTCACGGTTCCCGCGAACTTCTGCTCGGTGGTGCGGCCGTGCACGGTGATGGCGGCGGCGCCCGCATCCACCAGCCGCGGCGCAAGCCACTCGGCGATGGGGGCACCATCGAACCAGCCCAGGCGCATCTTGCACGTGAGCGGGATGCCCAGGGGCCCGAGCACGCGGGCGCAGGCGCGGGCGATCTCGACGGCGGTTTCGGGGATGCAGAGGAGTCTGGAGCCGCCGTCCTTCTTGGTGACTTTATCAACAGGGCAGCCCATGTTGATGTCGACGATGGTGGCGCCGTGCTCGGCGGCCCAGAGGGCACCCTCGGCCATGATGCCCGGCTCACCGCCGTAGAGCTGCATGCACAGGGGGCGGTCGTGGTGGTTGGTCTTGGCGAGGTCGAGGCTGGTGGCGCTGCCGCGCAGGAGGCCTTGCGGGCTGAGCAGGTCGGTGCAGGCGAGGCCCAGGCCGCGCCCGTCGGGGGCGAGTTGCTCGCGGCAGACGCGCCGGAAGGCGAGATCGCAATAGCCCGCGATGGGGGCGAGGAGCAGGTTGGTTTTCAGTTCGACCGGGCCGATCCGGAGCATGCTGGGAGGGTAGGTGCCGGCGCGGGGCGGTCAGTGGGTGGTGGTGGGGGGGCAGCGGGGGCGGGCATGTTGCAAGAGGCCATGAAATGCCGGGGTCACTTTGTTATGCTGTCCGCCATGAACAAGGGGACCCTCGTGATGTTGCTCGCGGCAGCGGGAATCGGAGGGTACTTTGCCTACCACGCGTACTTCCCGAAGTCCGCGAGCTCGCTGCCTGCGGCGACGAAGGGCCCTGGGCCCGGCGACCCCGTTCTCAGCGACGAGCACACACCCGAGAGCATCATGCTGTCCGTCGCTCGCCTGCGCAAGCCGGGGGATCAGGAAGCCCAGGCCGCCGAGTGGGTGGGCCAGTGGTTGCCCGCGGCTGGATGGAGGGGGCCGGTGGAGTCCATGGCGAAGGTGTCCGGTGGCAAGGCGTTCCGGATGCCTTTCACGTCCAACGGACTGCTCACCAAGACGATGATGGTGGTGTGTGTGGTGCCCGCGGGCTGGCAGTACTACAAAGGCTTCGAACCCGAGACAGGCAACTTCATCACCGTGGGCGGTCGCATCGACAAAGTCGAGGTGATCCCGGCGAGCAACTACAAGCCCGTGCCGGACTACCACATCGTTCTGCGAGACGCTTACGTCATGGACATCAGCGGACGGTGAGTGCGCGCCACGCAACGCCGTGACCTCGCGCGGCGCGGGTTGGTTCGTGCCGTCGCCGCCGCGCGGCCACGATGCCCGCGAGGCCGGCCAGGCACGCCGCGCCGGGCCCGGGCACGTTGGCGTAGGCCATGAACTGGCCCGCCGTGAGGATCGAGCCGCCGCCCGAGGGGAAACTCGCGTCGAGGCGCACGCCGATGATGGAGCCGCTGGCGAGGGGGAAGTTGCCCACGAAGAGTTCACCGGCGACTTGACCCACCGCCGCGCTCACCATGCCGCTGGGGACGCTGGCGGGCGCGCCGCCGAGGTTGTCGATCAGGGCGAGGGAATCGTCGATGCTCGGCACGCTGGCGGGGAAGAAGAAGCCCACCGCGGCGAAGTTGACGTCAAAGGGGCTGCCGTTGAGCAGGAAGACGTCGCCGGTGGCATCGTCGTAGCGCCAGCCGAGGCCGGGAACATCGGTCTCGGTGGGTGTGGCGCTGAGGGCGCGGGGGGGGTTGGCCTTGGGCGTGAAGTAGCGGTCCTTGATCTTGACGCTCTTGCCGCCGTTGCCGCGCACGCTGTAGTTGATGACGAGGTTTTTGGGCGTGTTGACGACCCAGTTGACGGACACTTCTTTGGTGCCGTTGTTCATGACTGTGCCCTGCACGCGGTCGCCGGCCGCGTTGGCGGGCGGGTCGAGGATGTCCGCGTTGGTGCTCACGCTCACCGTGAGGTTGGTGTCGGAGGTGAGCACCACGTGGAAGTCGGTCTTGGCGGCGCCGGTGTCGTTGGTCGTCTTCAGACAATCGACATACGTGACGGGCAGCGGGGCGGCTAAGGCCGCCAAGGCTGTGGACGAACCGGCGGACACCGCCAACGCGCACGCCGAAACGCGACCACTCGGATTGCACAGCACAGCCATGGGACCCTCCTTCCACTCAATCCACTTGTGGGCACCGCGAGCGCGGCACCACCGTCCACAGCGTACCGCAAGCCGTGTCAGCGGCCAACACAACCCGGCCCCGTGGGCGGTTGTTGCGGCGGATTCCGGTCGTGTGCCTACTGACAGCACACGAACAAGGTTGCTGCTGGGCTGCGAACGGGGCCAGAGGTGCACGCCGCTCACCCCCCCGCCGTCTGCTCCACCGCCCACTTCAGGTCGCGCCCTTCGGGCCCCACGCAGTCGATGTGCACGGTGAAGAACCCGGGCGGGGCGTCGGGCAGGTGCCAGCCGTCGGGCCCGACGCGGCCCTCGTGCTTTTTTACAAGGGGCCAGATGATCTTGCGATCGCTCTCGGGCAGGGGGAGGGCATCCACCTCGTGCTCGTAGAACCAGTCGAGCCGCCCCTCGCGCATGTCGTGCGGTTCGACCCACACCGGGCCGAGCACGCGGTAGTAGAAGAGCAGCCAGTGGCCCTTGCCCTCAAAGGCGGCCTCTGAGATGATGCCGAGCAGGTGGAGGCGCGAGATGGGCACGTCGATGCCGGCCTCCTCGTGAATCTCGCGGCGGGCGGCCTGGGCGGGCGACTCACCGGTGGCCATGTCGAGCTTGCCGCCGATGGGCGAGCAGAGGCCGAGGTTGGGGGCCTTGAGGCGGCGGAGCAGCAGCACGCGGCCGTCTTTGTCGCGCAGGTCGCAGAGCGTGGCGATTTTGTAGGGGAGGGGTGCCGCGGGCGTGGGCATCGGGTCAAGTGTAGACTTTGGACATGGGTGCGCTCCACGAGCCCGATCCGGTCCCCAGCCCCGATGCCGCCGCCCTGCTCGCTCGAATCACGTTTGACCCGCAGGTCTTCGGCGGCAAGCCGATCGTCCGGGGCCGCCGTTTGGCTGTCGAACACGTGTTGGGCATGCTCGCGGCTGGCGACACCACCGACGACCTTCTGTCCGCCTACCCGTGGCTCGAACGAGCCGACATCATGGCCTGCCTGGCCTTTGCGCGGCGTGTCGTGGGGCAGGAGCGGGTTGAGGGGCCCGTGCTGCCGCCCGCGCTCGGAAGAGCCGCGTGAGGCTGCTGGTGGACAGTTGCGTGTCGGGCCTGGTCGCGGCCGCGCTGCGCACCCACGGGCACGACACCGTCTGGACCGGGGAACTCGCTGCCGATCCCGGTGATGCCGCGATCATGGAGATGGCGCTCGAGAGTCGGCGCGTCATCATCATCACCCTCGACAAGGACTTCGGGCAGCTCGCCGTGGCCCAGGGCCGGCCCCACGCGGGCATCATCCGCCTCGTCGATATCCGCTCTCGCGATCAGGCCCGGTTCATCCTCGCGGCCATCGATCAGTTCGAAGGGCTTGCCGCCTCCGGTGCGATCATCACCGTTGAGCCCGCTCGCACGCGCGTACGACCTCCGCAGACCTGATCCGCCGCGCCACAGTTTGTACCGGCCCGCAGCCCAAAGCCGATACCCTGCCCATGCTGCTGACCGATTCCGCCGCCGCGTGCGCCGGCGCCGTAACCGACGAGGTGCCCGACGTGCCCCCGGCCTCATCCAACCCGCCAACGGTACCGCCCCCGTCCCTCGACGTGGCGTGCAGGCACGTCTTCTTTGTCGGCATCGGCGGCTGCGGCATGAGCGGTCTGGCCCGCATGGTGCGCGCCCGGGGCGGCATCGTCTCCGGCAGCGACATGAGCCGCCAGGAGACCACCGATGCGCTCGCCGCCGACGGCATCGCGGTGTCTCTGGATCAGTCCGCGGCGGGGTTGCCGCCGCTGTGCGACCTGGTGGTGGTCTCCGCAGCGATCAAGGCCGACCATCCGCAGTACAACGAGGCCGTGCGCCGCGGCATCCCCGTGCTCACCTACGCGCAGGCCCTGGGGCGTGCCATGACGGGTCGCACCGGCGTCGCCGTCGCGGGCACGCACGGCAAGAGCACCACCACGGCGATGCTCGGCTGCGTGCTCGCCGCGGCGGGAATCGACCCGACGGTGATCGTGGGCGCCACGTGCGCGCAACTGGGCGGCGGCGTGCGGATCGGGGCCGACACGATCCCGATCGGGCCGCTGGCGGGCAAGCCGGGCGGCGGGGGCGGAGGAGGGGGCGTGCTCGTGGCCGAGGCGTGCGAGTTCAACCGGAGTTTTCACAACTTCCACCCCACACTCGCCGTCATCACCTCTGTCGAGGCCGACCACCTCGACGTCTACGGCTCGCTGGATGCGGTGGTGGAGAGTTTCGCGGTGTTCGCCCGGCAGGTGGCGCCGGCGGACCACGGGGGCCTGCTGCTCATTGCGCACGAGGGTGCCCACCGGCGCGAGGTGACAGCCGGCGTGCGGGCGAGGGTGCAGACTATCGGTTTCACGCCCGCGGCGGACTGGTGCGTGCGCTACGACCCCGACGGGCGGCGTGCCGCGCTGGTGAACCCCGACAAGGAGACTGTGTGCGAGTGGACGATGCACCTGCCCGGCGAGCACAACGCGATGAACGCCGCGACCGCCGCGGCGGTGGCGCTGTGCCTGGGTGCCGATGCGGCCAAGGTCAGCGCGTGCCTGAGCGACTTTCGCGGTGTGGACCGGCGGACCCAGTATTTGGGTACGCGCACGCTGAGCAGAGGGGACGCGGGGAAAGTCGGTGCGGCGGGAGCGCGCGGCACGGGGGGGGCGGGCAGCCCCGGCGTGCGCGTCTACGACGACTACGGCCACCACCCCACGGAGATCGACTGCACACTGCGGGCGCTGCGTCAGCACGAGCGGCCCGAGCGGCGCGGCGGGCGGCTGGTGTGCGTCTTTCAGCCCCACCAGCACAGCCGCACGCGCCACCTCTTGGCGGAGTTCGCCAACGCCTTCAGCGCGGCGGACATCGTGATCGTGCCGCACATCTACTTCGTGCGCGACAGCGAGCAGGAGAAGCAACTGGTGTCGGCGGCGGACCTGGTGGACCGGCTGCGCGAGAGGGGCGTGCGGGCGATGCACGTCTACCCGTTTGAGGCCATCGTCGACCAGCTCGCCAACCTGTGCCGCGACGGCGACACGCTGGTGAGCATGGGTGCCGGGCCGGTGTACAAGGTGGCACAGGGGTTTTTGGCTGCGGGGAAGCGGTGAGCGCGATGGCCGCGGCGGAGCGTGTCGAGATATTGACCGACCAGCCTCTGCCGACGTGGTTCGGCGTCGGTGGGCGCGCCAGGCGATTTGCCCGCCCCGCCACGCTCGAACAACTCGCCGCGTGCGTGCGCATGGATGCGAGCCTGCGGGTGCTGGGAGACGGTGCCAACCTGCTGGTTGCGGATGAGGGTGTCGATGAGTTGGTGGTGTCGCTCTCGACGGGTGTGTTCGCGGAGTTCAGTATCGGTGCGCCCGATGCGCGCGGCTACGCCACCGTCTCGGCCGGTGCGGGCGTGCACCTCTTCAAGCTCATCAACGCGACGGTGGAGGCCGGGCTCACAGGTTTGGAGAACCTCGCGGGCATCCCCGCCAGCGTGGGCGGGGCCGTGATGATGAACGCGGGGGGCAAGTACGGCAGCACGGGCGACTATGTTCGTTCCGTACAAGTCGTAGGTCGCGACGGCGAGCAGCGGACGATCAACCGCAACCAGATCGACTTCACCTATCGCCGCTGCTCGCTGGGCGCGTCGGCCGGGGGCGCCATCGTGTCGCGCGTGGAGTTCCGCCTCCGCCGCGCCGACCCCGCGGCGGTGAAGGCCAAACTCGCTGAGGTGACGGAGTACAAGAAGACCACGCAGCCGCTGAGCGCCAACTCCGCCGGGTGCTGCTTCAAGAACCCGACGCTCACGGAGGACCTGCCGGGGATCGGGACGACGGGCACGCGCGTGAGCGCGGGAATGCTGATCGACAAGGCCGGGTGCAAGGGCTTATCGCGCGGCGGCGCCACCGTCTCCGACCAGCACGCGAACTTCATTGTGGCGGGCACAGGCTGCCGCGCGGCGGACGTGCTGGAGGCGATGCGTGCGTGCCGGAGCGCGGTGAAGGAGAAGTTTGGTGTGGTGCTCGAGCCGGAGGTGGTGATCTGGGGGGCGCGTTTGGAGGGGTGAGGGGGGATCGGCTCTTGAGGGCGTGTGGGCACGGCGGTGTGGCTCTTCGCCCGCTTCGGGCGCACGATGGTTGCCGGTGGCGCAGCGAGGGTCGGGCTTTGGCGGCCCGAGCCAGCCACCGGAAGGGGGGCGTCCTTCTCCTTTCCTTCTCTCCCTCGGCCCGGCGGAGGGTGGACGACGCTCGCGCCGGCCGCCGCGCGGGCCGACTCACCCCCCCTGCACCACCACCCCCGCGCCGGTCTCGCCTTCACCCAGCCTCCTCCGCAACAAGTCAGCCACCAGGCCCATGCATTGCCGCGCCAGTTCCGGGTTGTAGCGCGGCCCCTCATCGCGTAAGAAGGCGTGGGCAGCGTTGAACTCCAGCCACGCGAAGTTGGCGGTGCGAGTCTCCGCTGCCGCGCTCGCCGTGGGTACGGGCGGCGTGGCGGGCTGGAGGCCCGCCCCACGGGTGCCGCTGAGCGCGTCGTAAATCATCCGCCGCCCCTCCAGCGGAATGTGCGGGTCTTGCCGGCCCCACACCATCATCAGTTCGCAATGGTCGATGTCGCCGCGGCTCACGCGGGCCAGCGTGTCGTCGCCGCCCTTGCCGAGCGCGCCCTTGTGGATGTCGGTGGCGTAAAAGCACGCCGCGGCCTTGACGGCGGGGTTCATGGCGCAGCGGAAGGCCAGGTGCCCGCCGATGCAGATGCCCACGCTGCCGAGTTTGCCCGTGCACGCGGCGTGGCCCGCCAAGTGTGCCAGCGCGGCACGGGCATCGTCGTCGTACGCCGCGACCGGCCGACCCACCTTGCATGCGTTGCCCTTGTCGGCACCTGGCGTGTCGTACGCCAGCACTTCGCCGGGCGCGAGCAACTCGTGAAAGATCTCCGGCATCGCCACCACCAAGCCGTGCCCGGCCAGCATGGCCCCCAGCCGCCGCACCGGGCCCGTGACCTGGAAAATCTCCGAGAAGAGCACCACGCCCGGGTACCGCCCCGGCGCGGCGGGCCGCAGCGTGTACGTGCGCATCGGGCCGGCGGGCGTGGCGAGGTCAACGGCGGGGTCTTCGGTGATGACCATGGGGAAAGGGCCGAGTGAGGAAGGCAACGAGGGAACAAGGGATCAAGGGATCAAGGGATCAAGGGATCAAGGGATCAAGGAAGCAAGGAAACAAGGGAGCGTGTGGGTGGCACTGGGCCGGAGCCTAGCGGAACCCGCGCCCCGACCGCGTGCCGAACGGCCATCGATGAATCGCTGGGCGAGCCTTGACGCGCGGCGAGCGGGACCGTATAAACCCGCTCCGAATAAGGAGTTCCCGCGATGAATGCCCGCCGCAACGCCGCCACTGTCCGCTTCGCGCCGGGTGTCTTCGCGGCTGCCGCGCTCGCGCTGGTGGCGGGGTGCGCCAGCGAGTCGCGCCAGCAACTGGCCGACATCCGCTCCGACCCGACGCCCGAACTGGTGACGATGACGCAGCGGCAGGACGATGTCGACAACGAACTCACGATGCAGTTCAACACCGACCTGCGCGGCCTGAAGCGCGACCTGGGCGTGCTGCTGAACCTGCAGGGCGCGAGCCGCCTGAGCCCCTATCCGGTGCGCTGAGCCGGGGGGGCGGCGCTGTTTTCCACGAGTACATCGGCGCTGGCGAGATATTCCGCCGCGCGGCGTGTGAAGGTGGGTTCGGCCACTGCGTGAAAGAACGCGCTGGCCCTGTCGGCGCCCCAGCCGCGCTCGCCGCGCTCTTCCATGGCGCACCAGCGGGCGAGGCGCTCGGGGGCGGGGGCGTGCACGAAGACGCGCAGGTCGACGGCGTCGGCGAGTGTGTCGCAGAGGGCGTGGATGCCTTCGACGACGATGAGCGGGATGGTGCCGGGCAGCGCGGGCCCGGCGGGGCCGGGAGGGTGGACGGTGCGTTCATCCTCGCGCCGGTGTGATTGGAACGACCAGACGGGCACGCGCGCGGGCTCGCCGCGGCGCAGGGCGAGGAGGTTGGCGCGCAGGCGGGCCCAGTCGAGGTGGCGGGGCTCGTCGCGCTCGTGCTCGGGCACCAGTGCGTAGTCGGGCAGGTAGTCGTCGGTGGCGAGCACGCACCCCGAGAGGCGCGCGGCCAGGGTGCTCTTGCCGGCACCCACGGGGCCGGAGACGGCGACCACGGCGCAGGGCCGCCCGGCGCACAGCGCGGCGATGCGGGCCGGGGCTTCGTGCCACGCTGCACGGAGCGGTTTGGCCGCGGGGGCGTTCACGGGTGCAGGTTACGCGCCGGGTGGACGATTGCGTGTAGGCTCCGCGGCCATGCCGCACTTCACCCCGCTCCTGGGCGTGGCCGTGATCCTGCTCCTGGGCGTGGCGCTGAGCACGGCCCGGGCGCGTATCCGCTGGCGGCTGATCGCCTCGGGCGTGCTGTTGCAGTTCGTGATCGCGTACCTGCTGCTGCGATTTGACAGGGTGATCGGCGCCTTTGACCTGTTCGCGGCGGGTGTGGCCCGCGTGATCTCGTTCGCCGATGCGGGGATCGTCTTCCTGTTCGGCAACCTAGCCGATGCCTCCAAGCCGTGGGGCTTTGTGTTCGCGGTGAAGGTGCTGCCGGTGATCGTGTTCTTTGCCAGCCTGATGGGCGTGCTCTACCACGTGGGCGTGATGCAGCGGGTGGTGGCGGGTGTGGCGTGGGTGCTGCGGCGGGCCATGGGCATCACCGGCGTGGAGGCTCTCTCGGCCGCGGCCAACATCTTCGTGGGGCAGACCGAGGCCCCGCTCACGGTGCGGCCGTACCTGGCGACCATGACACGCTCGCAACTCATGGCCGTGATGGTGGGCGGCTTCGCCACCATCGCGGGCAGCGTGATGGCGGCGTACATCGGCCTGCTTGGCGGCGAGAGCGAGGAGGGAAGGATTCTCTTCGCCAAGCACCTCATGACGGCCTCGGTGATGTCGGCACCCGCCGGGCTGGTGATGGCCAAACTCATGCTGCCCGAGACCGACGAGCCCCGCCCCGAATCGGTGCGGGCCCTGATGCACGACCAGCGCACCACCAGCAACGTGCTTGATGCCGCCGCGGCGGGGGCGACCGACGGGCTGCGGCTGGCGGCCAACGTGGCGGCCATGCTGGTGGCGTTTGTGGCGCTCCTCGCGCTGGTGAACTGGCCGCTGGCGGCCCTGGGAGACTGGGCACCGGTGGCGGCGTGGCGGGCCGAGCGCGGCATCGCGCCCTTCACGTTGCAGGCCCTGCTGGGCTACCCGCTCACGCCGCTGGCGTGGCTGATCGGGGCGGAGTGGAAGGATGCGCCGGGGCTGGGCGCGCTCATGGGCACGCAGATCATCGCCACCGAGTTTGTCGCGTACATCGACCTGAGCGCCCACATCAAGGCCGGCACGCTCTCGCCCCGCACGGGGCAGATCGCTGCCTACTGCCTGTGCGGGTTTGCCAACATCCCCTCGATGGCGATCCAGATCGGCGGCCTGTCGGCGCTGGCGCCCTCGCGCCGGGCCGATCTGGTGGCGTTGGCCCCGCGGGCGATGCTGGCCGGGGCCCTGGCCTGCTGGATGACCGGGGCCGTCGCGGCGGTGTTCATCGCCTGAACTGCGCGGCGGGTGTGCCTCACGGCTTCTTGGGGGCCGCGGGAGCGGGCGGCACCTGCCCCTGCTGGGCCTTGGTCTTGGCCGCGAGGCGGCCGAAGTAGTGCTTGATCGCCTCGTGGTACTCGCGGGGAATGGCGTTGGTCTCCATCGCCTCGTTGGCCTGCTGGCTCGCGGCCTCCACGGCGCTCTGGAACTTGGCCGTGCTCTCGCCCTTGATGCTCTCGCCCTCGATGAGCGTGGAGCCGATGGTGGGGCCCTGCCCGAGGGCGGAGCGCACCTTGCGCTTCTCCCAACTCTCGTCGGCCATCTGCTCCTTGGCTGAGCCGCCGTTGGCCTGGCCCGGGCCGCCGCGCCCGGAGCCGGTCTGCTTCTGGGTGTCGCCCGCGCGCCACTGGCCGCTCGAAGGGTCGAGCCCGTTCTGGCACTGGCCCATGCCGGGGTTGTCGCACTGGCCGAGGCTCTCGCTCATGGCCTGCAGTTGGTTCTTGGCTTCCGAGAAGGCCCCCTCCACGCTCGACATCTCCGCGGCCATCATCTCGGCCTGGCTCATCTGCTGCATCATCTCGGCCATGCCCTGCTGGCCCTGCGGGTTCATGCCCTGCTCGGTCTGGCCCTGGGCCATCTTGCTCATGGCCTGAGCCATGGCGTTCATGCTCTCGCCCGCGCTCTTGGCCGCCTCGGCCATCTTGATAAGGCCCTGCTTCTGCTCCATGTTCAGTTGCGGCAGTTTGTCGAGGGCCTTGGCGAGCGCGGCCGGGTCTTTGGCCAGAGCCTTGTCGAGGCCCATGTCGGCCAGTTTCTGCTCCATCTGCTTGCTGCCCTGTGAGAGTTTCTCGAGTTGGCTCGCCAGGTTCTGCATCTGCCTGGCCAGGGCCTCGCGCTCGCCGGGCTTCATGTCGCCCGAGCCATCTTGCGCGCTGAGTTTCTCGGCCATCTGCTCGAGGGCCTTCTTGGCGTCGCTGAAGTTGCCCTTGGCGAGGTTGCCGGCCACGTCGGACATGGGGCCCGATTCGGGGGTGCGCAGTTGCTTCAGGGCCTGCTGCAGGGCATCGGCCTTCATCACGCCCTCGGTCTGCTTGAGGGCTTCGAGTTTGTCCTTCATGGTGGTGAGTTGCTTCACCGCCGCGCGTTTGATCTCGTCGGGCGTGGGTGGGTTTTCGTCGGGTTTGGCCGCGGCGTCGGGGGCCTCGTTGTCGCCCGCGCCCAGTTTGGAAGCCTGGTCGCCGAGTTTCTTCTTCACCTCGTCGATGGCGCTGGTGGCCTTGGCGCGGGCCTCGTCCACCTTCTGGGCCTCGGCCTTCTTCTCGGTGGCCCGGGCCTGGGAGCCGAGCAGGTCAAAGCCCGGCAGGACCAGCCACACCACCAGCGCGGTCAGGGCGCAGGTGAGCGGGTAGTGCCAGTGGCGCGGGGCGCGGATGGGCACCGCCCGCCCCACGTTCAGCCCTCGCGCCCGCTGGGCCGCCGATTCCACCACCAGTTCGCTCCACGCAGTGCGCTCGCCCGCCACGCTGAGCGCGGTGGAGAGCGATTCGTTCAGGCCCGCCCCCTCATCCACGCGCCGGGCCGCCGCATCCGCGCTCGGGCGGCGCACCAACGACCAGCCCACGGCGACCAGTGCCGCCGCTGCGCCGAAGCCGATGGCGACGCGGGCCCAATTGACGCCGAAGCCGAGCAGCTGCTGGGCGATGCGCAGGGCGAGGGCCAGAACAATCGCCGCGCTTACGCACCAGGTGAGGTCAGACAACAGCCGCGCGGCGAGCAGCCGCAGGCGGGCGGAGCGAACGACGTGGCGGATGGTGTCCATGGGTGCGGCCAAGCCTGTGCGCGGGAGAGGAAGAGCGGCCCTGACGTGATACCCGCTGAGACTCTATTCGGACGCCGCGGGCGTGGTGTTCGTTCCGCGGAGCGCGACCATCCCAAACACACGCCGTATCGTGGCGGCGTGCGCGGCCTGCGCACCTCCTACCCTCCGCCTCCCATGCCCCCGACCGCCATCGAAGCCACGGCAGGATTGGCCCCCGAGATCAAGCCCGACACCGACCCGGCCCGGCCCCCGGCCGATGGGAGCGGCAGCGGTGCCGCACGGGCCAAGGGCGCGGTGCAGGCCGCCGCTGCGGCACTCTTCACCAAGCAGCGCACCAAGCCCTGGGGCGGCCGGTCGGGCAAGGGTTTGCACTGGTGCGCCGAACTCGAGGGCGACAGCATCCTGTCGTCTGAGTACCTGTTGATGAAGTTCATCCTGGGGCACGAGGGGAGCCCCGCGGGTGAGCCGCGCGAGCGGGCCGATTGGGCCCGGCACCAGCGGATCGCCAACCAACTCCGTTTGTCGCAACGCGCCGATGGCACGTGGGGCCAGTATCCCGGTTCGCCGATGGATTTGTCGGCGTGCGTGAAGGCGTACTTCGTGCTCAAACTGATGGGCGACTCGCCGCGTGCCGAGCACATGCTGCGGGCCCGCGATGGCGTCATCGCGGCGGGGGGCGCCGAGAAGATCAACACGTTCAGCATGTTCTATCTGGCCTGCCTGGGGCAGGTGAGTTGGGAGGCATGCCCGGCGATTCCGCCGCAGATCGTGCTCCTGCCGCGCTGGTTCCCGTTCCACCTGGACAAGGTCGCGGCGTGGACGCGGACGATGATTTTGCCGCTGGCGTTGTGCTCGGCCCTGCAGCCGGTGCGGGCGGTGCCCGAGGCGTGCGGGATCGACGAGTTGTTTGTGGACCACACGCTGCGGCAGCGGCTGGGCAAGCCGTGGGATGCCGGGCGCGTCTTCACGTGGAACAACTTCTTCCTCGCGGCCGACAAGTTCATCAAGTGGTGCCGCAAGAGCGGGCTCACGCCACTGCGCGATGTGGCCGTGCGCAACGCCGAGGCGTGGATCAGGGCCCGCATGGACCCCGAAACCACCGAGGGGCTGGGCGCGATCTTCCCGCCCATGGTGTATGTGCAGGTGGCGTTTCAGGCCTTGGGCTACGGGCGCGACCACCCCGTGATCCGTCAGGCCGAGGCCGACCTCGACGCGTTCTTCATTGATGAACCGCACAGCGACCCGCGTCTGGACCACATCCGCCTGCAGCCCTGCTTCTCACCCGTGTGGGACACCGCCATCGCGCTGGATGCGCTGATCGAGGCGGGCTTCACCACGCAGACTGACGAGCGCGTGGCCCGGGCCTGCGACTGGCTGATCGACCGCGAAGTCAAACGCACCGGCGACTGGATCAACAACCTGCGCCCCGCCGACCGCGATCTGAAGCCCGGGATCGACATGGCCTGCTGGGCGTTTGAGTATCGCAACGACTGGTACCCGGATGTGGACGACACCTGCATGGTGGCCAAGGCGCTCTACCGCGCCGGCGACCGGCCCAACTCCACCCGCAACCGCGACGCCGCGCGGCGGGCGGTGCGCTGGATTCTGGCGATGCAGAACGACGACGGCGGCTGGGCCGCCTTCGACCGCACCCGCCATCGCGCGTGGATGGAGGCCATCCCCTTTGCCGACCACAACGCCATGCAGGACCCGAGTTGCTCCGACATCACCGGGCGCGTGACTGAGGCGCTGGTCTGCTGCGGCCTCGAGCGCGATCATCCCGCCCTTGCCGCGGCGACCGACTACCTCGTGCGCACCCAACAGCCCGAGGGGTGCTGGTGGGGCCGCTGGGGCGTGAACTACATCTACGGAACGTGGCAGGCGGTGAACGGGCTGGTGTTCGCCGCCAACGGGGGCACTGTGCCGGTGGTGGAGGGGGCGGCAGCCCCACCAAGGCCGGGCACGGACTCTTTCGCAGAGCCTCAAGAGTCGGTGGCACGAATGGCGGACAGGATCTCCGCCCCACCAAGGGCGGGGGTGATGGCCGCGCTCGACAAGGCCCGGGCGTGGCTGCTCTCGATCCAGAACGCCGACGGCGGCTTCGGCGAATCGGCCAACTCGTACCTTGATCGCGCGCTCATGGGCAAGGGCGAGAGCACCGCGAGCCAGACGGCCTGGGGCCTCATCACGCTCATGCACCTGCTGCCCGCTGAGCACCAGGCGGTGCGGCGTGCCGCGCAGTGGCTGATGGACGACCAACTCGCGGCGGACAAGTTGCCTTACGCCTACAAATCATGTGTGCGGACCCACTCCCTCCGGGAGGGGGCAGCGGGGAGGGCGTCCCCCTCTGCCGTCTCCCCCGATCACGACCACGTGCGCGATCGGGCCGGCGGCTGGAGCGAGCACTTCTTCACCGGCACGGGCTTCCCCAAGGTGTTCTACCTGCGGTATCACCTGTACCGCCACAGTTTCCCGCTCAAGGCGTTGGCGCGATACGCGGCGCGGCTGCGGGCGTGAGCGTGGCGTCCCGAAGGGATGCTGCGGGGGCGGTCGGTCACTTCTTGCCCTTCTTCTTACGGGCTTTGGAGTTGTTTCCGCTGCCGGACGCCTTGCGGGCCTTGTGAAGAGCAACGCCGATTGCGTTGCCCGTGGTCCCAAGGGCGTCCGCGATCTGGATGTTGGAGAAACCGAGGTGGCTGAGCTTCGCTGCCTTGGCACCCTGGTCCTTGTCCGTGAGTCGCTGGGCATACATCGCCCCCAACACGAGCGCGATGCGCTCCAGTGCCTTCGCCGCCCGATCGGTTGAGAGGTCACTCATGCATTGACTCCTTGTGAAAGGAACGCTTCAAAGGACTTGAATCCGGTGTATCGATGGACGGAGCCCTTGAGCACCTTCTGCCAACGGCGCCGGATTCGAACCCGGTCGACCAGAATCACGTCGTTGAACTTGTCGCCCCGCTTCTTGCGCTCCCGCACGACGCGACGCAGCAGAGCCTGAAGGTGGTAATCCGTTTCTACGATGGAGCACCCCACCACAACGAGCAACTCGGCATCGCAAAGGGCATCAAAGCCTGCTTTCCACAACTTTCGCCAATGGCTATGGCCGAAAACCTTGCCGTAAATCGGTGGGATGATCTGTCGAATCTTGCCGGCCTGGTCGTTGGTACGGGGCTGGGTTACCATCACGGGCTTCATCGAGAACACATTTGAAAGCGATGCGGGGGATCCACGAACCCACCAGTTGAGAGATCCGTGAAGCTTGAGCAAGCGAACGCCCTTCGCGTTCTGGACATCAGGGGTAGGGGCCGGTTTCCACTTCACTTTCTGACTTCCGCCACTGAGGGCGTAGCCGACCCTTGGATCCCAACCACGGCGAGTGAGTGCCGAGTCCAGCATGGTGTCGTAGTTCAGAGTGATGAGTGCGTCGCCCGATTCCAGCACGCCTGCAAGCCGGTCGTAGCCCGTATCCGCGGGGGCATGATGATCAAGTACATAGAGGATGTCGAAGAGCAACGAGAGGAAGTCCTCAAGCTCGCGCCTCTCGCCGGGATCCGGTTTCGGGCCTGACCGGGACGCGTAGATTTCGGGAAAGTCCTTCGCCGTGTACAACAGGCTGAAGGCCGTCTCCATGAGCGGCGGCCATTTCGCGGGGAGCTCGGTCTTGAAGATGGTCTTGATCCGAGCCAGACGCTTCGCATCGGCCGAATCAGCCCCTCGGGCGCGCGCGTAGGTTTCTGCTACCTTGAAAAAATCCAAGTTGAGCGGTGCCTTGATGCGCTTGCGGTTCACGAGCACATGGGAGATCGCGCCTCGGGTCGCACCTGCGCCGAGAATGAAGGCGGTCGGGATGGACTTGCCATCCAGTTTCACATGCGACGTCCCCTCTTGGTCCGACGCTTCCTCGGCGCGGGCTTCCTCGCGCCGACGCTCGGTATGGGGTAGATGTGAACGAGACGAGCCTCCTTACCCGCGCCGATCCAAAACGCGATGCCGTTCTCCACCCAGCGCTTGCTCGTGTGGCTTAGATTGCTCTGCTCCACCCTTGCCTTCTTCGCGATCTGGACTTGGGCGAGGGTTCCATCAGCCAAGTTGAAGGCCTTGATCTGTTTCGCGCGATCGCCGACGACTTCGCGAACCCGTGCTTCTGGCACAGCGGCGCGGCCAATGACATGAATGAGGCACTCAATCAACTGTTCCAGCGTTCCGTTGGCGGTCATGTGTGCGTCCCTTTGCGCGAGCGTGTTCTCTCCGCTCAGCGTATCCCGATACTCGCCCCGTCGGGGCGGTGCTGTGCAACACACGCGAACCACGGGCTGCGGTCGTCTGCGGCCACCTCCGCCCGTGGCTATATCCTTCGGCCCCGCTGGGGCCGCGGAGATTCACTCCCTCTCGCTGCCCATCTCGGTCATGTAGTTGGGCGACTCTTTCGTGATGCGGATGTTGTGCGGGTGGTTCTCGATGATGGTGGCCGGGCTGACCCTGCAGAAGCGGGCCTCGCTCTGCAGCGACGCGATGGTGGGGCAGCCGCAATACCCCATGCTGGCACGCAGGCCGCCCACCATCTGGTAGACAAACTCGGCGAGTGTGCCGCGGTAGGCGACCAGGCCTTCCACCCCTTCGGGCACGAACTTGATGCGGCGGGTTTCGCCGTCGCCGCGCGTGGATTGGCCGCTGTGCGCGGGGCTGGCGGCGCTCGCCGAGAGCGGGCCCTTCTGGCCGTAGCGGTCGGCCGAGCCGGCGTTCATGGCGCCCTCCGAGCCCATCCCGCGGTAACTCTTGTAGCGGCGGCCCTGGCGGATCACGAGTTCGCCCGGTGATTCATCCAGCCCCGCGAACATGGAGCCCATCATCACGGCGCCCGCGCCCGCGGCGATGGCCTTGGCGATGTCGCCCGATTGGCGGATGCCGCCGTCGGCGATGACGGTGGCTCCGCTGGTGCCTACGCCGCGCACGGCCTCCATGATGGCCGTGAGTTGCGGCACGCCGACGCCTGTAACGATGCGTGTGGTGCAGATGGAGCCGGGGCCGATGCCGGCCTTCACCGCGTCGGCGCCCGCGTCCACCAGGGCGCGGGCCGCGTCGGCCGTAGCGACGTTGCCGGCGATCACCTCGATACCGAAACGCTTCTTGATCTCGCGCACGGTGCGCAGCACGTGCTCGGAGTGGCCGTGGCTGGTGTCGACCACGAGCACATCGGCCTCGGCGGCGACGAGGGCCTCGGCCCGCTCGTACTGGTCGACACCGACCGCCGCGCCGCAGCGCAGGCGGCCGCGTGCATCGAGACACGCCCGGGGAAACTGGCTGAGGCGGTCGATGTCGCGCATGGTGATGAGGCCGGCGAGGCGGTACTCCTTGTCGACGATCAGCAGTTTCTCGACCTTGTTCTTGTTGAGGATGACGCTGGCCTCTTCGAGCGTGGTGCCCGGGGGCGCGGTGATCAGGTTGCCGCGCGTCATCACGCCGCCCACGGTGGTGGATTCGTCCTCCACGAACTTGAGGTCGCGGCGGGTGAGGATGCCCAGCACCTTGCCCTTGGCCTCGCCCTTGTCGGTAACGGGGAAGCCGCTGGCGCTGTAGCGCTGCATGAGCTGGCGGGCTTTGCCCACGGTGTCATCGGGGCTGAGCGTGAGCGGGTCAAGGATCACGCCGTTGGCGGAGCGTTTCACCTTGCTCACCTCGCGGGCCTGCACGTCGATGGGCAGGTTGCGGTGGATGACGCCCAGGCCGCCCTCCTGGGCCAGGGCGATGGCGAGGCTGTGCTCGGTGACCGTGTCCATGGGAGCCGAGAGCAGCGGGATGTTGAGTTTGATTCTGGGCGTGAGCCGCGTGGTGGTGTCGGCCTCGGCGGGCACCACGCTGCTGTGGCGCGGCAAGAGCAGCACGTCGTCAAACGTGATGCCATCGAACATGATCTTGTCGGCGGGCACGCTGGTGCGGGTGTCCATGCTCATTCTTGCCGGGCTGGGGGGGCGGGGCAAGGAGGCAGCGGCGATCCGTCAGGCCAACCAGAGCCAGCGCTTCCACCACGCCCGCAGGCTGTTCACATCCACAATGCTGCCGCACTCGGGGCAGGGGACGGAGCGGGTGAGGCCGGCGAGCGAGTAGCCGCAGCCGGGGCAGAGCGACTAGTCGGCGCGGCGGAAGCGCCGCGCGATGTGCAGGCACAGCACCGATTGCAGGACGAGCAGGAGCACCGCCGGGGCAAGGCAGACCCAGATGACGGCCGCCGATGGGATGCCAACTACACCCACGCCGGGAAGAAACGAGATCGGGTTTATTTGCGAAATGACCGTGCTGGCACCCACCACCCACACGGGCGGGCCCAAGAACACGAACAGCACCCTTCTCCGCAGCCGCGCGGCATAGGCACGCGGGCGCACGATGGAGCGGGTCTTGTGCATGGGGCGGACTTCACGCCGCGGCCAGGCGGGCCGCGTCCGCCGGGCCCAGGGGCGGCTGCCCGAGCGCGGCAAGGGCCGCGTTCAACACGGGCAGGGTCGCCGTCGCGGGGTCGGTGATCTCGATGCCGATGAGCCGACCGTCTGATGCGAAGTCGGCCACCAGGCCGTGTTCGAGCGGGCGCGTGCCCGCGGCCCGCTCACCGGGCAGGCGCGGCATGGCGAGGTACGCCGCCAGTGGGCGGCCGTTGCGATAGGTCACTTCGAGGTAGCGGACGGACATGGCTGGGATCATTGTTGGCGGGATTGTGGATACGCGGTGATGACGACGAGCACCTCCTCTGCGAGCATGGCTTCGACCACGACCACCCACGGGGCGTGTGCGTGCCGAGTGTGCACGAGCCAGCGCCCCGGCGTGGCGGCCGGTTCCAGGCGGTCGGCGCGGTCGAGCATCGTGCGCAACTCGATTTCCGTGAAGTCGCGGTCCACCATGCGTTTCAGCAGGTGGGGCGAGAGTTCCAGAGGCCAATCCCACCATGGTGGAGGGGTGCGCATCGGTGGTGAAGATACCGCGTGCAGGCCCGACGCCGCCGGACGGTTGTACCATCACCCGCCATCGCCGTCCGGCCCAGGACCCCTCCCATGCCCCCCGCCCCCTCGTCGTCGTCGTCTTCCAAGGCCGCCTCCGGCCCTCCTTCGGCCTCGCCGCCCGCCGCGCCGGTGGGGCAGGGGTTCAGCCCGCCCCGCTACGTCCGCCACGGCCCCGCCGCGGCGGCCCCCGACAAGCCCGCCGGCGTGGAGGAGTTGCAGCGCACCGAGTGGCTGCTCACCGGCGGCAATGGGGGCTTTGCGATGGGCACCGCGCTGGGTGCCCCCACGCGACGCTATCACGGCCTGCTGGTGGCGAGCCTGCGCCCGCCGGTGCAGCGGCTCATGGCGCTTTCGGCCTTTGCGGAGACGCTGGTGCTGGCCCCCGGCGCGGCCAACGAGCAGAAGACCGACCTGGCCAACTTCGTCTTCCGCCCCGGCGTGCTCCACCCGCCCGGGCACGCCCACCTGGTGCGCTTCGAGAAGGATGTGGGCGTGCGCTGGCACTACAAGGTGGGCAGCGCCACCGTGAGCAAGCAGGTGCATCTCATGCACGATGCACCGTCGGTGGCGGTGCGCTACGTCGTTGACACCGGCGGGCGGGCGGCGCGCCTGGTGCTGCGGCCGCTGGTGGCCCTGCGGGATTTTCACGGCCTGAACCTGCGCGACACCGTGAGCGGGCGCTTCCGCGTCGCCCCGCGCTCGTCGGCCACGGTGGGGGCGGGGTGCGTGGTGGCGGGGCCGGGTGCCGCGCTGCACCTGACGTGCGATTGCTCGTGGGGCGGGTCGGCCGAGTTCACGGCCGATGAGCAGTGGTGGTACGACTTTCAGTACGACCACGAGCGCGACCGGGGGTACGACTACCTGGAAGACCTCTTCCATCCCGGCGCGTTCACGATCAACATCCCCTCGGGTGCGGGCAAGGTTACAGCCACGATCCACGCGAGCCTGAACGGCCCGGATGCCCGCGACATCGACGCCGACGAGCGGCATCGCCGCATGCGCATCGGCGGGCTGGTGAAGCAGGCCCGCCAGACGCTGGGCGGGGCCGAGCCGACCGACGACCTGGTGCGGCTGATCGCCGCCAGCGACGACTACGTGGTGCGCCGGGTGGCCCCGCCGGCCGGGCCGCTGGCGGGCACGGGCGACCGGGCCACGATCATCGCCGGGTACCCGTGGTTTGCAGACTGGGGGCGCGACAGCATGATCTCGCTGCCGGGCCTGCTCTTGTGCACGCGCCGCTTCGAGGAAGCCCGCCAGGTGCTCAAGACCTTTGCCGATCACCGCTCCGGCGGCCTCATCCCCAATGTGTTCGACGACTACACCGGCGAGCCGCACTACAACACGGTGGACGCGTCGCTCTGGTTCATCCACGCGGCCTGCTGCTACCTCGCCGCCAGCGGCGATGCCCTCTCTTTCAACAAGGACCTGCTCCCGGCGTGCCTTGACGTGGTGGCCCAGTACCGGGCCGGCACGCGCCACCACATCGGCATGGACCCGGCCGACGGTCTGATCTACGCCGGCGACCACACCACCCAACTCACGTGGATGGATGCCAAGCGCGACGGCATCGCCTTCACGCCCCGCCCCGGCAAGGCGGTGGAGATCAACGCCCTGTGGTACAACGCCCTGGCCCATCTGGCGACCGTGGCGACGGGTGTGCCCGGCGCGGCAGACCTCGCCGCGCTCCGCGACAAAGTCGGCGCCTCCTTCCGCAAGGTGTTCTGGAACGCCGAACTGGGGTGCCTGGTGGATCACCTCGTGAGCGAGCACGGTGGATGGAACCCGCAGCGCGAGGTGCGGCCCAATCAGGTGTTCGCGGCCAGCCTGCCGCACTCGGCCCTTGAGCCCGCCCAGGCCAGGAGCGTGGTGGCGTACGCGAAGAGCCGGCTGCTCACGCCGCAGGCGGTGCGCACGCTCGACCCGGCCGACTCGCGTTACAAGGGCCGCTACGGGGGGCGCATGTTCGAGCGCGACAGCGCGTACCACAACGGCACGAGTTGGCCGTGGCTGTTGGGCCCGCTCGCCGAGGCCGCGCTGCGCGTGGGCGGCTTCACGCCGGGGGCGCGGGCCGATGCCCGTGCGATCCTGGCCGGGGCTCTCCGCTGGCTCGACCGCGATTGCCCCGGCCACCTGCCCGAGGTCTTCGACGGCGACGACACGCCGCAGGAGCCCCAGCGCCCGAACGGCTGCCCGGCCCAGGCCTGGAGCGTGGCCGAGGTGCTGCGGGTGCTGATGCTGGTGGAGGGGAAGTGAGCCCCGCACCGCGCCGGGCGCCGCTCGACCTTGACGCCCTCATCCGCGCCGCCGCGGCGGGCGACAGGGCCGCGCTCCAAAGCCTGCTCGTCCACTTTCAACCCGAACTGCTCGCCAGCATCCGCCGCAAGATCGGCCGCCGCAGCGCGGGGGCGTTGGTCTCGCCCGAGGATGTGCTGCAGGAGACGCTGGCCGCGGCGGCCCGGTCGGTGAAGGACCTCAAGCCCTTGGGGTATGAGGCGTTTCTGGGCTGGCTCAAGGTGATCGCCCGCAGCCGCCTGCTGAACATGCTCGAGCGCACCCGCGCCCTCAAGCGCGGCGGGGGCGGGCGGCCCGTATCGCAGTCGCGCTCAATGGTCGATCCCGGCACGGTGAGCGCGGTCGTCGAGCACCTCGCGGCGGGCACCGAGCGGCCCAGCGTGGTGGTGCGCAAGCGCGAACTCATGGCCCGGGCGCGCCGCGCTCTGGGCGATATCGACGCCGACCACCGCCGGCTGATCGACCTGCACGTGGGCCGAGGCCTGACCCACCAGCAGGTGGCCGAGCAGACCGGCCGCACGCCTGGGGCCGTGAAGATGGCCGTCCACAGGGCACTGGAGGCGATCCGTAGACGCTTGGAGGGGCCGGAGTAGGCCTTTGCGGCCCTGTGCGCGCCCGCGTGGGGCATGCCCCGGGGGGCTTGCAGGGTGGCTTACCCACCTTACCACACCCCCATAAACCCACCGAACACATGGCCGAGAACGGGTATCGGTTCACCGGAGGGCAGCATTTTCCTGACAAAGCAGGGAACCGGCGATAGAGTTCGGGCGGAGAGTGAGGAGGCCCGGCGATCGCCGGGCGGATGAGTTCACAGGCACGCCCACTGCTTGGTGCTCGCTCTCCGGCTGTCGATTCGTGCCCACGCGGCAGGCGTGGTGGTGCGGACGGCGGCGGACAGTTCGATGCCATCTTTCAAGCCCGCGGCCCTCCCTCACCGGTAGCCGCGGGCTTCTTTTTTTGGCGAAGGGAACCAGCGGTCCGGGGAACGAGGGATCAAGTCAGAAGGGACGGCCTTTATCCCTCGATCCCTTCATCCCTTGATGCCTTCTTCTCTTCACCTCTCACCCAGCCACCAGCGGCGGCGCGGCCGGCGCCGCACGAGGCCAAAGGCTCGCACGGCCTCGCGCTCGAGCACGGCCACGACCTCGTCGGGCGAGTCGGTGAGCGTGAAGATGCGCTCGTCGCCGGGGCTGATGGTGCCCGCTTCGAGCATGCGCGTGCGGATGAAGTCGGCCAGCGGCCCCCAGTAGTCGCGCCCCACGAGCACGACGGGGAAGTCGTGGATCTTGCCCGTCTGCACCAGGGTGAGGGCCTCGAAGAGTTCGTCGAGCGTGCCGAAGCCGCCGGGCATGGCGATGAAGGCGTAACTGTACTTCACCAGCATCACCTTGCGCACAAAGAAGTAGCGGAACTCGACGAAGCGGTCCACGTAGGGGTTGGGCTTCTGCTCCATGGGCAGCACGATGTTGCACCCCACACTGGGCCCGCCCGCGTCGCGGGCACCCCGGTTGGCCGCCTCCATCAGGCCCGGACCGCCGCCCGTCAGCACCGTGAAGCCCATGCGGCTGACCCGGGCCCCGATCTCGCGCGTGAGGGCGTAATGCGGATGGTCTTCCTTGAAGCGGGCCGAGCCGAAGATCGTCACACACGGGCCGACAAAGTGGAGCGTGCGGAAGCCGTAGATGAACTCCGCGGCGATGCGGATCACGCGCCAGAGTTCGCTGCCGCGGCGTCGAGGCCCCTCCAGGAAGAGGCCCTCCTCGTGGGCCGGCGTGGCTTTGCCCCAGAGCGGGTTGGGTTGGTTGGCGGTCATGGGGGATCACCACAAAGACACAAGGGCACGAAGGAAGGCAGGGCGGTGGAGGGGTGGACCGGAAGGCTGTGCTGGCCGCGCCCATCCGGTCCGCGTCCAAGGCCTTCATTGTGTCCTTGGTGCCTTTGTGGTTGGGTCGCTACTGCGGCTCCGGCTGCGCGGCAAACTCGGGCTGCTCGCCGCTCAGCACCCGCCACACGTCTTTCACCACCCAACTCATGTTGGCGTGGGCCAGGGCCGTGGCGCTGGCGATGTGCGGGGCGAGGTGGATGTTCTCGATCTCCAGCAGGGGGTAGGTCGCGTCGAAGGGCTCGGGCTCGTGCACGTCGAGCAGGGCCAGGGCCGCGGGGTGCGCGATCATGAACTCGGCGAGGGCGTGGTTCTGCACCACAAACCCGCGGCTCGTGTTGAGGAAGATCACGTCGGGCTTCATCTGCGCGAAGGCCCCCGGGCCGATCAGCCCGCGGTTGGCCTTGCGGCCGTCCACATGGACCGAGAGCGCATCGGACTCGCTCAGCAGCCGCTCCAGCGCGACCGGCTCGGCACCGTGGCGCTGAGCCGCGGGGATGTGGCGCAGGTCGTGGTAGAGGGTGCGGATGTTGAGCGCACGGGCCACGCCGGCCACGCCCGAGCCGACGCGCCCCAGGCCGTAGATGCCCAGTGTGAGTTGGCAGAGTTGGCGGGCGGCCTTGAACTCCTCGCGCACCTCGCGCCAGCGGGCGGGCTCGAGGGCCCCCTCAAGAAACGCACGGGGCCGCGTCGCATCAAGCAGCAGGGCCCACACATACTCGACCACGGCGCTGGTGTTGGCATCGGGCGTGTGCACCACCGTCACGGTCCGCCTGGCACAGGCCGCGAGGTCGAAGTTGTCGAGCCCCACGCCCGCGCGTCCGATGACTTTGAGCGCGGGTGCCCTGGCCAGGAGGGCCTCGTTCACCTGCGTGTAGGTGCGCACCACCAGACCCGAGGCCGACTTGAGGGCCATGCTGAAGGCCGGCTCGTCGTCGTAGGAGATTTTCTCGAGGTCGCAGCGCTCGCGCAGCCACGCCGCGGCCTGCTCGTCGAGGTGCTCGGTCTGAATGACAAGGGGTCTGGGCACGCGCGGTCGGCTGAGGGTATCGACCGGAGCGGTGGCCCGCGTGAAGGGCCGCTCAGACCGCGCCGCCCTGGTCGCCGTCGCCGTTGCCCGTTTCGGCGGGTTCGATGATTGCGCCCATCGAGCCCTTGCTGGTGGCCATGAGCGGGTCGCGCCCGAAGGCCATGATCTGCTCGCGCTTGAGTTCGGCGTGTTCCTTGTGCGTGGTGAGGCAGACGGCCCGGCCGTCCTTATCCACGCGCTGGGCCAGGTGCAGGGCCTTTTCCTTGTTCAGGCTGAAGAGTTCCTGCCCCAGGCGGATGACGTAGTCGTAGGTGTGGTCCTGATCGTCGAGCAGCACCACGTTCCACAGCCAGGGCTGCTTGGTGCGCGTGTCGGGCGCGGGGCGCTGCTGGGCGTGCGCGGCGGGCTTGCCGCCGCTGGTCGCCGCGCCGCCGTTGGCCGATACCCGCCGTGGACCCGAAGGACTTGACATGCTGGGACAACTGTACGACACGAATGGCGGGATGGATGCCAGAGTCGGTAAATGATCGGTGAACGCGCCGGTTACCCATATTCACAATGTGGGTTGACAAGCGGGCAAGTTCCGATAGTCTGATGGATGGAGGGTGGACAGGGATGTTCCGCGCCCCGTGCGCGGCAGCTCGGGCCGGATTCGCCTCGTGGGTCTCTTGCGGGAACGTGTGCACACCGTTCTGTTTGCGGAGGGCGCCATGAACAAGGGTGATCTGATCGAGTCGGTGGCGGGCGATCTGAAGGTGTCGAAGGCGGACGCCCAGCGCGCCGTCGATGCCGTGCTCGCCTCGATCACGCGCGGCCTGAAGGCCGACGCCAAGGTGAACATCGTGGGCTTCGGCACTTTCGCCAAGCGGCTGCGCTCCGCGCGCGAGGGCGTGAACCCCATCACCAAAGAGCGCATGCAGATCGCCGCGAGCACCACTTGCGGCTTCAGGCCCAGCGCCCAACTCAAAGAGGGCATCTGAGGGCGCCGGGCAGGCGTGGCCGCCCGCGTGGCCAAGTCTTCGCGCACCCGTAGCGCAGCATTCGCCGCACAGGGCCCGTCCCGCGCCGATATCCCGCGAACGCTTGGCCCTCGTGGGCGGCGTGCGGGGTGCCTATGGGCGAGAAGCGCAGATACCGGGCGGTGTTCCTGAGCGACCTGCACCTGGGGTGCGCCGAGAGCCGCGCCGACGAGGCCGCCGCGTACCTCAAGACCGTCGAGTGCGACCACCTCTACCTGGTGGGCGACGTGATCGACATGTGGTGCCTGCGCAAGCGCTGGCACTGGCCGGAGAGCCACAACCGCTTCGTGCGCCGTGTGCTGAAAATGGCCAAGCGCGGCACGCGGGTGGTGTTCATCCCCGGCAACCACGACGAGCCGGCCCGGCGCTACGCGGGCCTCTCTTTCGGCGGCGTGCGCGTGGCCCTGCGGGCCGTGCACCGCACCGCCGACGGGCGAGCGCTCCTGGTGGTGCACGGCGACGAGTTCGACATGGTGGTGCGGCACGCCCCGTTGCTCTCGGCCCTGGGGGGCCGGGCGTACGACTGGCTGCTGCGGCTCAACCGCCGCTACAACCGGGTGCGGGCCTTCTTCGGGCGCGACTACTGGTCGCTGTCGCGGGCGGTGAAACTGCGGGTGAAGTCGGCCTGCACCTTCATCTCGCGCTTCGAGGAAGCGATGCTGGCCGACGCGCGGGCCGCGGGCGTGGACGGCGTGGTGTGCGGCCACATCCACAAGGCCGAGCACGCCCGGCGCGGCGGGCTTGAGTACCTCAACTGCGGCGACTGGCTCGAGGGGGGCTCGGTGGTGGTCGAGCACGAGCACGGTGCCCTGGAAGTGATCGACGTCTGCACCGCACGGGCCCCGTCGCGGCCCGCCCTTGACGACCACGACGGCGACGACGCCGGGCTGGGCGACTGGGCCGAGCCCGAGCCGCTGCGGCTGGAGGCCGCATGAGCGGGCCGGGCGGGCAGCGCCGAGCGGGGCACGCCTCCGGGCCGGTGCGGGCCCTGGTGCTGTCGGCCTCCGTCGGGGCCGGGCACGTGCGCGCGGCCCAGGCCCTTGAGTCGGCCTTGGCCGGATCGGGCGACGGGTGCTCGGCCCGGCACGTCGACGTGCTCTCGCTGGCCAACCCGCTCTTCCGCCGCATCTACGGGCGCGGATACCTCGACCTGGTCAACCACGCGCCCACCCTCGTGCGCTTGCTCTACGACCGCACGGACGCGCCCCCCGACCCCTTTCGTGCCGGGGCGCGGCTGCGGGGTGCGCTCGAGCGGGCCAGTCTGCCAGGGTGGGCCCGCCTGCTGGGCAGCCCCGAGTGGGACGTGGTCGTGTGCACGCACTTCCTGCCCGGTGCGCTGGCCGCGGGCCTGTGCCGCGCGGGGTTGCTGCGTGTGCCCTGGGCCACGGTCGTTACCGACTTCGACGCGCACGGCATGTGGGTGAACCAACCGTGCGACCGCTACTTTGTCGCGTCCACCGAGGCGGCCGCGTCGCTGGCACACTGGGGCGTGCCCTGCGAGCGCATCGAGGCGACCGGCATCCCCGTGCATCCGGCCCCCGCGTCGCCCGGTGCCGCGCCAGACCCGCTGCGCGAGGCCGGTCTGAGCGACGAGCGCGGCCCGCTGGTGCTGCTCATGGCCGGCGGCTTCGGGGTGGGGCCGATCCGCTCGGTGTTCGAGAGCCTGCTGGGTCTGCCCGTGCGGCTGCTGGCCCTGTGCGGGCGCAACCAGCGGGTGCGGGCCGAACTCTCCGACCTGGTGCGGGCACGAGGAGCGGGCCCGCGGGCCGCGGCCATCGGCTTCACGAGCCGCGTGCCCGACCTGCTGGCCCTGAGCACCTTGGTGGTCTCGAAGCCGGGGGGCCTGACCGTGTCGGAGTGCCTGGCCGCGGGCGTGCCCTTGGCGGTGATGCACCCGATTCCCGGTCAGGAGGAGCGCAACGCCGACTTCTTGCTGGAGCGCGGCTGCGCGATCAAACTCAACGGCCCCGGTGCCGTGGCCGCGAAGGTGGCGGCCCTGTTGGCCGACCCCGCCCGGTTGCGGATCATGGCCGAACGGGCCCGGGCCGAGGGGCGGCCGCTGGCGGCGCAGGCCGTGGCCGCGCGCGTCTGTCAGATGGCCCGCGCGGCGATGCTGGAGCGGGCCGTGTCGGGCTGTGCTTATACGCAAAAAACGGCCCTGACGGGCCGTTTCTCGCTACCGGAAAGTGGAGGCAAGGGGACTCGAACCCCTGACCTCTTCCATGCCATGGAAGCGCTCTACCAAAACTGAGCTATGCCCCCGGTCAAGGACACCATCATAAACCCCTGAGCCCCGTCGGGCAAACGGGGGCGACGGTCGGTAGTGTGGCGGGCGTGCCCCGCATGTGGGAGCAATCCGGCGCCGTTCACGCCGAACCGACCCCGGCCGAGGCGGCGGCCGTCGAGCGCCGCGCGGCGGTCGCGGCGGCCCGGGTGCGGGCGTGTGCCGCGCTCGGGGCGTTTGCCGGCGGGCTGATGCTGGGGCAGGCCGGGGTGCCGGGTACGGGAGCGGGGTGGTGCGCGGGCGCGGCGGCCCTGCTGGTGGTGGGTGCGCTGGCGCGGGGTGCGGCGGTGCGGGTGGCGCTGCTGGCGGCGCTGGTGGCGCTGGGTGTGGGGTGGCACGGCGTGCGGGTGGGCGAGCTGCCGCGAGGGGCGATGATGCGGCTGGCCGATGAGCAGGGGGCACCCGTGCCCGTGGTGGTTGAAGGCGTGGTGCTGACACGTCCGGACGAGGTGCGCACCACCACGGAGACCGCGGCGGGCCCGCGTGCCCAGCGCAGCACACGGTTTGAACTGGCGGTGCGGAGCGTGCTCGCCGACACGGGGGAGATCAATGCACGCGGCACGCTGCACGTGGTGGTGCGAGAGCGCGTCGGTGCGCTGGAGGCTCAGGGTTCGCTGGTGGGCACCGTGGTGCGTGTGCGGGGCACCTGGCTGCCGGTGCCGCCGATGCGCAACCCCGGCCAGCGCGACGGGCGCGCGCTGGCGGCGATGGAGGGGCGGGCGGGGACGCTCATCGTGGAGTCGGCGGGGCTGGTGGCGCGGGTGGATGGGGCGGCGGCGTCGCCGGCGGCCCGCGCCCACGGCGCGTGGCTGCGGAGCGTGGCGGGGCTGCGCTCCAGCGCGCGGGCGTGGCTGGCCGAGGCGCTGCCCGACGGCGACGATGCCGTGGCCCGCCACGGACCCGAGCGGGCTCTGCTGGGTGCCCTGCTGATCGGTGAGGAAGGCGAGGCGCTCGGCCCTCTCAACGCGCGCCTGGCCCGTCTGGGCGTGGTGCACGTGCTGAGCATCAGCGGCTTTCACCTGGTGGTGATGACGGGCGTTGTGCTGGGCCTGGTGCGCCTGACGGGCGACCACGGCCGGCTCGAGCCGCTGCTGGCCGGGCTCTTCGTGATCCTCTATGTGCTGATCGTGCCCGCCGGAGCGCCCATCGCCCGCAGCGCGGCGATGGTGCTGGCCCTGCTGGCCGCCGACATCGCCGGGCGGCGCTACGACCGCCTGACCATCTTGCTGTGGACGGCCCTGGCTGTGCTGGTGTGGCGGCCGCTTGATCTGTGGAGCGCGGGGGCGCAGTTGTCGTTTGGCGTGACCGCTGCGCTCATCGGGCTGGGGCCGCGCTTCCACGCGCGCCTGTGGGGCACGCCGCTGCGAGGTCTGGTGCGTGGGCGCGGCGTGGGCGCGCTGGTGTGGCGGGGCGGTCTGGCGTGGCTGCGCGCGGCGCTCAGCGCCAGCCTCTTGTGCTGGGCCGTGAGCGCCCCGGTGGTGCTGTTTCACACCGGGCTGGTGAGCCCGTGGGCCGCGCTCACCGGCGTGCCGCTCACGGTGCTGTTCTCGACGCTGCTGATCGTGGGGTTTGTCGCGCTGCTCCTTGCTGCGGCCCTGGGGCCGCTGCTGGGCGCGGCGGCCGCGGCGGGGGCCGCGCTCACGTGGTTGGCCGAGGCGGCCACCGAGGCCACGGGTTGGCTCGACGGCCTGCCCGGCATGGCGTGGTATCTGCCCGCCGTGAGCGGGCTGTGGACGATCGGGGCGACCGTGGTGATCGCGTGGTGGTGCGGCTGGGCCAGCCGCACCTCGGCGCGGGCGTGGTGGGTGGCCGCCGCGGCGTGCGCGTGGCTGGCGGTGGAGGTGCTGCTGCCGCTGCGCGGTATCGGCGCGGGCGGGCTGCGCATCGATCCGGTGATCACCGGCGAGCATCACCCGGCCCTCGTGCGCGGAGGCGGGCAGACCGTTCTATGGCTGGGCAGCACCGGGCACGGCGCGAGCAGCGCGGGGGCCATCGTGCGGGCGGCCCGTGCCCTGGGGGCGTGGCCTGTCGAGCGTGTGATCGTGGCGGGGGGCTCGGCACGACACGCGGCGGCCCTGGGTGGCGTGCTGCGCCCGCTGGGCGTGCGCGAGGTGCTGGCACACCCGCACGCGTACGACCTGTGGCGCAGCGACCCCTCCAGCGCCGCGGCCCAAGCGCTCGGGGCCGCGGACCGTGCGGGTGTGCGCATCGCGCGGCTTGAGCCATTGGCCCGCGTGCACGTCGGCGTGGCGCACATCGTGTGCGAGCCCGAACCATGGGCCGCGGCCTGGACATCGTGTACGGTGGTGTGGGCGGGCGAGCGTGTGGCGACGCTGCGGGCGTTGCCGGGGCGCGATTAGCGCCGCGCGGGCTGCTCGCTCCCGCCCGCCGCGCTGATGAGCGCATCGATCTGCTGGCGGATGGCGGGGTTGGGTGCACCCGTGGCCGCCCGCGTCAGGAAGTCGAGGGCGGGCTGGTCGCCTTTGGCCTTGCGGATCATGCGGCTGAGTTCGTCGGCATCGCGCTTGTAACTGCCTTCGCGCAGGGCGGCTTCAAGCGCGGCCAGGTCGCCATCGCTCAGGCCCGGCGCGGCGGAGGCGAGGCCATGCCAGGCCATGTCGCGCAGCGCCGGCGCGGCATCGGCGCGGGCCAGCCCCGCGGAGATCGCGGCGGCGAGCGTGGGTTGATCGAGCGTGCGGAAGGCCGGGCCTGCGGCGGCCGCGGCTACACCGGCATCCAGCAACGCTCCAATGGGGAGCTCGCGCACCAGAGCGCCGGCCAGGCGTGAGGCATCGCGGTCGCGGGCCAGGTGCGCCAGCGACCACAACGCCGCGGCGAAGTCCTGGGCCTTGAGCGATCCGGCCAGCGCGTCGGCCTCGCTCGCGGCGCCCGGCAGCGGGAGCGGCACCGTGGCTTCGGGGGCCGCCGGCCCGAAGGTGAGCAGCGGATCGCCCAGCACGGCCACGCGCCAGGGCGGTGCCTCGTCGATGCGCGCCGCGGCTCCCAGCGGCAGCGGTCCCAGCAAGCGGGCCGCAAACGCCGCGGGCGGAACAAACGCGGCAAGGTAGGGCTCGTGCACGGAGCCGACATAGGCCGTCGCGCCGCGCTCCAGCCAGCGCCCGGCGATGGTGGCGCGGTTGGCGGGGTTCTGGGCCGACCACGAGTGCACGAAGTAGACCAGCGCGGGCGTGTCGAGCAGCGGCACATCACCCGAGAGCGCGCCGCCCGGGCGCAGGTCGAAGTTCTCGCTCAGGCCGCTGGTCGTCACGGCAATGAGCGCGGCCCGCACCCCTCCAACTCCGCCCACACCGTTCCCGTGGGTTTCCGCAGGCTTGCCGGTGCGCGCGGCCTTGCCCAGCGCGGCCCAGCCGCCCGCGGCGAGGTCGCGGAAGTCGCTCGCCCCCTGACGCGACAGGTCGTTCACACGCACCGACCAGTCGGATTTCTTGAGCAGCGCGGCACCCTCGGCGGGCGCGTACTGGTTCCAGGGTTGGCCGCCCTCGTAGCCGTGGAAGAACCACGCCGCGCGCCCCTGCAGAAAGAGCGAGCACATGGCGGTGTACGCCGCGCGTGCCTCCGTGCCGGAGATCTGGCCGCACCACGCCCAGCGGTCGGCGCGCGTGCCGCCGGTGTTGCGCCCCAGCAGGTCGCTGGTGGCGAAGGGCTCGCCGGGCACGGGCTTGAAGAGGTTGCGGGGGTCGGGCTTGGCGGGTGCACCCGTGGCGCCCGGCTCGGGTGGCGCTGTGATGCGGCCAGACATGTTGAGGCAGAGCGTGACGGCATCGATGCCGTCGCCGGTGCCGCGCCAGGGGTGGCCGGTTTCGTCGAGCGCTGTCGTGAGCGCGGCGTTGAAGTCGTCGAACGCGGCGAGCGGCGCGGCGGAGTTGATGTCGCCGAAGGCTGCCGGGCGGTCGAGCCAGATGAGCGGCTGCCCGCGGAACGCGGCGAGGGCGAGGCCGGCCGTCCACGCCGGGTCGAGCGTGCTGGCGACGACCGCGCCGGGCGGCACGAAGTTGAGCGTGGCCCAGTGGTCTTTGAGCGCGGCGGCGGAGGGGGCCGACCAGGCGTGCGCGGCGACGTCGGCGAGCATGGCGCGGCGTGGGGCGGGCTCGCCGGGCAGCGTGAAGGTGTCGGGTGCGGCCCAGCGCACCACGCGGGCCGGTGCCGGGGCATCGGCCGGACCGGCACCGCCGCCGCTCGCCGGAGAAAAGAAGGCGCGGCTGAAGCGGGCAATGTTCTCCCGGGCCAGCCAGGTGCCGTCGTCGATGAGGATCGGGAAGCGTGCGGGCAGTCGCCAGGTGTCGAGGGCCGCGGCGTAGGAGCGGGCATCGGGCACGATCACCAGCGTGCGGATGACGGGGATCTGGCGGCGGGCCAGCTCGGTGCGCACACCCAGGCGCAGGGCCGGTGGCATCTGCTCGAGCGTGAGTTTGGGCGGGGTGTCGGTGGGCGGTGAAGCGGGTGCCTGCCCGTTCAGTGTCGCCGGGGCCGCAAGCGCGACGCACGCGTGGGCGCAGATCGAACCGAGAGTGGCGCGACGGATGGCCATGGCGCACGGTAGCGGGTGAACGGGAGGGCGATGCGATCAGCGCTGCACACCGCTCATTTCGCCCGCCTCGAAGCCGCGGATGCTGGTTTCGAGCAGCCGGCGGTCGGCGATGGTGGCCCCGCCCGTGCGGTTGATGTCGGTGGGGGCCAGCGTCCACGCGCTCAGGTCGTCGAGCGTCAGGCGGCCGTCGCCGTTGGCATCATCGCACGAGCGCACCACCCGCGCCAGCGGGTCGCCCAGGATCATCTGCTGGAAACTCAGCACCGGCAGGCTGCTCAGCGCGGCCTCGCCCCAGGTGAGATTCCCGAGGTGAAAGTTCCGCACGATCTGCAGGTTGTCGGGCACCGAGAACGTGAACGGTTCGTAGACATTCCCCAGCGCAAAGGTGCCGCCCACGGACAGAAACGCCGAGGCATCACTCTGGGCGAAGCCGTTGGTCAGGCCGTTGAAGGCCCGGCCGTTGTAACTCTCCATGGTGTTGTAGACGCAGCCCGCGGCGTAGTTGAACGAGAACGGGAACGATGTCCCCGCGCTCCCGGGCGTGCCCCCCACGTGGTTGGCACCCTCGGTCGCCAGCAGCAGGAGCGGGTCGCTCACCACGATGCCGCCCCCGAAGTTCTGCAGCGGCCCCACCAGAAACTGGGCCCCCGTCGCCAGCCCGTTGTAGCGCGCCAGCGAGCTCAAAAACCGCCCGTCGCTGGTGAGCGTGTTGCGGGTCTGCTCGTAGTCGTCGCCCCCCCATGTCTCGGCGGGGCCTTGGTTGTCGAACTCGGTGTTCTGGGCCACATCCGCCAGCCCCGCCACCGACCCGCCCTCGTCGATGACAAACGCGGCCGTGCTGACGTTGGCGTACACATTGGTCGCACGCGTGGTCATGGCTTGTACGGCGGCAAGGTTGGCCGCGTCCAGCCTCGCCACGATGTAGACGTCGCCCGCGCGCAGGCCGGTCGAGCCGCTGCCGCCGGTCGTCCAGCCCACGCCGGTGGCGATGGCGGAGGTGAACGTCTTGGGCGAGGTGATGAAGCGGTTATCGAAGGCCGTGAGCGGCAGCGACGCCCGCCAATACGGGTTCAGCACGCAGCCGTCGGCGCGGCTGTCTCCGGCCCCGTTGGCCTCGCCGGCCGACAGATTCTGCCACAACAGCGCGAGTTCGGAGTCGAGGGCCGCCGCAGTGTAGTTGCCCGCGTTCACGAGCGTCGCTGCGGTGGTCGGGCTGTCGCCCGCCGCGGGTATGTTCAGGTCCTGCACGCGGTGCGGTGTGCCCCGCGTGGTCACTAGGCAGCGCACCTTGGTGATGATGTTGCGCGTGGGGTGGGCCGTGTCCGACGGCGACTGCGGGTCGTTGAGAAAACGCCGGATGGGCGTGCGAAACTGGTTGATGAACTGGGTGTAGTTCACGTCAGCGCCGGTCTGGGCCGTGGCGGTCTGGTTCGCCAGGTTCATCACGCGCACGCCCGGTCGCGTGCCGGGCCGGGCACCCGCTCCGCCGGGCACCGCCGCAGACCCCGCGTACCACTCGGCCACCGCCAGGCTGTCGGCGATGCGGCTGTCGTAGATCACCAGCACCTGATCCGGTCGGAGTTGGCCGTGCGCGGCCCCCGCGAACGCCGCCACGGCGGCGCAGCCGGCCACCCACGTCGCGCGGCGGGCGCATGTGGTTCGGCCGAGGTGCGTTGGTTCACCGTTCACGGGTAAGGAGTCTCTCTCTCGCCACACGCCCAGTCGGACCGCGACGGTCGGCCTCAAACGCGCAGACCGATAGCCACGGAACCTTGCAAGCCTTCAACTTTACCCCAAGTGCCGCGCAGTGCCAGAAAACCGGGCAGATCGTTCTCGGACGGCACCCGCTGCGGTCATGCGCCGGCCGCCTGCATGGGCGGTGCGGGGCTGGTTCTGCCCGCCCGCGCCGCGAGCACCGCCCCCGCCAGGATGAGCAACCCGCCCAGCCATTGCGACGCCGTCAGGCGTTCGCCCAGGAACGCCGCGCCCAGTGCGGCCGTCGCCACCGGCTCGATGCAGGAAATGGTCGCGGCCCGCGTGGGGCCGATCCGCCTGATGCCCGCCAGCAGCGTGGTGAGCGAGAGCACCGTGCCCACCAGGGCCAGTGCCACCGCCCCGGCCCAGCCCCACGCCGAGTGCGGCAACCGGTCTCCCGTCGCGAGCGCGATCACGGTGTGGGTGGCGGCCACGCCGGTGGCGACGATGGCGGCCGCGGCAATGGGCGAGGCTCGGGCCCCCACCCGCGCACCCGCGATCATGTACGCCGCGTACGAGACCGCCGAGAGCAGGGCCAGAGTGATGCCGGTCCAGCCGCTCCCTCTCACGGCCTCGAACGTCGCCGGGTCAAAGAGCCCGAGCGTGAGGGCCAGGCCCAGCGCGGCCAATCCCAACGCCGCGAGTTTGGCCCGCGTGAGCCGCTCCGCCAGCAGCACCCGTGCCAGCACCGCCACCAGCGCGGGGTAGACGTACAGGATGAGCGCCACCACCCCCGAGGGCAGGTGGCGCAGGGCCGAGTAGTAGCCGTAACTCTCACCGAAGTAGAGCACCACGCCCATCACGATGAGCGTGCCCAGCGTGAGGCCGCGCGGCACGCGGATGGCCCGGGCCAGCACCACTACCCACAAGAGCGCGGCGGCGATGCCGAAGCGCACGCTGAGCAGCCCCGGCACGCCCAGCCCGTCGGGCAGCGTCCAACTGGCAAACAGCGGCATGAAGCCGAAGCCGATCGCGGAGATGGCGACGAGCGCGGCACCGATGAGGGGACGGCGCGCGTGCTCGGGCCGCGGGCTTGGGCTCGTCGCGTCCGCCGCACCATCAGGGGCGGCGTTCAAGGCTCCGCCCGTGCCTGCCACCCGTAGGTGTGGTAGCGGTGGTCGAACGAGCCGTCGTCGTACAGGTCGATGACGCCGTACCCCTCCACGCACGAGAGGTTCGGGCCCTTCCACCAGCCGCCCGAGACCGCCCCGTCGCAGATGTACGTGGTGCCCTCGAACTCCACCCGATCGTTGAGGTGGATGTGGCCGGACAGGCACAGTTTCACGTTGCCGTGCGCGCGGAAGAGTTCGTGCAGGGCCACGCCGTCAACGTGCTGGTTGCCCGGCTCCACCCGCGCGATGGGCGGGTTCTCCTTGCGTTTGAGCAGGCCGCAGATGTTGAGAATGGGGATGTGCGACACCACCACGACGGGCGTGGCGCGGGGCGTGGCCGCGAGTGTTGCCGCCAGCCAGTCACGCTGGGCTTCGTCCAGTTCGCCGCGGTAGCCGTAGCGGGCGTTGGCGGGGTCGGGGGCGACGCTGTCGAGGTGAATGAACCGCCACCCCGCCCGATCGTGCGTGTGATAGGGCTTGTCGAGCCCCAGCACCTCGCACGCCCACGCCTTGCCGTAGCGGGCTTCGCTGCCGCTCAGGCCCGACTTGGCCCGGTTCCACCCCCAGATGTCGTGGTTGCCCAGCGTGTGGAACACGGGCAGCGAGCACTCGGCCCGCATCGCTGCGGCGAACTGGTCGAAGAGCAGGCGGGCACGCGGCTCGGCCTGGTCGTAGACATCGAAGACGAGATCGCCCCCGGTGGCGATGAGTTGGGGCGGGTCGGCCAGGCTCTGGGCGTGCTTCAGGCACGCGGCCAGCCCCTCGCCCGCGCCCCGCTCGGGTTGCAGGTGCGGGTCGGTGAGGTGCGCGAAGCGGAGCACGCGCCGCCGCGCTGCGGGTTGTGGAGGGGGCGGCGGTGATGCGCGCGCCACCGGGCCGATGGCCGATGCCGCCAGCGTGGCCGCCCCGGCAACCAGCAACCCGCGACGGGAAAGAAGCGTGGACATGCAAGGCTCTCCACTCGCAACGCCCACAGGTCGGCGTGCACGCGCGAGTCTACTCGGTCCCGTACATGCGGTCGCCCGCATCGCCCAGGCCGGGCACGATGAAGCCGCGCTCGGTCAGGCAGCGGTCCAGCCCGGCCGTGTAGACCATCACGTCCGGGTGTTCGCGGGCCAGCAGGGCCACACCCTCGGGGGCCGCCACCAGGCAGATCATGCGGAGATCGGTGGCCCCCGCCTGCCGAAGGATCGTGATGGCCGACGCGGCCGATCCGCCCGTGGCCAGCATCGGGTCGACCAGCACCACGGGGCCCGCCCCGATGTCCTTGGGCAGTTTCTTGAGGTAGACGATCGGCTTGAGCGTCTGCTCATCGCGGGCCAGGCCCAGATGCCCCACCCGGGCCTCCGGCATCACGTCCATGATGCCCTGGCTCATCTGCAGGCCCGACCGCAAGATGGGCACGACCGTGATCGAGCCCTTCAGCCGGTGCGCGGTGGTCGTCTCCAACGGGGTGCGCACCTGCACGGCCTCGGTCGGAAACGTCCGTGTCACCTCGAAGACCATCAACCCGGCGATCTGCGCCAGCAACGCGCGGAACGGCCGGTGCCCGACCGACGAATCACGCAGCCACGCCAGTTTGTGCTGGATCAGGGGGTGGTCAAACACCACCAGATTCGGATGGGCAGGATGGGATGCGGGCATCACCGCAGCCTAGCGACGGTCCGCCGCGCGAGAGCGGATCAGGTCCGTATAACTCACGCAGACGCCATGATCCCGCTCTTTGTTCGCATTATGATCGGTATTTCATGGCCGAGTGCGGGTGTCCGGCGTGTACCATTGCTCCGGTCGCGTGCCCCGTGCTCGCGGCCGATTCCCATGCGCGATGCGACCTCGAAATCCTCGCCGCCCGATGTGGCCGCGCCCGCCGCTGCGGCGGTGTTCGTGGCCGATGCCACCGGCCGCCTGGCGGAGCCGGACCGGGGTTGGGTGGCTCGCCAGTTGGGGTCCTGCTTGGGGCATCTGGCGGCGGGGGGCGAGGTGCGGGTGCGGGTGGTGGATGACGCGGCGATGGATGCCGCCCACCGCCGCTACTGCAACATTCCCGGCACCACCGACGTGCTGACGTTTGACCTGCGCGACGCTCAACAGGGGGCCGGCGGGGCATCGGCCGACCCGCTCGACACGGACCTGCTCGTCTGCCTGGACGAAGCCGTGCGGGCCGCCGCGGCGCGGGGACACGAGGTGCGCCGGGAATTGCTGCTGTATTCCCTGCACGGGGTGCTGCACTGCCTGGGCGAAGACGACCACGACGACGCGGCCGCCGCGCGGATGCACGCCCGCGAAGACGCGGTGCTCGAGGCCATCGGCGTGGGGCGGGTGTACGCGGGCGGCGTGGCCGGGGAGCGCGGCCATGGCTGATGCGGCCGGCTGGCTGGCCTTGATGCTGGGTGTCTGCGGCGGGGTGTGCGCGGCTGTGCACCTGGCCCTGGGCGCTGTGCCGCGCGGCGCGGTGGAGGAGGCGTGGTCGCGGCGCGGGCGTGGCCCGCTGCCCGGCCCGGTGCAGCGAGTGCTGGCCGATGAACCCGGCCACGCGCGGGCGGTGGGGCTTTTCAAGACTCTGTTTGACGTCGGCGCCGTGCTGGCGTGCACCCGGTGGGTGAGCGGCCTGCGCGGCAGCGCGGGCGTGGAGATCGGCGATCTGGCCATCGCGCTGGCGGTGTGCGTGCCCGGGCTCTGGACCGTGGGCGTGCTGGTGCCCATGAGCATGGCGGGGCACACGGCGGCCCGGGTGATTCTCGGGTGGGCCTGGGCGGCCCGGCTGGCGTGGCTGGCGGCGTGGCCCTTGCGGGGTGTGGGCCTGGTGGCCGATGAGATGGTGAGGCGTCTGGCCGGCACCGAGGTGAAGGACGCCCACGAGCGCGTGCAGGACGAGATTCTCAGCGTGGTGGAGGAGGGGGAGCAGAAGGGGGCCCTCGACGAGCGCGACCGCGAGATGATCGAGGCGGTGATGCGCTTCAGCGACCTGACGGTGGGGCGGATCATGACCCCCCGCACCGAGGTGCAGGCCCTGGAGACCACCAACAACCTGGGCGCGCTCATCCAGGCGGTGCGGAAGATCGGCCACTCGCGCATCCCGGTCTACGAGGAGAGCCTCGACCAGATCATCGGGATGTTCTACGTGAAGGACCTGATGAAGTGGCTGGCGGGCGAGGGGACGCACGGGGGCGGAAAGCCCTTCGAACTCAGGGCGGTGCTGCGCCCGGCGGTCTTCGTGCCCGAGACCAAGACCGTGCGGCAACTGCTCGACGAGATGATCGCCAAGAAGGTGCACATCGCGGTGGTGGCCGATGAGTACGGCGGCACGGCCGGGCTGGTGACCATCGAGGACATCCTCGAAGAGATCGTGGGCGACATCAAGGACGAGTACGAGCCGGGCCCGGTGGAGACGGTGGACGCGGTGGTGCGCCCCGAGCAGCGCGAGGCCGAACTCGAGGCCAGCGTGCGCATCGCCGACGCCAACGACGCCATCGCCCCCCTGGGTGTGGAGATTCCGCCCAGCGAGGAGTACGACACCGTGGGCGGCTTTGTCATCACCACGCTGGGGCGCATCCCGCTCAAGGGCGAGCGGTTCAACCACGAGCGCCTGCAGGTGGTGGTGCTCGAGGCCCGCCCCACGCGGGTGGTGCGCGTGGGCCTCAAGGTGGCCGAGCCGGGCGAGGCGGCCCGGGCCGCCGCCGCGGCCAGCACGTGAGTTGACGTGTCGACGCGCGGCAAGGCCGCGCGTGGCGGGTGCACGCGGCCGCGATTCCTACCATCCGCCGCATGCCCCTGCGGCTCCACAACACGCTCACCAAGCGCGTCGAAGACTTCATCCCCGGCGATCCGGCCCACGTGACGTTCTACTCCTGCGGGCCCACCGTCTACGACGATGCCCACATCGGCAACTTCCGTTCGTTCCTGGCGGCCGACGTGTTGCGGCGCTTCATCGAGAGCCCGCTGTGCGAACTGGCGAACGAGTCTCCCGCGCAGGCCGCCCATCGCAAACTGCACGGTCGGCGCGTCACGCATGTGATGAACATCACCGACGTCGGCCACATGACCGACGACGCGGAGGGGGGCGAGGCGGGTGAAGACCGCATGGCGGTGGCCGGGCGGCGCCTGCTCGAGGCCAAGAAGGCGGGCACGCTGCCGGCGGATGCGCAGATCGATCCGGGCGATCCCTACGCCATCGCGGCGTTCTACGCCAACCGCTTTCTTGACGACGCGCGCACGCTGGGCCTGAAGGTGGCGGTGGAGGCCCAGAAAGACCCGACGCTGATGCCGCGCCCGAGCGCCAAGATCGGCGGGATGGTGGCGATGATCCTGAACCTGCTGGCGAGCGGCAACGCCTACGCGGTGGGCCCGCCGGGCAGGCAGGTGGTCTACTTCGACGTGCAGTCGTTCCGCGGATCAGACGGCGCGCTGCTCTACGGCCGACTGTCGGGCAACACGCTCGACGGACTCCGCACCGGCGCGGGCGGGCGCATCAGCGATGCCAACCAGGCCCAGAAGAAGCACGCGGCGGACTTCCTGCTCTGGAAGGCCGACCCGGCCCACATCATGAAGTGGGACCCGGCCGCGTTCGACGCGCGGGCCACGTGGGGGGCGGGGTATCCCGGCTGGCACATCGAGTGCAGCGTCATGGCGGCTGAGCGGCTGGGGACCGTGATCGATCTGCACTCGGGCGGCGAGGACAACATCTTCCCCCACCACGAGTGCGAGATCGCCCAGAGTTGCTGCGCCCACGGCACGAGCGCGTTCGCCCGCTGCTGGTTCCACGGCCGCCACCTGCTGGTGAACGGCGACAAGATGAGCAAGAGCAAGGGCAACTTCTACACCATCCGCGATCTGCTCGCGCTCGGCTATGAGCCCGCGGCCATCCGCCTTGAACTCATCCGCACGCACCACACCGTGAACGCGAACTTCACGCTTGACGGGCTCCGCGATGCGGCCCGGATGGTGGAGCGGTGGAGGCGAGCGGCTTTCGGCGGGACGAACCCGGAGCGTGAGCGCGGTGCGCTCGCCGCGCCGGTGCTGGCGGCCTTCGCCGCCGCGCTGCATGATGACCTGAACGTGGCGGGGGCGATCGGAGCCATCAACTCGTGGATCGGCGCCGTGACGGAGCCGTCCGAGTCGGACCGTGCCGCGCTCGCGCTCATGGATCGGGTGCTGGGCGTGCTCGCCCTCGAAAAGCCCGCCGCGGCCAGCACAGCCATCGGCATCTTCCTCCCCGGCACCACGCCCGATCCCGCGGTGCTCGCCAAACTCGAAGCCCGGCGCGAGGCCAAGGCCCGCAAGGATTTCAAGGCCAGCGACGCCATCCGCGACGAACTCGCGGCCATGGGCCTGGCGATCAAAGACGTTGCCGGCGGCAAGGTCGAGGTGAGCCGGCGCTGATGGCCCGCCCCCGCACACTCTGGTGGTCGCTCACGCTGGAACTGTGGCGCATGCTGCTGCTCACCGCCGCGGTGATCGTGGCGGTGGTGGTCTTCGCGCTGGCGGTGCGGCCGCTGGCCGACGGCCGGCTCGAAGCCGCGGACGCCCTGCGCTTCATGCTCTACGCCACCGTGCCCATGCTGCAGTACGCGCTCCCCTTCGCGGGCGGCTTCGCGGCCACGCTGGTCTACCACCGCCTCGCCAGCGACAATGAACTCACGGGTGTCTACGCCGGGGGCGTGAGCCACCGGGCCGCTCTCGTGCCCGCGCTGGGCACGGGCCTGGCCCTGGCCGCGGCCCTGCTCGTGCTGGCCGACCAGGTGATGCCGCGCTTCCTGCACACCATGCAGCGCATGATCACCCGCGACGCCACCCGCCTGATCGTGTCGAGCATCGAGAAGGGGCAGAGCGTGAAGATGGGGCGGCGGCAGGTGTTCGCCGACCAGGTGCAGGCCCTCGGGTCCGATCCGGCCACGGGCGCCTTCGAGCGGCTGGTGCTCACGGGCGTGCTGGCGGTCGAGACGGGCGAAGACGGCGGCGTGGTGCGCGAGGCGAGCGCCCGGGCGGCCATGGTCTGGCTGCACCGTGGCGTGCTGGGCGCACCCGCGCCGCCACCCGACACCCGCCCCCGCGCCACAGACCCGGTCGCCCCGGTTCTGGGGCGCGACGTCGCGGCCACCACCATCGTGCTGCAACTGCGCGACTCCATCGGCCGGAGCGCGGGCGTGGGCTTGTCGGAGGTCGAAGAATCCACCTTTGTTTATGTGATCGGTTCGGGCTTCGGCGACCATCCCCGCTACCACTCGTGGAGCGCGCTCGAGATCATGAAGCGCCGCCCCGAACTGCACGACGACGTGGACCTGCACCGCCGGGCGCTGGCCGCCGCCATCGCCGAGCGCGAGCTGGCCGAGCGCATCGCCCGCGGCCTCGAGCGCGACGGGGCCGTCGAGTTCCGCGACACCGCCGATCGCAGGGTGGTGCTGCGGGCCGGCGGGCTGGGCGGCTTTGATGCCACCCGAGGCTGGGAGGTGCTGCCCCGTGCCGCGGGCGCGCTGGTCGAGGTCGAAACGACCTCCGCTGGAGCCGCCGGAGGGGTGGGGGCGGGGGGTGCGGGGGGTGCGGGCGCGCGCGTGCAGCGGGCCCGCCGGGCCTGGCTGGCCGCGCCCGTATCGCCGGGCGAGGCCGCTGCGGGCGTGGCGATCGAACTCGAAGAGGTGGCCGGCTTGGGGGCACCCAGCGCGGGAGACGACCCGACGCCCGTGAGCGGGCACCTGAGCAGGTGGGCCTACAGCCGTCTGCGCCCCGCCGCCGACCCGCTGCCCGACCTGCTGAGTCTCTCGGTGCGCGGGATGCTTGACCGTGCCGCGCCGCGGGCGGGGCGTGGGCCCGAGGGGCGCGTGCCCGAGGCGCGGGCCGCGCTCGAACGACGCCTGACCCTGCTCCTGCGCGAGATCGCCAGCAAGCAGCACGAGCGCGTGGCCTACGCCGCGGCCTGCGGCGTGATGGTGCTGTGCGGGGGCGTGGTGGCGATGCGCCTGGGGCAGGCCCTGCCGCTCACGGTCTACCTGTGGAGTTTCCTCCCCGCGCTCGTCGGCGTGCTCACCATCGTGGGGGGGCAAAGGGCGGCCCACGTGAACGGGTGGTGGGGCTTCCCGGTGCTGTGGGCGGGTGTCGTGGCCCTGGGCCTGTTCACCCTGTGGGAGTACCGCCGCCTTGCCCGCCACTGAGGCCACCAGCGAGCGACGCGCGAGCGCCTGGGCGGGGCCCGCCGGGTTGGCGCTGGGTGTGCTGGCCCTGCGCCTCGTCTACCTCGCGTGGCTCTGCCCCTTTGACCTCGTGGAGGACGAGGCCCAGTACTGGGATTGGTCGCGGCACCTGGACTGGGGTTACTACACCAAGGGGCCCGGCATCGCCTGGCTCATCGCGCTCTCGTGCCGCCTGCTGGGTGGGGCGAGCGAGTTCGCCGTGCGGGCCCCCGCCGCGGTGTGCGGGGCGATCGCCATGTGGGCCGCCGCACGCCTGGCGCTGGAGGCGAGCGGGTCGCGCCGCGTGGCCCTCTTCGCGGGCCTGAGCCTGCTGGCGGCACCCGTGTTTCAGGCCACCAGCCTGCTGGGCACCATCGACGCCCCGTACTGCGCCTGCTGGACACTCGCCGCGTGGGCCGGGTGGCGGGCCATCGTGCGGGGCGGCACGTGGAGCTGGCCGGGTCTGGGGCTGGCGCTGGGCGCGGGCGTGCTGTTCAAGTACACGATGCTGCTGCTGGTGCCGGGGTTGCTCTGGGCTTGGTGGCTCACGCGGCGCGGTCCCGAGAGGTCGTCTCCGGCTTCGGCGCGCCGTCGGTTCGCGCCGCTCTGGCCCGCCGCAGGGCTGGCGGTGTTCGCGGTGAGCGTGGCGCCGATCGTGATCTGGAACGCCCGCCACGGCTGGGGAGCGCTGCGCCACCTGCTCGGCCGCGTGGGCGTGAGCGAGGCGGGCCCTTCCCTCGGCGATGCGGTGGCGAGCAAGGTGTGGACGTGGAGCCCGTGGTGGACGCTCGAGTACGCCGGGGCGCAACTCGGCCTGGTGGGCCCGCTCCTGGCCCTGGCCCTGGTGGGCGGCGTGCGCGCTGTGGCCGCGGTGCGGGCGGCGCGGCATAGCGGCCGGGCGCTGAGCGAAGCCGCCTCGGGTCGAGCGTATCTGGCCGCGTGCGGCCTGCCCATTGTGCTCTTCTACCTGGGCGTGAGCCTGCTCCGGGCGCCCGAGGGCAACTGGCCCATGGGCGGCTACACCACACTGCTTCCCCTGGCTGCTTGGCTCGCGGCCGACGGATTGGCCAAGCGGGCCTTGCGCATGCGCGGGTGGCTGGCCTTGCCCGCAGAGCGCCGACCACGCGCGGGCCTGATCGGCCGCAAGCCCGAGACGCTCGGGCAGGTGCTGTGGCACTGGGCTGCGGGCTACGGGCTGGGCGCGGCGACGATGATCCTCATCGCCAGCGCGGCGGGCGCGACCGGGCGCTTGCAGGCCGTGCTGCCGCGCCTCACACAGGGGCGCACGCTGGCGGCACATGTGCAGGAGCTGCGCGAGTCGATGGCCCCTGGCGACGTTGCGGGTGTGATGGTGATCGCGGCCGACTACGGCGCGGCGGCGCACCTGGCGTTTTACCTGCCCGACCGCCCAGCCACGCTGTGCGCCAGCAGCGCACTGGGCGGACGGCCCACCAACCACGACTTCTGGGCCGACACCGACCTGCGCGACCCGGCGCGGGCCCGGCGCAGCGCGGTGCTGGTGGGCGGCGCGGCCGGGCAGTGGGGGCCGTGGTTCGAGCGGCTGGAGGATGCGGGGCTGGCCCGGGGCGTGGAGCGGAAGGGGCTGCGGGTGTGGCGTGGGTGGGGGTATCGGGGGCCGCCGGCTATCCCTGATTCTGTGGAAGAACAGAAATAGCAACCGCCCTTGCTTCTCCAATCAGCAACAACCCGGCCGGCCTGACGTGCCGGCCCCGTGCCCGGCCTTACTTCGCGCTCTCGGCCATGATCACCGCCTGGGCCGCGGCGAGGCGCGCGATGGGCACGCGATACGGCGAGCACGACACGTAATCGAGGCCGACCCTGTGGAAGAAGTGGACGCTCTTGGGGTCGCCCCCGTGCTCACCGCAGACACCGACCTTCATCCCGGGGTTAGTGGCCCGGCCTTTTTCGACGCCCATCTTTACCAGCGCGCCCACCCCGGTCTGGTCGATCGACTGGAAGGGATCGCCCTCCAGCAGTTCGCGGTGCAGGTAGTCGGGCAGGAAGTTGTTGACATCGTCGCGTGAGAAGCCGAAGGTCATTTGCGTGAGGTCGTTGGTGCCGAAGGAGAAGAAGTCGGCCTGCTGGGCGATCTCGTCGGCCGTGACTGCGGCCCGCGGCACCTCGATCATGGTTCCGATGGGGATCTCCAGGCGCTTCTGCCACCCCTTCTCGGCCCGCACCGCCGCGATGGTCTCGAGCGTGAGTTCGCGCAGGTACGCGAGTTCCTTGCGGGTGCCCACCAGCGGGATCATGATCTCGGGCAGGGCCTTGATGTCGTTGGCCAGGCAGTCGAGCGTGGCCTCGACGATGGCCGTCACCTGCATCCTGAGGATCTCGGGGTAGGTGACGCACAGGCGGCAGCCGCGGTGGCCGAGCATGGGGTTGGCCTCGTGCAACTGGGCCACGCGGCGCTGCACCTTCTCCAGCGGCACGCCCATGGCCCGGGCCAGTTCCTCCTGCTGCTTCTTCTCGTGGGGCACGAACTCGTGCAGGGGCGGGTCGATGAGGCGGATGGTGACCGGGCACCCCTTCATGGCCGTGAAGATGCCCGTGAAATCGTCGCGCTGGTAGGGGAGCAGTTCGTCGAGCGCCTTTTGGCGTTCCTCCACCGTCTCGGCCAGGATCATCTTGCGCATGCTCTTGATGCGCGGGCCCTCGAAGAACATGTGCTCGGTGCGGCACAGGCCGATGCCCACGGCCCCGAACTCGCGTGCCCGCCTGGCGTCGGCCGGGGTGTCGGCGTTGGTGCGGATGGCGAGGGTGCGGTGCTTGTCGGCCCAGCGCATCACCGTGGCAAAGTCGCCCGAGAGCTTGGGTTCGACCGTCGAGATCGCTCCCGCGAAGACCTCGCCGGTCGAGCCGTCGATGGCGAGCACGTCGCTCTTGGTGTAGGTCTTGCCGCCCACGGTGATCTTCTCGCCGGCGGCGTCGATGTGCACGTCGCCCGCCCCCACCACGCAGCACTTGCCCCAGCCGCGGGCCACCACCGCCGCGTGGCTGGTCATGCCGCCGGTGCTGGTCAGGATGCCGGCCGCCGAATGCATGCCCTCCACGTCCTCCGGGCTGGTCTCCTTGCGGACGAGGATCACCGCCTCGCCGGCCTGCTTGCGCTTGACAGCATCGGCCGCGGTGAAGGCGGGCTTGCCCACCGCCGCGCCCGGCGAGGCGGGCAGGCCCTTGGCCAACAGGGTGGCGAGCTTCTTCTTGGTGGGGTCGAACGACGGCAGCAGCAACTGGGTGAGGTCGCCCGCGGGGATGCGCAGGATCGCCTGCTTCTCGGTGATGAGCTTCTCCTTCACCATGTCGCAGGCGATCTTGACGGCGGCGGGGCCAGTGCGCTTGCCGGTGCGGGTCTGGAGCATGTAGAGCGTGCCGCGCTCGATGGTGAACTCGATGTCCTGCATCTCCTTGTAGTGCTTCTCGAGCTTGGCCTTGATCTTGAGCAGCTGCTGGTACGCGGCCTTGTCCCACTTGCTCATCTCGTCGCAGGATTGGGGCGTGCGGATGCCCGCCACCACGTCCTCACCCTGGGCGTTGATCAGGAACTCTCCGTAGAACTTGTTGTCGCCCGTGGAGGGGTTGCGGGTGAACGCCACGCCCGTGCCCGAGTCGTCGCCCATGTTGCCGAAGACCATCGCCTGGATGTTCACGGCCGTGCCGTGCAGGCCCTGGATGTTGCTCAGGCGGCGGTAGGTGAGGGCCCGCTCGCCGTTCCAGCTCTTGAACACGGCCTCGATGGCCAGCTCGAGCTGCTTGAAGGGGTTCTGCGGGAACATCTCGCCCACGCGCTTGCGGAACACCTCTTTGTACGCCTCGCACAACTCCACGATCCCCTTCTCGGGCACGTCGGTGTCGATGGTCGCCCGGTACTTGGCCTTGATCTTGCGGAAGGCCTCCTCGAACAACTCGTGGTCAACGCCCATCACCACGTCGCCGAACATGTTGATGAGACGGCGGTAGGCGTCGAACGCGAAGCGGCGGTTGCCCGTCGCCTTGGCCAGGCCCTCCACGGCCACGTCGGTGAGGCCCAGGTTGAGGATCGTGTCCATCATGCCCGGCATGCTGACCGCCGCGCCCGAGCGCACCGAGACGAGCAGCGGGTTGTCGGGCGAGCCGAACTTCTTGCCGCTCTCCTTCTCCAGCATGTTCATGCTGCGGTGCACCTCGTTCATCAGGCCCACCGGCAGGCGCTGCCCGGCCTTGTAATACGCGGCGCACGTGTCCGTCGTGATCGTGAAGCCCGCCGGCACCGGCAGCCCGATGCTGGTCATGTCCGCCAGGTTCGCACCCTTGCCGCCCAGCAACTGCTTCATGGTGGCGTCGCCGTCGGTGCGGGTGTCGCCGAAGTAGTAGACCATCTTCTTGGCCTGCAACTTCGAAGGCGTGGCCTTGCCCGAGATCGGCTCCAGGGCCGACTTGTACCCGGGGAGCGTGCCGTTGGACTTGCTGGCGGTGGCGGTGGCGGATGACATGGACTAGGCCTCGCTTCGCCGCTCGCGCGGCGGTAAAAAAGGGCTCTGTTCGGTGGCGGCGCACGGCTTGCGCCCTGGGGGGCGGCGCGTGCACTCTGGCCGCGGAATCATAGGGAGCACCCTTGCCTTTGGACAGGGCGCGCCCCGCACGAATCGACATGCGCTCCCTGCGGCGTCCGCGCCCGTCGCACGCGGCGGTACGCTTGCCCGTGCCCGCCCGTGTGATATCCGCCCGCGAGAGCGCGCCAGCGCCCCAGCGTGCCTTGGCCGCGTGGCCGGGCGATTGGCCGCTCGCCTGCCTGTGGAGCGGTGCGCCCGCCGACGGCCCCGCCGCGCCCCGCTGGACGGTGCTCGCCCACGCCGGCGCCCCGCGCCATCCGCGCACGCTCGACGAGCTCGCCGCCATGCTGACCGAGCACAGTGCCCCCCCCACGCCGCCCGGCCGCATCGACAGCGGGCCCTGCACCGGTTGGATCGGCTGGCTCTCCTATGACCTCGGCCGCGCCATCGAGCCCGCCTCCGCCTCTCCGCTTGCCCAGCGCGGCGACACCTGGCGCGACGACCGCCACTGGCCCCTCGCCTGCCTGCGCCGCTGCGATGCGCTGCTCGCCTACGAGCACTCCGGCCGCGCCTGGTGGCTGGCCCACGCGCCCGGCGCGCGGGCGGAGCACCGGGCCACGCAACTGGCCGAGTGGTTCGCGGGCCTGTGCGCAGACCCGTACCGCGGCCCCGGCGCGGCACGCGGCTTCACGCTCGGCCCGCCCGCGCACACCACGCTGCGGGCCGATTTCGAGCGGGCCGTGGCACGGGTGATCGAGCACTTGGGCGCGGGCGATGCCTATCAGGTGAACCTGGCCCATCGCCTCACGTGCGATTTCTCCGGGTCGGCCCGGGCGCTGTTCGCGGCCCTGGCCGCGGCGGCCCTGCCCCGCCACGGCGCGTACGTGGAGCACGATGAAGTCGGTGGTGGGGGGAGTGGGGGGGGGCGGGCGGCGGTGGCCTGCGCCAGCCCGGAACTGTTCCTGCGCTACGACCCCCGCACGCGGTGCCTGGAAACCCGCCCCATGAAGGGCACGCGCCCGCTCGCTGCCCCCGAGGCCGAACTGCTCGAGAGCGCCAAGGACAAGGCCGAACTGACCATGATCGTCGACCTGATGCGCAACGACCTGGGGCGCGTGGCCGAAACCGGGAGCGTGCGCGTGGAGGCGGCCCGCACCATCGAGCGGCACGGCGCGGGCGATTCGGGCGTGCTGCAGGCCACCGGCACGGTGGCGGGCACGCTGCGGGCCGGGCTGGGCGTGCGTGAGTTGCTCGCGGCCGCCTTCCCGCCCGGATCTGTCACCGGCGCCCCCAAGGTCAGCGCCATGCGCATCATCGAATCGCTCGAGCCCGTGCGCCGCGGGCCGTACTGCGGCGCGATCGGTTTCTTTGGTGATGACGGCGGGCTCAACCTCTCCGTCGCCATCCGCACCGCCTGCATCCGCGGCAGCGCCGCCGCGCCCGCACACCCCGATGCCTTCGCCCACGCCACGCTCGACTACTCCGTGGGCGCGGGCATCGTGGCCGACAGCCTGCCCGGTGCCGAGTGGCAGGAAACACTCACCAAGGCCCGCGTGCTGGCGGCCCTGGCCGGCTAGCGCGGCGTGCGCGGGGCCGCTTCAGTCAAACAACCCCGCCTCGTGCGCCCGCTCCCTCCGCCGCGCCTCCGCTCTCGGGCGCGCAAACAGCGCCGAGTTCAAACCCGGCAGCCGCCGCGTGAGGCAGTGCTTGCGGGCAAACAGGCCGAACGTGTCCCGGATGGTCTCCGCCACCGGCCCGGTGCCACGCTGGCGGTTGAAGAACGCGCCGTCGTAGAGGTCCCCGCCCCGGCACTGGCGGATCAGGCTCTCCACGTGTGCGGCACGCGCGGGATAGTGGCGCTGCAGCCACTCGAGGAACAAGGCCTTGATCTGGTGCGGCAGTTTGATCAGCACCATGCCCGCGCTGTGCGCCCCGGCCTCTGCCGCGGCTTCGAGCAGCGCGGGCAGTTCGCGGTCGTTGATCGCGGGGATGATGGGAGCGGTCATCACGGCCACCGGCACGCCCGCGGCGACCAGTTCGCGGATGGCCGCGAGGCGGTCTCGTGGGCTGCTGGCACGCGGCTCCATCTTGGCGGCCAGTCCCGCGTCGAGCGTGGTGAGGCTGATCGCCACACGCACTCCCCGCCACGCCGCCATCTCACGCAGCACATCCAGGTCGCGCGTGATGAGGTGGTTCTTGGTGATAAGGCTGAGGGGCTGGTGCGCGGCGGCGCACACTTCGAGGCAGCCGCGCGTGATGCGCAACTCGCGCTCCACCGGCTGATACGGGTCTGTAACACCCGAGAGCACGATCGGTTCTCCATGCCACGCCGGGCGCGCGATGAACTGCCGCAACAACTCTGGTGCGCGCGGCTTGGCGATGATCTTGGTCTCAAAGTCCAGGCCGCTGGAGAGCGCGAGGTACTCGTGCCCGGGCCGCGCGTAGCAGTAGATGCACCCGTGCTCGCACCCGCGATACGGATTGAGCGACCAGTTGAAGGGGATGTCGGGCGACTCGACCTTGTTCACCACGCTCTGCGTGTCATCCGTGAACACCTGCGTGCGAACCTGCACGCCGGAGGGGTGGTCGCGCAGTTGCTCGTCGAGGTGCTCGCCCAGCACGTGCAGGCGGACATCCTCGAAGCGGTTGCCGGGGTTGAGGTTGCTGCCGCGCCCGCGCACCGCACCACTGGAAAGGGCATCAACGTGGTCAAAGTCTGGCCGTGCGGGCATACCGAATTATAACCAAACATCGTGCCTATGGTGGGGTATGGCCCCAGCCGCCAAACCCCGCTCCACGGCCACACGCGGCCACGGCATCGACAGCGGTGCGGCCGAACCCGAACCCCTCGCCCGCGCTCGCTTCGACTCACCCGTCGGCACGCTCAACCTCGCCGCAAGCAACGCGGGCGTGGTGATGGTGGAGTTTTCCGGGCGCGAGCGCGAAGCCAATGCGCGGGCCGCGACCGAACCTGGTCCCCGTGCGGCGGCGCACCTCGCCGCGCTGCAAGCCGAACTCGCGGCCTACTTCACGGGCACGCTGCCGGGTGGAGCCTTTACCGTGCCGCTCGACCTGCGCGGCACACCCTTTCAACTCGAAGTGTGGAACGCGCTCGTTGCGATCCCGTATGGCACGCGCGCGTCCTACGGCGAACTCGCACGCCGCGTCGAGCGCCCCGCCGCCGTCCGCGCCGTGGGCGCGGCGAACGGCGCCAACCCCATCGCCATCGTCGTGCCCTGCCACCGTGTGGTCGCGGCCGACGGCTCGCTGCACGGCTACGGCGGCGGGCTGGAACGCAAGGCGTGGCTGCTCGCCCACGAGGCGGAGCACGCGCCCGGGCGCGGGGCGCGGTTGTTCTAATCGTTGTTCGCGCCGCCCGGCTCACGCGCCGCCACCGGGCAACTCAGGCTCTTGGCGTACATGCCCGAGCGATCAAAGCAGCACGGCCGCCGCTTCCCCTTGGCCAGCATGTCGCAGGCCGTGGCGATCCGCTTCGCTCGCGTCGCGGCCAGTTTGCCCGAGGTGATCCAGTGGACGAAATCCCGCCGCGCCGCGGCGGTGATGTCCGCCCACACCTCGCGTGCCCCCGGCTTGCCCGCCTTTCCCGGCGCGGCGGCCGCGAGCGCCGTCCGCAGATCAGCCGGCACCTTCGGCTCGGGTTCTTCGTGCGCGGCCACCGGCGCGATCTCAAGCGCGACCACGTCGCCCGCGTTCGCCCCCGCTGCCTCACGGAGCGCCTTCTCCACCTTCATCCAGTGGCCACCCTTGCCGTCCGGCTCCAGCGTGGCCGCCAAGGCCGCGCCGTTCATCGTGCCCGTGATCGACACCTGCCCGCGCGAGGGCAGCCGCGTGCTCGCGTCTTCGGGCAGCACCAGGAACATCCAGGACGCGGCCTTGCCCACCACCACCGGCCGGCACAGTCTCGCGCTGAAGCGGATAGCGCCGTTCGTGCCAACGGCACCGGCCCCGTGCGCTTCGGTGTTGACCCGCGCCGCCCGCTTTGGACTCTTGGTCCGCGCCATGCAATCGCCCGCGACCTCGCATCCACATATCGCGGCAGCGTGCCCGCCGCGCGCCACCTAGTTCAGGTTCATCGCCTTCGCCATCGCCCGGCCCATATCCGCCGGGCTCATGGCGACCTCCACGCCCGAGGCTTTGAGCGCGGCGATCTTGGCATCCGCCGTGTCGTCCGCCCCGCCGATGATCGCCCCCGCGTGCCCCATGCGGCGGCCGGGGGGCGCGGTGCGGCCGGCGATGAACGCCGCGACGGGTTTCTTCACGTGGCTCTTGATGTACGCCGCTGCGTCGGTCTCGTCGCTCCCGCCGATCTCCCCGATCATCAGAATGCCGCTTGTCTCGGGGTCGGCCTCGAAGAGGCGCAGGCAATCCACATGGTTCAGGCCGCGGATCGGGTCGCCCCCGATGCCCACGCACGTCGATTGAGCGAGGCCCAGGTTGGACGTCTGCCACACCGCCTCATACGTGAGCGTGCCCGACCGGCTCACGATGCCCACGGCTTTGCCCTTCTTGGCCTGCGAGATGTGCGTGTGGATGTAGCCGGGCATGATGCCGATCTTGCACCCGCTGCCGGTGAACGTGTCGCCGGCACTCGTGCCGTTGCCGGTCTTGGGCCCGGGCGTGATGATGCCGGGGCAGTTGGGGCCGATGAGGACAGGCACTGGGCACCGGGGGCTGGGGACTGGTGCCAAGCCATTCTTCCCCGATGCCTGATGCCCAGCGCCCAATGCCTTCTGGGTTGCATCCAGCATCGCCCGGACCTTCACCATGTCCTGCACGGGCACACCCTCGGTGATGGCGCAGATCACCCCGATCCCCCCCGCCATCGCCTCAAGGATCGCGTCCGCGGCAAACGCAGGCGGCACGAAGATCATGGTTGCCGTCGCACCGGTCGCTTTCACCGCCTGCGCCACCGTATCAAAGATGGGCAGGCCGTTGTCGTCTTTGGTGCCCCCCTTGCCCGGCGTAACGCCACCGACGAGGCGCGTGCCGTAGTGCAGGCAGCCGCGCGTGTGCTGCGCGCCAAAGGCCCCGGTGATGCCCTGACAGATGACCCTGGTGGACGCGTCAACAAGAATGGCCATGGGCCGAGAGGATAGAGCCGTGCCCGGCCCGGCCTCCGGGTCGTGCAAGGTGCGTACGAACGGACCCCGCTCAAGCGGCGATCGCTCCGTGATTTCTGCAGGATTCCGCCTCGCGGCGCGGCGGGCGCTGGCGGCGGTGCCCGCCGCGCTGTAGGCTGGACCTGAGTCCGCTCGGCCGTCGGCCGGCCTCGAGTTTGAGGAGAGAGTCATGGCACGAACACGCCGTTCGCCCGTCCTGCGCTGCGCCGTCGGCCTCACTCCCCTGGCACTCGTGCTGCTCGCCGGGAGCGCCCACGGCCAGAGCCTGTTCACCTTCGGCCCCACCCCGTGGGCCAACCCCTTTCCCGGCTTCACGCCCGGCTCCTCCACCACCGGCACCGTCGGCGGGTTGGCCGGCCTCATCGGCGTCCCGGGCAGCGGCTCCATGCGCCTGCAACTCCAGGCGACCGCCACCGAACCCGGCGACGACGCACCCGACTCCTTCGGCATCGGCCTTGCGCAGCAGCAGGACTTCGAACTCGTCGACCGCGGCGCCGGCGCCGGCACAGACTTCTGGTGCGTCTCCTTCTACAAGGGCATCGTTGACTTCTTCACCGCCGTGCCCCACCCGCGCTGGAACCACGGCGAGGGCCGCGCCAAGGCCACCATCGAGTTTCTCAAGTGGGACGGCGCGGCGTTCGTCCCCTTCGCCGCCGCCGACCCCGAGGGCGGGCCTGTCAAGAGCGAGTACTCCTTCGGCCTGGGCGTGAACAGCCAGGCTCCGCCGGACGTGCCCTTTGACGAGTACAAGGTGCTGCGACTCGAGGGCAAGCAGAGCGGCCGCTTCCGCCTCAGCGCCCTGATCGAGATCAGCGGCACCGCCAGCATCGCCATGCCCCCCTACGACGGTGCCAACGTGCCCACCACGCCCACCGGCGGCGTGCGCGTCGACGCCCACAGCGGCGTGATGCCCCCCGCCGTGCTCGACGACCTGCGCACCGGCTTGACCTTCTCGCTGGGGTACGCCGCCACCGATGCGCTCGACAACTCCCGCCGCGCCGTGCAGGCCGACACGGCCCGCGCCACCTACGGGGTGGACGGCACCGGGGCCCGCATCGGCCTGCTGGAGCCCGGACGGGCCTACGACAACCACGAGGGGCTCGACGGCGGCAAGGTCACGCAGCTGCTCTACCGGGCCGACCTGCCCGCCGGCGACAACGGCATGGGCACGCGCGTGGCCGACGGCCGCGGCGAGCACGCCACCGCTGTCGCCTCGATCGCCGCCGGCGATGCCGGGCTCGACCGCGAGATGGGCGTGGCCCCGGGCGCCGGCATCATCAGCGTGCCCTCTGATGCGTTTACCGACGATCCCGCCGGGCCTGGCGCCAAGACCGACGGCCAGAAGCAACTGGATGCGCTTATCGCGGAGGGTGCGACCGTCATCAACATGTCGGCGTTCTACGGCGGCCTCCCGATCGAGTATGTCGACTCCGTCGTCTCCGCCAACCCCCGTGTCATGTTCGTCAAGTCGGCCGGCAACAGCGGGGCGGCCGCGGGCACCAACACCATCACCAACCCCGGCATGAACTACAACGGCCTAGCCGTCGGCTCCCTCGACGGCGGCGGCGACAACCCCCGCCACACGTCCAGCATGAACCTCGACCCTGCTGTCGCCCTCCGCAAGCCCGACCTCATGGCCCCCGGCTCGTCCATCCGCTTCGCCGTGCCGCTCGATGTGAACGGCGACGGCATGGTCAACGACTTCGATGCCCGCTTCACCGGCCTCGACGCGCGCGACTTCGACGGCGAGGACACCACCGGCAACGCCTCGGGCACCTCGTTTGCCGCGCCCCACGTCTCCGGGGCCGTCGCGCTCTTGCAGGACTACGCCCGGCGCAACGCCGCCACGCACGACGCCGACGCCATCGACCACCGCGTGCTCAAGGCCGTGCTCATCAACACCGCCGACCGCGCCCTCGTCAACCGCCGCGACGGCACCGGCTGGGGCCAGGTGGGCAACAACCTCGCCGCCGCCTCCGGCCGCGAGGTCACCGAGTCGCTCGACCGCGAACTCGGCGGTGGCCTCCTCAACGCGTTCGGGGCCGTGCGCAACTTCGCCGGCGGCGAGGCCCTCGCCACCGATACCAACGGCCTCCAGCACCACACCATCACCCTTCCCGCCGCCTCCAACGGCTCCCTCGCCACCAACGATTTCTGGGACTTCGAGCGCGTGCGTGGCGGCGACGACAGCGCCACCCCCGGCCACAGCCGCGACGGCACAGTCACGTACATCCTCGGCTCCGTCGCCGAGGTGCTCGCTCCCACCGTTGACAACCCCTCCTACCGCGGCAGTGTGCGCCTCGGGGTCAACGCCTTCGCCGCCGCACTCACGTGGGACCGGGAGGTCGACGCGGCGGGCGCGTATCTCGCGCTCACGCGCCTCGAACTGCGCTTCTATGTGGACGGCCTCGAAGTCGGCAACACCCGCGGCTTCGACCCCGCGGCGCCCGGCGCCGACACGCTGCTCGCCGGCACCAGCAAGATCGGGGAGAACGTCAAGCTCCTCGACATCGCCGATGCCTTCACGTTCAGTTACGAGGTGGACTTCGGAGCCCTGCTTGTCGCGCCGGACTGGTCGCCCACGTTCTACCTGCAGGTCATCAACCTCACCCGCGACGTGAGCGTCAACTACGGCCTGTCGTTCACGGTCGGTTCCACGCTGGTGCCCGGCCCCGCCACCGCCGCCCTGGCCGTGCTGGCGGGTCTCACCTGCACACGCCGCAGGCGGACCGGGTTCGCGTCCTGATAGGGCAACCGATTGTTCTACCCCGGCCAGATCTTCTCAGGCCGTCGTGCAGACGGCTTGCCGCGCGTCCGGGCGCTGGTATGCTGTGGCTCGGGCCCCGTGCCTGCCCCCGAATGCAGGACGCGAGAGTCGAGGAGAGAGATCATGCCCCTGTCGCGCACGTTCGTCGTTTCATCCGCCACCGCGCTCGTGCTGCTGGCGGGCACCACCCACGCCCAACTGGCCAAGGTCGAGTGGATCAACCGCAACGCGCCCGACGGGGCCGTGGGCATGGCTACGGGCAACGTGCTCAACGCCGCCGCGGGCTTCGGCCGCGTTGGCCTGGGCCCCAACCCTCTGGCCCCGCCCGCCAACGTGGGCAACGTCTCGCTGCGCTTGCAGATCCGGGCCACCGCCCGCGAAGACAAAAACGATGCGGGCGGCGCGGTGAACGTCCGCGACCGGTTCTCCTACCACGCCGACGGCCAGCAACTCTTCCAGACCACGGCCAACGCCGACATCTGGGCACCCAGCTTCCTGCGCGGCAGCATCGAGTTCCTTCAGAACGCCGCCGCGCCCAACGCCAACTTCTCCAACGGACGCATCCAGGGCTCGGTCGCCTTCGAGCGCGAAGACCCGGACCCCATGAACCCCGGCATGTTCATCTGGACGCCCCTGGGCGGGGCCGCCGCCGTCAGTTTCGACCTCAACTTCAACGCCGACACCACCCCCGCCGGCGGCATGATCGACCGCGTCCTCGTGCCCCGCGTGAACAACGCGCCCGCGGACCGGCTCTACCGGCTGAACGCCACGCTCACCATCACGGGCGATGCCGACCGCAACAACATGCGGCAATCCGACCTCAACTCGCGCGTCGCCGTCAACGCCTTCCCGACCAACGCCGACGATCTCTACACCGGCCTCATCGTCGGGGTCGCCGCCGACGACCGCTCCGCCACCGAGAGCCGCGGCATGGTCGCCAAGCCCGCCGCGACCGCGGCCTTCCCGAATGTCGACGGCCGGGGCGTGCAGGTCGCCGTCCTCGAGCCCGGGCGTGTGATCGCCGCGCCCGAGGGCTTGGCCGGCAACAGGGGGGGCTCGCCGAAGGTCACGCAGGTGCGCTTCCGGGCCGATCAGGCGGCGGGCGCCGGCATGGCCGACGGCCGCAGCGAGCACTCCACCGCCGTGGCGGGGATCATCGCCGGAGACTTCGGCGCCGCCTCCGAGCAGGGCATCGCGCCCGGCTCGCGCATCATCTCCACCACCACCGCGGCCTACGCCGACAGCGGCGCGGCCTTCACCGACCTGGCCGGCGTGGCTGCTGCGCGGGTCATGAACATGAGCGCTCGCCTGGGCGACCTGCCCACGACGTTGGTGGACCGGACCCTGAATGACCGCGCCAACCTCGTCTTCGTGAAGTCAGCCGGTAACGAGGGCAGTGCCGCCGCCGGCGCCAACACCATCACCAACCCCGGCATGGCCTACAACGGCATCGCCGTGGGCGCCGTGGATATCAACGGCCGCCTCGCCGGCTTCTCGAGCACCAACCGCTCCGGTAGCGGCCCCTTCAAGCCCGACTTGGTGGCCCCCGGCGTGAACGTGCTGGCCCCCGCCGCGTTCGACACCAACGCCGACAACATGGTCAACGACTTCGAGCGCAAGTTCGGCGGCTCAGATGCCCGCTACTACTCCAGCGTCAACGCCGATGCGCCCGACCCCACGCTGGGTGCCGTGCGCGGCACTTCGTTCGCCGCGCCGCATGTGGCGGGCGCCGCCGCGCTGTTGCACAACCTGGGCGACGTGAAGCGCACCGCCGGCGACTTCGATGCCCGTTCCGACGATGCCCGCGTGCTCAAGGCCATCATGATGAACACCGCCAGCCGCAACGACATCACCGGCACGGGCGGTCGGGCGTGGAGCCAGAAGAAGGACGCCGGCAATGACCGCATCATCACCGAATCGATCGACCGCGAACTGGGCGCCGGCAAACTCAACGTGGCCAAGGCCATGCTGAACTACAACTCCGGCGAGGCCCGCCAGCAAGACAACAACTTCATGGACCAGCACAACATCGTGCCCATGCGGGCCGACGGGCGTGCCCTGTCTGAGTGGTGGGACCTTGAGCGCGTGCGGGCCCGGGCCGACGTTGGGCCGCCCGCGCCCGACCAGGTGCTGATCAACGGCACGGTGAACTACGCCCTGCCCACCGAGGTGACCATCACCGGTCCCACCGCCGAAGACCCCATGGCCCCGCGCATCGGCAGTTTCCGGCCCGCGTTTGACCGTCTGCTCGCCGCGCTCACCTGGAACCGCACCACCAACGCCGCGGGCACCGCCTACGAGAACCTGGCCAACCTCGAACTCCGCCTCTACGCCGAGGACGGCGTCTCCGCCATCAACCGCTTGGCCTTCAACCCCGACCTGACCAAGGCCAGGCTCCTCTTCCAGACCTCCAGCACGCTCGAGAACACCAAGGTCTTCGACATCAATGGCCTCATCAGCCCCACCTTCACCTACTTCACCAACCTCTCGGCCGTCGGCGGCGTGGGCGACCTGCTGGCGTGGTCGCCCCGGTTCTTCCTGCAGGTGGTCTACACCGGCGGCGGCAACGGTGACTTCTTCGTCGATTACGGCCTCTCCGTCATCGCCCCCACGCCCGGCGCGGCATCGCTGGCCCTCGTGGCCGGCCTGTTCGCGGCCCGGCGGCGGCGCGCCCGCTGACGGTCGCGGCGCGCCCGGTGTGCCGTGTTCGGCCGCTACGATCCGCCATGCGAGCCCTCGTCACCGGTCAGATCGGCCTCGACAAGAAGCCCTACCTGCAATCCGCGGCGGACCTGGCCGGTGCCCAGGGTGAGCCGCTGGACATCTACCACGTCGGCGACATGATGTACGCCGAGGGCAAGGACGTGCGCCCGGGGCGGATTCTGGATTTGCCCATCAGCCGTCTGAACTCGCTGCGACGGGCCGCGTTCAAGGACATCATCGCCGACTCGGCCGGCAAGAAGAACATCATCGTCAACACCCACGCCACGTTCCGCTGGCGGCACGGTCTGTTCTCGGCGTTCGACTTTGACCAGGTGGCGTTGCTGGCGCCGGATGTGTTCGTCTGCCTGGTGGACAACATCGAGGTGGTGCACCACCGCCTGCACAAGGCCCACACCATCGATGCCACACTCAAAGACTGCATGGTCTGGCGCGAGGAGGAGCAACTCGCCACCGAGTTGCTCAGCCAGTCGCTGCCCGCGAGCAAGTTCTACATCTTGAGCCGCGGCAGGCACAACGACACCCGCCAGACACTCTTCCGCCTCGTCTGCCGCCCGCAGATGAAGAAGGTGTACCCGAGCTTCCCCATGAGCCACGTGGTGGACATGCCCGACGTGCTGGCCGAGATCGACCACTTCCGCGCCGAACTCGCCAAGCACTTCATCTGCTTCGACCCCGGCGACGTGGACGAGAAACTGCTCCTGGAGCGGGCCATCGCCGCGACGCGTGAGGGCAAGGAGTTCATCGAGGTGCTGCCGCACTCCTTCGGCGGCTCCAAGGCCAGCGGCAACGAGGCGATCCGCGTGTCGGTGCGCGAGGTGCTCGACATCGCCGGCGACATCGACGGCCAGATCTACATGCGCGACTTCAAACTCATCGATCAGTCCGACATGATCGTGAGCCTGGTGCCCGAGTTGGCCGGCGGTGTGCCCGGCCTCTCCAGCGGTGTGGAACGCGAACTCCAGCACGCCTGGGAGCACACCAAAGAGGTCTACGTGGTCTGGAAGCCCAAGAAGCACCCCAGCCCGTTCATCACAGAAACCGCCACCAAGGTCTTCAAGAGCGTGGACGAGGCCCTGAAGCACTTTGAGTCGAGCGGCATGTTCGGTGCGAAGAACCTGTTCGGGCATTAGCAGGGATTGGGCGGAGGTCCGGTCGAGTTTTTCGCGCGACTTTATGTGGCCGCATCGCCGCTTCGGGTTAGATTTCAGGTGTAGGGTTACCGATCTGGTGCCGCGGGCATCGGTCGCGAATGGGAGAGTGAGGAGGAAGGAAATGCGCGTTTCACGTCTTTGTGTCTCCGTGGCGGCCGCCGCGGGCTTCTCCCTGTGCACCGCGGCCCACGCGGGGTTCGTTCTGTTGACCAGCCAGGCCACGGCCCGCGCTTCGTCTTCGCTTTCGGGCGTGGGGATGGACCCGGAGAACATGGCCGGGAGCGACTTTTTCACGTTCCTGATGCTCGATGAATCGTTCGACGGCTCAACATTGTTTGACGGCTCCAACTCCACCACCGCCCACGCGACGGTGCAGGCCTTCATCGATCAGGACGAGGGAACGATCTCGGGCGGCGGCGCGGCGGTCTCGGAAGTGACTGCCGCCGACGCCACTGCGGGCCTCGCCTCGGCACTTTCCGCACTCACGATCAACTTCTCGATCGTGACCGCGCAGGGGTGGACGATCGATGCCTTCGCAAGAAGCACTCGCGCCGACGTGGAGGTCTCCTTGGTGATGTTCGGCGACCACCCGACCATTTTCTCGACCGGCGACGCCGGCAGCCCCACCAGCGGCGTGCTGGAGCCCGGCGAGTACCAGATTCACGCGTTCGTCAGTGCCTTCAGCGATCTGGACCTCTCGGACGGTCTCTTCACTGACGGTGCTTACCACTTCACGCTCGGACTCGGCCCCATCCCGGCGCCGTCGGCCGGCGCGGCTCTGTGCGCTCTGGGCCTGTTCGCCGCCCGTCGCCGTCGGGTTTGATCAGATGCTCCCAGCCACCGCTGCGCGTAGCGCGCCATCAAACGCCCGGGCCAGCGCGGCACTGTGGCACTGCGCGCTCGCCACCAGCCCGGGCCGCGAGCCTCCGAGTCCGCATGCCATCCGCCGCGGCGGATGCCTCCAGACCTCCATGATCGGGGCGACGCCCGCGTCCACCCTGCGTGTCGTCCTTGTCCTCGCTCGCTCGCGGCATCGATCACCCCGCGCCGGCACGGCCCGGGGCCCTTTGTTCGGGTACCCGCGCCGTGCCCTTGCCACACCGCAAGTTTCACTCGCTTTCGGGTGGCCCAAGTCGTGATGATGAGTTAGGATCAGTGTGGAAGCGTTCTCGGTGCGGCACCGCGGGCGCCGTCCGGTGTTTCGAGAGTGAGGAGGAAGGACATGCGTATTTCACGTCTTTGTGTCTCCGTGGCGACCGCCGCCGGTCTGTCTCTCTGCGCCGCCGCGCACGCCGGGTTCACCCTCGTTGATTCTCAAGCCTCCTCCCGGGCCTCGTCGTCGCTCACCTTCGGCCCGGACACGGGGCAGAGCAACTCCGCCGGCTCCGATTTCAGCGCATTCTTGTCGCTCAACGCCGGTTTCGACGGCTCGGTGTTTTTCGACGAGTTCAACTACACCAACGCCAGCTCGGCCGTCTCGGCCAGCATCGACGAAGCCCTCGGCACCATCACCGGCAGTGGCTCCGTTGCCGCCGATGTCGATGCCGACGATGCGGCCGAGGGCTTCGCCTCGGCCACATCCTCCCTCACCATCGTCTTCTCCATCAGCGAGCCGATGACGTGGACCATCGACGCCTCCGCCGTCGGCGTGCACGCCGATGCCTCGATCCTGTTCAGCATCGGCATGACCACCATCTACGACTCCTTTGTGCAGGACCCCGCCACCAGCGGCATCATCGGTCCGGGCCTCTACACGCTCGCGGCCGGAGCCGGGGCCTCCAGCGACCTGAGTTTCTTCAGCGGCCTCTTCGCCGATGCCAGTTACAGCTTCACCCTGCAACTCGCCCCCATTCCCGCCCCCGGTGCCGCCGCGCTGGTGGCCCTCGCGGCGCTGGGTGCGGCGCGCCGTCGCAGCCGTGCGTAACCCCACGGTTGCACAGGCCGCGAACGAACGCCGAGCGCCGCCCCATTTCTGGGTGCATTTCCTATTGCACGTGCGCACGCATCGGCTACTCTGCGCCTGCCGGCGTGTTCGCGCCGGCTGAGCGAGAGACGAGGAGGAAGGAACCATGATGCCCATGCGACTGTTCGCTGTCGTCGGTGCCGCGCCGGCTCTGATGGCGGCCACCGCGCGATCCGACGTGGTGTTGACCGGTGCGATGGCTGTGGGCGAGGCCTGGGCCCAGTGCGCGCTCGACGACGACGGCCCGCCACAGGAGGCGATGCAGAGCACGCTGTGGTCGCCCGGGTTGCCCGGCGGCACCGTGGAGGCCTCCGCCTTCTGCGAGAGCGGTTTCGACGCATCGGAGTCCATGGCCTACGCATCGCTGTCGATCGAGTTCCTGGGCAGTCGCCACGTGCGCATCGGAGCCTCAGCGATCGCCGACGTGCGCAACAACGGGGCCGCGCACGCGGCCTCGGCCTACGCGCAGGGCTTCGGCAGCCTTCAGTTCGACATCCCGGAGGGGGAGCTCTGGGCTTGGTCGCTGCCCTTCGCGCAGTTTCTCGGCCCGGCCGCGTCGACCATCCACGCCATCCTCTACAGCGTCACGGCTGTCGAGGCGGTGTACCTGTTGCTCACGGACCCCGACCAGAACCCCACGAACAACGCCGGCGTGATCGGTGCCGGTCGGTACCAGTTCATCGTTCAGGTGATATCGCCTGATCAGTTGCCATCGCCGCACGGGATGATCTCCGCCTACGGCGCGTTCGACCTTGCACTCACTCCCGTGCCTACCCCCACCGTCGTCGCGCTGCTCGGCCTCGGGGCGCTCGCCGTGGCACGCCGCCGTCGATGAAGCCGGTCGGATCAGTTACGTGCCACCGGCCACCAGCCCCCGCACCGCCCCCTCAAACGCCCGCGCCAGCGCGGCACCGTCGCAGAGCGGGCTCGTCAGCAGCGCGGGCCGGATCCCCGTGCGCAGGCCCCGCAGGCCCGTCCGATCCTCCGCCAGTGCCACCGCCTTGCGCACGTATTCATCCTCGCTGTGCGCCACCCAGCCCGCCGCCGGCCCGCCCATCGCGGTCAGCAGCGACGCCCCCACCCGCTCCGCGTGCATCCGCCCCCGCAGCGTCACCACCGGCACGCCCATAAAGAGCGCCTCGCACGTGGTGGCCGTTCCGCAATACGGAAACGGGTCGAGCGCCACGTGCAGGCGCGTGTACGTCTCCAGGTGGGCCCGCCGCGTGGGCGCAAAGGGCAGAAAGTCCACCCGCTCGGTATCAAGCCCGGCGTTCCTGAGCGTCTCTACAAACACCGCCCGCACCGCCGGCGCATCCAGCCCGATGGTCTTGAGCAGCAGCCGTGACCCCGGCACGCCGTCGAGAATCCGCCCCCACGCCCGGGCCGCCGCCGGGCTGATCTTCATGAACAGGTTGAACGACCCGAATGTGACCGGCGCCCCCTCCGGCGGCAGCGCGGGCTCGGGCGCATCCGCCGCCGCGGGTGGCTGATACGCGAGAAAGCACCGCTCCAGCCGCACCAGTTTCTCCGAGTGCCAGCCGTCCGCTTCGGGCGTGTCGGTGATGCCGTCCACGATCCGGAAGTCCACACCCGCCGCGCCCGTGGTCGACGGGTAGCCCAGGTAGGTGCCCTGCAGCGGCGCAGGCCGGCGGGCCAGCACGCCGATGCGGCTGCCGCGGGTCAGACCCGCCAGGTCGATGAGCACATCCAGCCTGTCCGCCCGCAGGCGCAGCGCGAGTTCGGTGTCGCTCAGTCCGGCCACCTCCAGCCAGCCGTCCGCCGCGTCGCGCAGGCGGTCGCTCACGGCATCGGTCTTGGGGGCCGTCATATACAGGAGTGCCGCGTGCGCTGCGCGCTCGCGGTTCACCAGCAGCGGTTCAAAGAATGATGCCACCGAGTGGGAGCGAAAATCCGGCGAGAGGTAGCCCACACGCAGCGCACCCGCTGGCGCATGGGCCGCACGCCGGGGGCTGGGCGCGATGCCCGTCGCCACACTCATCGCCCGGGCCGCGCGCGCGTGGGCCGCCAGCACCTCCACCGGCTCGGCCCCCGCCACATAGTTCAGCGTCATCGCGTGGTTGCACGCCGACTCCACATCGCCCGGTGCCAGCTGCACGGCCCGAGCCAAGAGCGGCGCGGCGAGGTCGGCCCGCCCGCACAACCGATGGAACAGGCCCAGTTCCCGCAGCGAAGGTCCGTGCCGTGGGTCGCGCTCCAACGCCCGCTGAAACGCCGCCACCCCCTCCTTGACACGCTGGGCCCCCAGCAACGCACGCCCGAGGTTCGCCCACCCGACCGGATCGGCGGGGGTCCCGTTCGCCACCCGCTCAAACAGCGCGACGGCCGCCTCGGTCTTGCCCGCCGCCGAGAGCGTCATGGCGTGCGTGCTCTGAATATCCGGCCTGTTCGGGGCCGCGGCCGCAGCCCTGGCGGCGAAGTACTCCGCCTGCACCGCCTGCCCCATGCCCAAGAGGCACAGGGCCGAGAGGTGCATCGCCTCGACGTGGTCGGCCTGCCGCTGCAGCAGCCGCGCCGCCGCGGCCCGAGCCTCGGCGTACCGCCGCGCGTGGTAGAGCGCGATCACCTGTTGCAACGGGTCAACCGGGTGCGGGGCCATGGCGTGGGCACCGTCATCGACCACGCGGCGGCACCGGGGCCAGTGCCACCCCGGCCGGTCCACACCGGGTGGTGCAAAAACGAACGCGTCCGCACACGGCGGACGCGACAAGTCGGAGCAAAAATGAAGAGGACCTTGCGAACTCAATCACAAGGCCCCTGGAGGAGAGAGTACTGGGTAAAAGGGGCCTTGCGCGTTTCTACGCGACACGACCCTTCGATATCAAGCATACATCCATTCGGCCGCAGAGCAAGCACAGTTCCATTTTTCCGAATAATCCGAACCGAGTTGGCAGGTTATCCACCAGGTTTGCACCGTTATGGACCACAAAGTTCGGTATTAGTTCGTATTTTGTGACTCGCCTCTGCGAAAACAGCGTCCAAAGTGGCGCCAAAGCGTGTTGCAAACCCCGGCCCGTCGCACAGGGGCGAAGCGAGGAGTTGATCGCGGATTCCCGCCCTGCGTCCATCCGGCCCGGCACGAGCGGCCGCCAAGTCGCCCGCGATCCGGACGTACTCGTCGTCGCTGCGGGCGAGCAGGTGCCCCAGGCCCGCCGCGCTCAGCAGCGAGAGGCCTACCCGGGCCGCGTGGTGGTCGCCCACGCGTGAAACCACCGGCACGCCCATGAAGAGGGCCTCGCAGGTGGTGGTGGTGCCGCAATAGGGGTAGGTGTCGAGAGCGACATCTACCTCGTGGTATGTGGCCAGGTGGTCGCGCACGGACCCGGTGGGCCCGCGCAGTTCTACGCGTTCAAGGTCGATGCCCGCCTTGCGCAGGCGCAGGCGTGTGCTCTCGGCCACCTCGCTCTGCTGCAGCCCTCCGGTTTTGAGCAGCAGGCGCGACGCGGGCACAGCCTCCAGCACGCGCTTCCACAGCCGCAGCAACTCCTCGTTGAGTTTGCGGAGCGTGTTGAAGCTGCCGAAAACGATCGCTGCGCCGGCCTCGCGGCGTGTCGCGGGCGTCGGCCCGGGGTCGTCGCCGCCCGTGGGCGGCGCGTAGCACAGGAAGCACCCGCCCCCCGCGATGCGCACCAGACGCTCGCGGCCGCGATCCTCCCCGTCCGCGTCCGACGGGTCGGTGGCCTCGTCCACGATGCGGGCATCAATCGCGGGCACGCCCGTGATGCTCGGGTAGCCCAGATACGTCACCTGCACCGGCGCGGCCCGGCGGATCACCACGCGCTGGTTGTGCCCCGCCAAGAGACCGCTCAACTCGATCAGCACGTCGATGCGGTCGTCGCGCACCCGCCCGGTGATCGCCGCGGGGTCGTGCGGGTTGAGTGTGCGCCAACGATCGTCGCGCCCCGGGGCCCGAGGCTGACCCGCCTGCAGGCACGCCCGCAGCGACTCCGATTCGCCGTCCTCCTCGAGGGTGGTTGAGTACACACGCACGTCGAACCGGGCCCGATCCAGGTGCGCCAGCAGCGGGCGGATGAAATACGCCACACTGTGCCGGCGCAGGTCCGGGCTGATGATGCCCACGCGCAGCGGCCGCCCCGGCGGCGGCGGCGCGAGGGGCGGCGGCGGCCGCGCGGGCGGCCCGTGCTGCTCGGCCAGCAGATCGCCGAAGCGCCGGTGGGCGGCGATCCGCTCGGCCGCGCTCACGCCCGGCACATAGTTGAGCGCCACCGCCAGCCCCTCGGCCAGCGGCACCGAGCGCGGGCACCGGGCGGTGCCCGCCCGGTAGACCTCAGCCGAGCGCTCCACCTGCCCCAAACTGAGCAAGGCCACCGCATGTTTGAGGTGCAGGTCGTCGTCCTGCGGAGAGATCGCCGCCCCCTCCGCGGCAGCCACCGCCATCTTGCCGTACTGGTTCAGGCGGTTGTGCACCACCGCCGCGTGCCGGTAGCGCTCGGGGTTGGTGGGGTCGAGGTCCAGAGCCGTGCGGGCCGAGTGCTCGGCCTCGGCCACGCGCCCCGCCGCCACCAGGTACATCGTCATGATGGTCCACGCGTCCGCCACCCCCTCGCGCCCCTTCAGCGCCCGGGTCGCCGCGTACTCCGCCTGGGGCAGTTCGTGCAGCTTCACGTGCGCATCGGTCAGCAACGCCAGCGCGTCAAAGTCGTCCGGCTTCTGCCGCAGCGCGGCCAGGAGCAGCGGCTTGGCCTGGGCAAACCGCCCGGCCCGCACGTGCTCCTGCGCGAGATGGATCTTGGGGTTCATGCCGTGCGCGGCCGTGAAAGGGGACAACCCGGCCGCAACACTATTGAAGCCGCGCCCCCCGTGCAACAATCGCACGGTGTCGCGCCGCACGCTCACCATCTCGAGCCCCAGCCCCCAGCAGACCGACTACCTGGGCCACTGCCTCGGCCGCGTGCTCCGCGCCGGCGACGTACTGGCCCTGGAAGGCCCGCTCGGCGCGGGCAAGACCTGTCTGGTGCGCGGCATCGCCCGCGGCATGGGCCTGTCGGTCGCCCACGTCTGCAGCCCCACCTTCGTCATCGTCAACGAGTACACCCGCGCCGATGACGGCCGCGCCGCCGCCCTCCCCCTCATCCACGCCGACGCCTACCGCCTGACCGGTCCTCAGGACCTCGACTCCATCGGCTGGGAGCGGCTGATCGACGGCAGCGCGGCGGTCGCCGTCGAGTGGCCCTCGCGCATCCGGGCCGCGCTCGAACGCGAGCCCTCCCTCGGTTTGGTCGAGATCGACGTCGCGGCCGATGATCCCGCGCCCGCGACGACCAGCAACGCTTCCCCGCCCACCGCCCGGCGGCTGCGTGTGAACGTGCCCGCAGCCTGGGCCCTGCGCCCGCAGTGGCCGGGCTTCGCCGCGCTTGCCGATGGAGCGGCGAGCGGGGCGGCGGGCACCCGCGGCCCCACCCGCTGCCGCGTGTGCGGCCGGCGCGTGGAGCCGGGCGGGGTGGATTGGCCCTTTGACACGCCCCGCTGCCGCGATGCTGATCTTGGCCGCTGGCTGGCGGGTGCGTACGTGATCGGTGGCAGTGGGGGGGATGCGGGGGCGGACGAGTTGGCAACGTGATCGGCCCGCACGAGTCGCCGCCCCGCGACCGCCGCGTCCGTACGCCGCGACCCTTCCGCCCTGGAACGCACGTACTCGGTGGTGCTTGTGCCGCAGACAGAAGGGGGCTACTTCGTGCAATGCCCCGCGCTGCCCGGGTGCTACAGCCAGGGTCAGTCTGTCGAAGAGTCCATCACCAACATCCGCGAGGCGATCGAACTGACACTCGAGGACATGGTCGCTGAGGGCCTGCCCATTCCCCACGGCGACGGCGCACTGATGGCCCAGGTTCGGGTGGCCGGGTGAGCCGCCTCCCGGTCGTGTCTGGACAACAAGTGGTCGCGGCGCTGCGCGTGCTTGGCTACGACTCGTCCGCCAACGCGGCAGCCACATGCGCCTGCGCCACCTCACCGACGCGCGCCGGCAGCCCGTAACAGTGCCGGACCACCGCGAGATGAAGGCGGGCACGCTTCGGGCCATCATCCGCGATGCCGGCATCACGGTCGAAGAGTTCGTTGGCCTGCTCCGGTAGTGGCATCCATCGGGCGCGGCACCGCCCTCTACCATCCCCCATGCAATCACCCTCTCCCTCCGCCCCCGCCGCGGCGGGCATCAGCCTGCAAGACCTCTTCTGGCAGAGCCGCGACCTCTTCACCCTCCTGCTGGTGCTCGGCTCCGTCGCCGCCGGCGCCTTCATCGTGCGGGCCGTGCTCGAAGTCCGCCGCTCCGTGGTCCTCCCCGACGACAGCGAACGCACCATCCGCCGCCTCATCGCCGGCGACAAGACGCACGAACTCGCCAGTTTCGTGGAGCGCGACTCCGCCTTCGTCAGCCGCGTGGTGCGGGCCGCGCTGAGCGCGCCCGCGGGCGACCGCGCCGCCATGCGCGACGCGGCCGAACTCGCCGCGGGCGAGCAGTGCGCCGCTCTTTTCCGCAAGATCGAGCCCCTCAACGTGATCGGCAACCTCGGCCCGCTCCTGGGCCTGGCCGGCACGGTCTGGGGCATGGTCATCGCCTTCGCCGCACTCGGCCAGGCCGGCGGCCAGGCCAACCCCGCCGTGCTCAGCGTGGGCATCTCCAAGGCCCTCTTCCACACCCTGCTGGGCCTGATGCTCGCCGTGCCCGCGCTCACGGTCTTCGGCTTCTATCGCTCGCTGGTGGACAAACTCTGCAACCGCGCCATGGCCGTCAGCGCGGAACTCGTGGAACTTCTCCCCGAGCGCACACCCACACCCTCGCCCGCTCATCGCGCCGCGTCCGAACGCGAGCCCGCCGCCGTCGCCTGACCACTCCGCCACTCCCCCTCTCATGCGCCGCCGCGCCATCCGCCAACCCGCCCACGCCTTCGAGGCCATCAACGTGACCCCGTTGATCGACGTGGTGATGTGCCTCATCGTCTTCTTCCTCATCGTCGGCAAACTCGCGGCCGATGCGGGCAGCGTGCGCCTGCCCGGCACCGGAGTCGGCTCGGGCGCAGGGGCCGACGCCTCCATCGTGGTGAGCATCGCGCCCACCCGCGGCCCCGACGACGGCTCGATCGCGTGGGGCGGCGCCCGCGCCCGTGTGTATGTTGACGGCGTGCCCCTGATCGACGAAGCCGAACTCGAAGCCCTGCTCTCGGCCCGTGCCGCCGGCCAGCCCGCGTCGGCCGCGCCCACCCTCCAGGTGCGGGCCGATCGCGACCTCCCCTACGGCCTGGTCCAGCCGGCCCTCTCCGCCGCGGGGCGCGCGGGCCTCACGGCCGTCCGCCTTGCCACGGAGCGCCTGCCATGAGCGCCCTCCGCCGTCGCGACGCGCTGCACAACTGGACGCTCCACTTCGGTCCCAACATGACGCCCATGGTCGATGTCGTCATGGTCATCCTCGTCTTCTTCATGGCCAGCGCCGCCTTCCTCGGGCCCGAATGGTTCCTCAAGGCCCTCGTGCCCGTCGAGCCCCCCGAGGGCGCGGGGAGCGTGGCCGCGCCGACCGCACGCAAAGACCCGGTCCCTCCGCCCCGCCGCATCGAGATCACCCTCGACCTCGACCCGCGCGGCACCACCGTGGCCACCGGCGCAGGCAAGGCCGGTGTGAGTGTGGACGAGATCGGAGCCGCGCTCGCCGCCGAAGCCCGCGGGTTGCCCGGCGTCGACACCGCCGCGCCCCACGCCCTTGAGGTGCTCATCCGCCCCGCCGCCCGCGTCCCCTACCGGGACGTGGTCCGCGTCCATGAAGCCGCCCAGCGGGCCGGCATCACGCGCGTGGGTGTCGGCCTGCGCGACGGACCGGTTGGGCCGCCTTCGGTTTTGCCTTCAGGCTCGCCGCGGTAAACGTCTTCTCGGTCTTGTCCGGGTCCCACGTGTGGGCCGGCCCCGCCTTGCGCTGGTAGTACTCGCGCAACTCAAACCAGTACGACCTGAAGCGGTGCTCGCCAAAGGGGGCAAAGTGCTCCGCCACGCGCTTCATCACCCGCTTGGTGCTGCCGGTGAAACCCAGCACCGTGCGCCCGTGCCGCACGCTCTCGGAGTCGAGCGGCAGGCGCGCGTAGCGGCCCAGAAGTTGCATCACGTTGGCCGCGGCGTACGGGCCGATCCCCGGCAAAGCCAGCAGCCGCTCGTGCACCTCCTCGTCGCTCAGCCGGGCATCCTCCAGCGTCTTCTCGCCCACGGCCCCGCCGGCAAACAGCCGCGCGATCTCCACGATCCGCGCATCCCGGTAGCCGACGCCGCACCGCCCGCGCAAGAAGGCCGGGCGCACACTTGCCACCGCTTCGGGCGTGGGAAAGCAGTGCGCCCCGCTGGGCGTGCGTGCCCCCAGCGTCTCGCACAGCCGCCGGTTCATGCGCACCGTGCCCGTCCATGTCACGTTGCAACTCGTGACCGTCTTGATGATGTCTTCAAAGAGCGTGCCCGAGCGGCACACGCGCCCCTGCCCGTGCCGCTTCCAGCGCCCGTCGAGTGCGTGAAACGCCCGCAGCGTGCGCTCGGATTCATCCAGCCGCAGCATCCGCGTGATCCGCCGCGTCGCCTCGGCCCGCTGGGCCGCGCTCAGGGCCCGGTCGCACTCCACCCGCAGCGGCCGCCCCCGCAGCGCACCCGGAGCCCGCGTCGCCTCGCGACCGCGCGGCCCCGGTTGAGCGATCCGCACGGCCGCCGCCACCGTGCCCCCCAGGTCGAAGGCGTGCCCCAGCGTCCACGTCGCCGGTTCCCAGCGGTTGGGCGCCAGCAGAAAATACCCGTAGCTGCACGCATCACGGGCCAGCACGAAATCGCCGGGCACGGAGATGGCAAACGCCGCCGCGCTCACACCGCCACGCCCGTACGCCGCCGCAGCGGGAACATGCACGCCGCGAAGTTCGACAGCAGCCGCTCGCTCGCCCGCGCAAAGCCCTCGTAGCGCTCGGCCGCCTGCTGCGCAAACGCCTGCGCCGTCAGACCCGCCCGCTGCATCTCGGCCGCCACCTCCGCGTCGCGCCCCAGCCGCTCCACCTGCTCACGCGTGGTCTCGGGGTGATACTGAAAACCGTACGTCCGCAGCCCCACCCGAAACGCCTGCACGCGGCACGCGCCGCTGCTCTGCAACACCACCGCCCCCTCGGGCACCTTGCTCACCTCCTGCCAGTGCATCTGCAACGGATACGTCGTCCACGGAATTCCCGCCAGCATCGTGTCGGTCTGCCCCGCGACCGTGTGGTCGGCACGCACAAAGCCCCACTCGGCCTTTCCTCCCGCGATCGGCCCCACCTCTCCGCCCAGAGCCTTGGCCACCAGTTGGTGCCCCAGGCACAGCCCAAGCACCGGCAGTCCGCGCTCGTGGGCACCCCGCAGGTACTCCATCTCGGTGCGCAGCCACGGAAGCCGCTCGGCATCGTGCACGTCCATCTTGCCGCCCAAAGAGACCACGCCCTGCACGTTGTCATAATCCGGCGGTACGGCCGCCGCCCCGCCCCGAGGCCCCGCCACATCGGGCCGACGGATGTCGAGCGTCAGCGCGTGCGAACGAAGAATCGGCCCGAGGCGGCCGGGGCCTTCCCCCTCGCCGTGCTGAAAGACGATGATCGGCATAGGGCCGATGGTACCCGCCCAAGCGCGGGCACCCCTCAGCGCCAGCACCGCACCACCACCGCCGGCGGCAGGTTCCGCCACACCACGCGGCTGCGCTCCACCCGCGCAAAGTGCTCCGGCAGCATCGCGTGAAAGCGCTTCCCCGCCCGCGTGTGCAGCCCGATCGTGTACGCGAACGTGGCCAGCACGCCCCCCGGCTTGAGCACCCGCACCGTGGCCGCGAGAATCGCCCGCTGCAGCCCCTCCTCAAACGCCGCCCACGGCAGCCCGCTCACGATCACGTCCACACCCGGCCCCGGCGTAAACGCCCGTGTGGCCGGCCCATCCAGCCGCGGCACACCCACGCCCTCTTCCTCGCAATACCGCGCCACATCCGCGACGCTCCCCTCGTGCAGCCGCAACCCCGGGTGCCGCCGCCGCAGCGTGGCCGCCATGGCGGGGTTGAGTTCGATCGCAAACACGCGTGCATCCGGCCGCACGCTCTCCAGCAAGTGCCCCGTGAAGGCGCCCGTGCCGGGGCCGTACTCCACCACCACGTCCGCCTTCTCGATGTGCACGCCCCGCACCATCTCGCGGGCCAGGGCCGCGCTGCTGGCGGCGATGGCGCCCACCTGCCCCGGCGCACGCAGAAACTGCCGCAAGAAACTCGCGGGCCGCCGCCCACCGCCGGCTCCTGTGCCGCCCGCCGTGCTCGTCGCTCCCGCCGCCGCGCTCATGCCCACAGCCTACCGCAAGCCCGCCCCGCCGTCGCACCCGCACGCCGCGCCTTCCTTCGCACCTTCATCCGCCCAGGCGGATCTCCGGGTCGCCAAAGCGACCCTCCGATTTAGCCCTTTGGCCATTTGCCCTTTGGCCTTTTTTCACCACCCCACATCCGCGCCAGCGTCCAGCCCGTCAAACGCCACCATCTCCATCGTGTTCAGTTTCCACGCCCCGCCCTCCAGCCGCCAGTGAAACACCCACCACATGCCCGCCGGGTAGCCGCTCGCCTCGTGCGTGCACTGAAGGCGGAACTGCGTGCGCCCCACGCCCGGCCCATCCACACACGCACGCACGCGGCTCACCTCCGCCCGCTTACCGCGCAGCGCATACCGCCCGTTCAGGTCCTCCCGCACCCGCGCGATCAGCGCCTCGCGCTCCACGCGCGTGCGGGCTCCCAGCATGCGCAGGCTGGCCCGTTCCGTCAGCATCCCCCCGAAGGCCGCGTGGTCTCCCGCCGCGGCCCGCTCCACCGCCCGCCCAGTGCTCCACGCCATCACTTCGCGGTCGGTCTCCGTGAACACGCTCAGCGCGATGAGCCCTGCGGCCATCAGCACGCCCGCCCCGAGCGCGCCGGCCGCGCCGCCGCCCTTGCCCGCGCGGCGCAGCGCCCAGGCGCTCACCACGGTCAAGGCCATCACCGCGCCGCCGATCGCCCACGGCGCCTCGAACAGCAGCCACGACCACACCGGCCCCGCCGGCAAGGGCGCGGGCTCCGGGGCGATCAACTGCGCGGCAAGCAGTGCAACCATTCCCCATCATTGTCCCCGCGCCTGTAGGCCGACCGGCAGGCCTGACTCGGCCATATGGTCATTTGGCCCTTTGCCATTTGGCGCTTTGGCCATGTGCCGGTTTCCCGGCTACGCCGCCTCCAGCAGCACCTTGATCTCACCCCGCTTGGCCGCCTCAAACGCCGCCAGCGCATCCTCGAACTTGCTCCGCCGCGTGATCAGGGGCAGCACGTTCACCTCGGCCCGCTCCAGCATCCCCAGGGCGACGTCGATCGGCCCGCACCGGCTCCCCACCATTTCAATCTCGTTGATCACGATCGGGGCCAGGTTCACCGGCGTGGCCCACGCCGGATGATCCGCCCCGGGGGCCGGCGCTCCGGGCGGCACCGGCATGGGCGACACCGTGCTCTTGAGCACGATCTTGCCGCGCGGCCGCACCAGTTGCATCGCCAACGCCAAGCCGCTGGCGCTCCCCGTGCAGTCGATCACCACGTCCTGATCCTGCCTCCGCCCCACCTCGTCGATGTGGCGGTGCTTCACGCCCCACTTCTCACACAAGCCGAACTTGGCCGGGTGCTTGCCGAGCAGCCGCACGCTCGGGTTCACGCGCTGCACCACCTGGGCGCACAAGAGGCCGAGCTTGCCGTCGCCCAGCACGGTCACGTACTCGTCGCCGCCGCGCCGCAGCATCTGGGCCACGTGGGCCGCGCTTGCCAGCGGCTCGGCGAACACCGCCTGCTCGTCGTCCACCTTGTCGCTCACCACGTGCAGGTTGGCGATCGGCAGGGCCACCAGGTCGGCAAACACCCCGTCGCGCCCCGAGCACCCGATCACCGTGCGGTCGCGGCAGTGCACCCGCAGGCCCGCCTTGCACAGGGCGCACCGGCCGCACACCACGTTGATGTCCGCCACCACGCGCTTGCCCTTGAGGGCCTTGGCCCGCGCCGCCGCGAGCGCACCCGTGGCTCCAGCGCTCGCGCCGCCGGCCACCGCCGGCCCCGGGTTCACCTCCACCACCGTGCCGACAAACTCGTGCCCCAGCACGCCGACAAACCGGCTGCCGCCCCGCGCGATTTCGAGGTCCGTCGAGCAGATGCCCATCCGCCGCGGCTTCACCAGAGCCTCGCCGGGCCCGCACACCGGCTCGCGGGCGTCGCCCACCAGCCGCACCGCCGTTCCATCAAAGCGAATCGCGCGCACGGCAAGCCTCCCGGCGCGGCACACAGCCACGCACACACCACCACTCACGGCCACACCGGTTATCGGCTCACGCACCCACCCGCTGAAGCACTCAGCGCCCGCCTCGCGCTCTTGATGCAGCCCATGTCTCGCAGTGCTCCGGCCGTTGGCATTACATGGCACTGGGGCACTCGCGGCGGCCATGAGGGTCCGAAGGGCCCGGTAGTTCCTTGCCGTGCGCGTCAGCCCACGGTGGCGGTCGTTGCCGTCATGAGCCCGCGCCGCGGGCGACGCCCAGGCCCTCGCCCTCATTTGGCCCTTTGGCCATTTCCCGCGCACCACTCCCGCCACAACCCCCGCACCGCCCCCTCCCACCGCCGCGCGAAGCCAGGCCCGTCGCAGAGCGGGCTCGCCAAGAGGCGTGCCCGCAGCCCGCTCCGCCGCGCCGCAAGCCGGTCCCGCTCCCGCTCACACCCCGCCACCCGCGCCACCACCTCATCGTCGCTGCTGGCCACGCACTCATCCAGCCCCACGCTCCCCAGCAGACTCACGCCCACCCGCCCCGCATGCAGGCCCGGCGGGCCCGCCAGCGTCAGCACCGGCACGCCCATGAACATCGCCTCGCAGGTGGTGGTGGTGCCGTTGTACGGAAGCGGATCGAGCGCCAGGTCCACACGCGAATACAACGCCAGGTGCTCGTCCCGCGTCCTGGTCTTGGCCAGCAGGTCCACGCGCTCCGCCGCCACCCCTCGCTTGGCAAACTCGCCGCGCACATACGCACGCACCTCCTCGTGCTCCAGCGCGCCATCCTTCAGCAGCAACCGCGTGTTGGGCACCTCCCGCAAGACCCGCGCCCACAGGTCTTTCGTCCGCGCGCTCAACTTCCCCAGCAGGTTGAACGACCCCAGCGTGAAGGGCGTGCCCGCGCGTGCGCCCGGCATGGGCGACACCGGCGGGCAACCCGGATCATCAGCCCCCAGCGGCGGCCGGTAGCAGACAAAGCACTCGTCCAATCTCACCAACCGCTCGGTGTGCAGCGTGTCGGCGGCACCCGCAGCAAGAGGCGGGTCCGTGCGTGCATCCACCAGCCGCGCATCCATCGTCGGTATCGCCGTGGTGCACGGGTAGCCCAGCCAGGTGACCTGCACCGGGGCCAGCCGCGCCCGCAGCGGCCACACGATCGAGTTGACCGTGTATCCCGCCAGGTCCACCGCCACGTCGATCCGCTCCCGGCGCATGATCGCCTGCACCTGCGAGTCGGTGGGCGTGGGCAGGTCGTGCCACGATGCAAACTTGGCCCGCAGACGCGCCGTGACGTGGTCGCTGGCGTGCGAGGCGAAGAGCGCCACCGGCACGAACCGCTCCAGATCAAGGTGGTCCAGCAGCGCCTCGACAAAGTACGCGCACGAGTGCTGGATGAAATCCGGGGACAAGAACGCCACCCGCAAGGGCCGCTCCGGCTCGCGGCTGTTCGTGAGCGGACCACACTCCGGCGGCGGCATCTTCGCCAGCACGCTCGCCACCCGCGCGTGCCGCCGCCGCACCTCCTCGTGCCCGCAGTCGCCCGCGTACAGGCTGAACACCGCCGCCGTGGCGCATTGCAGAAAGTGGTTCCCATCCCCCGCCGTCGCCACGGCCGTCCGCTCCGCCCGCGCCGCCGCCGCCTCCGGGTCGCCGCGGATCAGTGCCGCATCCGCCAGATGCACGTGCGCCGCCCGGTGCCCCGGCTCCAGTTCAATGGCCCGCTCAAACGCCCGCTCGCCCGCCGCAAACTCGCCGCGCCGCACCAGCACATCGCCCAGCGTAGCGTGCGCATCCGCCGAGTCCGGGGCGCACTCCACCCCGCGTGCCGCGCTCGCCTCCGCCTCATCCAGTTTCTTGCCCGCCGCTTGGGCGCGCGCCAAGGCCTGCCAATACCCGCTCGCGCCGGGCATCACCCGCAGCGCGCTGTGCAGATGGTGCTCAGCCTGCTCCCGGCGCCCGGTCTCCAGCAACAGGTTGCCCAGCATCGCCAGGGCCGCGTGGTCGCGTGCCTGCCGCTGCAGGTGCCGCCGCAAGAGGGCCTCCGCCTCCGCCACGCGCCCCGCGCTGTAGAGCGCCTCGGCCGAGGCCAGCGGGCCGCTCATCACACCCTCACCTCTTCGCGGGTGCCCAGCCGCTCGCGCACCCACGCACGGGCGGCACCGTCGGCCGCGAGCACATCGGCCAGGTCGCGCACCGGCCCGGTCGCCACGCTCTCCAGCGCCGCGGCGGCCACCTCCGCCAGCAGGCCGAAGGGCACCCGCTCGCCCCGCTCGTTGCCGGGCGCCAGAAACGCGCTCACCGCCTCCTCGCTGGCCGCGTTGAAGACCGCCCCGCTCGCCCCGCCCCGCTCGATCACCCGGTAGGCCAGCCCGAGCGCGGGGAAGCGTTCATCGTCCACCGGCTCAAAGTCCAGCCGCCGCAGCGAGCTCCAGTCCAGTTTCGCGGCGCACCCCGCCGGGCGCTGCGGGTGCGTCAGCGCGTACTGAATCGGGCCGCGCATGTCCGGTGGCTCCACCTGCGCGATCACGCTCCCATCCGCAAACTCCACCAGGGCGTGCACCAGGCTCTGCGGGTGGATCAGCACGCCGATCCGCGCCCCCTCCAGCCCGAACAGCCAGTGCGCCTCGATCACCTCGAAGGCCTTGTTGGTCAGGCTCGCCGAGTCGATCGTCACCTTCGCGCCCATCGTCCACGTCGGGTGCTTCAGCGCCTGCGCCGGCGTGGCCGCGTGCGAGGCCTCGCGCGTCCACGTTCTGAACGGCCCACCGCTCGCCGTCAACACCACCCTCGCGACCTCATCCCCGCACGCAAGCGGCGGCACCGGCCCCTCGCCTCGGCCCTCGGCCCTCACCTCTGTGCCCTGCCTTCCCTGCAAACACTGCCACACCGCCGAGTGCTCGCTGTCCACCGGCAACAGCCGCGCACCCGTCCGCCCCGCCAAGGGCACAATCAGGCTCCCCGCCGCCACCAGCGTCTCCTTGTTGGCCAGGGCCACATCGCGCCCCAGTTCCACCGCCGCGAGCGTGGCGGGCAAGCCCGCCGCGCCGACCATCGCCGCCACGACTACATCCGCCTCCGTTTCGCGCACCAGCCGCTCCGCCGCGCCGGGTCCGTCGCGGGCCGCGAGCACGCACCGCTCCGCCGGCACGCGCCAGGCACGGGCCTGCCGCTCCAGCAGCGCGGCGTTCTTTCCCGCCGCCAACCCCACCACCTCAAAACGCTCCCCACCAGCCGGCCCACCCCCCTCAGCCACCAGCGCGTTCAGATGGCCCACCACATCGAGCGTTTGCGTGCCGATGGAGCCCGTCGAACCCAGGATGAGCACGCGCCGTGCGGTCATGCGGTCAAGCGTAGGTGAAGGCGTCGCAACGCTCCCGGCTGGTTGACGCACGCTCAACTATCCTCCCTGCAACTCACCCCACGCTCCCCGCCCGGCCATCCCTCATGGCTCTGCGGGCGGCGTGTGCGTGCGCTCACGTCGCCTTCGCGCCCTCCCGCGCCATCTTTCCATGGACCTCCTCTCGCTCCTCACCCGCGACTCGGCCGTCATCGAACTGGCCGCCGCGCTCCGCGCCTCCGGCCGCGCCTCGGCACGCGGCAGTGTCGGTGCCTCCACATTCGTCCTCTCCGCCGCGCTCTCGCGCCTCCTGTGTGCACCCGTCATCCTCATCGTCGCCCACGGAGATGACGCCGACGCCGCGTACGACGACCTGACCTCGCTGGGCGCCCAGGCCGCCCGCTTTCCCGCGCTCGAACTCGCCCCCGGCGAATCCGGCGCGGCCCTCGACCTTGTCTCCGAGCGCCTCACCGCCATGCGCACCCTCGCCGCCTGGCACGGGCCCCTGCCCACCAGCGCCGACGGCGCACCCACGCCCCGCGTGCTGGTCGCCCCCGTCGCCGCGCTCATGCAGGCGGTGCCCTCGGCCGCCGCGCTCGAGCGCTGTCTGCTCACGCTGCGGGCCGGCGACACGCTCCCCGGCGGCCCGGCCGCGGTGGTCCGCTGGCTCGACAGCGCCGGCTACCGGCGCGTCGAGGCCGTGGAAGAACCCGGCGACTTCGCGCCCCGCGGCGGAATCCTCGACGTCTTCCCTCCCGGCGACCCAGCGCTCATCGACGACGAGGGCCGCGTCCCGCTCTCCAGCGGCACGCCCGTGCGATTCGATTTTTTCGGCGACCAGATCGAGCGCGTGTCCGAGATCGACGTCGCCAGCATGGCCTCCGACCGCGCCGTGGGCGGGGCCCAACTCGTGGCCGCCAGGCCCGAACTCATCAAGGCCGATGGCGATGCCGTCAACCTCTTCTCCCTCGCGCCGGCCAACGCCTGCTGCGTGCTGCACGAGCACCTCGAGATCATCGAGCAGGCACGCGGCTACTGGGAACGCTGCACCGACACCGCCGGCATCTTCGCACCCCCCGCCCTGCTCAAACTCGCACGCGAGCACACCCTCGGCTACCTCGAAGTGAGCCACTACGCCCCCTACGCACAGGGACAAGAAGGCACGCTCGTTGCGCTCCCCGTCCGCCCCGTGCCCGCGCTGCCCGACGACGTGAGCGCCGCCGTGGCCGACCTCATCGCGCTCGCACGCGACGACTCCGGCGCCCCCCCCACGCAGATCGCCGTCGTCTGCGCCACCGGCGGCGAGGAGAGCCGCTTTGCCGAACTCGTGCGCGATGCGCTCGCCCCCTCCGCGCATCCCCCTCCGCAGCGCGGAGGGGGTGCCGAGGTCGCCCCGGCGACCGAGGCGGGGGAGGCGCGGCGGCCGGTACGCCAGCCAGCGCCCCCCCACCTCGCCCACCAGCCCGGCTTCCTCCACGCGGGTTTCATCTGGGAGGGCTCCACCGGCGGCCCCGGCGGCACGCTCATCCTTCCTTATCACGAGTTGCTCCACCGCCCCGGTGTCACCAGCCGCGCCCGGTCTTGCCAGACACGGCGCGGCGGGGGGGGCGGGGGGGGCGGAGGGGGGGCGGCCCCGGTGCGCAGCGCGCGGGCCATGGATGCCTTCCTCGATCTCGAGGTGGGCGACTACGTGGTGCACGCCGAGCACGGCATCGCCCGCTTCGCCGGCCTCGTCCTGATGCAGGCACGCACCGTCGCGCCCGCCGCCGAGGACCGCCTCGCGCAGATCGCCAACGCCCGCCCCGGGAAGGCGACCCGGCCTGCCGCCAGACCGCGCGACGACGACGAGAGCGTGGAGGAGTTCCTGACCCTCGAGTTCGAGGGCAACGCCCGGCTGCACGTGCCCGCGATGAAGGTCGCCCTTGTCCAGAAGTATGTCGGTGGGGGGAGCGGCGGTGGAGGGGCGAGCGGCTCTTCGCGCCGCGGCCCCCCGCTCAGCACGCTGGGCGGCAACCGCTGGCGCAACCAGAAGCAGCGTGTGAGCGAGGGCGTGAAGGACCTCGCGGCCGAACTGCTGCGCGTGAGGGCGGCCCGCGAGCACCTGCCGGGCATCCGCTACCCCGCCGACACGACCTGGCAGACCGAGTTCGAGGCCGAGTTCCCCTACGACGAAACCGAAGACCAGCTCGCGGCCATTGGCGAGATCAAGAAGGACATGGCCGCGCCGCGCCCGATGGACCGCCTGCTCTGCGGCGATGTCGGCTACGGCAAGACCGAGGTGGCCGTGCGGGCGGCGTTCAAGGCCGTGGAGTACGGCAAGCAGGTGGCCGTGCTGGTGCCCACCACCGTGCTGGCCGAGCAGCACGAGCGCACCTTTGCCGCGCGGTTCAAGGATTACCCCTTCCGTGTGCGCTCGGTGTCGCGCTTCAAGAGCGACGCGGAGGTGCGGGCCACGCTCGACGAACTCCGCCACGGCCGCATCGACGTGGTCATCGGCACGCACCGCCTGTTGTCGAAGGATGTCGTCTTCGCCGACCTGGGCCTGGTGGTCATCGACGAGGAGCAGCGCTTCGGCGTCGAGCACAAGGAGCGGCTGCTGTCGCTGCGGCTGACGGCCGACATCCTCACGCTCTCGGCCACGCCCATCCCGCGCACGCTGCACATGAGCATGCTCGGCCTGAGAGACATCTCGAACCTCACCACCGCCCCCGCGCACCGTCGGGCGGTGTCGACCGAGGTCATCCCGTTCAACGCCCAGCGCATGAAGGCCGCGCTGGCCCGCGAGCTGGCCCGTCAGGGGCAGGTCTACTGGGTCCACAACCGCGTGCACGGCATCCTCTCGCGAGCTGATGACGTGCGCAAACTCGCCTTCGACGCCGGCTTCCCCGACGCCCGCGTGATCGTCGGCCACGGCCAGATGCCCGACGGCGAACTGGAGGAGGTGATGCTCCGCTTCATGCGCCGCGAGGCCGACATCCTCGTCTCCACCACCATCATCGAGAGCGGGATCGACATCGCGACCGCCAACACCATGGTCATCGATGACGCCGACCGCTTCGGCCTGGCCGACCTGCACCAACTGCGCGGCCGCGTGGGCCGCTCCAAGCACCGGGCCTACTGCTACCTGCTGCAACCCGACAACCGCCCGCTCAAGGAGCAAGCCCTGCAGCGCCTCAAGGCCATCGAGCAATACTCCATGCTCGGGGCCGGCTTCAAGATCGCCATGCGCGACCTCGAGATTCGCGGGGCCGGGAACATCCTCGGCCCGGAGCAATCCGGCCACATCGCGGCGGTGGGCTACGAGATGTACTGCCAACTCCTCGACCGGGCCGTACGCGAACTCAAGAACGAATCCCTCGCCACGCCCAACGAGACCAACGTCGAGATCGGCCTCTCCGGTCTGCTCCCCCGTGCCTACATCCCGTCCGACACGCGCCGACTGGAGGCGTATCGCCGCCTTTCCACCGCCGCGACACCCGAAGAACTGGCCCGGGCCCGGGCCGACCTCGAACAGGCCTACGGCAAGCCCCCCAAGCCCGCGCAGCGATTGCTGGACTTGGCCGAGGTGCGCGTGCTGGCCCGCGCGCTCGACATCCGCTCGCTCACCGTGCGCGGGCCGGATGTGATCTTCGCCGCGCCCGACACGGGGCCACTCCTGGCCAAACTCAAGGCCCCGCCGCCCGCCCCGCCCCTGCGCGGCAGCGTCACGGCCCTGCCCCCCAAAGACAAGCAGTCGCTTGCGGAGGTCTACTTCCGGCCCGAATCGAGTGCCGCGCTGGATCCGGGCACGCTGGCGTCGATCCTGCGCAAGCGGCTGGCGTAGCGCAGCCTGGGCCACCTCACGCGCCACCGAAGTCCGCGCGGCGGACTTCGGTGCCCACACGCCGCCCCGCCCCCTCAATCTCTCGCGCACGGTCGCCTTCGCGCGCCATTGTGCGTCCCTCCGCGTTTCTCCCCTTGACCTCCCGCGCCCGCACTCCATCCTCTCCGCGTGAGCGCCGTTCCGCACACTACGTCCGTCGCCTCCCCCTCCGGGGGAGGTGCCTCGGTCGCCGCGACCGAGGCGGAGGGGGCCCTCCGTGCCACCGACCAGCCGCAGGCTGGTCGGTGCTCACCAGTGCCCGATGCCCAGTCCCCAGTGCCTTCTTCCCGCTCCTCCCTCTCCGTCCTCTCCGCCATCGACGCCTTCAACGCCGCGCTGGGCGACCTCAAACTCCGCGCCGCCCGCGTCCTCATCGCCATCGCCGAGCAGCCCGAGGCCGACCCCATCGAGCGCCGCCGCTGCGCCTCCGCCCTCGTGCGTGCCCCCTTCGAGCGTTACCCCAACGCCGCTTCCATCGATGGCCCCGCCGACGACTTCGACGACGACGAAGAAGACGACCCGGGCCCGCCCCCTCCCAGCGCGCCCGACGACATGATGCGTGCCTACGACCACGGCTACTGGAGCGGCTTCGCCACCAAGCCCTGGCCGCGCCCCCCCAACATCATCGAGCACATCAAAAACGTCCACGCCTGCCACGGCCACGGCCGCGAGAGCCCTCTCCCGCCGCCCGGCACCGATCCCGGACCCCACACCGCCAACCCTCCCCCGCCCCCGCTGCCTCCGCTTCCTCCGCCTCCCGCGCGCCTCATCACGTACGCCTCCCGTGCCACCGACCCGGCCGTGTCCGCTCCAGCCTCCGCTCCCCCCGACTCCGGCTAGGGATGGGCTCCGGGTACCCCGGCTCTCCGCCTCACCCCCACAGCACCCACGCGCCCAGGCCGCACGCCGCGATCGCAACCACCGTCAGCGCGAGTTCCAAGCCGTCGGTTTCTTGGTCGGCGTTCCAGGGGGTGCCCAGCGGGTGCCTCAGGCGGTAGTACATTCCCACCATGCCTTCCTCCAACCAACCCATGTAGCCGCGCCGCAGCGTCCAGAGCGACGACACGGCGATGAGCCCCCAGCCGACCGACACGCGCGCGCCAGCCACGTTCAGACCCACCAGCGCCAGCACCAGAAGCAACGCCACCCCGCCCGCGAGCACGCACGGCGCCACCCACCACGCGCGTGGCGGTGGCGGTTCGGGCGGCCGGCCGTGGTACTTCATAAACAAGCGCCCGCCCAGCGGCATCGGCGCAGCGTACACGCCCCATCCCACGCGCCGCACCCCCCCGGCTAAACTTCCACCCTCAGTTCCCGTCGGATTGCCCGGGCCGGGTTCGGTCTCGCTCGTTGCCTGCCACACCCGCCCGCGGCACAACCCCACGACCCAAACGAGCCGCGCCATGTCTTCTGAGCACCCGTCCGCCCACCCCCCGACCGATCAGACTCCGCCCGCCGCGCAGCCCGCCGAGACCGCCAACGGCGCCCCAACGGACTCTGCGGCGCAGGCCCCGACCCCCGGCACCACGGCCCCGGTCATCAAGCCCGTCATGGACCCCATGAAGGGCCTCCCCAAAATCACCAAGGCCCAGGTGATCGGCTCGGTGGGCACGGAGCAGCCGTATCAGGGCGGCGGCCGGGGCGGCCGGTTTGGTGGCGGGGGGGGCGATCGTGGCGGGCGCGGCCCGCGTGCGGACAAACCCTCGGAGCGCCCCGAGAAGGTGCCCGACACGCGCTCCACGCTCAACAGCGTGAGCGACGAGAGCCGGGCCGCGGGCTCCGGCGGCGGCATGACGGCCGAGATGGAGGCGGAGATCGCCGCGGCCATGGCCTCGGGCGAGTTGCTGCCCGCCGATGCGCCCGTGGCGCACCCCAACAAGCCGGTGATCAGCCACAAGCCGGGCGAGCCGGGCCGGATTCGCGGGCCGCGCGTGGTGGAGGGCGGGCGTGAGAAGCGGCACGGCACGATCGTCTCCGTCGGGCCCAGCGACATCTTCCTCGAGTTCGGCCCCAAGGAACTGGGCGTGCTGCCGCGGGCCCAGTATAAAGAAGACGAAGAGGTGCCCGCCGCGGGCTCGACCATCGAGGTGGTGGTCGATCGCTTCGACACGACGGAGAACCTGTTCCTGTGCTCGCGCCCCACGGCGGTGCAGAAGGCCAAGTGGGAACTGCTCGAGGTGGGCCAGGTGATCGAGGCCCGGGTGGTGGGCACCAACAAGGGCGGGCTTGATCTGGAGGTGGCGGGTCATCGCGCCTTCATGCCGGCCGGGCAGGTGTCGCTTGATCGCATCGCCGACCTGTCGGTGTTCATCGGCGAGAAGTTCACGTGCACGGTGGTGCAGGTGGACACGCGCGGCAAGGGGAACATCGTCCTCTCGCGCCGCGACATGCTCAAGGCCGAACGGGAGGAGAAGGCCAAGCAGATCAGGGAGACGCTGCAGGAGGGCCAGACCGTGGAGGGCACGGTGCGCAAGCTCATGCCCTTCGGCGCCTTCGTGGACATCGGCGGTGTGGACGGCCTGATCCACATCTCCGATCTCACGTATGACCGGGTGCTGCCCGGCGAGAAGCACGTCGCCAAGTACGTGAAGGAGGGCGACCACGTCAACGTCAAGGTCCTCAAGATCGACTGGGAGGCCAACAAGATCAGCCTGGGCCTCAAGCAGCTGGCCTCGGACCCCTTCGCGGTCGCGGCCGATGCCATCACGATGGGCGCGGAGGTGACGGGCACGGTGGTGCGGCTGACCGAGTTCGGGGCGTTTGTCAACGTGGCCCCGGGCGTGGATGCGCTGCTGCACGTGTCGGAGATCAGCCGCAAGCGCATCAACGCGCCGGCCGACGTGCTCAAGGAGAACCAGGTCATCACGGCCCGGGTGGTGAAGATCGACAAGGAGACGCGCCGCGTCAGTTTGTCGCTCAGGGCCCTGGAGAAGGCCCCGGAGGCCGACCCCAACGACCCCCGCACCCAGAAGCGGCTGGAGCGCGAGAAGCAGGCCGCCGAGCGTCTGGCGGAGATCGCCAAGGAGACGCCGCAACTGCGCAAGCAGCGCGAGAAGTTCCGCAACAAGCAACTGGCGGGCGGCTTCGGCAAGAAGGCCGCGTTCCTTGGCGGCGGCCTGGGCGACCTCAAACTCGGCCAGTGAAACGGCGTGACCAACCCCTGAGCGTCCGCACGCGGCACGGCACCGTGGTGGTGCGCGCCGGCGGCGGGGCGGAGGGGGGGGCGGATGTCGCGTCGGTCTTCCGGGGCGACGCGCGGCTGGACTCGGCACCGTTTCACGGGCGTTTCTTCGCGGCCTGCGCGGCCCACCTCACCGACCGCTTCGCCCACCTGGCCCTGGAGGTGGCGGGTCCGTGCGGGCGGGTGCTGGGCGTGCAGCCGGGCTTTCTCACCACGCAGGATGCGCTGGCGGGTGCCCCGGCGTGGGCACACGCAGCGCTCGGCCCGTTGCGGGCCGTGTGGCCGGGCTGCGTGCTGCAGCGCATGTTGATGGTGGGCTCGTGCGCCGGCGAGGGTGTGCTGGCGGGCGAGAGCGAGGCCGACCGGGCCCAACTGGCGGCGGCGATCGCCGCGGCGGCGCCGGGGCTGGCCCGCGGGCTGGGGGCATCGCTCATCGTGGTGAAGGATGTGCCCGGCGAGATGCGGCCGGCGCTGGAGAGCCCGCTGCGGGGGGCGGGCTTTGCGCGCGTACCGAGCCTGCCCGCCTGCACGCTCGACCTCTCGGGCCTGGCGACGTTCGATGACTATCTGGTGACACTGAGCAAGAGTCGGCGCAGCGACCTGAGGCGCAAGTTCAAGAAGGCGGACGCGGCGGGGCTGTCGTTCCGGGTGCTGGCCGACCCCGGGCCGCACCTGGGCGACCTGGCACGCCTGTACCACAACGTCTACGAGCGTTCATCGCTGCGTTTCGAGCACCTGAGCGAGGGGTTCTTCGGGCAACTGGCCCGCGACTGTCCGGACCGCGCCCGGTTCTTCTGCTGGTTTCTGGAGGGGCGTCCGGTGGCGTTCAACCTGGGCTGGCTGCACGGGGGCACACTCCGCGACCTGGTGATCGGGCTCGACTACGCGGTCGCCCTCGATCTGCACCTGTACTTTGCCACCTGGCGCGACGTGATCGCGTGGTGTCTGGCCGGGGGCGTGCGCAGGTACTGGACGGCCCCGCTGAACTACGACCCCAAACTCGCGCTGCACCTGCGGCTGGTGCCGCTCGACCTGTATGCGCGGCACCGGTCCGGTATCCTCAACCCGTTGGTACGGCGGCTGCTGCCCCTGGTGGGCCCGACGCGTTCAGAGCCGCTGCTGAGTCGCTTTGCGAACTTCGCCGATCTGTCCTGATGCCCTCGCGTGTTTTTGTTTGCCGCGTATGCCGTGGTGGTCTGGTGGCTGGTGATGCGCAAGCGGCGCACGCCGGCGGGCTTTGTGCTGGCCGCGCTCTCGGGCGTGCCGGTGGCGGTGGCCGCGCGGTTTGTGCCGCACATGGCGACGATCGGCTTTGCGCCTGCGGTGGCGACACCCGGGCGCGGGCTGGAGGGGTTGCAGATTCTGCTGTGGGCGGAGGCCGGTGTGGTGGCGGCGGTGGCGATGTTCATCGTGTGCCTGCCGCGCCCGCCCAAGGGGCGGCACTGCCCGTATTGCTGGTACGACCTCACGGGTCTGGAGCGTGAGACGGACACGTGCCCGGAGTGCGGCACGCCCCGGCGCGGCTACGGCAGGCCCGCGCCCCCGCGGCGGTGAGGGCCTGCCGGCTCGCTCACGCGCACGCCTTCACGGCGGCGGCCCGGTCGGGCACGATGGTGAAGCCCGACTCGAGGCGTGTGAGTTTCATGACGTTGCGGATGGACTCGTTCATCTCGAAGATGGCGACCTTGCCCTTGCTCGCCTTGGCCAGGCGGTTGATGGCGACGAGCATGCCCAGGCCGACGCTGGCGATGAGGCCGACGGTGCCGAAGCCGATGGCGACCTTCCAGGCGAGGCTCTTGGCCAGGGGCGTGACCTCGTTCTGGATGATGGTGGCCTCGTACTCGCTGATCTTCTCGCACTTGACGTGGACGACCAGCACGCCGTTGTCGGCCTCGCACTTGATGAGTTGGGATTCGAACATGGTGGGGCTGGGGGGAAGAAGTGGCAAAGTGGCAAAGTGGCAAAGTGGCAGAGTGGCAGAGCGGGCCACGGGCAGGCGAGGGCGATGATAACCGATACCGCCACGCCGCGGGGTCGGCCGCACCCGTTCAGCGCGCCGGTCCCTCCGCCCGCCGGTTGCGGAAGGCGGCGTGGCAGTCGGTGCAGCTGGCGGCGAGGAGTTTCATGGCGGCGGCGGCGCGGGGCGCGTCGATCGGCCGGGCAGCGAGCGCGGCTTCGAGGGCGGTGGCGGCTCGCACGCCCGCGGCGGTGAGGCGGGCGTAGGCCGGGCCGCGGGCGGCCTCCTGCTCGCCCGACACCCGGAGGAGATCGGCGAGCCGGCCGGCCTCGGCGGCGGGGACAAGGTCGGGGTGATTGCGCGGCACACGCCAGCCCGCGTTGTCGATGAGCGCGAGGTGCTCGAAGGCCTCGTCGATGGCGAGCATGGCGCTCACGAGGGTGCCGGGGCGGGTGCGCTCGGGGAAGGAGCTGTCTGCCGCGCTGATCTCGGCGGCGCTGCGCGGTGTGGCCTCGGCGACGCAGGCGTAGAGGCCGGGGTAGGCGGGCGAGGTGCCGGCCTCGACGAGTTTGGCGTGGGCGGCATCGCGCGACATGAGGCCGAGGCTGACGGCGATGACCCCTGCCGCGCCGGGGGAGCGGTGCTTGCCGTGGTGGCAGTGGATGTAGACGGGGCCGGGCAGGTCGCGGACGGCGCGGGTGAGTTCGAGGGTGCGGGTTTCGCTCACGCCGTCGTAGCCGATGGGCAGGTGGACGTAGCGCATGCCGCGGGCGGTGGCACGGGCCGCGTCGGGCACGGCGCCGTCGACGGAGATGATGGTGCGGATGCCCATGGCGCGGAGCGCGTCGAAGGCGGCGTCGCCCTCGGGCAGGGCTCCGGAGATGAGGCCGGGTGTGAAAGGGACGAGGTTGTGCAGGGCCGGGGCGTGCGCGGCGGGCGGGTGGTGCGGCGGCGCGGGCGAGCAGGCGTTCACGAGCGTGGCGAGCAGCGCGCAGGCCGCGGCCCGCACGAGGGCGCGGGTCACTGGGCGGCTCCGAGTTGCTCGATGAAGCGGTTGGCCTCGGCGATGCTGGCTTCCATCTCGCGGATGAGGCCGGCGACGTCGCTCTGGATCTGGGCCGAGGTGGTGTGCAGGGAGGCAATGGCGCGGGCGTTGAGGTTGTGCTTGAGGAAGAGGACCTGGTCCTTGAACGCGGCGAGGACCGGGGGCATTTTGCCCTCGGCGGCCCGCATCGCGACCAGCAGGCGGTCGTACTGGGCCTTGGTGTCGTGGAGTTGCTTCTCGCTGGCGCGGCGGAGGGTGTCGCTGGAATACTGCGTGAGTTCGGTGCGCCACTCGGAGAAGAGCGCGGAACCGACGGCTTCGACGCTGTCGATCCGGGCGGCGACGGCGGCGGCGCGTTTGTCGCTGCGCTCGTGCTCGGACTTCAAGCGGTCGTAGCGGGCTTCGAGGTCTTTGATGGCGGGGTTGTCTGCCGCGTTGGTGACGGCGAGGAACTCTTTGAGTGCGCTGGCGAACTGGGCCTTGGCCTCGCCTTGGGCGTCGCGCGCGGCCTGAACTTTGTCCACAAGTTGTTCACGCTTGGCGTAGCCGAAGGCCTCGGCGACGGCGATGCGCTGCGTGGCGCAGCCGACGGGGCCGAGCGGGAGGGCCGCGCCGCTGAGCCCGAGGAGGCTAAAGCCCGACCAGATCACGACTTGTGTGTGGGTGCGGGGCATGCGGGCAAGTCTACCCGGTGGCGGCGTGGCGCAGGGGGGCCGCGGCGTCGGGCGCGTGGTGGTGCCGCGCAAGGCGTGGGCGGCCGATGGCTTCGGGCGCGTGCGGGCGGAGTGGGCGTGGTGTGCGGTGGCAAATAGGGTCGGGGGCGTCAATAATCGACCCCTTGAAACCGGGGTGCGTGGGGCACGCGGTTTCGGGCGAGCACGACACGGGAACACCGGCGAAGGTCGCCGGGCGATGATTGATTGAAGCGCGGCCGGCGCTGGGGCGGCCGTGTCAGAGCAAACGACCCCAAGGTTCAAGTCAAGGAGTTCGTATGGGCATGTGTAAAACGATGAAGTGGGTTTCGGTTGCGGCGATGGCCGCGGTGGCGGGCGGGTGCTCTTTGAGCGACCCCGGGTACGACTATTACGGCGGGTGGCGGACGGGCCAGGGCGGGGCGAAGCCCATGGCCAAGAGCGCGCCGGCTGAGAAGATGGAGGCCAAGACGGCCCCTGCGCCGGCTCCGGCGGCCCAGATGGGCGGCGGGCGTGGCGCCAGTTACCGGCCGACGGTGCCGGCGGGGTACGGTGTGAGCAGCATGGCCTTCCCGACGGGCGACGTGGCGTCGAGCGGGCTGTGGATTCACCAGGTGATGCCGATGTCGGTGCGTGCGGGTCAGCCTTACACGATGGAACTGCACGCGACGAACCTGACGAACGGGACGCTGCAGAACGTGATGGTCATGAACAAGAGCCTCATGAACATGAGCATGACCGGTTCGACACCCGCGGGCTCCGCGGGCGCGGACGGGATGATGACCTGGGCCCTGGGCGACCTGGCCGGGGGCGAGACCAAGGTGATCAGGATCACGGGCAAGGCTGACAAGGTGGGCCAGGCCTCGAACTGTCTGTCGGCGAGTTACAACAACGCGTTGTGCATGACGCTGAACGTGGTGGAGCCGGCCCTGCGGATCACGAAGACGATCACGCCCGAGGCGACGCTCTGCGACCCCGTGCTGATGACGTTTGAGGTTACGAACCCGGGTTCGGGCGTGGCCGAGAACGTGGTGATCAAGGATGCGCTGCCCGCCGGCCTGACGGTGGACGGCAAGCAGACGCTGGAGATGGCGGTGGGCAACCTGGGCCCCGGCGAGAGCAAGAAGATGACGGCGACGGCCAAGGCGGCCAAGGCCGGCAAGTACGACAACATGGCGACGGCCATGGCGGCGGGCGGCCTGGAGGCCAAGTCGGCCACGGTGTCGTCGGTGATCAAGCAGCCGGTGCTGGCGATCAGCGCCGATTGCCCGCAGGGCGGCATGATGGGCCGTGCTGGGCGTGATTTCACGTTCAAGTTCACGGTGAGCAACAAGGGCGACGCCGGCTGCAACAGCATGGTGTCGGCCCCGGTGCCCGCGGGCACGACCTTCGTCTCGGCCGACTCGGGCGGCGTGATGCAGGGCAACGCGGTGTCGTGGAACCTGGGGGCGCTGGCAGCGGGCGGCTCCAAGACGGTGAGCATGACGGTGAAGGCGAACGTAGCTGGCGCGATCAGCGCCATGGCCACAGCCACCTGCCCGTGCGCCGAGGCCGTGAGCGCCAACTGCGGCGTGACGACCACGGGCGTGCCGGACATCGGCACGCAGATCACGGATGACGACGGCGTCATCGAGCTGGGCAAGAACCACAACTTCCGCTACGAGGTGAAGAACCAGGGCCTGGTGGACCTGACCAACGTGAAGATGGTCGCCACGCTCGATGCCGACCTGGACTTCGTGAGCACCGATTGGCCCGCCGGGGCCAAGGCCGACGGCAAGACCGTCACCTGGATGATCGGCACGCTCAAGCCGGGCGACATCAAGAAGTACAACATCGTGTGCAAGGCCTCCAAGGCCGGTCAGTTGGTGATCCGCTCGGTGACCACCAGCGACCAGACCAAGGAAGTCCGCAACGACGAGCAGGTGAACTACGTGCAGTGAGGCACGAGGCCTGATCGAGTGAAGCAACCAGACGGCCCGGACCGAAAGGCCCGGGCCGTTTTTCCAAAGCAACCGCTGGCCCGTGTGGGCCCGGTCCTGAGTCGTGTGTCGTGTCTCCGCCGTCCTTCGTTTCAGGAGTTTGCCCATGAACACCCAGAACATCATCGTGATTGCCGGCCTGTCGCTGTCTCTGGCTGCCGGGGGGTGCGAGGAGAAAAAGGCGGAGACGGTGAAGGCTGCGGACAAGGCCGCGGCGGGCGCGGGTGCGCTGCTCGACAAGGCCAAGGAGACCGGCGGCACCGTGGCCGACGCGGCCAAGGACGGGGCCGCGAAGGCGATGGAGGCGGGCAAGGGGGCGGTGGACGCGGCCAAGGAAGGGGCGGCCAAGGCCGTGGCGGCGGCCAGCGACGAGGTGAAGACGGCGATGAAGGGCTACATCGATTCGCTGGGCGAGTCGACGGGCATCTTGGCGAAGGTGAAGGGGCCGACGGACGCGGGGCAGGCCAAGCCGTTGATGGAGTCGCTGACGAAGAATGCGGGCTTTGCCGCGCTGGTGGAGAAGGCGACGCCGGAGATGAAGACCGCGCTCAAGGGCGAGTTTGGCTCGCCGCTGGACGCGGCCATGAAGGCGTTCACGGCGCAGAAGGACCGGATCATGGGCGACGGGATGCTCAAGGGCGTGTTCGGCGATGCCCTGGGCAAGTTCAAGGCGCTGGCGCTGTAAACAGCGCGGGCCGTGGCCCGCCGCACGGGTCGGCTCAGCGGCGGCGCCGGGTGCGGGTGGCGAGGGAGGCAGCGCCGAGCGCGATGAACCCCGCCGCGCCCGGGGCGGGAACGAAGGCGACGGTGAAGTTGTCGAAGCGGCTGGTGCGGGTGTAGCCGGCGCCGGCGGCGCTGCCGTTGCCGGAGTAGAAGCCAAAGCGGAGTGGCGCGCCCGCGGCGGAATAATCGGGGAGGGTGGTGGCTACGCCGAAGTTGGCGGCCTGGTAGTCGGCCGCGACGGGTGCGAGCGTGGTGGTCTGCCAGACCGAGGTGTTGAGGAAGTAGCCCGCAAGCCAGATGGTGCCGGCCTGCTCGACGGCGAAGCCGTAGGCGGAGAGGCCGTCGAGGAAGCGGGTGTCGATGGAGAAGAGGAGTTCGCTGAGCGGGCCCTGGGTGGCGGGCACATAGACCGCGCCGAGGTAGAGGCTGACGTTGGCGACGCCGCTGAAGGAGGGGCCGCAAGAGTTGGAAACCTCGCGGCCAGTGCCGGTGCGGCCTGCGGCCGTCTGTACGGCGCTGCCGGTGCCGCCGAACGGGCCGTAGCCGTGGCTTGAGAGGGCCCAATCGGTGGAGTGGAAGGCTGCGTCGCTGATGACAACGGGCGCGGCGGCGGCGGGCAGCGCGCAGGTGGAGACGGCCACGGCGACGACGAAGCGGCTGGTGTGCATGAAGATCCCTCTCGTTCCACTCTTTATCCGGCCGCGGCGTTCGCGGCGCGGGTGAATACAAGGCGGGCGGGCTGTGGCGGTCCAGCGGGCAACCGGAGATGTGAGAATGGGTAAACTGGTGGACGGACCGCGGAGGATAAGGAGTGTTTCATGGTGCGCGCTGTTGTGGCGGTAATCGTCGGGTATGTGGTGATGGCGGTGACCGTGTTCACGGTCTTCACGTGCGCGTATCTCGCCCTGGGGGCGGAGGGGGCGTTCAAGCCGGGGTCGTACGAGGTGAGCGGGACGTGGCTGGTGATCGCGATGGCGGTGGGGTTGTTCGCGGCGTTTGACGGGGGCGCGGTGTGCCGGCTGATTGCACAGAGCGAGCGACCGGCGTGCGTGCTGGCGGCGCTGGTGCTGGTGCTGGGCCTGGCGCTGGCGGGGCTGAGCGCGGCGAGCCCGCGGCCGGACCCGGGGGCGCGTGCCGGCAACGTGGGGAACATCGAGGCGATGGGGCGGGCCCGGCAGCCCTTCTGGATCGAGATCGTGAACCCGTTTCTTGGCGCGGGCGGCGTGCTGGCGGGCGCGGCGGTGGTCGGGATGCTGCGCGGCGGCGCGCAGCGGAAGGGGCCGGCCCTGTAGTAGGGCGTCACTCTGAGGAGAATCGCATGCGCTGTTCGCGGTTTCTCGTGCTGGGGGCGGTTCTGGTCGGGCTGGCTGCCGCGCTGGCTCTGGGCGGCGGCGCGGCGGTGCGGGCAGAGCGGGGAGCGGAGCCGCAACGGTGGAAGGGCGTGATCGAGTTGCCGGGCTCGCCCTTGCGGTTTGCGATCGTGGTGGATGCGGAGGCGACGCCGCCGACGGGGCACATGTCGATCCAGCAGCAGGGGGTGAAGGAGTCGGCCCTGCGCGGGGTGGTGGCGGCGGGGAAGGTGATGAAGTTCACGTTTGGCACCGAGCAGATGCCCGCGGCGACGCACGCGCACTTTGACATGGTGGTGGCCGACGACGGCCTGAGCGCCTCGGGCACGATGAAGCAGATGGGGATGAACGTGCCGGTGCGGATGACCCCGATGAAGGAGGGGGAGGAGACGGGCCCGGTGCGCCCGCAGCACCCCAGGCGGCCGTACCCGTATGGGGAGCGCGAGGTGCTGGTGCTGTCGGCGGACGGGGCGAAGCTGACGGGGACGCTGACGGTGCCGGATGAGGCGGCGCACGGGAAGGGGCCGCACCCGGCGGCGGTGATGATCACGGGCTCGGGCCCGCAGGATCGCGACGAGACGCTGATGGACCACAAGCCGTTTCTGGTGATCGCGGATCACCTGACGCGGGCGGGGATCGCGGTGCTGCGGGTGGATGATCGCGGGTGGGCGGGGAACTTTGACCCCAAGGGCGAGGCGGCGACGACGGATGACTTTGTACTCGACGCGGCGGCGTGTGCAGAGTGGCTGGCAGAGCAACCAGAGGTGGATGCCAAGCGGATCGGCCTCGTGGGGCACTCCGAGGGCGGGCTGATCGCGCCGATGGTGGCGGCGAAGGATGCGCGGGTGGCGTGGCTGGTGCTGCTGGCCGGCACGGGCGTGCGGGGCGACGAGATCGTGAAGCGGCAGGTGGCGACGATTCCGGCGGCGGCGGGGGCGCCTGCGGATACGCCGCGCACGGCTGCGGCGGCGACCGCGCTGGTGGAGGGGTTGAAGCGCAATGCGTCGAACGCGGAGTTGCTGGAGTTGCTGCGGGCGCTGGGGAGGGCTCAGACGGGGCTGGCGGAGGGGGCGGCGCTGCCGGCGGAGTTGGAGCGGAACATTGCGATGTCGGCGGTGCGGATGAACAGCCCGTGGTTCAAGCGGTTTCTGGTGATCGACCCGGCGGAGCACCTGCGGAGGGTGAAGGTGCCGGTGCTGGCGCTGAACGGGTCGCTCGACATGCAGGTGGAGGCGGGGCCGAACCTGGCGGGGATTGCGGCCGCGCTGAAGGAGGGGGGAAACGGCGACGTGGAGACGCGCGAGATGAAGGGGCTGAACCACCTGTTTCAGCACGCGACCACGGGCGGGATGAACGAGTACGCGATGATCGAGGAGACGTTTGCGGTCGAGGCTCTGGAGGCGATCAGCGCGTGGGTGCGGAAGCGGTGCGGGATGAAGCCGTGAGGGAGCAGTTGGTGCTGCGGGTGTTCAATCCTCGTCCGCCACACGGCGCGCGGCCTTGAGATAGGCGATTGCGTCGGTGCCGCATTCGGGGCACACCGTGGTGGTGAGTCCTTCGAGGCTGTAGCCGCAACGGGGGCAGACGCCGCGCGTGCCGTGGAGCATGAGGTCGCGGACTTAGTCGCCGACCCAGTGGCGGTGCACCTCCCACCATGCCGCGACGGTCGCCGGCGCGAGGAGGCTGCCCAGGACCCACCAGTTGATCGGCCGCTGGTTGCCGAGCGCCACGACGATGGTGAGGATGCACGCGCAGCCCAGCAGCGCGCACAGGGCCGACGGCAGCCAGTACGGCCGGCGCGGGCCGAAGAGGATGGTGCGCAGGAGGCGTCGGCGGCGCGACACGGGCATGGGGCTACGTCTTTCGTGCCGCGAGGAACATCATGGAGCCGTCGGCGTCGTGGCGGTGCGCGGCGGCGAACCAGGCGCGGGCGATGGCGAGGCGCAGGGGCCAGAGGCGATAGGCGCGGTGCATCTCGCGGGCCCGTTCGGCGGAGAATGAGTAGCAGGCGGCGGGGGTGGGGGGAGGGCCGCCGCGCATGCGGAGGAGGAGGCGGCGGGCGAGCATCTCCCAGGCGGTGTAACTGAGCGTGCGCTCGACGCGCAGGCCGGGGACAGCGTGGATGGCGCGTTCGAGGGTGGTGGGGGAGAAGTCCGAGACATGGCTGTGGGGGATCCACTTGGGGAAGGCGGGGCCGAGGGCGCGGACGGTTGAGTTGTCGAAGTTGTCGGTGTTGATGACGAGCCAGCCGCCGGGGCGGACGAAGGAAGAGAGCGCAGCGATGAAGGGGATGGGGTCGGGCACGTGCTCGATCACCTCGAAGCAGGCGACGCAGTCGAAACTGGCGGGGGCGAGGCCGGCATCTTGCACGAGGGCGGGGATGACGTGGAGGCCGAGGGTGTCTTTGGCGTAGGCGGCCTCGGTGGTGCTGGGCTCGGTGCCCGTGCAGGCGATGCGGCCCCGGCTTCGGTGCCCGAGGCGCTGGAGGAGGAAGCCGTAGCCCGTGCCGACATCGAGGAAGGAGCGGAGGGAGTCGAGGCCGGGGGAGACGAGGAGCCGTGCGAGCGCGGCTTCGTTGATGTAGGAGTTGAGGCGTTGCCCCTGGCGGTGCCACGGGCTGTGGAAGACCTCGCGGTAGTAGCGGGCCATGGTCTGCGGGGCCATGACCACGGCGGGGTGGATGAACCCGCAGGCGGTGCAGCGGCGCACGGGGATATCGGGGAAGGGCATGTGCGGGGCGAAGGCCTCCCCGGAGCACAAAGGGCACGGCCCCCGAGGGATGAATCCGTCGGGGGCCGTGGGTTGGCTGTGCGGCTGGTTGCTCATGCTGCGGCCGCGCGATCAGCGTTTGGCGAGCAGGTCGCGGATCTCGGTGAGCAGCACCTGCTCCTTGGTGGGGGCGGCGGGGGCGGCGGGTGCGGCGGCCTGTTCCTTCTCGAAGCGCTTGCGGGCGGTGTTGAACATCTTCACCACCATGAAGACGCAGAAGGCGAGGATGATGAAGTTGATGGTGATGGTGATGAAGTTGCCGTAGGCGAGCACGGGGCCGATCTTGCGGGCATCGGCCAGGCCCATGGGGGTGGGCGTGGCGGCGGCCGCGGCCACGGCGGCCCGGACCTTTTCGTTGAGGCCGAAGTAGAGGTTGGTGAAGTCGACGTTGCCGGGGATGCTGACGACGGGCATGATCATGTCCTCGATGACCGAGTTGATGATCTTGCCGAAGGCCCCGCCGATGATGACACCGACGGCCAGGTCGAGGACGTTGCCCTTGAGGGCAAACTCACGGAACTCTTTGATCATGCCCACGGGAAGGCTCCTTTCTGGAGGGAGCGAGGGTAGCGTGGGTCAGCGGGTGCCCGCAAGTTTGCGCACCGTCATGTCGAAGGTGCGGGTCATGCTGGCGTGCATCATGTAGACGACCAGGGCGTAGACGGCGGCGCCCAGGAGCGAGCCGATGGCCAGGCCGGTGCGGGCGGCGGCGAGGTCGGACTGCTGGATGGTGCGGGCGAGGGCGTCTTCGACCTGCACGGAGGCGAAAACGGCGGAGGCGGGGCTGAGGCCGGCGAGCACGGGGCCGATGAGGGGCAGGTCGCTGCCGGCGTTCCAGGCGCACAGGCCGATGGCCCCGGCGACCACGGCGACCACGCCCACGGTGAGCATGACGCTGCCGATGGTGCCCTTGCTCTTGAGGCTGAACTGGATGCCGATGATGGCGCAGAAGGCGATGAAGGGGACGGCCACGATGAGGCCGATGAGGCCGGCCTCGGGCAGCACGATGGGGACGCTGACGGTGGCGACGGCGCCGCCCCCCCCGGTGGCGGCCAGCGAGGAGGGGACCGTGAAGTTCGTAGCGACGGTGGCGCCGCCGGATCGGCCGAAGCCGCCCAGGCCGATGTAGACGCCGGCGATCAGGAGCGTGGCGAGGGGCGCGGCGAGCATGGGGATGGCGTAGGCCATCAGGCCCTGAATCTTGCCCCAGAGGTACTGGCGGGGCTGGATGGGCGTGGTGAGGAGCAGGTCGAGCGTGCCGTCTTCGCGCTCGCGCGAGACGCAGGTGGCGGACATGTTGAGCACGACGAGGGCGATGACGGCGAACTCGCCCAGCACGACGTAGAGGAGGGTGGCGCGGAAGTCGGCGGTGGAGAGGGAGCCGGCGTGGAAGGCCCACACCAGCACGCCCCCGAGGAGGACACCCAGGCCGATGAAGGTGTAGCGCGAGAGGATGCGCACGGTGCTGGCGTTGCGGGCCGCGGCCTCGCGCCAGGCGACGGGGTTGTGCCAGACGGTGCGGCTGGCCTTGGCGGCGGCGGGGCCGCCCCCCCCCTCGGCCAGGCGGCGGCCGAGGCGCTCGAAGAAGGTGGCCCGGCGCACGCCCGCGGCCCCGGTGATGGCGGTGAAGCCGCCCAGGCGCACGGTGGCGATGGAGGCGAGCACGAGCAGGGCGCTGGCGGCGCACGAGAGCGTGCACCAGGTGGCGACGGGCCGCTCGAGGAACCACGCGGCGAGGCCGGTGTGCGTGCCCAGGGGGGCGCGGGGGTAGCCGGCGGGGTCGAGCAGGGCCCGCAGCGTGAGGAAGGGGTTGAGGGCGGTGGCCCACGAGACCGCGGCCCCGCCGAAGCGGATGCTGTCGATGGCGATGGTGATCGCGGCGTACGACACCACCGCGATGTAGAACGTGAAGACGGCGCGGCGGCCGACGAGGCGGCTGACGCTGAGCGCGATGGCGGCGGCGCCCACCAGCAGGGCGGCGCAGGCGGCGATGCCGTAACTCGCGAAGATGGAAGTGCCGGGCACGCCGCCGAAATACTGGGTGGTGGCGAAGAGGGGCAGGCTGGAGAAGAGCAGGGCGAGGATGAAGAACAGGCGGCCGAAGAGGTTGCCCAGCACGATCTGCGTGGCCGAGAGGGGCGTGGTGAGGAGGATGTCCCAGGTCTTGGGGTCGGCCTCCTGTGCGATGGCCCCGGCCATGAAGACGGGTGCGAGGATGCAGATGAGGGCGACCTGCAAGTACGCGATGTACTGGAAGGAGGTGGAGCCCGCGGCAGCGAGTTCGCGGTAGGAGAGGTCGCCGCTCTTGGTGTTCCAGAGCAGGGCGTAGAGGAGCGCGATGATGAGAACGCCGAGGTAGGAGGCCCGCATGTACATGTGGCGGGTGCGGCGCGAGCCGTTGTGCACCAGCCGCACGGCGATGGGGTTGGTGGGCCCCAGGTTCAAGAGGTAGCGGAGGATGAGGGGCATGTGCGCTGTGGACTGTAGGGCTCGACGGATACGCGCCAGTGGACCCGCGCTGCCTGCGGCACGCGGCAGGTCGCTGGGGGCGGGTGCTGTGCCCACTTGACTAGCCCCCCCCCTAGCCTGCGCTCATGTACGAGGGGTCGCCACGCTTGGCTCCGCAGTCTGGGTTTACGCGGCTTGCCGTGGGGGTGCTCCGCGTGCTCGGTGTTCTCCTCGTGGTCGCGGGCGCGCACACATGGTCGATCCGGATCCATTGGGGCGTTGGCTGGCGACGTTCATGGGGCCAAAGGGTGAATCGGCGTTGCTGGCGGCGCGGGTGTTTGCAGTGGTGTTGATCGCGCTCGGGCTGGCATCGGTGGCAGCGCTCCCCGCCACGGGCCTGCTGCTCGCGGGCGCGTGGTGCGTTGTGGGTGCGTACCACACGTTGGCGCTGGTTCTGCCGCGGCTAGGGTCGTGTCCGTGCCTGGGCGTGCTGTCGCGTGTTTTGGGTGGAGCGTCGCTCCATGTGTTCCTAGCGGCGGTCGGTATCATCGGAACAGCCTGCGGGCTTGTGCTCTGGGTTGGCGTTTCTCGCCCGATGATGGCCGGTCGCACTTGCGGAGTGTGAATCATGATGCGGAAACTCTTGGCCGGCAGCCTCGCGTGCGGTGCTCTGTTCGTGGCGGTCCTGGCGTGTGGCGTGGCGGTGGCGCAGCGGCAGATTCCGACGTGTGGGCTGGATTGTGTGGAGATGAATCTCGTGGCGTGCCTCGCGTGCTGCAACACCAGTTGCAGTGGCAACGACGTGTTGGATTGTCAGGACAACTGCAAGTAATCAGCGGGGCGCGCGGCGGTCGGCGGGCCGCCGTGTGCGTTTGGTCGCGGTAGCTCGAGGTATCCCCATGCGTACGCAACGGAGAGTATCTGGCGGCTGGACACGCACAAAGGTGCTTGGTGTGGTGTTGGTGGTGCTGGTGTTCGCAGGGCTCGGCCTTCGTGCGCTGGTCGGCAGCGGGCGCGGGACGGGCGCGGCGCAGCGGCCCGACCAGCCGGCCGGTGTTCCGGCTCCGGGCGGCGCACCGCAACCCCAAGCGGCAACCGGCGTTGCGCCGGTGGTCGTGAACCGCGACGATCCGACCGGGGTTATTTCGCAGAGTTTCGTCGAGGTCTTCGCCGACATCGGGCGCGCCTCGGAGACCACGATGCGGCACGTTGAGCGGCTGAGCGAGTACGCGAGCAAGACGGCCAACACCGAAGACCTGATCGCGGCACGCAACGCGCTGGGCGTGGCCGCCGACCGGCTCCGCAACGGCGCGATGGCCCCGCCGGTGCGTGCACGGCTGGAAGCGCTGGTGATCGGTGCCTTGCGCAGCGACAACTGGCGTGTCCGGCTCACCGGGCTGGCGTGCGTGCGCGAGGCCGAACTGCTGGATCATCCCGGCGTGGCCGATCGCGTGCGTGCCCTGCGTGCGGATCCGGAACACAAGGTGCGGGTGATCGCCACGGGGTTGCGGCTGCGCGGCGAAGAGGTGCCCGTGCCCGCATCGCCTGCTCCCGCGGGCGCGCAGGTCCCTGCCAGCCGATGACACGCCGCGCGTTCACACTGATTGAACTCCTGCTGGTGCTCGCGATCATCGCGGTGCTCATGGCGTTGGTGCTGCCCGCGCTGAGCCAGGTGCGGCACCAGGCCCGACGCTCCACTTGTTCCAGCAATCTGCGCTCGCTGCTGCTGGCGACGCTGATGTACGCTGATGGCGAGGGCCGAGGATCCTTCCCGGCGGCGCGCAGCCCGTTTCTGCCGTTTCGCGCCCGCCCGGAGCTCATGCCCGAGTTAGGCATCATCCTGGCGGAGCCGGTGCATGCGATCAGCCCGTACCTCGATGTGCCGGTCGGTGCTCCGGGCACGCCGCTTGTTGCACCCGTGCTGCGGTGCCCGGCGGATCGGAAGTGGGGTCCGCGCTACGGCGTCTCGTACATGTTCGCGGCATCGGCCATTACATCGACCGTGTTTCAGGAGCGGCCGCTGCCCTCCGATGTGCGCACGGTATCGCTGCGCTACGAGCGAGGCGATCCGGGCTACACACCAATGTGGTGGGACCTTGATCCCACCACGCACGACCCGCTGCCGCAGCGCGGCATAGGGGCACGGAATACGGTGCGCTACGACGGTGGCATCGAGTGGCGGTTGTTCTCGTCTGAAGGGGCGGAGGAGTGGCGTCAACGCGTGCCGCCGCCCTGACGCTTTGGCCGCGGCGCGGGCACGCACAAAGCCCGAAAACCACGCGCCAGAGGGCCGGTAAGCGCGGCAGTCAGAGCCGATTCACGCGTGTGGGGCGGGTGGGGGCGGCAAAGCGGCGAATCTGTGTTAGATTTGAGGTGTGCGCGGTGTGTGCCGACGGGCGGTGCGCTGCCGCGCGTGGACTTTCTCTCTCCCGGACGCTGACGAAAGGCGTGAAGAACGTGAAGTGGACTGTGCGCACGGTGATGCGGGCGGTGTCGGGCGCGGCGGCGGGACTCGCGCTGAGCGAACTCGCGCTCGGGCAGGTGGTGGTCACGGCCAGCGACGCGGTGGTGCAGGCGTCGGGGTTTATCACCAACAACCTCGGGCAGAGCACCAACAACACCAAGGGCGGCGCTCACACGGCCTTCGGCACGCTGAACCAGAGCCACACGAATCCGCTGAGTCTGCCCGCGGGTCAACAGGCGACGTCGAGCGCGACGCAGATGACGACGATCGGGCCGGACCGGATCACGGGTCTGGCGACGACGGCCTCGAGCATCACCAACGTGCCGATGGGGTTGGTGGTGGGTGTGTCGCAGGGCATCAGCCAACTCAGCGTGAACTTCACGGTGCCGGGGCCGGCGGCGGTGCGGGGCGTGTTTGCCGATGGCGCCGTGGGCACGGCGAGCGGGTCGGCCCTGGTGCAGGTGTCGACGGCGGACGGGATGGCGATCTCTTTCAACAGCGACGACAACAGCAACGGGGGCAACTTCACGGGTGTGGCCTTCACGCTGCCGCCGGGCGACTACCAACTGGTGGCGACGGCGAGCGGGCTGACGGACATCCAGTTTGCGGGGGGCGTGCCGACGAGCGCGCAGTGGCGGTTTGATCTGGGGTTGAGCACGCTGCCGGCCTGCCGCGTGGATTACGACGGGAACTTTGTGTTGAATCCGGACGACCTGGGCGACTTCATCCGCGATTACTTCGAGGATGTGCCGATCCCCGGGCCGGGCGGGTTTGCGGGGCCGTGCCCGGAGAACGGGCCGCCGTACGACGCGGGGTATCGCATGGCGTACACGAGCGACGGGAGCGTGCAGTGCCACCCGCCGTTTTCGGACAACGTGGGCGACTTTGTGCGGGATTACTTCGAGGGGTGCGAGGGGTATTGAGGGGCGGTGTGTCTGCCCACACCTCACGGGATCGCGTATCCGTCGCAGAGATGATTGCGGCCGATGGTCTTGACGATCTCTTGCATAGCCGCGAGCTTGGCGACTGGTTGGTAGGAGGTGGCGGGGTCGCCGAGATCAGTGAGTGCCTTGAGCACCAAGGTGCGGCGGAGCGCGGCATTGGTGTGCGCGAAGCCGGGTTCAGAGTTCCCACCGCTGATGTCTTCCCGGGTCATGCGGGGTCGCGGGGTCGAGAGCATGACCCCGGCGAGCAGTTGATCGAGGGCGATGAGGCGGGCGGCACGCACGGCCGCGGCCGGGGAGTCGTGGTCGCGGATGGCGGTCATCCCGTCGCGGAACGTGCGGATGGAGTCAAAGCGAATCGAGGTATCGCCGAGAGCCGCCCGCTCAACCATCGGATCGGGCACTTCGTAACGGAGCGCGCGGAGTGCGAGAGGATCGACCCTTTCGAGCAGCCCGGCTGCGGCTGCCGTGTTGGTCGGTTCGCCCTGAAGAGATTGCCATATCTGCTGCGCTTGCGCGAGAGCGCTGCCTGCGGTCGGTCGTTCCGTGGTGGGCGTGTTGGGTGCCGTGGTCGTGGCCGGCGGCTGTGGCCTTTGCGCCGCGCCCGGTGTGCGCGGTACCGCGCAGGCGCACATGAGGGACACGATCGCGCAGCACGCTGGCGCGAGGCGAAGGGGGATGTGGTTGAGGCGCATTGGTCTACTCACGAGGGCTTGGGGCCGCACTTATACACGCAGGAGCCGCAGGTGCCAGCGGCATCGGCTGTGTCCTTCAGGCACTTGGTGATGCCGTTGAAACGCGCCGTGCGGAAGCACTCGACGAACTCCTCACTGGCTGAATCTGGGTACTGCGCCAAGCAAGAATCCCAGGGACATGGCAGGCTGTTTACACAGTCGGCGGCCTTGACGAGGTGCGCCCCACACTTGATGGAACACCACAGGCAGCCGAGGCTGTAATTCGAGCCGCCTTCGCCATCTACTCCCGGGTCGGCCAGCAAGAGGGTGCCCTGTAGTGTCCCCGCAAAGTCACCGGATGCCACATCTTCGACGGTGCATCCGAGTCGGGTGGCGACCTCCCAGACGTCGGCCTCGGACACGAGTCCGTCGCCGTCGAAGTCGGCTTGCTCAACTGCGGGGCCGGTCGTACCCGCCGCCCAGAACTGCACGGTCGCGGCCAGGTCATCGACCGTGATGAACCCGTCGCCGTCAACATCCCCCATCGCGAGAATGGAAATGATGTCCGAGCCTGCGGTTGGGACGAGGTGAATCGTCGCTGCGGCGAGGCCGGATGCCGTGTCGTAGAGGGACACCACGGGCTGACCCAGCTCGTCCACGGACACAATGGCGAGGTCGTATCCCGCTCCTGCGGTGCCGGCGCTGGCCGCGAAGACCCCGACACCAAAGGCTTGGAACTGAGGGGGCGCGGGAATCTGTTGAACGGTGGCCCCGCTCGCCCCGCTCACGATCAGTACGAAGCCCGCATCCTGCGCGGTGCCGCGGATTGACTGCGCCCAGTCCGCGATTCCGTCGCCGGTGATGTCGTCGAGCGGGATTGGCGGCGTGGGCACGCGGCTCAGCAGGAGGCACGAATCACCATCACCGGGCCCGGGCACCAGCAGTTGAGCGTACGCGCACTGAGGTGCCGCGAACACGAATGCACACGCGACAAGCACTAGCGCGACGAGCGACGAGCGACGAGCGACAAGCGACAAGCGACAAGCATGATGGTGTCCTTTACAGTGCGATGCTCAACCCACGTTGAATGCAAAGTAATCCCAGGCACCCGTGCGTGTCAAGGGCGCGTGTAGAGTGTGGATAACTGGTCCGGCGTCAATCTGGGCAAGCGACTTCTGCCCGCGTGCGGCCCGCCGGGGTCGAGCAATCTGGCGGAGTATTTTACGGCTTACTTTGCGGGGTGCGAGGGGTATTGAGGGGCGGGGCGGAACCGGGCGGGCTCGCGGCACGTATCAGGTGGTATCATGCTCCGGGGGGGCGACCCGGAGAAGCCTGTGGCATGTCGGCAACTTTGGTTGCAGGGTTGGCACCCGTCTGACGGCGGGCTGTGGCTCTGCGCCGCCGCGTGTGCATTGAGCATCACCACAAGTGTGTGCGGGCAGAACTGCGGGCCGCAGTGGCTGCCGTCCGACGCGTCGCAGGCTTTGAACAAGCCGGTGTCTGCGTTGGTGCTGGCGCCCAACGGAGATGTGATCGCCGCGGGGGGCTTTACTGATGCCGGGGGCGCGGTCGGTGCCAGTTACGTCGCCGCGTGGAACGGTGTGCGCTGGCGGCCGCTGGGGCTTGGTGTGGGCGGCGGGGCCGTCGCCGCCGCGGTTGGTGCCGACGGCACGTTGGTCGTCGCCGGAGGGTTGAAGACGGCCGGTGGATTGCCCGCGAAGAGTGTCGCGGCATGGGACGGCCTTGCGTGGCGGCCTTTGGATGCGACCTTCTCGGCCAACATCAGGTCGTTGCTGGTTTTGCCCGACCGGAGTGTGATCGCGGGTTTCTGGGAAGCGTCCAGCGACGGGCTGCGCACGATCGCCCGGTGGAACGGGGCACGCTGGCAGGCCATGGGAACCGGGCTGTTGGGACAAGACTGCTCTGTAGAGGCCTTGGCGCGCACCGCTGCCGGCGGGGTTCTGGCGGCCGGCGCGTTTGTTCTGCCGGGCAACCTTCGCCCCGACAAGGCCGCGGTGTGGGATGGCAGCACGTGGTCTGTGCCGAGCGGCGGCATGAACGGACCCGGCTGGTCGCTCCTGGCGTTGCCGGACGGATCAACCGTTGTGGGGGGCTATTTCAGTCTTGCCGGCGGCACGGCCGCGACGAGCGTGGCGCGGCTGACCGGCACGACGTGGTCGCCGATGGGCGAGGGATTGCGGCTCAACGGAGTCTCGGACGGCCCGGGTACCGTCTATGCCCTGGCCCAGTTCCCGTCCGGGCAGATTGTGGCCGGCGGGTTGTTCGACCGTTCGGGCACGCGCTTGACGGCGCGTATCGCACGCTGGGATGGGCAGCGCTGGCTCCCGCTGGGAACCGGCACAAATGGCACGGTTCGTGCTTTGGCGGTGCACCGATCGGGTGAGTTGGTGGCGGGCGGGCAGATCTTCCGCGCCGGACCGCACAGCGTGTCGCACTTTGCGCGCTGGACGGACACGGGTGCTCCGTGGGTTGCGGAACAGCCGGCCTCGATGCCGCTCAGCCCGGGCGCGACGCTCACGCTGAGCGCGACGCCGGCGAACGGCTACGACAGCGTGCACGTGCGCTGGATGCGCAACGGCTTGCCGATCAGCGACGGGCCCGGCGGGGCGGCACCCGGCGGCGGCACCGTGGTTGGTTCGCTCGCGCTCCTGCCGTCGCCTACGGAATCGGCTGTCGCCGTGCTCACGATCGAGGGGGCCACGTGCGTGGATGCCGGCGCGTACAGCGCGGAGTTCTTCAACGCGTGCGGTTCGGCCGTGAGTGATGCCGCGCTGGTGGTCGCCGCCGCGTGTGGTGCGGTGTGCGGGGCCGATTACACGGGAGATGGCGTGCTGAGCGCCGACGACCTGGGCGACTTTGTAACGGACTACTTTGCGGAGCCGGCTTTGAGCGGACCCGGTGGGTACGCGGTGCCGTGCCCGGGCCTGCCGCCCCCGTATGACCTGGGATTCCGCGCGGCGTTCACCAGCCTGCAAGTCGGTCAGTGCGGGGTGCCGTTTTCCGACAATCTCGGGGATTTCATACGGGATTACTTCGAGGGGTGCGAGGGGTATTGAGGGGGGTGGCGGACAAGATGTCCGCCCCACCAGAGGGACGATGTTCAGCGCCACGATTCGGCCTGTGGCCTCATCGTGGGCATGATGCGAAACCCCAACGCCGCACCGACCCGTCCCGCAGCGGGCTGGAAAGCCCGCCCCCCGAGTTGGAAGGCCCGTGCCCGGTGTGGCGCGGCGCACGGCTGGGCGGACGAGACATCCGCCCCACCGGAGACAGGCTGTTCAGCGCCACGATTCGGCCTGCGGCCTCATCGTGGGCATGGGGTGCGGGGGTGGGTGGGCGCACCAGTCGCGCGGCCTCTCGGCCGCGGACTGGTGGCACCCGATGGCTCACCCGCCCTCTTCCATCTCGCCGGCTTCGTAGGCGTGGACGAGGGCTTTGAGGGCGTCGACGCGGGCGCGGATGCGCTGGCCCTCTTCGGTGTCGGCCACGGTGTGGGGCTTGGCGTAGGCGCGGATGGTGCTGACGGTGGGCACGATGTCGGCGCCCGATTCAACCACGGCCGCGACGCTCTCGAAGGGGGCGTGCTCGGCGAGGGCGATGCGGTCTGGCGCGAGCACGAGGGTGTAGCCGCGGTCGCCGTAGGCCTCGCTGAAGGCCCCGTCGATGGTGACGGCGTTGCCGCCGCGCTTGACGGGCTGCTCGCCCTTTTCCACCTTGACGGGCACGTGGCCGTTGACGATGAGCACGTCGGGGCCCTTGCCGAAGAGTGCGCCGATGGAGCGGATGAACGCGGCGTCGTGGGCGAGTGTGAAGTAGGGGTTTTTGTGTTCCTCGCGCGCGTGCTTGTCGGCGACAAAGTAGCCCTCGAAGGTGGCGAGTTTGTCTTTGCCGAAGAGCGGGCTGCGCGGGCCGCCCCACATGTACCAGAGCCAGTCGGCGTCGGCATCGAGGCCGTCGGCCCCTTTGCGGAAGGCGCGGCGGACGACGGCGTCGAGGGCATCCATGAGTTCGCGCCCGGCCAGGTCGCGCCCGTCGACGCGCAGTGAGAGGGGCTTGCCGGCATCGTCCACGGGCACGCAGGCGTGGAAGATCAGGCAGTCGTCGCGGGCCGTCCACATGCGTCCCTTGCGGCAGACCCAGTTCATGTGCTCCCACAGGCGGGCGGAGCCGGTGAAACTCTGGCGGATGCGGTTCATGCACTCGGCCTCGCCGGGCGAGTAGGCGTAGGGGTCGGCGGGATCGATGGTGGGCAGGAAGCCGTCTTGCATGGGGTGGGCTTTGCCGTCGATCTCGACGCTCACGGCGCGGCGCGCGGCTGCGGTGCCGGTGAAGGTGATCTTGTGGAGCAGGCGGCGCGCGTCGAGGTTCCACTCCGGGTGGCGCGCGATGAGTTGCCCCTCGGCCTTGAACTGCATGACGGCGATGGCCTTTTGCATGCGGGCGACGGTCAGGGCCTCGCGCAGGCCGGTGCCCTTGGGCATGAAGTGCTCGCAGGGGTCGTCGGCGTAGACATCGCGGACGAGTTTTTCGAGGGGCGTGGTGAGGATGCCGTAGCCCTCTTCGAGTTGGCTGGCGCGGCGGTAGCGGGCGGAGAAACGCAGCACGGTGAGGATGCAGGCATCGTGGCCGAGGCAGGAGCCCATCCAGGTGGTGTCGTGGTTGCCCCAGACGAGGCCCACGCGGGGCTGGCGCGTGAGGATGTCGATGACGCGGTCGATGCGCGGTCCGCGGTCGCCCAGGTCGCCCGCAACGACGATCTCACTGGCGGAGAGGTTGCGGACGAGGCGGCTGGCGGCGCGGACGGCGGCGAGGTCGCGGTCGTGCTCGGCGAGCGTGCGGAGCATCTCGTCGATGTAGGCGGTGCGGCCGGAGGGGGCGGTCTCCGTCGCGCCCGCCTGGGCATCGTCGAAGAGTTCGGTGAAGAGCTCGCGGTGCTGGGGGGGGAGAAGGTCGTCAAGGTCTTTGCGGCGGCGTGTGCCCTCGAGGCGGCGGACGAGGGCGAGTTGCAGGCGCAGGGTGCCCAGCACCCAGCGGGATCGCGCGCAGGGGTCGGCCAGGCGGGCGCGCATGGAGCGCATCACCTCGCGGGGGTAGTAGATCACGGCCAGGAACTCGCGCTGGGCCTGGGGCGAGAGCCGCCCCCGCGTGAGTTCTTCCACCAGGGGGCGGAGGGCGCCCGAGGCGTTGTTGATGACATGGCGGAGTTTGGCGTGCTCGCCGTGGACGTCGGAGATGACGTGGATGGTGCCCTTGGGGAGGGTGAGGCGGGCCCGCAGGCCGGCCATTTCAGCGATGGCGAGCTCGGCGGAGGGGAACTCGTGGGCGAGGCTCTCGAGGTGGGCGTGGTGCATGGGGGGACGGCTCCGGGGCGATCGTTACACTCTACGCCAACATGAGCGAGCAACATGCCTCTTCAGCCGCCGCGAGTTCGCCACCGATCCGCCTGGCGCGCGTGCCGATCGTGCTGAGTGATTTCACAGACCACCTGGTGTGGCCGCGGCTGCTGCGGGCGGCGGGGCTGGCGTTGGCGCCGCACCGCATCGGGCTGGCGGCGGTGGGGCTGGTGCTGGTGTTTTTGCTGGATGAACTGTGGCGGGTGGCGATCGGGCACCCGCCGGCGGATTCGGGGGCGAGCGGGCGGGGGCCGATCGCGGCGTTTGCCGGCAGTCTGCTGAGCCTGGCGTGGGCGCTGCTGCTGGCGCTGCGAGATCTGAACCCGGCGGGGGTGTCACAGGCGCTGGGCGACCTGTTCATGGGCCTGCCGATCGCCAGTTTGCGTGAGAATCAACAGTTCACGCCCGCGGCGGTGGTGTCGGTGGTGGTGCTGCTGCCGGCGGCGCTGCTTCTTCTGCTGGTGGCGGGCGCGGCGATCGCGCGCTCGAGCGCGTGCCAGTTTGCGCTGGGCAAGGCCCCGGGGTGGCCGGAGGCCCTGGGCTATGCGCTGGCGCGCTGGCGGGCACTGCTGGGGGCCACGCTGGGGCCGCTGCTGGTGATCTGGCTGCTCATGGCGCTCACGGCGGGCGTGGGGCGGGCGCTGTTTGCCGTGCCGGTGGTGAACACCGTGGCGGCGGCGCTCTTGCCGCTGGCGATGCTGGTGTGCCTGCTGGCGGCGGTGCTGTGCGGGGCGTACGCCTTCGGGCACACCATGCTGGTGCCGGCGGTGGCGGCGGATGACGCGGATGCCTTTGACGCGGTGCAGCGGGCGTACGCGTACACGCTGGCGCGGCCGGGGCGGCTGCTGCTGTACGTGGGCCTGATGATCGGCGTGGGGCTGGTGGCGGCCCTGGGGGTGCGGGCGATGCTGATGCTGGCGATCGGCCTGACGCAGGCGACGACGGGTGCGCCGATCGATGCGCCGGCGAGCGTGCTGCAGAGCGCGGATGCGGATGACTGGCTGCGTCGCAGCGCCTCGATCGCCACGTTCTGGGCGCGCGTGGTGGGGCTCGTGGGCGCGGCGTATATGGTGTCGTTCTACTTCACGGCCGGCACGCTGGTGTATCTGGGCATGCGGCACGTGTGCGACCGGCAGGACATGGCCGAGGTGTGGCAGCCGCGCGGCGGCGGTGAGGGTGCGGCGTGAGCGGCGCGCGGGGGGAGCCGATGGCGCCGGTCGATCTGGCGGGGATGCTGGCCGAGGCGGGTGTGCGTCTGCTGGTGCTGACGCGGCCCGGGCAGGCGGCACAGACGCTGCACGCCCGCGAGACCGACCTGCCGGGCCTGCTGGCGGATGCCCCCGAAGGGGCTAGGCTGAGCACGGCCGTCGGCGCGCGGGTGTTTGTGCGGCGCGGGGAGGGGTGGCAGGACGAAAAGGCCGATAGGTGAGGGCACGCGATGCCGCGCGCCGCCGCGCCCGTCTTCACCTGTGCCCCATGCCCCGTGCTCGGTGCTTTCCATGACCATGCCTCTCACCGCGATTCACATCACTCACGAGGCGACCGAGCACATGGGGGGCATCGGCACGGTGCTGGCTGGGCTGGCGACGTCGCCGGTGTTCACGAAGGCGGTGCCGCGCAACATCTTTGTGGGCACGCTGCCGCACCCCGACAGGCGCGTGGGTGATCCGCTGGAGCGGCTGGGTGAGGGTGCGGCGACGTGTTTTTACTCGGGGCCGGATCACCACGACCCGTGCGGGATGGGTGCGTTCTTGCGGCCCTTGGAGTGGGCCTTTGAGGTGCGGATCGTCTACGGATTGCGGGCGTTTGGCGATCGCGGCGACGGGCACGCTGGGCGGGGCGAGGTGCTGCTGATCGATGTGTCGAACCCGTGCCGCGAGCGTCTGGGGGCGTTCAAGTGGTTTCTGCACGAGCGCTACCACGTTGACAGTCTGCGGTACGAGCACGACTGGAGTTATGAGGAGTGGTGCCGGCTGGCTGACCCGGCGTACCACGCGCTGTGCGCGTTGCTCGCGCACCCTGCGCCGGGGGCGGGGATTGAGCGCACGGCTGGTCCGGCGGTGGTGTTCAGCCACGAGTTCATGGGGATGTGCACGGCCTTGCGCTGTCAGGCGGATCGGGCGAGGTTCCGCACGGTGTTTCACGCCCATGAGTGCAGCACGGCCCGGCGGATCGTGGAGCACCTGCCGGGGCACGACGCGGCGTATTACCCGGCCATGCGCAGCGCGGCGGCGGCGGGGCGCTACGTGGAGGACGTGTTCGGGAGCCAGCAGGACTTTGCCCGGCACGCGCTGGTGTGCGCCACGCACAAACTGGATGCGGTGCTGGCGGTGGGGAAGGAGACGGCGGAGGAGTTGCGGTTCTTGTCTCCCGCGATGGCGAAGGGGCCGGTGGCGGTGGCCTACAACGGGTTGCCCGCGCCGGCGGTGACGATGGCGGAGAAATTGGATTCGCGGCGGCGCGTGCTGGGGTATCTGAAGGCGCTGCTGGGCTTTACGCCGGATTACCTCATCACGCACGCGACGCGCCCGGTGGTGAGCAAGGGCCTGTGGCGCGATCACGCGTTGTGCACAGCCCTGGCCCCGCACCTGGCTGGCGCGGGGAAGCGGGCGGTGTACCTGCTGCTGACGTGCGGAGCGACGCCGCGTGGGGAGACGGATGCGAAGGCGCTCGCGGCCCGGGGCTGGCCGGCGCGACACACGCTGGGCTACCCGGACCTGGACGGGCCGGAGGTGGGCATCCATGAGGAGATGAGCGCGGCGTACGCGCTGGCGGCCGAGGCGGGGCGGGCCGGCCCGCCCTCGGTGGTGCCGGTGCTGGTGAATCAGTTTGGGTTCACGAGGGCGCGGCTGGGGGGCGTGCCGCCGGAGGAGGTGAGCATGGCCGACCTCCGCCGCGCGGCGGATGTGGAACTGGGCATGAGCGTGTACGAGCCGTACGGCATCGCGCACCTGGAGGCCTTGCACGCGGGGGCGATCTGCGTGCCCAGCAGCGTGTGCGGGTGTCTGGGCGCGGCGGAGCGGGCCCTGGGCGAGCTGGGGATGAGTGTGGCGGATTGCCCGCTTCTGCTGCCGGCGGACTTCACGGCGGGCCCGGCACCAGCGGACCCGCGGGCGTACACGGCGGCCCAGCGGCAGGAGGTCGAGCGCGACGTGTGCGGGCGGCTGGCGCGGGAGTTGTTTGTGCGACTTGCGAAAGATGATGCCCAGCGGGGCGTGTATCTGGGCGTGGGACAGCGGGTGGCGGCGAAGATGGGGTGGGACGAGGTGAGCCGGCGCGACATCGTGCCCGTGCTGGAGCGGATCGCGCGGGCGTGAGCGGGGTTGAGCGGCCCGAGCGGGAATGTGGAGCGCACGGACGGGCTTGCGCGCGATTGTGCGGTCGCGGGGGCGGGGCGGCTTGCCTCCGTGGGCGGCCCGCTCCATGCTGGGCTCGTGCGTCGCGCGGATCGTCAACGTGTCGGGCCGGCAGTCGCGTGTGCCGCGGCGTTGGCTGTGCCCGCGTGCACGTGGCGAGATGGGGCCGGCACGCACGCGCTGGTGCTGGGCGTGGGTGTGGTGTCGTGCCAGCGGGCGGAGCCCGGGTCGGGCGCAAGTCTGGAGCGCACCCGCGGCGTGGGCCTGCTGGCGCTGCCCGGGGGGTTGGTGGTGGGGATGCTCGACCGCGTGACGCTGGGTGCGCCGGTGGACGCGCCCACCCAGGCACTCTCGGCCGCGCTGGAAGACGGGCGGATCGTGCTGATCGTGTTCCCGGGATCGGGTGGGTCTTGTGCACAGGAGGTTTGCGCATGCGTACCACGTTGACGGTTGTTGTGTTGGGGTGTGTGCTGTTCGCCCTTGCCGCGCTGGCGGCGGGAGGGGGGTGCTCGGACCGGGTGCTGCGCGAGAGCGTGCTGGCGAGCACACAGTCGACGATAGGGCTGGCGGTGGGGCAGAACCCGCGCACGGGGCTGTACGAGGGGTCATTGGGCTTTGCGCGGGCGGAGACGTTCATCGTGCCGACGGGCAAGCGGGTGGTGAACGCACGCGGGGAGGGAGGCGCGGACGATGCGGACGCCGCGGCGGCGATGACCAGCGCCCGGGCCGACACGACGCCGGAGGTGCTGGGGGAGATTCTGACCGACGGGGAGTTTGGGCCGGGTGCGGGAGTTGGTGGTGCGCTGGGGCGTGTGGGTGTGTATCAGCGGCTGGCGGTGGGGAGGGTGGCGGTGTGCACCCCGGCGGCGATCGCGCTCTTGGCCCGCGAGGGCGCGGCGGCGGATCGCGCGGAGGTGTCGCTGGATGAACTGGCGGGGCGGAGCGCGGGCGCTGTGTTTGTGCTGCGTGATGGCGGGGGTGGCACGCGCACGGCGGGCTGGAGCGACGCGGCGGATGCGTGGAGCCGCGAACTGGGGTTTGCGGGGTACGAAGCGCTGTGCGCGGACGGTGCGGAGCACGTGAAGCGGACGCTGGCGGCCCGCTGGGAGGCGGAACTGGCGCTGGCGGGGCACGCGGCACGGGCGGGGAGGCCGGCGCGGCGGTAGCGCCGGGCAACCGACTCACTCAGCAACTCGGCAACCCATCAAGCCACCAACTCGTGGTCTGGTGAACTCGACACAGAGCGGATCATCAACTCAGGAGGTTTCCATGTCCACGCGTACAGACACGGTTCACATCGCCAGCCCGGTGGAGGCATCGGCACTGGCCACGCGCGAGGGGCTGCTGGATGAGCTGCGGCGGGCGTTGCCGCCGGGCAAGCGGGTGGTGGCGGTGCGGGTGGTGCGGGATGATGACACGCTGGTGGGTGAGGTGGAGCGCGAGTGGGTGGAGCGGGGGGTTCGGCGCGAAGCGGGAGCGTGAGGGACCGGTCGCGCGGCGCGGTGCCGCGTGGTGGGGGCACCAGCGTGGTGTTCAGCGCCACGATTCGGCCTGCGGCCGCATCGTGGGCATGGATGCCGAGCCCGGGCTGGCGCCCGGGCCCCTTTGGGCGTGGAGGCGCGGGGTGTGTTCAGCCGCGGCGGCGGGTTGGTCAGCTTCGCCACGCCGTTTACCCTCCCGGGCGGGCCACTTTGCCACTCTGCCACTTCAGTTGCTTGCACCCCGTCTGGCCCGGCGTGCGTATGGCTGTCTGCCCGTTCACCTACGCTTGCCGCGGCGGTGAGAAGATAGAGAAAGGCGGAGCCATGCCCGGCCGTTTGCAAGGTGTCAAGGTGGTGCTGGTGGACGACGACCGCGACGTGCTCGAGGCGATGGACGCGGCGATGAAGGCCGAGGGGGCCAGCACGCGGGCCGTGGGTGACGGCAACGAGGCGGTGCGGGTGTGTCAGGAGGAGCCGCCGGACCTGGTGGTGCTGGACATGATGCTGCCCAAGCGTTCGGGCTTCTTGGTGCTGGAGAAGATCAAGGGGTACGAGCGGGCACCCAGCGTGATCATGCTCACGGCCAACGAGGGCAAGCGGCACCAGGCCTACGCAGAGAGCCTGGGGGTGGACAAGTACCTGCTCAAGCCGGCACCTCTCGAGCGGTTGATCGGCGTGGCCGAGGAACTGGTGCGGGCGCGGCGCGCGGATGACGGGGATGCCCCCGAATCACAGCCCGCCAAGCCGGGCCGCAAGCGGTAGCCGCTACGCTCTGCCACCCGTGGCCCGCTCGCGCCAGATCATCTTGATGAAAGCCGCCGACGCGGCGGACGCCTCCGACGAGGAGGGGATGCCGGCGATGGGCACGGTGCTGGAGGTGGCCCGCGCGCTGGCGCCGTACAACATCGCTGGCGACGATCCGGCGTCGCTGTTGCCGCGCGTGAAGGACACGCTGGGCGGGGTGGGCCTGCTGTTCGGCCCCGGGCTGGTGCTTGAGGTGCCGACCCTGAACGACGAGGTGCGGCAGGTGCTGGTGACGATGACCGACGATGACTTCGGGTTTCCGGTCTTGATGCGCCTGTGCCGCGCGTTGCGCTGGACGATGCTCGACCCCGAGACGGGTCGGCGCTTCGGGCCGTGAGGGCTGGCGGGCGCGGGGCTACCGGGGCGCGAGCACGGGCCGGTTGGCGAGGGCCCGCTCGGCGAGCGCGGCGGGCAGTTGCGGGCCGGTGCGCTGCGCCTCTTGGGGGGTCATGGTGAGCGAGAGGTCGGTGGCGCGGATCTCGGGGGGGATGGTGGCCTCCCATGAGGCCGCGGCCTCGCGGAGGTCGCCGACGGGCACGCCGTAGGTGAGGGGGACGAAGCCCAGGTCGGCGATGCGCTGGACCTCGGCATCGCCCTCGAGGGGGATGTAGTTGCGGCGACCGCCCACGGGCAGGGCGGTGATGGCGGCCCAGGTTTCGTGGCCGGGGTTGAGCAGGTCGGCCATCACGTGAGGCGTGGCGATGGAGTGGGCCTCGTGGAAGGTGGGGGAGAGGTTGTGGAAGATGTCGCTGGCGGCGTTTTCCTGGATGAAGCGCATCTGGGGGTGGCGGAGTTGCATCTGACGGAGCCAGAAGTACTGGGCGCCGGGGCGGGGCATCTTGAAGGCGTCGAGGCCGACCATGGTGGCACCGGCGACGGCCGCGGCGTCGAGTTCGGCGAAGCCGCGGGCGACGTCGGCGGGGTTGTAGGGGTTGAGGTTGTGGCCGGTGGTGGGGTTCCACTGCTCCATGACGCTGAGGGAGTGCCCCCACCAGACGCCCAGGGCGGGCCCGCCGTTGGCGCTGACCTGGCTGAGCTGGCTCAGGGTGCTCCAGGCCAGGGGGAGGTCGGCCAGGCCGGTCATGAACTGGAACGGGAAGTTGAGGTGGGAGTTGTCGAAGACCCCCGAGGGGGTCCAGAGCATGACGCGCTGGAGATTGCTCTTGATACTCGTGGTGCGGATGTGCTGGACCCAGGGACCCCAGCCGTTGAGGTCGGGCCGCAGGTTGCCGCCGGTGTAGCCGCGCGGGTTGGAGGGGCTGACGTATTCGAGGAAGGCGAGGCCCTGGCCGAAGACGGGGCGGCGGTCGCGGGTGTACTTGACGGGGCCGTAGGTGCGCTGGAAGTAGTCGCGGTAAGGGAGGGCGGCGAAGAGCCAGTTGCCGCCCGCGCGCACGGCGCGGATGGAGAGGGTGTAGGTGCGGGTGCCGCCGGGGGGCAGGTCGGTTTCGAGGCGGAAGCCGGCGGCCCAGGGGCGGAAGTCGTTGGGGGGTGCGCCGGGGGCGGGGGCGTGGGGGACGACGAACTTGACGACCTGCTGGTCGTAGAGCACCGCCGGGTAGTGGAGCGAGATGCCCAGGGTGTGCTGGGAGTCGGCGACGACGCTGACGGGGCAGTAGACGCCGCCCGGGTAGGTGTCGTTGGCCTGCTTGGAGTAGGTGTCGAAGGGGATGGCGCGGGTGTCCTGCCCGAAGCGGTAGAAGCGCATTCCCAGCGGGAACTGGATCCCGGTGATGCCGATGGTGCCCAGGCGCGCGGGCGTGGGGAGCGTGTTGGTGTAGACGAGGGTGATGTCGGCGCCCGTGCCGGTGGCTGTGCAGGTCACGACGGGCTGGAGCGGCGTGTCATAGAAGAGGGGCAGCGAGGGGGCGATGAGTTGCCGCTGCTTGAGGCCGTCGAAGAGCGAGAAGTAGCCGAGGGCGTTGACGGTGGCGACGAAGCCCTGGTTGGGATCGGTTTCGCCTGGACCGGGAATGATGGGGCGCGTGAGCTGCGCAGGGGCAGGGCAGGCGAGCGACAGCGCACAGGCACAGAGCGCGGCCCGCAGGGGTCGGAGAACGTACTCGTGGAGTCGGGGCCTCATCCTCTCGTCGGCCGGGCGGATCCATCCGGCGCGGCCACTCACGTCAACCGATTGGGCGTGCCGCAGGCACCGACAGGCCCGCTGAGCGGGCGGTGAAGGCGCGGGCGGACACGGCACAAGTTTACGGACGTTTGCCCGTGTTGCCAGAGGAATGAGGGAGGTTTCCCCCTGATCTGGCGCGGGTGTCAGGCGTGTGTGCGGGCTCAGTGGCCGAGCAGCACGTCGGCGATGATGGCGCGGTGGTCTCCCTCGCCGGGGTCGGCCTGGCCCCAGGCGAGGCAGCGGGCGCCGCGGGGCAGGAAGACCTGGTCGAGTTGCAGGACCGGGCGGAGGCGTGGCCAGGTGGGCCCGAGGCCGCGCCCGGCCTGATCGAAGGCGGAGGTGAGGCCGGGGAAGGCCCGGCCCAGGCTGGCCGAACCGCGCGGGATGTTGAAGTCGCCGATGATGAGGGCGGGCGTCCCGGGACTGTCGGGGGAGGGGGTGCGGGTGAGTTGGGCGAGGCGGGCGGCGACGGCACCGCCGAGAGACCACTTGGAGCGGAGCGGGTCGGAGGGGAGATCGATGTGCCAGATTTCGAGCGGGGGCGCGCCGGGCGTGGGGGGCTGGAGGCGCGCGACGGTGAGCCAGCCGGGATCGGCGTTGCGGAACTGGCGGCGGCGCAGGCCGACGAGGGGCCCGTAGGAGTTGTAGAGCGTCTCCCAGTTGGCGCGGAGTTGGTCGGGCGCGGGGGGCAGGGCTCCGGGGCGGGGCGGGATGAACGCGCCGGAGACGGGGTCGGCCAGGCCGAGCGAGAAGGCCCGCAGGTCGAGGATGGGAAGGCGTGAGACGACCAGCACCAGCCCTGCACGGCGGGCGTGCAGGCCGGGGGGCAGGCCCGAGACGACGGATTCGAGTTGGTGCGGGGCCATGGCCACGCAGGCGAAGGCGACGTCGGGATCGAAGCGGGCCAGAAGGGGTTGGAGCAGGCCTGGGCGGGGTACGACGTCGGGCGAGGTGGCGTTCCACTGCATGACGCGCAGGGGCAAGGGCGTGGCGGGATCGGCGCCCGTGGTCCGATCGGCGCTGGTGATGGGGGGCGGGGCGCTGCGGGTGCGGTGCAGGCGGAACTCGAGGAAGACGAAGTGTCCCCAGGCGGCGAGGAGGGCGACGGGGAGGATGCGCCCGGCCCAGCGCTCGGGCACGCCCGTGCGGGCGGCGGGGGAGAGCAGGCGGCCGAGTGCGAAGAGGGCCCAGAGGGCCGTGGCGGGGATCACGAGGGCGAGGGCGGGGAGCCACCAGAGGAACTGGACGGCATGGAAGCGGTCGGTGAAGACGCGGCCGGCGGCGTGGGCGCACAGCAGCAATCCGGCCGCGAGGGCCAGCGTGAGGAAGGCGGAGCGGAAGAGGAGGCGGACCACGCGCGGGGAGTGCGGCCGGAGTGAGGAAGGGTGGATGGCGGGGGTGTCAGCGGGGGCCGGCGGCGTAGGCGGCCGCTGTGTCGGGGTCGTCGTTGAAGGCGTCTTCGGCGTGCTGGTCGGCCTCGAGTTGGCGGCGGAAGGCGGCGGGGACGAGGTCGTAGGCGGGGATGGGGATGCCCAGGAGCATGTAGGGCCTGAGGATGGAGGCGGCGACGGTGTAGAGGATGAGGCAGGCGAAGAAGCCGGCGACGATCATGTCGAGGAACATGCTGGTCTCGCCGCGCGGGAGGCCGAGGACGTTGCCGAGGTTGGCGCCGACGGCGACGATGAAGTAGGGGTTGTCGAGGCGCTCGAGGCAGAGGCGGTCGAAGACGGCGACGAGGCACCCGAAGAAGACGGCGTAGTAGACGATACCGATCCAGTGGGCCTCGGCCCAGCCGTGGCCGATGATGCCGGCGCCGAGGTTGGCGGCGATCTTGAACTGCTCTTTGAGGAGGATGCCCAGGGCCTTGGGCTTGTCGGGGTAGATGTTGCGTGGGATGGGGTTGACAAGGAAGAAGTGGAGGCCGTGGAGGGGGATGTAGTCGAACTCGTCGGGGTAGAGCTCCATGATGGCCAGGGTGTTGAGCGCGGTGTCCTGGAGGATGAGGTTCTGGACGATGTTCTTGGAGGAGAAGTCGGGGTTCTGGACGAGTTGGGTGAACTGGCTGGCGCGCTTCTCGAAGGTGGCCTTGCCCTCGTCGACGCGGTGGCGGCCGGCGTTGTAGATGACCAGGCAGACGAAGGAGACGGCCCCGACGGCGGCGAGTTGGGCGAGGGTGCGCGTGGGGCGCTGATAGCGGAGTTGGAAGAAGTACCACATCCACGGCACCACGAAGAAGACGCTGAGGAAGTTGCGGCGGTCGATGGAGCCGGTGACGGCGAGGATGGCGGCGAAGGCGAAGAGGGCCAGGAAGAGGCCCCAGTAGACGGGGTTGCGCGGGAAGCGCATGACGAGATAGAAGGCGAGGCCGACGGCGGCGGTGGAGACGGCGGTGCGGACGAAGAAGGAGAGGGCCTCGCCGAAGGTGCCGCCGCCGAGGGCCAGGGTGGCGAGGCAGAAGACGGCCAGGAAGATGCAGGTGGTGAGCACGCCGCCGGTGGTGACGGGGAGGCGCACCTGGGGCACCACGCGGGCGGGCCAGGTCCAGGTGGACGCCCACTTGCAGCAGAGCATGAAGATGATGAGGAAGAGCGGCATGGCCACCAGCAGGCGCGGGTAGCCCGTGCCGGTGGGGCGGTAGAACTCGCTGGGGAACTCGAGGGGCGCGGCGAGGATGACCGTGAGTGTGTAGAACTGCACGTAGCCGAGCAGGAAGATGTTGCGCCAGGAGACCAGGGGCTGGCCCCCCCACAGGTAACCCAGGACCATGAAGCCGAGGATGCCCACTGTGAGCAGCAGGGCCGTGATGGAGAGCAGGGTGAGCATGGAGGCGATGGACGGGCGGTGAGGCGACCGGGTGGTACGCCGCCCGTGCATCATCGGATCGGGGCGCGGGCGGGCGGGAGCGGCCGGGGGATGATTGGGGTTATCGACCGGCAGCGGCGGGGGGTTGATCGGCGTGGACGTTGGCGAGGCGGAGGGCCTCGGCGAGGCCGCGCACGGGGTCGCCGCGGCGGCGCCAGTCGGCGAGCACGGCGGGTGAGGCGGCGCGAAAGCGGTCGAGGTTGGCGGGGTCGGTGGTGTCGAGGAGGGCGTGTTCGAGCGCGGGTTGGTCGTCGGGGGGCACGAGGCGGCCGTTGATGCCGTGGCGCACGAGTTCGCCGGCGGCCCCGACGGTGTCGGCGGAGACGATCGCGAGGCCCGCGCTGGCGGCCTCGTTGATGACCACGCCCCAGGGCTCGTAGACGCAGGGGTGCAGAAACACATGGGAGGCGCGATAGACGGCGCTGATGGTGAGCTGGTCGCCGACGAAGCCGAGGAAGCGGACGCGGTGGCGGAGGCTCTCGGGCACCATGGCGCGGGTGGCGGCGAGGTCGGGGCCGTCGCCGATCATGACGAGGTCCCAGTCGGGGCGGCGTGGAGCGAGGGTGAGGAAGGCGCGCACGGCCGCGGCGGGGCGCTTGATGGCGATCATGCGGGCGCAGAAGACGATGCGTTTGCGCTCGGGGGCGAGGTTGAGGTCGCGGGCGGTGGCGGCGACAACATCGGGTGAGAGGGACTCGATGAGGCGGTAGTCGGGCTCGTAGGGCATGAAGAAGACGCGGCGGGGGTCGGCGCCGTACTTGATGAAGTAGGCGGCGCCGAACGTGCCGCAGGGGAGGAAGGCATCGCAGGCGTCGACGATGGAGCGGACGAAGGGGGGTTTGAGGAGGCGCTTCCAGGCGGGGAGGCGCTCGCCGCGCAGGTTGGAATCGGCGACGAAGAAGACCTTGGCCTGGGTGCGGCGGGCCGAGAAGAGGATGCGGAGTCGGCAGGGATCGTTGTAACCGCAGAGGAGGATGGCGGCGGGACGGAGGCGCTGCAGGAAGGTGATGATGCGGCCGCCTTTGGCGAACTCGCGGGGGGCGTTGGCGAGGCGTGTGGAGGTGTTGGCGGCGTGGCCCTTGCCGAAGGAGAAGGAGCGGGCGGGGTCGCCGACGTCGAGTGACCAGGCCTGATCGGCGACGTCGTGGGTGTAGATGGTGAGGAGGCGGATGCCGGGGAGTTCGCGGTCGATGCGGGCGTGGAGGGCGAGGCGGTAGGGGGTGGGGGAGTTGGTGATGACCACGACGTCGGCGCGGCCTGCGGGGTCGGGGGGTGGCGGCACGGGAAGGATGGGGGGAGCGGGGTCGGGCATGGGGGGCCGAATGGTTGCAGGGTGGCGGCCCGCGTGTGGTATCGGCCGAAGCGGGCGGGTGAGCATGACGGCGGGGCGGCCGGGGCTGCGCGAGCGGGGGAGCGGTGCGGCCCTACAGTGAGCCCCGGCCTTTGGAGAGGTGTCCGAGAGGCTGAAGGAACGCGACTGGAAATCGCGTAGACGGGCAACTGTCTCGGGGGTTCGAATCCCCCCCTCTCCGTTTGTGTGTGCGTGCGGCGGCGTGTGCGGGTGCAAGCAGGGAGGTGCGGCGCGTGAAGCGGTCGTCGATCATTGCGGGCGTGGGGCTGGGGGTGTTTCTGGCGGTGGTGGCCGGGGGTCTGGTGCTGCGCAAGTGGTCGATGATCGCGGCGGCCGCGGCGGTGCCGAACATGGAGCCGCCCGTGGCGGTGGAGATCGCCACGGTGGCGACGGCGCGCTGGCAGCCGACGACGGAACTGGTGGGGACGGTGATCGCGCTGCGGAGCGTGTCGGTGCGTAACGAACTGGAGGGGGTGGTGAAGCGGGTGGGGTTTGAGTCGGGGAGCATCGTGGAGCCGGGGCAGGTGCTGGTGGAACTCGACGACGCGACGCAGCGGGCGGAGTTGCAGACGGCCCAGGCGGCGGTGCGGGTGGCGGAGGCGGAGGTGGAGGTGGCCCAGACCAGGGCGCGGCTGGCGGAGACGGAACTGGCGCGGCAGGAGAGCGCGGCGGCGAGCAAGGCCGTGAGCGCGATGGAACTGGACCGGGCCCGGGCCGAGGCGGAGCAGATGCGGGCGGAGCGGGAGCGGAGCGTGGCGGCGGTGGATGAGGCGCGGGCCCGGGTGGTGACCGCACAGACGCGGCTGGAGAAGATGGTGATTCGGGCGCCGTTTCGCGGGCGGGTGGGGCTGCGGAACGTGCACGAGGGGCAGTTTTTGACGCAGCAGATGGGGGGCGACTCGGACCCGGTGGCCATGCTGATGGACGTGTCGGAGACGATCTACGTGGACTTTGCGGTGCCGCAGGAGATGGTGGGGCGGGCGGGCGTGGGGATGGTGGTGGAGGGGAGCGTGGAGGGGCGGGCCGAGCCGGTGCGCCTGCGGGTGGTGGCGGTGGACGCGAGCGCCGACAGCGGCACGCGCAACGTGCGGGTGCGGGCCCTGGTGGACAACCGCGACGGTTCGCTGCGGCAGGGGATGTTCTTGAAGGTGCGGGTGCCGGTGGAGGAGGCGCGCGAGTATGTGGTGGTGCCGGTGTCGGCGGTGCGGAGGGCGAGCTACGCGGATCAGGTGTTTGTGGTGAACGAGGCGGGGGCGGAGGGGGGGGCTGGGGGCGGCCCGGGCGGGGGAGGCGGGGGGGACGGCGAGAAGCCGTTGCGGGCGGCCCAGCGGTTTGTGAAACTGGGTCCGGTGGCGGGGGAGAGCGTTATCGTGATCGACGGGGTGAAGCCGGGGGAGCGGATCGCGGCGAGCGGGAGTTTCAAGTTGCGGGACGGCGCGCTGGTGATCCGCGCGGCGGGGGCACCCACGGCGAATGTTCCGGCGGCGGCGAACGGCAAGGGGGGCTGAGGGATGACCGCCGCGTTCACGGACCTGTTCATCAAGAAGCCGGTGCTGGCGCTGGTGGTGAACCTGGTGATTCTGGCGGTGGGGTGGCGGGCGATCGGGGGGCTGCCGGTGCGGCAGTACCCGCGGATCGAATCGGCGTCGATCGTGCTCACGACGGCGTACATCGGTGCGAGCGCCGAGACGGTGCGGGGTTTTTTGACGACGCCGATCGAGCGGGCGGTGTCGCAGATCGACGGGATCGACTATGTCGAGAGCAGCAGCACGGCGGGCGTGAGCACGATCACCGTGCGGCTGCGCCTGAACCATGACTCGAACGCGGCCCTGGCGGAGATCAGCGCGCGGCTGAACCAGGTGCGGAGCGAGTTGCCGGCGGAGGCGGAGAGCCCGAGCATCGAGATTCAGCGGGCGGACCGGCCGTTTGCCACGTTCTACATCAGTTTTACGAGCGAGGCCCTGGGGCTGACGCGGCTGAACGAGTACCTGGCCCGGCACGTGCAGCCGGAACTGGCGACCATCGCGGGGGTGCAGCGCTGCGGGATCGAGGGGCAGCGGAGCCTGGCCATGCGGGTGTGGCTCGATGAGGCGAAACTCAACGCCCTTGACGTGTCGCCCACGGAGGTGTACGACGCGCTGCGGAGCAACAACTTCGTGGCGGCGGTTGGGAAGACCAAGGGCAGCGGCGTGCAGGTGGACCTGTTGACCGACACCGACCTGCGGGGCGTGTCGGAGTTCGAGCGGCTGATCGTGCGGCAGCGGGGCGGCAGTTTGGTGCGGCTCAGCGACGTGGCCCGGGTGGAACTGGGGAGCGAAGAGCCGATGGGGGAGGCGGGGCTGAACGACAAGCCCGCGATCTACCTCTCGGTGTGGCCGCTGCCGAGCGCCAACGAACTGGAGGTGGCCGCGGCCCTGGTGGAGCGGATGGAGGGGCTGCGGCCCGGTTTGCCGGCGGGCGTGGAGATGCGGCTGGCGTACGACGGCACGTACTACATGCGCAACGCGCTCAAGGAGATCGGCACCACGCTGGCCGAGACGGTGGCGATCGTGGGGTTCGTGGTGTTCCTGTTCATGGGCAGTTTGCGCACGATGCTGGTGCCGCTGGTGGCGATGCCGGTGAGTTTGGTGGGGGCGTGCGTCTTCATGGCGGCCTTCGGATTCTCGCTGAACCTGTTGACGATCCTGGCGATCGTGCTGAGTGTGGGGCTGGTGGTGGACGACGCGATCGTGATGGTGGAGAACGTGGAGCGGCACATCCGCGAGGGGAAGGGGCGGATGGAGGCCGCGCTGGTGGGGGCGCGTGAACTGGTGTGGCCGGTGATCTCGATGACGATCACGCTGGCTGCGGTGTACGCGCCGATCGGGTTTCAGGGGGGGTTGACGGGGGTGCTGTTCCGGGAGTTCGCGTTCACGTTGGCCGCGGCGGTGATCGTGTCGGGTGTGGCGGCGTTGACGCTTTCGCCGGTGCTGAGCGCGGTGATGGTGCCCGAGCACGGGCGCGAGGGCCGGTTTACGCGGCTGGTGGGGCGGGTGTTCGAGCGGCTGCGGGGCGGGTACGGGCGTGTGCTGGACGTGACACTGAACCTGCGCTGGACGATGGCGGCTGCGGCGGCGCTGATCACGGCGGGCGCGTGGCCGCTGTACGAGATGAGCAGCAAGGAACTGGCGCCGACGGAGGACGAGGGGGGCGTGTTCTTTATTCTGAACGCCGCGCCGGACTCGACGCTGGAGGCGACGGTGCGCTCGGCGACGGAGGTGACGCGGAACCTGAAGGAGATCAAGGAGACGGCGTTTGTGTGGCGGGTGGTCATGACGCCGAGCACGGGGTTCGGGGGGATTCAGACGGTGAAGTGGGACGAGCGGGAGCGTTCGAGCGCGGAGATTCAGGGGGAGGCGTTCGGGCGGGTGGTGGGCGTGGCGGGTGTGCAGGCGATCCCGGTGCTGCCGCCGCCCCTGCCGGGCGCGGGCAACTTTGATGTTGAGTTGATCGTGACGAGCGCCGACGAGCCGGAGCGGATGAGCGAACTGGCGGGGCAGCTGGTGGGTCTGGCCTTCGGCACGGGGATGTTTGTGTACGCCGACAGCGACCTGAAGATTGATCTGCCGCAGACGCGGATCGTGATCGACCGCGAGAAGGTGGCGGACATGGGGTTGGATTTGGCGACGGTGGGGCGCGACCTGGCGGTGATGCTGTCGGGCGGGTACGTGAACCGGTTCAACTACGAGGGGCGGAGTTACCGGGTGATTCCGCAGGTGGAGGATGCCAGCCGCGCGACACCGGAGAGTTTGCTGGGGATGAAGGTGCGGACCCGGGACGGCGGGCTGGTGAACGTGGCGAGTTTCGTGAAACTGGAGACGGTGGCGGCCCCGCGGACGTTGAACCGGTTTCAGCAGCGGAACAGTTTCAAGGTGTACGGGGTTTTGAACGGGAGCGCGACCAAGGCGGAGGGGCTGGCGGCGCTGGAGGCGGCGGCCCGGAGCGTGCTGCCGCCCGGGTACGCGCTGGACTTTGCGGGTGAGAGCCGGCAGATCAAGCAGGAGGGGGGGAGCCTGGCGGGGACGCTGGGCTTTGCGCTGGTGCTGATCTACCTGGTGCTGGCGGCCCAGTTCAGCAGTTTCCGCGACCCCTTGATCGTGCTCCTGGGGAGTGTGCCGCTGGCGATCACGGGGGCACTGGTGTTCACGTTCATCGGGTGGACGACGATCAACATCTACTCGCAGGTGGGGCTGATCACGCTGGTGGGGCTGGTGGCCAAGAACGGGATTCTGATCGTGGAGTTTGCCAACCACCTGCGCGAGCGGGGGATGGACAAGGTGGCGGCGGTGCGCGAGGCGAGCCTGACGCGGATGCGGCCGGTGCTGATGACGAGCGTGGCGACGGCGGTGGGGCACTTTCCGCTGGTGCTGGTGACGGGCGCGGGGGCGATGGCCCGCAACTCGATCGGGATCGTGCTTGTGACGGGGATGGTGATCTCGACGGCCTTCACGCTGCTGTTTGTGCCGAGCATCTATGTGCTGCTGTCGGGGGAGCACAAGAGGGAAATGGCCAAATAGCAAAGGGCCAAAGGGCCAAATCGGAGGCGGACCCGGGCTTGCTCAGGGCTTCCAGGTGCGCTCTTTGCGTGCGGCTTCGACGATGCGCTGGGCGGTGCGCACGTTGGCGAGGCCGGCGGTGGCATCGACCTCGGGGCGCGTGCCGGTGCGCACCGCCCGGATGAAGTTCTCGATCTCGGCGACGATGGGCTCGGCGTCGTCGACCACGAGCTCCTCGATGTTCACGAGTTCGTGCCACTTCAGATTCGTGAGGTCTTCACCCTTGCGGAGCAGGGCCCGCACTTCCTTCATCTGGGTTTCGTTGGCGGTGCGGCGGATGAGCGTGCCCTTTTTGGCGGCGTAGTCGATCTTGACGTAGGCGTTCTCGCCGGTGATGCGGGTGACGCGCTCGGTTTTGAGGGCGAGGCGGCTGGTGGAGATGGCGGCCACGCAGGTGCCGCGGGGCGTGCGCCAGGTGAGACGGGCGTTGCAGACGTCTTCGTGCTCGGTGATGACGGGGACGCCCGAGGCCTGCACCTCGTCGGGCTCGCGGCCGCCCATGAGCATGATGACGACGTCGAGGTCGTGGATCATCATGTCCATGACGACGCTGGTGTCGACCGAGCGGAAGGTCATGGGGCTGACGCGGTGGACCTCGATGAAGCGGGGGATGAGGTCGCGGCCGTTCTCGGTTTCTTTGCGCAGGGCCACCATGATGGGGTTGAAGCGCTCGATGTGGCCGACCATGAGGACGGCCCCGGATTTCTCGGCCGTCTCCTTGATAGCCTTGGCGTCTTCCACGTTGCCGGCGAGCGGCTTTTCGATCAGGCAGGCGACGCCGGCCCGCAGCAGGGGCTCGGCCACGGAGCGGTGGTGCGAGGTGGGGACGGCGATGCTGACCACGTCGACGCCGGCCTTGAGCAGGGCATCGACGGTGGCGAAGCCGGCGCAGCCGCGCTCTTCGGCCACGGCCTCGCGGCGGTCGTGGTTCTCGTCGGCCACGCCCACGAGTTTGATGCCTGCCAGTTGGGCGTAGACGCGGGCGTGGTGGCGGCCCATGCGGCCGACACCGACGACGCCGGCGCGCAGGGTGGCGGAGGCGGGTGCGGTGGTGCTCGGCGTGGCGGCGGCCGCGGGCATGCGTGCGTGGTGGTCGGGTGTGGCTCAGGCGGCGGTGAGCGCGGCGGCGAAGGCGGCCTTGGGCTGAAGGCCGACGAACTTCTGGACGACCTGGCCGTTTTTGAAGAGGAGGACGGTGGGGATGGCGGTGATGCCGTACTTGACGGGCACGCCCTGGTTGCTGTCGGTGTTCATCTTGCCGACCTTGACCTTGCCGGCGAACTCGGTGGCGAGTTGCTCCATGGTGGGTGTGAGGGCGCGGCAGGGCTGGCACCACTCGGCCCAGAAGTCGACCAGCACGGGCTGGGCGCTCTTGAGCACATCGGCGTCGAAGTTCTGGTCGGTGAACTCGAGGAGGTTGGCGGACATGGGTGCGGTCCTTTCTGCGCCGGCGCGCCGGGCCGGCCGGCGCGGCGCGTGGGGGCGATGCTACGTCGCCCGGCGGCGGGAGTGAACCGGCGGGCGTTGTCTACCTGTTTGGTGCCGGGGGTGCGGCGCGGGTGTCGCGTGTGCACGAGCGTGCCACCGGGGGCGGGCCGGGCGGTAGGCTTGGCGTGGTCTGGCGGGTGCGTGCCGCGGCGGTGTGCCGGGTGCGGGCCGAGCGGACACCGAGTGGGAGCATGAGCATGGTGCGTGCGTCGTCGCTGCTGTTGGTGGCCGGTGTGTGTGTCGCTCTGGGCTCGCCCGTGGCGTGCGGCGAGCCGCCCGCGGCGACGGGCGGGTCGGCGGCGGCGCCCATGGGCAAGAAGCCGGTGAAGTCGCAGGATGATTTGCCGCGGCACACGTACCAGATCGAAGGGAAGGCGAGCGAGTTTGTGGTGGCGGGGGAGCCGTTCCGGGTGTTTCTGGCACGGTTCAAGGCGGACACGGAGGCGGACCTGGCGGGGTACGACATCACCGACCCGACGACGCTGCAGGGGTACTACAACGCGCTGGCGAGCGTGGCGATGATCGAGGGGCGGTTTGACGACGCGGTGAAGTACGCGGATATGTCGCGGGAGATCGAGACGAAGGAGGCGCAGAAGATCTACGCGGGGACGCAGGCGCGGGCGATCGCCAAGGCGAAGAAGGGGGCGGGTGACGACGCGGCGTACCGGGCGGCGTTTGCAAGAGAACTCGACGCGGCGGTGCGGGCGATGCCGTGGGAGAAGGTGCGAGAGATCGTGAAGCAGAACAAGGGGCGGGCGGAGATTCTGACCCGCGACCTGTTGATGGGCCAGTTGCAGACGGCGCTCGACCCGGTGGTGGAGAAGAGCGGGGGCGAGATTTCGGGGGACATCGCGAGGGCCCTGGTGGGGCTGCGGGCGCAGTTGGACGTGATGATGCCGCTGCGCGAGGAGGTGGTGGCGACGTTCACGAAGATCATCGACGACAACGCCACGGCGGCCAGGGACATCTGGGCGGAGCGGGCGGTGGAGTTGACCGAGAAGAATGGCCTGGCACCGGTGGTGATGGCGGTGTGGGACTCGGGCGTGGACATGGCGATCTTCGCGCAGCGCGGGGTGGCGTGGAGCAACGAGCGCGAGACGGTCAACGGGAAGGACGACGACGGCAACGGGTTTGTTGACGACGTGCACGGGATCGCCTTTGACCTGGACAGCAAGGCGGTGCCGGAACTGCTGCACCCGCTGGAGGCGCTCAAGGGGGACAAGGCGGAGGTGGTGAGGCACACGAAGGGGTTGACGGACCTGCAGGCGAACATCGACTCGGCGGATGCCGCGGCGTTGCGGCAGCACCTGGCGACCCTCAAGGGCGAGGCGGTGGGGGCGTTTATCGAGGACCTGAGCCTGTACGGCAACCACATGCACGGCACGCACGTGGCGGGCATCGCCAGCGCGGGGAATCCGGCGGCGCGGATTCTGTGTGCGCGGATCACGTTTGACTACCGGCAGATACCGACGAAGGCGCCGAGCGTGGAGCGGGCCCGGGCCGAGGCCGCGGCGGCCAAGCAGACCGTGAACTACTTCAAGGCTGCGGGGGTGCGGGTGGTGAACATGAGTTGGGGCGGTTCGCGTCAGGACATCGAGGGTGAACTGGAGCGGAAGAACGTGGGGAAGGATGCGCAGGAACGGGCGGCCCTGAGCCGCGTGATCTTCGCGACCATGAAGGAGGGGCTGGATGAGGCGATGCGGAGCGCGCCGGACATTCTGTTCATCGCCGCGGCGGGGAACAGCAACAACAACAGCCAGTTCAGCGAGATGATCCCCAGCGGGCTGGAGGTGGGGAACATGATCACGGTGGGGGCGGTCGATCAGAGCGGCAAGCCGACGGGGTTCACGACCTTCGGGAAGAACGTGAAACTCTACTCGAACGGGTTTGAGGTGGAGAGCGATCTGCCCGGGGGCGGCCGGATGAAGGCGAGCGGCACGAGCATGGCCGCGCCGAATGTGGCGAACCTGGCGGGGAAGTTGTTTGCGCTCGACCCGAAGTTGACGAGCAAAGAGGTGGTGGAGCTCATGGTGAAGGGTGCGGACCCGATGCCGGGTTCGAGCGAGGCGGAGGGGCGGCTGCTCATCAACCCGAAGAAGACGGTGGAGCTCTTGAGGAAGCGGGGGGGGTGAGGAGGGGCCAAAGGGCCAAATGGCAAATGGCCAAAGGGCCAAATGAAGGCGGCGACACGGGCGAGTGAGCAGCCTCACGCCCACGATTCGCTCGCGGACTCGCTCATCGTCGGCATGTGTCTGTGCCGCCCCGCGCCGGTGTGGTCCATACCCTCGGCCCATGAGCAGCGAAGCGAACGAGAAGGGTGCGAGCGGGGCATCTGGCGCGGCGGGTGCGACGGGGGCGGGGGGAGCGGCCACCGGCGGCAAGAGCATGGACGCGATCATGGCGTTGTGCAAACGCCGCGGGTTCGTGTTCCAGGCCAGCGACATCTACGGGGGCATCAACGGCTTCTGGGATTACGGCCCGCTGGGCGCGCAACTGAAGAAGAACCTGCGCGATGCGTGGTGGCAGGACATGGTGATGAACCCGGCGTGGGGGCGCAAGGGCCCGGGCGGGGAGCGGGTGCGGTGCGTGCCGCTGGAGACGTGCATCATCCAGCACCCCAAGGTGTGGGAGGCGAGCGGGCATGTGGGTGGGTTCAATGATCCGATGGTGGATTGCAAGGAGACCAAGTGTCGCTACCGGTACGACCATGTAAGTGTGTTCGTGCCGCGCAGCGGTGATGCGGGGGACAAGCCCGTGTTCGCGTATGTGAGCGATCAGCCCAGCGAAGCGAAGCAGAGGAAGAAGGCGGAGAAGACGTTCGGGGATGTGGCCACGGTGGCGCTCTCGTCGTTGCCGCAGCCGTGGGCGCGGGTGATCGGGCCGGATGCGGAGAAGCCGGGCATGCTGACCGAGCCCCGGATGTTCAACCTGATGTTCGACACGATCCCCGGGGCGATCCGGGACGAGGCGAACAAGGCGTACATGCGTCCCGAGACTGCGCAGGGGATTTTTCTTCACTTCAAGAACGTGGTGGATTCCACGCGCGTGAGGATTCCCTTCGGCATCGGCAACACAGGGCGGAGTTTTCGCAACGAGGTGACGCCGCGCAACTTCACGTTCAGGTCGCGCGAGTTTGAGCAGGCGGAACTGGAGTTTTTCTGCCACCCCGATGAGAGCATGGCGTGGTACGCGTTTTGGCGCGACTTCCGCATGGACTGGTGGAAGAGCCTGGGCCTGGCGGGTGAGAACCTGATCTTGCGCGAGCACGCCAAGGACGAGTTGAGCCACTACTCGACGGGCACGAGCGATGTGGAGTACCGCTTCCCGTTCACCGCGCCGGGCTTTGGCGAACTGGAGGGCATTGCCCATCGCGGTTCGTACGACCTGGACCAGCACCAGAAGCACAGCAAGGTGAAACTGGATTACTTCGACACCACGCGCGGCGAGGTGCTGCCGAATGGCGGCAAGAAGGGCGAGCGCTACATGCCGCACTGCATCGAGCCCGCCGCGGGGCTGGATCGGGGTGCGCTGGCGCTCATCTGCGAGGGGTACACGGTCGATCCGTCGCGCCCGAGCCCGGAGATCTTGAAGTTGCACCCGCGGATCGCGCCCATCAAGGCCGCGGTCTTCCCGCTCATGGACAAGGACGGCATGCCGGAGATCGCCGAGAAACTCACGGATGAGTTGTTTGCCAAGTTCGGGCGCGGCGGGTTCATCGAGACCGATGCCAAGCAGAGCATCGGCAAGCGGTACGCACGGATGGACGAGGCGGGCTGCCCGTTCTGCTTCACCATCGATGCCGACACGGTGAAGGACCAGACGGTCACGGTGCGCGATCGGGATACCGGGAAGCAGGAGCGGATCGGGATTGACAAAGTGAGCGGGTATTTGGGGGAGAGGTTGGGGGTGTGAGGGCGCGGATCGGGGTGGCGCGAGGTGCCCATGCCCACGATGAGCGCAGCGAATCGTGGCGATAAACAGGCCGGCGGCGAGGGCGCGCGGAGGGCGTGGTGCCACTTCTGGTTCACCACCTTCGGCGCGTGGCTGCGTGGGGACGAGCGCGGCTTCCGCGACCACGACCATCGCGTGCATTCATCGGGCGACTACCAGCATCCGCCCGACCGGCGGGAGCACGCCGCGTTGCGGGCCTGGACGGTGGCGCACATGCACAAGCCGCCGGTCCGACTGGCACGCGAGTTGCGTGCGACGGCGGGGCGTGTGTTGGTGGAGAAACTCCGGAGCGAGGGAACCGAGGTCATGGTACTGGCGGTGGCCGCGGAGCACGTGCACGGCGTACTCCTGTGCCGCGCGGCCGAGACGCGAGCCATGATCGGAAACGCCAAACGGGCGGCGTCGCACGCCCTTCGCGACGCGGTGCCCGGGGCCCTGTGGGCCCGCAGGTGCGGGCTGCGCACGATCACCACCGACGAGCAGCACGCGAGCGTGTACGACTACGTGGTGGCCCATGTGCGTGAGGGTGCGTGGGTGTGGTGCTGCCGCGGCGGGGAGTTGACCGGGGAGCGCGAGTAAAGCTGTTCAGCGCCACGATTCGGCCTGCGGTCTCATCGTGGGCATGTGGGGCACATGATCGTGAGTCTGAGCCGTGGTAGGATCACCCATGCACCCCCTCGTCGCCCGCACGATTCACATCTGCCAGCGCAGCCCGGGCGTGTTCCGCGCCTTGGTCGGCGGGGTTGATGCCGCGTGGACCGAGCACGACTACGGCCCCATGCCCTTGAGCACGCCCGAGGCGAAAGCGAATCCGGACTCGGTGGGCGGGGCCCGCACGTGGAGCGTGCGCGAGATCATGGCCCACATGCTGTTCAACGAACGGACGGATTGGATGCCGCGGATCAGGTGGGTGCTTGAGCACGGCGAGGCCAAGCCGTTCGAGCGGTTTGACATGGTGGGGCACAAGCCCTTGCTGGCGCGGCACGCGCTCGCGGAGATGCTCGACCTGTTCGAGCGCGAGCGGGCCGAGAGTCTGCGCGACCTGGCGGCGATGAACCTGACCGACGCCGACGTGGCGCGGCGGGCCACGCACCCGGCCCTCGGGCCGGTGGAGTTGCGGCACCTGCTGGGGGCGTGGATCGTGCACGACCTGAACCACATCGCCCAGATGTGCAAGGCCATGGCGTATCAGGCGAAGCAGGACGCGGGGCCGTGGGAGGCGTATATGTCGATCTTGGCGCCGCCGAACCCGAGGGGCGGGAGGCCGAACAGGGTGGGCGGGTGAGGATGGGCGGGCTGGAAAGCCCGCCCCCCGGGGCAGACCGGAGCACGGGGCGGCGCACGAGTCGCTCGCGGGATCGCTCAAGGCGCCCGTGCGTCGGTGTGGGCGGGAAGTGCGTGTCTGCGCGCGCGGGGTGGCGGGGTGCGTGGTGGGTTCTACCAGATTCTGTTCAGCGCCACGATTCGGCCCTCCTGTGTGCGGCCTCATCGTGGGCATGCGAAAACGGCTCATGGTGGGCGTGCGCGCACGGTCCGATCGTGGGCCTGCGGGATGGGTTCGCGCGCGCGGAGCGGGCCGGCGGCTCATGGGTGTGGCGGCGGCGTGCGGTGGCAAGGTACTGGAGCCTCACACGCCGCGTCTCCCCCGCCTCACCCGGCCCCAGCGAGCGACCCATGCACATCCGCACGCAAGACTTTGCCGACATCGGCGAGCGCGGCCTGACGGCGGGCGCGCTGGACAACCTGATTGACGGGCACGAGCGGGGGACGCTGCCGCGCTTGCGGATGCTGTGGAACTACTACCGCAACCCGCTGCTGCTGCGGAGTGTGGAGGCGGGCGTGGCGGTGCAGGGGCGTGCGTACCGGCTGGGGCAGGAGCGCGGGCTGCCGGCGCGGATCGTGGGTGCGGGGGGTGGCAGTGGCGGGACGGGCGCGGGGTTGCGGCCCGCCGCGGGTGGCAGAGAGATCGTGATCGAGAACGACATCGCGTGGCGGGTTCACGCGATGGTGGACTTCTTGTTCTCCAAGCCGATCCGCCTGGTGTCGGGCGCGGCGGATGAGGCCAAGCGCACGCTCATTCAGCGGGTGCTGGATGAGGCGTGGGAGGGCTCGGGCGGCGCGGCCCTGCTGCAAGACCTGGCCCTGCTCGGGCATGTCTACGGGCACGTGGATATGGCGGTGCGGGCGACGGACCTGGCTGGCGCAGGTGGTGGAACCGATCCGGTCGCGGCGGCCCGGCGGGTGAAGATCGAGGTGATCGAGCCGACGCGGGGCATCCCGATCATCGACCCGCGCGATGCGAGGACACTGCAGGGGTACGTGGTGCGTGCGCAGGTGGAGACGCACGAAGGGGCGCGGCTGTGGACGACGGAGATTCTGTCGCCCACGCGCCGCTCCGTGTACGAGGAGGAGGTGGAGGGGCGTGGCGCGACGGGGTCGTGGCTGGCGCGGGCCGCGGCGCGGGTGCGGGGCGGACCCGAGCGGTCTGCGGTGGCGACGGGCGCCAGTGCGGGGGAGCGCGATCAGGCGGGCACGCACGCCACGCTGGTGCACGAGGAGCCGAACACCGTGGCGCCGGGCGAGGTGCCGGTGGTGCACATCCAGAACATCAGCCAGCCCTTCGCCTACACGGGCCTGAGCGACGTGGAGGCGCTGATCCCGCTGCAGGATGAACTCAACACGCGGCTGAGCGACCGGGCCAACCGCGTGGCCCTGCAGAGTTTCAAGATGTACCTGGCCAAGGGGATCGAGGGGTTTGGCGAGCGGCCGGTCGGCCCCGGGCAACTCTGGACGACCGACAACCCCGACGCGAGCATCGAGGCCTTCGGAGGCGACGGGGCCAGCCCGAGCGAGGACCGGCACATCGAGCAACTGCGCGACGCGATGGACAAGGCCAGCAGCCTGCCGCCCCTGGCCACGGGCGTGGTGCAGGCCAAGGTGGGGAACCTGACGAGCGAGAACGCGCTGCGGCTCACGCTGGGCGGCGTGCTGGCCCGCACGAACCGCAAGCGGCTGCTGTACGGGCGCGGCATTGCGCAGGTCTGCCGGTTGGTGCTGAGCGCCCTCGACCACGCGGGTGTGCTGCGCACCAGCGAGGAGGAGCGGCGGGTGCGGGTGGAGTGGCCCGACCCGCTCCCGAGCACGCCCGAGGGGGCGCTCAGCGCGGCCAAGGCCAAACTCGACGTGGGCATTGACCGGCAGCGCGTGCGCAGCGAACTGGGCTACGGCGGTGACGACGAGGGAGTGGTGTGAAGAAAAGGGCCAAATGGCAAATGGCCAAAGGGCCAAATGAAGGCACAGCGCGACGAAGGAGACAGGACCGCGGACTCAGGACCAAGGACCCGGCACACACGACCACAAGGAGACACGCATGCCCGGTGAAGACGTGATCGACGATGGCGACGTGATTGGCGATCCGAACCCTCCGCCGCCTCCCCCACCCCCGCCACCCGGCTCTGGGCCCGTCGGGGGGGCGACGCCCAGTATCGCGCTGACGCCCGCCGCGGGGTCGCTGGATGCGCGGCTGGCGGCGCTGGAGGAACGGCTGACGCAGGCGCTGGGCGCGCTGGCGCGGATCGAGCGGCTGCGCGAGCTCGAGCGAGCGTTGCGTGCGGCCGGCGCGGCGGATGTGGCGCTGGCCCTGCCGCTGGTGGAGCGTGAGTTGGCCGAGGCGCCGACGGCGGCGACGGATGACGCGGTGGCCGCGCTGCGGCAGAAGCGGCCGGGGTTGTTTCGGGGCGGGCGGGTTTCGCCCGGCGCGGCCGCCGCGCCGACGCCGCCCGCCCCTTCGCTGGCGGGCGATCTGGCGGGGCTGGCGCTGCGGGCGGCCACGGGCGACCCGCGGGCCGTGCGGGATTACCTGCGGGCGAGAAGGGGGGAGTGAGCAGGGGAAGGCACGAAGAAGGCACGAAGGCACCAAGGGACGGAGACATGAAGGCGCACCGACCAGCGGACGCTGGTCGGTGGCACAAGAACGAAGGCCCGCAGGCGCCACGCAGGACGAAGGACGCAGGACTCAGGACCGAGCACACAGGACCGTTTTCTTCCCTCGCACCACACAAGGAGCTTGAACCATGCCGTTCACAGGAAAGGCCACGTACGCCGCGGGCGTTGATCTGCCCGAACTCGCCGAGGACGTGTCGGACATCATCGGGATCGTCAGTCCGTTCGAGACGCCGCTGCTCGATTACCTGGGCGATGCCAAGCGCCCCGCGGCGAGCACCGTGCACGAGTGGATCGAGGATGCGCTCGTTTCCCGTCTGACAAACGCTGCTTGAAGGGCGCTGCACGTGTCGCGCGGCAGGTAGAGCGTACCCACCTTGCGGTCGGGGTCGATCTCGATCTTCGGAATGAACGCGTGAACGGCCGCGCGTGCCTCCATCATCGGCGTGCCGGGCTTGAGGGCCTGCGAGAGTCCAGCGACCTGCTCGCGCGCCCAGGTCCGCAGGCGGTCGGGGTCGATCGACTTCGGGGACGCGGGCTTGTTCGCCACGTCGGCATCGAGCGTCTCCCGACGGCGCTTGAGGTCAACGAGCGCGGTTCTGAGTTCGCCAATGTCCGCGAGGTCGCTGTCCGAAAGCAGGGCGACGGTCGTCTTGATCCGCTTGTTCAGGTCGGCCAGTTCTCGGCTGCGATCCGGCTGGGCCTTGGCGGCGGCGGCGCGGCCGCAACAGGCTTTCACGAACTCCTCGATGGCCCGCGCGACGCCCGCCTTGTCGGCCAGGTAGGTGGCCCGCAGTTGGTCCAGCACCCAGCGATCGAGCGCGGCGGCCTGGATGTGGGTCGCCTTGCAGACGCCGACGCCTTGTGCCCGATACCCACCGTCGGCGTAGTACCGAATCTCGCCTGCGTTGTTCTTCAGCACGCAGCCCCAGAAGTTGTGCCCGCAGTGGTTGCACCGCACGAGCCCGGACAACAGGTACCGCTGCGTCGGGCGGGCCAGGCCACCGGCGTTGCGGCGCTTGGCCATCTGCTCGTGCGCCCTCCAGAACAGGTCGGGTGTGACGATGGCCTCGTGGACCTTCTCGATGACGATCCAGCGGTCCTTGGGGTTGCGCGTGGTCTTGGCCACCTTCTTCGGGATGGCCGACCCGTCGGACGCCACCTCATGGATCTTGCCGAACGTGCGGCGGTTCCATGCCAGCGCTCCGCGATAGCACGGGTTCTGGAGGATCGACTTCACCGCCATCTGGTTCCAGCGGGCGTGCATCGGGCCGGAGATGTCCTTGGCGTTGAGCGCGATGAGGATCGACCGGAAGCCCAGCCCCTTGGCGCACATCTCGAAGATGTCGCGCACGACGGCGATGTGCTTCGGGTCGCCGGGGATGAGCCGCACGATGTCCGACTTCATCTTCTTGGGCAGTTTCTCCTTCGGATCGATGAAGCGCAGGTGCCGCCCGTCCGGACCGAACTCCTGGCGTCGGCCGTCGGGCAGCGTTCGGACGGTCTTGAGCACCTGCCCGTTCGCCGAAACGTACTGGCGGTCGTAGCCGTAGGGGGAGCGACCGCCCATCGCGCTGTGTTTCACGGTCACCGTCGAGTGCTGGCCGCGGATGCTGTCGCGCGAGAGTTTCACCGAGTACTGGCGGGCCTGCCACGACTTTACGCCTTGGAGCAGTTCGCCCTCGTCGCCTTCGGGGATGCCCTCGGCGGTGAAATGCGTCTCGACGCCCGCCAGACGGAGCCGATGCAGGTAGAAGCCGGTCTCGTTGGTCCCGCCGCGCGAGAACCGGGACATGTCGTAGCAGAGCACCGCATCGAAGTCGCGCCCGTTCTCCGCCTCATGAATGAGGCGCGTGAACTGGTCGCGACCCCGCGCGCTGGTTCCGCTGATGGCGTCATCGACGAACCACCGCAGGATGCGGAAGCCGTGATCCCTCGCCCAGCGCTCGACCGCTGCCTTCTGGTCGGGAAGCGACCGCTCCTGCATGTCGGTCGAGCGCCGGGCATAGCCAACCGCGAAGCGGATGTCATTGGCGATCATGCCGCCTCCGTCGCGGCGAACAGGCCGCGCTCGACCTTGCTGAAGCGTGCCGCTTTCCCCTTGGCGGCGATCTCACGGATGATGGCGGCGTAAAGCGTGGCCTCGGGGGTCTTGCCCTTGGGGCTCGACCACAGGCCCTTCGCGCTCGCCGCCTCGATCATCTCCTTGGCCCGCATCGGCTTACCTGCGTCGGCCAGCACCTTGGCGGCGGCGCTGATGGCGCTGAGCCGCTTGTCGGCGGCGTGCTTCGAACCGGCGGTCGCTTTCGCGTTGGCCAGGTTCCGCTTGGTGCGAGCGGCCCCCTCGGCTCGGGCGGCGCTCTTGGACATGCGGACGGTCTTCGTGGCCTTCTTCGTCTTCTTGCTCATGATCATCTCCAAACATGGGGTGCGAAACACCGCCGCACACGCGGCGGAGAATCGCCCTCGGCGCGGTGCCCCGCGCCGGGGCGTGCTCAGTCGGCCAGGAATTGCTCGACGTCCTCCCGATCCATTCCGCTCATGAACCCGACCGTGTCGATCAGGTCGCTGCGGACTTTGCCGAGGTCGCCAACGCGTCCCCAGCACTTCGGGTCGCCCTTCGCGGCGTCGGCGTGCTTGTCGAGTTCCATCTGCAGCACGTCGATCAGACGGGCGATGTCGTTGGCCCGCGCGGCGTAGGCCTCGGGTGCGGTCGGTTCGGGCTTCGTGGTCTTCTTCGCGTTCATGTTCGTGGTCTCCATCGCGGGTGGTGTCGCCACCCGCGTTGGTCACATCAGGGCGTCATGGGTCGGAAAGTTCAAGGGCTTTCTGCGACATCTCGCCAGAGTGGGCAACATCTGGGCAAAGTCCGCCCGGACACGCGAAACAAAGTCTGTCTATCCCCGCGGCTGTTCCCGCGGGCGTCGGTTCGCCGGGTCGGCCAGGAAGGAACCACCGGGGGGAGGGGGGTCGCGTTCTCCCCCCACACCCCCCAGGCGCGTACGCCCCCTGGGGGGGCGTACGCGCGCACACGTTTGCGCGCAACCCCCCTCCCCCCTTCACGGGCCGGTCTCGGGTTTACGCGCCACGACGAAACGGACGCGCTCGGACGGGCCGGGCTGGGAGCGCTGCACGAGCCCCCGGGCCTCGGCCAGTTTGAGAAGGCGGGTCGCTTGGGCATGGGAGAGGTCCTTCGTCGCGGCCAGCAGGATTTCATCGCGGAGCGCCGGGCCACCCGACACGAACGCACCGACGAACCGCTCGGGCGTCCAGTCCTCCGGCGGCGGTGGGCGCTCGGCGCGCTGCCGACGGCGCGGCGATTCGACCTTGAGCCGCTTGGGATCGATGTCGTCGGCCATGTCCCAGACAGGGAACGCCCAGCGGAGGCACACCGAATCGTGCGGCGGCCATGAACGCACGGCCGCGTCCAGCACGACCACGTCGGGTTCCTCGTGCGGCCGCAGGACGAGGTGTGCATCGGTGGCGCGGCTTTGGCTGCCAGCGCCCGCGCCGACATCGGTCACCGCCTTGCCGGACTGGTTTCCCTTGCTGCTGTGGTGGATCAGCACAAACGCGCAGCCGAGGTCGGCGGCGTACCGGTCGATGTGGTTGTAGAGCGACGCCATGTCGGCGTTGGCATTCTCGTCCGTGCCTGCGGGCAGAAAGCGGTAGAAGGCATCGAGAACGATCAGGCGGAAGCGGCCCGGCTCGATGGCGCGGAAATATGGGCCGAGGGAGACAATGTCCTGAAGCCCGCCCCGCAGGTTTCGGATGAACACACTGTCGGCGAACTCGTCGGTGCCGATGCCGCGGGCCTTGGCGACCTTCGGGATGCGGTTGGCCGAGGTCTCGCCATGCAGCTCATTGTCGATGATCAGCACATCGCCGGCGACCGTCGGGAAGCGACCGAGCCAGGGTCGGCCTGTGGCGACCGCGATGGCCAGGTCGAGCACGAGCCACGACTTGCCGGTCTTGGGGGACGCGATCACGTTCATCGTCTCGCCTTCGCGCAGCAAGCCCTCGATCACCGGCGAGCGCAGCGCCGGGCAGGCGGCCATGAGTTGACGAACGCTGATGAACTGCGGGGCTGGGGGCGCGGTTTCGGTCATGGGCGGAGCGGCCTCCTTCGACGCAACCTCTCGCAGCGCCGCTTCAGTCTCATCCAGCACGGGCGGCACAGCGACGACCTTGGGCTTGGCGGGCTGAGCCGCCCAAGCCTGAACCTCTGCGAGCCAGGTCGGGACGAGCGATTGAACGATCCGATCGCCGGAAGCGCCTCGCTCAGACAAGCGAGACCAAGCGTCGGTGGATGTGGCGAGCGCTTGGTGACGGCCGCGCGCTTGTGCTGCGGTGGCGGCGTGAGCCAACCGATACGCCGTCTGCTCGCCGATGAACTTGGCTCGCCGCCCCTCGTCGGTCACACCGAAGTAGTCGGCCGATGGGATGAGGACGCGGGCTGCGTCGCAGGCGTCGCACCTGGCCATCCATGCTGCTGCGACCGCTCGATCATCCGGCTCACTCCATCTGGCCACCTCACTGGCGGCCTCAAGGAATGCGGTCCGGTATGCCCGCTCTACGTCGAGGGGATCGCTGCCGTCGTAGCGGCTTGGTGATGGGCCATCGTCGTACCAGCGGGCGTATCGCTCGCCCGCGACGACAACAATGCCGAACTCGGTACACCTCCCCATGTTCACTTCGGCTCGCTTTCCATCTGCTCGCGTTCCCATTCGACCAGGAGCCACGCGCTGAGGTGCTCCAGTGCCGCAGCCCACCGCGCGGCCGCATCCGGCACGTCGATGAACTCGATCCCAAAGGCGATGTCCCCGATCTGGATCTGGGACGGCGGAATGTCCTGCTGCTCGTCCATGTGAGCGCACCGATCGCGCCGCCGCGTGTGGTGCGGCGTGCTCCATCCGTGGTTTGGGTCAGAGAAAGACCGGGGGCAGCAGAACGCCGCCCCCGGCCCCACCAGCGCCGTCCGCTTACGCCTCGCCCTTGCTCCGCACCGCCGCTCGCGGGTCGCACAGAGCAGCGCCGAAGTCGAAGTAGACGCGCCACGACACCGCCAACTTGTTCACCGTCTGGTCGAGCCCGAAGAACTCGACCGTCGGCGTCTGCTGGCCGTTGAGGAAGCCCACGATGATCGGGCTCGCCGCCGGCGCGGCGAACAGGTACCAGTGCTTCGTCGAGGCCTTGGTGCCGTACTTCTTCGTGTTGCTCAGCCGCGGCTCGACCTCCAGCCCGACCGCATTGCGAAGGCTGTTGCCGGTCGGCAGGTTCGTCTGCGCCGCGATGTACTCGCTCTCGAGCACGGCGCGGGCCACCGTCTGGAGTTCCGGAGGCACGACCAGTCGGGTCGGTCGCAGGTCCAGGTCGTTGCCCTCGGCGTCCCGCTGCGTGAGCATGGCGGTGATGGCCTTGCTCAGGCCGTCGGTGCTCAGGTTGGTGTCGGCCCCGGTGATGTAGTTGCCGTTGCCCGCCGCGAAGAATGCGCCGGCGTTCGACATCAACGTGTCGTACACGAGATCGCTGAGCTTACGCATCGCCGCCTGCCCCATCGCGCGGGCGACCGAATCGAACAGCGACAGGTCGTCGTTGATGAGGTCGCGGCGGTCGATGGAGAACATCTTGCCGTAGGTGTCCACCTTGTACTGGGTCGTGGCCTCGTCGGCACCGCCGTGCTTGAACTCGCCGCCGGGCGGGATCTGCTGCAGCGAGCCGGTGAACGACGGACGGATCGCCGTCGCGGTCTTGAAGTCCGGCACGCTCCGAACGCCCGCGAAGGAACGCCAGGTCGCCGGGCTCTCCTGATAGCCGTCGAACAGCACCTTGTTGACCGCCGCACCGAGCGCCTCGGTGAGCGTGTGCGTCGTCAGCGACGCGCGCACCATGCCCTCGCGGTC
>CAZPWW010000002.1:0-163854 GCA_964590885.1 uncultured Phycisphaeraceae bacterium
TGCCGACGCGGGGCAGCGCGAACGCGTGGACAAGATCAAGCGCGCGGCCGAGTATCTGGCCAAACTCAGCCAGAGCCTGCGGGCCCTGGCGCTCGACCCGGATGAGGCACAGGGCGCGGACGCGGGTGTGTCGCTGGACGAGTGGTGGCGCTCCGCCGAGCCGCTCTTGCGTGGTGCCGTCCCCAGGGGCGTGCTCTTTGAGGCCAAGATCGCCCCCGGCCTGCCCCCCGTGCGCCCCGGCAAGCCGGGCCTGAGCCAGGCGACGCTCAACCTGCTGCTGAACGCGGTGGAGGCGGTGCGCGACAAGCCCGAAGCGCGGATCACGCTGGAGGTGCGGCCGGCCGCCCGGGGCGGGGCCGTTGACCTGTGCGTAACCGACAACGGCGGCGGCATGAGCGACGAGGTGAAGCGCCGGGCCACCGAGCCGTTTTTCACGACCAAGCCGCGGTCGCTCTCCACAGGCCTGGGCCTCTCACTGGTGGAGTCGATCGTGCGGAGCGCAGGTGGCGGGATCAGCATCACGAGCGGGCCGGATGAGGGCACGGAGGTGAAACTGACGCTGCCGGCCGCCGCGCCTTGACCCGCACCCGCACGGCCCTGAGCCCCGGCATCGCCCGTACACCGGCACCTCTCACGTATCACCCGCACCCCGACGGACGGTGCCCCCTCCGGGCTCGTACGATCGTGCAGACGGCGTTTCGCGTTCACGAGCCTCCACATGCCCACACTCCGCCCCATGTTTCTGGTGCTCGCTGCGGCCCTCACGGCTTCGGCCACGCCCCGCGCCGGCGCGTGGGATGCCGTCGGCCACCGCGCCATCACCTGGCTCGCCCTCGACGGCCTCGCACCCGATGCCCCCGCCTGGCTCCGGGCCGATGCCGCCAAGAACCACATGACCGGCTGGCAGGCCGCCGAGCCCGACCGCTGGCGCAACAACCGCGGCATCCACATGCGCCACGAAAACGGCCCCGACCATTACATGGACGCCGAAGACCTGGAAAACTACGGCCTCACCCTCGAGACCCTGCCCCGCCTCCGATACCAGTTCGTTGCCGCCATGGCCGTGGCCCGGCACGTTCACCCCGACCGCGTGCAGCCGGCCAACCCCAAGCTCGACCCCGCCGGCGAGCAGGAGTGGCCCGGCTTCGTGCTCCACGCCATCATGGAGCACCACGCCAAACTCACCAGCAGCTTCAAAACCCTCCGCACCCTCGAAAAGATCAACGACCCCGCCCGAGCCCCGCAACTGGAAATGGCCAGGGCCAACGTCATGTTCCACCTCGGCGTGCTCTCCCACTTCGTGGGCGACACCGCCCAGCCCCTGCACACCACCCGGCACCACCACGGCTGGATCGGCGACAACCCCGAGGGCTACACCACCGACCGCGGCATCCACGCCTACATCGACGGCGGCGTGATCGGCCATCACAAGATCACCTACCACACGCTCGTCCCCGGGCGCATCGCGCCCCCCGCATGGCCCGCCGAGGCCGACGTGTGGGACCAGGTCGTGGCCCACTTCAAGCGCTCGCACGACAAGGTCGAACGCGTCTACCAACTCGAAAAGTCCGGCGCGTTCAAGCAGGCCGAGGGGCGCGCCTTCATCGAAGAGCGCCTGCACGACGCCGCGGCCACACTCGCGGCCCTCTGCAACCACGCCTGGGCCGCCAGCGAGCCCACGCAGAAAGACGTCGACGACCTGATCCGCTACGACGGGTTTGACGCGGCCCAGGTGCCGGGCGCACCCAAGCGCGAGGGGAGCGCGGAGAGGCAGCCGTGAACGTGGAGCCGGCCGACGTGGTCGGCCGAAGCCTGCCGGGGGACGGGGTGACGACTGATGCACGCGGGCTGCCGGCACGCATCACGCAGCCACACGCGATCGAAGAGGCCCTGCGGAAGCGAGCCGGCGACACAACCGCCGAAGCACGATTCCGCAAGGCCCTGCGTGAACGGGCCGGCCGGCCGTTCTATGGTCTTGCCCTGCTGCTGACAGCGATGCTGGCCCCCGTGCTTCTGGGATGGACGTTCGTGGCGTGGATGCTGGCAGCGTGGGCAGGCAAGCCGCTGTTGGGTGTAGCCCTGAGCGTGGTTGCCCTGCCGGTCGCCGTCGTTGTCGTCTTCCGGGCCTTCGCGGGGCGGCCGACACCGGAGGCCGTTGCGGCCGCAGCCCTGTCGGCTGCCACGTGCCCCCAGTGCCTGTACTCGCTCATCGGCGTTCGGGCGGCGCCCGACGGCTGCACCGTCTGCCCCGAGTGCGGCGCGGCGTGGCTCATGCCCCACAGCCAGCCGCCTCCGCCCACCCCATAGAATCGCCCGTGGCCCGGGTCTACCTCGAAACCAGTTTCATCAGCGCCTGCGTTGAAACACGCGCAGACACCGCCAGCACCCGCCAGCGAGCCGAGAGCTTGGAATGGTGGGACAGATTCCGCGGCACGCACGAATGCTGTGTAGGCACGGGTGTCATCGAAGAACTCAGCCATCCGTCGTACCCGAACTCCGCGGCCGCTCTCCGTTGGTGCGGGACCCTCCTGACTCTGGAACCCAGCGAGCAATCCCGCGAACTCGTGGACCTGCTCCTTGCGGCCAGAGTCTTCTCGCCCGCATCGCTCTACGACGCCGGCCATGTCGCTGTCGCGACGGTCAACCAGTGCGAGTATCTGGTCACTTGGAACCAGCGGCACCTGGCCAATCCCCGCCGCCTCGACCACCTTGCGGTCGTGTGCGCACGCGCACGCCACCTGCCGCCGCGTGTCGTCACACCAGACATGATGCTCGGAGACCTCCCATGACCGACGACGCTTCTCGAAATCTCTCCGCATCCGACACGCCCATCGTGCGCGATGTGCGCGCCATCCGTGATGCCCTCATCGCCGAGCACGGGAGCGACGTGGACTCGTACTTTGCCCGCCTGCGGGCGATCGAGGCGCGGCTGCGCGCACAGGGCGTTCGCTTTGTCAAGACCCCGGCACAGCCGGACCGTCGCGCCGCGGGCTGAACACGCCAGTTCGTCCGCCGCTCCTCCATGCCACGCACCCGCCTTCAACACATCCTGCCCGCAGTAAGGGACCATCGTGGCAATGCGGTCGCCACGTTCAGGCCCGAGGCAGATGTGGCGAGATCCGACGACGATCACGGTACCTATGACGAGCACGTAGAGGACCTGATCGACTCCGGCGGGGAACAAACCACCTCCTCCCGGTTTGCAGTGATTGTGGCTGCGGCCGCCACGATTTGCCTTCCGCTGGCGCTGCTTACGATCAATCTGCTGGGGGTCGGTTGGGGACTGCTGACTTTGCTCGTCCTGTCAACCGCTATCTCATGCGGCTGGCGGCTTCGGAGAGTGCGTGCAATCGCACCGGACATCATCGAACTCGCCCTGTCCACGGGCCGTTGCCCCGCCTGCCGATACCGACTGAGCGCCCTGCCCCGCGCAGCAGACCGCTGCACCGTCTGCCCCGAGTGCGGCGCGGCATGGAGGCTACCCGCCGTTATGCCGCTGGCCCCTCTGGTCGCTGCCTCGCCCCACGGCCCGAATGGGTAGCGTTCCCCCATGCGCTTCCACTTCCTCGGCACCGGCACGTCCAGCGGCATCCCCGCCATCGCCTGCTCGTGCGCCGTCTGCACCTCCATCGACCCCCGCGACAACCGCCTCCGCGCGGGCGCCGCCATCACCTTCACCGATCCCTCCGGCCACGCACGCACCGTCCTCATCGATGCCACGCCCGACCTCCGCCAGCAGGCCCTGCGGGCCGGCCTCACACGCTGCGACGCCATCCTCTTCACCCACAACCACGTCGACCACACCTTCGGCGTTGACGAGGTGCGCCGCTTCAACGCCGCGCAGGGCTCCCCAATCGACATCTACGCGGAGGACCACACCATGGACCACCTCCGCCGCGTCTACAAGCACATCTTCGACAAAGACGCGAACGTGAACGATTCGTTCGTGGCGACGCTCGTGCCGCGCCGCGTCGACCCCGGCGTGCCCATTCACCTCTTCGGTGTGCGCTTCACACCCATCCGCCTGCTCCACGGCCGCCTGCCCATCGTCGGTTACCGCATCGACGGACCCTCGCAGGGGTCCGCACCCGGCGCCTCGCCGTTCCCGCTTGCCTACTGCACCGATGTCTCCGGCATCCCGCCGGAGTCCTACCCGCTGCTGCGCGGCCTGAGCACCCTCATCCTCGACTGCCTCCGCCACCGCCACCACCCCACGCACCTCACCGTGGATCAGGCGTGCGACATCGCCGAGCGCATCGGTGCGCGCCAGACCCTCTTCACCCACATCGCCCACGACCTGCCCCACGCCGAAACCAACGCCGCGCTGCCCGCAGGCATGGCCCTCGCCCACGACGGCCTGGTGCTGAGCAGCGAACCGCCCGCCCCCGCCGCGCCACAGCGTGTGGACACCGATTGACCATGCAGCCCCGCGCCGACACTCAACCCAGCGGACTCCGCCCGCCCGTATCCTCACTGACCCATGCCCGACTCCGCCTCCTCCGCACACCACCCCGCCACCATCGGCCCCTACACCGTTCAGCGCGAACTCGGGCGCGGCGGCATGGGCGTGGTGTATCTGGCCAAAGACGCCAAACTCGACCGCCAGGTCGCCATCAAGGCCCTCCCCGCCCACCTCGCACAAGACCACGACCGCCTCACCCGCTTCCAGCGCGAGGCCAAGGTGCTGGCGAGCCTCAACCACCCGGGCATCGCCGCAATCTATGGCCTCGAAGAGGCCGCCACGCCGGGCGGCACCGGCACGAATCAGTACCTCGTCCTCGAATACGTCGAAGGCGAGTCTCTCGCCGATCGTCTCGCCCGGGGCCCCGTTCCTATCGACGAAGCACTCCCCCTGGCACGCCAGATCGCCGAGGCCCTCGAAGCCGCGCACGAAAAAGGCATCGTCCACCGCGACCTCAAGCCCGCCAACGTGATGGCGACGGTCGAGGGCACGGTCAAGGTCCTCGACTTCGGCCTCGCTCGCGCCGACACCGTGGGCGCGGCATCATCAACCGGCGGTGGTGGCGCAGGAGGCTTCGCGGGCGGCGGCGGCGACTTCCCCACGCTCACTTCCCCCGTGATCCACAGCCCCACCATCCCGGGCGCGATCATGGGCACCGCCGGCTACATGTCCCCCGAACAGGCCCGCGGCAAAGCCGTCGACAAGCGCTCCGACATCTTCTCGTTCGGGTGTGTGCTGTTTGAGATGCTCAGCGGCAAAATGCCCTTCGGCGGCGAGACCGTGGCCGACTCCCTGGGCGCCACGCTCCACAAAGAGCACGACGTCGCCCTCCTCCCCCCCGGCACTCCGCCACGCATCCGCGAACTCCTGTCCAACTGCCTCGCCAAAGACCGCAGGCAGCGCCTCCACGACATCGGCGATGTGCGGTTGGTGCTCGACCGCGCGATCGCCGGGCGTGAGTGGCTCGGGGTTGGCGAGTCTGCACCCGCCGGTCAACGTCGTGTTCGCCCGGCCATCGCCGCGACCGCGGCACTCCTCACCCTCGCCCTCGGCGGGCTGCTGGGCGCGCTCTTCATGCGACCCTCGCCCACACAGACACCGACGCCGTTCCACCTCTCGGTGGCGATGCCGCCCAAGCCCGAACTGAACGATTTCTTCGGCATCGCGCCCGACGGGCGGTTCATCGTCTACAGAGTCTTGCCTGAACTTGAGGCCGACAGTCCCAAGCCACCCGGGCTCCTGATGGTCCGCCGCCTCGACAGCGACAAGGCCGAGCCCGTCCCCGGCACCGAGGGCGTGCAGAAGGCCGCGCTCTCGCCCGATGGGCGCTGGGTCGCCTTCGTTGCCGCCAAGGACCGCGCCCGCAGCAAGGTCAGCCTCAAGAAGGTCGCGCTGAGCAACGGCGACCCCGCGGGCTTGCCGGAAACGCTCTGCGAGCTCCCCGCCACAACAGACGCGCATCTGTGCTGGTCGTCGGACCGCGAGATCGCCGTCGCGCAGCAGTGGAACCGCACGATCCTCGCCGTTCCCGCGTCGGGCGGTGAGCCGCGGGTGGTCTTCCGCGACGGAGACGCCACAGGCTTCGCAGGCCTGGGTGAGATTCGCCCGCTGGTGCCGGGTCAGTCCATTCTCGCTTCGTGGGGGACGCGAATCGGCGAGCAGGGCAAGGCCTGGGTCGAGATCGTCGAACTGGCCTCCGGCAAGCGCACGACGCTGCTTGAAAACGCCGAGCGCGCGCAGTATCTGCCCACTGGCCACATCATCGCGCGGCGGAACAATGACACCCTCATCGCGGCACGGTTTGATCCCGCTTCCCGGAAGATTATCGGTGAGCCCGCCACGATATGGAACGGCAAACTCGGCGGTTCGTTCTTTGTCTCGCCCACCGGCGCGCTGGCGATGCTGATGAAGCCCGAGGACATCACGGGCCGGACACTCGCGTGGATCGACGAACAAGGCAGGCCCGTGCCGGTCGGCGCCCCGCCCCGCGCGTATCGCAACGTGCGCGTCGCTCCCGACGGTGCACGCGTTGTCGCCAACTTCGAGTCCACCGAACCCGGTAACCTTGGCTCCGATCTGTGGGTCTACGACTTTTCGCGTCGAACCTTCAGCCGGCTCCCGACCCAGGGGCCGGCGTGGGATCACATCTGGAATAACGACGGGCAGCGCATTGCCCACAACCTCATCGCCGAGGACGAGATGTGCTTGGTGGAACGCCGCGCCGATGGATCGGGCGAGCCCGAGAAACTCTTCGCCGTGCCGAAAGGAACCTGGCTCATCCCGTTGGAGTGGTCGCCCGACGGCAAGACACTGGCGTTCTATCAGCGCGACCTCTCCAACCCCAACGGCGACGTGCTGATGCTCGAGAAGGACGCGGCATCCGGCAAGTGGATCGCCACGCCATACCTGAACTCGCCCGCAAACGAGGGTGGCCTTTCCTTTTCTCCCGACGGTAAGTGGGTGCAGTTCGGTTCTGAGGAAGCCGGGCGGCGTGAGTTGTATGTCCAGCGTTTCACCGGCGCCCGCGCGGGCGCCGCCGACGCCCGATCCGGGCGCACCCAGATCTCCACAGCCACCGGGGTCCAGGGCGGCGGCTGGTGGAGCCGCGACGGCAAGGAAATCCGCTTCGTCGACGTCGATCTTCAGGTCTTCAGCGTCCAGGTCCAAACCGAGCCGACCTTGTCCGCGTCTGTCCCCAAACTGCTCTACAGCATGAAGGAGTTTCAGCCCAGGATCAGAAACGGCGTCTTTGCGCCCGATGGTCGCCTTCTGGACATCATGAAGGCCGAGGACGAGGGCAAGAACCGCCTCGACGTCATCGTGAACTTCGCCGACGAGATGCGGGCGAAGGTGGACGCGGCGAAGTGAAGCGTGCCGTCTGGGCCCGAGCGCTGGCCGCGCCCCTCAATCCTCCGGCACATGGTCGCTGGTCACGACCTTGCGGAAGGCCTCGCGCAGCCGCCTGGTGAGCGGCCCCTCGCCCCCGCCGCCGATCCGCGCATCATCGATCTGCGCCACCGCGATGATCTCCGCCGCCGTGCCGGTGAGGAACACCTCGTCCGCACCCTTGAGTTCCTCGGGCCGGATGTTCCGCACCGTGTACTTGATCCCCGCGGCGGTCATGAGGTCGATCACGAACCGGCGCGTAACCCCCTCCAGCACGCCCGCCTCGGTCGGCGGCGTGAACACCTGCCCGTTCTTGATCATGAAAATATTGTCGCCCGTGCACTCGCACACGTAGCCGTCCAGGTTCAGCATGATCGCCTCGAGGCAGCCGGCGTCGATCGCCTCCACCTTGGCGAGGATGTTGTTGAGATAGTTCAGGCTCTTGACGCGCGGGTCGAGGCACGCGATCGGCGTGCGCGGCCGCTTGGCGATGATCACCTTCATGCCGCTCTGGTACACCTCCGGCGGGTACAGACTGATCTGGTCGGCGATGCAGATGACACCGGCCACGGGGCACTTGAAGGGGTTGAGGCCCAGCGAGCCGTAGCCGCGCGTGATGACCAGGCGGATGTATCCGTCCACGATGCCGTTGGCCTCGATGCAGTCGCGCATCACCCGCACCATCTCGTCGCGCGTGAGCGGAATCTTCAGCCGCAGGGCCTCGGCGGAGCGCCACAGGCGCTCCATGTGCTGGCCGCACTTGAAGACCTTGCCCTTGTAGATGCGGATGCCCTCGAAGCAGCCGTCGCCGTACAGCAGGCCGTGGTCGTACACGCTGATGGTCGCCTCGCCCTTGGGCACCATCTTCCCGTTCACGTAGATGATCGGCTTGGTCTCACGCGTCCAGTCCGCCGCCTTGGCCAGGTGCCCGGCGGGCGAGTGGTCGCTGAGGGCGATGGAGCGGGGCGCGCCGTTGCCGCGCGCGCGGGCCGCGCCGTTCGCGCCCTTGCGCACGCCGTTCTTGTTCGTGGTCTTCTTCACCGGCAGAGCCTTGGTCTTCACGGCAAATCCTCCTCGTTCGGGCCTCGATGCCGCGGGCCCACTCAAAGCCCATCGGCCATCGACGCCGAGATCGTAATCGACGGCCCGTGAATCGCCAGTCGGCATATTCCCGCGCGATACTAAGACACGCTTTATATGCCTGCCTTCAGTGCCGGAGCCCGCACGCTCCGCCACGCAGTTCACCCGCCTGGGCGGGCCGCTGTGCCACTCGCCCACTTTGCCACTTCTCCTCCCCATCACTCCGTCGGATCATCCGCCGAGTAGACCGGCGTCAGCGGCCGGTCATCAATCACCCGTGTCACCGCCGCGGCAACCGTTCGCCACAACTCCACCTGCCCCTTGAGCCGCCGCCGCCCCTGCGGCGTGATCCGGGCCACGTTCTGCCGCCGGTTCTCGGCCGACCGCCGCGGCTCCAGCGCCACATCCCCCCGCTTCGCCAGCCGCTTGAGCGCAGGGTAGAGCGACCCCTCCTCGATCACCAGCAATCCCCCCGACGCCCGCTCGATCTGCCGCGCGACCGCGTAACCGTGCAACGCCCCGTGCCGCAGCACGCTCAGCACCATCACGTCGAGCGTCCCCTGCAACAGCGCGGGCTGCAACGTCGTGTAGTCGGCCATGGGTAAATACTATGCCACTCTGAGTATCACGCCTCCCGGCTGACGCCCCGCCAATCACCCGCGCCTGCACCACGGGCGCCTTGCCATTTATTTGGCCCTTTGGCCATGTGCTCGTTTGGCCCTTTTCCTACCGCACCCACCCCGCCCCGCTCGCCGGCACGTACGACCGCATCCGCTCCAGCGCACCCGCCCCCGTCGCCGCGCTCAACAGCCCCGCGCGAAAGCGCGGCAGCACAAACCCCGCCCGCACCACACCATCCAGAAACCCCAGCAGCCCGTCGTAGAACCCGCCCTCGTTCAACACGCACACCGGCTTGCCGTGAAAACCCAGTTGCGCCCCCGTGATGATCTCGAAGAGTTCATCCAGCGTGCCGAAGCCCCCCGGCAACGCCAGAAACCCATCCGCGAGTTCCGCCATCAGCGCCTTGCGCTCGTGCATGGTCTCCACCACATGCAGCTTCGTGAGCCCCCCGTGCCCGCGCTCCGCCTCCACCATCGCCCGTGGAATCACCCCCACCACACGCCCGCCCCCCGCGAGCGCCGCATCCGCCGCCGCCCCCATCAGCCCCACCGACCCGCCCCCGTACACCAGCGTGATCCCCTCCCGCGCCAAGAGCGCACCCACACCCCGCGCACACGCCGCATACTCCGGCTTGGCCCCCGCCGACGACCCGCAGAACACCGCAATCGACTTGAGCATCGCCATGCCGCCAGCGTACGGCCCGGCCGCGCGGCTCGTCCGCGCCGGCCGCTGTGCCACCGACTCGCCTTCGGCGAGTCGGTGCTTGCGGTCAGGCCCTTCACCCCTTCTCCTCCCACTCCTCCACCGTCCGCGGCCAATCCTCCTTCAGCAGCCGCGACAGCGACCGATCCGCCAGCACCCGCCCGCCCGTCTGGCACTTCGGGCAGTAGTTGCACTCGTTCTCCGCGTACACGATCCGCTGAATCTTCGCCCCGCACACCGGGCACGGCTTACCAAACTTGCCGTGGGCTGCGAACTCCGGCCGGAACGCTGTGATGTCTCCCGGCCCCGGGAAGCGCGCGGCGAATCGCCGAAGCAGCAGGTCCCGCGAACGGGTGAGCACGGCCCGTGCCGCGCTCAGCAGGCCCGCGCACTGCGCATCGGTGAGTGTGCCCGTCAGCACAAACGGCGACAGCCGGGCCGCGTGCAGAATCTCATCCGAGTAGGCATTCCCCACACCGTCCACCAGCGCGGGGCTGGTGAGGGCCCGCTTCAGCGTGCGGTTCTCGCTCCGCAGCCGCGCGGCCAGCGCACCCGCCGTCAACCCGTCATCCAGCAGGTCGAGCCCCGCCCGCCCATGCGTCGCCCACAGCGCACTCGCCCCCCGCACCACCCACAAACCCGCCCGCTTCTTGCTGCCCGCCTCGGTGAGCACCAGCGTGCCGCGCGGCGTGTGCAGCGTCACCAGAGTGATCCGCCCCGGCCCCCTGGACCGCGCATCATCGGCCCACAGCAGCCGCCCCGCGATCATCAGGTGGATGACCAGAAACAACGCATCCGTTCCCGTTCCACTCGCCGTATCCACTCCTCCCGGCTCCGTCTGCCCTCCCCTCACGTCCGTCTCCCCTCCCCTCACGTCCGTCTCCCCTCCCCTCACGTCCGTCTCCCCTCCCTCTGGGAGGGGACCAAGGGGAGGGCGCTCCCCTGCCTGCGTTCGCACACACTCAATGACCACCCGCTTGCCCAGCCGCGTAACGCCCCGCACCATCGCCCCCTCCACCGCCTCCACCGGCGGCTCAACGCTGCGCAGCACAAAGGGCGACACCACGCGCACACGCTCGATCACGCTCCCCACCACGCGCGGCCGCAAACACCGCACGTACACCTCGATGTCCGGCAACTCGGGCACGCGAGCATCCTACCGCGCACCAGTGCCCCCGAAGTCGCCAGCGGGCGACTTCGGAGCGCAGCCCCACACGGTGCCGGTATGCTGGGCCCCGCCTGCCCGGAGCCACCCATGCCCACCCCCCCTATGCGCCCCACGCCCTCCGCCCCCACACGCCGCGAGTTCCTCGCCACGTCCACCGCACTCGCCGCCGCGGCCACGCTCCCGCGCCTTGCCGCGGCACAACCCACCCCCGCTGCGCCCGCAGCCCCTGCACCGCCCACGCCACCACCCCCCGCCGCCGAACCCGGCATCGCCGCCGAGACCATCGCCGCGGCCGAGATTCTCGCCGGCATCGCCTTCACGCCCGCCGAGCGCGACACCATCGCCAAGTCCATCGGCGATCAGGTCGCCCGCTTCAAGCGCCGCCAGGCCCAACCCCTGCCCGACAACGACCTCGCCCCCGCCCTCACCTTTGACCCGCGCCTGCCGGGCATGACCTTCGACACCGCCCAGCGCCCGCTCACGCTCCACGGTGCAGACTCGCCCGCACCGCCGCTCCCCGCATCCGACGACGACATCGCCTTCGCCCCCGTGAAGCACCTCTCGCGCTGGATCCACAGCCGCGCCCTCACCAGCGCCCGCCTCACCGAGATCTACCTCACCCGCCTCACGCGCCTCGACCCCACGCTCAAGTGTGTCGTCACGCTCACACCCAAACTCGCTCGCGCCCAGGCCGCGCGGGCCGATGCCGAACTCGCCGCCGGCCGCTCACGCGGGCCCCTGCACGGCATCCCCTACGGCGCAAAGGACCTCTTCGACACCGCCGGCATCCTCACCACCTGGGGCGCGCAGCCCTACGCCCAGCGCGTGCCCGAGCGCGACGCGGCGGTCATCTCCCGCCTCACCGAGGCCGGCGCCGTGCTCATCGCCAAGACCACGCTGGGGGCCCTCGCCTACGGAGACATCTGGCACGCCGGCCGCACCAACAACCCCTGGAACCCCGAAAAGGGCTCCTCCGGCTCGAGCGCCGGCTCCGCCGCGGCCGTCGCCGCCGGGTGCGTGGGCTTCGCGCTGGGCACCGAGACGCTCGGCTCGATCATCTCCCCCTCGCGCACCTGCGGGTCCACTGGCCTCCGCCCCACCTTCGGCCGCGTGAGCCGCGCCGGGGCGATGGCGCTCTGCTGGTCGCTCGACAAGATCGGCCCCATGACGCGCTGCTGTGAAGACACCGCCATCGTGCTCAGCGCCATCAATGGCGGCCCTTCACCAAATGCCTCCGACCCCTCCGCACTCAATCTCCCCTTCAACTACGACGGCTCATCCACCTCCCTGCGCGGCCTGCGCATCGGCCACGTGCCCGCGTGGTTCGCCCGCCCCAACCTCCACCCCGCCCACGCGCGCACGCTCGAACTCCTGCGCGATGCCGGGGCCGAACTCGTCGAGTTCGCGCTGCCCGAGTGGCCCTTCGACCAACTCATGAACATTCTTGTCTGCGAGGCCGCCGCGGCGTTCGAGAGCCTCACCCGCACCGACGCCGACGACACGCTCACGTGGCAGGCCCCCGAGGCCTGGCCCAACACCTTCCGCCAGGCGTGGTTCATCCCCGGCATCGAACTGGTGCAGGCCCACCGCTTCCGCCGCCGCTGCATGACCATGATGCGCGAGAAGATGGACGCCGTGGACTTGGTGATCGACCCCACCAACACCGGCCCGCTCTGCCTGATCACGAATCACACCGGCCACCCCTCGCTCACCCTGCGCGTGGGCCTGGGCGAAGACGGCCTGCCCCGCGCGACAACGCTGGTCGGCCGCCTCTTCGACGAGGGCACGCTCATCCGTGTCGGCAACGTGCTCGAAGCGGGCCTGGGTGCGTGGGACAAGCGGCCGGGAGTGTAACCGCGTGCCCCCCGGGGCTACGGCAGCCGCAGCACCGCCGCGTCGATGTACGAGGCCGAACCGAACCCATCCTGACCCGCGGCGTGGTGGATGAACTGCTCCTTGGGCAGGGGGTCAACGGCGTACCCCGCCGCATCACCCCAGTGTACGCCCCGGTACGTCGCCACCATCCGCCAGCGGTCGTCATACACAAAGTGGAGCCAAAAGGGAGTGCAACGATTCACTCGTCTCCGTCACACGGCTCAATCCTCTCCGCGATCCAACCGACCGTCGCATCAAGCTCACTCCCCACGGGGCGCAGTGCTCCGCCCGGCACATTGCCCAAGGTCATGGCCATGCGCCACACATCTGTGTACAGACGCGCGTTACGCCATGTCCGCGCCTCAGATGCGTGCGCCTGAAGGTGCGTCCGCATGGCTTGTGGCGCACTATGGGCACGCGTGCCACCGCTGCATGCCCAGGCGCCGAACGCCAAGTTCAAGGCCAGCCACTCTTCCGCAGGGTTGGCCGCACTCAGTACCTCCAGCCACTCACTCACGGGTGCGGCGCACCCCGATACAGCACACACATGATGCACCAGCTTAGCGACGACGGCGCCGTATGACATGCCGTCTAGTTGCAACACGGTGATATCGTGTGTGTACACAAGCCCGGAATAAAGCAGGATTCCTGCCGGGTAGGGCAGCATCACCGCAGTGGATGGCAGAAACACATCCTCCGCTAGGCCGACACGGTGCGAGCATGCTTCGGTCATCAGAGCCCACGGATCGTTCAGCGGTCCAAAGAACAACACCGCATCGCGCGTGCCGAGCACCTCGCGAGAAACTGCCTGCTTGCCGGCAATCTCGACGTGCGGGACTAGAGCACGCCGTATACAATCCCAAGCCAAGCACATGCGGTGACGGTCGGGCGTGCTTGGCATGTGATTACCACACCGATCCGGGGTAGAGGTGCGGCGCAACATCGCGACAACTGCGGCGGAAGCGACGGCTCCATTCGTAAATTCGTGAGTTGACTTCCCAGGGCCTAGCCTCGGCCAGTTGGGACCTGCACTCTGGCCGCATGTGCATCTTGCGCCAGCAGCCGAGAGCGTTCTCGCGTCGCTCATTAAACTGCCCCATGTGCCCAACATCGCCTGGCGTCGGACGTCGCTTGCCGAACCCACCAAAGCACTCATCTTGCAACGCCTTGCGCGAGGCGGCACAACTTACGGCGCGGTTGTAGATGGCCAACAGTTGCGAGCAGGGCATCCGCCGTGCCCCGCCGTCGCAGGATGTGCGCTTGCCAGGGGTCTTGCAGTCGGCATTTACACCCAACTGCAGACACTTGCGAACGCGCTCGTCGCACATCTGCCCGGGCATCGTCGGCTGGTTCAATGCGGCATCACACACAACCAGCGCACCGCCACCAATTATCAAGACCACGCAGACTGCAGTCGGAATGGACACTGGTGCGCACAGTGCTGGCAACAACTGCTTGGGTACCGGAAACCGATCCGGGAAGAGATCGGGCCATGCGGGTACGGCAGGCCGTATAGCTGCTCCAGCGGCGACACAAGTCTGATTATCACAATGCAGACCAGATGCGTCAGTGTGCGTCAGGGGCTGGCCTGCCGTGTATTCAGTCAACCCCATCCCATCCACATACCCCAGCGGGTCTCTGCGTGTCCACCTCCCGCTGGCCGCGTCGTAGACGCGGTGCCGCACGTGGTGCATGCTCACCTGGTCGCTCGACAGTTCCGGGTCGTACTCGTACCCCGCGTACCCCTTGCGGTTGGCCACGCTGATCGAACTCAGCACACCCGGCCCCTGCGGCGTGCCGTCATCCGCAAAGTAGCACGTGATGAAGTCGCCGAGGTCATCCGAGTCGATGCTCCCATCCGCGTTCACATCCAGCAGCACCCACTTGGCATCGCTCATCCCCGCCCCCGGCGGCGTGGCCTCCGTGAACGCCGCGTACTCTGTGATGTAATCCCCGAGATCGTCCGGGTTCACCACCGTGTCGAGGTTGTAGTTCGCCGCGCCCGCCACGCGCGGCACCCCGTACGGCGAATACGTGATCCGCTCGAGGATCGCTCCCACCGCGGCCTGGTAGCCGCCCGCGTTCACGTTCGCGCCCGCCACGATCGCCACCACATCGGCGCGCCAGTTCTGCAAGTAGTACACCCGCTCGGCCGGGCCGAACGTGGCGGTCGTGGCCGAGGGTGGGGAGGGGGGGTTGCCACCCTGGCCGTCTCCGGGGGGGTTGGCCGGTGCCTCCGGCCAGGCCGTGCTGGTGTCGCGTTGCCGCAGCACCGCCGCGTGGATGTACGAGGCCGAGCCGTGCCCGTCTTGTCCGGCCGTGTGATAGATGAACTGCTCCTTGGGCAGGGGGTCAACGGCGTACCCCGCCTCATCACCCCAGTGTACGCCCCGGTACGTCGCCACCATCCGCCAGCGGTCGTCATACACAAAGTGGAACCACGGGTCGGTGCTGCTCGGTACCAGAGCCCGTTCCCCACGAGTCCGCGCCGCAGGTGCGGGTTCCCACCCCGCGCCCCGAAACCCCACCCCGCTCTTCCTGTACCACCCCGCATGTCCAACCTCTCCCGCCGCGCGTTCGTCCGCTCCGCACTCCTCGCCTCGGCCGGTGCCGCCGCGGCGGGTGGGTTCGCGCTGCCGCGCCCGGCCCGCGCCGCCGCGCTCGCCCACAAGGGTCTCTCCATCCTCGTCCTCGGCGGCACCTCCTTCATCGGCCCCGCCTTCATCGAGCAGGCAAAGAGCCGGGGCCACTCCATCACCGTCTTCAACCGCGGCCGCACCGAAAAACGCAAGGGCACCATCGACGGCATCGAGCGCCTCTACGGCAACCGCGACCCCGACAAGCACGCCGGCACCAAGTGGACCGCGGAGGGGCGCGAGAGCGACGACCCCTCCACCCCCAGGGGCCTGGGCGAACTCGCCGGCAAGTCCTTCGACGCGGTGCTCGACACCTCCGGCTTCTACCCGCGGCACGTGAGGGCCGGCGTCGACCTGCTCGCACCCAACTGCGGGCACTACGTCTTCATCTCCACCGTCTCCGTCTACGCCGACAACTCCAAGTTGCACCAAGATGAGTCCGCCGCGATCGCCACCATGGACGACCCCACCATCGAGAACATGGGGCCCGATCTCAAGTACTACGGCCCGCTCAAGGCCCTGTGCGAGGGCGAGGCACGCCGGGCCTTCGCGGGGCGCTGCGCCGTCATCCGCCCCGGCTACATCGTGGGGCCAAACGACAACTCCGACCGCTTCACCTACTGGCCCGTGCGCATCGCACGAGGCGGCGAGGTGCTCTGCCCCGGCGACGGCACCGACCCCTTCCAGGTGATCGACGTGCGCGACCTCGCCGCGTTCTGCCTCACGTGCATCGAGAACAAGACCACGGGCGACTTCAACGCCGTGGGCCCCGAGAAACCCCTGACCATGCGCGATGCCCTCGAAGCCTGCAAGCGTGCCGCGGCCAACGACGCCAAGCTCACCTGGGTGCCCGCAGACTTCCTCGAAGCCAACGGGGCGCCCGAGGGTGGCCTCCCGCTGTGGGTGCCCCTGGGCAAGGGCGACTTCGGCGGAATCCACACGTGGAGCAACGCCCGCGCCGTCAAGGCCGGCCTGCGCTTCCGCCCCGCCGAAGACACCTGCCGCGACCTCATCGCCTGGTGGCCAAAGGAGGTCGAACGCCGCGCCCGCGTGGCAACAGAACTCGCGGCAGAGGCCCAGGCCCAGGGCGGAAAGCCCCCGACCCTGCCCGACGCCACCAAACTCCGCACCGGCATGAGCGCCGAGATCGAGAAGAGCGTGCTGGACAAGTGGGCGGCCAGGCAGGCCGGCAAGTAAGGGCGCGGCGGCCTCACACCTTGACCACCCACCCGCGCCGCCACATCAGCCACAACACCGCCCACCACGCCGCCAGCGTGCCCACCGCAAACAGCAGCGAGGCGTTCTCGTTCGGCCCCCCCGCCAGGGGCACGCAGACCGAATCGAACACCCACGCCCTGAGCGTGCGCCCGCTCACCGACACCTCCGCCATCACCCGCGCCACCAGGCCCGACGCGACAAACAGGAAGATCGCGTTCACACCCAGCGCCTCCAGCGGCCGTGCCCAGCCGCGCCGCCCGCGCTCGTCAATCAGCCAGTGCAAGAGGGCCATCACCAGCGCGCCGATGCCCGCCGTAAACAGCACGTACGAGGGTGTCCAAAGCGGCTTGTTCAGGGGCACGATCAAGGCAGCGAGCCACCCGGCCGCCATGAGCACGCCGCCACCCACCGCGAGTGAAAGCACACACCCGCGGCCTGCGCTCGCGCTGCCCCTGCGCAAGAGCAGGCCCATCCAGTAGCCGATCACGGTGGTTGCGCACGCCGGCAGCGTGCTCAAGAGCCCCTCCGGGTCTGTGGGTGAGCCGCCGTACAGCCGCGCCGCGGGCAGCAGCAGTCGATCCAGCGATCGCGCGAGGTTGTCTTCCGCCAGCGGGCCGGAGGATGCTGTCGCGGGGACCGTGATCGTGAACCCGCGCGCCGCGTCGCTCCAGAGCATCGCCGCGCCGTACCCCGCCAGCACCAGCGCGGCAACCGCCGCCTGCACGCGCACCCCCACCCACACAACCAGCACGCTCACGAGCATATAGCAGAGCGCGATCCGCTGCAGCACGCCGGGCAGGCGCACCGAGGCGAGGCCGGCCCAATCATCGCGCAAGAGGCCCCGCAGCACCGGGCCCGCCGCGTTGAGCGTGATTCCGAGCGCGAACAGCACCGCCGTGCGCCGCAGCACGCGCCCCCAGCGGGCCGGCGCCGCGCGTCCATCCGCATCGGGGCCGGCCGAGAGCGCCAGGGCCATGCCCACAGCCAGAAGAAAGAACGGGAAGATCAGGTCCGTCGGTGTGCAGCCGTGCCAATCGGCGTGCCGCAGGGGCGGATAGACCGCGCCCCACGTGCCGGGGTTGTTCACCACCACCATGGCGGCCATGGTCAGGCCGCGGAAGGCATCGAGCGATGAGAGCCGCGGCCGCACACCGGCGAGGTTGCCACGGTCCCGGGCACAGCCGTCCCCCGCGCTGGTGGGGCGGACGTCCTGTCCGCCCGTCTCTGGCTCACCCCCATCCCCGCCGCGCCCGCTCACGCCCCACCCCACGTTGAGTACGGCCTCTCCGCCAGCATGGAGTTGCGATAGCGCGGGTCGGCGCTCACCTCCGCCCCCAGCCACGCCGGCCGTGCAAACGCCGCGTCCGCCACCGGCAACTCGATCTCCGCCATCACCAGCGGCGCGTTGGCCCCCAGAAACTCATCCACCTCCCACACCAGCCCGCGCTCCCCACAACTCCCGTCCGGGGGGGCGGGCGTTCCAGCCCGCCCAACCTCCCCGCTCCCCGCCGCCACCAGATGCCGCACCTTCTCCACCTGCGGCCGCTCGCACAGGGTGTCGAGCATCGCCAGCGCATCGGCTACCGGAATCTCGTACTCCCACTCGCTGCGGCTCACACCCACCGCGTCGGCCGGCCCCTTCACCGTGAGAAACCCGCGCGCACCGGCGATGCGCACCCGCACCGTGCGCCCCCTCTGCGAACACAGATACCCCTGCCGCAGCCGCGTGGACCGCACCACCGCCGCGCGCCACGCGTCGCCCACCACCAGAAACTTGCGTTCAATCTCCACACCCATGGCCGCACGCCCCGCGAGCAGTGGCACCGTCTCCACGCCCCGCACCCACTCGGCAACACCAGGTCACCTCAACCCGTACTCCTTCAACTTCCGGTACAGCGTCCGCTCCCCTATCCCCAGCAACTTCGCGGCCTGCTCGCGGTTCCCCGCCGTCAGCCGCAGCGTGTCGCGGATCGCACGCTTCTCGATCTGTTCCAGACTCGTCCCCGCCAACGAGCCCGCCACGCCGCCCTCGGCGGCCTCGCCCACCTCAAAGTCCACGATGTCGGCGCTGCGCACCTCATCGGGCACGTGCCGCGCATCCAGCACCAGCGGCGCCTTCCCCGCTGCGCTCGTAGCCGGGTCGCTCTCTCCCAGCGCCGCCACCACCACCGTCTGCACCACGTTGAGCAACTGCCGCACGTTCCCCGGCCACGCGTAACTCGTCAGCCGCATCATCGCCGCGTCCGTGATGTCCGGCATCGGGCGCGCCGCCGCACCCTCCGCAAACCCCATCTGCTTCCACGCCCGTGCGATGGCGTGCCGCACAATCCGCGGCACATCCTCCCGCCGATCGCGCAAGGGCGGCAGCACCACCTGGGCGCCCTTGATCCTGAAATACAAATCCTCCCGGAACTCGCCCCGCGCGATCATCGCGGGCAGGTCCTTGTTGGTCGCGCTCACCAGCCGCACGTCCGTCTGCCGCTCCTCGTTGCTCCCCACGCGCACCACCCGCCCCGTCTCCAGCACGCGCAGCAGTTTCGCCTGCATCTTCAGCGGCATGTCGCCGATCTCATCCAGAAACAGCGTGCCCCCCGTGGCGTACTCGAACACGCCCTCACGGTCCTTCTCCGCCCCCGTAAACGCGCCGCGCACGTGCCCGAACAGCTGGTCCTCCAGCAGCGTCTCCGTCTCCGCCGCGCAGTTCAACGCCACAAACCGCTTGCTCGCACGCGGCGAGATGCGGTGCACCGCCTGCGCGATCAACTCCTTGCCCGTCCCGCTCTCGCCCGTGATCAGCACCGGCAGGTTCGCCGCCGCGATCCCCTTCACCGTCCGCAGGATCTTCCGCATCGGCTCCGAGCCCGCGATGATCCCCGCGAACCCCTCGTGCTGCACCAGTTCGCCCAGGCCCTCCTTGGTCCCCTCGTGCCGCAACAGCACCGTCTCGGCGGCCCGGTTCACCAGGGCCCTGAACACCTCGAGGTCGAGCGGCTTCTCGATGAAGTCGTACGCCCCCTCCTTGAACGCCGCCCGGGCCGTCGCCACATCCCCGTGGGCCGTCACCATGATCGTCTCGCTCTGCGGCTGGGCCCGCCGGCTCGCCCGCAGCACCACCAGCCCGGCATCGCCTCCGTCGGGCGCCACGCCGTCCTTGCCGCCCGAGACAGGCATGCGCAGGTCCGTGAGGATCACGTCAAACTGCCCGTGCCTGAGTTCATCCAGAGCCCGCTCCACGCTCCCCACGATCGTGCAGATGTGCCCGGGCTTGCGCAGCGCCTCGGCCATCACGTCGGCGTGGTCAGCCTCATCGTCAACGATCAACACCTGGGCGCGCAGTTGCTCGGGCAGGTCGGCCATGAGGGTGCAAGGGTAGACGCGGCCCGCCCCCTCACACCCTCTCCCCCGCGCACAGCGCAATCGCCAACGCATCCGCCACGTCCGGCGGCTCCGGCAACGCGCTCAGCCCGAACTCCACCTGAATCGCCCGCTGCATCTGCCCCTTCTTCGCGTGCCCGTGCCCCGTCAGGCTCTTCTTCACCATCGTCGGCCTGATCTCGATCAACCGCAGCCCCGCACGCTGCACCGCCAGCAGCAGCACGCCCCGCGCGTGCCCCATCACAATCGCCGTGGTCGGGTGCTTGTAGTGCGCAAACAGCATCTCCACCGCCACCACCGCGGGCTTCACGCGCTCGAGCAAGGCCCGAAAGTCCTCATCCAGTTCCGCCAGCCGCGCACTGACGCTGGCCTTGGCGCTCAAGCGAAACACACCCGCCTCCACCACCGCCGCGCGCCCGCCACGGGCCGGAAGGTCCACGCACCCGTACCCCGTCAGCCGCAAACCGGGATCAATGCCGAGGATTCGCATGCGAAAATAGTCATGTGGCCATTTGGCCATTTGGCCATTTGGCCATTTCCACCGTGTGCACCACCGCCTTCACGATCACATCCCCCTCCACGTTCACGCGCGTCCCGGCACACCAGCCACCCAGCGTCGTCCGCTCCAGCGTGGTCGGTATCAGCGCGACCTCGATCCACCCGCTCCCCCCGCCGCCATGCCCGTGCCCCAGCCCCGCCAGTGTCAAACTCACGCCATCCAGGCACACGCTCCCCTTGGGCACCATCCACTTCATCAACTCGGCCCCCAGCCCAAGCCGCACCCGCCACTCGCCGACCTTCTCCACACGCTCGACCACCCCGACCCCATCGACATGCCCCTGCACAAAGTGCCCGCCCATCAGCGTCGTGGGTGTCACGCTGTGCTCCAGATTCACCCGCGCCCCCGCCGCCAGGCCTCCCAGCGCGGTCCGCTCCAGCGTTTCGCGCACCACGTCAAACGTCCAGCGCCGCCCGGCGATTCCACCGCCAGTGCCCGCCACCGTCAGACACACGCCGTTCACACAGACCGAGTCGCCGGCCTCCGGCTCGTGCCCCCAACCCCCCGGCTCGAGCTCCAGCCGCGCCGTGCCCCCAGCGCCGGCCGCGGCAGGGCCGCACACCGTCAGCACCCTGCCCACCGCCTGGACCAGCCCCGTGAACATGCACCCAGCGTAGCGGCGATACCATCCCGCCCGCTTCCCCCCGCCCCCGACCGAGACCACCCATGCCCATCCGCACACCGCTCCGTTGCTCGCTCCTCCTGCTCGCCGCGGCGGGCCTTTCCGCGTGCTCCTCATCCCCCTCGCCCGCGCCGCAGTCATTCTCCATCGCCACGCCCCCCAGCCGCGACGGCCTCGCCTCCCTGGGCCTCCGCCTCGAATGGACCGGCTACGCCCCCGTCGTCTCCGGCGGCAGCCTCACCAACTTCGAGGTCCTCGGCGATGCCCTCATCGTGCAAGACTCCTCCGCCATCTGCTCCCTCCTCTCCCCCGCCGGCGGCGACGTCCGCTGGTCCACACCCCTGGGTGGGCCCACCACCCGCGTCGTCGGCAACGCCCGCGTCGGCTCGCGCTTCGCCGTCTGCTCCGAGGCCGAGGTCTTCATCCTCGACGACCTCACCGGCAACATCCTCGGCCGCCAGCGCCTCGAGCGCGTCGCCACCACCGCCCCCGCCCAACTCGGCGACCTGCTCATCTTCGGCGGCACCGGCCCCTCGCTCTTCGCCCACTCCACCGCCACCGGCTACGCCGCCTGGGTCTACGGCGTGCGCGGCCCGTTCGACGCCGCCCCCGTGCTGCTCAACGACCTGGCCGTGGCCGCCGCCACCCGTTCCGGCGACGTCCTCATCATCGAGCCGCCCACCGGCAAGGCCCTCACCCGCGCCTCCGTCTTCGACGGACCCCGGGCCGCGATCGCCGCCAGCCCCTCCACCGCCTTCGTCGCCGCACGCGACCAGAGCGTCTACGCCTTCCGCCCCGGCGACTCGCGCCCCCTCTGGCGCGCCCGCACCGACTCGCCCCTCAACGGTTCCGCCGCACACCACGACGGCCGCGTCTTCACCGTCGTCCCCTCGCGCGGCCTCAGCGCCTTCGACGCCGCCACCGGCAAGCCACTCTGGTCCACCGCCGCCGCCACCGGCTCGGTCGTCGCCGTCCGCGCCGGCCGCCTCCTCACCTGGAACGGCACCGACGCCGCACTCATCGACGCGGCCTCCGGCGCCGTCATCGGCTCAACGCCCATCCCCGGGGCCGCCTGGCTCGTGCCCGACCGCTTCGAGATGACCGCGGTCTACGCCGTGTCGCCCAGCGGGGCCATCCACAAACTCACGCCCCGCTGATCACGGCCTTCCCAACAAACCCCAATCAACCCCACGCACTTGACCACCGACTAGACCCGGCTGGCTATCGTCGCAACCGGCTGCGGGCCGCCGCTCGTGGCCGCACCCCCGCCGGATGAGTCGAGAGACGGCTGGGGTGCCGCGCCGCCGCCAACGCCGCCGCCGTGCAAGGTTTCCCCCCTGAGGTATATGCGATGACGACCATGCAGACCAAACCCCTGCCCCTCGATCTCTCCCCCTCCCGCATCCACAAAGACCTCGCCCCCGCACGCCTCATCGAACTCGCCCTCGCACGCGGCGAGGGCCAGATGGCCTCCAACGGCGGCTTCGTCGCCCTCACCGGCGACCGCACCGGCCGCAGCCCCAAAGACAAGTTCCTCGAAGACACCCCCTCCATCCACGACAAGATCTCCTGGGGCGGCTTCAACCTCCCCATCACCCCCGACAAGTTCGACCTCCTCCTCGACATCGCCTGCAAGCACCTCAACGCCAAGAAGGACCTCTTCGTCTTCGAGGGCTTCGTCGGGGCCGACCCCGGACACCGTCTCTGCGCCCGCGTCGCCACCGAGCAGGCCTGGCACAACCTCTTCATCCGCACCCTCTTCATCCCCACCGATTCGCCCGCGGCGGGCAGGAACGCGGCATGGAAGGCCGAGGGGTGCTGGACCATCATCAACGCCGGCAAGCGCCGCCTCACCGCCGATGAGCAGGCCAAACTCGGACACAACTCCCCCGTCATGATCGCCCAGAGCCTGGAGCGCAAACTGGTCGTCATCGTGGGCTCCGAGTACGCCGGCGAGATGAAGAAGAGCCTCTTCTACGCCATGAACTTCGACATGCCCGAGGCCGGCGTCTTCCCCATGCACTGCTCGTGCAACGTGGCCAAGAGCGACCCCGCCAACGTCGCCCTCTTCTTCGGCCTCTCCGGCACCGGCAAAACCACCCTCTCCGCCGACCCCGACCGTGCCCTCGTGGGCGACGACGAGCACGGCTGGAGCGACATGGGCGCCTTCAACTTCGAGGGCGGCTGCTACGCCAAGTGCATCAAGCTCTCCAAGACCGGCGAGCCGCAGATCTGGTCCGCCATCCGCTTCGGCAGCGTGCTGGAAAACGTCAAGATCGACCCCGCCACCCGCGTCCCCGACTACGACTCCGACACCATCGCCGAGAACAGCCGCGCCACCTACCCCCTCGACTACATCGACGGCGCCATCATCCCCAGCGTCTGCGGCCACCCCAAAAACGTCATCTTCCTCACCGCCGACGCCTACGGCGTCATGCCCCCCGTGGCCCGGCTCTCGCGCGAGCAGGCCATGTACTACTTCATCAACGGCTACACCAGCAAACTCGCCGGCACCGAACTGGGCGTGAAGGAACCCCAGCCCAACTTCAGCGCCTGCTTCGGCGGCCCCTTCCTCCCCCGTCCCGCCATGGTCTACGCACAGATGCTCGCCGACCGCGTGAAAAAGCACGACGCCAACGTCTGGCTCCTCAACACCGGCTGGACCGGCGGCCCCTACGGCACCGGCACCCGCTTCAAACTCGCCTACACCCGCGCGTTTGTAACCGCCATCCTCAACGGCACCCTCGCCAAGGCCCGCTTCACACCCGACGCCATCTTCGGCCTGCCCCTGCCCGAGGCCGTCCCCGGCGTTCCCTCCGACATCCTCCAGCCCCGCAACACCTGGAAAGACGGCGCGGCGTACGACACCAAGGCCAAAGAACTCGCCGCCAAGTTCCGCGCCAACGACAAAAAGTTCGACATGCCCGAGGCCGTGCGCTCCGCCGGCCCCAAGGGCTGACCCGTGCCACCGACCGGCGCAGCGGGCCGGTGTTGTGCCGCGCCCTCACACCCCCGCACGCCGCCCCATCACCACCATCTCGCCCGCCCCCTCCCCCACCAGCACCGCCTCGTCGTCCGCCCGCAACCGCACAGCGCACCCGCCCGTGAACGTGCCGAAAGCCGGCAGGATCATCCGCCTCGCTCCAACCACAAAGCACCGCGCCCGCACGCGGCCGCGCACACCGCCCCCCACCACCACGCACGGATGCACATGCCCGCACAGCACGTACCCCGGCCTGCCACCGGCACCGCTCAACTCCTCGTGCCTCAACTCAAACGGCCCGTCACGCACACCCTCCTCCACGCACTCCACTCGCCACTCCACGGGCGGGTCGCCCGCCGCGCGATCGTGGTTCCCGCGTACCAGCACCACGCCCAATCCATGGTGCCGCGCCCGCCACGCCCCCACCGCCCCAAACGTCATCTCGTCCCGCCCCGTCGCCGCGTGCAGAAGATCGCCCAGCACCACCAGACGAGCCGCCCGCGTGATCTCAAGCACGCTCGTCAGCCGCGCCAGATCCGCATGCACCACCGCGCCGGGCACACCCACGCCCGCCGCGCCAAACGCCGCCGGCTTGCCCAGGTGCACATCGGCCACCAGCAGCGTCCGCCGCGCAGGCCAAAACGCGGCCCGCTCCGCCAGCAACTCCACACGCTCTCCCGCAACCTCAACCGCGCGCACGCCGCCTCCTCCTTCGCACCGCCGACCCGCTCCACACCGTGCCGCCGAAGTCCGCACCAGCGGACTCCGGTGCACCGGAGCCGCCGCGTGCCGACGAGGGCGGGTCGGTGTCTGGTGAAGCACCCCCGCCCCCCGCATCCGCCTCCAATCGCGCCAGCATACGCGCCACCCGATCCGTCCACTTCTCGCTGCTGAGTTCGGCCCGCAGGCTGTCGGCCCACAGCGGAAAGGCCAGCGGCGTCAACCGCCCCGGCCGCCGGATCACCAGCCGGCAACCCGCCATCCGCTCCAGCGCGCCCCGCATCCGCGCCACCTCCAACTGCTGCTCCAGCACCTCGCGCCGCGCCTGCTCCAGGAGCATGTTCCCCGGGTCAAACTCGCTGAACACATCGAAGAACAACTCCGCCGAGGCCTGCACGTGCCGCGTGCGGCGCGGGCTGCCTGGGTAACTCGGCACCAACAGCCCCGCCACCCGCGCAATCCCGCGAAACTGCCGCTTCGCCAGCTCGCTCGCGTTCAGGCACCCCAGCAAGTCCTCCACCAGCCGCTCCGGGCTCAGCGCGCTGCGCCACGCCTCCTCGTCTCCCGGAATGGTCTCCGCGCTGGCCAACTCAAACCCGTGGTCATTCGCCGCCATCACAAACGTCTGCGGAGCCCGCCGCGCCAACCGATACGCGCACAGCGCGCTCAGCCCCTCGTGCACCAATCGCCCGTCAAACGGATAGACAAACCCGTGGTGCCCCTCCGGCGTTTCCACCAGTTCAATCAGCACCTCCCCCACGCGCGGCACCACGCTCCACGCCCCCTGCAGCGCCAAGAGCGGCCCCACCGCCCGCATCTCCTCACCCTTCAGCACACCCGCCGCCGCGTCCGCCACCTTCTCGCGCATCGCCGCCGACAACTCACCCGACAGCGGCATCCGCCCCCCCGCCCAACTCGGCACCCGCCCGCTCCGACGCCGCCCCGGCTTGGCATACGCCACCATCTCGCGCACCCGCACCAGTTCCAGCACGCGCCCCGCAAACGTAAACCGGTCCCCCGGACGCAGCATCGAGATGAACCCCTCCTCGATGTGCCCCAGGTCCTTGCCGCCGCCTCCGCTGCCGCGCCCCAGCACCACACGCATCGACTCCTCAGACGTGATCGTGCCGATCCCCAGCCTGTGCATGCGTGCACGGCGTGCATCGGCCACACGCAGCACGCTCCCGCTCCCGCCCGCCCCGGCCTCGCGCCGCACCCGCGCGTGCTGCGGGTACGCCGCCAGCGCGGGGCCGCCCCCGCACACATAATCGAGGCACCACCCCCACTGCTCCTCCGTGATCTCCCCAAACGCACGCGTCGCCCGCGCCTGCCGCAACGCCTCCGCCTCCGCCACGCCCTCCTCCCCCGCGCCCATCACCATCGTCACCAGGTGCTGCACCAGCACATCCAGGGCCAGCCGCAACCCGGGTCGCGACTCCACACGCCCCGCCGTGATCGCCTCCCGCGCCGCGGCAAACTCCACCAACTCCATCGCGTTCGTCGGCACGCACACCACCCGGCTGGCCGCCCCCGGCCGGTGCCCGCTCCGCCCCGCCCGCTGCAGCAGGCGCGCCGCCCCCTTCGGGCTCCCCACCTGAATCACCTGATCGACCGGCCGGAAGTCCACACCCAGATCGAGGCTCGACGTGCACACCACGCACCGCAGGTCGCCCCGCTTCACCAGGGCCTCCACATCCCTCCGCAACCCTCGCTCCAGCGACCCGTGGTGAATCGCCACGCTCCCGATCCACTCCGGGCGCGCCTTCAAGATCGACTGGAACCAGATCTCCGTCTGCGAGCGCGTGTTGGTGAACAGCAGCGTGCTCGCCGCGCCCTCGATCGCCTCCAGCACGCCCGGCAACTGCCGCAGCCCCAGGTGCCCCGCCCACGGAAACCGCTCGACATCGGGCGGTATGAGCACACGCACGTCGAGGGACTTCTCCGCCGCGCCCCGCACGAGCACACCGGCCGTGCCCTCTCCCAGCAGCACGCCCATCGCCTCGTCCAGATTCCCCAAGGTCGCCGACAACCCCCACGTCCGCAGCCCCGGGTTCCGCGCCCGCAGCGCGCTCAGGCACAACTCGGTCTGCACGCCCCGCTTGCTCCCCATCAACTCATGCCACTCATCGCACACCACGCAGCGCAGGTCGGCGAGCCCCCCGGCCGCGTCGGGGTAACTCAGCATCACGCTCAAACTCTCGGGCGTCGTGATCAGCACCTCGGGCGGCCGGGCCCGCTGCCGCGCCCGCGCCACGCTCCCCGTGTCGCCCGTGCGCAGTTCCACGCGCCACGTCACCCCGAGACCGCGGCAAGCCGTCTCCAGCGCCGCGGCCGTGTCCGCCGCCAAGGCCCGCAGCGGCGTCAGCCACAGCACACGCATCCCGCCGCCGCCATCACCCTCCGCCAGCGCCTCCAGCAGCGGCCCCACGCTCACCGCCAGCGTCTTGCCCGTGCCCGTGGGCGCATGCACCAGCCCGCTCCCGCCGCGCAGGTACGCACACCACGCCTCGCGTTGAAACGGGAACGGCATCCACCCCGCGCCGGCGAACCACGCCAGCGCAGGCTCAAGCCGCGCGTCGATCTCAACCGCACTCAGGTTCGCCACGGCCGCAGGCTAGCGCGGCACCTCTGCCTTCGTGCCTTCCGTTTCACACAAGCCCGAAGCGCAGGCGACGGGGCCTTCCCATTAAACAACCCCGAACCAAAAACCACCCCGTCGCCTGCGCCGCGGGCTCGCGTGGGGCGAGCCCTGATCCGTTGCGCACCCACCGTGGGCTTGGCGGGCGCAGCAGCAGACGCGGCAGACACAGCATACCACACCGCCAGCAATCGGCCAGCGTCCCGTGGCCCACGGGCCACCCCGAAAGCCAGAAAAGCCCGCCCCGCGGCCGATCGCCTCCTGATCGGGTACGCGCGGCGGCCCCAAAGCGGGCGACCGGATTCGAACCGGCGACGTACAGCTTGGAAGGCTGTCACTCTACCACTGAGTTACGCCCGCAGCGGCCGTGCAAAGCGTAGCGCGGCCTGCGGAGAGCGGTTTCGCCGAGCGTCGCACAGCCTCGCCCAGCCCACGCAGCGCGCCGGCTCGGGGGCTACTTGGGGTAGAACTTGAACCCCTGCCCACCCACGCTCGCATCCAGCATGATCCCCTGCTCACCGATGATGAACACCGCCACGCCGTTGCGATACGCCGCGCTGGCGGAGGCCCCCGACTTGGCAACCACGGCGGAGAGGGACGCATCGAACTCGAGGTTGCCGGCCTTGAACATCGCCAGGTCCGCCGGCTCCTTGAAGAAGATCAACTCCTTGAACCCCTGCCCGCCGGCGGAGAGGCCCCCCTTCACCATGGTGATGTTGGCATACCCCTGCACCACGCCCGCCTTGTTGTACACCACCCCGTCGCCGCCACCCACCGTCACGATGAACCCGCCGCGCCCCACCGCCGGAAAGATCGCGTAGCCGGCGGCGCCGTCAAAGAACTTCTGCAGGCCCGGGTCCGCCGCCAGAAACGCCGCCCTGGCCTGCTCCGCCTTCTCCTCGCGGCTGAGTTCGGCGATCGACGAACTCGTGTTGCTCGAGTTGCACCCGCCCGCCAACCCCCCGCCGACCACCCCCGCGACGCCGACCGCCGCCACACACACCCACGTTCCGCCCCGCTTGGTCTTCACGCTCATGCTCATGCTCGTGCTCCTAAAAGTACCCGTTGAATGATCCCAGCCCCGCGCAGTCTACCAGCCGCCCCCTCACCCCCCCTTCGGCCGCCTACTCGTGCACGTCCGGCCGCTCCGCCACGCGCACCCGCCGGATCACCACCGGCTCCAGCGGCACGTCGTTCATGCTGCCGTCATCCACCTTCACGTCCGGCCGCGGCCCCGTCTTCCCCGTCCGCACCCGCTCCACCGCCTCCCACCCCCCCACCACGCGCCCGAACACCGCATACCCCGCACGCCCGCTCTTCTCGCGGGCCGTGCTCAGCCGCAGATTGTCCGCCACGTTGATGTAAAACTCCCGCGTCGCGGAGTCGGGCTCCGTCTCCCGCGCCATCGCGATTGTCCCGCGCAGGTTCGTCAGGCCATTCTCCCACTCGTTCCTGATCGGCGTATCCGGCCGTCCCGCCGCCGCGTCCACCTTCGCCCGCTCCACCATCTCCGGCGTCCACCCGCCCCCCTGGATCACAAACCCGGGGATCACCCGGTGGAAGATCGTCCCGTCGTAGTGCCCCGCCGCCGCGTGGTCGAGAAAGTTCTTCACCGCCACGGGCGCATACCCCGGCTCCAGCCGCAACATGATCGCCCCCGCGCTCGTCTCCATCTCCACGAACACGGGCGCCGCCACCTCGGGCCGCTCGCCCCGGCCGCCCGCGCCGCACCCCCACGGCCCGCCCAACAGCGCACACCACCCCCACGCCGCCACCGCCGCCAGCCTGACCATCCCGCCGCTCATGCCACCAGCATACCCGCACCACACCCCCCGCCGCCCGGCAATACACTTGCCCCCGGTCCGCGCCCCAAGCGCCCCCGTTCTCACCCGAGCAGGAAGCACCCCGACCATGCGCATCGACCTCATCGGCAAGCACCTCGAAGTCACCCCCGCCATCCGCGAGTTCACCCAGGCCAAATCCGCCCGCCTCCCCAAACTCTTCGAGGGCAACGTGCAACTCATCACCTGGCGCATGGAAGAACTCGCCCACAAAAAGGGTTTCCACGTCGAGGTCGTCGTCGACTGCGAACACCACGACGACTTCGTTGCCAACGCCACCGCTCCCGACCTCTACCAGGCCATCGACGAGGCCACCGACAAGGCCGCACGCCAACTCACCGCCTTCAAGGAACGCCTCAAGCAGAACAAGCGCGGCGGCACCTCGGCCAGCGGATCGCGCTAGCGTTCTCACCCGCCCCCCTCCCCGCTCGGCCCATCGCCCCCCCGGCCCGGGCCACACCGTGCTTCCCCCGGAGGCCCCACCCATGCGGCTCAGCGAGATCGTTGCCCAGGGCGCCATCGTGCCGCGGCTCGCCGCCGCCGACCGCGACGCGGCGGTGGCCGAACTCGTCGCCGCCCTCGTCGCCGCCGGGGCCGCAAGCCCCGCCCACCAGCCCGAACTCGTCCAGCGCGTCCTCGACCGCGAGCGCCTCGGCTCCACCGGCTTCGGGCGCGGCGTGGCCGTGCCCCACGTCAAGCACAAGTCCGCCACCGGCATCGCCGCCGCCATCGGCCTCTCCGCCCAGGGCGTCGAGTTCAACGCCATGGACAAGCAGCCCGTCTACTCCGTCTTCCTCCTCCTCAGCCCCGAAGACAAGCCCGAAGAACACCTCCAGGCCATGGAGGTGATCTTCAAGAACCTCAGCAAGGAGACCTTCCGCCGCTTCCTCCGCCAGGCCGGCAGCGCCGACGACGTGCGAGCCCTCCTCGAAGAGGCCGACGCCCACCCGGCGGGGTGGTGAGGGGCGCCATGGCCGACCGCGTCGCCGTGACCGTGAAGATCGTCAACCGCCTGGGCCTCCACGCCCGGCCAGCCATGGTCTTCGTCGACGCCGCCATGGCCTTCCCCTGCTCCGTCCTCGTCCGCCGCGCCGATCAGGAGGTCGACGGAAAGAGCATCATGATGATGATGATGCTCGCCGCCACCCAGGGCACCGAACTCGAAGTCGTCTGCGAGGGCGAACGCGCCGCCGAGGCCGCCGCGGCCCTCAAAAAACTGGTCGATTCCGGCTTCGATGAAGAGTAACCGGGCCGCCACGCGTCCCACCCTCGCTACGCGCCGCCGCCACGCTCCGTGCCCCGGTCCGTCAGCCCCGCCAGCTTGCGGGTCGTGCTCCACTGCCGCAGGATCTCACGCACCGGCTGCCCGGGCAGGCCCAGGTACGTCGCGCCCGCCGGCACGTCGCGGAACAGACCCGTGCAGCCCCCCAGCCGCGCCCCGTCTCCGATGGTGATGTTATCGGCGATCCCGCAGTGCCCCCCGATCAGCACGTTGGTGCCGATCGTCACCGACCCCGCGATGCCCACGCACCCGGCGATCAGCGTGTTGGCCCCGATCTGCACCCCGTGGCCCACCTGCACCAGGTTGTCGATCTTCGTGCCGCTCCCCACGATCGTCGGCCGCAGCCGGCCCCGGTCCACGCACGTCCCCGCCCCGATCTGCACGTCGTCGCCCAGCACCGCGTTGGACATGTGCGGCACCTTCACCGGCGGCCGCCCGTCCGTCGAGGGCCGGAACCCGAAACCGTCCGCCCCGATCACGCAGTTCGCCAGCAGCACGCACCGATCGCCGATGTGGCAGCCGTCGTACACCACGGCCCCGGGGTGCACCAGCGTGCCCGTGCCGATCCGCACGTCGCTCCCGATGCTCACGCGGGCCACCAGTTTCACACCCTCGCCCAGCACCGTCCGCGCCCCCACCACGCACCCCGGCCCCACCACCACCGACCCCGGCAACGCGGCCCGCACACCCTCGTCGATCACCGCCGTCGGGTGGATCGACCCCTGCGAGGCCCGGTCCCCCGCCGCCACCGGCGGAGCAAGCATGTTCATCAGCGTGATCATCGCCAGGTCCGCGTCGTCCACGATGATCAGGGCACGCCCCGGCGCCGCCTCCGGCGCTCGCACCGCCCGCGACACCACCGCAGCGCCCGCGCGGCTGCCCGCCCACTGCAGCGCGTAGCGGTCGCTCCGTATAAACGTCAGATCGCCAGGCCCCGCCGCGTCGATCGGCCCGAACCCGCTCAACACCACGTCCGCCGGGCCGCGCAGTTCACCCTTCAGCATCGCCGCCAACTGGCCGCTCGTCGCCTTCACGCCACCCGGGATGGATGCCGACTGCGTGCTGCTCATCGCGCCGCTCACCGCCCGACAGCCACCCCCGCGCCAACCCCGTCGCTCCAGGCGTCGCACTCGGGGCCCGCCCCGGGCCCCATCTCAGGGCCCCGCTCAGGGTTTGCCGCTCGGCATCGGCGCCGCCGCGCCCACCCCGCTCTTGAACTCGTTGTTCATCAGGCTCACCAACTCGGCCGTCGCGTCGTGGCTCCGAGCCACGTACAGGAACCGCTTCAGCGAGATCGTCCGCTCGATGTCCGCCGACGGGCCCTGCGGCACCTGCACGCCCTCGTCGTTGGCGATCACCAGCGAGTAGCCGTTCTGCTCCGCCAGCCGCTTGCTGGCCGCGATCATCTTCTCGTACAACGCCCTGAACACCTCGCCCCGCCGCTGGTCGATCCGCGCCTCGTAGATCTTCTTCTTCGCCTCCGCCGTCGCCTGCATCTCCAGAATCCGGCTCGCGATCTCGCGCTTCTGGTCTCCCTCCAGCGTGCGCATCTTGTTGTCCTCGTCCTTGAGTTGCTTCACCAGCTTGTCCAACTCCGCCTGCAGCCCCTCGCTGAAACCCTTCAGCTCCCCTTCGCGCATCGAACGCTCGTCCAGGTTCTTGATCGCCTCCTCCAGGTTGATCGTGGCGATCGTCGCGGGCGCGGGCGCCAGCCGCGTGGCCGTCACCGCCACCGACGCGGCCGACACCGCCAACAGACACACGCCACCCAGGGCCAGCACACCGGCTCGGAGATTCACGGCCATACGCGTTCGTCCTTTCATAAAGCCGCCCATTCTAGACGCCAAGTCCCCTCAGCGTTGCTGCAACGCCGGCAGGATCACCAGCGCAATCAGGTCATACGCCGCGTGCGCCCCCACCACGATCCCCAGCCCGCGGGCCACGTAAATCGCCCCGAAATACACCCCCGCCACAAAGAAAAAGCCCAGCGCGCTCCAGTCCACCACGCCCCCGGGCCCCGCCACGTCGTGATACACCGCAAACGCCGCCGCCGTCCCCACCACCGCCACCACCCGTGCCACCGCCTCTCGCGACCGCAGAATGTCCTTGGCGATCAGGTGCAGCACCGCCACCCCCACCAGCCGGAACAGCAACTCCTCATACAGCCCCGCCCCCACCGCGATCGTCGCACGCGCCAGCAAACTCTTCTCCAGCAACGCCGATCCCCCGCCACCGCCCGCCACCGCCGCCGCCGGGTCCAGCATCGCCCCCGCACGCAGAAACACCGCCCCGAACACCATCAGCGGCAACGCCCACAGCGCCGCCTCGAACACCATCCCCACCACCACCCACGGCCGCACGCTCCACCGCTCCCGACCCAGCACGTGCATGAACAGCAACACCACCAGCATCGCGATGCCGCTCACCAGGAGCCCCGCCACCCCGAACGTGCTGAAGAACAGGTCCAGCAGCTTCTTCGCACGGATCGTCTCCTGGATCCCCGCCGCCGCGTTCGTCAGCGACACCAGCGCCCCCAACTCGTACAGCAGCACCAGCGGCAGCAGAAACACCAGGCTGTGCAGCGGCCGCGCCGACAGCCCCCAGTAGTCATCCCCGACACCCCGCGCCACCTCGCGCGGCGCGGCACGCATGCGGGCAGATTCAGTGCGACGACGCGTCATGCGTTCCTGGCCACCACGGGGCTCGACGCCGCCCAGAATAGCGGCGCGCACACCGACCGGCCGCCACGCCCGGCGCCGGCACCCGCACACACACACGAAAAGACACGGGCCCTCAGGCCTTCTTGGCCAGCGCCTTGGCCTTGAGCCGGGCCGCCAGCCGGCTCTTGCGCCGGGCCGCCTGGTTCTTGTGGATCACGCCCTTCTGAGCCGTCCGGTCGATGATCCGGCTGGTCGCCCGGAAACTCTTGGTCGCGTCGTCCACGCTGGCGTGCGCGATCTTGTCCAGCGTCTCCTTGATCGCGTCGCGCATCGCCGTCTTCCGCCAGCGGTTGCGGGCGTTCTCGGTTTCGTTCTGGCGGACACGCTTCTTGGCGGACAGTGAGTGAGCCATGGCTTGACCGGATCCTCGCTCGAATCAGGAATGACGACGACCCCCGCGCCGGCCCCATGGGCCGACGGGAGGGGTCAAATATAGAGGCCCGGGCCCGGTCCGACAAGCCGCCCGCCCCGCAAAGCCGCCGCTCAATACTCCCGGCCGCGCCGGGCGTTCCGCTCGTTCTGGTCCCCCAGCACCGCCCCGCCCACGGCCCCGGCGGCCGCCCCGATCAGCGCTCCACGGCCCGCGCTGCCCGTCAAACTGCCGATGATCGCCCCGCTCGCGGCACCCAAGCCGGCACCGGTAAAGGCGCCCTCACCCGCGTTGTTGCACCCCGAGGCCAGCCCCATCCCCGCCAGGCAGGCCAGCGCGGCGGCGGTGCGGATCACGTGTGAACGGCGGCGGGTGAGGTTCATGGTCAGGCTCCGGGCTGCAATCGCTGGTGTGATGCTCTGCGGGGCTGCCGCGGCACGCGCGTGCCGCGCCCACCAACAACCCCGCGATTGTTCCCACCTGCTTTCGACCCGGCCGCCGATGCGGATTCACCCGCGCCCCCGTTCTCGGTCCTGTCTTTACCCAGGGCCCAGTGCACGATCCCCAGTGCCTTCGCCCTTGCTCAACTCAGCGGACCGCGCTCTCCCACCGACTGCGTGCCCCCGCCCGCGATCGCCGAACGCATCAGCGTGTCCGCCTGCACGTTCTTCACCCGGTAGTAGTCCATGATCCCCATGTGCCCCGCGTTGAACGCGTGCGCGATCGCCCGCGGAATCTCCGCCTCCGCCAGCACCACCAGCGCCTTGTTCTCCTCGATCTTCGCCTTGTTCTCCTGCTCCAGCGCCATCGCCATGGCGCGGCGTTTCTCGGCCTCGGCCTGGAAACGCTTCTTGTCGGCCTCGGCCTGGGCGGCCTGCAACTGGGCCCCGATGTTCTCCCCCACGTCGATGTCCGCGATGTCGATCGACAGAATCTCGAACGCCGTCCCCGCGTCCAGCCCCTTGGCCATCACGGTCTTGGAGATGTTGTCGGGGTTCTCCAGCACCGCCTTGTGGCTCTGGGCCGAGCCGATCGTCGTCACGATCCCCTCGCCCACCCGCGCGATGATCGTCTCCTCGGTCGCACCGCCCACCAGCCGCGCGATGTTCGTCCGCACCGTCACCCGCGCCTTGGCCTTGAGTTGGATCCCGTCCTGGGCCACCGCGTCGATCGTGCTCCGCCCCTGGGCCGGGTTCGGGCAGTCGATCACCTTGGGGTTCACGCTCGTCTGCACGGCCTCGAAGAGGTCGCGCCCCGCCAGGTCGATGGCCGTGGCCGTGCCCCAGTCGAGCTTGATCCGCGCCCCGCTCGCCGCGATCAGCGCCGACACCACCTGCTGCACCCGACCCCCCGCCAGATAGTGCGTCTCCAGTTGGTTCGTCGAGATCTCCAGCCCGCTCTTCACCGCCCGGATCCGGCTGTAGACCACCGTGCGCAGGTCCACCTTGCGCAGCTTCATCCCAATCAGCTCCAGCAGGCCCACCCGCGCCCCGCTGAACAGCGCCTGGATGTACAGGTTGATGAACTGCCCGACCACGAACAACAGCGTCAACGCGATCAGGGCCACAACGACCAGGGCCGCGACCCAGACACCGGTGGGGATATTCATGCGAGGCTCCACACTGCGGGGTCAGGCCCCGCGCAAACAAAACCCGAAGGAACTCCGACAGGGGGCGAGTATAGCGGTCACCCGCGTTGAAACTCGGTCGCAGCCGCACCCCGCGAAAACGCTCCCCTCATTCGCGGCAATGTGCCCCGCCCTCTGCACACAGGCCCCACACGCCCACCTCCCCACTTGAAGACCGCCCGACTACTCGATAGGTTCCCACACCATGAGCACCGCCACCGCACCCGGAAAAGAACTCCTCCTCCGCAACGCCGACATGCACATCTACCGGCCCAACGAGCCGGTCACCGTCACCATCCACCGCAACGAACTCTGCACCTTCAAAAAATCCGCCAGCGTCGTCCGCCACGTCGAGATCGACCTCTCGGGCACCAACCTCGTCGGCAAGTGCCAGCCCGGCCAGGCACTCGGCGTGCTCCCCGATGAACGCTCCGCCAACAACGGCATCGACCCCAAGACCGGCAAGCCCCACAAGCCCCGCCTCTACTCCTTCTCACACCCCACGCGCGGCGAAGACGGCAAGGGCAAAGTCGTCGCCGTCACCGTCAAACGCACCATCGACGAGCACTGGGACGACCACAGCCTCTTCATCGGGGTCGCCAGCAACTGGCTCTGCAACCGCCGCCCCGGCGACAAAATCAAGGTCTTCGGCCCCAACGGCAAAAAGTTCCTCCTCCCCCAGAAGCCCGAAAACCACGACTACGTCTTCGTCGCCACCGGCACCGGCATCGCCCCCTTCCGCGGCATGATCACCGACCTCCTCGAGGCCAAGGTCAAAAGCAAAATCGTCCTCCTCATGGGCGTGCCCTACAGCACCGATCTCCTCTACCACGACTTCCTCCTGCGCATGAGCCAGGAAAACCCCAACTTCATCTACCACACCGCCGTCAGCCGGGAGAAAAACGGCGCCCACGACCGCCTCTACGTGCAAGACCGCATCCGCACCGAGCGCGACCAGGTCCTCCCCATCCTCACCAACGAGCGCACCCTCATCTACATGTGCGGCCTCGCCGGCCTCGAACTCGGCGTCTTCCAGGAACTCGCCCTCAACCTCAACGGCTCCGCCCTCGAGCAGTACCTGCAGGTCGACAACGAGGCCATGCGCGACATCCGCCGCTGGAGCCGCACCATGATCCACAAGCAGGTCCGCCCCACCAACCGCATCCTCATGGAGGTTTACGCGTAAGGTCAGACCCAGGACCCAGCACTCAGGCCCGAGGACCAAGAGGACCAAACGTTCGCAGCGCACACGCCGCGTGGAACCACCACCCGGCCTCACTTCAAGGACTCTCCCATGGCACACGTCATTACCGAACCCTGTGTTGGCGCCGGCGGCAAGGCCGTGGCCTGCGCCGCCGTCTGCCCCGTCGACTGCATCCACCCCAAGAAAGACGAGCCCGAGTTCGCCGCCGTCAAGCACCTCTCCATCGACGCCGGCACCTGCATCGACTGCGGCCTCTGCGTCGACGAGTGCCCCGTCAAGGCCATCTTCCCCGAGGCCGCCGTGCCCGCCGAGTGGCACGGCTACATCCAACTCAACGCCGACTTCTTCAAGAACCGCGGCTGAAACCCGCCCCGCGCTCCCCGCCCCCGGCACACCACAAGCACGGCCGCCTCCGGCCGTGCTTTCTCGTTCCTGGCCGCCTCACCCGCCCGTGCCCTCACGCCGCGCCCGCTGAGCCGTGTTCAGCAACTCCACCAGCCGCTCCAGAAACGGTGTCGGCCCGCTGTCCAGGTCATCAGGCCACCCTTCCGGCCGCCGCAGCATCACCCGGTACACCGGCCCGCCCTCACCCTTGGGCGCACTCTTCGGCTCCGCCTCCGCCGCCAGGTGGGCCACGATCCCCGCCGCCTCCTCCCGCGTAAGCACACCCGCCCAGGTCGCGTCGGCCTCGCTCAGGTCCGTGCTCTTGGCCCGCTCACCCGCCGTGTAGATCAGTTTCCCCGTCCGCTCCAGTTCGTACGCCACGTACTTGTTCGTGCGCGGCTGGCTCAGCCGCAACGAAAGCCCCCACCCCTGCGTCGGCGAGTTCGCCGCGCGATCCGCACAGCCGCCCAGGACGTGGGCCGCCAGCACCATCGCCGCCGCACCCACCACCGCACTCGTGTTCCCTTTCGCCATGCCTTCGTGCCTCCGTGCCTTCCCTTACACCCGCACACTCGCCCCCACCCGCTCCTTCAGCCGCGCCACCAGCCCCGCCATCTGCCCGTTCACCTCGTCATCCGTCAGCGTGCGCGTGGCCTCACGGAAGGTGAGTTTCAGCGTCACCGCCTTCTTCCCCGCCGGCACGCTCTTGCCCCGGTACGCGCTCACGAACCCCAGCCCCTCGCACCAGCGCAGCCCGGCACCCGCCACCTCGCGCTCCACGCGCGCCCACGCCACCGCCTCGTCCACGTCCAGCGTCAAGTCCCGCTCCGTCGCCGGAAATCGCGGCAACTCCGCCGCCCGCGCCCTGGGCGGGTACCCCTCCAGCAGCATCCCCTCGTTCACCTCCGCCACCACCACCGGGTGCTCGATCTCAAACGCCCCCAGGCACGCCGCGCTCACCAGCCCCATCACGCCCCACGGCTTGCCGCCCAAAGTCAGCAGCGCGCCAGCCCCCGCCTCCAGCGCGGCAAACGGCACCGGCCCCGCCACCACGCCCAGCCCGCCCGCGCCCCCGTTCACCGCGCCCACCGCCGCCTCCAGCACCGTGCGCATCAGCCGCAGCCCGTGCTGCCGCTGCTCAAACGCCGAGCCCGCCTGCGGCCCGCCGCGCGCCGCCAGATCGGCCACCAGCGCCAGGTTGCGATTCTCCACGTGCCCGCCCGGCACCGTCTCCCCGTACACCGAGGCGCACTCAAACAGCCGCACGCTCCCCGCCGCCGCGCTCTTGGCGTGCTGGTTCCGCGCCCGGCACGCCAGCAGACTGGGAATCACGCTCGGCCGCAGCGTCCCCTCGCCCGCGCGCCGCGCATCGCTCACCGCCAGCGTCGCCATGCCCGGCGGCACAAACTGCCTCGCCTGCTTCTCGCTCACGAAACTGAACGTCACCGCCTCCAAGAAGCCCATGCCCGTCAGCACCCGCCCCAGTTCGCCCCGGGCCCGCTCTGTCGCCTGCGGTGCCTTCACCGCCACCGCCACACGCTCCGCCACGGGCAGACGGTGCAGCCCGACCGTGCGGGCCACCTCCTCGATCAGGTCCGCCTCGATCTTCAGGTCGGGCCGGTGCGCCGGCCGCGTGCACGCCCACGCCTCTCCCCCTCCGCCCACCGCCACCCCCTGCGCCACCAGCGCCCCGCGTGCCTCCTCGTCGCTGATCGCCGCCCCCAGCACCGCCCGCATCCGCGCCGGCCGCAGCCCGATCGACCCCGGCCCACCCTCCGCCCGCCCCGCGCTCAACGTACCCGGTGCCGCCCTGCCCCCCGCCACCTCCACGATCAGGCTCACCAGCCGCTCCATCGCCCCCGCGATCGTGCCGGGGTCCACCAGCCGCTCGAAGCGGTGCCCGGCATCCGTGCGCAGGTTCAGCCGCCGCGCCGCCGCCCGCACCCGCGCCGGCGCCCACGTGGCGATCTCCACCAGCACATCCGTCGTGCCCTCGCCCACACCCGAGTTCTGCCCCCCCATCACCCCCGCCAGACTCGTCGCCGCGCGCCCGTCGGCCACCACCATCTCGCCCGGTCGCAGCTCCACCGCCTTGCCGTCCAGCAGCGTCAGCCCCTCCCCCTTCGCCGCGCTCCGCACCACCACCGCGTGCTTTCCGCTCGCATCCGCCGCGATCGTCCGCAGGTCAAACACATGGCTCGGGTTGCCCATCTCAAACAGCACGTAGTTGCTCGCATCGACAATGTTGTTGATCGAGCGCTGCCCCACCGCCTCCAGCCGCGCCGCCAGCCACGCCGGGCTCGGCCCCACCCTGATCCCCCGGATCATCCGCAGCGTGAACAGCGGGCAACCGCCCTCGTCCGCCAACAGGTTCACCAGCGACACGCTCTCCCCGATCGCACCACCCCCCTCGGGCGCGGGCCTGCCCGCCACCGCCCGCAGCCTCCGTCCCGTTGCCGCAGCCACCTCGCGCGCAAGCCCCACGTGGCTCAGGCAGTCGCCCCGGTTGCTGGTGATCTCCACGTCCAGCAGCGTGTCCGCCGGCTCCCCCCGCCGGGCCGCCACCGCCGTCCGCGACTCGATCGGAAACCCCGTGAACGTGAGCGCGTGCTCCACCTCGTCGGCCGTGACCGGCCGGTCGAGCAGGGCGTTGAGCCAGACCAGAGAGATGTTCATGCGGGCCAAGGTTAGCGCCGCCCGCCGGCCACTCGATAGACTCACGGCCATGCCGCGAATCATTCTGACCCTGCCGTGCCTGCTGGCACTCGGCGCCTGCGCCGCAGCCCCCGACGCCCGACCCGCCGCGCCCGCCACCCTCGCCGCCCGGGAGCCAAATGCCCTCGCCGCGACACCCGCAGATGCACCCTCCGATTTCACCCTCGGCCTCACCGTCTACCCCGGCACGCCGCGCGGCACACCGCAACCCGCCCGCTACGTCCTCGAGCCCGGCCGGACCCTGCGGGCCGCGCCCGCGGCCAACACACCGGCCCCTCACCGCTCCACGCCGCCGATCGTGCGCACCCTCACCGCAACCCAGACGCAGGAGATCTACAAGGCTGCCCGGGCCGGGGGCCTCTTCCTGCGCGAGCACGGCGCACGCGTGCCCACGCCCGCCGACTACGCCCCGCCACCGCAACGCCGCACCGGCACCGTGCTCATCTCCTACCGCGTTGACGGTCGGCACGGCAGCCTGGCCCTGCCCGCCGCCGACCCGGCCGCGCGGGCCGTGGTGGAGCAGGTCGCCGCGCTCGCGTGGATGCGGCCGTAGCCCCGCAGGCACCCGGGCGAGGCACACGCCCGCGCCCCATCCCGGTGCACAGTCCCCTCTCTCAGGCCGCCTTCTTCAACCCCTCCTCGGGCTTGCGTGCCCGCAGGCACTCAAACAGGAACGTCCGCACCTCGTCGGTGCAGTGGGCCACGCTCTTGGCGGTGTTCACCGCCACCAGGGCCCGCTGGGCCGCCTGGGCCACCGGCTTGAAGCCCAGCACCCCCGCCCCCGAGATCACCGACATGCACATCTGCCTCACGCCCTCCACGTCGTCGGCCGCGATCACCTCGTTCATCCGCCCCGCCATCGCGTGGATCCCCTCCACAAACTCCGGCACAAACTCGTAACTCGGGTCCTCACGCGCCAGCGTCGTGTGCAGCGGCCCCACCCCCTCCGACCCCTTCCCGTCCGCCAGCAGAAACTCGCCCATCGCCCGCAGCAGCATGTCGCGGCTGAAAGGCTTGGCCAGAAACGCGCTGGCACGGGCCGCCTTGATCTGGGACCGCGTCTGGGCCCGCACATCCGCCGACACCATGATCACCGGCTTCTCGATCCCCAGATTCCGCACCGCTGTGCAGAACTGAATCCCCGACATCTTCGCCAGGTTGAGGTCGCACAGGATCAGATCAAACCCCTCTTTCACCCGCGCCAGCGCCCCCTCACCGTCGTCCGCGTTCACCACCGACAGGTTCGTGTCCCGCAAAAAACTCCGCACCAGCCGCCGGTCCATCTCCGAGTCCTCCACGTGCAGCACCGTCCCGTGCAGCCGCTCCGGCTCGATCTTCTCCAGCGAAAACCGCCCCTCGTACGGGTCCAGCCGGATGAACTCCCCGATCGTGATCGGCGTGTTGAAGGCCACGCCGACCTCGTGCACCGTCCCCTTCACGTGCCGGCACCGCACGATCCTCCCCGCCACCCGCGCAACCGTCCCGTCCGGGCGCGGCAGCATCACCGTGCACGTCGTCCCCACGTGCACGTACGCCGAGTGCAACAGGCTCATCCCCCCGCACGACAAGTTCCGGCACGCATACGCCAGCACCGTGCTCTGCCCGCCCGGGTGCTGCACCTCCATCTTCACCGCGTTGGCCGGAAAGGGCCAGCGCAGGTGCCCGCGCTTCGCGTCCGCCGCCCCCGCCGGCACCTCCAACCCCTCACGCAGTTTCCCCAGGTCCGCGTCGCCCATGCGCAGCGTGTTCGACGGGATGCTCGAGATCGTCCGGGTGGTGCGCGCGTGGTTCATGCCTGTCTCCGTGAATGCGACCGCGTGGCGCGGCACAGCCGCCGCCCCTGCGCAGCGCGCAGGACCGGTCCACGCTCTGCATCGGCCCGCCGCCCCGCCCTCGTGCCCCCCCGCCGCGTTACCGGACCACCCCGGCCCTACGCCCCCGCCACCTCGCGCTCCCACGCCCGCATCAACTCGCGCCCCACCGGCCCCACCACGCCGCCCCCCACACCGTGCGCCTCCACCCCCACCACCGGCAGCACGCCCCACGATGAGTTCGTCGCCAGCACCTCCTCAGCGCCCAGCACGTCGTCGATCGTCAACGCGCCCGTGCGCGTCAGCACGCCCAGCCCCGCCGCCGTGTGCATCACCCACTGCCGCGTAATCCCCGGCAGCGTCGCCGACGGTTCGCCCGCACCCCCCGCACCCCCCCCACCCCCCGCCCCGGGCTCCGCCGCATCACCCCGCGCCCGCGGCGTGAGCAACTCGCCACCCTTGACAAGAAACACGTTGCTCACGCACCCTCCCACCAGCCGCCCAGCCGTGTCAAACACCAGCGCCTCGCTCACACCCCGGGCCGCCGCCGCGCTCAGTTCGCTCAGCCGCCACCAGTAGTTCAGCGTCTTGTGGCTCTCGTGCGGGGCCAGCGCGCTCGGCCGCGCCGCCGCGATCCCCACCACCACCCCGCGGCCGTACACCTCCGCCCCGTACTCCCGGGCCGCCTCCGCCACGATCACCACCGTCGGGTCATGCCGCCGCCCCGACACGCCTTCCACACCCCCCTCCTCCCTCCGGCGCGGCAGCCAGCCGCCGCCCCCGCCCGTCGCCGTGAGCCGCACCCGCGCCCGCTCCAGCCCCGAGCGCCGGAACGTCTCCACCACCGCCTCGTACAGCGCCCCCTCACGCAAACCCGCGCTCAGCCCCAGGGCCGCCGCCGAGTCGATCAACCTCCGCACGTGCTCCAGCCCCAGCACCACCGGCTCCACCCGCCCCTTCACCCCCAGCATCGTCTCAAACAGGCCCACCCCGTGCTGCACCCCCGCATCCAGCGCGCTCAGCGTCGCCTGCGCGGCATCATCCACAAAGCGGCCGTTCACGAAGATCGTCGTCATGGCCTCTCTCGCCCTGCCTCGTCAACTCGTCATCTCGTCAACTTCCTACATCAACCTCAGCGGGTCCGTGTCCGCACGGCTCACGCTCACCGGCACGCCCGGCAACAAGCCCTTGAGCCGCTCCGCCAGCACCGGCAGATACCCACGCTCCGTCGCCGTGTGCCCCGCCAGAATCACCGACACGCCCCCGCGCACCGCTTCCAGAACCTCGTGGTGTTTCATCTCGCCCGTCACAAACACGCGGCACCCCTGGGCCCGCGCCTCAGCCACCAGCCCGCCCCCCGCCCCGGGGCACACCCCCACGTGCGTGCACGCCCCCGCGCCCGCCTCCGCCGCGCTCACCGCCGGCAGCCGCAGGTGCCGCTTCAGCCGCTCGCACAACTGCCCCACCGTCGCCGGCTGATCCAGCACCAGCCGCCGGCCCATCCCCGCCTCGCGCCGCGGCTGGGCCACCAGTTCGTACACGTCAATCGCCGGCTCCTCGTACGGGTGCAGCCGCCGCAAGGTCGCCAGCGCCAGCGCCAGCGCCTCGCGCGAGCACACCATCTCCAGCCTCAGTTCCTCCACCCGCTCCAGCCGCCCCACACGCCCGATCGTCGGGTGCGCCCCGTCGCTCCCCAGAAACGTCCCCGTCCCCGCCGTCGCAAACGAGCACACCCGGTACGCACCGATCTGCCCAGCCCCCGCGCTCGCCAGCGCATCACGCACCGCATCCGCCTTGTCCGCCGGCACAAACGCCACGATCTTGAGCGCCTCCGTCGCCCGCACCGCCGCGTGCGGAGACAACGCACGCCGGTCCGCACCCGCCGCGCTCCCCCCCGGCTGCGTGCGATCAAGCACGCCATCCGCCAGCCAGTCGCTCATCGCCCCCGGCGCCGCGTCCAGCGCCGTGTGCGGCGAATACACCGCCAGCCCCAGCCGCGCCGCCCGCAGCACCACCCCCGCCAGCGGCTCCGCATCCGTCACCCGCTTCACCGGCGCAAACACCGGCGGGTGATACGCCACCACCGCGCGGCAGCCCGCACCCTCCGCCTCATCCAGCACCGCGTGCGTCAGGTCAATCGTCAGCAGCACCCCGCCGCGGTCGCCCCCGTCGCCCCTCAGCGCATCCCCCGGCGCGCCCAGAAGCAACCCCACGTTGTCCCACCCCGCCGCCGCGTCCAGCGGCGCCACCGTCTCCATCGCTCTGGCCAAGTCGCTCACGAGCATCCCGCGATTCTACGGTCGCGCCACCCGGTACCATCGCGCCCGCATGAACGGGCAGCGCGGCATCTCGATCCCCGCACACGCCAAGGTCAACCTCGCCCTCGCCGTCGGCCCCCCGCTGCCCCCCGAGGCCGGGCCCCGCGCCGGCTTCCACCCCGTCTGCTCGTGGATGCACGCCATCGACCTGCGCGACACCCTCTCGCTCACACGCCGCGACGCCGGCACCAGCACCCACGCCCTCGCCTGGGCCCCCGATGCCCCACGCCCCTCCCCCATCGACTGGCCCCTCGACAAAGACCTCTGCGTGCGGGCCCAGCGCGCCCTCGAAGCCCACGTCGGCCACCCCTTACCCGTCGCCATGACCCTCTCCAAACGCATCCCCGTCGGCGGCGGCCTGGGCGGCGGCTCCGCCGATGCCGCGGCCATGCTCCTGGGCCTCAGCACCCTCTTCGACCTCGGCCTCGACCGCCCCGCCCTCCGCGCCCTCGGCGCCGCGCTCGGCTCCGACGTCGCCTTCTTCCTCGGCGGCCAAACCCATGACACCGGCCCCGCCGGCGCACCGCCGCCCGCCCTCGTGAGCGGTCTGGGCGACCGCATCGAACCCGTCGCCCGCACCACCGGCTGGCTCGCGCTCATCTTCCCGCCCGTCGGCTGCCCCACCGGCCCCGTCTACCGCGCCTTTGACGCCGCGCTCGCGCCCGGCCACACCCTGCGCGACCACGCCGTCCGCGACCTCGCCGCCCACACCGCGGCCACCGCCGCGATCCCCTCCGACCGCCTCTTCAACGACCTCGCCGAGCCCGCCTTCGCCGTCGCCCCCGGCCTCCGCGCCCTGCGCGACACCGCCGCCGCCACGCTCGGCCGGCCCGTGCACGTCACCGGCAGCGGCAGCACGCTCTTTGCCCTCTGCCCGAGCCGGGCGGCGGCCGAGGCCGCCTGCACCACCCTTCGGAGCGTGTGCCCGGATGCCGCGGCCGTCCCCGCGCGGCTGGTCTGAGGGGGCGGGCCGCAGCCCGTGAAATCTCACCATCTTGTGGTCGAATTTCGACCATTCAGTGGTTGATTTTCACGCACCGCGCCGCCCCGTGGCGCTCGCCACCCGCCCCGCCCCCACACCCACCCCCTCGTGGTACACTCCGCACGCCCCTTCACACTCCCCCCAGCGAGCACCCACCATGGCCAAGTCCAGCGGCAAACCCGTCATCGGCATCGATCTGGGCGGCACCAACATGCAGATCGGCGCGGTCAACGCGGCCAGCAAGATCACCGGCCGCAGCAAAAAGAAGACCCGCGCCACCGAGGGCCTGAGCAAAGTCGTCGAACGCATCTGCGACGGCGTGCAGGAGGCCTGCGGCGAGGCCGGGATCAAGGTCAAAGACTGCGGCGCCCTCGGCATCGGCGCCCCCGGGGCCATCAATCCCCACGACGGCGTGGTGCTCATGGCCCCCAACCTGCGCTGGACCGACGTCCCCCTGGCCGACATCCTCCGCAAGAAACTCGGCATCCCCGTCGTGGTCGACAACGACGTCAACGTCGCCGTCCTGGGCGAGCACCGCCTGGGCGCCGGCAAGGGCTACTCCGACATGGTCGGCATCTGGCTCGGCACCGGCGTGGGCGGCGGCTTCATCTTCAACAACCAGTTGTACTACGGGGCCAACTTCACCGCGGGCGAGGTGGGCCACACCATGCTCTTCCCCCACAACCCCCCCGGCTCCCGCAAGGTTGAAGACAACTGCTCGCGCACCGCCGTGGTCGACCGCATCCTCCGCCTCATCCGCAACCACAAGTCCATCATCCCCGAACTCGCCGACAACAACCTCTCCGAAGTCCGCGCCAAGACCGTGAGCATGGCCTACGCCAAGAAGGACAGGGTCACCGTCGACGTGATCCACAACGTGGCCGAACTCCTCGGCGTGGTCTGCTCCACGTACGTCACCGCCCTCAGCCTGCCGCTGGTCGTGCTCGGCGGCGGCCTCTCCGAGGCCATGGGCGAGGACCTGGCCAAGCCCGTGCGCGAGCACACGCGCCGCCTGGTCTTCCCCGAGAGCCTGCGCAGGGTCGAGGTCGTCTGCACCAAACTCGAGGCCGACGCCGGCCTCCTGGGCGCGTCGATCATGGCCCGCGAACTCCTCGAGGGCAAGGGCAGCACGGGCGCGAAACCGGGCAAAAAATGACCGCGCCCGGAGCAGCCCTCATCCCCAGCCCGATCCGCGTTGACCCCGGGCCGCCCCAGCGTGCCTTCACCATGCGTCAAGCCGCACACTGGATCCGCCAGCACCACCAGCGCCTGGCCGCACTGCGCACCCAGGGCATCGTCATCAAGGTCGGCGGCTCGATTCAGGACGACGCGGCCACGCTCCGGGCCATCTGCCACGATGCCGCCGCGCTGGTCTCCCTGGGCCTGCGCCCCGTCATCATCCACGGCGGCGGCAAGGCCATCACCGCCGCCATGAACGCCGCCGGCCTCGCCGCCCGGTTCGTGCAGGGCCAGCGCTACACCGACGCGGCAACCCTCGCCATCGTCGAGCGTGTGCTGTGCGGCGACATCAACCGCCAGATCCTGAGCGACCTCGCCGCGCACGGCGTGAGCGCCCAGGGCGTCCACACCCTCTCCGGCGGCGTGCTCTTCGGCACCCGCACCCGCGCCCCCGCGCCACCAGCCCCCCCCGGCCGCCCCGCCCCCCCCGACACCGAAGGTGAAGACCTCGGCCTCGTGGGCCGCGTTACCCGCGTCAACACCCCCGTCCTCCTGGGCCTCTGCCAGGCGGGCGTGGTCCCCGTCCTCGCCCCCATCGCCTTCGACCTGGCACACCCGGCTCAGCCCGCCTCCACCGCGCCGGCGTCCCCCGGCAAACTCAACGTCAACGCCGACCTCGCCGCCGGCACTGTCGCCGCCGCGCTCGGCGCCCACGCCTTCATCCTCGTTTCCGACACCCCCGGCGTGCGCCTCAGTTCCGACCCCGCCGCGCCCTGCGCCCCCGCCCTCACCCACGCCGACTACCAGCGCGCCACCATCGCCGCGGTCATCACGGGCGGCATGCTCCCCAAACTCGATGCCTGCTACGAGGCCGTGCGCGCGGGCGTCGCCCGCGTTGCCATCGTCGACGGCCGCGAGCCGGGTGCGCTGCTCACCGCCGCGCTCAGCGAGCCCGGCGAAGACCTGCCCGGCACCTGGGTCGGCCCCTGATCGCCGCCCGGCCGGCGGCGCCGCCGCCCTACTCCCCCGCCTTCTCCACCAGCGCCTCCACCGCCGCCAGCCTGCGCCTGTGCACCGCCTGCCCCGGCTCCAGCGCCACCAGCATCCGGATGTGCCCCCGCGCCGCGCCCGGCTTCCCGCACACCAGCGCCACCCGGGCCGCCAGTTCGCGCAAGCGCGCGTCGTAGGGCGCGATCCGCGTCGCCCGCTCCGCTTTCACCAGCCCCCGCGCCGCGTCCCCCTCCTCCGCGTACATCTCCGCAAGCCGGGCCGCGTACGCCGCGATCTTCTCCTCGCGCTCATCCAGAAACTCAAGCGCTCCGGCAGCCCGCGCCGCCACCCCCGCGCTCGCCCCCGCCGCCAGCGCCAGCCGCGCCATCAGCCGGTGCGGCTTGGGGTCCACCGGCCGCGCCGCGGCGTACCGATCGATCAACCCCGTCATCTCCTCAGTCGGCTCCCCGTTGTTCGCCTCAATCGCCCTGTCCAGCGCCAGTTCCAGCACGTCCGGGTGCGCCGGGTGCTCCTTCAGCCAGCGCTCCACCACCGCCGCGGGCACCTGCCCCCCTTTCTCCACCTCGCCCTTCACCTGTTCCAGCAACTCTGGCATCGTCGGCACCCCCTCCGCCGGCAGCAAGCCCCACGCCCGCACCCGCCCCCGCGCCCACGCCTTGAACCGCCCCAGAAACTCCGCCCGCGACACCCCCAGCACGTCCCGATACGCCTCCTCCTCGCGCACGCCCGCGGCGTACTTGCCCATCAACTCCAGCGGGGCCCGCGCCCCGTGCGTCTCGTACAGATACTCGTACATCCAGTGCCCCTGGGCGTACCCCTGCTGCCGGTCCGTCGGCTTCCTGGGCCGCACAAACGCGATGTTGATCTCGCTGAAGTCAAACAGCCGGTCCAGCTCCAGTGCCGTCGCCAGGAGCCGGCACGTCTGCTCGTCGCGCTCCCGCCGCTCAAGGAACACCGCCTGCGCTTCCGTGAACCAGTGCGGGATGCGGTTGCTCGTCTTGTCCAGCCCCACCGTGTGCGTGTACTCGTGCCGCACCACGCGCGGCCAGTCGTACGTCCCCGAGTGGCTCGCCCCCTCGCGCGGCGCCTCCATCGCGATCACCGGCCCCGTGCTCGCCGCGATCGTGTGGATCTTCGGCATCCCCGCGATCCGCACCGCAAACGCCCGGTGATCCGGCATCAGGTCAATAAACGTCTTCCGCGCCGGCGCGTGGTCCAGCCCCCCCTTCTCCACCTCCGGCGCGCTCGCCACCAGCCTGTGATTCTCCTCCAGCACCGCCACCATCTCCGCCGCCACCAGCGCATCGGGGTCCTCCCCCTCCGGCAGCGGCCCGCCGTCGGCCGTGCGCCCCGGCTGGTAGCGCACCACAAAGTGGGCGCTCTCGATCCGCGCGTACCCCGCGATGCTCCTCACCAGCGCCAGGCTGTTGCCCGCACGCACGTGAAACGGGTCCAGCCGCGTCGCATCCTCCAGCACCGCGCGGGCACGCTCATCCTCCCCCGCCTGCACCAGCATCAGGCCCAGATCGATCTTCGGCTCCGCCCACCCCGGTTCCTTCGCTATCGCCCGCTCGAGTAACGCCCCCGCCATCGCGTACTGCCGCGCCTCCGACAACGCCTTGCCCGCCTCGTGGAGAGCCCGCGCCGAGCCCGGTATCCGCGCGCCAAACGCCGCCAGCCGCTCCTCCAGCGCCGCCGCATCAAACGAAATCCCCACCGCCGCCGCTTCCAGCGCCAGAAGGTCGGGCGCGTGGGGCGTCGCCTCCAGGGCAGCACCCAGCGCCTCCCGCGCCAACGTCGCCTCGCTCTGCCTCAGCATCGCGCGGCAGCGCAGGGCACACGCATCCGCACCCTTGCCGCTGCCGGGCGCATCGCCCGCGATCACATCCAGCCGCGCCGCGATCGCCTCCACGCTGGGCATATCGAAACTCGCCGCCGCCATCTCCCCCAGCAATCGCCACGCCCCCGCCGACGCCGGGCAGCGCTCCAGCACCTGCCCCATCACCTCCTGCGCCTGGGCCGGATTGTCCTTGTCCGCCAGCAGCCGCGCCTCCTCCAACAGCACCGGCCAGCACAAGGGGTCCACCTGCTCGCGCGCGTGCCGCAAGAGGCCCAGCATCGCCCCGTACTCGCCCGCCCCCTCGCGCGGCCGCAAACGCACCGCCACCGCCGCCGCACGCACCGCCCACGCCGCATCCAGCGCCCGCTCCGCGCTGCCGCGGTTCACCAGCACCAGCGCGGGCGCCGCCGCCCGCACCGCGTCATCAACGCGCCCCAGCAGGTCGAGCGCCATCACCCGCAGACCACCAGCCCGCACCGGCTCGCCCTCGGCTGCCGCCTCGCCCACCAGGGCCAGCGCCGCAGCGGGCTCGCCCCGCGCCACGAGCGCCTCCGCGCGATCGAGAGCCGGCGCCGCCGCATCATCGAAGATCGGGTCGGCCCACCGCCCGCGGATCAGCGCATCCGCCGCGATCCGTGCGGGCGTGTCCAGGTCCGCCTCCGTCGCCAATCCGTGAAACACCCGCAGGTCTTTGGCTTCATCGGCCGACAGAAACTCCGCCCCCACCGCAGCCGCCACCGCCTGGGCGACCTCGGGAGCCTCCATCGGCTTCACGCCGGGGATCAAGGCATCGGGCTTGGCCGGCGTGGGCGCGGCCACCTCGCGCCACAGACTCGCGCTGTGCCACAGGCCCGCCCCAGGCGTGCCCGTGGCGAGGCCAGCGCACACAACCACCGCCACGCCGTGCATCCGTGCCATACCAGAGTTTATCGGCCGGGCCGCGTCGGGCTTCAGCCCTCGCCGCCGTCCAGAAGATGCAGCAGGCTGTAGCGCTCCACCTTGCGGTGCAGCCGCCGCCGGTCGATCCGCAGCATCTGGGCCGCGGCCGACTGGTTCCCCCGCGTGCTCCGCAGGGCCCGTGCGATCAGGGCCTTCTCGGCCGCCTCCAGCGTCACGATCGGCCCGTCCACCTGCGACAGCCCCGCCACCGCCACGCTGGCCGCGTGGTTGGCCGCCGCGATCGCCCCCGCCCGCAGCCGCTCGGGCAGGTCGGCCGGCGTCAGCACCTCGCCCGTGGCAAAGACCACCGCGTGCTCGATCGCGTTGCCCAACTCGCGCACGTTGCCCGGCCACGGGTACGCCGCCAGGATCGCCTCGGCCTCGGGCGAGAGCACCTTGGCCGGCTCCTCGTACAGGTCGGCCAACTGCGCCAGGAAGTGCCGCGCCAGGGGCACCGCGTCGTCGGGCCGCTCGCTCATCGCCGGCACCGAGAGTTTCACCACGTCGAGCCGGAAGAACAGGTCCTCGCGGAAGTCGCCCCGCGCCACCATCGCCCGCAGATCACGGTGCGTGGCGCAGATCACCCGCACGTTCACCGGCACCGGGTGCACGGCACCCAGCGGCACCACCGCCCGCTCCTGAATGCACCGCAGAAGTTTGGCCTGCGTCTTGAGATCGAGTTCGCCGATCTCATCGAGGAACAGCGTGCCCCCGTCCGCCGAACGGAAGAAGCCCAAGGTCGCCTGGTCGGCCCCCGTGAACGCCCCCTTCACATGCCCGAACAACTGGCTCTCCAGCAGCGTGTCGCGCAGGCCGGTGCAATCGACCGCCACAAACGGCCCCGCCGCGCGCTTGCTCGCCAGGTGCAGGTGCCGCGCCACCAACTCCTTGCCCGAGCCCGACGGCCCCTGCACCAGCACCGTGGCATCGCGCGGCCCCACCGCCCCGATCAGCCCCCGCAGCCGGTTCATCGCCTCACTCTGTCCAACCAGGGGCGCGGCCTTCACCGGCGCGGGCATCGCCTCGACCGCGTACGCGGCCTGCATCCGGCGACGAACTGCACCTTGTGAACCCAGCATTGCGCCAACATCCGGGGAGAGAACCGGGTGCGGGAGAGAGATTTCCGCAAGTTGAACCCCTGCTCCGCCCGTCAAGAGCGGCCCGGTTTCCCGGGGAGGGGGGGCCAAACGACATCGCCGCGGTCTCTCGCGAAGAGGTCGCTGGTCAACTTGGCGCAAGGTGACAAAACGGAGTTTCCTCCCTCACCTTGGCGAAAGGACCATACACCACGATTTCTGAACCGGCAAGCGAATCGCGCGATTCGCCCGCCAATGCCCGGCCGATATAGGCGGTTTCCCGAGTATATGGCCGAAATCAGCCTCACAGGCCGGTTCTGGACCTGTCGCAACCGCGTCGTTTTTGCCCATTTTCACACGGGCACCGCACCCCCGCGCGACCTGTCACACCAGCTTGCCGAGCAGCGCGCGTTTCTTGAGAATGAAGCCGACGTGGTGGTCCACGTGATCCGCGTACATGCCCACCACCGTCGCCAGCGTCACCTTGCCGCGCTGGTTGTGAATGCCCGCGCGGCCCCACGCCTCGGCGGGCAGACCCCTCAGCATCGTGAGCGTGAACGCCCGGTTGTCGGCAAACAGCCGCAGCGCCAGCGCCACATCCACATCCTCGTAACGCAGGGCCTTGGCGAACAGCGTCTCGTCGTACGAGATCAGCAGCGGCAACTCCTCCGCCACGATCCGCCGCATCCGGTGCGTGGCGATCAGATCAGAGTCGAGCGTGTGCACCACGATCTGCCGGATGCTCCACGTGCCCGGCACCGGGAAGGCGTCCAACTCCGCCGCGCCCAACCCCGCCACCGCGCGGCTCAGCGTCTGGGTTCCACCCGCATACCGCTCCATCAGTTCGGTGGTGTTCATGGCTTCTCTTTCGCCGCAGGCCCCGGGTTTGTTCGCGCCGGACCGGAATCGACCGCCCCATCAATCCCCCCTTCCGCCAGGCCCCACACGCCCGCCGCGAGCGCCCCCGTCGCCAGCGTCAGCCGCTTCAGATCGAGCGTCTCGATCGTGTCGCTCGGCTGGTGGTAGTGCGGGTTGCGAAAGTTGGCCGTGTCGCTCACGATCGCCGCGGGCACACCCCGGAGCAGAAACGGCGCGTGGTCGCTGCGCAACAAATCGGGCGGAGCGATCGGCAGCACGTCAAACACAAAGAACTTCGCCCCGGGCACCGCCGCCCGCATGTGCCGCTCCAGCGTCCGCACCATCGGCCGGTTCGCCAGGGTCGTCGCCACCGCCAAAAAGTCCCCCGTCTCCGGCACGCTCAGACCCTTGAGCGCGGCAAACGGGTTCCGCTGCGAGCCCGCCTCGTCGCTGAAGTACCCGATGCAATCCAGGCTCAGCATGGCGATGATCCGCTCACCTCCCGGCTCCTCTCTCCCCCCCCCGGCCTCGCGCTCCGCCGCCTCCGCCGCGTACTGCGTCGCCCCCACCAGCCCCACCTCCTCAAGGTTGAAGAGCACAAACCGCAGCGTGCGGGTCGGGGCCCCGTGGGCATCGCTCCGGACCCGCGCCAGCCGGGCCATCTCCAGCAACGCGCCCACCGCCGCGCCGTTGTCATCGGCCCCCGGGCTGCCGGCCACGGCGTCAAAGTGCGCCCCCACCAGCACCACCTCGCGCGGCAGCGTGCGCCCGCCCACCTCAAAGGCGATGTTGCGCCAGTCGCGCCCGGGCTCGCCCCGCCGGCGCCAGTGCACCGTGGTGGTGGCCGGCTGGTACCCCAGATCGCGCACACGCTCGATCAGCACCTCCTCCGTGCGCTTGAGCCCGGCGATGTGCTCCTCCGTCGGGCCGGGCGAGCGTTGGGCGGGCAGCGACCGAATCGTGGCGACAAGCCGCGCTTCGTCGGCGGGCAGGAAGATCGCGGTGTCTGGCCGCGCGGGTGCCGCACCGCCCGCTGCTGGCGAGATCACAGCCGACGGCGGATGGACGCTGACCAGGCCAACAATCACGTACGCGCCGAGCATCAGGTGCATGGGCGCAGCGTAGACGGGCGGGGCCAAAGTCCGGCGTCCGGCGGTGGCGGAGCGAAACCGTGTTCGGCCGACACATCTGCCCACAATGCGGGAGCAGGCAGGGTGTGCGGACGCACGCGGACGACGGCGGTCCGTACGTGCGCAGTGAGTGGCTCATGTTGCTCGCCTTCAGCCCGCTGCGAACCGCCTCGTGCAGGCGCTGTGGCGCCCGGTGGGATCTGCCTGTCAAGCCGTGGCCGGAGTGGGGTCAGGCGTGCATCGTGGCCGTGGTGGTTGGCCTTGTCGCGTTGAGTGGCGCCGGGACAGCCGGCACGGGGCTTGGCGTGGCGGCCGTCATCGGTGCCGGCGCGTCGCTCGTGGCGATGATCGGTTGGTGGGCGTGGAGGTACCGACGCGAACGCTCCTTGTAACTCGGGCGACCCCACAACACCCCCGCGGACTCACCCGCCGCCGCACCCAACCACCCGAACCATGCACGTGCGCACGCATGGCCGCCCCCGAGCCCCCGCTGTGCAAACTTGGCACGCGGCCCGAACCGGGGCACAATACCGCCCGGATGGACCGGTGCCGGGTGCAGGATGCCCCGGCGCGCGACGGATCGCACTGCGGAACGGCCCCACCCCACGGCCCGCCCGCGCAGGATGCACCCATGCCCGAAGCGGCAACCCAGGCAGGCGTGATCCCTTACCGCGTCCGCCCCGATGGCACCGTGCAGGTGCTGCTCGTCACCAACCGCGCCGGCGGCTGGATCGTGCCCAAGGGCAAGATCGACGACGGCCACACACCCCAGGAGGCCGGACGCGTCGAGGCCTACGAAGAGGCCGGCGTCATCGGCTACCCGGATGCCCAGGAACTCGGCCACTACGAATACCGCAAGCCCAACGGGGCCGAGTACCGCGTCGTGCTCTTCCCCATGCCCGTGATGCGCCAACTCGAAGAGTGGCCCGAGAAGGACGAACGCGCCCGCGAGTGGGTCACGGTTGACGAAGCCATCCGCCGCGTCGCCTTCCCCGACCTGCGCGACGTGATCGAACGCATGGAACGCTTCGAGCGCCACGACGCCGCCTGACGACCACGCTACGGCCGCGCCGGCAGCAGCCGCACACCCCGGGCCCGCTCGTTCAACAGTTGCTCCTGCGCGAGCAAGGTCGCCAGTTCGGTCAGCAGCCGGGCCTGGTCTTCGCGGGCCGCCGCCCGTGTCTCCGCGGGCAGGGCCTGGTTCTCCTCCGTCTGGCGGGCCGTGCGCATCTCGGCCCGCACGTCGGCCATGCGCGTCTGGATCTCACGCCGCCGCGCCGACACCGCCGCCAGCTCGGCCGGATCGCGCGGCCCCAGTTGCACCACCACGCCGGGGCCGGCGCCGCGGCCGCCGCGCGCCCGGCCCCCCCCCCCCCCCCCCCCCGCCCCCCCCCCCCCCCCCACCCATCCCGCCGCCACGCCCGCCCCCGCCCCGCCGCCGCAGCACGTCGGCCACGGCCACGTTGCCGCGCACCACCACCGCCTCGTCGTAATCGTGAGACCCTTCCAGCGGGCCGCGCGCCCGGCCGCCCGCCATCACCGAAACCGGCCGCGCCGCGGCCCCCTCGCGGGTCATGAGGCGCACACCGCCCCCGCCCGCCATGCCCCACTCCTCACGCGTGAGCGGCGCCACGATCGGCGCGCTCCGCACCCAGCCGTTCGCGTAGCCCGCGCTGCGCACCGCCCAGCCCGCCGCGATGTCGCTCCCGCTCAGCCCGCCGCCGCCCCCACCGCCAAACCGCCGCTCGTTGGGCAGGTCGCTGAAGCGGCCCAGCGCCACCTCCACGTCCAGCGTCCGGCCCTCCCGTTCCAGTTTGATCTTCACCACCTCACCCGGATCGCGCGAGATCACCAGCGGCCGGAAGCTCGCGCTCGAATCGGCCATCAGCCGCACCGGCTCCCCCACCACCTCCACGATGCGGTCGCCCGCCCGCAGCACCGCCGCCGAAGGAAAGTTCGGGAACACCCGCCCGATCGGGATCCCCTCCGCCTCCTCAGCCTCGCCCCCGAAGGCGTTGCCGCCCACCGCAAACTGCACGCCCAGGGCCGCACGCGGACCCCGCGCAAACCGCTCGTACGCCGCCGACATCAGCCGGGCACGCTGCTCGGGCGAGAGTCCATCCGACCGCAGCGCGGCCTCAAGGTCCGCCAGCGACACTCCCGGGTCGGCGCTCAGGTGGTCGCGGGCCGCCTCCCGCACCGCGTAGTCGGGCCCGTCCAGATCGGCGATCGCCTGCTTCAGCGGCGTCGAGCCACGGGCCGCCGGCCCGGACGCCGCACACGCCGCGCCCAGCACGAGGGCCGCAATCACGCCAGCGCGTTGGCCGATGAGGAGCGCCACTGCACCTGATGGTACCGCGCCCGCCGCCCCGCGATGCGGAGGCACGGCCGCCCTCCACCAGCACCAAACCCATCCCATACGCGCCGTGCTCCGCGCCGGCGTGGTGCCGGAAAGCGCCCATCCGCGCCCGCCCCCGCGCGCCATTGTGTGGTCATGCGCGCGCTTTCGCTTGACCCGCACCCTCCCCGGCGCACGCTGCCGCCATGCACAACGAGAACACCGCCGCGCCCCCTCCCGTGCCCCCGACCCGCACCGCCGGTCGGCGCTCCCCGGCCTCCTGCCCCTCCACCGCCCTCCTCCGCGCCGCCACCCTCTCCGCCCTCCACGGCCTCGTGCTCGATTCCTCCCAGCCCGCCCGCGAGCGTCGCCTCGCCGGTGCCCAGATCCTCCGCTACGTCGTGCACCGCGACAAACTCGACCACGCCCGCCGCGTCCACCGCCACACGGTGGCACGCCAGGCCCGGCGCGATGCCCTTGACGAACCGCCGCCCCCGCCCGATGAACTCGACCCCCGCGTGCTCAACGGCGACCGCTACAGCGCCCAGAGCCCGCTCGCGGCCGTGGCCGCCTACCGCCTGGGCTACTGGAGCGGGTTCAACTCCATGCCCTACAAAGAAGAAGGCCCGCACCGCCCCGCCGCCACCGCGCCCCACGTCGAGATCGCCCTGCGCCGCATCCGCGACCTCTGGCCCCTGCGCTACGACGACTCGCCCGCCACGCCCGCCGCTGCAGGCGGCGCGACCGGTGCGGCCACGCCTTCGTCCCTTCCTCCTGCCTCCGTGCCTTCTGGCTCCCCACCCGCGCCCAGTCCCCAGTGCCTGCTTCTCTTCCCCTCCTCCTCCTGGCCTTCCTCCTCTCCCTCCTCATCCCCTCCGCACACCCCACCCGCGCCGACTCACCCGGCCAGGGCCGCGGCCAGCCGCTGGTTCAAGGCGTGCCCGGATCGGTGCGCCACCACCCGCCCGTGGATCGGCCTGCCCGCCAGCGCCAGGTCGCCGATCAGGTCGAGCACCTTGTGCCGGGCCGGCTCATCGGCAAAGCGCAGCGTGTTGTCGATCGGCCCCTTGGCCCCGATCACCAGCACGTCCTTGGGCTCGAGGTGCGCGTGCAGCCGGGCCGCGCTCATCAGCCGCGCCTGCTGCTCGGTGCAGAAGGTCCGGGCCGGGGCGATCTGGGCCGCGTACAGGTCGGCGTCGGGGCGCACGTGATTCACCTCGAAAAACGCTCCCTGCCCCGCGATCGGCTCACCCGCGTCAAACTCCAGCGTGTAGGCGCACTCCAGCGTCGCGCCGCGCGGCTCGCGCCCGGCCTCAAAGGGCAGAGCCTGAATCCGGGCCACGCCCTCGCGTATGTCGATCGGCGCGCTCACCACGATCGCCTCCACCTCCGCCGCGCCCGCGACGCCCACCACGCCCGCCTTGAGAATCGCATCCGCAAAGGGCTTGGCCGAGCCGTCCATCATCGGCACCTCGGGCCCGCTGATCTCGATCACCGCCGCGTCCACGCCGCACCCCGCCAGCGCGCTCAGAATGTGCTCGATCGTCTGCACGCTCGCCGCCGGGCTCGGCCCGCGCATCTCCCCCAGGGCCAGCACCGTCTGCCGCTCCCGCGCCATCACGTGCCGGTGATGCACCGGGATCGTCGGCGCGCCCGGCAGGTCCACACGCCTGAACACCAGACCCCCCGTGTGCGCCGTCTGCACCGGTCGGATCGTCGCCTCGCACACCGCCGGCGAAAACAGCCCCACCCCCTTGAAGTGCACCGCCTTGGCGATCGTCCGCACCGGCACGCGCAGCCCCGACGCCGCGGGTGTCGGCGCGGCGGGCACGGGCGCGGCGGCGTGATGCGGGCGGGCGGTCATGCGGCTTCCCAGCGGTCGGGCCGTGAGGTTAGCCCGCGGACTGTGCCCCCAGCGCCGCGGCCAACGCCGCCGCCTGGGCCACCGTCAGGTCTTCGGGGCGCATCTCCGCCCGCACGCCCGCAGGCCACGCCGTGGCCCGTCCCAGAATCGCCCCCAGTTGCTTGCGCCGCTTCGAGAACAGCCGGTGGCACAGCGCCGCCAGGGCGTCCGGGTCGGCCGTGCGCGGCGCCGCCCGCCGCCGCAGCACCACCATGCAACTCTCCACCTTCGGCCGCGGCCAGAAGCACTCCGGCGGCAGATCGGCCAGCCACTCCGCCTCCGCCAGTGCCTGCGCCATGATCGCCAGCCCGCCGTACTCGCGCGAGCCCGGCCCCGCCGTGAGCCGCTCGCCCACCTCGCGCTGGATCGTCGCCGCCAGCACCCCGCACCCCGGATGGTGCAAGAGCAGGTCGAGCATGAGCGGCGTTCCCGCCTGATAGGGCAGGTTCGCCACCAGCGCAAAGGGCACGCCGCCCAGCGCCACCGCGGCTTCCGCGTTCAGCCGCTTGCCCGGTCCCAGGCAGTCGCCCTCGATCAGCGCCAGCCGCGCCCCCGCGATCTCGGCCGCAAAGTGCTCACGCAGCAGGCCGCACAGGCCCCCGTCCATTTCGCACGCCACCACCCGCGCCCCCGCGTCCAGCAGGCCGCGCGTCAGCGTCCCCGTGCCCGGGCCCACCTCCAGCGCCACCGACCCCGGCCCCACGCCCGCCGAGGCGATCAGCCGCGCCAGCAGGTTCTTGTCGATGAGAAAGTTCTGCCCCAGCGCCTTGCGCGGCGACAACCCGTGCCGATCCAGCAACCCGCGGATCTCCGCCAGCGTCTGCACGCCGCGATGGTAGAAGCCGCTCCCGCGCCGCCCTCAGCGCGCCTCGGGTGCCAGCGCCGGCCCCATCTCCATCTCGCCCGCGAGGATCAGCCGCTCCGGCCCCGACACCACCGTCCCCTCGGGCGCCTCGATCGACACCGCGAAGGCCCGCGGCTGCCCCACCGGCAGGCGCGCGTTGATCGGCACCACGTACTGACCGCCCGAGAGCGGGATGTCAAACAGCCCCGCGTCCACCGGATAGGGCTCGCGGCGCGTGGCGTCCACCACCCAGATCTGGTAGCGGCTCTGGGCCGTGTCGTTGGCCGGCAGCCCCGACACCTTCAAGAAGCCCGTGCGCTGCCCCGGGCTCCACACCACCTCGGCCCGCGCATCCGGGGCCCGGTCGCTCTTCATCGAAGCCAGACGCACCGACACCCGGTCGCCCGCCGACGACAGAAACTCGTCCAGCAGCGCCACCGGCGAGCGCCGCACAAGGTTCGAGATCGAGGCCTCGCCGCCCCCGAGATCGCGCCGAGCCATGAACGCCGCCGAGGGCGCGCTGCGCTCGCTGTACAGGTTCACCGCCAGGAGCAGGCACGCCGCCGCGGCCAGCCAGCCGCCCCACACCGGCGCGCTCCGCCACACACGGCTCACCACCCGCACCCGCGCAAACTCGCGCCCGTCCCCCGGCTTGGCCTCCACCAGCCGCAGCACGCCGGGTATCGCCCGGTCAAACGACTCGCTCGCGCCCCCGTGCCCGGCCCCGCGCTGCGCACGCGCCCACCCCTGCCCGGCCAGCAGCACCCGCTCGTGCAGTTCGGCGGGCATGGGCGCCTGCGGCCGCTCCGCCGAGAAGGCCAGGTCAAACGCCGCCGCGGCCGTGTCAAACGACTCCGCCGAGGCGTCGCGCCCCAGACTCGCCGCCAGCAGTTCCAGTTCCTGCGTGTCCGCCGGCGAGAGGCCCGCCAGCGTCCGCTCGATGAGCAGGTCATCCAGCCGCGCGTGCCGCGGGTCGCTCCGGTCGCCGGAGTCGTGCGGAAGCGGGTTGGTCGGATGCGTGTTCACGGTCGTCGAGGGGGTCGCTATCCGGTGCCCGATGCCCAGTGCCCGGTGCCTTCGCTAACTGATCCCCTGGGCACGCTTTCGCGTCTCCGGCATGGGGGATTCACCCTCGGTCGGGGGGGGCCGGGATTTCGGCCCGCCCTTATCGGTCGTGAGCATGTCGCGCAGGGCGATGAGGCCGCGCCGCACGTGGGTCTTCACCGTCCCCAGCGGCATGCCCGTGATCCCCGCGATCTCCTCGTGGCTCAGGCCCCGGTAGATCGACAGGCGCAGGCAGGTCTGCTGCTCGGGCCGCAGCGTGGCCAGGCACTCGCCGGCCCGGGCCGCCTCGTCGCGCAGGTCCGCGGCGGGCTGGTCGTCGTCGCGGGCCGCCTGCAGACCCACATCCGCATCAACGCGCCCCTGGGCCCGCCGCCGCAGCCGCCGGCGGCGGTCGATCAGCCGGCGCCGCGTGATGGTGGAGACGAACGTCTCCTCCGATCCCAGCCCGGGGTCGTAGCGGCCGGCGTTCTGCCACAGTTGGCTGAACACCTCCTGAACCGCGTCCTCGACTTCGGAGGGGTCCAAAAGAAAACGGCGGGCCAGTGCGTGCACCAGCCCGCCGTATCGATCGAGCAGTTCGCGCACCGCCGCGGCGTCGCCCTGGGCCACCTTGTGGAGGATCGGTTCGCGGTTCATGCGGCCCCGTACCCGCCGAGGGGCGGAGCGGCCGATGTTACGCGAGGGCCGGGTCTCCGGCGGGGCACCCCCTCAGCGAGGCGCGGCGGAGAGGGCCCGGGTTACTTGGGCTTCTTCTCTTCCTTCTTGCCCTCGTGCTTGCCGCCGTCGCTGGCGGGCATGAGCACGGTGTCGATCACGTGGATCACACCGTTGTTGCAGGCCACGTCGGTCTTGATCACGTTGGCCATGGCCATGTCGTTGCCGATGGTGACCTTGCCGTCCTTGGCCATGATCTTGAAGGTCTGGCCCTGGAGCGTGGGGACGCTCTCGGTCATCGTGACCACGGTCTCGGCCTTCACGGCCTTGCCCTCGATCACGTGGAACTTCAGGATGTTGGCCAGTTTCTCCTTGTTCTCAGGCTTGAGCAGGTCCTCGACCGTGCCCTTGGGCAGCTTGGCGAAAGCCTCGTCGGTCGGCGCGAAGACCGTGAACGTGCCCTTCGAGTTGAGCGGCTCCACCCAGCCCGCGGCCTTGAGGGCCGTGACCAGCGTGTTGTGCATGCCGGTCGCCATCGCGGTCTCGGCGATGGTCTTGCCCTCGGCCTTCATCTCCTTCTTGCCCTCCGTCTTGGCGGGCATGTCCTTCTTCGCCGGCTCCATCTTCTTCTCGGGCTCCATGGCCACGAGGCTGCCGGCCAGACCGAACACCGCGATACACGAGAGAATCTGTTTCGTCACGGGGAATGCTCCGTCGGGCCGCGCACAACGCCGTGGCCCGATAACCCGCGACCCGCGGCGACACCCTGTCGCCGTCGGGCGCTTGCGGCATTATTCGCCGGCCGCAGACAGCGCGATTCACCCCCCCCGCGATTGGGGATAAGTCCGCCCCACCCTGCGAACATGCTCCGTACCGACGGGTACCCTCCCGCAGCAAGAGCCATGACCTCCCCGCCTCAGGCCATGCCCGCCAAGCCCGCCCCGACCGCCGCGCGGCGGGCCAAGCGGGCGTTGCTGCGCGTGGGTGTGTTCGTGGCCGTGCTGTACGCCGGCTGGTGCGGCACGCTGTACGTGCTGCAAGACCGCCTGATCTTCCCCCGGCAGATCATCCCGACCCACGACACGACAATCCCGCCGGGTGCGGTCGAGCTGAGCGTGGAGCACGAGGCCGGGCGCACGCCGGGCCTGCTGCTCTTGCCGGTGCGGCGCGAGCCGGGCCAGCGCTTCCCGCTGGTGGTCTGGTGCCACGGCAACGCCGAGACGATCGATCAGGATGCCCGGATCGACCAGGTGGACCTGTTCCTGCGGCGGCGGATGGCGGTGCTGCTGCCCGAGTATCGCGGCTACGGCCGGGCCGACGGCACGCCGTCTGAGGCGGCGATCGTGGCGGATGCCGTGGCGCTGATGGATGCGGCCCTGGCACGGCCGGAGATCGACGGCAACCGGACGGTGATCTTCGGGCGGAGTCTGGGTGGCGGGGTGGCGGTGCAAGCGGCGCGGCAGAGGCCGCCGCGTGCCCTGATCCTGCAGTGCACGTTCACGTCGATCGCGTCGTTCGCGGCGGGGTACGGGGTGCCGGGGTTCATTGTGCGCAGCCCGTTCCGGACGGATCGGGTGCTGCCGACGCTGGACGTGCCCGTGCTCATCATGCACGGGGACCGGGACACGATCGTGCCGGTGGAGCACGGGCGGCGGCTGAGAGACCTGGCGCGGCGGGCGACGTACTTTGAGCAGGCGTGCGACCACCTCGACTTCCCGAGCGACTTTGACGACTACGAGCGGCGCATCCACGGGTTTTTGGATGAGTTGGGGCTGGCGGGCTCACGGTGAACCAGCGGCCCGGCGGCGGCGTGTGCGCGGGTTTGGTGTGGAGAGCACTTGCTCGGCGCGAAATCCGTTCTATTCTGTATGGTCTTCGGATGAGTGCGCAGCGCGTGGCGGAGCCGCGGCGGCGCAGCGCGGGCCGGGGTTCACCGGCCCGCGGGGCGTGGAGCATGGACGCGAGCACCGACAGCGCCGGGTAAGGCGACGGCCCGGCGTAGGCGGGGGTCGAGCAAGGGCGGAGCGCGGCGTGGCCGCGTGCGAACCGCGGCTCCCACGGACCCGCACAGGTGCATGCGTCGCGGTTGGCCCGGCGGCCGGGTGTGTTGCACCCACGGTTGCGGAAGGCGGCTCCACGTTCAAGCACCATTGCTGCCGCGGGCACCGGGATCACTCCCGGGTTATCTTCACCCCCACTCTCACATGGCCACGCTGACCACCACGAAGAACATCTTTCTGCACGGGCGCTGGACGGCCGAGGAATCGGCGCGGCTCTACGGCATCGCGGACTGGGGCAAGGGCTACGTCGGCTTCAACGGCCACGGCCACCTCACCGTGATGCCGACCAAGGAGGCGCAGGCCCAGATCGACCTCTTCGAGGTGGTGGCGGGCCTGAAGGAGCGCGGCATCCACACGCCGGTGCTGCTGCGCTTCAACGACATCCTGTCGCACCGTCTGAAGGAGATCCGCAAGGCGTTTGACGATGCGCGGGCCGAGCACGGCTACACGGGCGGGTACACGTGCGTCTATCCGATCAAGGTGAACCAGCAACGCCACGTGTGCGAGCAGGTGGCCCACCTGGCGGTGGACCTGGGCTTCGGCCTGGAGGCGGGGAGCAAGCCGGAGCTGCTGGCGGTGCTGGGCCTCTCCGCGGTGGCGGGCGGGCCGGGCGTGAACGGCATGCCGATCATCTGCAACGGCTTCAAGGACTCGGAGTTCATCGAGACGTGCGTGCTGGCGACCAAACTGGGGCGGAACATCATCCCGGTGGTGGAGAAGTTCGACGAACTGGAACTGATCGTCAAGCACGCCAAGGCGTACAACGTGCGGCCGAAGATCGGCGTGCGCGTGAAGCTGTCGAGCCGCGGCGCGGGGCGGTGGGAGCAGTCGGCGGGCGTGCGCTCCAAGTTCGGCCTGTTTGTGAGCGAGGTGCTGCGGGCGGTCGAGTACCTCAAGAAGAACGACATGCTGGACTGCCTGAACTTGGTGCACTGCCACGTGGGCAGCCAGTTGTACGACATCCGCGTGCTCAAGAACGCGATCAATGAGTTGACGCACATCTACACGGAGTTGCACCGCCTGGGCGCGGGCGTCACCATGCTCGACATCGGCGGCGGCATGGGCGTGGATTACGACGGCAGCCAGAGCGCGTGGTCGAGCAGCATCAACTACAACGTGGCGGAGTACGCGGCGGATGTGGTCTACCGCATCAAGGCGGTGTGCGACGACGCCAAGGTGCCCCACCCCACGATCATCTCCGAGAGCGGGCGGGCCATGGTGGCCTATTCGTCTGTGCTGGTGATCGACGTCTTGGGCTCGAGCCGCTTCGAGGCCAACCCCGACATGGCGGCGATCGAGAGGGCGATGAAGGCCGAGACGGAGGTGCCCCAGCCCTGCCTCGACCTGCTCGAAGCCCTGCAGAACATGACCGACCGCAACCTGCTCGAGGCGTATCACGACGCCACGCAGGCCCGCGACGAGGCGATGAGCCTGTTCAGTTTGGGCTACATGAGCCTGCCCATGCGGGCGGTGGCGGAGCAGTTGTTCTGGGCCATCGGCCACAAACTCTTGGAGAAGGCCGCCAAGAAGGGGGAACTGCCCGAGGAGTTCGAGAACCTGCCGGAGCTCTTGAGCGACATCTACTTCTGCAACTTCTCGCTCTTTCAGAGCATGCCCGACTCGTGGGCCATCGACCAGTTGTTCCCGATCGTGCCGATCCACCGGTTGAACGAGGAGCCGACGCGGCGCGGCATCCTCGCCGACATCACCTGCGACTCCGACGGCAAGGTGGACAAGTTTGTCGACAAGCGGATCGACAAGAAGGCCCTCGAGTTGCACGAGGTGCGCGAGCTGCCCGGCGAGGCCGTGGGCGTGGAGCCGTACTACCTGGGCGTGTTCCTGCTGGGGGCGTACCAGGAGATTCTGGGGGACCTGCACAACCTGCTGGGCGACACGCACGCCGTGCACATCTCGATCGACCCGGCCGGGCACTGGACCATCGACGAGGTGATCGAGGGCGACACGGTGGAGGAGGTGCTGCAGTACGTGCAGTACGACATCGCGGACATGAAGCGCGCGATGCGGCTGGATATCGAGGCGGCGTGCCGCCAGAGCCGCCTCACCCTCGCTGAGGGCAAGAGTTTGCTGAAGTACTACGACGACGGGCTGGAGGGGTACACGTATCTGGAGGAGTGATGCGGCATGGACACCCTCCTCCGCATCAAGCGGCTGGTGCTGCGCGGCGACCTACGATTCACGCAGAAAGCCCTGGACGAGATGGACGCGGACGGGCTGCACGCCGCCGATGTCGTGGAGGCGATTGTGACCGCCCCCGCCATCACCAAGACGCTCCGATCCACGAGCGTGCATCGGCGGTCTGCGGATCAGAAGCTCTACGTGATCAAGGGGCTGAGTTATGACGGCACGGTCATCTACACGAAGGGAACGATCCACCGCGAGCCCCACGGCCAAGCCGTCCGCGAGGTCTTCTACATCCTCATCTCGGCCAAGGTCGCCACGTTCGACGGGCGCTGAGCGTCGTCTGCGCACCTGCCCACTGTGCGGGTCTGCGGCCATGACGCTTGCGCCCGCTCGGCCCGGAGCCCGCCGCGCAGGCGAGGCGGCCGAGGTGTGCGGCCGCTGCGGCGAGCGTTTCTACAGCCTCGCCGCGGCCCGCGCGTTGGAGGCGGATCGGGCCCGCCCCAATCGCCAGCCACGCCGCCGCGCGGCGTGAGTTGTGCCGCTTCGCCCCGATACCCCCATACCATTCCCCACGCTCGCGCCACCCCCGCGGGCACTTCGTTGATCCGCACCGGCCGGGGGGGGCCGAGGAAAAGGGCCAAATGGCAAAGGGCCAAAGAGCCAAATAAGGACCCTGCGCATCGGCGCGTCTTCTGATTTGGACATTTGGACATTTGCTATTTGGCCATCTGGACCCCTCCCATGCCCGCGAACAAGAACTGGACCAAGAAGGACCTGCTCAGCCGCCCCATCCGGCACATCGACATCACCGCGTTTGATGCGCGGGGCGTGATCGACGCCTACGGCGAGATGGCCTACTCCAGCCGCACGCTCGCCAACGCGGCGGACATCTACAGCATGATGCTCAGGGACAAGGAGTGCGCCGTCATCCTCACGCTGGCGGGCAGCCTGATCTCCGCAGGCCTCAAGAAGGCGGTCGCCACGCTCGTCGACAACAACATGGTGGACGCGATCGTCTCCACCGGCGCCAACATCGTGGATCAGGACTTTTTCGAGGGCCTGGGTTTCAAGCACTACATCGCGCCGGGCTCGCCGGAGGCACCCCCGGTTGATGACATGACCCTGCGCAACTGGATGATCGACCGCATCTACGACACGTACATCGATGAAGACGACCTGCGGGCCTGCGACGCCGCGACGCACGAGATCTTCGCGGCCTTTGCGCCGGGCGCGTATTCCAGCCGCGAGTTCATCGAGGCGATGGGCGCGTACCTGGTGAAGCACCACCCCCGCAACGAGAGCATCGTGAAGACCTGCTACCAGAAGCGGGTGCCGATCTTCGTGCCCGCGTTCAGCGACTGCTCGGCCGGCTTCGGCATCGTGCTGCAGCAGACCGAGGCCATCGAGCGCGGCACCGGCCAGGTCGCCTTCGACAGCGGCAAGGACTTCCGCGAACTCACCGACATCAAACTCGCCTGCAAGGACACGGGCCTGCTCATGCTGGGCGGGGGCGTGCCCAAGAACTTCGCGCAGGACATTGTGGTAGCCGCGGAACTGCTCAGCGAGCGCAAGGGGGGCAAGGCCCGCGGCGACATCGGCATGCACAAGTACGCCATCCAGATGACCGTGGCCGACAGCCGCGACGGGGCGCTTTCGGGCAGCACGCTGCGCGAGGCCTGCTCGTGGGGCAAGGTGGATGTGGTGCACGAGCAGATGGTGTTCGGTGAACTCACGGCCCTCTTCCCGCTCTTGGCCAGCGACGCGTATCACCGCGGCGAGTGGAAGAAGCGCAAGGGCTTCAAGTTTGCCGACCTCTTCGAGAAGGGCGACGGTGTGCCGAACTTTGTTGGGGGGGCGGGCGGCAAGAAGGCCGGGGCGAGGTAAGGCCGCACAAAGACGCGATGACGCGAAGGCGCGAAGCGGACACGGCGCGAACGCCCGTGCATCCCGAAGGGATGCGCGATGGTTGCCACCGGTGGCTCTGCACCGGTGGAGAGCGGCCCTGCTCACCTTCCTCTGTCCTTCTTTCCCGGCACCCCAGCGGGGTGCGCGAGCCCATCCCTACTCCAGGTACTTGGCGTCGTAGTCGATCCCGTGCTTGCGTAGAAACTCCTCGAACTCGTGCCGCGAACTCACGCTCTTGTGGTGCTCCTTCTGCCCACGGATGTACGCGGCCACGGTATCGAGCATCGATGCGCTCACCGTGAATCCGCCGTACCCCTCCTGCCACGCAAACGCGCGCAACTCCGGGAACGTCTCGTGCAGCCACCGACTGGAGCGCTGCTTCACGTGGCGGACCATGTCCGCGTGGGAAAGGTCCGCGGGGTATCGCGCAAGCACATGCACATGGTCGGGCATGCCGTTGATGGCGATGGGCGTGCAGCGCAGGTCGTTGAGTATGCCGCCGATGTACGCGTAAAGCCGCGCTTCGTGTGCTGGCGTGATGATCTCAGCCCGCCCCTTGGTTGAGAAAACCGCGTGGTAGATGTTTTGTGTCCAGGCACCCGGCATGGGGTCCAGTCTACTGCCACAAACGCGCACCCCGCTGGGGTGCGAGAGGGGGAAAGGACGGAGGGAGGCGTTGGAGCCCGCTTTCCACGGGTGCAGAGCCACCCGTGGCAACCATCGTCCATCCCTCCGGGATGAAGACCGCACGTACCCCCGCAGAGTGCGCCCAAGCGGCTTCGCATCGCGCAGAACCGACCTCGCACCGCCCTGACGGCATCTGTGATCGCACCCGGTGGGGTTCGGAGCGCGCCGAGCCGATTCGGCATCGATCCGAGGCCCGTTGCCAGCGCCCAGACCCGAACTCAGACCGACCCGAAACCGCTTCTGTTCGCGCAGAATTGCCTTCCGTGCGCGCCGAAACGGTTTCGGCGCGCACGCTGGCAGGGCTTGCGGCGTGAGGTATGCTTTATGCGGTTCCGGTACGGGTGCTTCGCTGATGGCCCCTGCGATGCCGGAACGTGCCCGCCACGGACGGCGCAGGGAGCGAGTGATGATGAAGATGCATGTGCGCGCAGCTCAGATGAGCGGACGCGCCGTGATTGGTGGGCTTGTGTTGGCCGCGGTCGCCTCGACAGTCCAAGCGCAGTGGACCGTATCGATCCTGCATCCTGAGGGCTACCTCTACTCGCACGCGATCAGCGTCTCCGGCAGCCAGCAGGCGGGGTCTGCGAGTGTGGGGGGGGCGGAACACGCTCTGCTCTGGCGCGGCTCACCCACCGCGTGGATCGACCTCAATCCGGCGGGTGCGGCGGGGTCGAGCGCCCAGTGCACCTCCGGGGAGTCTCAGGGGGGGCAGGTAGGCATGAACGGCATTTTGCGCGCAAGCCTCTGGCACGGCTCGGCCGCATCGTGGGTCGACCTGAACCCAGCGGGATCGATCAACTCGAACATATACGGCATCTCGGGCGGTGAGCAGGTGGGCACTGCAATCGTGGGCGGCATTGGCCGAGCCAGCCTCTGGCGCGGGTCGGGGGCATCGTGGGTAGACCTGAATCCTGCAGGCGCGGCTGGCTCGATTGCCCGCGGCACGGCGAGCGGCCAACAGGTGGGCAGTGCAACGGTGGGGGGTGTTGGTCGTGCGAGCTTGTGGACCGGGTCTGCCGCGTCGTGGGTAGACCTGAACCCCGTTGGGTCGATCGACTCGGCCGCCCTCGGCACTTCCGGGAGTCAGCAAGTGGGCACTGCCTTCGTCAGCGGTGTGGGGCGGGCCAGCCTCTGGACCGGCTCGGCCGCGACATGGGTTGACCTACACCCCGCCGGTGCCAGGGATTCACTTGCCTATGCCGTGAGTGGAAGCAGCCAAGTTGGCTTGGCGACGATCGGCGACTTCGAGCGCGCGAGCCTGTGGAGCGGATCTGCGGCATCGTGGGTAGACCTGCACGCGCTGCTGCCCGCCGGGTTTCTGTACTCCAGGGCTAGAGGTGTGTGGAGTGACGCCGACTTCACGTACGTGGTTGGCAGTGGATATAACACGGTAACGCAACGCGATGAAGCCCTTCTCTGGACGTACGCCCACCCCGCGCCTCCTTGCACGCTCGACTACAACGGCGACACGGTCCTCAACCCCGACGATCTCGGCGACTTCATCACTGACTACTTCCATATGCCTGCGATCCCCGGTCCCAGCGGCTACGCGATTCCCTGCCCGGGCAACACCCCGCCCTATGACGCAGGCTACAGGGCCGCGTTCACGTTTGGCGGTGTTGGCCAGTGCAACGAGCCGTTCCCGGACAACTTGGGCGACTGGATCACACAGTACTTCGGTGATCAGACCTGCGGCACCTGACGTACAGGGAACGACGCTGCGTGCAACCAAGCAGTCAGGGCAAGCGATCCTGAGGCCACGGCGCGGGCAAGCGAACGGTGGCGGTTGGATTCGGCAGATAGACGAGGTCGGAGAACGGTTCGCGCTTGAGGTTCCAGGCATCAGCTCTCGAATAGAGCAGCCCGCTCACCTCTGGTGCCGTGCCGGTCACAAACCTGGCTGCCGGGACAGGTTCAGCGTTCTTCTTCTTCGGGATGGTCGGCTGGGCCGCGATGACGGGCTCACCCCACGTGTTCGTGCTCAGATCGAAGGGCACGACAAGGGCACCGAGCCCATAGACCACGCTGGCAATCCACGAGGCATCTCGATCTAGGATGCCCAATGGGGACACACACCGTGAGTTGATGGCTATCACGAAGCCATCCGTGGGCTTCACAATGCTCGCCCACGCAGGTGACGCCCACTGGCAGCGTTTGGTTCGTATGGCGTTGGTGAGGCGAAGCTTGATCTGGTCAACCGGAACCTGTTGCACGGGCGCGTCGGTGACTTCTGGAACATGGTCCTCTTTGGTCTTGTCCCCAGTTCCAGGCGTGTGGCACTCGATCCAGACGCGATGCCCATTGACAATCGCGAGAAGATCAGGGCCCGTGCTTTTCGTCCGCGACTTGTCCCAACCGGCACGGGGAACAAGCGTGATGTCCCGATCGAGCAGGGCGCAGCCGACGAACATCTCCCACCAAACCTGCTGAAACTTCGCGCAGGCGCACTCTCGCTCTGGTCCCGGCGTGCCGTGGGTGTGGAGCTTGCCCACAGCAAGCCCAATCTTCGTCACGAAGTCGCCGTCCGCGTACGGCCAAAAAGATTGCCACATGCGAAGCATCGGGGCCAGAACATTGAACCGCGGTTCGTCCAGGGCATTGCGAGCCGCCACCTCATCCTGAAAGAGCGGCGGTGCTTGGTTCATGCGTTGGCCCCCACGGCTGTAGATTCTACCGCGTGTGGCGAGTGGCACGGGGAGGGACAGCGCATGGAGGTCGCGTGCGTTATCCTCGCCCCATGCCCTCATTCGTCACGCATCTTGAAGCCGCGATCGACGGCACGACTCTGCCAGCGCGCACGCTCCAGAACATTCACGCGGGGCGGCCACTGTGGGTGCGGTATGACCTGGAGAAGGTGGCCAGGGCCATGACGCGGGAGGCCGTGGCGGCGCGGCCGCCAAGCCTGTGGCGCTACCGCGAATTGCTGCCCGTCGAGCGTGATGAGAACATCGTGACGTTTGGCGAGGGGATGACGCCCCTGCTCGACTGCCCGCGCCTGGCGAAGCGGATGGGCATCGAGCGGCTCCTCATCAAGGATGAGTCGCAACTGCCCACCGGCTCCTTCAAGTCGCGCGGCATGGCCGTGGCCGTGAGCATGGCCAAGGAACTGGGCGTGAAGCGCGTGGCCATTCCCACCGCCGGCAACGCGGGGGGCGCGCTGGCGGCGTATGCCGCGCGGGCGGGCATCGAGTGCTTTGTGTTCATGCCCGATGACACGCCGATCGTGAACCAGGCCGAGGCCGCGCTCTTCGGGGCCAAGACGTTCCTCGTCAACGGCCTCATCAACGACTGCGGCACCATCGTGCGCGAGGGCGCGGCCAAAATGGGCTGGTTTGATTTCAGCACGCTCAAGGAGCCGTATCGCCTTGAGGGCAAGAAGACCATGGGCCTGGAACTGGCGGAGCAGATGGGGTGGACGCTGCCGGATGTGATCCTCTACCCCACCGGCGGCGGCACGGGCCTGATCGGCATGTGGAAGGCCTTCGCGGAACTGGGTGCGATCGGGTGGCTGGCGAGCGGGTCGGCTGGCAAGCGGCCGCGCCTCTTCAGTTGTCAGAGCGACGGGTGCGCGCCGATCGCCACGGCCTTCGACAAGGGCGAGCGGTTCTGCGAGGCTCCGGCCGTGCCGCGCGAGCGCGAGCGGCCTGCGCGTGCCCAAGCCCTTGGGCGACTTCATGATCCTCGACGCGGTGCGGGAATCTCACGGCGCGGCCGGCGCCGTGCCCGAAGACCGTCTTGACGGCTGGATGCGCATGGCGGCGGAGGCGGAGGGGATTTCGCTCTGCCCCGAGGCCGCGGCGTGTGTGGGGGCGCTGGAGAATGCGCTGGCGGCAGGGACGGTGAAGCGGGGCGAGACGGCGGTGATCTACAACACCGGCGCGGCCCAGAAGTACGTGGAGTTCATCCGGCGCCCCCTGCCGCGCGTGGACTTCAGGAACGTGGATTGGCGGGGGTTGGATGGGTGACGTGTGCCACCGACGTCGCGTCACGCAACCTCGGCCGCGCGCCCCGGCACCACCACCTCCGGGCGCGGCTCGGCGCTCTGGCGGGCGCGGAGCGCATCCCACTCGCTCACGATCTGCTCGGCCAGGGCCCGGTAGTCGATGGCGCCCGGGCACCAGGGGGCGTACTCGAGGATGGTTTTGCCGAAACTGGGGCACTCGGCCATTTTGATGTTGCGGCGGATGGCGGGCTTGTAGACGCGGGCGTTGCGCCAGGGCGTGTCGGTGGTGCGGGCCTGCTCGAAGAAGGCTTCGAGGTCGGCCACGACTTCGCGGGTGTGGGTGGTGGAGTTGTCGTGCTGGCAGAGGACGACGCCGGTGACAAACAGGCGGGGGTTCACGCCGCGCCCGACGAGTGCGACGGTCTCCATGAGTTTGCCGACGCCCTGGAGGGCGAGGAAGTGGGCCTGCATGGGGATGAAGACCTCGCGGACGGCGGCGAGGCCGTTGAGCGTGAGCAGGCCGAGGGAGGGCGGGCAGTCGATGAAGATGAACTCGAACTGCTCGCCGGAGGCTTCGAGCGCGGTGCGCAGGCGTGTGAGGCGATCGGGCGCGGCGGCCAGTTCGGTCTCGGCGCCGGCCAGCGCGGTCTCGGCGGGAAGAAGCCAGAGGTTGGTGCGGGCCTCGACGGCGCATGCATCAAGGCCGATGGAGGGGTCGAGCAGGAGGTCGTAGACGGTGGGCTTGCCTTCGGTGGAGACGCCCAGGTGCAAACTGGCGTGGGCCTGCGGGTCGAGGTCGATGAGCAGGACGCGGCGGCCCGCCAGGGCGCAGCCGGCGGCGAGGTTGACGGCGGAGGTGGTCTTGCCGACGCCGCCCTTCTGGTTCATGAGGGCGACGGAACGGGTGTAGAGCGGCGGCCGCGTGGCGGGTGCGGGCATGAAGCGAGTATATCGGTTGGTGCGCGGAACTTGCGCCAACGCTGGGGTCAGGCGACCGGCTTGGGCGTGGCGGCCGAGCCGTTTGGGGGCGGCGCGGCGGCGGCACCGGCAGTGGAACCGTACTTGGCGGCGACCTGCTCCTCGAAGGCCTTGCGGCGTGCGACCTTGATGGCGATCACCCCGATGAAGAGGATGAAGACCATGGCGAGGGCGTAGGTGACGCGGGCCTTGCTCATGGCGAGCCAGACGCCCAGGAGGGCGAAGCCGGCGCCGATGGCGTAGAGGGCGAAGACGGCGCCCTTGACGCCCAGGGCCCGCTTGAACATGTGGTGGAGATGCTGGTCGTCGGCGTCGGAGATTTTCTTGCCGGAGAGTTTGCGGCGGATGATGGCGAGGGTGGTGTCGATGATGGGGATGGAGTAGATGATGAGGCCTGCGAGGACGAGGTCGGTGCGGCCGCGGTCGCCCAGGGTGATGACGATGACGATGGTGGCGAAGCCGAGGAGGAGGCTGCCGCAGTCTCCGAGGAAGATGACGGCGGGGTTGAAGTTGTGGGGAAGGAAGCCCAGGCAGGCGCCCATGAGGGCGAGGCAGAGGATGACGCGGGCGGAGTCGAGGGGTCCGGAGTCGTGGGCGGCGAGCCAGAGGCTGACCATGAGCAGGCCGCCGGAGGCGATGGCGGTGATGCCGCTGGAGAGGCCGTCGAGTCCGTCGATGAGGTTGGTGGCGTTGCAGGCGCCGAGGACGAAGACGGCGATGATGGCGGTGCCGCTCCAGTAGACGACGTCGACGGGGATGTGGGCCCCGAACATGGGGATCTCGAAGGGGAGGGGGATGTCCCACTTGAGGGCGGGGTTTCCGAGGAAGTTGCCGACGGGGGCGAGGATCTGGAGTGCGACCTTGGTGCCGACGTCTTCCATGGCGAGGAAGGCGGCGGCGAGCAACTGGCCGCCGATCTTCTGCCAGGGGCTGATGTTGAGGACGTCGTCGAGGAGGCCGACGAGCATGATGATGGTGAGGCCGCCGAGGATGGAGAGGGGAACGCGGAAGACGCCGCCGTCGCCGTCGAGGTGGGTGGTGGCGTGGAAGGTGACCAGGCCGTGGAGGGGGGCGAGGTAACTGAAGAGGATGCCGGCGACGATGCCGAGATAGACGCCGACGCCGCCCATGTAGGCGATGGGGAACTTGTGGAGTTTGCGGGCCTCGTCGGGTTTGTCAACGATGCCGTTGGCGATGGCGAGGCGGCGCATGATCGGCGTGGCGACGATGGCGACGAGGAAGGCGGCGAGGAAGACGCCGATGTACTGGTGGAAGATGTCGAGGGGCGCGGGGGCGACCGACTTGGCGACGCCGAGGTCTTTGGCGAGGTCTTCGAGTTGGGCGGCCTGGGCCTTGTTGGCCTCGATGAGGTCGCGCAGGCGGTCGGCGGCCGACATGTCGGCGGCGATCGGCGCGGCGGTGCTCAGGCTGGGGAGTGCGGGGTCGGTCACAGGGTGGAGGGTTGGGTGTGGCCGGGGCGGGCGGAGGGCACCGACACGGGGACGGCGGCGGGCGGGCAGAGCGAGGCGGCGAGGTCGCGGATGGTGTCGTCGAGGTCGAAGCGGGGCTGGAAGCCGATGGCGGCCTTGATGCGTGTGAGGTCGGGCTGGCGGCGGCGGAGGTCCTCGAAGCCCTTGCCGTAGACGGCATCGTAGGGAACGGTGCGGACGCGGCTGGGGGAGGCGAGCACGCGGACGACGCGGGCGGCGAGGTCGAGCATGGAGACGGGCCGGTCGGAGCCGAGGTTGAAGACGCGGCCGGCGCAGGCGGGGGTGTCGAGGAGGCGGAGGAGGGCGGGGGCGACGTCGCGGACGTCGCAGAGACAGCGGGTCTGGGCGCCGTCGCCGTGGACGAGGAGGTCGTGCCCGGCGAGGGCGGCGGCGACGAAGCGGGGGAGGACCATGCCGTAGGTGCCGACCTGGCGCGGGCCGACGGTGTTGAAGAAGCGCGCGACCACGACGGGGAGAGCGGAGCGCCCGTGGTGGGCGAGGGCGAGGTGCTCGTCGAGGGCCTTGCTCATGGCGTAGGCCCAGCGGCCCTTGGTGGTGGGGCCGTAGACGACGTCGTCGTCTTCGGCGAAGGGGCAGCGTTCGCTCTTGCCGTAGACCTCGGAACTGGAGGCGACGAGCACGGGCAGGGGCCCGCCGGCGGGGCCGTGCGTGAGGGCCCAGGTGAGGAGGGCGGAGGTGAGGCCGACGTTGGTTTCGATGGCGCGGACGGGCTCGTCGATGACGAGTTTGACGCCGACGGCGGCGGCGAGGTGGAAGGCGCGGTCGAAGCGGGCGGCGGCGCCGGGGCCGGCGAGGTAGTCGCCCAGGTCGGCGTGGATGAAGTCGAGGCGGGGGTGGGCGGCGGGGAGGTTGGCGCGGCGGCCGGTGGAGAGGTCGTCGACGACGGTGGCGTGGCAGCCGGCGGCGAGGAGGTGGTCGACGAGGTGGGAGCCGATGAAGCCCGCGCCGCCGGTGACGAGGCAGCGGAGCGGGCGGTGCTCGCGTGGCGGGGGCGCGGCTGGGGTGATGGGGCTCATGCCGCGCCGGAGTTCTGGTACTCGAACTGGGTGCGGATGTTGCCGCGCAGGTAGCCGCCGGCGGAGGCGCGGACGGCGTTGACGACGACGCCGAGGAACTCGGCGCGGGTGTCGGAGAGGGTGTCGCGGATGCGGGCGACGAGGCCGCGGCGTTCGGCCATGGCGCGGACGACGAGGAGGGAGGCGTCGCAGCGGGCGGCGAGGGCGAGGCCGTCTCCGGCGACGACGGCGGGGGCGGTGTCGATGATGACGAGGTCGAACTTCTCACCGGCCTCGCGGATGAGCTGGGTCATGGCCTCGGTGGCGAGGCGTTCGGGGCTGGAGCGGACCTGGGCGGCGCCGGCGGAGAGGAGTGCGAGGTTGGGGAGGGTGGAGTTCTGGACGGCGGCGTCGAGGGTGGAGGAGCGGGTGAGGACCTCGCCGAGGCCGGGGCCCTCGCCGAGTTTGAGGACTTTGTGGAGTGCGGGGCGGCGGAAGTTGGCGTCGATGAGGAGGGTGCGGACGTCGGCGGCGGCGCAGGCCATGGCGAAGTTGGCGGCGAAGGTGGTGGTGCCGGAGCCGGGCATGGCGCCGACGACGAGGAGGGACTTGTGGCCGGCCTGGTGCATGCGTTTGACGACGCTGGGGCGGAGTTGGCGGAAGCTCTCGGCGACGGCGCCGGAGGGGCACTCGCGGTAGGCGGTCTCGGCGGCGACGGGCTTGCCGGGGTCGTCGGCGGCGAGGGGGACGACGCCGAGGAGGCGCATGCGGGGCATGAGGGTGATGTCGGAGGGGGTCTTGACGCGCTGGTCGAGGACCTCGCGGAGGACGACGACGCCGCCGGTGAGGCCGAGTGAGGCGATGAGCCCGAGGGCGAGCATGGTGGGGGCGCGGGGGAAGGCCATCTGGTCGGGGGGGCGGCCGCGCTCGAGGAGGCGCATGCGGCCGACGCGTTCGCTGCCGGCGAGGCTCTCGAGGGACTTGATGTTGTCGAGGGCGGTCTGGACCTCGCTGAGCTGGGTCTGCTTCTGGGCTTTCTTGCCTTCGAGGTCGCGGTAGTTTTCGACCTTCTGGACGATGTCCTCCATGCGGGTGTTGGTCTCGTCGAGTTCGCGGCGGAGTTGATCGATCTGGGCCTTGGTGGCGTCGACGGCCTGGCGGGTGCGTTCGAAGCGGCCCTCGAAGGCCTTGCGGAGTTCGGCCTCGCGTGCGGTGTTGAGTTCGGCGTTCTTGGCGTTGATGAGGTTGTCGAGCTGGGTGATCTCGCGGTGGCCCTCGCCGAGGCGTTCGCGTTTGGCCTCGCGGGTGCTGGTGAGGGAGCCGATCTCGCCCTTGAGGTTGACGACCACGCTGGAGCGCTCGACCTCTTCCTTGAGGTCGTCGCCGTACTGGATGCCGGACTCGCTGTTGAGGCGGGTTTCCTGGTTTTTGAAGTCGGTCTCGAGGCGTTGGAGGAGTTCGTTGGCCTCGGCGAGGCGGGGCTGGAGGATGCCGATCTTGTTGCGTTCGGCGGTGCCCTGGGCGTCGACGGCGGTGAGGCGGGTGCGTTCGAGGATGCTGGCCTGCTGGGTGCTGAGGCGGCTGATCTCGTTGTTGAGGTCGCTGAGTTGCTTGGCGAGGGCCTCGCGGCGTTCGCGGGTGTTGCTGTTGGTCTGGGTGGTGAGGTCGCGCCAGTAGGCCTCGTGGAGCGCGCTGGCGATGGTGGCGGCGTCGGTGGGGGTTTTGGCGGAGACGACGAGTTCGATGAGGCTGGTGCCGGTGACGGCCCGGGCGGCGACCATCTCCTTGAGGTCGCGGACGGCGGCGACGGAGTCGAACTGTCCGGCGTCGGTGGTGTAGTCCTTGCCCCAGCGGGTCTCGTTCTTGATGCGCGGGAGCGCCACCGCGTCGCGGAGGATGCGCTCGTTGGTCATGATGCGGACCTGGGTCTGGGTGAAGCGGTCGAGTTCCTGGATGTCGCCGCCGGTGGCGAGTTCGGTGGTGAGGAGGTTGCCCTCCTGTGGGAGGCCCTGGTACATGACGGTGGAGCGGTACTGGGGGGCGAAGCGGGCGAGGATGAAGTAGGCGGCCACGCCGAGGATGACACCGACGCCGGCGGCGACGAGGAAGGTGAACTTGTGCTGGCGGAGGAGGCGGACGGGGTCGATGGTGGCGCCGCCCGCGCCGCCGGAGACGGGCAGGGGCCCTGGGCCGGGGCGCGGCGCGGCGGGCAGGGTCGGCTTGGGGGGCGTGGCGATGCTCATGCGGGTCTCGGGGGCGGGCGGTTGGCGGGGACGCGGGCGGGGGCCGGCGTCCGATCATTTTTCGGGAGACGGGGCGGGGCGGATCAACGGCCCCCTTTGAGTTTGCGGTCGACGCGGCGGATCTCCTCTTCGAACTCGCCTTCGAGGCGGGAGTCGCGTCCGATAGCGCGGCGGGCCTGGGCGAAGAACTCGTCGGCCTTGGCGCGGTTGCCGCGGGCGATGTGGACCTCGACGAGATGGAGGAAGATGGGGAGTTGGGTGCGGCTGGTGTTGGCGACGTCGCGGCCCGCGAGGAGGGTTTCTTCGGCCTTGTTGAGGTTGCCCAGTGCGAGATAGACGGTGCCGAGGGTGTCGAGGAAGTTGGGGTTGGCGGGCTCGGCGGCGACGGCGGCCTGGGCGAGCGGGAGGGCGTCCTGGTGGCGGTTGAGGTGCTTGGTAAGGGTGTAGGCGAGGTTGTTCTTGAGGTTGGGATCGTCGGGCAGGAGGCGGCTGGAGCGGAGGTAGAGGTCGGATGCGGGCTCGTGGTTGCGTTCGAGGTAGAGGAGGTCGGCGCACTTGACGAGGGCGCGGCCGAGGGCGGCGGGATCGGTGGTGGAGGCGATGAGGGCGTCGACGTCGGCGAGGCCGGCGGCGCGGGTCTTGGGGTCGGTGAGTTTGGTGCGGGCGATCTGGAGGGCGGTGGTCTCGGCGAAGGGGCCGGCGGCGGCCTTGATCATGTCGAAGATGGCGACGGTCTGGGGGACGTCGCCGGCGACCATGAGGCGGATCTTCTGGGTGAAGGCGAGCATGTTGTCGCCGTTGGTCTGGTCGAGGAGCTTGAAGGCGGCGACGACGTCGGCGTCGCGTTCGGCGGTGCGTTTCTCGACGTGGGCGACGGAGGCGCGGATGAGGAGGAGTTCGGCGTCGCGCTCGGTGCCGGCCTCGGGGGCGGCGAGCACGGCCTTGACCTCGGCGAGGTCGGGCTGGGGGAGGCGGAGGATGGCGCCGGCGAGCGACTGGGCGAGCATGGGCACCTTGCGCTTGGCCCAGGCCTCGCGGTAGAAGCCGACGGCGAGTTCCATGGGGGTGGGGGCGGGGGTGCGGTTGCCGCTGTTCTTATCGGGGTCGGTCAGGACCTGCTCGTAGAGCTGGGCGGCCATGACGCGCCAGTCGGGGCTGGGGTCTTTGGCCATGACCTCTTTGAGCATGTTCCAGGCCTCGACGGTCTGGCCGAGGGCCATGTACATCTGGATGTTGTCGACGCGCAGGCCCATGGCGGTGGGGTCGAGGGCGACGCCCTCTTTGAGGAGGGTGAGTGCCTGGTCCTGCTGCTGGCTGTTGAAGAGGATCTTGGCGAGCATCTGGCGTGCCGCGGCGAACTTGGGATCGAGGCGGAGGGCCTGATTGAGGTCGGCCTTGATGTCGTTGATCATGGCCATGTCGTTCTGCAGGGCCAGGATCTGGGCACGCTTGAGGTAGGCGATGGGGCTGTTGGGAGCGGCCTCGACGGCCTTGTCGAGGAGGGGGCGGACGCGTTCGCGGTCGCCCATGCCCATGGCGATGTCGGCCCGGAGCAGGAGGAGGCTGACGTCGGGCTTGTCGTCTTTGCCGTCGATCTGGCAGAGGGCGTCGGCCCGTTTGAGGGCGGCGGCCGCGTCGGCGGGCTTGCCGGCCTGGGTGAGGATGGCGGAGTTCTTGACGAGCGACTCGATGAGGCGGTAGCGGATGACGTTGCCGGGGTCTTCGTCGGCGCCCTTGAGGGCGGCCTCGTAGAACTCGGCGGCCTGGGCCCAGTCGCCGACCTTGAAGCAGAGGTCTCCGGCCTCGCGGTCGATCTCCATGCGGCCCTTGGTCTGACGGTCGCGGACGCTGAGGAGGTGGTCGAGGGCCTTCTGGTTCTGGCCGGTTTCCTGGAGGAAGGCGGCGAAGGTGACGTGGAGGGCGAGGGTGCGCTCGGCCTCGGGGGTGGCGTCGATGTAGTCGGTCCAGACCTTGTTGCCCTCGTCCTTGCGGTTCTGGCCGCAGTACCAGTGGCCCTCGAAGTTGACCACGTTGATGTCGCGGGGGTCGGCGGCCTTGGCGGCGTCGAGGGGCTTGCGGGCCTGCTCCCAGCGCTGGGCCCGGACGAGGAGGGCGGCGAGTTCGAGGGTGTTCTGGCGGTCTTTGGGGTTGCGCTCGAACTGCTTCTGGCGGAAGGCGATGGCCTTGTCGGCGTCGCCGTACTGGCCCTCGAGGGCGAGCCAGATGTCGCCGAACTCGTTGTCGCCGGAGGCGAGGTTGAGGTTCTGGCGGGCGATGCCGAGGGCCTCGACGAACTGGCGCAGGCCGATGCGGGCCTTGAGGACGCCCTTGATGCACTCGACGTCGTCGGGCTTGAGTTGCTGGCCCTTCTCGAAGGCCTGGAGGGCCTCGGTGAAGTGGTCGCGGCCCTGGGCCAGGCGGGTGGTGCCGAGCACGCGGTAGCCGATGGGGCTGAGGGGGTCGGCCTGCACGGCCTGCTGGGCCAGGCCCACGGCCTCGCGGACGCGGCCTTCGAGGAGTTCGAGGCGGACGCGGAAGATGAGGCCCTTGACGCGGTCGATGTCGTGCTTGACGGCGAGGTCGGCGAGGCGGCGGGCCTCGTCTTTCTTGTCCTCGGCCACGGCCTGCTCGAAGAGCGCGGCGATGACGAGGGGGTGCTCGGGCTCGAGTTCTTTGGCTCTGGCGAGGGCTTTCTTGGCCTCGTCCTGGTTGCCGACGGCGGCGTGGGTCTGGTAGACGAGCACGGCCTTGGCGACGTCGGGGAAGGTGGAGGCCTCGATGGCGTCGAGGCGGGCCTTGAGCGGGTCGGTCTCGCGGGCCTGGGAGAGCATGGCCTTGAGGCCGGCGTGCTCGGGGTTTTCCTTCACGGCCCGGTCGAGGAGTTCGACGGCGCCGTCGCGGTCGTCCATGACCAGCAGGCGGTTGGCGAGGGCCTGGGCTGTGCGGGGCTCGGGCTTGAGTTCCTTGGCGGCCTTCTGGATGACGACGAGGGCCTGGGCGAGGTCGGGAGGGTTTTTGAAGAGGAGTTCCTGGGCCTGGCCGAGGGCGCGGGTGAGGGGGTCTTTGGCGCTGCCGGCGGCCATGACGTCGCGCACCTGACCGAGGGCCCTGGTGGCGTTGGCGTTGCCGGGCTCGATCTGGAGGACCTGTTCGAGGAGGCGGGCGCTGGCGGGGAAGTTGGTGAGCGCGGCCTCGATCTCGGCGAGTTTGAGGAGGGACTCGGTGTCGTTGGGGTTGATCTCGATGATGCGCTCGTACTGCTGCTTGGCGCCGCCGAGGTTCTGCTCGGAGCGCAGGATGTCGCCCAGGAGGCGGAGGGCCCCGGGGTCGGAGCGTGCGGGGATCATCTCGTCGAGGTACTGGGCGAGAAGGCGGCGCGACTCGATGCGGTCGCCCTCGGCGTAGCGGACTTTGCCGTCGAGGAGGCGGCCGCGTGCGGTGGAGGGACCGGCGAGGTCGGTGTAGGCGGCGCGGTAGGCCTTGGCCTTGGCGAGCAGGTCGGCTTTTTCCTTTTCGTCGCGCGAGGCCTGCCAGAGGGCGAGGGCGCACTCGGCCTGGCGGGCGAGGCTCTCTTCGCGCAGGCCGAAGAGGAGGATGCCGTTGGGGGAGAGGGGGATGTCGGCGGTCTCGACGATCTTCTGGAGGCGCTCCATGGCGCTGGTGTAGTTGCGTGTGGCCATGTCGAGTTCGCCCATGCGGAAGCGCGTGAGGACGTCTTCGGGCTGGGCCTGGAGCACGTGGGCGAGGCCGGCCATGCCCTTGGCGGCGCCGTCGGGGAGTGCGGAGGCGAGGCCGAGTTGGGCGGCCTGCCAGGCGACGTTGCGGTCGATGCGTTCGGCGGGGGTGCGGACGACGGCGGCGAGGAGGCGTTCGATCTGGGGGTGGGCGGACTTGAAGACGTCGCCCATGGTGGAGCCGGCGGGGGCCTTGCGGACGGCATCGGCGAGGCCCATCTGGATGTCGGCGACGAGGACGGGAGCGGCGTCGGGACGTTTGGCGAGGTGGGCGGCGGCGAAGGCGCGGCCCTCGGCGGCGATCTGGTCGCCCGCCTCGACGGAAGTCTTGGCGCGGGTGCGCACGGCCTCGAAGCGGTACCAGTCCACCAGCGTGGCGGCGGCCTCGTCGTCGGTGGGGTCGGCCTGCAGGGCGGCGAGCAGGTCCTCCTTGGCCTGAGCGACGAGGTTGTCGGCCTGGTCGCCGGTGAGGCCCATGAGCATGGTGCGGGCGATGCCGCGGTAGCGGCGGATGGTGGCGGTGGCGGGGTCGCCCTCGGCGAAGTTGCGCATCACGCTCTCGCTGCGCTGCACGACGGCCTCCCAGCCGGACTGGGTGCCGCCCATGAGCTTGGCCTCGTTGAGCATGAGGTCGAGGAAGGCGCGATGGCCGATGGCGTCGGTGGGGTTGGCGTCTCCCAGGGCCTGGATGGCGAGGAGGTACTCCTTGCGGTAGCGGTCGCGGTAGGCCTCGCTGGGGCGCGGGGTGGTCTTGGAGAGGGCGTTGATCCAGCGTTTGATGTACTCGGTCTGCCCCTGGGCCTTGTTGACTGCGCGGGACCAGTTGCGGGAGGCGAGTTCCCAGTCGCCGGCGGCCTCGGCGGCGAGGGCGGTCTTCTCGTGGTCGGCGGCGGTTTTGTAGACGAACTTGGTGCCGATCCACGCGGCGACGCCGAAGACGCCCATGAGCACGATGCAGAGGCCGACGACGAACTTGACGTTGACTTTGGCTGCCATGGGCGACGTTCCTGGAGAGTGCGGGAGCGGGCTGGAGGGTGGGGAGGGCCGGTGCGCCGGGGTCCGGCATCGCGGAGGGGCCCGGAGACGGAATGGGTATCGATCTTTCGCAGGGCGAGCGTGCGGGGCACGCCCGCGTGGGGCCGGATGATGCGGATTGTCAGGGCGCACGCGCCGACTTTGCGCGGGGGTTGCCGGGCGGGTAGCGGCCGGCGGCGACCTCGACCCAATCAGGCACCGTGCGCATGATCTCGGGGAGGAGTTCGCCCAGCAGGCTGGCGGCGGCTTCGGCCGCGTCTTGGGCGGAGGCGAAGCCGGGCGCGCTGACCTGGACCTTGAGGTAATAGGCGTAGTAGTCGCGGTAGTCGAAGGCGAGCAGGCGGACGTTCTCCGCGCTGGCGGTGACGGCGCCGTTGGCGATGAAGAAGTAACCGGCGAACATGCTCTTGCCGGACTTGGGATCGGTGAACTCGGTGATGCGGAGTGCGGCCTCGTCGATGTTGCGGGGGAGGCGGTAGCGGACGCCGGGTGTGGAGGACCAGAAGACCTCGCGTCCGGCCTGGGCGCTGGAGCCGCGCGAGGCGGGTGCGGTGTAGATCTTGCCGGCCCACTCGCCCTCGACGGACTTGTCGAGGACCCATGCGGAGCGGTCGAGGTGGAGGGGCAGGTTGCGTGCCGCGCCGGTGATCTGCCATCCGCCGCCGACCATGCAGCGTTCGGGGACGTGGGGGATGGTGTCGATCATGCCGGTGTAGTACGCGAGGTGGAGGCCGAGGGAGCGCGGCGCCTTGCCGGGGCGGGCCTGGCGTTCGATGTAGGTGCGGGTGAGGTAGTTCTGGGTGCCGAGTTCCTCGATCATCTCGGCGGACTCGATGAGGTCTGTGCCGACGCGGGTCCACGACTCGGTTTCGGTGGGGATGGCCTGGACGCGGCGGTCGCCCTCGGCCTGGATGGGCTGCTTGCGCAGGTGGATGCCCATGAGGTTGACGGCGGCGGGGACGGCCACGGCGGAGCCGGCGAGCACCAGGAGCGGCACGACGAAACCGGCCCGGGCGAGCAGGGCGAGGCGGACCGGCCCGGGCAGCCAGAGGTCTGCGAGCGCGGGCGGGGGCGGGCCCTTGGCGGCGGGCTCGTGGACGGTGCGGTTGAGGGCCCAGACCAGGGCCATGTAGATGAGGAAGGCGGGGATGAGCAGGAGGGTGCCGACGAACATGTGGGCCTGGCCGCGTGCGAGCTCGGGGTCTTTGAGGGTGAGGATGCCCAGGAGCGCGACGCGGCCGACGTTCATGAGGAGTGCGATGGGCACGGCGAGCATGAGGAGCGCGACGCGCTGCCACCAGTAGCGGGCGGCGGCGAGGGCGACGGCGGCGCCGAGGGCGACGAAGCCGATGACGGTGCGCATGCCGGCGCAGGCCTCGGCGACGCTGAGAGGGAACTCCTGGCCCTGGGCGTTGGCGACGTGGAGGACGTTGCCGGAGCGCTCGGTGGGGATGCCGATGGCGCTGAGCAGGGCCTCGGCGCCCTGGCTGGCGGCGAGTTGGAGGACGAAGGTGATGTCGCGCATGATGCGCTCGGAGATGGTGACGGCGAAGATGAGGTAGGCGACGGGCCAGAAGGCGACGCGGGCGGCGGCGGGGCCGGCGGTGGTGAGGATGAGGCCCCAGAGGGTGAGGATGACGGCGAACCCCCGGGCCATGTGGTTGTTGAGCGACCCGACGAGGAAGAGGGCGTAGGCGACCACGCCGAGCAGGACGACGAGCAGGCCGGGCCAGAAGGGGCGGGGCGAGAGCGCGGCGACCTCTGCCCGCTTGAGCCAGAGGAGGTAGAGGCTGACGAGGGGGACGAAGTAGGCGTGGCCCCAGTCTTGGTTGTTCTCCCACGACTGGAAGTTCTGGACGTAGAACCAGTAGTGGAAGAGGCCGCCGAAGGCGGCGGCGAAGAGGGCGAAGGAGGCGAGGTGGGTGAGGGAGAAGCGCAGGCGCGGCGTGATGACGGCGGTCGCGGGCGGCATCCGTACGGGATCGGCGGATGGCGAGGAGGGCTTGAGCGGGTTGTCCGACGTGGTCTGGGTCAACACTCACCCCTCGGCAGCGGCGGGGGAAACCCCGAGCGTGCGCCGCCGCGGGTGGTACGCGGCCAGGAGCGGCGGGGTTCGGAGGGGGGATTATGGGCGCGGCCGGGCGCGGGGGAGCGGCTAGGCACCGCCGGAGAGTTCGAGGTCGAGGGCCGCGAGTTCGCTGTGGGCGTGGGCATCGGCGGCGCGGCGTGCGGCGGCCAGGCCCGCGGCGACGGTGGCGCGGGCGGCGGCGGGGTCGCCGAGCGCGTGCTGGGCCTTGGCCTTGTGGAAGTAGGCGTAGCAGCAGGCGGGATCGACGGCGAGTGTGCGGTCGTAGAACTGAACGGCGCGTGCGAGGTCGCCGGCCTTGGCGTGCTCGTGGGCGAGCGCGTAGAGCGTGAAGGTGTCGCGCGGGTCGGCGGCGAGGAGTTTGTCGAGTTGGGCGAGGCGGTCGGGCGGCATGGGCGATGGTAAACCTTGCCGCGGCTATGCTCCGGCCGAGCACCCCTCGGAGCAGCAGGCCATGTCCACGGTTTCCACAGTCGGCGTTCTCGGCGCGGGCCAGATGGGCGGGGGCATCGCGCAGGTGGCGGCGGTGGCCGGGCTGAATGTCGTCGTCTTTGACTCGTTCCCCGGCGCCATCGACCGCTGCAAGGGCGTGCACAAGAAGAGCCTGGCCAAGTTTGTGGAGAAGGGCAAGATCACGCAGGCCGATGCGGATGCGGCGGCGGGGCGCGTGCGCTTCGTGGACAGACTCGAGAACCTCACCGGCTGCGACTGGATCGTGGAGGCGGTGGTCGAGGACGTGAAGGTGAAGAAGGACCTGTTCGGCGCGCTGGCGAAGATGTACCCGGATGAGCGGGTGGTGCTGGCGAGCAACACGAGCAGCATCAGCATCACGGAGATCGCGACGGCGTGCGGGGCAAGCGCTGGGCGCGTGGTGGGGATGCACTTTTTCAACCCGGTGCCCTTGATGCAACTGGTGGAGGTGATCCCGGCGATCCAGACGGACGCGGAGGTGGTGGAGCGGACGGCGGCCCTGGCGACGAAACTGGGGAAGACCCCGCTGAAGGCCAACGACCGCGCGGGGTTTGTGTCGAACCGCGTGCTGATGCCGATGCTCAACGAGGCGTTTTACGCGTGGATGGAGGGCGTGGCGGAGCCGGAGGCGATCGACGGGATCATGAAACTGGGGTGCAACTTCCCGATGGGGCCGCTGCGGCTGGCGGACTTCATCGGGCTTGACACGTGCGTGCACATCATGAACGTGCTGGCGGAGGGGTTGAACAACGACCGGTATCGCGCCTGCCCGCTGCTGAAACAACTGGTCGCGGCGGGGCGGCTGGGGGACAAGAGCGGGCGGGGTGTGTTTGAGTATCCGAGGAAGTAGCGGCCGATGCGTCGGGTCATCGTCATCGCCGTGCTGGTGCTCGTGCTCGGATGCGTGCTCGCGGGTGCGGTGGCCGCGCGGCGGTTCTTTTATTTCGGCCCGGCCGCCGTCAAGCCCGACACCGCCGCGGCTCGGGCCGCGCTGGTTGCCCAGGTCCGCACGCGGCTCGCGCCCGCGCCCGGCACGCTCGACGAGGCCGAGACCTGGGAGCAGCGGCGGGAGCGCGGCAAGGCTCTGTGCGCCGCGGCTATAGATGCGCTGGCACAGGGCGACACGGGCGCGTGCCTCGCGCGTGCGGACGAGGTGCTGGCTCTGGCGACCACGGTGGCTGCGGAATGCGACATGCTGACCACGCTCATGGCGCGGGCGCAGGTCGCCCACCTGGCCAGAGAGGTGCGGGATGCCGTGCTGCGCGGCCGCGGCGACGCTGATTTCGCCGGCACATTCGCGCGGCGGCTCCTGGCGGTCTCGCTGACCAGCGCCGCCGACGTGGTGGAGGGAGAGCGCCTGGCCGCCGAGGAACTGGTCTGGGCGGCCACGTCAAACGCGCCCATCCGGCGGATCAATCGCGCGGCCAACCTCAACCACCTGCGGACACACTGGGTGCCGTGGACCGCGTTCGCTCGGTTGACATCCGCGGAGAGGCGGGGCCGGCCGCAGCCGGAGATGCAGGGCTTCGAGGATCGCTCGTACCCGGCCGTGGGCGTGGTCGCGCCCGCGCTCGACCGTTGCGTGGAATCGACAGACCAGTGGTTGACGGTCAAGCACGGGTGGGTGCTGTTCTTCGGCGTGGAGGCTTTTCGAGCGAAAACGGGCCGCCTCCCCGGTGCACTCATGGAGCTCGTGCCCGAGTTCACGCCCGCGCTCCCGGAGGACCCGATGCACGCGCGTGGCTTCGTCTACCGGCTCGTGCCGGGCGCGGCGGACGGGCGTGGCTACACGCTGTACTCCGTCGGCCGCGACGGCATCGATAACGGGGGCGTGGTCTGCGAGCGTGGCAACGCGATGGGGCTGCACTCTGGGCAGTGCGAAGGGACTGACTACCTGATTTTCCCCGTGCCCGAGAGCGACTACTGAGAGGTCCGCGCTACTCCCCGCACCCCTCGTAGTAGCGGGTGATGTAGTCGCCGAGGTTGTCGGGGTTGGGCGGGAAGCACTGGCCGCTGCCGTCCATGGTGAACGCGGTCTTGTACCCCAGGTCGTAGGGCGGGTCGTTCTCAGGGCAGGCGATGGCGTAGCCGTCGGGGCCGGGGATGACGGGCACGGTGTAGTAGTCGGTGATGAAGTCGCCGATGTCGTCGGGGTTGAGCACGCCGTCGCCGTTGTACTCCACCGGGCAGGTGTTGGGCGCCTGCACGGTGCCGGTGATGTTGATGACGACGGTGCCCCCCTCGGTGGCGCCTGGGGCGGTGATGGTGAGCGTGCCGGTGAAGGTGCCCGGCGTGGAGGTGTCCATGGTGATCACGTGGACGTTGCCCGCCGCGCCGGGGTCGGTGCCAAAGAAGCCGGTGGGGCGCTTGGGGTAGGGGTTGCCGCGGCTGGGGATGGTGCCCGGGCCGGGGGTGGTGAAGCCGCTGGTGAGGGCGAGGGTGTAATAGAGGCCGTTGATGCCCGCGGCACCCCAGCGGTTGAAGTTGGTGGTGTCGTTGGCGGCGGTGGAGTTGGAGATGGTGATCGACTGCTGGGCCACCGAGCCCACGTCCACGGTGCCGAAGTCGATGGTGGCGACGCTGGTGAAGACCTTGGGGGGCACGAGGAAGTGGGCGACGACGGGGAGATGGCCGCCGCCGGACGTGACGGAGTTGAAGAGGCTGGTGGCGATGGAGTTGCCGACGAAGGTGTTGCCGGGCGAGCCGCTGCGGGTGATGGCGCCGTCGTAGGAGGAGCCGTCGTTGCCCCAGGAGCGGTAGGTGTGCTTGGGGTCGTTCCAGGTGGAGGTGCTGAAGGTGGTGGTCTGGTCGCCCTGATACTCGAGGCCGTGCAGGTCGATGAGGCCGGCGGCGGTGAGAATCTGGTCGTGGCGGTCGTCCATGGCGCTGCGGGGGTCCTGGGTGTGGACCCAGCGGAACGAGCTGTTGTTGTTCCAGGTGCCGGTGGTGGCGATGGGGTCGAAGAAGCGGCCGGTGTTGTTGGCCTGGCTGCCGACGAGTTCGACGTAATCGACGGCGGTCGAGTTCTGGATGTTGGTGTCGCCGGCGACCAGGGCGTGGTAGGCGGCGGGCTTGGCGGAGCCCGTGCCGTTGGTGTTCACGCCCTCGGCGTTGTCGCGGATGCGCTGGCACTCGAGCAGGCGGCGGCCCTGGGCGTTTTCACCGGCGGGGCAGGCGGCGTTGGAACCCTGGGCCTTGAGGTGGATGCTGTAGGCGCTCATGGTCGCCGCGCCGGCGGCGTAGCCGAGCGGGCGGAAGTCGTAGCGGATGGTGTCGCGCGGCTGCTCGCAGTTGTTGCCTGTGACGCCGACGGCGGTGATGGTCTGGCCGAGGAACTGGACGCGCCCGGTGCGGTAGAAGAAGGCCGCGTAGGTGTCGTTGTTGGTGCCGCTCTTGAGGAAGGTGGCGGCGGCCCAGTCGGCGGGGCTGGTGGCGACACCGGCCACGGGGGTGGTGGTGTTGAGCACGCCCAGGAACTGGGTGATGCCGGCCTGGGAGAGGAACTCGGTGGCCACGATCACGTCGGGGCTCATGGTCTGGCCGGCCATGGCCAGGCCGGCGGGGATGATGCCGTAGACGCAGTTGCGGAAGTCGGCGTTGCGGCTGTCGGGGTTGGCGGAGGTGTAGTTGGTGACGTTCCAGGTGCAGACGCGCAACTGGCCCCGCGCGGCGGGCGCGCAGGCGAGCGAGGCGGCCAGGCCGGCGCCGAGCACCAGGGCGGGAACCGAGACGATGGAGCGGGAGCGGTTGGTCATGGCAGGTTTCAATCCGCGAAGTAGCCGGTGATGTAATCGCCGAGGTCGTCGGGGTTCAGGACGCCGTCCTGGTTGTACTCGGCCCGAAGGCAGATCTGCACGCCGTTCTCGGCGTCGAAGTAGCAGGTGATGTAGTCGCCCAGATCGTCAGGGTTCACGACTCCGTCGAAGTTGAAGTCGATATCCAGAGGGAGCACGGCCCGGAAGGCCTGGCGGCGGCCCAGGGGGTCGCGGCCGGAGCCGACCACGACGCGCCCGTCGGCCGAGATCGCGTTCAACTCGGCGAGGTGCCACCCCGTGGTGTCCACCCCCGCGGAGTTCAGGACGGTTTCCAACGCGTCCACACCCCGGTACGTCCAGATCACGGCCTCGGTTTCGCCCGGGGCGGTGCCGGTGGCGTAGCCGACGATGACGCGGGCATCGGCGCTGAGGGCCCGTGCCGCGGCGGCCCGGGGCGCCGGCGCGCCGGGCAGATCGGGGAGCAGCCCCGTGCCGTGGGCGGGGGTCCAGCGAAGGGCGGCCTGGTCGCCGGTGCCGCCGTCGGCAAAGGCCCCCACGATCACGGTGCCGTCGGCGGAGACGGCGTTGGCGAGCGTGATGCCTGTCATGCCCGGCGGGCACTCGAGTTCGGTCATCGGCCCGGGGGCCTGCCAGCGGAAGCCCCGCGCATTCCCGGTAAACGGGTTGAGCGAAGCACCCACCACGACCGTGCCGTCGGCCGAGACGCCGCTGGCCTGGCTCTGGTTGTCGCCGGGCAGGAAGCCCAGCCCGCTCATCGTGCCGCTGAAGGGGGAGTTGCTCGTCACCACGTAGCGGAAGGCCTGATCGACCTCTTCACCGCTGACCATCGACTTGGCGACGCCGACGATGACCGAGCCGTCGGCGTTGATGCCGAAGGCTGTGGAGTTGATGTTCTGGGCGCCGGGGAGGGCGCCCAGGCTGCGCCATTGCGGGTTGGGCGTGGCCTGCATGTCGCAGCGCACGGCGACGTTGAAGAGGTTGATGCCTCCCGAGACCTGGTAACTCTGGCCGGCCCCGTAGCGGCCGTCGTCGGAGACGGCAAAGAGGGTGGAGGAGTAGAACGTGGGGTTGAGGGTGCCCAGGGGCTGCATGGGGCCGGTTTCACCCAGCCAGCGCCAGGCCTCGGGGTCGGGCTGCGACACGCCCGAGATGCTCTCGCCGACGATGGTGGCACCGTCGGCCGAGATGCCCCACGCCACGCTCGTCTTGGGGAATCCGTCCAGGAAGCCCAGGGGCTGGAACGAGACGGGCGGCGCGGGCGCAGCACCAGCCCCGGCGCTCAGCGCCGCGGCTGCCAGCACCCAGACACACCGCTGCGAGCGCACGGCCCGCGCACCGCCCATGAGGCCTCCAAAGTCGACACCCGCACACCCCGGCCCGCCGCGTGGCGGGCCTGACCACCAAGTTTACATCACAATCCCGCATCGGCGTGCAAAAACCGACCCGATTGGGTGGGAAAGCGGGCAAGCGCGGGGGTTTCGTTCGTGTCGTGTGCGGGGACGGGTGTGTGGTGGCGACCCGCTCAGCACCCGTTGTTGAAGTGGCTCATGAAGCCTTGCTCGTCGAGGGGGTCGACGACGCAATCGCCGTTGAAATCGGCCTGGAATCCGGGGGAGACGGGGCAGTTGCCCGAGTATCCGCCCGGGCCGGGGGTCAGGTTGTTGTAGGCATCAGTGAAGAGGATGAAGTCGAGGGTGTCGACGACGCCGTCCTGGTTGAAGTCGGCGGGGCACAGTGGCGGGCAGGGCTGGTTGAAGGCGTTCTGGAACGCCGCGAGGTCGTCCAGGTTCAGCTGGCAGTCCTGGTTGAAGTCGGCCTGGTAGCCCTGATTGAACGGGGGCGGGAGGGGGCAGGGCGTGGCGTAGCCGCCGGGTCCGGGGAACTGGCCGAAGAAGGCGTTCTGGAACAGGTTCGCGTCCACGCTGTCGACATCGCCGTCCATGTCGAAGTCGGCGGGGCAAAGAGGCTGTTGCCCCGGCAACGCCAGGTAGACGAAGAGCGGCCCCTCGCCGGGTCCAGCGGGCATGAGGCGGTCGCCGCGTGCCTCGCCGCCGTCGTTGTGGATGCTGAGTGTGAGCGAGCCGGTGATGGTGATGACGGTGCCGGCGGGGAAACTGGTGGGCGAGGTGTTCTGGTTGTCGGTGGCGGTGTTGGAGTAGGGCCCGCAGGCGGTGACAACGGTGTTGAAGGGCGTGGAGTTGATGGAGGGGCGCATGAAGCCCGAGGTGTTGTTGGGCAAGGTGTACAAGAACTCGGCTTGCAGGTCCATCATGCTGAAGCGTGAGCCGGCCGGGCAGCCGCCCATGGGGACGGGGCTGGGGGGGAGGGAACCCGTCATGGTGAGGCCCGCGCCCGCGACGGTGGTCGGCCCGAGTGTGGAGCTGAGTTCCCAGGAACCGGCGAAGGTGATGGTGAGCGTGCTGGCGGTGCCGGGATCAACGCTCGAGTTGTTAACCTGCGTGAGGCTCGTGCCGGTGGCGAAGACAAACCCGAGGACGGTGGACGTGCTGAGCGTGCCCAGACCCGCCTTGGCGGTGGTGGTGGGCAGGCCGGAACCGAGCGTGAGCACGCCCAGCGGCAGTTGCAAGGGGGGCGTGGCGCTGCCGGTGCTGGTGAAGTTCGGCAGGGGTGAGATCACCGGGACGGGGCTGCAGCCGGCGAAGTAGTCGGTGATGTAGTCGCCCAGGTTGTCGGGAAACGGCGGGAAGCACTGGGTGCCGCCGCCGGGGACGTAGTTGCACTTCCAGCCGTCGTCGTAGGGGGGGGCCTCGCTGGGGCAGGGCTTGGCGTAGCCGCCGGGCCCGGCGATGGGCGGGACGGTGAAGTAGTCGGTGATGAAATCGCCGAGGTCATCGGGGTTGAGCACGTTGTCGCCGTTGTACTCGACGGCGCACCCGGTGTAGGGGGCCGTGCTGCGCACGGGCGGCGTGGTGCCGAGGTTGGACGTGTGCAGGATGCTGCCGCTGCTGGAGAGCACGGTCTGCCCCGATGCGGCGCCAGCTGCAGCACCGAGCGCGCTCAGCCCCGCGACGGACGCCAGGACCGACACCCTTCGCGCTGCATGCATGGTGCGCTCCAAATCCGGCGCGCTTCACGCCCGCGCCGCGGCGGCACCGCCCCGGGTACACAAACCCACTGATCAGCCTACCACGTCCGGCGCAAAAGCCCAATAGGCACTCCGCCCAATATGGCGGCATCGCGCCGTGTCAGGCATCGGTTCGCATAACGGCGAGGCCGCGGGCGCTACGATCTCGCACGATGCGCTGGTGGCATGTGCTCTCCGGCCTGCTCGGTGCCGGCGGCGTTGCCGCCGCGGGTGTGATCGTCGAACCGACGTCGATCCGCAAGCAGGCGCAGGAGGCGGAGGAGCTGGCGCGCGGCTTCACGGATCTGGACGAATCGAACCCGGCGGGCGTATACCGGTTGGCGGTGGCGCTGGTGCGGGCCCCGGAGCGGGCGGGTTTTTGGGCATTGAAGGATTCATGGGGGGATCTCCGGCGCGCCTCGACGAAGGAGACGTTCATCTCGACGTTCTTCGCGTATCGAGGCGGGCCCGGGATCGGACCGGGCGCGGGCGGGCCGCTGGACGGCGCCGATGCGGCGGGCGGCCGGGCGCACCTCCACCCGCGTCTGGCGGACGTGCTCGACCTGGCGGTGCGCGACCCGCACGCGGCGACCCAGAGCTTCGGGCTGCGCTGCCTGAAGAGCCTGGCGCTCGACGACTTCGCGGAAGACTTCAGGCGCTACGAGGCGTGGCGGGCGCGGGCGGTGCGCGCGGGGGACGCGAACGCGGCCCTGGAGGAATCGGTGCGCGAGTTCGTGGCCCGGGCCGCGGCCACGCCCCCCGAAGGCCGGCGTGAACTGGCGGATTTTCTGGACGAGCACGGGGCCCTGATGCGCGACCTTCCCGCGGCCCGCCGTGCCGCGCTTGAGGCGGGCTGGGCGGGCGTGCTGGGCGCGTGGCTGCGTGCCGACGAGGCGGCGATGCAGGCGGCGATGCGGCTGTCGGCCGGGTTCTTCACCGGGCGAGCGGAACTGGAGGCGCACGTGGTGCCGCTCCTGGGGCCGGAGCATCCGGGCGCGTTGCGGGCGTGGGCCGCGGCCACGCTGGGCGACGCGCGGGCGGAGTGGAGCGTGGAGGTGCTGCTGGACGGGCTGCGTGCGAGCCTGGCCACGGTGGAGGACCTGCGTCCGGTGCTGCCGGCGTTTGCGCGGGCGCTGGCGACGCTGGGCGACCCGCGAGCGATCCCCGTGCTGATCGGGGCGATCGAGGCGGAGGGGACGCCCGCGGCGTCTCAGACGGTGGGCGTCTACGCGCTGGGCCCGCTCACGGGCGTGCGCATCACGCCGGGGCACGACGCGGCGTGGTGGCGCACGTGGTGGGAGAAGAACCGGGGACGATTCCCGGGCGCGGCGGGCAGCGAGATACCCGCGGCCGCGCGGCCCGCCGATGCCGCGCCGCGGGCGGGGCCGGCCGACGGTGCGGGGATGCTGCCGCCCCCGGGCCCGGGTGGCGACACCGGGCCGCTGTCGCCGGCCGTGCAACTGAGCGCGGGGTTTGACAACGACCAGCGCTTCTACCTGGTGGGGACGAACCCGGCCGAGCCGGGGGCGCTTGCGGGCGGCGCGGCGGGGACGGGTGCGCGGGGGCGGAAACTGCTGGTGGTGATTCCGGGCGGCGACGGGTCGGCGGCGTACCGGGTGTTTTCGCAGCGGCTGCACGCGCAGGCGCTGGATGACTCGTGGCTGGTGGCGCACCTGGTGGCGCCGAAGTGGGACGCGGGGCAGTTTGAGACGCTGGTGTGGCCGACGGGCAAGGCGCCCTGGCCCGGGGCGCGCTTCACGACCGAGGCCTTTGCGGACGCGGTGGTGAAAGAGGTGTCGGCCCGCACGGCGATCGATGGCGGGCAGGTGTACGTGCTGGCGTGGGCGAGCGGCGGGCCGGCGGGGTACGCCGCGCTGTGCAGGAAGGATGCGCCGTTCGCGGGCGGGGTGATCGCGATGAGCGACTTTGCGGTGGGGCGGGTGGAATCGGTGAAGGGGGCGGCGGGGAGGCGTGTGGCGATCATCCACGCGGAGGGGGACGGGACGGTGCCGATCCGGGCGGCGGAGGTGGCGAAGGAGTGGCTGGGGCGGTCGGGTGCGAGCGTGGAACTGGCGCGGATCGCGGGCCCGCGGGGGTGGCCGGAGGATGCGTTTGCGTTGTTGCGTGAGGCGGTGCGGAAGGTGAGCGGGGAGTGAATCGGCTGGCGCGGGTGTGCGGATGGAGGCCGGGGCGCAAGCGACGGCGTGAGCGCGGGCGGCCCGCGCACAGAGCCCGGGCTTGCGCCCGGGCCTCTTTGGCCGGTCAGCGCGGCGGGGGTGGCGCGCGTCGTCGGATCAGACGATCGGCAGCGTCTTGGCGATGTCGGCGAGGGGCACGCGCTGGGGGTGCTGCGTGTTGGTGTCGAGGTTTTTGAGCGTGGCCTCGGCGCTGTTTTCGATGATGATCGCGCGCACGGCGCCGGTGTCGGAGGCTTCTTTGAGGAGCTTGCCGATGTTCTTGGTGGCTTTGTATGAGCGGCGGGCGTGCATGCCGGCGCGCCGGAGCGCGGCGAGGAGCGGGGCGACCTGCGCGTCGCTCTCGGGCGTGCCGTTGGAGATGACGAAGGCATCGGCCCGCAGGCCGAGCGCGGCGGCGATGTCGCGGTCGGAGGGCATGAGGGGCTTGCCGTCGGGCCCTTTTTTGTCTTGCAGGACGAGGGAGAGGACGACGTCGCCCATGCCGAAGCCGACGGCGGGTGTGGGCGGGCCGCCGAAGAGTTCGATGAGGTTGTCGTAGCGGCCGCCGCCGGCGATCGCGCGCTCGCCATCGACAATCACCTCAAAGACCATGCCGGTGTAGTAGGCGAGGCCGCGGGCAAGGCTTGGGTGGAAGGCGCACCAGTCGGACACACCCTGCGCCGCGAACGCCTGATTGAGTGAAGTGATGTGGTTGGACTCGGTGGTCCAAGGCGCAGCGCCAGCGAGCGGGCGAACGCCGGCGAAGGAAGAGAACCACTCCACCTTCTCCGCAGAAATCCCGGCTGCGATCGCGCGGCGATCAAACTCCTCAGCGGCCACCTTGTTGGCCTGGTCGAGCAGCGTTCGAGCGCTCTCGAACTGCGCCGCTTGCAGGCCGTAGGTAGTACGGAGGATGTCATCGATGTACGCCCGATGACTGAAGCGAACCTTCACGTCGTTGGGCATGAGCCCGCACGCCGAGAGCAACTCCACGCACACGGCGATGATCTCGGCGTCGAGTTGGGCGGTGTCGCTGCTCCCACGCTCGCGCGTCGGGCTCGTTGGTGCATCGGCGGCGCTCGGCGGCGCACCGATGATGTCGCAGTTCCACTGCCAGAACTCGCGGAGGCGGCCGCGCTGCGGGCGTTCGGCGCGGAAGCAGGGGCCCTGCCAGAACCACTTGGTGGGCTGGGGGAGTTGCTTGGCCCGCGCGGCGTACATGCGGGCGAGCGTGGGTGTGAACTCGGGGCGGAGGGCGTAGGGGGCCATGGCGTCGCCGCCCTTGGCGCCCGTGGCGAGTGCCGCGCCCATCTTTTTGACGCGTTCTTCGTCCTTGCCGCTGAAGGTCTGGAAGAGTTCTGCCAGGATGCCGTCGCCGGATTTGACGGCGTAAAGGGAAGCGTGCTCGAAGGTGGGGCCGTCGATCTCATCGAAGCCGTGGCGGATGGCGACGGTGCGCCACTTGTCTTCGATGAAGCGGCGGCGGGCGAGTTCGATGGGGTAGAGGTCGCGCGTGCCGGTGGGGGGCGCGATTGCCGCGGCGTGTTGGGGCTTGGGGGCGGGCTCCGGCGGGGAAGGTGCCGTCATGACGGGCGAGGGTAGGTGTGCGGTACGAACGAACCGCCCGTCCATTCAGGCGACCTTGTTGAGAGCGGCGAAGCGGATGTAGTCAGAGAGGCTGCGGAAGCCCTGCTGCTGGGCGGCGGACTCGAGGCTTGCCTTTTCCAGAGCCGAGAGGCGGATGTTGACCTGCTGCTCTCGGCGCTGGTCATGGGCGGGAGCGGGCGGGCGCTCGCCGCGTTCGAGCATCACTGCGACACAGAGCGTGGTGGCTTCGAGCACGTTGCGCACGCACGCGGCCACATCGCGGCCGTCGCTCATCGCGCCGGGGAGTTCGAGCGTGCGACCGAGGTAGCCAGCATCGTCGTCGCGCTCAAGCACGACCTGGTACCGCTCGGCAAGGGCGCGGGCTGCGGCCCAGGTCGTGGGGTCAAAGGGGCGAGAGAGGTGTCGACGCTCGGCTGCTGTAAGGCCGTCAGCGGATCGCGATGCCGTGGTCCTTCTCGATTTCGCGAATGTACCACGGTTTGACTTTGTTGCCGTGGACCCCGATGACGATCGGCTTTTCGCCGGCCTTGACGAAGGGGTGGTGCGAGCCCTTGATGCGGTCGAGTGTCCAGCCATGGTGTTCAAGTGCTCTTCGGACAACGGCGAAGCGGACTTCAGAGGGCATATGGAGGCTCCGGCCGGGAGAGAGCGGGTGCGCACCATCCTGACTACCCGCGGACTCCGTCCGCGTCGCCGTCCCTGGCTTGCAGCCCGGCAATCCCTGCCGGAAGCGTCCGTCGTGGACGCAGGAGTATAGCACAGACTATACGGTTGATCCAGACACGGAACTTGCGAGGTGTTCAGCGCCGCGCCGTGAGGATGTCCGTCAGGCCATCGGCCTGATGGTCGGCGTGGTAACTGGAGCGCACGAGCGGGCCGGATTCGACGACCTTGAAGCCGCGCGCCAGGCCCTGCTGCTTGAAGAAGGCGAAGCGGTCGGGTGTGACGAAGCGTTCGACCGGGAGGTGGTTGCGCGTGGGCTGGAGGTACTGGCCGATGGTGAGGATGTCGCAGGAGGAAGGGGCGAGGGGCGAGGGCCGAGGGCTCGGGTCCGGGCTCGCGGCTTCGGCTTGGGCCTCGGGACCGGGCACCCGGCCCTGGACCCTGGTCGCTTCGACCACCTCGTGCATCAGGTCGACCACCTCGTCGTCGTTCTCGCCGATGCCGACCATGATGCCGGTCTTGGCGACCAGGCCGGCCGCCTTCACGCGTCGCAGGAGTTCGAGCGAGCGGTCGAACTGCGCGCTGGGCCGCGCCGCCGGGTACATGCGGCGCACCGTCTCGAGGTTGTGGTTGATGATGTGCGGGCGGGCGTCGATCACCATGCGCAGGGCGGCCTCATCACCGAGAAAATCGGGGATGAGCACCTCGATGCTCATGGTCGGGCAGGCGTCGCGGGTGCGCACGATCGTCTCGGCCCAGATCGCCGCGCCCCCGTCGGGCAACTCGTCGCGGTTGACGCTGGTGATGACGACGTGCTTGAGGCCCATGAGGCGGAGGGATTCGGCGACGCGGCGGGGCTCGTCGGTGTCGAGCACGGTCGGCCGGCCCGTCTTCACGTTGCAGAAGCCGCAGGCGCGGGTGCAGGTGTCGCCCAGGATCATGATGGTCGCGACGCCCCGGTCCCAGCACTCGCCCATGTTGGGGCAGCCGGCCTCTTCGCAGACGGTGTGCAGGCTGTGTTCCTGCATGATGGCCTTCAGGCGTTCGTATCCGGGGCCGCCGGGCACCTTGGCCCGGAGCCAGGGTGGCTTGCGCTTGGGCGCGGCGTGGTCGATGGCCCCGCCGGCGTTGTTGAGCACCATGTCGCTCAGGCTCACGGCCGGCCTGGGCAGGAAGCGCACGGGATCGCCGCCCAGCGCTTTGGGGTGGCGGGCCAGCGTGCGGGCCGCGGCCGCGTCGGGTCCGGATGGCGGTTGGCCGCTCACGGGGGATCGTAGGTGATACCGGGCGGCAGACCGCCGTGTGCGAACCGGCGGGGCGTTCGAGCGTACGGGCTGCGGGGTCCGATGCGTGAAGTGGAGACCGACACACCCGCGCGGGCCTTGCTACCTTTCCCGCCAATCGCGGCCCCACGGACGGGCAAGAGAGCACTCACCGATGGTCCACCCTCGCAGCACGGACGGCACCCCCCGCTCCCCCAGCACCCCCCGCACCCCCCGCACCCCGCGGACTCCGCCCCTGCCCGCGCCCCGCGCCCGCAGCCTCGTGCTCCTCGCCGGTTCCGCGGGCGTGCTGGCCCTGGGCGGGTGCGCGGCCGACTCGTTCATCGACCCCAGCAAGGTGGGCCGTTGGGAGCCGACACCCACCAGCGTGCCGATCCTGGAGCGTCTGGCCGCCATCGAGGGCTCGGCCGGCTCGGCCAGCATCGAGACCAGCCCCGTCCGCCCCGAGGACCTGATCCCCGAGGTGGAGGCCTACCGGATGGGCCCCGGCGACGGGATGGACATCCGCATCCAGGACTTCTATCGCGAGGGCGTGGAAGAGAGTTTCATACGCCTCATCGACCCGCGCGGCTTCATCGACCTGCCGCAGGTCGGCAGCGTGTATGTTGACGGCCTCTCCGTCGACGACGTGCAACTCACGATCGCGCGCACCCTCGTGGACAAGTCGATCCTCAAGGACCCGATCGTCGCCGTCCAGGTGACCGAGCGGCGGCGCCTCACGTTCAACGTGATCGGCTCGGTGAGCACGCCGGGCCTGTACGCCATCCCGCGCCCCGACTACCGGCTGCTGGAGGGCCTGACCGCCGCGGGGCGATTCTCCGAGAGCGTGCAGAGCGTCTATGTCATCCGGCAGATCGCCCTGACCGACAAGGTGACGCGCGGCAGCGGGCCACGCCCGGCCGGGAGCGCCCGGCCGGCACTGCCGGTGCCCGCCGGGCCGGGCGCGGGCGAGCCCGCGCCACCGCCTCCTGCGGCCAAGCCCAAAGAGTCGGTGATCGACCTGATCGACGAACTCACCAAACCCAAGCCCGCCCAGGGCACCGACACGCCGGCGACCCCGCCGGCCGAGGAGCCCGCGGCCCCGCCGCCACCGGCTGTGATGCGCACGCGTGGCTCCGCACTGACCTTGGTCCAACCCGACAAGGGCACCGAGCCCCCCATCGACCTGGACGACCCCAAGCGCCCGCCGCGGCCAGCCAAGCCCGCCCCCGGCCCGGCTACGGGCGCGGCGAAGCCGACGCCGGCCCCCCCGGCTGCGCCGGCCGCGCCGCCCCCGCCCGTGCCGATGCCCGCTCCCGAGGGCACGGTCGGCGACGCGCCCGCGCTGGATGAGAGCGCGCTCAACCTCCCCGACGACCACTGGGTGTTCCGCGATGGGCGTTGGATGAAGGTGGCCGAGGCCCGCCTGCTGCCGCCGCAGCCCGTGCGTCCGATCACGCCGCCCCCGGGCGCCGTGGTAGAGTTGCCCGAGCCCCCCACCGAAGGCGCGCCGGGCGAACCCGGCAGCACGCCGCCCTTGCCGCTCGATGGTTCGCCCTCGCCCGTGCCCAGCGTGCCCGGTGCGGAGAACCTGGTGACGCAGCGTGTCATCGAGGTGCCGGTCGGTCCGTTGCTGGCCGGCTCGGCGCAGTTCAACATCATCATCCGTCCCGGAGACGTCATCCGCGTTCCGTCGCCCGCCGAGGGCATCGTCTACATCACCGGCGAGGTGCAGCGGCCCGGCACGTTCAACCTGCCCAGCGCAGGGCGCTACACCATCAAGCGTGCCATCGCCTCGGCGGGCGGCCTCTCGAGCACGGCCATCCCCGAGAAACTCGACCTGACGCGCATGGTGGGCCCCGACCGTCAGGCCACCATCCGCCTGAACCTGCGGGCGATCGAAGAGGGCACGCAGCCCGACGTCTTCCTGAAGCCCGACGACATCATCAACGTCGGGACCAACTTCTGGGCGCTGCCACTGGCCGTGGTGCGCAACGGGTTCCGGGCCAGTTACGGCTTCGGCTTCGTCCTCGACCGCAACTTCCAGGGCGACGTCTTCGGCCGCGACCAGGCGACCGGGGGCGGGTTCTAGACGGGGGCGACGCGGGGGCGGGAGGCGGGGCCGGTGGTTACTTCTCCGGCGTGATGGTGGTCACGTAGACGGGGTTGCCGCCCTTCATCTGAAGGATGACGGCCGCCTTGACGGCGTTGCGGTCCTTGTCGATGGTGATGTTGCCGGTGACGCCCTTGAAGTCTCTGGTGCTGGCGATGGCGTCGCGCAGGTCGGCGCCGCCGAGGCTCCTGGCCCGTTTCATGGCATCGAAGAGGAAGTTGGTCGCGTCGTAGGCCTGGGCCGTCACGCTGTCGGGCGTCTCGCCGTTGTACTCGGCCTTGAAGCGCTTGATGAAGTCCTGGATGACGGGCGAGGGGTCATCGGGCGAGTAGTGGTTGGAGTAGAACGCGCCGTCGATGGCGGAGCCGCCGATCTCGGCGAGTTTGGGGCTCTCCCAGCCGTCGCCGCCCAGGAGGGGCGCGGTGAGGCCGAGTTTACGGGCCTGGATGGCGATGTTGCCCACCTCGGTGTAGTAGCCGGGGATGAAGATGATGTCGGCACCCGCACCCTTGATCTTCTGCAACTGGGCCGTGAAGTCCTGATCGCCGCCGTTGTAGGTCTGCTCGACGGCGATCTTGCCGCCGAACTTCGTGAAGTTCTTCTTGAACTCGCTGGCGAGGCCGGTGCTGTAGGGCTGGGCCTGGTCGAAGAGCACGGCGGCGGTCTTGGCCTTCTGGTGTTCGGCGGCGAACTTGGCGCAGACGTAGCCCTGGAAGGGGTCGATGAAGCAGACGCGGAAGATCATGTCGCCCGTCTTGGTGACGCGGGGGTTGGTGCTGCTGGGCGTGATCATGGGCACGCCGTTCTCCTGGCAGATGGGCGCGCCCGCCAGCGAGCGGCCGCTGGCCACCTCGCCCAGCACGCAGACCACCTTGTCGCTGGTGACGAGGCGCGTGACGACGTTGGCGGCCTCCTTGGCGTCGCTCTTGGTGTCGTACTCCACCAGTTGAATCGGCCGGCCGTTCAGGCCGCCGGCGGCGTTGTAGTCCTTGATTGCGAGGCGGATCGCCTTGCTGGAGCCCTGGCCGAACGTGGCCTCCGAGCCCGTGAGGGAGCCGAAGTGGCCCACCTTGATCGGCTCACCCGTGGCGGGGGCCGCGTGGGCCGCGGCGGCCAAACCGAGGGCCGCGGCCAGCGAGAGGACCGTGCGTGTCGCGAAGCGTTTCATGGACCGGGCTCCGGGGGGGTTCAAGATCATGCCGAGTCGGGAGCAATGGTAAGGGCGGAGCCGGCGGCGCGACAGGCGGCAGCGGAGGAAGCACCCCGCGGCCCGGAACCCGCCCACCGCCGGCTCGGCCACCCCACGGCCCGTGGCTTCGCCGCGCGTGGCCGGGGCGATTCAGCCCGCGGCGAGGCGGATGGCGAGATCGAGCGCGGCCTTCATGCTGGCGGGGTCGGCGCGGCCGGTGCCGGCGATGTCGTAGGCGGTGCCGTGTGCGGGGCTGGTGCGGATGATGCGGCGGCCGCGCCAGGCGAGGCCGACGGTGGTGTTGACGGTGCGCTCGCGGTCGAGGAGTTTGACGGGTATGAGGCCCTGATCGTGGTACATGGCGACGACGGCGTGGTAGTGGCCCGTGAGGGCGCGGGAGAAGACCACATCGCCGGGGACGGGGCCGTGAGCGTCGATGCCGCGGGCGCGGGCGTGGGCCACGGCGGGGGCGATGACGGCATCGTCTTCGGGGCCGAGCAGGCCGTGCTCGCCGGCGTGGGGGTTCAGCCCGGCCACGCCGATGCACGGCGCGGCGACGGCGCCGATCTCCGTGCAGGCGCGGGCCGCGAGTTCGATGCATTCGGCCACGCGGGCCGTGGTGAGCAGGCCGGGCACGCGGACGAGGGGTACGTGCACGGTGGCGAGGATGACGCGCAGGCGCGGGCCCCAGAAGAGCATGCCGCTCTTGGGCGACTCGAAGCGCTCGGCGAGGAGTTCGGTGTGGCCGGGCCAGGGTGCGCCCGCGAGCGACCACGCCTCTTTGCTGATGGGCGCTGTCGTCAGCGCATCCACCCGCTGCGGGTCGCCGGGCTCGCGCCGGGCATCGGCGATGGCCCGCTCGAGGCTATCGAGCGAGACGCGCCCGCCCTCGGCCGTGGGGCCGGGCCGGGAGTCGCCGGGCGGCGAGGCGAGGGGTCCGTAGACCCGCAACTCGGCGCGGGCCGTGAGCGCGGCATCGGTCAGGCAGGCCCGCACCACCTCCGGCCCGATGCCGAAGGGGTCTCCGGTGGTGAGTGCGATAACCGGGCGGGTGGGCACGGGGCATGGTATGGGTGCGTCCAAACAGGCCCCGCGGGCGAAGGCGGTGCCGACGGCGCGGGCTTACACTCTGCCCCACTCTCGCCCGCCCCGCCCGCGACCCACGCGGGTACGCCTGTTCAGCCCTCGGAGCCTTGCCATGCGAATGACCGCTGCTGTTGTGCTTGCTCTCACCATCGCGGCGGCCACACAGGCCGCGCACGCGGCTGAGCCCGAGAAGAACACCCCCCCCGCACCCGCGAACCCGGAGGCCAAGCCCGCCATGCCCGCTCCGCACGCCGAAGCCCTTGCGCCCCTGCCCAACTGGCCGGAGAAGGCCCTCTCGACCACGACCACGGAGGGCGGGGTGGTGATCGACGAGTACAAGGTGGGAACGGGGAACGAGTTGAAGGTTGGTGCCGCGCTGGTGGCTCATTACCGGGGCACGCTCAAGGAGAGCGGCACCAAGTTCGATGCGAGTTACGACCGCAACGCGCCGCTCGCCGCGCCCTTGTGGGGCCTGATCAAGGGGTGGCGCGAGGGGCTGGTGGGGATGAAGGCGGGCGGGATGCGGAAGGTGACGATTCCGTACGCGCTGGCTTATGGCGAGAACGGGCGCGGCAAGATTCCGCCCAAGGCGGACCTGGTGTTCGAGGTCGAGTTGATCGACGCGCTGGTGATGGATGACCTGGTGGTGGGCACCGGCGAAGAGGTGAAACCGGGTGCGACGGTCACGTGCCACTATCTGGGCACGCTCAAGAGCGACGGGAGCAAGTTTGATTCGAGTTACGACCGCAACGAGCCGGCGACGTTCGGGCTGGGCCAGGTGATCCAGGGGTGGCAGTTCGGCCTGCCCTTTATGAAGGTGGGCGGCAAGCGGAAGCTGACGATCCCGTGGCAGATGGCGTACGGCGAGCGCGGCGCGCCCGGCGCGATACCGCCCAAGGCGGACCTGGTGTTTGAGATCGAGGTGGTGAGCGTGCAGAACCCGCCCGCGCCGCCGCCTGCCGCGCCCGCGGCGAAGTGAGAGTGCGCACAAAGACGCCAAGGCGCAAAGGAAATCCACAAGGCTCGGGTGCAGGCTCCGGGCTCATGCGCGGTCAGGGCGGCGCGTGGTCTCCGGAAAGATCAGCTCGCTGCGCGGGTACACCTCTGTGTCCGCTGGCTCTCTTCGCGCCTTCGCGTCTTTGTGCCAATCGGCCTACACCCTGAAGATCGCCCCCAGTTTCCGCCCCATCAGCACGCTCGCCCCGGCGAGCGTTACGGTGAGCAGGGCCATGCCCCAGACGCCCATGGCGCTGGCGATGTACGGCCCGTCGGCCAGGCGGTTGGCAAATGTGTAGATCGCCTTTGTCATGGGGTAGTTGGCCTCTTGCTGGGCCAGCATCAGGCTGTCGCTCACTTCGAGCATGGCGAAACTGAACGCCAGCAGCGCACCCGCGATCAGGTTGGCGGCGATGAGCGGCACCACCACGCGGCGGATGGCCGTGAGTTTGCTCGCGCCCAGGTTCAACGCGGCTTCCTCCATCTGTCCGCTGGTCTGCTCCAGCCCCGCCACCGTGGCCCGCACGATGTACGGCAGCCGCCGGATGGCGTAGGCCGCGATGAGCAGCGGCACCGGGTTGGGCTGGGCGCCGAGCACGCTCACCCAGCCTTCGAGCGGGTCGCCCTTGCCGAAGGGCCAGCGCAGGCTCATGGCGACGTATCCGAAGGCCATCACCAGGCCCGGCACGGCGAGGGGGAGCATGCAGAGGGCGTCGAGCACGCCGCGCAGGCGGATGTCGGTGCGGACGATGAGGTAGCCGACGACGATGCCGATGACCAGATCAAGGCCCACGGCCATGCTCGCCAAGAGCAGCGAGTTGTTGATGCTCGAACTGGCAAGGTCGCTGCCGAGCGCTTGCGAAAAGTGGTCGAGCGTGAAGGCGGCGGGCACGACCGTCTGGTACCAGGTGCCGGGCTTGGCGAGGGCGGTGAGGATCACACCGATGTGGGGCATGAGCGCGGCGAGGGAGACGAACGTGAAGAGGGCGAGAGCGACCATCGAGCCGAGCGGGCCGAGTTGCTTTTCCCCCGCGGCGCGGCTGGCCTTGGCCTGCATGGCGTGGCCGCGCTGGCCGAAGAGCACCTTGCCCACCACGTACGCACCGAGCGCAAGGGCGAGCATCACCAGCGTGAGTGCGTAGGGCTGGGCGCTGGCCTCGACTTCTTTCAGGCCGAGGAAGATCTGCACGGGGGTTACGCGGTTGTAGTCGAAGACGAGGGGCGTGCCGAGTTCGGTGAGGCTCCAGATGAAGACGATGGTGCCACCGGCGAAGAGGCCGGGGCGGATGAGCGGCAGCGTGATGAGGAAGAAGCGCCGCAGCGGCCCCGCGCCCAGGCTCTCGGCCGCCTCGTCCATGGCGGGGTCGAGGTTGGCCAGCGCGGCGGTGGTGTTGAGGTACATGATGGGGTAGAGGCTTAGGGCCTGCACCATCACCACGCCCCAGAAGCGGCCGGAGCCCATGAGATCCCACTCTGTGCCGAGGAGCGCGTTGACCGCCCCCTCGCGCCCCCAGATGAGTTTGAAGCCGATGGCGCCCACGAAGGGCGGCAGGATCATGGGCACCAGAACCAGTGCCGCGAAGACGGCCTTGAGCGGGTAGCGGTACTTGACGCTCAGCACCGCGAGGGGCAGGGCCAGGGTGGTGGCGAGGACGGTGGTGCAGGTGGCCACGCGCAGCGAGTTCAGAAGACCGTCGAAGAGCGTGGGGTCTTCGGTGAGCAGGCGCAGGTTGAGCAGGGTGAACCCGCGGCCCGCGGCGGGGTCGGTGAAGAAGGCCCCGCGCGTGGTGAGGTAGATGGGATAGAGCAGGAGCAGGCCCAGCACCACGAACATGGTGATGAGGAGCCCGTAGTTCACGCTGTTGCGCGGCCAACGCACGGGGCGAGTGTACCTGCCCGGCGCGATGATGTGCCACCGACGCGCGGCGGGCAGGGTGCAGCCGGCCGCGCCCGCGCTGGCCGTGCCGTACCCGCGCTTCCCTACCCTGCCCCAGCATGGACATCGCACGACTGATCAGCGACCGGGCCCGGAGCGTGGACACGTCGGGCATCCGGCGCGTGGTGGAACTGGGCAAGAAGATGCCCGACAAGATTGACCTCTCGATCGGGCAGCCCGACTTTGACGTGCCCGAGGCGATCAAGCGGGCGGCGTGCGAGGCGATCAACACGGTGCCGCGCGGCTACGTGAACAAGAACGGCTACACGGCCAACCCGGGGCTGGATGCGCTGCAGACGGCCCTGTCGCGCCGGCTGGAGGCCGATTTGGGGTGGCACGTGCGGGCGCCGGGGCTGCACACGGGGAGCGGCACGGGCATGATGGTGACCACCGGCACCGCCTCGGCGCTGGCGCTGGCGTATCTGGCGCTCTTGTCACCGGGCGATGAGGTGATCATCCCCGATCCGTACTTCACGATCTACCCGGAGATGGCGAAGGTGTGCCACGCGCGGGCGGTGCCCTGCGACACCTACCCGGACTTCAAGTTGACCGCCGCGCGGGTGGAGCCGCTGATCACTCCCCGCACCAAGATGGTGCTGCTCAACTCGCCGGGCAACCCGTCTGGCGCGGTGCTTTCGAGCGAAGAGTGCGGCGATCTGCTGGCCCTGTGCCGCGAGAGGAACGTGGTGCTGATCTCGGATGAGATCTACGACGAGTTCACGTTTTCGGAGTCTCGCACCGAGGCACCCGCCGCGGCGAGCCCCGCACTGGTGGGCCTCACACCCGGCACACGGCTGTGCCCCAGCCCGGCCCGCCGTCCCGGCGCCGAGGGCGACGTGCTGCTGATCCGCGGCTTCGGCAAGACGTACGGCATCACCGGCTGGCGGCTGGGCTACGCCGTGGGGCCGATGGCGCTGATCGAGCAGATGGTGAAGTTGCAGCAGCACACGATCGTGTGCGCCCCCACGCCCTTGCAGTGGGGCGCGGTCGCCGCGCTCGAGACCGACATCTCCGGCATCGTGCGGCGGTACGAGGCCCGGCGCGACCGGGTGTACGCCGCGCTGAGCCGCGTGACCGACCTGCACAAGCCGGGCGGGGCGTATTACGCCTTCCCGCGTGTGCCGCCGAAACTCGGCCTCACGGCCCAGCAGTTTGCCGACAAGCTGGTGGAGCGCAAGGTGCTCGTCATCCCCAGCAACGTCTTCTCGCGGCACGACACGCACATCCGCATCAGTTTCGCGGTGGCCGACGAGACGCTGGAGCGGGGGATGGACGAGATTTGCCGGGCGATGGGGTGAGTGCATGGGTGCGGGGAGGTGCCAGTGGAGTCCAGCACGGCGACAAGCCCGGTTCCCCGCTGCGGCATCTGCCGCTACGACCTCTCCGGTGCCCCCGCGGCGTGGCGTGATTCGTGCCCGCTGACGGGCGCGTGCCCGGAGTGCGGCGCGGCGTTCGCATGGAAAGACGCCTTCGCGGGTGCCGCGCTCGCGCCGGCGTGGCTGTTTGAGTACGCGCCCCGGGCCGGACCGAGGGCGTGGCTGGCCACGGCGGCTCGCGTGCCGCTGGTGTGGCGGTTGTTTGATGAAGCGCGGGGTGTGCACCCGGCGGTGCCGGTGCTGGTGCCGCGGGCGGTGGGGTTCGCACTGGGGTCGGCGCTCTTCACGCACACGCTGGTCGCGTTGCTCACCACGCTGCACACGCTCGACCGGCTGCGACCGACGTTCGCGTTTGGCACGCCGCCGCAGCGGAGCGAGGCCGCGTGGCGGCTGCTCGTGCCCTTGGTGTGGCCGTACGGCGGGTGGGCGTTCACCAAGCACTGGAGCTACCGGGCGATGCTGGGGACGGCGTGGTGGTGGTTCATTCTGTGGGCTGTGCTCATCGCGCCCGCGGCGTGGCTCTTGCTGCGCGGCGCGGCGGGGCGTGACACCGCGCACGGCGGGTGGCAGGGTCGCCTGCTGCGTGTGGGGTGCTATGCCAGCGCGCTGGTGGCGGGGGCGATGGTGGTGTGGTGCGGGGCGTTTACGGCGTATGTGATGGGCCTGTGGCCGCGCTCGAGCGGATTGAGTTCGCGGATGACGGGGCTGGTCTACTCGGCGTATGTGCCGGCGAGCCTGACGGCGGCGTGGACGGCGTGGCTGTGGCTGGGGGGCGGGGTGGCGCACGTGTGGCCGCAGGGCGGCCGGGGTGCGCGACTGCGGATGGCGGGGGCGCTGGTGCTGGCCGCGCTGGTGGCGTGGGCGGTGGTGTGCTGCGTGCCGGGCAACACGCTGTGGCCGGTGGTGCGGTGGGCGCTGGGGGGCGAGTGAGCGGGCGCGTGGCGCAAACGAACACACCCGCGGCGCTGTCGCGCGGCGGGTGTGCGTGGAAGGAAGGATCGTGCGGGGCGCGGCCGCGGCAGAGCGTGCCGCGGGGCGTTTGGGGTGTGCGCCCCGGCGCGAGGAGGTTCAGTCGTAGAGGGCCGTGGTGGCGGGGAGCGGTGCCGGGCTGAGTTTGAGCGTGGTCTCGATGCGCCAGTTGGACTCGGTGGTGTGCCGCTCGGCGTGGAAGACCTTGAGCATGTACTGCTTGCCGTCTTCGAGCCAGGCGAGGCGGTCGAGGTCGAGGTACTGCTCCACCTTGCCGTGGATTCCGCCCAGGTCGATCACGAGCTTGCCGTCGATGAACACCCAAACGTCGTCGTCGCCGGTGAACTTGAAGGTCTGCCCCTTGCCCTTCTCGAACACGAAACTCGTCTCCACCTCGGTGGTGAAGTGGAAGTTCTTGCCGGTGCTGGAGTAGTTGCCGAAGAGTTCGCCGTTGATCGGGTAGAAGCCGCTCTTGGTCTTCCACGGCTCGTCGGTGGCGGAGTCCATCACGTAGCGGTTGGTGCCGGCCACGCGCGTGAGCGTGAGGGCGATGTTCTTGCTCACGTTCACGCCCGCAACGTCGCGGTACCACTGCGCGAATGATGCGGCGGACTTGAAGCAGTAGGAACTGTTGTTGGTGTTGTACGCGCCGGCGACGTCGCCCAGTGCGGCGTTGTAGAGGGCGGGGTTGATCTGCCGGCCGCTCTTGTCCTTCCAGTGCGTCTTGATGGCCTTGCCGTTGGCGTCCTTCATCGTGGGCTTGCCCTGCGAGTCGAGCACGTCGTTGATGGTGCCCACGCGCAGGTTGCAGATGCCCGTCTCGAAGTCGTCGTGCCCGCCGCTGGAACCCTTGGCCTTGAAGTCGCGCACGGTGGCGTTCAGGCTCAGGGTCGCGGGCAGATACGCGAATGCGTCATCGCCGCTGTCGGCCTGGCTCACCGTGACGGCGATACCCGTGCCGGCCAGGAGCGCCATCACCGCCACCGGCACGACCCAGCGCTCGGCACGCGGGCCGCTGCCAACTGGCTGGGGGCTCCGCAGGGGCTTGCAGGCGAGGCGGTTGGTGGTGGACATGGAGCGTCCTTCCGAAGGCCGGCGTCCGCCCGCGGCCGCGGCACACGTGGCCGCGACACCCGGGTTCGCACCGACACCGAGAGATTCCATTACCCCCGCGCCGGCCGCCAGCCCGCGGGTGCGCCGCGACCCCCTGCCCGACCGGCCGCGCCGCGTGGGCAACCCCCGAACCTTCCGAGTCCGATAGATGGCGGGATTGTGGGGCACGGCCGGCGGCCCGACCGAAATAGACTCCTTCTCCGGACGTGGGGCGGGCGGCCCGGCGGGCCGGTGGCCATGAGGAGCAGCGATGGATCGCTTCGAAATCCGCGGCGGGGCCCGTCTCACCGGCAAACTGACGGTGAAGGGGGCAAAGAACGCGGCCCTGCCCCTGATGTGTGCCGCGCTGCTGACGGATGAACCCGTGGTGCTGCGCGACGTGCCGGACCTGGCCGACATCGCGAGCATGCGCAAGTTGCTGGCGACGCTGGGGTGCGAGGTGGAGTACACGGCCGACGGACGCCTGAACGCTCCGGGCGGCATCTGCCGCATGCACGCCACGGACCGGAGCGCCTGCCACGCCGAGTACGAGATTGTGCGCACCATGCGGGCGAGCATCTCGGCCCTGGGGCCGATGCTGGCCCGGCGGGGCGAGGCCCGCATCTCGCTGCCGGGCGGGTGCGCCATCGGGGAGCGGCCGGTGGACCTGCATATTCGAGGGATGGCCGCGCTGGGGGCGAACATCTCGCTGCAAGGGGGCGACATCGTGGCCAAGGCCCCCAAGGGCGCCGGCGGCGTGGCGCGGCTGAAGGGCAGCCGCGTGTTTCTGGGCGGGCCGTTTGGCAGCACGGTGCTGGGCACGGCCAACGTGATGTGCGCGGCGACGCTGGCGGAGGGGGAGACGCTGATCGAGATGGCGGCGTGCGAACCGGAGATTGTCGATCTGGCCCGGATGCTGAGCGCGATGGGGGCGCGGATCAGCGGGGCGGGCTCACCCCGGATCATCGTGGAGGGCGTGCGCGAGTTGCACGGGGTGGATCATCGCGTGATGGCCGACCGGATCGAGGCGGGTACGTACCTGTGTGCCGCGGCGATCACGAACGGGGATATCACGCTGGAGAACTGCCCGATCGATGCGCTGATGGCGACACTCGACCATTTGCACCACATGGGGGTGACGGTGACGTGGGACCACGGGATGGATCCGTTGCGGACGACGGCGCGGGTGAGCGCCAGCCGCGTGCTCAACCCGATCGAGGTGACGACGCAGCCGCACCCGGGCTTCCCGACGGATTTGCAGGCCCAGTTGATGGCGGTCTTGACGCTGGCGGACGGCAACAGCGTGATGACGGAGCGGATCTTCACGGAGCGGTTCTTGCACGTGGCGGAGTTGAGCCGGATGGGGGCGAAGTTGTACCGGCAGGGGGCGACGGTGGTGGTGTCGGGCGTGCGGAAACTGGTGGGGGCACCGGTGATGGCGAGCGACCTGCGGGCGAGCGCGTGCCTGGTGCTGGCGGGGCTGGCGGCGGAGGGGCAGACGACGGTGAACCGGGTGTACCACCTTGACCGGGGGTATGACCGCATGGATGAGCGGCTGAAGACGCTGGGGGCGGACATCGTGCGTGTGAACGACCGCGAGCCCGCGGCGGTGGCGTAGCGGGGCATCCCGAACAAGCCCATACCGGCGGCCCCGCCGGATGCGGCATCGGGCGAAATCGACCCGTTGGGCGTCTAAACTTGCCTCCCTATGGGCAAGACCCGCGAGATCAAGAAGCGCATCAAGGCCGTCGGCAACATCCGCCGCATCACCAACACGATGCGGATGATCGCCACCAGCAAGTTTGCGCGGGCTCAGGCGGCCGCGACGGCGACGAAGCCCTACACCGAGGGGCTGTTCGGGCTGGTGACCGAACTGGGGGCCACGGCGGGCGACATCAGCCACCCGCTGATCGCCGGCCCGGCGGGGGGCAAGGCGCAGCCCGCGGAACTCACGCTGGTCATCACGTCCGACCGCGGCCTGTGCGGGCCGTACAACTCCAGCGTGCTGCGCAAGGCGATGGTGCACATGCGGGCGGTGCCGGCGGCCAAGGGCGGGCGCGTGGAGATGGTGGGCAAGAAGGGCAACGCCTTCATGAAGTACAACGGCGTGGGCGTGGCCCAACTGCACGCGGTGGGCGACAAGCCGACGTTCGAGAAGATCGAGCCGATCGCGCAGGCGTACATCGACCTGTTCACGTCGGGCCAGGTGAGCGCGGTGCGTGTGGTGTACATGAAGTTCCACTCGCCCGGGCGGCAGACGCCCGAGGTGCTGCAACTGCTGCCGCTCAAGCCCCCTGCGCCCCCCACGGGCGCGAAGGCGGCGGGCGCGGGCCCGGCCACGCTGTACGAGTTCAGCCCGCCCGCGGGCGAACTGCTGGGCGACCTGCTGCCCGCCACCGTGAAGGCGACGCTCTTTCAGTGCTTCAACGACGCGATCGTGAGCGAGCACGTGGCCCGCATGGTGGCGATGAAGGCGGCCACCGACAACGCCGGCAAGATGCGGAAACTGCTGACCCGCGACTACAACCGGGCCCGCCAGGCCGCCATCACCACCGAACTGGGCGAGATCATCGCGGGTGCCGCGGCACTCGGATAAGGCCTGCCCCCTGCGAGGCTCTGACGCATGGCACGCGCGGCAGCCCGGACCCACGCCGCAGATTGGACCGGCACCGCCGCCAAGTGGTGCGCGGTGGGCGTGCTGGGAGCGTTGTGCGCGGCGGGCGTGTGGCTGAGCGTTGACCGGGTGCCACGCGAGAGCGCCGCCGCGCCGGGCGCGGGTGGCGAGGGGCGGGCGGATGCGCGGCCCGACGCCGTCGCGGACGGGGGCGATCGCGCCGGGCGTGCCGCGCCGGGCCCGTCGGTGCCCGCATCGGTGGCGGCCCTGATCGACGTGAACGCGGCGACGCGGGAAGAACTCGAGAGCCTGCCGGGGATCGGCCCGGCCCTGGCGGGGCGGATCATCGAGAGCCGGGATCGCTTCGGGCGGTTTGCCGGCGTGGAGAGCCTGACCCGGGTCAAGGGGATCGGGCCCAAGACGGTGGAGCGGCTGAGGCCGCTGGTGAAGGCGGGGCCGTGAACCGCGTCGACCCGGCAACGTTCGTGCAATGGAGCGGACGAGACTCGAACTCGCAACCCCGAGCTTGCAAAGCTCGTGCTCTACCAATTGAGCTACCGCCCCGTTCGGGCCCGAGCGCGTTGGACGCGCCGGCGCACCGGCGGACGCCGGGCGCGCCCGGGGTCGGGAGTGAGAAAGCGGAGAGGGGGGGATTCGAACCCCCGATACAGAGCGAATACTCCGTATAACGGTTTAGCAAACCGTCGCCTTCAGCCGCTCGGCCACCTCTCCGGCGACGACGCGAAGGATAGACCGGGAAAGGCACGAAGGCACGAAGGCACGAAGGCACGAAGGCACGAAGGCACGAAGGCACAAGGGCCGAGGGAGCGAGGGAGCGAGGGAGCGAGGGAGCGAGGGAGCGAGGGAGCGAGGGAGCGGGGCGGAAGGGTACCTGACACCTCAGACGTTGCGGCGGGCGTCTGGCACTGGGCCTCTGTTACACCTCCACGACCATCGCCACGGCGTTGCCGCCGCCCAGGCAGAGGGCCGCCACGCCGCGCTTGCCGCCCGTGCGCTTCAACTGGTGGATGAGCGTGGTGAGGACGCGCGCGCCGCTCGCCCCGATCGGGTGCCCCAGGGCCACACCCCCCCCGCAGATGTTGAGCCTGCTCTCGGGGATTTCGACACCCACGGCCTTGAGCCCTTTGAGGTTGCAGAGCACCTGGGCGGCAAAGGCCTCGTTGATCTCCCAGAGGTCGATGTCCTTGGCCGCGAGGTTGGCCTTCTTGAGCACACCCGCGATCCCGTCGATGGGCGCCGCGAAGATCTCCTTGGGCGCGACGCCACTGGTGTGATACGCCACGATCCTGGCGATGGGCTTGATGCCGAGTTGCTCGGCCTTGGCGAGGCTCGCGACGCACAGGGCCGCGGCACCGTCGGAAATCTGGCTGGCGTTGGCGGCTGTGACGGTGCCCTCCTTGTCGAAGACGGCCCGGAGTTTGCCGATGCCGTCGGCGGTGGTGTCGGGGCGGATGCCCTCATCGGCCGCGACGCCCGGGCCTTTCTTGTCCAGGCATTGCTCGGCGCTGAGGGCCACGATTTCGCCCGCGAAGTGCCCCGCGGCCGTGGCCGCGGCGGCCCGCTGGTGGCTCTGGGCGGCGAAGCGGTCCTGCTCGGCCCGGGAGACTTCGTACTTGCGGGCGATGTGGTCCGCCGCGTTGCCCATGGCCCAGCACTCGAAGGCGCAGCGGAGGCCGTCGTAGGCCATGTGGTCTTCCATGGTGGCGGGGCCGTACTTGACGCCCTCGCGCACACGGGAGAAGTGCGGGGCGGCGGTCATGTTTTCGAGGCCGCCGGCGATCACGAGGTGGTTGTCGCCCGCCTTGATGCTCTGGGCGGCGGTCATCACCGCCTGCAGGCCCGAGCCGCAGACCTTGTTCACGGTCTGTGCGGAGATGGCCTCGGGCAGGCCGGCCTTGAGCGCGGCCTGACGTGCGGGGTTCTGGCCGACACCCGCCTGGAGCACGCACCCCATGATGACCTCGTCGACCGCGTTGCGGATGGCGGCGTGCTGGGCGAAGAGGGCGCTGAGGGCGTAGGAGCCGAGCGTGGGCGAGGGGACGCGGGCCAGGCCACCGAAGAAGCGGCCGATGGGCGTGCGTTTGGCGGCCAGGATGACGGGTGTGTGCGCGGCGGACATGGAGGGGATTCCTCTTGGAGTGTGCGTACGCGTCCGGGAATCATAGAAGGAAGGACCCCGTGCAAGCACCCGCGGGCTCGCGGAATGATGCCGCGGAGGCGCTTGACGGCCCCCGAGTTTGATATATAGTATATTTCGTGCGCCTCGAGTTCCGGTGGAACCTGCCGAACATTGAGCACATCGCCCGGCATGGCGCTGAGGCCGCCGAGGCGGAGGATGTGGTGCGGGGCGCGCGTCGCCCATATCCACTCCCGGTTGCGGATGACAAGTTTCTGGTTTGGGGTCGCACGCGGGCTGGGCGGCTGCTTCAGGTCGTCTTCGTGCTCGACCCTGACGACACCGTGTACGTGATCCACGCCCGTCCATTGACAGAGGCCGAGAAGCGTCGCATCAACCGCCGCGCCAGGCGAAGGGGTACATCATGAGCAACGCCAAGCCCGCTGTTCCATACTGGAAAATGACCGCGGCGCAACTGCGCACCGCCACGGCGGCATTCGACACGCCCGAGGGCACGGCCGCGGCGGGGGCGCGGCCGCTCTCGGCCACGCAGAAGGCCGCGTGGACGCGGGCCCGGCGCAAGCCGGGCCGTCCGCGCGTGGGAGCCGGAGCCAAGACCATCTCGGTCACAATCGAGCGCGGGTTGCTGACCGAGGCCGACATCCGCGCCAAAGCGCTGAAACTGAGCCGTGCCCAGTTGATCGCCGCCGGTTTGCGGGCCATGCTGGCAACACACACACGCCGCGCGGCATGATCGCCTGCACACCGGTGCCGTCGTACAAGTCGGGTCGGCGACGCGCGCGACGACCTGCATCTTGTTGCACGGCCTCGCGGGCCGCGCGGCCGCACAACGGCACCGCGATCGTCCCTGAACCTACTCCGACGGGCATCGCCCCTCACCGCACCCGGCTGATCACACCCAGCCCCACGGCCGCGGCCAGCGACATGGGGAGCTTCACGAGCGTGCCGGGCAGGTAGGGCCACAGACCCTGGGTGAGCGTTGCGGGCCAGTCCCCCCCCACCGTCGCCCTGAGCCACACTAGGCCGCAGGCAAAGACAAGCGCGTTGCCGGCCACGGCCGCCAGCAGCGTACTCGCCCAGGGCGTGTGCGCAGCGACTTTGGCCCGCTCCACCATCCGCCCGCAGAGCCACGCCGCGACGATGAAGCCGAGCAGGTAGCCGCCGGTGGCGCCCGCGACCACGCGCAGGCCGCCGGAGGCATCGGCGAAGACGGGGAAGCCCACGGCGCCCACCAGGGCGTAGGCGGCCATGCTCAGAGCACCCAGTCGCGACCCCAGCACCAGGCCGGCGAGGATCACGGGGAACGTCTGGAGGGTGACGGGCACGGGCGAGCCGGGCACGGGAATGGTGATCTGGGCACACGCGGCCGTGAGCATCACGCAGACCGCGACGGCCAGTGCCCGCTCAAGGGCCGACCCCGTGCGCCAGGCCCAGAGGGTGGGCGTGCGCCAGAGGGCGGCAGGCGTGGCGGTGCCAGCAGACCGGGGCACAAGTGAACCGGCGTGCGTGTCGAGCGTGCTCATGGGGTGCGTTCCGTGGCGGGGGAGGCGGGGGGGCGGGGAGGTTCATCCGACGCGGGCAGCGGGCCGACGGGCTTGCCGGCGATCGTGAGACTGGCGGGGCGCTCGCCGCGCTTGCGACGGTGCGCGGCGGAGACAAAGGGTATCGGCAGCACGCCCCGCAGCAAGTAGACGAGGGCCGCGGCGAACGCCAGGGTGACAAGCCAGAAATCGATGGTGTGGATCGGAAAAGAAGGCACTGGGCATCGGGCAGCAGGCACTGGTGAAGCCGAGGCTCAGTGCCGCCGACGGCGAGAGGTTACGGCGGCACGCACGGGGAGGTGGCAGAGCGGGAAAGTGGCAAAGTGGCGCAGGATGGTCCGGCCTCATCCACTCGTCAACTCGATGCCACGACGAACGCGCCCCACGCGGCTGCGTACGCGAGCGTGCTCATCCAGGCCAACTGCAAGAGCGCCCACTTCACGTGGCCGGCTTCCTTGGCGGTGACAGCGAGCGTGGGCAGGCACTGCATGGCGAGCACGAAGAAGACGAGGAGGGACCAGGCGACGGGGGGGTTGAAGATGGGGGTTGCGCCGTCGTCGCGTGTGGCCCGTGCCACCTCGTCGAGCACACCCTCGGCCTCGGGGTCGTCTTGCCCTGTGGAGACGACGGCCATGGTGCTGACGAAGACCTCGCGGGCGGCGAAACTCGAGAGGACGCCGACGGTGAGCCGCCAGTCGTAGTCCATGGGGGCGAAGAGGGGCTGGGCCCAGCGTCCCAGCGTGCCCATGTAACTGCGGCTCTTGGCATCGGCCGCGGTGAGTCGGTCGGCCCGGGCTTGGAGTTGGGCCGCCAGCTCGGGCGCGTCGGCGAGCAGGGCGGCGGCTTGTGTCCGCAGCGCGGCCGCCTCGGCGGGGGGCTGCACGCGCGGGAACGCACCCAGCCACCAGAGCACGATGCAGATGCAGAGAATGTTGGTGCCCGCGTTGGTGATGAACACCCAGCCGCGGTCCCACGTGGTGATGAGGGCGGTGCGCAGGCTGGGGGCCTTGTAACTCGGCAGTTCCAGCGCCATGGGCCGGGCCCGACCCCGCAGGATCGTGCCGCGTGCGATGAGCGCGCTGGCCATGCCGGCCGTGATGCCCAGTGCGTAGCACGCGACGAAGGCGAGCCCCGCGCGCACGGGCTGATGCGGAAACAGGATGCCGGTGATCAGGACGTAGACCGGCAGCCGGGCCGAACAGGTCATGAAGGGCGCGACCAGAATGGTCGCCAGGCGCTGCCGCGGATCGGGCACGGCCCGCGCGCTCATGATGCCCGGCAGGGCGCAGGCGTGGCTTGAGAGCAGGGGCACAAAGGAGTGGCCCTGCAGGCCGAAGGGGGCCAGCACGCGGTTCATGAGGAACGCGGCCCGGGCCAGATACCCCGTGTCTTCGAGCAGCGAGATGAGGAAGAAGAGCAGGCAGATCTGGGGCAGGAACACGACGGTGGCGCTGACGCCGTTGACGATGCCGTCGGCCAGGAGGTCGCGCACGAGTCCGGCGGGGAGCGTGGATCGCACCGCGCCGGCGAGGCCGTCAAACGCCGCGCCGATCCACTCCATGGGCCAGGCGGCCACGGCGAAGATGGCGGCAAACAGCCCGGCCATGACGGCCCCGAACACGGGCAACCCCGTGAGCGGGCTGGTGAGCAGGCGGTCGAGCCGGTCGGAGGCGGTGTGGCCGGGGCGCTCGCCGCCGGCGCTGCCCGCCTCGGTGGAGGCGGCCGCGGCGAAGGCGTCATCCGCCCAGGCGAAGAGGCCGTCGTCATCACCCGGGGGCGTGCGCGCGGGGATGGTGGCGGCGCCGAGTTGGGCGGCCAGCGCGCTCATCCCCTCGCCGGTGCGGGCGGAGCAGGCCACGACGGTGCAACCCAGGCGGGCCGCGAGGGTGGTCTGGTCGATCCTGAGGCCGCGCTTGCGGGCCAGGTCGATCATGTTGAGGGCCACGACCGTGGGCACGCGCCGCCGCAGGGCCTCGCCCGCCAGGCGCAGGTTGCGGGCCAGGTTGGTGGCATCGACCACCACGCACAGGGCGTCGGGCTCGCCGGCCCGGCCGTCGAGGGGCACGACGCCGTCGAGCGCGGCGCGGCAGACGCGTGCCTCGGTCTGATCGAGGGCGAGCGAGTAGACCCCGGGCAGGTCGATCAAATCAACACCCGGCCCGCCCTCGACCCAGGCCCGGCCGGTGCGAGCCTCCAGCGTGGTGCCGGGGAAGTTACTGGTCTTGTGTCGCAGGCCGGTGAGGCGGTTGAAGAGCGTGGTCTTGCCGGTGTTGGGGTTGCCGATGAGTGCGACCCGCACCGCCCGCTCCGCGGGCCGGGCCTCACGCGGCGCGGCCGCGTCGGCACCGGGCAGGGGGCCGGGGCTGTGAGCCTCTGCGGGGGTGAGCGTGGGTTGCGACAAGGGCTTCGGCTCCCGATGAGTGGGGCCGGGCATCATGCCGGCTGGCGCACGGCGACAAAGATCTTCTCGCTGAGTTCGCGGGTGAGGCCGATGCGGCACGAGCCCGCCGCGCCGACGGGGCCGGCGCTGGCGCGGCCGCCAGCACCCTCGGCGCCGCCGTGAGTGCCCGCGCCGGATGAGACGGCCACTATGCACGGTTCACCCTGCCGGCAGAGTGTGATGCTGGCGTTGGAGGCGAGCCCCATGGCCCGGAGCAGGTCCCGATCGGCCTCGGGCATGCGCTTCTCCTGAATGGTGCCGCACTGGCCGACCTTGAGTTTGGCGAGCGGGAGCGTGACGACCTCGGGGATTGCGGCGGGGCTGCCGCGGCAGTCGCCGGGGCCGCCGCCGCAGGCACAGGAAGGCGAGGTGGAGTCGGGCGAAGTGCTCATACGGGTGGAGTGTAGGGGTGTTGAGAATCAATCGCAACGCTGCGACGTTCCGGTTCGTTCCCCTTGACGGAGGCGGCGGTGACGAGTAGCCTCTGCACATGAGGCCTCTGCACATGAGGCCTCTGCACATGAGGCCTCTGCACATGAGGCCTGACAGGGAGGCACTCATGCTCGATTTCCGCGACAGATTTTCCGGCAGGGCACGGGGGCACCCGCGAACTCCGTGGCTGGCACTGGTGACCTTGCTCGCTCTCTCGGGGGCTGCAAGTCTGACTCGCGCCCAGGTGGCAGACGACGGCGAGCCGGTGGAGGATGTCGCCCCTCCCCTTGTCAGCGAGGCCCGATCGGGTGCGGATGCGGAAACCCTCCTGTTTGAGGCAGCGGAGCTCCCGTACCCCTCGCAGGTGGCGGTCTCGTACACGTTTACGCACATACCCCTCCTGACCGGGCCGGTGTACCGAGTCAAGTTCCACCCGAACGCGGGGTCTCAGGGGCTGGGTCAGTCGCTTGGCGACCTGGAGCCGCTGCACACGTTCCCCACCCCGAACTTCAGTCTGCTGCAGCTCAGCTGGTCAGACTGGGCAGACAGCTTGGCAGGCATGCGGACCGGCCTGTTTGCATTCCGCTTCGCGACCAGCCGGGGAACGATATTCGGCGTGGGTGAACTGATGGTGAGCGTGCCGACACCCGAGTGCCCGATGCGTGGTTTGTCGCGGCTGGCCGTCATCGAAACTACAGCAGACGCTGGAGCTGCGGTGCAGCTCGCCAGGGACTACGCGTTGCGCCGCGAGGCGGAGTGCGTGGGCGAATGGCTGCAAGCAGGATTTCACCCAGCCTTGCTCTCGCAGGCCCTCGAGGAAGCGACGCAACCCATGCCGGTCGTCATCGCCACGCCTCCTGTTCAGTATCGACTGATCGAGGGGGGGCTGCCCGGTCCACCGGGACAGCCGCCCACTGATAACTCCTGTTCGTTTGGCGGCAGCCACCCCACGCTCTGGGAAGAACTCACGCAGAGCCTGCCTGTCTCGCTTCGACCGCTGAAGAACGACTACGAGGTCCGCGTGGAAATCAGGTGCAACGGCTGCAGCCGCCTCTGCAGCACGGGTAATCCCGCGTGGACGAACCGGCTCGTGGAGAACAAGGGATCGCGTCCCTCATCGGTGTCGGGCTACTTTGTGGCCCGGCGCGACGACGAGAGCGAGATTCGCAGCGAGTGCGCGCCGCCCGGACCGTTTAACGATGCCTTTACGCACTTTGTCATGTGGACGGTCGAGTACCGGAAGCCGTTTCCGCTGGATGCCGGGTTCACGATCACGATCGTGGACAAGGACTTGCTTCCCGGCAGCCTTCTCTTTGAACGGGGCTTCGTGTGCGCTGCGGAGGTGTGCTGCGGTGATTGCTGCCCGCAAGGTGCGACGCCTCTCACCCCTTGATGGCTTGGACGTTGAGGCTGATGCGCTTGCCGAGGAAGACGAAGTCGCTGGTGTCCTGAAAGAGGCCGAAAGTCTCGACGCGGCGGACGTGCGTGAAGCCGTCCTGCTCGAGGAAGCGTTTGAGCACGTCGAAGGTGAAGCCCATTTTGTGGTAGTCGGCGCTGTCGGTCTGGCCTCCGTAGAGCATGCGGACCACCTCGAAGCGGTTATGGATGTCCATGCGCGGCTCGAGCACCAGGCGGGCCAGCACCTCGAGGTCGGGCACGGCGACGCGGAGCAGGCCGCCCTTTTTGAGCACGCGGCGGGCCTCGAGGATGGCGGCGGGGAGCTCGCGGACGTGATCGAGGTGCTCGAAGACGTGGCTGGCGTAGATCTCCTCGACGGTGCCGTCGGCGAAGGCCGAGAGGTCGGTGCACGATCCCAGCACATCGACCACACCGGGGTTGGGGAGGACGTCCATGTTCACCCAGCCGGCGCGGCGCTCGCGCCCTCCGATGTGCAGGCGGACGGGGGACGGGAACGTGCCGGGCGCGGGCATGGGGGCGAGTGTACGAGGCCCGCTGGCGGCAACCGCCCGGCGCGTAATCGGACGTTGCGGCGGGCCGGGCAGGGGGGGAAACCCCCGAGCCGCGCGGCCGGGAGGGCGCAGCAGGCGGGCCTGGGGCAAGCCTCGCGTGCCGCGGGCGTTGTGCCTGCGTGGGGGCACCGATGAACCATGCTGCGTACACTCCCGACCCTCGGTCCGGGGGCATCTTCTGGCCGCGTGGCCGGGCAGGGTCGGCTCGCACCGCGACCGGGCCTGAAGGGGCGGCCGGCGGGGCGGGTGGACCGGAACCGAGCAGGAACAAGAGCGCCGTGGCACGAGTCTTCAAGGTTGGCGACGAGGTTGAAGGCTTCAAGATCATGTCCGAGATCGGGCGTGGCGCGGCCTCCATCATCTACCTGGTGCAGGACCCGCGCAGCAAGCAGATCTGGGCCCTCAAGCACGTGGCCAAGGGGGACAGCAAGGACGCGCGCTTCCTGGAGCAGAGCGAACTGGAGTACCAGGTCGCCAGCAAGTTGAACCACCCGGCGGTGCGGCGCATCGAGCGGATGATCAAGATCAAGGACGGCATCCTCTCGGTGGGGGAACTGCTGCTGGTGATGGAACTGGTTGACGGCGTGAGCGTGGACAAGAAGCCGCCCAAGACCTTTGACCAGGCGGCCCACATCTTCGAGCAGGTGGCCCGGGGCATGGCGTACATGCACGCGTCGGGGTACGTGCACGCGGACATGAAGCCCAACAACATCATCGTGGACGAGAAGGACAACGCCAAGATCATCGACCTGGGCCAGAGTTGCCCCATGAACACCGTGAAGAAGCGGATTCAGGGCACGCCCGACTACATCGCCCCCGAACAGGTGCACCGCCGGCCGATCACGCACAAGACCGACGTGTACAACCTGGGCGCGACGATGTACTGGGCCCTGACGCGGCGTTTCGTGCCGACGGCCCTGGCCAAGCCCGATTCGCTGGTCGGCTCGATTGACGACACGCTGATCCCCAAGCCGACGCCGCCCTGCGAGATCAACAAGCGGGTGCCCCAGATCTTCAGCGACCTCATCATGGAGTGCGTGGAGATCGAGCCCGCCGACCGACCCGACACCATGGGTGTGGTGGCGGACCGCCTGGCGCTGGTGAAGGCCAAACTGGCCGCCGAGGGGCAGCTGCGCCGCAGCGGCAGTTGGTCGCGGGTGGAGGATGAGAACGCCAAGAGCAAGAGCGGCTCGCGGGCCGCGCTGGCCGCCGATGACGACTCGGTGGACCTGGAAGACATCAGCGAGTTCAAGGACAAGAAGAAAAAGAAGTAGTCGTGCTCGGCGGCGTGCTCGGCCAGATCGACCTCGCCAGCGCACCGGCGGTGATCGGTGCGCTGGAGGCGGGGGCCGCGGCGAACCGCACGGCCCGCTGCCGGCGCGGCGGCACCGACCACGTGGAGGGCTCGCAGCCCCTGGTGCTGACGGGCGACCTGCACGACAACCCGCTGCACCTGGCCCGGCTGGTGAAGATGGCGGGGCTGGATGGCGAACCGGGCGACATGCAGGCCGGGCCGCACATCACGTTCCATGAGATCATCCACTCCGACCGGCTGGTGAACGGAATGGATTTTTCGTATCGCGCCCTCACGCGGATCGCCGCGCTCAAGGCGGGGTTCCCGGAGCGGGTGCACACGCTGCTGGCGAACCACGAACTGGCCCAGATCGTGGGCGCGGGGATCGTGAAGGACGGGCTCAACGTCGTCGGCGCGTTCAACGACGCGGTGGAGTACGCCTTTGCGGACGGCGCGGGGCGCGTGCAGGCGGCGATCGGCAATTTCATCCGCTCCATGCCGCTGGCCCTGCGCTGCCACGTGCCGGTGGGCGGCGACGGGCGGCGGCGCGACACGCTGTGCCTGCACAGCCTGCCCGCGCCGGAGTTGATGGACCGCTTCGACCCCGCCGTGCTGGAGCGCGAGTTGAGCGAGGCCGACTACGTGCCTCGGCGCGGGAGCGCGCACCTGTGCGTGTGGGGGCGCGGGCACGGATCGGAGCACGTGGAGGCGCTGGCCGCCGCGCTGGGGGCGGGGCTGTTTGTGCTGGGGCACGAGAAGGCCGAGCGCGGCGTGCTGCGGATCGGCGCGCGTGCCATCGTGCTGAACACCGACCACGAGCAGGCCCGCGTGCTGCGGATGATGAGCGATGAGGCGCTGACGGCGGAGGAGGCCGAGGGGCGGGCGGAGGTGCTTGCGGACAGCGGCGGGGATTGAGGCACGCCCCCCGACAGGCCCGACCCGCGCGGTCGAGCACATGGCGGCGCAGGGTGCCGCGCGGCAACCGCGGGCGTACCTCTTGCGGATGGGCTCTGGCCATGCGGGTGCCCACGCGCAAGGTCTGGCGGGCGTTTCCTGAACTGGATCGGTTCAGCGACGAGCAGTGCGCGCGGTTTGTGCGGGCTGCCGAACACACCTGGGCCGGGGTCGCACGTGCCGTGGTGGCCGTCCTCGTGTGTGTTCCATGCTGGGCCGTCGGCCTGGTCGCCTTCGTGTTTGTCGTCGGCCGCTTGGGCGTGGCCCTCTGGCTGCTGGAACGCTCTTGGGGCCCGTTCGTGCTGTTCCTCGCTCTTGTGCTCTGGATCATCGCCGCGACACTGCCGGCGTGGTGGATTCGAGATGCGTGGCTGCGGCGCGACATCGCGAGGGTGATGGGGCCCGCCGCCGCCTGTCGCGATTGCGGGTACTCGCTGCTGGGCTTGCCCGTCCCGCTGTCGTTGCGCGTCGTGTGCCCGGAGTGCGGACACCTGTGCGACGTGCCGTCGGCACTCCGCGCCCTGTGCCCCGCACCGGAGACCCCGCCGGCCCAAGCGGCATCTACGCTCCTGCCGCCATGAAAGTCGCCATCGCCCAGATCGCGCCCGTCTTCCTCGACCGCGACGCCGCCATCGCCAAGGCCGCGCTGTGGGCTGACAAGGCCGCCGCGGCGGGGGCGTCGCTCGTCGCCTTCGGCGAAACCCTTGTGCCCGCATATCCGGTGTGGCTGGCCCGCACAGACGCGGCCCGGTGGGATGCGCCGGACCAGAAGCGGCTGCACAGCGCGTATGTGGATCAGGGCGTGGTGATTGGCGGCGAGCAGGGCGGATCGTGGGCGGCCGGCTCGGGTCGCGGGCACCTGCAACCGCTGATTGATGCCGCGGCGCGGACGGGCATCACCATCGTCATCGGCGTGGCGGAGCGGGGTGCGGACCGGGGGGGGCACGCGCTCTTCTGCTCACGCGTGGTGATCGGGCCGGGGGCGGCCGACGGTGCCGCGCCGGGCTGTGCCACGAGCGCGCCGTCCGCTGCGTGCTCGCGCCCCGCGCGAGTGCTCAGTGTGCACCGCAAACTCATGCCCACGTACGAGGAGCGGCTGGCGTGGGGCATGGGCGACGGCTCGGGGCTGGTGGTGCACTCCGTGGGGCCGTTTACGGTGGGGGCGCTCAACTGCTGGGAGAACTGGATGCCGCTGGCCCGGGCAGCGCTGCACGCCCAGGGCGAGGATGTGCACGTGATGTTGTGGCCGGGGAGCGACGCCCTGACGCGCGACATCACCCGCTTCGCGGCCCGGGAGGGGCGGAGTTACGTGCTCTCGGCCGGTGTGCTGCTGCGCGACACCGATGTGCCCGCGGGCGTGCCGGAGCGGGAGCGCTTCGTGAGGCCGGGTGAGACGCTCTACAACGGCGGCTCGTGCATCGCGGGGCCCGACGGGGCATGGATGGTTGAACCGGTGATCGGGCGGGAGGAACTCATCGTGGCCGACCTGGACCCGGCCCGTGTGCGCGAGGAGCGGCAGAACTTCGACCCATCGGGCCACTACGCCCGGCCGGACGTGCTGCGCCTGACGGTGGATCGGCGTCGACAGGGCGCGGCGGAGTTTCCGGGGTGATGCCTACCCGCGTACGGGAGGACCGAGTGTCTTAGGCATGGTCTTGGCTGCCACGCGAACCGCCTGTCGAGGCCGATCCGGGGCCCCCGGGGTTGTCGTGGATTGCTGTTTGCTCCTTGCCATCCAGTATGCGCCGAGCAAGAAGCACTGACGCTGCGACCCATCCGATGCCGACCCACCAAGGCATCGGCGTAAACTCGCTCGCACCGCGGTACCAACACACCGGAAGCCAAGCAAGTTCGGCGACGGCCAACAGGCCGATGGTTGCGCCGTTCACCGCCAGCAGGTGCCGCGGGGGTGCCAGCGGCGACACGATGAGACAGGCCAAGGACACGGCATAGGCGAATGCGCGGAGCGTCCACAGGGTTTCCAGCGAGCGGCCCTCAAACGCGCCGGCCCAGAGGCTCTGTTGGTGCGGGTACGCAGTTCGTGCGATCCAATACCAGCACGCGGCAATGGCTCGAACCGCGAGCTCCGTGGTGCCTACGGCGAAGGCCGAGACCGCAGGCCCGACCCACCAACGTCGCCAGCACCAGCCTCTCGAAGCGACGGTGGGCATGTTCGGACCCCAGCCCGCACCGCACTCGGGGCAGATTCGCGGCATCGGGAGCCCCGCCAAGGGGTATCCACAGTCAAGACAAGTCGTGATCGTTCGTTGGCGGTGGACACGCATGGGTCGAATGAGAATCACCCACGCGCACGCCACCACGAGGGCGGCGATCGGCAACATGCCGAGCCAAGCTGGCGCAGGGGGCCCGGGGAACATGGCGTAGTGATAGGGCTCCCGCCACCTCGGAGCGGCCCCTTCTCGAATCCAGCTACCGTGGCCTCGGACCGGGCGGTCTCGGGCCACCTCGCTCCTCGCCACCTCCCCCATTACACTGCCCGCATGTCCTCACCTTCTGCCGCGCTGCCCGCCCAAAGTGGGGCCATCGACTCCACCCTGATCGAGACCCGCACGTTTCCGCCCAAGAGCGCGGGGGCACTGGGCTTCTCGGCCTGGCACGTCGATTCCCTGGAGGCGTACCGGGCCCTGCACGCCCGGTCCATCGCCGAGCCCGAGCCCTTCTGGGCCGAGGAGGCGGCGCGGCTGGCGTGGTTTGCGCCGTACAAGAGCGTGCTGGAGTGGAGCCCGCCCGATGCCAAGTGGTTTGTGGGCGGACGGCTCAACGCCTGTTACAACTGCGTGGACCGGCACGTGCAGGCGGGGCGCGGGGGAGACACGGCGCTGGTGTGGGAGGGGGAGCCGGTGGGGCCGAGCACGAGCCACGCCGCGCCGGGGAGCGCGTACGCCGCGGAGCCGGAGATCAGGCGCGTGTCGTATCTGGAGTTGCAGCAGCAGACCAGCCGGCTGGGGAACGTGCTCAAGTCGCTGGGCGTGAAGCGCGGCGACGTGGTGACGATCTACATGCCCATGGTGCCGGAGCTGGCGGTGGCGATGCTGGCGTGTGCGCGGATCGGCGCGGCCCACAGCGTGATCTTCGGGGGCTTTGCGCCCAACGCGATCGCGGAGCGGGCGGTGGATGCCAACAGCCGCGTGGTGATCACGGCGGATGGTTCGTACCGACGCGGCGAGATCGTGCCCTTGCAGAAGAACGTGGAGGAGGCCTGCGATGCGTTGCACAAGCAGGGGCACGCGGTGAACCACGTGCTGGTGCTGAAGCGCACGGGGCATGTGCCGCCGAGCCAGCGGTTCTCGACGGGCGCGATGCGGAACGGGGCCACGCGCTTTCACTGGTGGCAGGATGCGATGCTGCGGACCAGCGACGCCTGCCCGTGCGAGAGCATGGAGAGCGAGGAGATGCTCTTTCTGCTCTACACCAGCGGCAGCACGGGCAAGCCCAAGGGCATCTTGCACACCACGGCGGGGTATCTGGCCTACGTGCAGATGACGGCCCGGCTCACGTTCAACCTGATACCCGACTCCGGGCAGATGTTCTGGTGCTCGGCCGACATCGGGTGGATCACGGGGCACTCCTACGTGCTCTACGGGCTGCTGATGAACCGCATCCCCACGCTCATGTACGAGGGGGCACCGAACTTTCCGTCGCTGCCGGGGCGGGCGGGCGCGGGCGACCGCTTCTGGGAGATCATCGCGCGGCACAGGGTGACGCACTTCTACACGGCCCCGACGGCGATCCGCACGTTCATGAAATGGGGCGACGACCTGCCCGCAAAGCACAACCTCTCCAGCCTGCGCGTGCTGGGGAGCGTGGGCGAACCGATCAACCCCGAGGCCTGGATGTGGTACCACACGCACATCGGCCGGGGGCAGTGCCCGATCGTGGACACGTATTGGCAGACGGAGACTGGCGGGCACGTCTGCACGCCGCTGCCGGGGGCCATCGCCACCAAGCCGGGCAGTTGCACGCTGCCGATGCCGGGGATCGACGCGGCGATCGTGAACGAGCAGGGCGAGGAGCTGCCGCCCAACAAGGGCGGGCTGTTCGTCATCCGCAGGCCGTGGCCGGGGATGCTGCGGGGCGTGTACGGCAACCGCGAGCGCTTCGTGAGCAACTACTGGGGCAGGGTGAAGGACCCCAAGACCGGCGTGCCGTACTACTTCAGTGCTGATGGAGCCCGGCGCGACACCGACGGGTACTTCTGGATTCAGGGGCGTATCGACGACGTGATCAAGGTGAGCGGGCACCTGTTGGGGACGATGGAGGTGGAGAGCGCGCTGGTGAGCCATCCGGGTGTGGCGGAGGCGGCGGTCGTGGGCGTGCCGCACGAGATCAAGGGGAACGCGATCTGCGGGTTTGTGACGCTCAAGCCGGCGTGGCTGAAGGCGAACAGCCGCCAGCCGGATGAGGCGCTCAAGAAGGAACTCGCGGCGCACGTGGCCAAGGAGGTGGGTGCCCTGGCGCGGCCCGATCAGGTGCGCTTCGCCGAGGGTCTGCCCAAGACCCGCAGCGGCAAGATCATGCGGAGGCTCTTGCGCGATGTGGCGGCGGGCGTCGAGAAGATCACGCAGGACACGACGACACTCGAGGATTTTTCGGTCGTGGCGAAACTGCGCGATGATGAGGAGTAGCCGCGATGCCCTGCACGGCGGTCGCTATGGCGATCACCCGCTTGGTCGCGTTGCTCATGCCCAGGCCGGCCAGATCATCGGGCTTGCGCCACAGCCGTCCCGCGTTCTTGCGTGTGCAGGCAGCGGCCCGGGCGGAGTAGACCGTGAAGTGGAACGTGCGGTGCGTGGTGTGGTGGATGAAGGAGCCCACACGAACCGGGGTACCGGTGGCTCCTCGCAGGCGGGCGAAGGCGGAGATGTCGCCAGGGGAGAAGAGCACTGGCGTCCGGGGGCGTTTCGCACGGGCGGACAAGATGTCCGCGCCAGCGGAATCGCCCGTCCGCTCCAGCGTGGGGCACTGCCACATGCCCGCCCACATGCCCTGCTGAGAGCGCTGCTCGAGCAGCACGCGCCCGCGCGGATCGGTGATCACGACCGCCGCGCAACGCACGGTGATCGGTGCTCGCACGGCTTTCGCTCGCGGGATGCGCCCCTGCGTGCCCTTGGCCCGCGCCCCGCAGACTTCGCGCAGGGGACACGCCTCGCAGCGCGGCTGCCCCGGCGGCGGCACGCACACCGTTGCGCCCAGCTCCATCAACCCCTCGTTGCATGCGCCCGCCAGGCCCGCGCCTCGGGCGTGGGCCGCTTCCGCCAGGTGCGTCGCCTCGCCCCATGCCCACGCGGCGGTGGCCGCGGCGGTGGGGTTCAGGTCGCGCCCGTTGACGCGCAGCAGCACGCGCAGCACGTTGCCATCCACGATCGGGGCGGGCCTGTCGAACACGATCGAGGCGATGCTCCCCGCCGTGTAGCGGCCGATGCCCGGCAGCGTGGCGAGTTCGCTCGCTTCGCGGGGCACCTCGCCACCGAAGCGCACCACGATCTCGCGTGCCGCGGCGTGCAGGCTGCGGGCGCGGCGGTAATAACCGAGGCCGCTCCAGAGCGCCAGCACGTCGCGCTCGTCGGCCGCGGCCAGGGCCGCGAGCGTCGGGAATCGCGTCATGAAGCGCCCGTAGTGCTCCACAACGCGCGACACCTGCGTCTGCTGCAGCATGGCCTCGCTCACCAGCGCGGCGTACGGATCGCGCGGCGTGGTCCGCCAGGGCAGCGGGCGGGCGTGCACGCGGAACCACGCCGCCACCGCCCGGACCACCCGAGCGGGGTCGGGCGATGCGCGGGTCTGCGGCCGGCCGGGTGCGGCTCGCGGAACGCCCCCACTCACGGCCAGGTCTCCAGCACGCGGCGCACGCCGACGGCCACGTGCTTCCACGCCGCGTCGGGTGTCTTGTTCACGCTGAGCCACGCACCATCGGGCCCCAGCAGCACGCCGGCCACGCCGGGCACGGCGAAGAGCGCAGCGGCCACGGGGCACTGTGCCGCGCCGGCCGGGTCGCGGAAGGAGCGGGCCGCCACGTCGCACGCGGGCGGGGCCAGGGCAGGGCTGAGCGTGGCCCGCACGGCGTGCGGGTTGGGCGTGGGCTCAAAGGCGACGCGCCGGAGCGGCTTGGGCACGCGGGCAGCGTATGGCCGCAGGTTCGCCCGCGGTTCGTATGGCCGAGCGCGGATCATCGGGTAGACTGTGCGTGCCGGGCCCAGGTGCCGCTTCGCAACCCCGCGTTCGGGCACGCATCCGGCGGGAGCCTCACCATGTTCACTCGCGCCTTGCTCGCGGCCGCGTTGGCCCTTGGGTGGTCGTCTGCCGCGCACGCCCAGCCGGCGAACGACGCCTGCGCCGATGCCACGGCGGTCAGCGACGGCGTGGTGCTCGAGTTCACGTCGTGTGATGCCACGGTGGACGGCGCGGCCACGCCCGCGTGCTCGGCCGAGGCGGTGGTGAGCGACTTCTGGCTCACCTATACGTTCACGGTTGACGGGACGGCGACGCTCTTCTGCGGGACGCTCGAGGGGGTGGGCTTTGCGGAGGTCTACGCGGGCACGTGCGGGGCACCGGGCTTGCCCATTGCGTGTGTGGCGGGCGTGGGCGCGGGGCAGATCACGTTCGAGGGCACCGTCGGCGCCACCGTGCTCATCCGCCTGGGCTACACCCAGCCGACCTGCGGCGGTGAACTGCTGATCACCACCTCCTCCTCCGGCCGCGCCCTCGGCAGCGGGTTCACGTACCAGGGTCGTCTCAGCGACTCGGGCACCACGGTGACAGGCACCGCCGACATGGCCTTCCGCCTGTACGACTTCTATGCGGGCGGAACGCAGATCGGCCCCACGGTGTCGCGCCCCGGCCTGCCCGTGGCCGACGGCTACTTCGCCACGCTGGTCGACTTCGGCGCCGGCGCGCTCGACGGGCGCGGGCGGTGGCTGGAGATTGATGTGAACGGCACCACCGTGCTGCCGCGCCAGGAACTTACGCCGACACCGCACGCGCTGTACGCGGTGCGCGCGGGGACGGCGACCTACGCCGACAGCGCGGGGTACGCGGCCACAGCGGGGAGCGCGGCCAACGGCGGGCGCGGGGGCGTGTTCATCGAGAATCACACCGTGGGGTCGCCGGCGTTTGCGAACCACGGGTTTGCCTGCTGCAACGGCCAGTTTGTTCCGATCCCGCAGAGCCAGCGCACGCTCACGATCCCGGCCGGGCGTGCGACACTGGATTGGTCGATCTCGGGCAGTGTCAGCGCCAACAGCCTGCTGGTGAAGGTGCGCGTGGTGGTGGCAGGGCAGACCTCACCCGCACAAGACTGGTTCTTTGAGCGCGTGCTGGACACGGAGATGTTCTCCGGCAACGCGGTGTTCGACATCCCGGCGGAGGTGACCGGGGTGGTCGGGATCGAGGTGCGTGTGCCCGACTCCACCCGCGCGTTCACGATCGGTTCGGGCACGACCATCTCGTGGAATCTGGTGGTGTACAAGGATTAGGTGTCAGGCGCGAGGCGGAGGGTCTGAGGTTCCAGCCGGGCGGTGGGACGCTCAGCGAACGGCACCGGCCGCCCCCGCCGCCCCCGCCCTCCCCCGCACGAAACCGGGACGGCGATTCTCCGAAACAACGGCTATGCCTCTGCTCTTGGGCATCCTGGGCTTCTTCTTCCCGCGCCTGGTGATCGTGGGGCTGGTGATCGTGTCGGATTACATCGGGCGGGCCTATGAGACGACGCTGTGGCCGCTCTTGGGCTTCTTCTTCGCGCCGCTCACCACGCTGGCGTACGCGCTCGCCATCAATCACGGCGGGGGCGTGCAGGGCGTTTACCTGGCGATGGTCATCATCGCCGCGCTGTGCGATGTGGGGATCGTGGGCGGCAAGGCGATGAAGCGGCGCAAGAGGTGAACACGCGAACCGGCGCGGCAGGCGGCCCGTACCAGCGGGGGGTGCAGGTACGGTCGGACGCGCCGCCATGAGCATCAGCGCACTCATTCTCGACGAGGGCAAGTGGCTCGTCTTCTCCATGCTCGTTGCCGCGGGCGTGGCCGCAGCCGCCGCGCACCGCGCCGGGGGCCGTGCCCCGCACGAACGCCGCCAGGCCCTGCTCGACGCGGCCTTTGGCACCACCATCGGCACCATGGCCGCGGGGCACCTGCTGGCCGTGGGCGTGAAGGTGGCCCAGGGCACGCTCGCGGGCAACCTGTGGGTCCTTGTGCCGCTGGGCCTCGTGCTGGCCGTTCCGGCGTGGTGGCTGGTGTTGGCAGCGTTCCGCGCGCGGGCAATTCCCGCCGCGCCCGCGAGTGTCGGGCCCACTGGTGTCGCGCCCGAGGGACCGCGCCCCCGCGCCACCGTCGTGCTGTGCGCATGCACGATTGTGGCCCTGCTCGCGTTGGGTGTGCACAACGCACCCCTTGCCGCGCCGGGTGCGTTTGCTCTTGCCCACGCGCTGGCGCGGCACCCCGGGTGGAGGGCCGCGGCGTTCGTAGGTGGGTGCGTGGTCTACGCGGCGCTGTTCGTGGGCGGTGTGGTCTTCGCGGCCAGCGGGCAGAGTTTCGAGCAGTTTCGCGGATTGCCCCAGCCCGCGCCGCCCGCAGTGCCAGCGCCGTGAGGGCGTGCGGCACGGCGAAGAGAGCAGTGCCACCTGCCCGCGCTCAGGACACGATCATCCGCCCACGGCGGATGATCGTGGCAGAGTGCGTTCACCGTTACTGTGGCCAGCGGTTGTTGGTCAGGTCGGTGTCGGGCAGCCAGCCATCGGGGTCGATCTCGACGGCCACCACGCGACGTCGTGAGTTGCCTGTGTTTGCTTTGTCGCCCGTGCCCCCAGCGGCTTCTGTGCCCCTCGCATCGCTCAAGTCGATCGTCTGCGTGATGCGGTCGCTCGTGAACCACGCCTCCACCGGTACCGTGCGGGTCTCGGCTGAGCCGTCGGAGTAGCGGATGCGGTACGGAACCGGCATCACTACGCCGCCGCGGCTGGCGAAGCTGATGACGGCCGTGGTGCCCGCGTGCCGCACGCCCACCACGCTCTGATCGAGCGTGCCCGTGCCCAGGTGCCAGCCCCGCCAGAACCACGCGAGGTCGACCCCCGCGGCGTCCTCCATGCAGCGGAAGAAGTCGGCCGGTTGCGGGCTCTTGAAGGCCCAGGCGCTGATGTAGCGGCGGAAGGCGGGGTCGAAGCGCTCGGGGCCAAGCACCACCTCGCGCAGCAACACCAGGGCCGTGGCCACCTTGCGGTAGGCAAGGAAGCCCAGGCGTTTGGGCAGGATGTGGTCGGCCGGTGTGGCGCTGGGCTGCTGATCGGGCTTGCGCATGCGCATCACCATCTCTGGGCGGCGCTCGATGATGTCGAGTGGGGGCACGATGCCGTCTTTGGTGAACCACGAGCGCCCCGCGTACTGGTTGATGAAGGTGTTGAACCCCTCGTCCATCCAGGCGTGGCGGCGCTCGTCGGTGCTGACGATCATGGGGAACCAGGTGTGGCCGATCTCGTGGGTGGTGACGCCGTAGAGGCCGCGCTCGGTGTCGCGGTCCTCACAGAAGATGATCATGGGGTACTCCATGCCGCCCACGATGCCGTTGACGTTGGTGGCGGTCGGGTACGGATAGACGAACCACTTCTCGCTGTAGTGCTCGATGGAGTGCCGCAGCATCTGGGTGCTGCGGCTCCAGAGCGGGAGGGCCTCTTTGGGGTAGACGCTCATGCACAGGGTGCCTTCACGCTTGCCGCTGGTCTCCTTGCCCGCGCTCGCGGCGATGCACGCATCCCAGATGAACGCGGCCGAACTCGCCCAGGCGAACGTGCGCACTTGCTGGGCCTTGAAGTGCCAGGTCAGCGGCGCGTCGGCCGGCTCGCCAGCTTTGGGCGCGGGGCGAGACTCCGCCTTCCCGACCTCGTCCGGGCCCACGATCAGCACCGTCTCGGCGCTGGTGCGGGCCTTGTTGATGCGCTCGATCTGCGTGTCGGTGAGGACGGTCAGCGGGTTCTGGAGCACGCCCGTGGCGGCCACGATGTGCCCGCGCGGCACGGTGAGCCGCACGTCGTAACTGCCAAAGTCGGTGTAGAACTCGCCCTGCCCCAGATACGGCAGCGTGTTCCAGCCGCGCACGTCGTCAAACTTGCAGACGGCGGGGAACCACTGGGCGATCTCGAAGACATCCCCCGCCGGCTCGGCCTTGATGCCCATGCGATCCGCCCCGTAATCGGGCACGTCGAAGGAGTAGGTGATCTCGACGGCCACCTTGCCGCCGCGCGAGCCCACGGCGCGCGGCAAGTCCACCCGCATGAGCGTGTCGTGGATGCGGTGAGCAAGAGCGAGGCCCTTGTCGGGCACGTCGCCGGCGAGTTTCACGCCGGTGATGGTGAAGCCACCGCTGAAGCCGCGCCGGTTTGCGAAGCGCGTGTCGGGCTCCACCATGCGCTCGCCGACGGAGCCGTGCCGGAAGAGGTTCTGCTCGAGGTGGAACCACAGGTACTCGAGTTGCTCGGGGGAGTTGTTGGTGTAGGTGAGCGTGCTGGTCGCGGTGACGGTGCGTTCTTTGGCATCGAGGGTCGCGGCGATCACGTAGTCGGCCTGCTGCTGCCAGTACTCGCCGCCGGGCAGGCCGCTGCCGGTGCGCAGGCGCGTGGGCGTGGGCAGGTCAAGGGCGGTGAAGACGGTGCCGCCGCCGAGCGGCGCGGCGGCGCGGAAGCCGGGCTGGTGCATGTCGTCCGGGTCGCCGGTGGTGCACGAGACAAGGGCCAGGCCGAGCAACGCCAAGAGGGAGGTACGGAGCGAGGTGCGCAGCATGGCACGAGGATACGGGGCGGCGGCCGCCGCGCGCTCGAAGCCCGGCCTGGCCGCGCCTACGCGGGCTTGCGGTCGAGCAGCCGATACCCGATCGCCTCCAGCACATCCGCGTCTTCGATGGTGTCGCGACCGGCCAGGTCGGCGATCGTGCGCGACACGCGGCGGATCTTGTCGTAGGCCCGGGCGGAGAGGCCCAGCGTGGTCATGGCCTGGCCGATCATGCCCTGGGCCGCGGGGCTGAGCGGGGCGAGCGTGTCGAGTTTGCGGCCCGAGAGGCGAGCGTTGGGTATGCCCGGCCCCTGACCTGCGCGGGCCGCCTGACGTGCCCGGGCAGCCGCCACTGCGGCCCGCATGGATGCGCTGCTGGTGCCGCGCGGGCCTGTGGTGCTGGCGAGTTGCTTGTAGGGCACCGCCGGGGCCTCGACGTGGATGTCGATGCGGTCGATGAGCGGACCGGAGATGCGCGAGAGGTAGCGGTCCATGGCGCCGCGGCTGAACTGGTCGGAGGGCATGTCGCCCTTGGGCGTGGGGTTCATCGCCGCAACCAGCATGATGTTGGCCGGGAAGCGCACGGCCGAGTGCGAGCGGGCGATGGTGACCACGTGATCTTCCAGCGGTTGCCGCAGCGTCTCGAGCACGGGCCGGGGGAACTCGGGCAACTCGTCAAGAAAGAGCACGCCGCGGTGGGCGAGCGAGACCTCGCCGGGCCGCGGGATCGCCCCGCCGCCGATGACGGCCGCGCTGCTGGCGGTGTGGTGCGGCGCGCGCACGGGTCGGGTGCTGATGAGGCCGGTGCCGGGTGCCAGTTCGCCCGCGGCGGAGAAGACCCGCGTCACCTCGATGGCCTCCTCGGGCGTGAGGGGCGGCAGCACGCCCGGCAGGGCCTTGGCCATCATGGTCTTGCCGGTGCCGGCGGGCCCGAGCATGAGCAGGTTGTGGCCCCCCGCCGCGGCCACGATGATGGCCCGCTTGACGGCCTCCTGGCCCTTGACGTCGGCGAAGTCGACCTCGGGCTGGGCCGTCGAGAGCAGCGAGGCGATGTCGAGGGGCGGGTGGATGCGGGGTTCGAGCCGACCGGAGAGCAGGCCCGCGACCTCTGCCAGCGTGCCGGCGCCGATCGACTCGATGCCCGGCACCACGGCGGCCTCGGCCGCGTTCTCGTGGGGCACGATCACGCCCTTCATACGGAGCGAGCGGGCCAGGTCGGCCATGGCGATCACGCCGCGCACCGGGCGGAGCCGCCCGTCGAGGGCGAGTTCGCCCGCGAGCAGATACTGCCGCACGTCGAGCGGTTCGAGGGCGGCGTCGGCCTCGGGGGCTTCCTCGGCGAAGGGATCGAAGGATGCCGACGTGCCCTTCGTGCGACCCACGTCGCCACCCGGTGCCTTCGGTGGCACGAGCGAAGCCGCGGCCTTGCCGCGCTTGGGCACGCTGGCCCGCGCGGCCGCCGCGCCTGGGGGGCGGAGCACGCCGGTGCACATGAGCAGGCCGACGGCAATGGGCAGGTCGTAGAGGGGCCCCTCCTTGCGGAGTTCGGCGGGCGCGAGGTTGATGAGGAGGCGGGCGTTGGGAAAGGGATAGCCGGCGTTGATGAGAGCCGAGCGGACGCGCTCGACGGACTCTTTGACGGCGGCATCGGGGAGGCCGACGACGGTGGACTTGGGCTTGAGTTCGCTGGTGTCGAGATCGACCTCGACCTCGCAGTGGAGGGCGTCGATCCCTTGCAGCAGGTAAGACTGCACCCGTGCGAGCATGGGGGGAGATGTTACCCGAAAGCACGCGATTGCGCGGGGAGGGTGGACTGGCAGCCGTCGCCGTGCGGCGGGCTCAGAAGCGGGCGTCGTAGTCGCGCGAGACGCGCACAAGCATGGCCGCGTACTCGCGGCGGACCTGGTCCGCGTCGGTCCACGCAAACGGGTAGGGGGGCTGGTTTGTCGCGAGAAACGGCAGCACGAGAAAGTGGTCGAAGTCGGGTTGAGCGAGCGTGCGGAGACGCTTGATGGCCTCCGGGGCCTCCTGCGCTGGATGCGGGTGCCCGGACTTACCCGTGGTCGTGAATCGGCGCCGGCCCTCGAAGGATGTGTACGCCGCGGCGTGGTTGACACCGACCAGACCGATGGTGATCGCCGTCGGGTTGCTCTGGCGGAAGTGCCTTACCTGCGTCGTCAAGTCGTTGATGACGCGATCGATCTGTTTGATCATGGCCTTGGCGAGCACCTTGGTCTCGGTGCCGATCTCGATGGTGGCAATGGGCCCGCGGGCCACGCTCGAAGCCGCGACGGCGATCGGAGCAACACCCGGAACGAGTTCGCCGAACGATCCGTCGCCCCGACGCGACCTGATTCCGGTCGTCCGGTTCTGAGTGTTCAGGACGCGGGTCCTGGTCATCACCCGCTCGACGAGCTTGGGCGAGCGTGCCAGGGAAACGAGGTCCTCGTACAACTCCGCCGCGACGGCATCACCGAGTGTGGACTTGCGGTGCTGGTACTTGACCCCGCTGAAGAGGCTCTCGAACTTGCCAAGCACGCGGAGGTCCATTCACGCCCTCTTGGCCCGGCGCACCGCTGCGGGCGGAGCGGCCCGCACGACCTCAACCAGACTGCGCAGCGACTGCTGGCCCGCCAAGCGGCGTTCGATGATGTCCACGTACTCGGGGATGAGTTCCACCGAGATGGAGTTGCGGCCCATCTCCACCGCGGCCGCGGCCGTGGTGCCGGTGCCGGCGAAGGGGTCGAGCACGGTGTCGCCGGTGAAACTGAACATCTGGATCAGCCGGCGCGGAATCTCGAGCGGGAAGGGCGCCGGGTGGTCGCGCCGGATCTGCCCGCGCACGTCCGACCACACGGCGGAGAAGAGTCGCACGTAGTCCGGGGTCGGAATGAAACTCTGCCGCTGCTGCATGGCCGTGGGGCTGCGATAGGCTCCCGGCTTTCGGAAAAAGAGGATGTGCTCGATGTCGTTCTTGACCACCCCGTTGGGCAGGTTCGGCTTCCCCAGAAAGCGGCTGGAGCGCGAGGCTTCGAGTTTGATGTTGGAGACCTTGAGCCAATGGATGGGCGAGAGGTTGTCAAAGCCCAGCCGCCGTGAACGCACCTGAAGGTCGCCGGCGAGCGGAAGTACGTGGTGGCGGCCAGCGCGCTTCCGCGAAAGACAGATATCGCCCACAACGCACGCGACGCGACCGCCGGGAACAAGCACGCGGAACATCTCGGCGAGCACACGGTCCATCTCATCGAGGAAGAGTTCGTACGCCTGGATGTTACCCAACTGGCCGGAGTGGTCCGGGTAGTCGATCAGCGCGCCGTACGGCGGCGACGTGACCACAAGGTGCACGCTCTCGGTGGGAATGAACGAGAGGTCGCGGGCGTCGCCCTCGCGCACCGTGTGCCTGGTGAGTGTCATGTCCGTGTGCTCGCGGCGTGCCTAGCTGTGTCCATCCGCCCATGATACCAACGGCACCGGGCGCGTACAGCCCTCACCCCTTCCAGGGCTTCTCCGCCGGGCCCGTGTAGATGGAGAGCGGCCGGATCAGGCGGTTGTCGCCGTGCTGCTCGCTCACGTGGGCGCACCAACCCGTGATGCGCGCCGCCACGAAGATCGGCGTGTACTGCGGCACGGGAATCCCCATCACGAAGTACGTCATGCCGCACGGAAAGTCCACGTTGGGGTGGATGTTCTTCTTCGTGAGCATGATCTTCTGCACCTGCTCGCCCAGTTCAAACCACTTCAGCGCCGCGATGCCCCCCGGCTTGCCCGGCACGGCCGCGGCCATCTTCTTGCCCAGGTTGTGCAAAATGCCCGCCCGGTGGTCGCCGTTCTTGTACACGCGGTGGCCGAAGCCCATCAACTTCCGCTTGGTGTCAAACGCGTTCTGCATCCACGCATCGACCTTGGGCGTGCCGATCCCCGCCTCACCCACGTCCTTGAGGATCTCCTTGAGCATGTCCATGGCCGCCTCGTTGGCTCCGCCGTGCAGCGGGCCCTTGAGCGCGGCAATCGCCCCCGTCACCGCCCCGTGCATGTCGCTCAGCGTGCCCGCGATCACCCGGCTCGTGAAGGTGCTGGCGTTGAACTCGTGCTCGGCGTACAGGATCAGCGAGACATCGATCACGCGGGCCTCTTCCGCCGTCGGCTTGCGGCCCGTCATCATCCACAAGAGGTTCGCCGCGTGGCTCAGCCCGGCATCGGGCGCCACCGGAGCCCGCCCGTCGAGGGCGTTCTGCATGTGGCCGATCACGGTGGGGATCTGCGCGAGCAACCGCTTGCTCTTGCGCAGGTTGGCGGCGGCGGAGTTGTCCTGGCTGTCCGTGTCCAGATGTCCCAGGAGCGACACGGCCGTGCGCAGCACGTCCATGGGCACCGCCGTGCCCGCCTTCAGGCTCGGCGCGGCATCCTTCAAGAACTGCTCCACGCTCGCGGGCAGCCCGCGCTCCGCAAGAATCTCCTTCTTGAACCGGTCCAGTTCGGCGGCCGCGGGCTTGTGCCCCTCCAGCAGCAAAAACGCCACGTCCTCAAACGTCGCGTTCGCCGCCAGGTCGTGAATCTCGTACCCGCGGTAGATGAGTTTGGACTGCTCGATCGAGCAGACGGCGGTCTGACCACCGATCACGCCCTCGAGGCCGCGTGCCAGCGCGGCGGCCTTGTCGGCGGAAGTGGCTGCGGCGGGCTTGGCAGCGGGAGAGGCCGGAGTGGCAGTGGTCATGGGGAATCATAGGAAACCGGGCCCTGCCGGGCCGCACCGGGGAGCGACACGAGACCCCTAGGATCGCGGGTATGGAAACTCTGTCCGTACACAGCCCGTGGTTCCCCATCGTCTCTGTCGACCCCGAGAAGCTGGGCAGGGACCCGGTGTTCAGAGGTACGCGCGTGCCCGTGAGGGCATTGTTTGACTATCTCAAGGACGGGTACGACATCCCGACTTTTCTCGATCACTTCCCCGGCGTCGCGGCGACGCACGTGCGTGGTGTGCTGGACCTGTCGGCGGGTGGCGTCGCCCATGAGTCGCGGGCCGCGTGAGAGTCCTTCGGGACCATTGCGTGCCGCGCCCGCTGGCCGCCATGCTCGGTGGGCACTCGGTGCGCACGGCGGCCGAGATGGGCTGGCAGGATCACAGCAACGGAGTGCTGCTGGCGCTGACTTCAAGCGAGTTTGATGTTGTGGTCACCGTTGACCGCGCCATGACGCGTCAGCAGAACCTCGGTCAGCTGCCGCTGCCCTTGGTGGTCCTTTGCTGCCGGTCAAACTCCGTCGTGGCGGTGGCCGAACACGTCCCCGCTCTGTTGAGACTGTTGGGCCAGACGTTGCAGGTGCGCGTGCACGTGCTGCCTGAACCGGAGCGCGGATGAACCCCATCTCCGCCCTCATCGCGTCGACCGGCCTGTGCGCCAGCCGGGCCTTCCTGCCCGCGTTTCTGGCCGCCTGCCTGCTCCGCTTCGGGGCCGATCACCAGGTGCTCCGCGACGCCTCGGCGAACCTCGTCGCCGCGCCCCCCAACTGGTTCACGTCCGACTGGTGCCTGTTCATCCTGGGCGCGCTGGCCGCGCTCGAACTCGCCGCCCAGCGCAGCCACGACGCACGGGCCGTGCTGGCCGAGGTCGACCGCTACGCCAAGCCCGTGATGGGCGCCTTCACCGCGCTGGGCATGCTCTCGGCCACCGACGCGGCGTTTGTGGAACGGGTCGCCCCGCAGCAGGCGGGCATCGCCGACTGGGCCGTGGCCCTGGCCGCCGGTGCCGGCACGCACGCCGTGGCCCGGGCCCGCGGCGCGGTGCTGCTGGCCCTGCACGATGCGGACAGCGACGATGCCACCGGGGTCCACTCCGTGCTGGCGTGGGCCGAGGATGCCTACGCGGCGCTGGGCATGGTGCTGTTCCTGATCTTCCCGGTGCTCATGGCCGTGGTGATCGGTCTGGGCATCGGGGCGGTCTGGCTCCTGCAGCGCCGCGCGCGGGCGCGCGAAGAGGCGATGCGTCTGCCCTGCCACGCCTGCGCCACACCCATGTACCGCAGCGCGCTCGCCTGCCCCAAGTGCGGCGGGCCCAACCCCTCGCCGTGCGCCATCAACTGGCTGGGCAGCGCGACCACGCACCCCATCTCCCCCGACGACCACGCGGACCACGCCTTCCGCCTTCGCACCAAGCGCCGCTGCCACCGCTGCGCGTGTCGCCACGCGGACCACACCGCCCGCGCCGCCTGCCCCACTTGCACGACGCCGGCCTTCCCCGATGCCGCAGCCCTCGACATCTACGATGCGCGCCTGCGGTCGCGCATTCTCCCCACGCTCGGGGCGTGCGCCCTGCTCGGCCTGGTGCCGGTGGCCGGTCTGGTCGCCGGGGTGCTGTTCTATCGCGTCCACCTCATCAGCCCGTATCGTGCCTATGTGCCGCGCGGGCGGGGCCTGCTCATCCGCATCGGCTTGCGCGTGGTGCTCTTTGTGCTGGTGGCCGGCCAGATCGTGCCCGGGGCGGGGGTGGTGCTGCTGCCCGTCATGGCCGCCCTCAACGTCGCGGTGTACCGCGGCGCTTTTCTGGCCGCTGGGCGCGGTCCCGCTGGCTGACCAGTCCGCCGGCGCGGGTACGCTCCCCGCGTGCCGCACGGCGGTCTGCACATCGACCTCGACGGCGCGGCCGCCACCGCCGCGACCGCCCTCGGCCTGCCCACGCTGGATGCCCGCACGTGGGGCCCGCGCCTGCGTTACCTGTGCCGCGCCGGCACGGTGGCGGAGTTTGCCCGGTGGCTCGCCGAGCGGCGTGAGCCGCGCGCGGCCGGGGCCGACCGCGCCCCCGGCGAGCCGCGCTTCGTGCTGACAGGTTCGGGCGACTTTCACCACGTGGCGGGCTTGTGGCTGAGCGCGGCGGTCGATCGCGCCGGCGGCAAGGACCGCGCCGACGGCGTCGAGGTGGTGAGTTTCGACAACCACCCGGATTGGGACCTGCGCCCGCCGCGCTGGGCGTGCGGCGGGTGGCTGAAGGTGGCGCTGGCTACACCGGGAGTCGGGCGCGTGAGTGTGTGGGGGTGCGGCAACTTCGAGGTGCGCCGGCCCGCACGCCTGTGGCGAGTCCGCGACCCGCGCCTGCGCGTGCACGCGTGGGCGGAGCGGCTGCCCACCCGCGACGCGGCGTGGCACGCCGCACGGGGCACGCTCATCGAGCGCGGCACGTGGCGGGCGGCGTGGCAGGCATGGTGCGCCTCCCGCGCAGGCGGGCCCGTCTACACCACCATCGACCTTGACTGCCTGAGCGGCGAGCACGCCATCACCAACTGGGAGCAGGGCCTGTTCACGCCCGACGACCTGGCGTGGGCGCTGGGCGAGTTGCACGCGCATTGCCGCGTGATCGGCGGCGACGTGTGCGGGGCCGCATCGCCCGCGACCTACGCCACCGCGTGGCAGCGCCTGGCGGCGTGGTGGGACCACCCCTCACGCCCCCGCACACCCGCCCTCCCCGCTCCTCCCACGACCGCGCCCGGTGTGGTCAACACGGCGGCCCTGCGCCTCATCTGGCCCGCGCTGTGCGGGGAAAGTACGATCCGCCCATGACCATGCTCTCCGCCCCGGCGGAGGTCTCCAACGCGCCCCAGACTCACGCCACGCGTCCGGGTGTGGGAGCGTCGCTCCGGCTCGCCGCGCTCGACATCAAACTCGCCCACTCGGTCTTTGCGCTGCCCTTTGCGGTGCTCGGCGCGTTCATGGCGCGTCCGGCCCGCTCTGAGGGGGCGGGACCGTCATGGGGTATCTTCGGCGCCCAACTCGCGCTGGTGGTCGCCTGCATGGTGCTGGCCCGCACCTGGGCGATGCTCGTCAACCGGCTCGCCGACGCCCGCCTTGACGCCCAGAACCCGCGCACCGCCGGCCGTGCCCTGCCCAGCGGCCGCCTGCCAGCGCGCGCCGCCGCGCTCATCGCCGCGGCCTGCGCCGCCGGCTTCGTCCTCTGCGCCGCGGCCTTCTGGCCGCTGGCCGGCAACGCCTGGCCTGCGGCCCTGAGCGTGCCGGTGCTGGGGTGGCTGGCGTTCTACTCGTTTGCCAAGCGCTTCACGTGGCTGTGCCACGTGCTGCTGGGCACGGCCCTGGCCATCTCGCCGCTGGCCGCGGCCCTGGCGGTGGACCCGAGCGCCCTGGCGCGCGCGCCCGCGCTCTGGTGGGTGAGCGGCATGGTAGTCTGCTGGGTCGCGGGCTTTGACGTGATCTACGCGTTGCAGGACGTGGGCACCGACCGCCGGCTGGGTCTGTTCAGCATCCCCGCCCGCCTGGGTGTCGGGCGGGCCCTGTGGCTGAGCCGGGGGCTGCACGCGGCCGCCGCGGCCTGCCTGCTGCTGGCGTGGCGGGCCGACCCGCGCTTCGGCTGGCCGTTCGCACTCGCCGTCGCCGCCTGCGCCTGCCTGCTCGCCTGCGAGCACGTGATCCTCGCCAAGCGCGGCGAGCGCGGGCTCGACATGGCCTTCTTCACGCTCAACGGCATCGTGAGTTGTGTGGTGGGCGGACTGGGGGTGGCGGACTTGGTGTGGTAGCCCGCTGCCCCCGTATCACTTCCGCGACACAAAGAACCCCCCCGCCGCGCCGATGACGGGCACGCCCGCGAGAATCCCGACGTACATCCAGAGGTTGCTCGCCAAGAGCGGCACCAGACCAGAGCCCGCCGCGCCGTTCATGGCCATCATGGCGACGGCCACCATGAGGGCGCACACGACCACCATGCCGAACGCAAGGCCGCCGGCGATACCCGACCAGGTTGCGTCGTAGGGCTCGGCGGCCACCAGGGCCATGCCTCCCGCGCCCGCCATCGCGCCCACGTCGCTGGCGACGCCCGCGGGCTCGAAGAGGGCGCCCTCGCCGCCACCCTCACCCCCGCCCGCCGCGGGTGCGCCGGAACCGGATCCGTCCTTGTTGGCGTAGACATCGTCGAGCAGGTTGCCGCCCAGGCTGGTGTCGTCGGCTTCCTTGGTCAGGTCGAGCAGGCCGGAGCCGGAGCCGCCCGCCTCGCCGAACTGCGAAGGGGCCACCTGCGTCTGGGCCATCGGGTCAACCTCTTCGACCTCGTCGGCGTCGAAGATGGAGATACCGGAACGCTCCTTGGTAGTCTCGCCGCCCCCGCCCGGCGCCGGGCCTGAGCCCGAAGAGGCCTTCGAGTCGTCGGAGATCAGGGCGATCTCGCCGGAGTCGGCCAACTTGATGCCGTCGTCGTCGCCGCCGGCGAGCAGGTCCACCTGCTCGCGCTTGAAGACCAGCTTGTCGCGGTCGCGGAACTCCTGCAACTGACCGCTCGAGGCCATCTCCTTGACCTTGTCGGCGGACATCTTGAGTTTCGAGGCGGCCTCTTCCAGCGTGTAGAACATCTTGGCCATGGGGCATCACTCCAAGAACAAGCACAGGGCCGGAAGGATACCCGACCCGCCCGGCCTGCGCCACACACCCGCACAGCGCCGCGCACCGATGCCGGCCCGCCCGCGTGGCCATGTTCAGCACCGGGCCGCTGTCACGGCCGCGGCCCCACGGCCTCTTCCAGACGGTCCAGCCGCGCCTTCAGCCGGGCGTTCTCATCCCTGAGCGCATCGATCTGGGCTTGCGCCGCCTGCGCCGCAGCGTCCTTCTCCGCCCGCAGATCACGCAGGGCCTCCACCATCAGGGCCGTGGTGGCCCGCTCCGTCACGTAGCGGTACCCCGCCGCGTCCTTCTCCACCCAGTCGGGGAAGACCTGCTCGACCTCTTCGGCCAAGAGGCCGATCTGCGTGCCCGGCAGGGCCAGGCGACGGGCAAGGGCATCCTCGTGGTAGGTGAACGAGTACCCGCGCAGGCGCAGCAGGCGGTCAAGGGTGCCCGACAGGGGGACGATGTCATGCTTGAGGCGCGCATCGGAGAAGACCGACCACGACCCGCCGCCCGACTTGGCCGCAGCCCCGAAGACCGCGAGCGAGAACGCGCCCGGGAGATCGGTGCCGATGCCCACGCTCTTGCCGATCACCGAAACCACGCTCCCGGACTCGGCCCAGGGCCCGGTGTTGTCCAGGCCGTCGGCGAAGCCAGCCGGCTTGCCCGACACGCCCGCCCACGGCGCGACCTGCGCCCGCAGCGCATACGGCGTGGGTCCAACCCGCGTGCGCGGCGAGAGAATCGTGTAGGCCTCCTCCGCCCCCGCCGGCCGCACCCCCACCTGCACGTAGCGCTCGTCCCCGCTCCAGGCCGCCGCGCCAAAGTCCACAGAGGCCGTGAACAGGCCCTCCTCGACCGCCACGGCCCCCACCTCCACCGGCCCCGCCACGCGCTGCGCGGCGAGGTTTGAAACGGGGTGCAGCCACAGGCTGAACTCGAGGTCGTACTCACCGTTGGCCGGCACACCCGCATCGTCCAGCACGCCCTGATACGTGAAGGCCGTGCCCAGCGGCGTCGGGGCGATCGTCGTCGTCAGGGCCACCGTGTACGCAGCGATCACGGAGAAGCCGCTGAAGTCGCGGACGCGCACGAAGTACGTGCCTGGGGCCAGGTTCGATGCGCCGGCGTGCGTCGACGAATCGATCACCGAGCACGTGCTCGTGGGCGTGTCGTCGTTGCTGGCGAGCACCGTGGTGCCGTTGGGCGCGAGCAGGTCAACGAACGTGTCCACGCCCGGGTTGCACACGCCCGGAGACCCGGTGTAGACCTCGATCCGCACGCTCGACGTCTCGGTCAGCGTGAACGCGAACACGTCCATGTCGCCGGTGGGCGTGATCGCCGCGTTGAACGTGAGCGGTGTGGAGTACGGGCCGTTGGCGGTCGCCGCCGTGCCGTTGGGCTCGGTCTCGCTGTGCTGACCCCACGCGCCCGCCGCGCACATGCCCACCGCCACCAGGCCCGCCCGCAGCCCACGTATCACACGCTTGTTCATGCCTACAGACTACCCAAGGGTCGGCGCAGGGCCAGCCGCATGGACCTGAAAAATACGCTGCGACACACAACCCGCCCGCGGGCCGTCACCCCTTCAGCCGCCCCGCCACCGTCGCCACCCCCTTGCCCAGCGCCAGCACCTGCTCGCGCTTACGCTCGTCCTTCAACACGCCGTCCGGCCCGAACGCCGCGACGGCATCGGGCAGGGTGGCCTGCTCCGGCAGCACGATCACGCCGATGTTGCCCAGAATCGCGCGCAGGTGCACCAGCCCGCGGATGCCCCCCAGCCCGCCGGGCGAGGCCGCCATGATCCCCGCCACCTTGCCCTTGAAGGCCGCCAGCGGCGCTTCGTCTGGCGCCGGGCGCGTGGCCCAGTCGATGGCGTTCTTCAGCACCGCGCTGATCGAACTGTTGTACTCGGGTGAGGCGATCAGGAAGCCGTCGCTCTCGATCAGCATCTTCTTCAACGCGCGGCAGGCCTCGGGGTGGCCTTCGGCCTTCTCCCGGTCTTCGTCAAAGAGCGGCAGGGGCAGGTCGCGCAGGTCGACAAACGTGCACCGGGCACCCGCCGCGGCGGCACCCTGCATGGCCACGCGCACGAGTTTCTTGTTCACGCTGTCGGCCCGCGTGCTGCCCGCAAACGCCAGAATCCGCACCGGTGCTGCGCCCATGATGGTGGCCTCCGCACGCCCCGCGCGTGCCGGGCATGGTACCGCACCCGGCGTGCCACGGAAACCCGCCACGCCCGCGTGGTCAACTCGTCACTTCGTCAACGGTCTCAGCACCCCGCGTAGTAATCGGTGATGTAATCGCCGAGGTTATCGGGGAAGGGCTCGTTGCACTGCCCGCCGCCGCCCGGCACGTACGCGGCCTTGTAGCCGTTGTCGTAGGGCGGATCGTTGCCGGGGCAGGGGATCGCGTACCCGCCGGGGCCGGGGATGTGCGGGGACGTGTAGTAGTCGGTGATGAAATCGCCCAGGTCGTCGGGGTTCAGCACGCCGTCAAGGTTGTAATCGAGCACGCAACTGGGCGCACTGGAGCCGGTGGCCCAGAAGCCGCCCGTGAGCGCGTAGTTGCCTCCCGTCATGGTCGGTCCGGCGTCGGGCTGCCCGATCGTGCCCGAGAGGGTGTATGTGCCGCCGGTGCTGGTGCCGCCGCCACCGTCGATCGTGTGCCAAGGGATGTCCAACTGGGCCCGCGCCGCCGATGCGCACGCGGCCACGGCTATCACACATGCAAAGAGAAGACCTCGCATCGCCCACCTCCGGCGGCAGCCGCCACGCCTGACCGGGTGCACGGGCACACGCCGGCACCTGTCTCCACTCTAACGCATTCCGGGCCGGGATGCACACGGGATTCTGCCGCGACGGAGAAAAATCACTTCCCGGTTCGGCGGGCGTTCGCGTCCGGGCCGGGTGTGGGCGCCGGCTGCCCGGTCCGCTCGAGAGCCCACCCTTCGGTGCGCGACCGGATCGGGATGCCCAGTGTGGTCACGCGCTCGGTGCTCTCTTCGGCGACCAGCCCCGCACCGGCCGCGAACCACTGGCGCGTTTCCACGCGCACGCGGGCCGTGCCCAGTTCGGCCACCAGCAGGCTGCGCACGCGCCGGCAGTCAAACTCGCCTGCAGGGGTGCGGACGCGCTGATCGACCTCGTACACCACGGTGCGCCGGGCCGGTCCCTGGGCCTTGATGCGTTCGGGTCGCCCGCGCGGGTGGACGACCATCCTGAGCTCCTGCGTGCGGGTCTCGCCCGGGGGCAACTGCGCAGGCATCGCCAGCATGGGCGGGTCGAAGACCGTGATCGCGTCGTCGGCGTGTTCGACCGACCTGACCAGCACGAGGTCTCCCCCGTCCGTGGCCCGCATCTGCATGACCGAGCGGGTGCCTTCGACCGCCACGTCTCCGCCCCCGGAGGCCGTCGGCTCGACCTCCACGCGCTCGAGCGTGAGCATCACGCCAGCGCCGCCTTCCAGGGGCCTATGGCGCTCGACCAGCAGGGCCCGACCGCCGCCCGTGGGCAGATAGCGGGCACGCGGCGGCACGGCCACGCTCGTTTCGAGGGCCGACGCGAAACCGATGCCGGGCGACTCATCGCCCAAGGCCCAGACCGGCTCTGCCGCCACCTCCGCCGCCCCCGCGCACCCTCCCAGCACCAGGCACAACGCCGCGCCCGTCGCCACCATCGTGCCCATCACCCGCATCATGTCCCCAGCGTAGCGGCCCCGCCCGTATTACACTCAGTGCATGACCGGCCCCGCTCGGCCAACAGGCCACCCGCGCACCGCACTGCTCGCCGCCGCGCTCGCCCCGATTGCCTGCCTCGCCGTCGCGTGCGACGAGGCCAGCAAGCAGCGGGCGGAGGAGTCGGGCAGCATCTTCGGGGCCTTGACACCCCAGAAGCCCATCGACGCGGCCCGCGACATGATCAACCCCTACGACGCCGACAAGCGCTACCGGGGCACCAACGCCATCGCCAACGCCCCCTTCGGCGGCGGCGACGTCTATATCAAGGTGTACGAGGACCAGATCAAGAACGACCCGGACAGCGGCGTGCGGGCCGTCGCCGCCCGCGCCCTCTCCCTGCACGGCCGGCCCGAGCACGCCGAACTCATCCTCCCGCTGCTCACGAACAAGGATGACCGGCGCGTCCGTCTTGAGGCCGCGCGGGCTCTGCAGCGCATCCACGCCGAGGCGGCGGTGGACCCGCTGATCGCCGCCACCGACCCGCGTCGCGAGATCGACCACGAGGTGCGGGCCGAAGCCGCCACGGCGCTGGGCCAGTACGCTGTCGGGAAGGTGGCCCAGGCCCTGATCGCGGCTCTGGACGACGATCACCTGGTGGTGAACGTGGCGGCCCACGAGTCGCTCAAGACACTCACGGGCCAGACGATACCGCCCGATCGCAAGGCCTGGGTGAGTTGGCTGAGCGAGGCCAAGGCCCCGTTCGCGGCCCAGAAGCCCTACATCTATCCGGTCTACGCCCGCGACAAGTCGTGGGTGGAGTACATCCCGTTCGTACCGCCACCGCCCAACGAGATTCCCGCGTCGCCGGTGGGCATGAAGCCGGTGGGCGGCTGAGGCCCCCTCAGAAATAGAACTCCATCGCCAGCACCAGCAGGCCCGTGGGGTCGGCCCTGTGGCGGGCCAGGTGCGAGCCGAAGCGGTCGTCGAGCGTGAACTCCTGCCACAGGATCACGCCCCCCGAGAGCATGAACTTCGCGGCCGGGTGCGGGGAGAAATCCAGCCCGACGATCAGGGGCACGCGCGTGTCGCGCCAGACGCCGTGGGCCGCCAGCCCGGGCGTGGCCTCATCAAGGCGGAAACTGCGGCTCTCGTAACTGATCGTGCTGCGGAACGTCCACGTGCGGTCGATCTCGTGCTCGAAGCGCAACAGGTTGCCCTCCGATCGGAGCAGCGTGCGCTCGTCGATCTGCCACTCGATGCCCCCGATCGGCACGATCGCGGCGGGCTTCTCCATACGCGTGATGCCCGACAGGCCCACGGTGATCTTCAGGTTGTCGCTCAGGTGGTACTTGGCCCCGGCAAAGGCCCCGTAGGTGCCCGCGCCGCCGTCGTGCGTGCCGAACTCGCCGGCCCAGATGCCCACGAGGCCCCCCACCACCCCCCACTCCTCGCTCAAGCGGGCGTCGATGTTGGGCGCGAAGATGATCTGGTACGTGTTGTGCACCGGCGCCGCACCGCCGGGCAGCAGGTTCGTGCCCGAGAACCGGTAGGTGCTCGTCTCGTAGTCAAACGGCAGCGAAATCTGCGTGTCGCTTTCGGGCCCGATCACGGGGTTGAGCGTGTAGCCCGAGCGGCGCACGCTCACCTCGCCGGTGCCGCTGGAGCGCAGGCCCGTCTTGAGCGCGAACTCCATGTACGGCGTGTTCACCGCCACCCACGGCGGCCGGGGGTACAGATCGGGGTCGAAGTCGTCGTCGCCCGGTTGGGGAATCCGGGCCGGGGGCACCGGCGACGGCGCGGGCACCACCTCGGGTGTCCGGGACCGGCCGGCCGAGGCGTGCAGCAGCGCGGCAGCCTGTGATGCCCACGCGGCGGCGATGGTCAACTCGATCATGCGGCTCTCGATGCCTCCGGGGGCAGCACGTTAGGCCGATGCGTCATGCGACGCCCGTGCTGCCAAACCCGCCGCTGCCCCGGGCGGTGCTGTCGAGTTCATCCACCACGTCGAGGCGCGCGTGGGCCACCGGCGCGATCACCATCTGCGCGACCCGCGTGCCGTGCTCCACGGTGAACGGCTCCGGCCCGTGGTTGATGAGGGGCACCATCATCTCGCCGCGATAGTCGGCATCCACCGTGCCGGGCGCGTTCGGCAGCGTGACACCGAACCTGCTGGCCAGGCCCGAGCGCGGGCGCACTTGGGCCTCAAAGCCGGGCGGAATCGCCACCGCAAAGCCCAGCCGGATCATGGCGATCTGGCGCGGGGCGATCACGATCCGCTCGCCCTCGGGCAGGCACGCGGCCAGGTCCATGCCGGCGGCCAGGTCGCTCTTGTAATCGGGCAGGATCGCGCGGGCATCCAAGCGTTTCAAACGCAGTGTCACGGGCAGCGGTGGCATCCGCCCAGCGTAGCCGCGCACGCGCACGCCACAACGACGCTTTCCAGGCGTCGTGGCGGCGAGCGACACGAGGACGTGTGCTACTTCCAACCCAACTCAACGGACGCGTCCGCACATGGCGGAAACCGACACGACAAGCGCACTATACCCCACGCCCCGCGAATCGCCAGCGAGTTCGGCAAATACTCGGTACGAATCTCGCGCCGGGTTACGCGCTCGCCCGCATCTCGGGCACGTGCTTGTGCAGCAGTTCGAGCACGCGGGCGTTGGCCAGGTCGGGCCGCCAGCGCCGGACGGTGGCCAGGTCGTCGATCATGGCCCCGGCACCCGCGGTGGCGGTGCCGGAGCCCGCCCCCTCGCGCCAGCACCCGATCCCCGGGTGCGTGGTTGGCGACAGGTTCTCCGCCGCGTAGGCGAGTTGCTCAAAGAGTTTCTCGCCGGGTCGGATGCCGGTGAAGATCACGTCGGCCCTGGGGGCGTGTGCATCGGCCACGGTCTGATCGAATCGTGGCAACTCGGCACCCGCCGGCAGCGTCTCCACGCGCACGCGCGGCTCGTAGCCGCTCAGGCGCGCGAAGCGCAGGGCGAGGTCAAAGATGCGGACCGGTTCGCCCATGTTCAGCACGTACAGCGGAGCCTCGCCCCCGTCATCCGAGAGCGCGGCGGCCTGGGCCACGAGCGTGGCCGCCTCGGGGATCGTCATGAAGTAGCGCGTCATGCGCGGGTCGGTGATCGTGATCGGTGCGCCGTCGGCCAACTGGGCCGCCCAGATGGGGATGACGCTGCACGCGCTGGCGAGCACGTTGCCGAAGCGGACCATGCTGAAGCACGTGTGCCCCCCGGCCCCCCCGGCCAGGGAGGAGACGTACACCTCGGCCAGGCGCTTGGTCGCCCCCATCACGCTGGTGGGGTTCACGGCCTTGTCGGTGGAGATGAGGACGAAGCGCTCCGCCCCGCAGGCACGGGCCGCGTCGGCGATGGCCTTGGTGCCGAACAGGTTGTTGTTGACGGCATGGCTGGGGTGGTCTTCCATGAGCGGCACGTGCTTGTGGGCCGCGGCGTGGAAGATCACCTGGGGCCCGTGGGCCCGGACGATCTCCATGGTGTGCTCGGCGTCCACCACATCGTGCAGCACCGCGCTGCGGGGCACGCCGGGGAATCGGCGGGCGAGTTGGTTGTCGATCGAGAAGAGCGCGTTCTCGGCGCGCTCCATCAGGATCAGCCGCTCGGGGTTGAAGCCCGCGGCGAGGCGGGCCAGTTCCGATCCGATGCTGCCGCCCGCCCCCGTGATGAGCACGCGCTTGCCCGTGAGGATCGCCCCGACGGCGGCCCGGTCCATTCCGTAGTGCGTCCGCCCGATGAGCAGGGCCGGGTCGATCTCCTCCGGCCGCACCAGGCGCGGGCGGAAGGCGGGCGACGGTTCGAGCGACGTGTGCGAGGTGAGTGCGGACATGGGTGATCCGGTAACCCGCCGCCCCTACGCGCGGCGACACCGGACTCTGGTTATCGGCTCAATCCGAAGGGGGCGTGAGCGGGGCAGGGCCCGGTGCGCGCCATGATGCCGCCCCGGGCGGAATCGAGGCGTCGGCGACCCGGCAGCCCCCCCGACAGGTGAGGGCACGCGCCGCCAGCCTCTCCGCTACGCTCCGTGCATGATCACGCGTCTGGCAGGGATGCTGGAGACCGTGGAGGGGCACGCCGCCACCGTGCGTCCCGAGTGGGGCGGCGCCCGGCACGCCAGCCCCGACGCCAGCCCCGACGCCAGCGCCGACGGCCTCGCCATCGAGGTGCTTGTGCCCGGCTACTTCGCCCGCGACCTCTCGGTGCTGTGCGGCCGGCGCGTGGTGCTGCACACGCTGACGTACCTCGAAGGCCAGGGCCAGGGGTCCAGTTTCATCCCGCGGCTGCTCGGGTTCCCTTCGCCCGCCGACCGGGCTTTCTTTGAACTCTTCACGACGGTGAACGGCATCGGCAACCGCAAGGCCCTGCGGGCGCTGGCGGAGAAGCCCGCCGTGATCGCCGCGGCCATCATGCGGCGGGATGCCAAGGCGCTCGAAAGACTCCCCGAGATCGGCAAGCGCATGGCCGAGAAGGTGGTGGCCGAGTTGCACGGCAAGGTGGATGCGTTCGCGGCGGTCGCGGGGCCCGCCGCGGGTGGGTCCGGTGCGCGCGCCGGCTTGGGCCACGATGGCCTCTCGACAGGCTCGGTCGAGTCTTCATCCATGTCGCCCGCCGTGCGTGATGCCATCGACGCGCTGATCAATCTCGGCGAAACGCGGGCCGATGCCCAGCGCAAGATCGCCCGCACCTTCGAGCGTGCTCAAGACGGCGGCAGGGCCCTGGACACGCCCGAACGCATCGTCGCGGCGGTCTTCGCGGGGCGGTGAGACCGGGGCTCCTCGCGCGTATCATCACCCGCCGCGGGCGCACCCCGCGGCAGGCGGCCCCATCGTCTAGCCTGGTCCAGGACACCACCCTTTCACGGTGGTGACGCGGGTTCGAATCCCGCTGGGGTCATTTTCTGGCGCGGGGCCGCTGAACCCGGTGCCGCCTCCCGCCGATAACCCCGGACATGGACTGGATCGATCCGCCCGTCGATCGCCGCAAGGTCGCCCGTCGCAGCGCCCGCCTGCTGCTGCTGGGCGCGGGCATGGTCGCCTGCGCCAGCCTGCTGAGTTCGCTCATGCCCCGCCAATCAAGCGCTGCTGGCAACGCGGCCGGCGGTGCGGGTGGCGCGGCGAGCGGCGCGGGCAGCGCGCCAATCATGCCTCTGCCGCGCGGCAGAGACACGACCGAGCATGCCACACAGGCTGCGCAGGCACGCGGCTCCGCTGCCACCGTCTTTGAGCACGCCCCGCTCACCGACGAAGCCAAGCGCCCGCTGCTGGGCACGCTCCGCACGGCCACGCACTGGCTCTGGTTCTACGCGGCACCCGATGAACCGCTGGTCACCATCTGCACGCTCAAGGGCGTGGTGCTGGCCCGGGCGGTGCCGCAGAGCGACGTCTACCGCCTCTTCCCCGACCTCAACCTTGACGAGATGCGCGACACGCCCGACACGCGGCAACTGATGCACGCCGAGCCGGCGACGCGCGACTGAACCGCCCATACGCTGGGTGCATCGGCACCGGCAACGTGCTCATCTTGTGCCCCATGCAGATCGAGGCCAAAGCCGTGGCCCGGGCTCTGCGGCGAGTGTCGGCGGCGCACCCCGACGTTGGTGCGACCCGTGTGGTGCGCACGGGCATCGGCCGGCACGCCATCGTCAACGCGCTCGAGCGTGAGTGCAACCACGCCCGCCCGGACCTGGTGATCCTGGCCGGCGCCTGCGGCGGGCTGGCACCCACCGATGATGTGCCGCGCATCGCGCGGGTGATCGACGAGCACGGCGGCGCGTGGGCGGGGGGCGTCGGCTTCCATCCGCGCGGCATCACCCTGATCGCCGTCGACCGCGTGATCCCCACGCCCGCCCACAAGGCCGCGCTCGCGACCCGCACCGGCGCATCGATCGTGGACATGGAATCCCACGCCTTCGCCGCGGCGTGTGCGGCGATGGGCCTGCCCTGGTCGGTGGTGCGCGGCGTGAGCGACACGCCCGACGAGACGCTGCCCGCCGAGGTGCTGGGCTGGGTGCGGCCCGACGGCACCACGCGCTCGGTGCGCGCGGTCTTCGACCTGGTGCGCCGGCCGCGCCTGATCCCGCACATCATCGGCGTGGTGCGACGGGCGAATCGCGTGCTGCCGCGTGTGGGCGAGCGTGCGGCCGAAATCGCGGCCGCGTGGGGCGCGACGGCGCTGCCGCCGGCGGCGCTGGCGGCCGATGACGTGGTGGTGTTCGGCGGCACGTTCGACCCCGTGCACACGGGGCACACGGGTCTGAGCGCCAGCGCGGCCGCCCACCTGTCGGCCCGTGCAAGCGGGCGCATCTGCACACTCTTCGTGCCCGCCGCGCGATCGCCGCACAAAGCGGCCGGGCCGGTGGCTCCCGACGCGGACCGCGGGGCCATGCTGCGCATCGCGCTCGACGGCCGACCCGACGGGGCGGTCTGGACCGACGAGATCGACCGTGTCGCCCCCGCCCCGGCCGCGAGGGGTTCCGCACCCGCGACCGCGCCGAGTTACACGGTGGACACGCTCCACCGCCTGCGCGTATCGCTCGGCCTGGCGGGGCGCGCGGGCACGCGGCTGCACCTCCTGCTCGGTGCCGACCAGGTGCTGGCGCTGCACCGCTGGCGCGAGCCGCGGGAGATTCTGGCCTTGGCGCAGCCGCTCATCCTCCTACGCGCCGGTGCCGAAGCGCCGGACGCGTTGCTCGCGGGACTCGTGGCGACAGGGTTCTGGACGGAGGGCGAACTCGCACGGCTCCGCGCGGGCATCGTCCCTGCGGCACTGGTGAACGTTTCCTCCACCGCCGTGCGCGAAGCGCTCGCCTCCGGCCGGGACACCACCGGCATGCTCGACCCGCGCGTGCGTGCGTATATCGATCAGCACGGTCTGTATCGGCGGGCATGACGCGCGTGCGCTGCGGCGTGCGGACCCGTCGCCGCGCTCCGGGCTGGTCAAGGCCTCGGGCTGCATGTGGTGCGCGCGACCTCGGCAACTCGTCAACTTCTCACCCACACCACCCGCCCCAGGCCCAGCGCGTGCGTGAGCCAGCGGTCGTCCCACGTGTGCAGGAGCGTGCTGAGCGGGTCGGGCCCGCCGGTCCACTCCACGTCGGGCCTCAACACGAGCAGGTCGGCCGCCAGGCCCGCAGCCAGTGCGCCACGATCCGGCCATCCGCACGCCGCGGCGTTCCCGGCCGTGGCCATCCACCAGGCCCGCGCGGCGGTGAGTTCGCGTTCCGCTCCGCCATCGCCCGCGGGCCTTGCGCGCTCCGGGCCGGGCAGGCCCGCCCATGCACGCCGGGCCTGAGCGTGCACGGCCACGCGGGCCACGCGGGCCATGCTGCGCTCGAAGCCGCCGCCGATGTCGCTGCCCAGACCCACGCGTACACCCGCGCGCTCGAGCGCCCCCAGGGCCATGATGCCCGAGCGCAGAAAGTCGTTGGCCGTCGGGCAGTGCGCCACCACGCTGCCGGCCGCAGCGAGCAGCGCTCGATCCTGACCGCTGAGGTAGATGCTGTGCCCCAGAAGCGTGCGGGGTGTGAGCAGGCCCGCATCGGCGTAAACCTGCGTGTATGTGCGGCCGGGGAAGAGCGACTCCACCAAGTCGCACTCACCGGGCATCTCGGCCAGGTGGGTCTGCACCAGCGCCCCGGCGGCGCGGGCCAGGTCGCCGCAGCCGCGCATCAGGTTCTCATCGCACGCCACGGCGAAGCGGGGCGACACGGCGTGCTCGATCGGGCCCGCTCCCGCCGCGCCCCACGCCGGATACCGCGCGCACAGCGCCCGCGCCTCGTCCAGCAGTTGCGCCGCCGGGCGGCACAACGCCGTCGGCGCGTTCCGTTCCATCAGCACCTGGCCAACGGCCCCGCGCAGACCCGCCGCCGCGAGCGTCTGGATCGCTGCGCTGGTGCCCTCGTGGTGCACGGTGGCATATGCCGCGACGCTGGTGGTGCCGTGCGCCAGCAGTTGGCGGGCCACCCGCGCGCTCATGGCTGCGGCGTAGGCCGCGTCGGCCCAGCGGGTCTCCGCCGGAAAGATCTCCCGCTCGAGCCAGTCGAGCAGCGTCAGCCCGTGCGCGCCGATCGAGTCAAACTGCGGCAGGTGCAGGTGGGCATCAATGAAACCCGGCGCGATGATGCAACCGGGCCCGCCGAGGTCGGGCGCGGCGTGCACGGCCCCCGTGTGCACCTCCGCGATGCTACCACGCTCCACACGCAGCCAGCCGGGTGCGAGCCGCACACGCGCACCGCTCGCCGGCGCGGCGGGATCGGGCAGGAGGAGATGGCCGGAGATGATCACGAGCAACAGCGTACCAGCGCGGCACCCGACCAGCCGCGAGCGGGAGCGCGCGGGCACCCGCCCGGTGCCCGGTGTCTGCAGGTCTTACTTCACCGCGCTCTTGAGGGCTTCGACCTTGTCGAGTTTCTCCCACGTGAAGAACTCGAGTTTCTCGCCGCGGTGCTCGCGCTTGGCCCGGTCAAAGTACTGACCCGTGTGCGCGGCCCTGCCGAAGTGGCCGTGCCGGGCCGTGGGCGAGTAGATCGGCTTGCGCAGTTGCAGCGTCTCGATGATCTTCTTGGGCGTGAGCGCGAACACGTCGCGGGTGGCCTTGCTGATCTTGGCCTCGTCAACTTTATTTGTGCCGAAGCAATCGACGTAGACGCTGGTGGGCTCGGCCACGCCGATGGCGTATGAGAGTTGAATCTCGCACTGGTCGGCCAGGCCCGCCGCGACGACGTTTTTTGCGATGTAACGGGCCATGTAGGCGGCGGAACGGTCCACCTTGGTGGGATCCTTACCGCTGAAGGCCCCGCCGCCGTGCCGGCCCATGCCGCCGTAGGTATCCACGATGATCTTGCGGCCGGTGAGGCCGGTGTCGCCGTGCGGGCCGCCGATCTCGAAGCGGCCGGTGGGGTTGACGTGCACGGTGATGCCCGGGTTCCACCACTGGCCGAGCACCGGCTTGATGACGTGCTCGATGATGCTCTTTTTGAGGTCGGCCTGGCGGTCGTTCCACATCGGGTCGTGCTGCGTGCTCAGCACCACCGTGTCGATGCGCTTGGGCTTGCGGCCGTCGTACTCCACGGTCACCTGGCTCTTGGCATCCGGGCGGAGGCCGGGCACCTTGTTCTCGCGGCGGACGGTGGCCTGCTGCTCCACCAGGCGGTGGCTGAGTTGGATCGCCAGCGGCATGTACTCGGGCGTCTCGCTGGTGGCGTAGCCGAACATCATGCCCTGGTCGCCCGCGCCCTCGCGGTCAACCCCCATGGCGATGTCGTTGGACTGCTTGTTGAGCGCCACCATCACGCCGCAGGAGTCGGCATCAAAGCGCATGTCGCCGGAGGTGTAGCCGATCTCGCGTACGGTCTCGCGCACGAGGTCGGGGATGCTCACGTACGTGTTCGTCGTGATCTCTCCCGCCACCACCACCAGGCCCGTGCAGCAGAGGGTTTCGCAGGCCACGCGGCTGAAGGGGTCATCCGCCAGCATCGCATCCAGCACCGCATCGGAAATCTGGTCGGCGACCTTGTCCGGGTGGCCCATCGAGACAGACTCTGACGTGAACAGGCGGGTGGACATGCGAGACTCCGGAAGGTGGCCGCAGGCGCGGGCGGCGGCTTGCCGACCGCAAGGGTGCGAAGGATAGCGCGACCACGGCCCGAATCGTGGGCCCAGCGCCCGCTCGCCGGTCGGCCGCGTGACGACGCTCGGGCGCAAACATTCACCTTGCCCACCCGGGGATTCGGCCTTTGATTGGTGGCCATGTCCTCAAACCTGTTGTACGCTCCACACTGCCCGCCGGGTGAACCCGACGCGCCGTGGTGGATCGAGAAGGAAGAGTGGATCGAGGGAGAGCAGACATGACCCGTGCATTGACTTTCGGCGCAACCGCGATGGCGTTGCTCGTTGCCTCTGGCACCGCGGCACGGGCCGATGTCGTCGTCGCCTACGGCCCGGGCAGCCCGCCCGTCGTGCGCACATTCACGCCGCGCGGCACGACGGTTGGAGTCTTTGATGCCTACGACCGCTCATTCACCGGCGGCGTGCGCGTCGCCACCGGCGATGTGAACGGCGACGGCTTCCCTGACGTCATCACCGGCGCCGGTGCCGCGGGCGTCAACGGCCACGTCAAGGCGTTCAGCGGCGCCACAGGCACCGAGCTCCGCTCCTTCTTCGCCTTTGACGGCTTCCTGGGCGCTGTCGAGGTCGCGGCCGGGGATGTGAACGGCGACGGCACCGCCGACATCGTCGCCGGCACCGGCGAAGGGGGTGTGAACGGCCACGTCAAGGTCTTTGACGGCCGCACCGGCGCCGAGGTGCGCTCCTTCTTCGCCTTCCCCGGCTTCGTCGGCGGCGTGACCGTTGCGGCGGGCGACGTCAGCGGCGACGGCAGGGCCGACATCATCGTCGGCGCCGGCCCCGGTGCCCCCGGCGGGCATGTCAAGGTCTTCGATGGTGTCACCGGCGACCTGGCCCGCTCCTTCTTCGCCTTCGACGGCTTCCAGGGCGGCGTCAGGGTGGCCGCCGGCGACCTCGACGGCGACGGCCTGCAGGACTTGGTGGTCGGCACAGGGTCGGCGGGCGGGCACGTCAAGGTCTTCGACGCCGACATCACCGAGCGTGCCTCGTTCTTCGCCTTTGACGGCTTCAGCGGCGGCGTCTCAATCGCCGTGGGCGATGTCGACGGCGACGGCCGCAGCGACCTGGTCAGCGCCGACCTCGGCAGCGCTCTGGGCCATGTCAAGGTCTTCAGCGGCAGCACCGCCCGCCGCGGCCCGGGCGACCCGCTCTTCTTCACCCTCACGCACAGTTTCTTCGCCGCGCCGGAGTTTGAGGGTGGTGTCTATGTTGCCGCGATCCCCCCACCGGCCGTTGGCGGCCTCGCGGCTTTGGCCCTGGCCCTCGCCGCGCGTCGGCGCCGTTGAGGCCGTCGCCGCGATCATCCGTGCCACGATCATCCCCGCCGCATGGATGATCGTGTCGCCCTGCGCACGGCCGCCGCTACGCTGTGCCCATGCCCCCCTCCGCATCCTCCCGCGCTCCGCACACCGGACTTACGTACGCCGCGGCGGGCGTGGACCTTGAATCCAAAGACCGCTTCACCGACTCGCTGGTCTCGCTCATGAAGCGGACGCACGGGCCGCGCGTGATCCCCAACCCCGGGGGCTTCGCGGGCCTGTTCCGGCTGGACTTCAACAAGGGCCTGTTTCGCAAAAACTACAAGGACCCGGTGCTGGTGGCGTGCGCCGACGGCGTGGGCACCAAGCTCAAGCTCGCCATCGAGTACGGCAAGGTCGACACGCTGGGCATCGACCTGGTGGCCATGAACATCAACGACATGATCGTTCAGGGCGCCGAGCCCCTCTTCTTCCTCGACTACATCGCCACGGGCAAGGTGGACCACGACCAGCTCTCGGCCATCATGGCGGGCGTGGCGGAGGGGTGCCGCATCGCTCAGTGCGCCCTGCTGGGCGGCGAGACCGCCGAGATGGCCGGCCTCTACAAGCCCGGAGACTTCGACCTGGCCGGTTTCGCCGTGGGCGTGGTCGAACTCGCCCGCACCATCAAGCCCACGCGCGTCGAAGTGGGCGACGTGGTGCTGGGCCTGGCGTCGGACGGCATCCACTCCAACGGCTACACGCTCGTGCGCAAGGTTGTTGAGCACGCCGGCCTCGACCTGCACAAGGTGTATGACGATCTGGGCTGGCTCACGGGCGGGCTTTCCAGCCCGCCGGATCGTTCGCGGGCGAAGTCTCGCGGGCTGGCAAGCCGCGCGAGGGCGGGCTCGAAAGCCCGCCCCCCCGGTGCCCCCCGCCCCCCGGGGATTCAGGCGGGCGTGCCCCTGGGCGAAGTGCTGCTCACGCCCACGCGCATCTACGCGCGGCCGATCACCCGCCTCCTTTCCAACTACCGCGTGAAGAAAGTGGTCTCGGGCATGGCCCACATCACCGGCTCGGGGCTGGCCGGAAACCTGTGCCGCGCGTTGCACCCGCGTGTGAACGCCGTGATCGACACCGCCTCGTGGCCCCTGCCGCCGGTCTTCCGCTTCCTCGCCGAGCGCGGCAACGTGTCCGACGCGGAGATGCGCCGCGTGTTCAATATGGGCATCGGCTACTGCCTGATTGTGCGCCCCGCCTTCGCCGAGAGCGTGGCGGGCTCACTCAAGAAACTGGGGGAGAAGGTGTTCACCATCGGCCGCATCGAGAAGGGCAAGGGCGACGTGGTGGAGCGCTGAACGGCACCCGTGCCGTCGGCGGTAACCAGCCCGGAGCCATGGCTCGTGCCTCGCGACCGCGGTGCGCGGCGGCGCGCTCACTGGTTGGGCGCGGTCGAGATGTCCATGCCCCTCAGGCCGCCCACCGTCCAGCGCTGGCGGCCCGGCTGCGTCCGAATGGGGTCGTCGGCGGGCACGTTCTCCGGCCAAGGGCAGTAGCCCCACTTGGTGTAGGTGTCGTCCCACTTCACTGTCGCGGGCCAGACCTTGCCGCTGCGATCCAGGTAGCCGCCGGGGGCCAGTTGGTCGTTGCCCAGAGCCCGTGCCGCGCCGTCAAAGGTCAGGTTGGTGGTCTTGGCGTTGGGATGCGTGAAGGGGTACTCGACCTTGCTGTTCTGAAAGCGGCCGACGTCTTCCATCACGACCACCTTGGAGGCGGGAAACACGACCTCGCCCAGACGGCGCTTGCCGACGGGGTAGCGTTGCACTTGGCCCGGGGGGAGCGCGTTGAACATCTCCCCCGGCTGGTACCGCACCTGATCGCTGCCCTGCGTGAGCCCGACGCCGTCATAAGGCATCGGGTAGACATCGGGGCAGAAACTCGCGGGCGTGAACAGGTAACTGCTGCTGAAGGGCCAGGTTGCGCGGGCAACCGGCGAGTTCAGGGGCGGGGCCGTGCTCGCCAGTTTCACGGTGGCCCAGCCGACGAGGTCTTCCTGCATCTGCATGCGGAAGCGGTCCATGGGCGACACCATGCTCTGCAAGGGGAACTTGCCGCTGTTGTAGTCCACGATCACCAAGTGCGTGTAGGTGGGGTGCACCATCCAGTTGTCGATGACGTTCGCCGGCGGGTTGCCCCAGTCCGACCGCGTCGTGATGATCTCCATCGCCTGAATCTGCACGGCCCGGATGGGTGAGTTCGCCGTCTCCGGCCAGATGCTGCGCGCCGGTTCTGTCTTGGCGCGGTACGGCCGCTGGGCGCTGAAACTCGCGATCAAATCCTTGAAGTCCGTCGCGTAGCCCGACATCGCGATGCCCATCTGCTTGATGTTCGAGACGTTCTTGGCCTGGCGCGCCGTCAGCCGCGCCCCCGCCAGGGCGGGCAGCAGCACCGCCACGAGGAGGCCCACGATGGCGATCACCACCAGGAGTTCGATGAGCGTGAAGCCCCGGGCCGCGGGCACCGCGCATGCCCGCCGCGCGGCCCGTGCCGGGCAACCCGCCGCCACCACCCGAATCGATCTTGCCCGCTGCATGCCCGGCTCCAGACCAACCCCCCGCCCGCGACGCCCGCCCACGATCCCGGGGAGTCGAGTCTCCCGAGTTTGGGCACAGCCGACAAACCCGAACGGGCTTGTGCTGTAATCTATACCCGGAAGAATATGCGAAGAGTCGCAGGAAAGCGCGCCAGGCCGGTTCACGCGACCCGCCGCCGGTCCCGCAGGGCCCACACGGCCACACCCAGCCCCGCCGCGGCAAACAGCCCGCTCACGTAGTACGGGGCACCGGGCAGGTAGACAGGGGCCCGCTCGGAGATGAAGTACGCGAACACGCCGGTGCCGACCAGCGGGCCCACGATGTTCGCCACGCACTGCAGGCTCATGAGCGCCCCCTGCACCTCGCCCTGCTCGCGCGGCGACACGCTGTTGGTAATCAGGGCCTGGCACGCCGGCCCGCAGATGCCCCCCACGCTCGCCACGCAGATGATCGCGTAGATCATCCACCCCTGCGTGGCCGAGCCGTAGCCCACATACGCCGCCACGCCGATGGCCAGGCCCAGCAAGAGCGACCGCTTCTCGCCCAGGGCGGGGATCAGTTTGCGGGCCAGGCCCCCCTGCACGACCGCCGCGCCGATGCCCACGAGGGTGAGCGAAAAGCCGGTCTGCACCTCGCTCCAGTGATAGCGGTGGGCCGTGTAGAGCACCCAGGTGGCGTGCAGGCCGAACATAGCCAGGTGCAGCAGGAACAGCGACCCCGCCAGCCCCCACACCGTCGGGTAGCGGGCCAGCCGGGCCAGAGCCCCGAAGGGGTTGGCGTGGGCCAGGTTGAAGGGCCGCCGCCGCTCCACCGGCAGCGACTCGGGCAGCACGAAGTAGCCGTAGAGCCAGTTCAACAGCGTCAGGCCGCCCGCCACATAAAACGGCGTGCGCACGTCGCCGTGATAGACCCAGCCCACAAGCGGAATCGTGAGTTCTTTGGCCGCCAGCAAGCCCCCCAAGAGCGGCCCGAAGATGAAACCCAGGCCGAACGCCGCCCCCACCATGCCAAAGGCCGCGGCCCGCTTCTCGGGCGGGGTCACATCCGCGATGTAGGCGTTGCAGGCCGTGATGTTGGCACCCGAGATGCCGTTGATGGCCCGCGTGATGAAGAGGATCAGAAGACTCGGCGAGAGCGCCTGCGCAAAGAAGTCCACGCCCGTGCCGAAGAGCGAGATCAGCACCACCGGTCGGCGGCCGAAACGGTCGGACAGGCTGCCCAGGATCGGCGCAAACACAAACTGCAGCGCGGCGTAAGTGGCGATCAGCGTGCCGTAGACCTGCGCGGCCCCCTGCTCGCCCTTGCCCTGCAACTGCTCGATCAGGTGCGGAGCGACGGGGATGAGCAGGCCGAAGCCCAGCACATCCAGCAGCAGCGTGAGCAGGATGAACTTGGCCGCGGGCGTGCGGGCCGCGCCGCCCAACATGGGCGGGCCGCCGGACGCGGTCGGGCTGGCAACATCGGGCGCGGCGATGCGGCAAGGTAGCCGCGCCGGGCGCACGGCCGCGTTCACGGCACGGGCTGGGGCACCCCTCCGCCGCCCACTCCACCCGCCCACCACACCAGCCCCGCGCACACCACCAGGCCCAGCGCGACCGCGGCGACGGGCAACACGGCCCACGCCCGTGAGGGCGTCGGCGGCTGCGCCGCTGGCACCAGGGCCAGGCGGCCCTCCACGTCCGGGCACAGTGCCCCTGCGCCCGTACGGCGACCGTCTTGCACGATGGCGATGACCAGGTTGGCGTCAAAGGCCCGCAGGCCCAGCCGCTCGGCCATGCGCACCAGCCCGCGGCGACGGTCGGGGGCGAGCACGGCCGCTCTCCCGCCCTCAAGTTGCTCGGCCACACGCCGCGCCATCACCCAGCGGGCATCGAGCGGCGACATGCCCGAGGCGAGCAGATTCGCGCGGACCACGGGCCGCGCTGCCGTCCGAGAATCGCCGTGATCCCGCGGGGCGTGCACAGGGCCGGTGTCGTGGCGTGCGGGCGCGCTGTGGCCGCCGCGCGGCACATCGTCGGCTTCGTGCAACACAAACTGGTCCGGGCGGGTCTGCATCGGCTCTGCTGACCCTACCGGCACACACCGTGCCACGCCCGTTGGCGACAGGTTCCCGACAGGCCCGTGGCCGATACCCTCCGGGTGATGACCGATCAGGGGGCCACGGGGCCGGGGTGCATCCTGACCAATCTGCCGCCCGACGCCGTGGTGCGCACGCTCGACGAACTCGCCCGCCGCGGCAAGCTGCCGGGCTTCGTCGCCGGCTCCGGCGGCTCGCCGTGGCTCTTTCAGGCCGATGCCTTCGCCGCGCCCTTTGACGGACGGCTGCGGGCCACAGCCGCCCCTGAGCCGGATGGGCGGACGCGATTGCACACGGCGGTGAGCGTCAAGCCGCTCTGGCCGTGGTGCTTCGCAGTGGCCATGATCCTGGCGGTCTGGCCGGGCGTGGTGCTCACCGAGTCGCTCCTGGCGTCGTTCTTCCCGCACACCCCGTGGACGTGGCAGTACACGTGGTGGTGGTACATGCCCCTGAGCGTGCCCAGCGCACCCTGGGCGATCTGGCACGCCCTGAGCCGCAGCCGCACCGCGGCCCGGCAGAGCGCGGCGGAGTTGGTCGCGAACCTCGCCCGCGCCCTCGACGGCGTGGTGGAAGGCTGAAGCCCGCACATCCGATGGCTACGCTGGCGGCATGCCGCCCTGGGCCGCGATGCTGCTGTGGATTTTTCTGGCCACGACCGGGGGCATTCTGGCGCTGACGTGCGCTCTGCACGGCATCGGGCTGCTCGGTCGGCCGGGCCGGGCCGTGTCGGCGTGGCTGTGCCGGGCCCCGGGCCTGGACGTGATCGTGGCCCTGCTCACGTGGCTGCCCTGGGTGCCCGGCGCGTGGTTTGGCGGTTGGGCCGGCGTGGGCGCCGCCGCGGCGGGGCAACTGGTGGCCCTGTCGATCTGGGTGATCGCTCACGAGTGGGCCCACCAGGAAGCGATGGCCGGCCCGCGCATCGTGAAGGCCCTGAACCGCTACGTGGGGCGGATCCGCAACCATGCCGCGCTGTGGGTGACGGTGCTGGCCTTCCCGATCTTCTGGGCGATCCGCTTCGGCGAGGTGGTGGTCTACCCGTTGCTGACGGTGCTCCTGAACTTCCCTCGCTACAAGCAGGGGGAGTGGGTGAACGTCTCTCGCCAGAAGTTCAAGGGCCTGATCGGCCACGATCTCATCTGGTGCCTGTATTGCGACTGGATGACCGGCGTCTACTCGCTGGGCGGAGAGATGCTCCGCAACGTGGAGAGTTTCTGGTGCCCGATCCGTTTTTACGAAGGGAAGAAGTGCGCCAACTGCGTGGTCGACTTCCCCGACATCGACGGCGGCTGGGTGAAGGCCGACGGCACCATGACCGAGGTGAACGCGAAACTGGATGAGATGTACGCCGGTGGCCGCCGCGAGTGGTTCGGCCACCCGGCCCGCAAAGCCGAGGGCGCGGCCTCGCCAGTGCAGGTGAGCGTGAGCGCGGAGAAGAAGGACGCGGGCAAGTGAGCAAGCCGCTCTAGCGCACGTCGCGCCCGCGGATGCCGTCCACCGTGTGCATCAGGGGCTGCATGATGTGGAAGAAGGACCCGTCGTAGTTGCCCTCGCCGGTCCACACACCGGGGATGAGATCGCCAGCTGACAGCGTCCGCGTGCTGCCGTCGGTGAAGGCGGCTTCGCCCGACCACCGCTCCAGAACCTTCCAATCCGGGCTGCGCACGCCGAGTTGGGCGAGCAGGCCCTTGCGGTCGGGAAAGAGCACGCTCGACAATCGCGTGCCGTTCCACTGAGAAGGGTTGGTGCGCGTACTGGGGTTCCAGAACTCCGGGTCGGCGAGGAACGCGGCGGAATACCAGTACGAAGTCTGCCCGCCGGGTGCCACGCGCCCGCCCACGTAGAACACCGCCGAGGCCTCCGCCACCGTGTAGTACTTTTCGGCCAGCACGCAGTGCCAGTAGTTGAAGCCCTCGAAGTAGCGGAGAGCGCGGCCGGTGCACGCGCCCCCGGCGATCATCGCCGCCTCGCGCCGGTTGGTGAACACCGGCATGGCATCGGCGTGGTCGGCCGCGTAGAGCGTGAAGACGCCGGCGTGCTGGCGCAGGCACTGGAGAACGCGCGAGGCCTTGGCGTGGGCCCGCGTCTGCAAGATGAGCGGCACCGCCAGGGCCAGCAAGACGCCGACGATGGCGATGACGCAGAGCATCTCGATGAGCGTGAAGGCCGGACGGGCCCGGGCAGGTGTGCCGGCCGGAGGCCGAAACGCGGGCTTGGTTCGCCCAAACGCCTCCCACGCCTTGGGGATCAACAGGCACGCGAGGAATGCATTGAGCAGCAACCACCGCACGTGAAACCCTCCGGTGCTGCGCCACTCGAAGAGCCGTCCGAAGCAGCGGCACTCGGGAAACACGTTCTGAGCGTAGTGAACGACGGCCGCCCCCGTGTACACGACCACCAACGCCAGCGCGGCGGCGGCCACGCGGGCACGGGCCGCGCCCGTGAACCAGACAATGCCGAGGGCAACCTCGATCGCGGGAACACCGAACGCGACCACGGGGACGCTCCAGCGCGGCAGGAGCGTCCATGTCTCCACACTCGGCGCGAAGACGTCAAACCAGACCAGTTTGCACACACCTGCGCAGGCGATGACCATGCAGGCAACGCCCGCCAGCACCGTCGGCACTCCGATGCTTCTGTGCACGCCCGGGCCCCTCAGGCTCCCACGCAATTCGATGTGATCGGGCCAGTGGCATCGCAGCCTTCGCAACCGGAGGGAACGAAGCTCAACTCCTCGTCGCACTCATTTTCGTCGTTGAGCGTGTAGAACACAGCGGTACACCCGACGAACGCGGTGTAGGTATTCTCCGTGCCTGTCGGCCCGGTACCGCAGCCGTAACAGCCCGACGGCCCCTCCACCTCCCTTCGGCACGCCCCCGGCGGCATGGGAATGCTGTAACACGGGTTGTACGGCGGGCCCATCTCCACCCAACAGTCGCCGCCCGGCGTCTGCTGCTGGGCCACGGTCGCCACAGCGAACCCCGTGGTGAGCGCGGTGGCCAGAACGAGCCTGTTTGTCGAGGGCGCGATACGCATGTGAATCTCCTTTCGTAGGAACCCGGTCAGGGCCACGTCGGCTTCAGGCGGCGCGGCGGCGAATCCAAACAAACGCAAGCACCGCGCAGGACGTCGCCCCGGCGACGAGCCACGCGACCGTGGCCGAGTACCCGCGTGAGGGCAGGGGAGGCGGCCCCACGTACTGCCGCTCCATCACACCGGGCTTGCCGTCTGTGGAGCGAGATTTGCGCCATTCAATGTCGGCGACGCGGTCGGTGATGGTGCGCAGGTCAAGCACCACGCCGCGTGCCGGGTCCACCTGCCCGTCCTTGGGCGGGGCGGCACGCTCGCGCACCTCGGCCGCTGTGCAGGCCCGCAGATCGACGAGCGTGTGCGTGCTGTGCCGCCCGTCGGAACCGTCGGTGCCGTAGATCACAGTGGCGTGCGTGCCCAACTCGTCTTCGACCCACCCGTCAAGCACGCTTGCAATGGCATGCGTGGGCTGCTGCTTGGGATACGTCGCTACGCGCACCACGCGGCCTGTGGCACTCGTGGCATCCCACGTGAGAGACACCGTGGTCGCCCGGTCGTTGGTCCAGTCGAACGACACATCCCAGCCGAGCCCGGTCTTGGCTACAGCCGTCGAACCCGACACCATCTCCCGGGTCAGGCTGCGCAGCCGTGAATCGAACATGGCACGGAGCTTCGACCGGACCGACTCCAACATCACCATGCGGTCCGCGCCGGCGTGCAGGTCCAATCCGCGGTTCCAGATCGACCACGTCCGGTCGCCGTTGCGGCCCACATCCTTGAAGTACGCAAGGGCCGGGTTGCCGGGTTCATCCGGCGTGTGCTTGGCGCCGGGGTCCTGTCGAATCCGCCACGTCTCGTCATCAAGGTACCACAGCACAAACGTCGTCTCGTCCGGCCCGTACTTGAGCCAACGTTCCTTGTGCTGCAGGGTCGCCCGCAGCGGATGCTCGGGCTTGCCGCGCACGATCTCGCGCAGGTCGGCCACCTCTTGCGGTGTAACCACGGCCCACGATTCGCGCTTGAGCGTCGCCACCCACGGCGGCTTGAGCGGGAACACCGGCTCCTGCTGGCGGGCCTTGTGGAACCACGCCTCGACCTCGGCGGGAGTTTGGCAGGCACCGTGCGCCACACCGGCAAGGCCGGTGGCCGCAGCGATGCACAGTGTGGCGTGCAACCTCGCGCGCATGTCAATGAGTGTACCGGGGGGGGGGGGGGGCGTGGTAAGGGCCCGTTGCCCGGCCCCGCGGGGGGAGCGGAACAGCCCGGGGGGCCCCCCCCCCCCCGCGCCCCACCC
>CAZPWW010000002.1:163864-262340 GCA_964590885.1 uncultured Phycisphaeraceae bacterium
CGCGTTCTCTGGGGGGGGGGGGGGGGGGGGGGGCCCCCCCTGGTCAAGGGCCCGTTTCCCGGCCCCGCGGCGTACGCTGAACAGCCCGGTCTACCCCCCCCCCGCGACCCCATCCCATGGCCCAGCCCCTCTCCATCCTCGTCATCGGCCCGCACCCAGACGATCAGGAACTCGCCATGGGCGGCACCATCGCGCTGCTGGCGGCGCAGGGGCATCGGGTGACGCTCCTCGACCTGACCAACGGCGAGCCGACACCCTTTGGCGACCCGGCCACGCGGGCCCGCGAGGCCGCCGCGGCGGCCGAGGCCCTGGGCGCACCCAGCAACCCGATCCGCCGCATTCAACTCGGTCTGCCCAACCGGCGCGTGCAGCACACGCTCGAGGCGCGGCACGCCGTGGCGGGCGCGATCCGGGCCGTTCAGGCGAGCGTGCTCTTCGTGCCCTACTTCGAGGATGCCCACCCGGACCATCGCGCCGCGACGCTGATCGCTGAAGACGCCCGCTTCGACGCCAAACTGACGAAGGTGGACATGCCCGTGCCCCCCGGCTTCGATGCCATCGGCCCGCCGATCTATCCGAAGTGGCTGTTCCACTATTACTGCACGCATCTGCGCCTCGTGCCCGCGCCCTCGTTCATCATCGACACCAGCGGTGAGCCCAGCGCCAAGAAGCAGCGGGCCTTGGCGGCCTATCGCTCGCAGTTTGAGGCCAACCCGGCCAATCGCGGTCTGCCGGCGCGGGTGGCCCAGCAGGACGGCTACTTCGGCACGCGGATCGGCGCGGCGGCGGGGGAGCCGTTCTTCTGCCGCGAGCCGCTGGGCCTGAGGGGGCTGGGTGAACTGGGCGTGTAGAGAGTTGACCGGTTGACGGGCTGAGCGTGGATGCGGTGGCGTGGCGGGCGCGGCCGTTACCATCGTGCGATGTCTCCACTGGGCCGGGCACTGATCACAACCTTCGGCCTCGGGCACCTGCGCCCGGCCAGCGGCACGTGGGGGTCGCTGCCACCCGCGCTGGCCGCGGCGGGTCTGGTGCTGGCGGGGCAGAGCCACACGTGGCTGTGGTGGGCAGTCTTTACGGTCGTGGCCGGTCTCTTTGGCGCGGCGTGCGTGCGCTGGGGACACGTGGCCGAGCACGTCTACCTGAAGAAAGACCCCGGCCAGGTGGTGGCGGATGAGACCTGCGGCATGGCCCTGGCGCTCCTGCCGCTGCCGCTCTTGGCGCCGCGGGCCGCGGCGGCGCAACTGGTGCTGGTGGGCGCGGCCTTCGTGCTCTTCCGCCTGCTTGATATCGTCAAGCCGCCGCCCGCACGGGGCGTGCAGGCGGTGCCCGGCGGCTGGGGTATCCTGCTCGACGACGTGGCGGCGGGCCTGTACGCGGGCGGCCTGGTGCTCGTGTTGGCACCGTGGCTGGTGCCCGCGGGCTGAGGCGCGCGGGTGGGTACGCTTGCAGCGGTGGGCCCTGCCATGAACCCCGTCGCCGCGCTGCTCGAGCCCGAGGTTGTTGAACTCATCGCGGCGGGCGACTACGCCAGCCTTCGCGAGGCCCTGCACGGCGTGCAACCGGCCGACGTGGCGGACATTCTCAGCGGCCTGGAGCCGGAGCAATCGGCGATCGCGTTCAGGTTTCTGCCGCGCGACGACGCGGGCGAGGTGTTCGCGTACCTCGCGCCCGACGTGCAGGAGAAACTCATCGCCACGCTGGGCGACAAGGCCAGCGTGCGGATCGTGGAGGCGATGGACCTCGACGACCGTGCCCGCCTGCTGGACGAGTTGCCCGCGGCGGTGGCGGGGCGGATCGTGGCGAGCCTGCCGGCCCAGGAGCGGGCCGAGACGCAGGCGATTCTGGGGTACCCGGTGCGGAGCGTGGGGCGGCTGATGACGCCCGACTACGTGCGCATCCGTGCCGACTGGACCGCGGCCCGCGCCCTGGAGCACATCCGCAAGAACGGGCGCGACGCCGAGACCATCAATGTGGTGTACGTGGTGGACGATGCCGGCGTGCTGATTGACGACCTGCGGCTGCGGCAGGTGATCATGGCCGAGCCGGACGCGACCATCGAGAGCCTCATGAATCGCCAGTTCGTGACCCTGCGTGCCGACCAGGCCCAGGAGGAGGCGGTGCAGGCTCTGCTCAAGTACGACCGTGTGGCGCTCCCGGTGGTCGATTCGCGCGGCGCGCTCCTGGGCATCGTGACCCACGACGACGTGGCCGACGTGGCGGTGCGGGCCGCCACCGAGGACATGCAGATGATCGGCGGCGTGCAGGCCCTGGAGGAGCCGTACATGTCGGCCCCATTCGCCGAGATGGTGCGCAAGCGGGCGGGCTGGCTGGTGGTGCTCTTCGCGGGGCAGTTGCTCACGGCGACGGTGATCGAGCGCTTCGAGTCGCGGCTGGCCGCGGCGGTGTTTCTGCTGGCGCTCATGCCCCTCATCATCTCGTCGGGCGGCAACAGCGGGTCGCAGGCGGCGAGCCTGGTGATCCGGGCTCTGGCCCTGCGCGAGGTGGGCACGCGCGACTGGCTGCGCGTGCTGGTGAAGGAGGCGCTGGTGGGCCTGACGCTGGGCCTGCTGCTGGGCACGCTGGGCGCGGGGCGCATCCTGGTGTGGAACGGCCTGGGCTGGGCCGACTACGGCCCGCATGAGTGGCGGGTGGCGGCCACCGTGGGGGCCACGCTGGTGCTGCTGGTGATGTGGGCCACCACCGCAGGCTCACTGCTGCCCATCGCGCTGCGGGCGGTGGGGCTCGATCCGGCCACCTCAAGCACGCCCTTCATCGCCACGCTCATGGACGTGACGGGGCTGTTGATCTATTTCTCTGTCGCCATCGCCGTGCTCTCCGGCACGGTGCTCTGAGCGCGCGCCGACCTACATTTCACGGCGGGAACTGGCGGCGCAGCCCATGAAGACCCTGGCGATCGCGGTGATGTGGCTCGCTTCGGCGGGGGTGGCCGGCTACGCGCTCTTTGCCTATCTGGCCCGGCCGGTCGGCTCCACCGTGCACCCCGACATGATGGCCGTGTACGCCGAGCAGCGCGTGCCGATCCTCGTGCACATCTTCTGCTCGGCCCTGACGCTGCTCGTCGGCCCCGGGCAGTTTCTGCCCGGCCTGCGGGCCCGCGCCCCCGGCGCGCACCGGATCACGGGGCGCATCTACCTGGGCCTTGGCGTGCTGCCGGGCGGCGTGGCCGGCCTCGCCATGTCCTTTCACTCGTTCGGCGGGCCGGTGGCCCACTCCGGCTTCGCGTTGCTGGCGGTGCTGTGGCTGGCCACGGGCTGGGCCGCCTTGGCCGCGGCCCGGGGCCGCCGCTTTGCCGCGCACAGAGGCTGGATGATCCGTAACTTCGCGCTCACTTTCGCGGCCGTTACGCTGCGCGTGCAACTGGGCGCGTGCGCCGCGGCGGGATGGGAGTTCGAGGCCTATTACCCGATCCTGGCCTGGTCGTCGTGGCTGCCCAACCTCCTGGTCGCCGAGTATGTGCTGCGGCGGACCGGGCGGCGATGATGGCGGTGCGCGGCCGGGCCGTGTTACGGCCCGGCGGGGGCGTTCACGTCGCCCATGCCGGGGAGGGCTTCGAGCGTGCCGTCGCGGGCGACGCGAAGGGTGGCGGTGGAGACGAGGTAGTCGAGAATGGCGTTGCGGAGGTCGGTGACGGCCTGATCGCGGGCGTTCTCGGCCCGCAGCAGTTCGTTGTTGGTCTCGACGATCTGCTGGGCCGTCACCTCGTCGCGCTTGAGTTCCTGCTCTTCGAGGCGGCGGCGGTTGATCTGCACGGCCTGCTCGGCGAGAGTGAGGGCGAAGCGGGCCCGGTCGACCTGGCGCACGCGGCTGCGGACCTCGACGATGATGGTGTCGCGGGTCTGCTCCACGTCGCGCTGGCGCTGGGCCGCCGCGATGGTGGCGCTGCGGACGTTGAGCCGTTCGATCTGCTTGTCGAGGGGCAGGCTCACGGTGAGGCCGCCCTGGTAGACGACGTCGCCGGGCTCGTAGACCGCGCCGCCCTCGCGGGGGGCCGCGTCGGCACCGGCTCCGGGAAAGGTGCGGGCGGTGATCGAGCCGGACAGGTTGGCGTCGGGGAGCAGGTTGTTCTTTGCGAACTCCACGTTGCGGCGGGCGTCGTCGAGCCGGTCGCGGCGGGTTTGCAGGTCGAGGCGGTATTCGAGCGCGCTGGCGGCGGCGTCGGCCGGCTCGACGCTGGGCTCGGGCAGGCGCAGGCCCACGGGGTCGAGGCGGAGGGGGGCGTTCACGTCCATGCCCAGGCGCACCTTGAAGCGGTCGAGGGCCAGCAGGTAGAACTCGCGCAGGCTGGCGAGGGTGGAGCGGCCCTGGAGCACCTGGCTGGCAGCGATGGCGGTCTGGAACTCGGCGAGGCGCCCGGCCTCGACCAGGGCCTTGGTGCGGTCCTGCAGTTGCACGAGCGACTCGAGTTGCCGCTCCTGGTTGCGGATCTGGGCGAGCTGCTGCACGAGGTTGAAGTAGTCGCGCGCGATGGAGACGAGGAAGGAGCGGCGGAAATCCTCGAATGTGCGGGCCGCGTAGACGAGTTCGCGCTCGGCCTGGATCAGGTCCGCGCGGGCCACGTCGCCCGCGCCGCGCAGGAGCGGGATGTTGCCGGAGAGGACCAGCGACGAGCTCTGGGTGTAGCGGCCGGCGACGGTGGAACGGAGTTGCTCGGTGGCGTTCCAGACCCAGGTGGCGGCGACGCTCGCGCCGTTCTCGAAGCGCTGCGTGAGGCCGAGTTGGCTCATGATCGCCAGGGGCACGGTCTCGCGGCTGTCGCCGGGCGTGTCGGTCTTGGTGATGGTGGCGCTGGTGGTGGCGAAGAAGCGCGGGTCGAAGGCGTGCCGCTGGATGAGCAGGCGGATGGCCGCGAGGATGTAGTCTTCCTCGGCGCTCAGGTACTCGCGGGCGCTGCGCTGGGCCTGGCGCCAGGAGGCCTGCAGGTCGAGCCGCGCGGCATCTTCGGGGGTCTTGGCAAAGGCTTCGAGGCGGGTGGCGACGTCGCGGGCCTCATCGGCCGGGTTGAACGCGAGGGCCTCGGTCGCCGGGTTGGTGGTCGCGGGCTCCTTGTCCTTGGCGGAGTGGGGTGCGCGGGTCGCATCACCGAAGGCGCGTTCCGGCTGGCGCGTGGAAGGACCGAGCAGTCCGCTGCGGCGCTCGATGAGCGCGGCGGTCTGGGCGTCGATGTCGGCGAGTCGGTCGTGGCAGCCTGCGGGCAGGCCGAGTCCGGCCCCGGCGGCGAGCATCCCAAACCCCATGACGCTTGTGGGCACGATCCGGGGCTTGCGGGTGGGGGGTGGGCCCCCCCTCATGGCCGCGCCCTGCCGTACGTGCTGATGGGTCATGCGGGTACTCAGGAGGAACCGGATTACGAACTGAATACGAACATACGGGGAAAAGGGAGCGGAAACGCGGGCAAATGTACGCCCGGCGGGGCGGTTCGTTGCAGTTGAGTGTTTGCTTACCTATGCTGGGGAGAATGGGTATCAGCACGCCACCGGCCCATGTGGCCGGAGTCAGAATCGGTTTTTGATCGGGTCCGCATGGACGGGGTTCCGAGGGCGTGATCGGGGGAGAAACGGCCGCGGGCGACGGGGCGTCGCCCGTGCGAGCCGGGTCTGCGAGATGCGCCGGAGTGGCGTGTCCGCCGACGGACCGGACGGACGCAACCGGAGTTTCCCCTTCCCGATGGCCGCGCTGACATACGACGGGCAGAGTTTCATGATCGACGGGCGGCGGATCTGGCTGGTGGCCGGATCGGTCGAGTACACGCGCTGCGCGCCCGATTCGTGGCGTGAGCGGATCGCGGCGGCCCGGAACGCGGGGCTGAACACCATCACCACGTCGGTGGTGTGGGCGCGTCACGAGGTGCGGCCGGGGCAGTTTGACTTTGCGGGCGAGAACAACCTGCGCGGGTTCATCGAGTTGGTGGGCGAGGCGGGGATGTACGTGATCCTGCGGATGGGCCCGTACCAGGGACAGGGGTGGGACCAGGGGGGGCTGCCGGCGTGGCTGCTGAACAACCCGGCGGTGGCGCTGCGCACGAACAACGGGCCGTTTCTTGAGGCGTGCTCGCGATTCATCGGGGCGGTGGCCCGGCAGGTGGCGGACCTGCAGGCGACCGGCGGCGATGCCGACGAGGGGAGGAAGCCGGGGCCGATCGTTCTGGTGCAGAGCGAATCGGGCTGGACGTGCGGGCACGAGCAGATCGCGCACGGCTACCTGGGCGAACTGAACCGCTACCTGCGCGAGTCGGGCTTCGAGGTGCCCTTCCTGAACGCCAACAACCTGTGGCAGGGGGTGGAGGGGGAGATCGACGGGTGGGTGGGCTCGGGGGCGCTTCTGGCGAACCTGCGGCAACTCAACGGGATCCGGCCCAGCCAGCCGCGCGTGGTGGCGGAGTACCGGCTGGGCACGCGGACGGTGTGGGGCGGGCCAGCGGTCAAGCCGGCGCGTGCGGATGCGGTGCAGCGCGGGCTGCTGGAGATTCTGGCCGCGGGCGGACAGTATTCGGTGGAGCCGTTCTTCGGGGGGACGAACTTCGGCTTTGGCGCCGGGCGGCTGGTGGATGGCCCGGCGGCCTACGCGACCACGAGCGACGACCGGGGCGCGCCGCTGGATGAGACAGGGAAGCCGCGTTCTTCGTATCACGGGTTGCGTCGGGTGAGCATGTTCGCGTCGCGGTTCGGGCGGCTCTTGAGCCACCTCGAGTCGCGGCGGCACGCGGCCACACTGGTGCCGCCCAAGGCGGGAGACGGCGAGCGGCGGGCGAAGGGGGGCGCGGGTGCGGCGCACGTGGGCTACGACGGCCCGGTGGTGGTGCACGCCCCGGGCACGCAGGGGCACGCGGTGTTCATCTTTGCGCCCGAGCCGGGCGCGGCGGACCACAGCCACGACGCGGTGGACCTGCTCTTGCCCGACGGGACGACGCTGCCGGTGTATCTGGGCACGCAGCCGGTGGGCTGGGTGCTGCTGGACACGCGGATCGTGGGGCGGAGCCAACTGGACTATTGCAACCTGTCGTGCGTGGCGATCGCGGGGCGGGTGCTGGTGGCGTGCGGGCCGGCGGGGACGCCTGCGCGGCTGTCGGTCAACGGGGCGGAGCTGCAGGCGACCGTACCGGAGGACGACGAGCCGCTCCTGATCGACCACGAGGGCGTGATCCTGTGCATCACGCCCGATCACGTGCTCGAGCGGCTGCACATCGGCGACGACGCGGTGTACATGGATGTCGACACCCTCACGCACGACGGGCAGCCGGTGGTGGGGGCGTGGGGGGCCAAGTTCCGCAGACTCTCGACGGAGGCCGCGTGGCAGACCGTGGTGGCGGACGAGGCGCCCCGGGTGGTGGTGAAGATTCCGCCCGCGCCGGTGCCGCTGGTGAAGGGTCGGCGCAAGCCGCCTCCGCCCCCCAAGCCCGTGAAGGGCAAGGGCAAGCACACGCCCGTGGTGCCGGAGCCGACCACGCGCATCGAGATCGGCAAGCCGACGGCGGCGGTGGTGCCGCACACCAAAGGCGTGGGGAAGGTGGGGCTGGGGCAGTGGGCCTGCGGCCCGCAGGACGCGTACCTCGACGGCACTGGCCCTCGCTACGCGGCGGTGAGCGGGCCGAGCGAGATCGGCAAGATGGGCGCGGCCAGCGGCTACGGCTGGTATCGCCTGACGCTGAAGAACGCGGCGGCGGGATCGGCGTTGGTGAGCGCACCCTTCGCGGGCGACCGGCTCGCCTTCTTCGAGGAGGGCAAGCGTCTTGTCATGATCGGGCGCGGGCCGGGCGCGGAGGCGCTGGCGACGATCCGCCTGCGCAAGGGGGAGCAGACGTTGGTGGTGCTGGCCGAGAACCTGGGGCGCTACAGCGAGGGCGTGCAACTGGGCGAGCACAAGGGGCTCTATGGGCACCTCTGGAGCGTGAGCGAACTGCGGGCCGGGCGCGGCGAGGTGCGCGACGCCGAGCCGCTCGACATCCTGGCCTTCAAGGCCCCGATCTGGGGCGTGAGCAAGGGGGACGTGACCGAGTCGCGGCGCCTGCACTGGGCCGTGAACGGGCGGCACGCCGACGGCCTGCTGATGCGGCTGAACCCGTGCGGGCAGCGCGGGCTGGTGCTGCTCAACGGCAAGCCGGTGCGGACGTTTGACGCGAGCGGGCCGGACACACTGGTCTTCACGCCCGAGGATCTGGGCCGGGGCAAGCCCACGCTGGAACTGGCCCTGATCGGCGGCGGTGCCGGGGCTCTCAAGGACCTGGCCGAGGCGGTGTCGCTGTACGCGCTGGAGCAGAACCTGACGGCCAAGGCGGAGTGGAGTTTCGCCAAGTGGGAGCAGCCGGCGGCCAGCGGCTTTGCGGCCGAGCACAAGCGCGGGCACGAGCCGCGCTGGTGGAAGGCGGCCTTTGCGCTGAGCCAGCCGTGCGACCTGTGGCTCGACACCGACGGGCTGAGCAAGGGGCAGGCGTTTGTGAACGGCAAGCACCTGGGGCGGTACTTCACGCAGACGGAGGCGGGGGAGAAGGTGGGCCCGCAGACCAGTCTGTACGTGCCCGCGGCCTTTGTGCACACGGGCAAGGACAATGAGGTCGTGCTGTTTGACGAGCACGGCTTCGCGCCGGCGAAGGTGCGGCTGACGGGGGTGTGAGGGCCGGCTACGGCAGCGGGCTGGTGACGGTGTACGTGATGCGGGCGCCGTAGAACCAGAACTTGCCGGGGGTGGCGGCGCTCGCCTCGACGTGGAGGCGGTAGCGGTAGTTGCCGTTGTCGATGGTGGCCGAGGCGATGGTAGAGTCGGCGTAGGAGGGCGCGGCGACGAAGAAGTCGCCGGTGTCTCCGCTGGACGTGGCGGTGGCCATGGTGGTGGGCGTGCCGAACCCCGAGAACGAGGCGGGGCTGATGCGGATGAGTTGGCCGGTGCAGTTGTGGTTGGTGGAACTGTCGGCCACCCAGATGCGCAGCTCGGTGACGACGGCATCCTCGGGGAGCATGACGTTGGCGCCGGCCTTGCCAAACTGCTCGGTGACGAGGCCGGTGAGTTCCAGGTAGCTGATGCCGCCGGAGTTGTGATTGTGCTCCCACTTGGTGCTGATGACGTCGACGGTGAAGGCGTCGGGTCCGAGCCACAGGTAGCGCGTCTGGCTGGGGATGGCGATGCCGCCGTCGATCTGCAGGTCCCCCGTAACGCGGGCATCGCCGGCGACGTAGAGCTTGTGCGTGGGCGTGCCCGCACCCACCGCAAGGTTGCCGCCCGAGGCCTGCAGGGTGAGGTGATCGGTCGCGGTGTTGTTGAATGCCTGGACCTCGTTGCCGTCCATGCGGATGTTCTCGGAAGCGGTGAGGCCCACGATGAGGGAGCCGCCGCCGGCACCGGTGATGTCGGTGTTCTCGTTGACGTGCAGGGCCGCGGCGGGGGTGCTGGTGCGGATGCCAACGTCGGCCGCGAAGGTGTTGTTGGCGGCGAAGGCGTTGACGGCGCTGAGGCGTGCGACGTTGGCGGGGAGGCGGGCGTCGGCGACGGTGCCGGAGACAAGCGCGGCGGCGTCGTGGGTGTGGGACGCGGCGGAGAACGCCGCGCTCGAGAGGCCGTCAAGCAGGTCTGCGTTGAGGTTGCTGACGGTGGTGGTGCTGTCGACAGAGAAGGGTGCGGTGGAGCCGCTGGCGCCGCCGTTGAAGGCGGGGATGGCCGAGAAGGTCTGGGGTGTGTTGAGGAGGGCGACGTTGGACGAGAGGCGGGCATCGGCCACGGTGCCGCTGGCGAGGCTGGAGGCGTTGAGCGCGGTGAGGCCGGCGCCGGAGCCCGCGAGGCTGAGCGCGGTGAGCGGGCCGCCGAAGTTGCCGCTGCCGGCGACGTCGAGCGTGAAGTTGGGGGCGGGATTGAGGATGCCGACGCGGCCCGTGGTGGCGACGGTGAGCGTCGCGCCGCCGTTGCTCGTGAAGAACTGCAGCGGGTGAGCCGTGATGGTGCCCAGCCAGCCGGCGGAGCCGTCGACATAGGTGGCGAGCCGGCGGGTGCCGTCGGTGTGCTCGATGCCGTAGCCCGATGCGAGCACGGTCAGGGCGTTGGGGGGCGAGGCGGTGCCGATACCCACGCGGCCCGCGAACGAGTTGGTGAAGTTGCCGAAGGCGTTGGCCATGTTCAGGCGGGCCACGGTGGCAGGCAGGCGCGGCTCGGGGAGAGTGCCCGAGACCAGGTTGCCGGCGTCCTTGAAGTGGGCGGAGTCGAGGCCCCCGAGCGTCGCCGCGTCGCCCGCACGGGGAGCGGGGGTGACGGGCTGGCGGGGTGCCAGCACCGTGTACGGTGCGCTGTCGGTGGGATCGTGCGGCGTGCGCACGGCGACCTCGATGTGCGACCCGGCGGGCACGACCGCGAGGAAGTCGAGGTCGACCGTGAAGCGCCCCTCGGAGCAGGGCACATCGGACCTGAACGCGACCGCACCGACGGTGATGGGGCCGCCGATGTCGGTGTAGAGGGTGAAGCGCAGGTCGGCGTTGCCGTTATAGACGGTTCCGGCCTCGCGCACTTCACCCTGATAGGTGAAGTTGGTGCCAACCCGTGCTGCGAGCGGCACCGCGATGACGAGCAGGGCGAAGCACGCGGCAAAAACGGGATGACGCAAGGACATGATCGGGCCTCCTCGCAGAACGCGGATGGGTGCAGCGCCGGCCCGACGGCCGGTGTACGGCCTCTAGCAGCATAACCCCGGGATCGGGCAAAGCCACCGAAAACCGGCCGTGCAAGACCGGCGGCCGGGTTTGTCCGGGGCCGCACCGGTCTCGATGCCCCAGCCGACTACGGCAGTGGGCTGGTGATGGTGTAGTTGATGCGCACGCCCAGCAGGCGGATGTTGGAGGAGGAGGGGAGCGGGCCGTTCCAGGTTGCGCGGACGGTGTAGGAGTTGGCGGAGTGGTCGACGGCGTGGGCGATCACCGCGGAGTCAAAGGTCCGCACCAGCGTCGAAGCGGCGGATGTCGTGACGGCCGCGAGGTTGCTGAAATTGGCGTTGGAGAGAATGCCGCGGTGCAGGTTGACGGTCACGTCTTCACTGGGGTCGTTGTCGAGGCAGATGACGGTGAAACCGGTGATGACGGCGCCGTCGGGAAGGTTGACGGGGGCGTAGAACTGCGCCTGGATGCCGGCACCCTGAGTGTTCTGGAGCGTGGAACTGTCCACGAAGTACGACGTGGAGTTGTTGGTGGGGATGAAGTTCGCCGGTGCCAGCAGCAGGCTGCGGGCGGTGGCGGGCATGGCGAATGTCGGCGCGAGCACCTCGCCGGCAAACTCGACATCGAAGGACCCTCGGTTGACGATCATGGCCGTGGTGAACGTGCCGGCGCTGGGGATGGTGCCGATGGAGAGCCGATTGGTGTTTCCGTCGTAGCGGATGCGGGCACCGAGCCCGTCGCCGCTCACGGTCTCGGCGAGGTCTAACGAGGCGGTTCCGCCGCTGACCGTGGACTGGATCGCCAGGCTCGGCAGCACCTTCTGGATGTGCAGCGTGCTGGTGGGCGTGCCGCCGATGGCGATGTTGGCGCCGTCGGAAGTCATGGCGCCGCCGGAGACGCGCTGGAGGCTGGCGGCATCGGACGCGAGGTCGGCGCTGGCGACCTGATCGGCCCCGATGTCCGCCGCGCTCACGGTGCCGTCGAGGATCATGCCACCGGTTACGCCGTCGGTGGGGATGCTGAACGTGGTGCCGGTGAGGTTCAAGCCGCTTCCGGCGGAGTAGGTGGTGTTGGTGTCCACGTCGGGCGCGGGCGCCCACGAAGCACCGTTCCACTTGAGCACGTCGTTGGCCGCGGGCGCGGCGGCGCTCACGCCGCGGCCCTGCACGCGGGCCACGGTGGCGGAGGCGGGGGCGCCCGAAAGGTCGCCGCCCAGCGCGACGGAACCGAGGTCGGACGCGGCGATGGCGCCGACCGAGAGCGCCGCGCCCGGGCTCGCCTGGCGGAGGAACTGGCCCGCACCGCCCGTCGTGGAGAGGCTCGACCCCGTTCCGCCGTGTGCCACGCCGACCACGGTGCCGTTCCAGGTTCCGCTGGCGATCGTGCCGGTGGCCGTGATGTTCGAGAGGTTGCCGGTGCTGATGAGCGTGCCGGTGGCATCGGGCAGCGAGAGCGTGCGCGTGGTGGTGGCGGACGGCGCTGCGAGCGTGGTGGACGCGGTGTTGCCGGCGTTGCGCAGGGCGAGCGTGGAGTTCAGGAACGTCTTGGCACCGGAGAACGTCTGCGCGCCGTTGAGCAGCGCGGCATTCGAAGACAGGCGCAGGTCGCTGAGCGTGCCGGCGGTGAGGTTCGAGGCGCTTTGGTAGAACGCCGCGGTCTGCCCGCCCAGCGCAAAGGCGTTGGTGGCGCTGGTGGCGAGCGTCGCGGTCTCGGCCGTGCCGGCCAGCGTGGCCAGGGGCGCGGGCGTGATGGGCTGGCGGGGCGAGAGCAGCGTGTAGGGTGCGGTGTCGGAGGGATCGTGGGGCGTGCGAACCTCGATCTGGAGGTGGGCACCCGGCGGCACGAGGCCCCCGCCGCTGATATCCAGCAAGAACCGGCCGCCGGTGTGGTGCACCTCACCGTGGAGGAGCGGCCCGGCCACAATCGTGCCGCCCGAGGCGCTCGAGTAGATGGTGATGCGGTAGTCCGCGGTGCCGGTGTAGGGCGCGCCGGCCACGTGGAACTCGCCCTGGTAGGTGAAGTTCGTGCCCACCTGGGCCCGCGCGGGGCCGCAGAGCAGGGCAGACAGCGCGAGCGCGGCCAGGCACGAGAGCCAGAACGCGCTGAAACGGGTCGGCATAGGAACCTCCGCGGACGATGGGCTGGCTCGCTGCAAGCCGGCGCGGCCACACCCTCAGCCTACTGCATCGGTGCGCTGCGGCCAGCGCGACAGCGGCCCGAGCGACCAGATCGCGGCACGCCGACCCTTACACATACCGATAGATGATGGGGGCATCGACCTCCGGGTGAAGACTGGCGTGCACCGGGCAGGCGTGGCCGACCTTCTCGACGCGCTCGCGCATGTGGGCGGGGATGCTCGCGGGCAGGGTGACGACCAGGGGCAAGCGCGCAATGCGGCGGGGCGCGGGGGGCACGCTCATGTGCTTCTCAACGGTGGCAGTGGCACCGGAGAGGTCAAGCCCGTGGCGCTCGCCGAACATCGCGATGGTGGTGAGGATGCAACTGGCCAGGCCCGCCGCGACGAGGTCGGTCGGGCTGAAGGCGGAGGCCTCACCGCCGATGTCTTTGGGTGCATCGGTGCGGAGGGTTGCCCCCTCGGGGTGAACCAGGTCGCATTTTTTGTGGCCAGCGTAGCGGACGGAGATGGAGAGCATGGGGCAGGGTACCCCGTGCCCCGCCGCGGCCGGCTACGTCTTGAAGAACTCGAGGTTCACCTGGATGTAGCGGTTCCAGTCTTTGGGCAGGTCTTCCTCCGGGAAGATCGCCTTGACGGGGCACTCGTCGACGCAGAGGCCGCAGTCGATGCATGTGCTGGCATCGATGAACAACTGGTTGGTGGTGCCGAAGGCCGGCTCGCTCTTGGTGGGGTGGATGCAGTCGACAGGGCAGACCTCGACACAGGAGGTGTCTTTGGTTCCGACACAGGGCTCGGCGATCACGTGGGGCATAGGGTCGGGATGGTAGGAACGCGGGCGTACGGAGGCTGCCACGGGCAGGCGACGAACGCGGGGACGCGAGCACCGACCCGGCACCGGGTCGGTCGCAGGGGCCAGCCCGGAACACCGACCCGCGCACGCGGGCGGGTGGCACAGAAGGCACGGAACGCTCACACGCCCAGTTCGTCGGCCACGGCTTCGAGGCTCTTGCCCGCGTCGTCGGACGATCCTGCGCCGTCGCCGGTCAGGGCGTCGGGCGCATCGGGGAGGGGCTTGCCCTTGGCATCCGTCAGCGGGCGGCCCTCCATCGTCTTGATGATCGGGATGGGGTGCTGCTTGTCCCAATCGGCGAGGGTGGCTTCGAGCGCGGCCTTCTGGGCCTCGGGCAGTTTCTTGTAGTCGCCGCGCCCCCGGCACTTGGGGAACTTGGAGCAGCCCAGCCACGGGCCGTACTTGCCGGGGCGCAGGTTCATCGCGGCCTGGCACTTGGGGCAGGGGACGTCGGTGACCACCGGCGGCTGTGCGGGCGCGATGACGTGGCCCTTCTTGTCGAAGCGCAGGATGCCGTCGCAGGGCTTGTCTTTGTCGCCGTAGCCGGAGCAGCCCAGGAAGGGCCCGAAACGGCCGACACGCTTGTTCATGGCCCGCCCGCACTTGTAACACGCGATGTTGGTGGACTGGATCGGCTGCGGCTTGCCGTCGCGGTCGCAGGGGCAGGCGTAGTCGCACGCGGGGTAGGTGCTGCACGAGAGGAAGCGGCCGTTCTTGCCCAGGCGGTAGACCAGCGTGTTCTGGCACTTGGCGCAGCGGTACTTGTCGGGGGCGGGCTTGAGCACGGCCTTGGCGTGGCCCAGATTCTCATCCGCGTGGTCGAGCTGGTCCTTGAACGGACCGTAGAACTTCTTGAGCATCTCGACCCAGTCGAGGTGGTCGTCCTCCACTTTGTCGAGTTGGCCCTCCATCTCGCGGGTGTAGCCGACGTCAAGAATCTGCGGGAAGGCCTTGATGAGCATGTCGGTCACGGCCTCGCCCAGGTCGGTGGCGTACATCCGCCTGTCCACCTGCTCCACGTACTTGCGGTCCTGGATCACCCCGATGATCGAGGCGTAGGTGCTGGGGCGGCCGATCCCCTCGGACTCGAGCATCTTGATGAGGCTGGCCTCGCTGAAGCGGGCCGGCGGCGCGGTGAACTTCTGCTCGGGATGGATGGCGAAGGGTGCGAGGCTGGTGCCGTCGGCGAGCGGCGGCAGAATCTGCTCATCCGCGCTCTGCGGCACGCCCGCCACCTTGTAGAACCCGTCAAACGCCAGCACGCGGCCGGTGGCGCGGAAACTCACGGGCCGCGTGGGATCGGTGCCCCCGGTGATCGTCGCCGCGGTCTGATCCCACTGGGCGGGCGTCATCTGGCAGGCCACGAACCGCTGCCAGATGATCTCGTACAGGCGGAACTGATCCGGCTTGAGCGAGGCTTTCACCTTTCCCGGAGGGAAGTTCAGGTTTGTGGGGCGGATGGCCTCGTGGGCCTCCTGCGCATCCTTGTTGCTGCTGGTGAAGAAGTTGGGCTTTTCCGGCAGGTACTTCGGGCCGTACTTCGCCTGAATGTGCTCGCGGACCATGCTCAGGGCCTCGCCCGAGATGTGCGTCGAATCCGTCCGCATGTAGGTGATGAGGCCCACGGGTCCTTCGCCGGGGATATCCACACCCTCGTACAGGCCTTGCGCCGCCTGCATCGTGCGGCGTGCCGCGAAACCGAGCCTGCTGCTGGCCGCCTGCTGGAGGGTGCTGGTGATGAATGGAGGCGCGGGGCGCGTGCTGGTGCGCTTGCTCTCAATCGCCGTGATGCGGTAGGGCGTGTCGGTCTTCACCGTGCCGGTGAGCGTGCGCACGAAGCGGGCCGGGCCCCTGGCCTCCGGCTCCTCGTGCGTGTCGATGGCGATGTCGATGAGGCCGGCGAGCGCGGCGACTTGCTGGGCGCGGGCGGAGAGGTCCTGGGGGGCCAGCGCCTTGCCCTTGTCGTCGCTCCCTTTGGCCGCCAGGTCGAACTTCTCCCCCCCCACTTCCACCAGTTCGGCCCGCAGCCCGCCCACCGAGTTGAGCCAGGTGTTGAGCGCCTTCTGCGTGGGCGGCTTGCCCTTCTCATCGCGCTGCGCGAGTTGGCCGAGCCACTCTTTGGCGAGCGCCTGCGCACGCGGCAACTCGAGCGTGAAGTTCGCGCCGATGGCCCAGTATTCATCGGGGATGAACGCGCGGATCTCCTTCTCGCGCTCGACCACGAGGCGGACGGCGACGCTCTGCACGCGGCCGGCGCTGAGGCCGCGCGCGACTTTCTTCCACAGCAGGGGCGAGACCTGGTAGCCCACGATGCGGTCGAGGATGCGGCGGGCCTGCTGGGCGTTCACCCGGTCCATGTGGATGGGGTGGGGGTTGCCGAAGGCGCGCTGGATCTCGCTCTTGGTGATCGCCGCGAACATGACGCGCTTGGCCTTGAGCGGATCAACACCGAGTTCCTCGGCCAGGTGCCAGGCGATGGCCTCGCCCTCGCGGTCGGGGTCGGTGGCGAACCAGATGTCGCGGGCGGAGCGGGCGGTGCGCTTGAGTTCGCTGATGACCTTGCCCTTCTTCTCCATCACGTGGTACGTCGGGGCGAAGTCGTTGTCCAGGTCCACGCCCGGCACGGGGCTTTTGTCGCCCTTGGGGTTCTTCGCGGGCAGATCGCGCACGTGGCCGACGCTGGCGAGCACCTGAAAGTCGCTCCCCAGGTACTTGTTGATGGTCTTGGCCTTGGCGGGCGACTCGACGATCACCAGTTGCTTGCCCGAGCCTGCGGCCCGCGCGCGGGGCGGGCGGGTGGCGACGGCACCGCCATTGCCACCACCCTCTTGGCCGTCGGCGTCGTCAAAGGGTGCCGCGGGCGCGGCGGCCGGGCGCTTGGCGGCGGGCGGCTTCTTGGCGGTCGTGCGTCCCTTGGCCATACGTACCCCACACCCTCAACAGCGGCCCATGCGCGGGCGAATCCCGCCTGACCCGATGCCGCGCGGCCGGAATCGGGTACGCACATGATCGGACCCTGAGTTGCCGACTGTATAGTAGAAGAACAAAAAAGAAGTACTTTGTTAGGATACTTTGGGAGAGAAATCGTACTCGTGTACGGCTTATGAGCGGGTTACAGCGCTGCGATGATGCCACGCACCGACGGTTCGGGCCCGTCGCGGATGAGTGCCGCGCCGTCGATGGTGACCGTGCCCGGCCCGGCGGCGATCCGGCGAAGCCACGTGCGTTGATTCTTGGCGAAGCGGCGGGTTTCGATCTTGATCCGCTCCGCGGCCTGCTCGACGAGGCCGGGCGGCGGCGGCCAGGCCCCCGCTCCACGCTGCGTCGCCGCGCTCACAAGGGGGAGCAGTTGCTTGTAGCCCAGAGCCTGGGCTGCCTGGCTGTGGGTGGGCAGGCGGCCCGACGCGACCAAGCCCCGCACCTCATCGAGCAGGCCCGTGTTCATCATGGCGCGGACGCGGGCGTTGATGCTGCGGCTGAGTTGATCGGCGGACCACTCGATCACCACCACCCGTGCATCGGCGCGGCGGGTGCCCGAATCCCACTGGCCCTGCTGAGCGCTCAGGGGCGTGCCGGTGAGCGTGAACACCTCCAGCGCGCGCACAGCGCGGCGGACGTCGTTGGGGTGGATGCGGGCCGCGGCGGCGGGGTCGATGCGTTCGAGCTGGGCGCGGCGGGCGGCGGGGTCCATGGCGGTGAGACGTTCACGCAGCGCCGGATCCGCGGCCGGCCCCTGAAAGAGCCCTTCCAGCAGGGCCTTTACGTAAAGGTGCGTGCCGCCGACCACGATGGGGACGCCGGGTGAACCGTCGCCAGCGCGCACGGCCCGCACGCGGGCGATCTCGGCCTCGGCCAGCGCCAGCCAGCGGTCGAGCGTGAAGGACTCGGCTGGCTCGGCGATGTCGATGAGTCGGTGCTCGATGCCGCGGCGTTCGGCGAGGGTGGGCTTGGCGGTGCCGATGTCGAGGCCGCGATAGACCTGAAAGGCATCGGCGGTGATGACCTCGGCGTGCGTGCCTCGGGAATGCAGGTGCAGGGCAAGTTCGACGGCAAGGGCTGATTTGCCCGAGGCGGTGGGGCCGCAGATGACGGGGAAACGCTGCACGCGAGAGGGTACGGGCAAGACATGTACGCAGAGGGCGCAGAGGAGGCAGAGGAACGCGGAGAAGAGCGTGGACGCGGATGAACGCGGATCAGCCCCAGAAGGCCGAGAGGCGGCTTACCAGAGTTCTTCCAGCCACTTGCGCAGGCGCGGGCTGCGGCACGATGGGCCGCCGCCGAACTGGTGTCGTCAGGCTTTGGCCAGTTCGCCCGCGCGGCAGCGCCACCCGCACTCGAGGCAGGTGTGCTCACCCTCGCGGCGTGTGATCGGGTGGAGGCATTGCACGCACATGCACCAGCGGAGCAGCCGTCCTTGGCGCGCGACCCTTGCTCGCCGCGCCACGAGAGCAGCGACGGAGGCCACGGAGACCAACAAACTCAGGGACATCAGACCAGGGACAGCCGCCACTATCCACCCACCTGCGGAGCGGCCGACCCCCAGGAGGTAGTGTCCAAGCCCGAACACACACAGGGCCACAGCCACCTGCGTTCCCACAACCCACCAAAGAAGTCTGGCCTCAAATCGCCGGATCATGCGGGCACATTCCTCAGTCCGCCGGCCGCGCGCTCGTCGCCGCGGCATTCATCTGCGTTGATTCGCGTTCATCCGTGCCCATCTGCGTCTCGCCTTCGGCTTCACGCAAACTCGCGCTTCTTGATCGCCTTTGCCGGCGTGCCGACAGCCACCACCCACTCGGGCAGGTCTTTGGTCACGCTGGAGCGTGCCCCCACCACCGTGCCCGTGCCGATGGACACACCCGGCGAGACGAAGACATCCGCCGCGAGCCAGCAGTCATCGCCGATGGTGATGGGGAGGGGGATGAGCGGGTAGCCGCGCTGGGTGTAGTCGTGCGTGGCCCCGCACAGGTAGGTGTACTGGCTGATGGTGGAGCGGGCCCCGATGCGGACGGGCATGACGCAGTAGCAATCGACATCGCGGCCGAGGCAGGCGAAGTCGGCCATGAAGAGGTTCCACGGGGCCCAGACCCGAGCCGTGGGGTAGACCCGCGCTGTGGGCGCGAGCGTGGCGCCGAACAGGCGCAGGAGCATCCTCCGCCAGCCGTGGAGCACTTCGGGCGAGGTGCGGAAGAGCAGGCGATAGACCACCGTCCACGCGAGGCGACCGAGACGATGGCGCAGGGAGAACGGGCTGGACTGCGGGGGCGTGGGGTTGGCAGGGGCCGTGGCCGGGCCGGACATGCGGTGATTATCGGCAGATGAGCGGCGCGGCAGCACGGACACGAGCCGCGGCGTGCCTCAGCGGGCCGGGCCGGAGCGGGCAGGGTGCCGGGTGCGGCGTGCGGGTGGACCTTCGGACTTGCCACGGGCGAGGCGCGTGCGCCAGTTGGCGAGGGCCTGGAAGTCGGAGAGGTCGTACTTGAGGGGGGTGACGGTGATGCAGCCGTTGAAGAGTTCCTGCACGTCGCTGCCGCGCTCGGTGGCGTGGAAGTCCATGGGTGAGCCGCCTGACCAGTAGTAGGTCTCGCCCAGCGGGTTCTTGTGGCGGGTGAAGCGGTCGACCAGGCCGTGGGTGTTCATGGGGCAGAGGCGGATGGGGGGCACGCGCCCCTCGCGCTCGGTGGCGGGCACGTTGATGCTCAGGCAGGTGTGCGGGGGGAGGAGTTTGCGGAGTTCGCGGGCCGAGGGGCGGCCGATGAGCGCCTCGATAGCAGCCCGGGCGTGCCGCGCGGCCACGTCGTAGCGGGGCCGGCCCTTGCCCACGTGCACGCTCACGGCGATGGCGGGCACACCCAGAAACGCGGCCTCGAGCGCGGCGGCGCAGGTGCCCGAGTAGAGCACGTTGATGCCGATGTTGGCACCCTGATTCATCCCTGAGATGACCAGGTCGGGCCGCGAGCGCTTGCCGAAGCGCTCGGGCCAGAGGGCGGCGAGGCCGAGCTTGACGCAGTCGGCCGGCCGGCCGTCAACGGCGATGCCAACCATGCGGTCGTTGACTGGCACCTCTTTGGTGATGAGGGGCTGGCGGAAGGTGATGCCGTGGCCGGTGGCGGACTGCACGGTGTAGGGCGCGATGGGCAGGACCACGTCGGCCCAGGGCCCGCCGCAGTGGCCGCCGTGGTCGATCAGGGCGTCGTGCATCGCCTCGATGCCCGCGGCGTCGATGCCGTCGTCGTTGCAGAGGAGGATCTTCATGCGGAGGGCAGCATACGCGGCGCGGGCCCCGCGCGCCCACACCTCAGCCCGCGATCACGGCCGAGACCTCGTCGAGCAGACCGCGGGCGGCATCGGCTGTGGGTGCCTCGGCGATGAGGCGCATGATCGGCTCGGTGTTGCTGGCCCGCACGTGCACCCAGGCAGACCGGCCGGCGAAATCGACACGCACGCCGTCTTGCACGTCGACGCGCTCGGAGGCGTAGCCGCGGGCGACCTTGTCCACCGCGGGGTTGGCATCTTCCTTGCGCGCCAGATCGACCTTGCGCTTCTCGATGGCGTAGCGGGGCATCTCGGCCACCAGCGCGGAGAGAGAGCGGCCCGTCCTGGCCATGAGCGCGAGCACGAGGGCCATGCTGCCGACTGAGTCGCGGATGTAGGTGATCTCGGGCCAGATGACGCCGCCGTTGCCCTCGCCGCCGATGGCGCTGCGTTCGCGTTTCATCGCCTCGACCACGTTGGCCTCACCCACGGGCGTGCGCAGCACGTGTACGCCGTGGTGGGCGCAGAGGTCGTCGATCATGCGGCTGGTGGAGAGGTTGACGGCGACGGTGGTGCCGCGCTTGACGCCGGCGAGTTCGAAGAGGGCGCGGCAGGCAAGCACGAGGGTGTATTCCTCGCCGATGTAGGTGCCGCGCTCGTCGACGAGGGCGAGGCGGTCGGCGTCGGGGTCTTGCGCGAAACCGACGTGGGCGCGGGCGCGTTTGACGTCGCGGCAGAGTGCACGGAGGTTGTCGGCGGTCGGCTCGGGCGTGTGCGGGAAGCGGCCGACCTGTGTGTACATGGCCGTCGCCGTCACGCCCAGGCGGCGGAGCAGGGCGGGCCCGGCGAGCGTGCCAGCGCCGCCCACGGAATCGACCACGGCCCGCAGGCGTGTGCGCTTGATCTGTGCGGCGACTCCCATCTCCTTCACGGCCTGGATGACGGCACGCTCGTGGAGGCCGCCGGCATCAACCGGCTTGGCGCACGCGCCGAGGCCGTTCCATGGCTTGAGCGCCAGCGCGGCATGATGGTGGAGTGCGATGATCTGATCGGCGCAGGCCTTGCTGGGGGCACCGGCGGAAGCGGCACCCAGTCGCGCTCCCGCGTCGCGGATGATCGGCTTGCAGCCGTTCCACTGCTGGGGGTTGTGGCTCGCGGTGAGCACGAGGCCCCCCGCCGCGCCGAGCGCATCGACCGCGAAGCCGACGGAGGGTGTCATGGCGATGCCCGGGCCCGCGGCGCCCACGGCCTCGGCCACGTCGCAGCCCGCACCCAGCAACCCGGCCCGGGCCGCGTGCATGAGCACCTCGCCGCCGGCCCGCCCGTCGCGTGCGAGCACGAGGAGCGGGCGCTTGCCGCGGGGGGCGGGGCGCTCGCGGCCGATCCACGTGCCCAGGGCGGCGGCGAAGCGGGCCACGGTGGCGGGTGTGAGCGTTGTGCCCACGAGGCCGCGCATCCCGCTCACGCCCAGCATCAAGACATCGGGACCGGTCGCCATGCAAGCCTCCAGAGGAAGGGCGGAAGGGTAAGGGGAGAGGAGGAGGCAGAGTGGCGGAGTGCAAGCACTACCCTGTTGCACTGTGTTCACGCTCACGCTCCACGCACGTTTCGCCGCGTCGCACGCATTGGTATTTCGCGGGGTGCTTGAGCCGCTGCACTGGCATGACTGGCGGGTGGAGGTCGAGGTTGGCGGTCCGGGGCTCGACAGCGACGGGGTGGTGGCGGACTTTCACGCACTGGAGACGGAAATCGGGGCGGTGTTGGGGCCACTGCAGAACGCGAACCTGAACCAGGTGCCGCCGTTCGGGGCGTCGCAGGTGGGAGGCGGGAGCAAGGGGGCGGTACCCGACCTGAACCCGTCCGCCGAGCACGTCTGCCGGCATATCGGCGAGTCTTTACGGGCCCGGCTCGAAACCCGGGGTTCGCATGGACCGAAAACCTCTGGAGGCACCGGCCCGTCCGCGCCCGCGCGCGGGTCGGGGTCTGTGCGTGTGCTGCGCGTGAGCCTTTCTGAGGCCCCCGGCTGCGTGGCCACGTACCGTGTGCCGGAGGCTTCGTCGGGTGAGTCTGCCTGATCCGATCCATCCCGCTCCGCTGGGACATCCGGCTCCGCCGGGGCCGGCCGTGCCCCGGCCGGCATCGCAGCCGGTGGGGGGCCCGCCCGCGCGCCGCACCGCGGCCTCGTCGCGGCGCTCGGCCCGCCAGCGCTTCGGCGCCGATGCCGACCCGCGCTCGGAGGTGGAGCGCAACGGCACACGCGAGGCGCTGAGCGGTATCGACCTGCCGCCGGGCGGGGTACCGCAGCCGGCGGGGCCATTTGAGGCGACCGACGCCGCGGCCCGGGCGGCCCTGCGGCCGGATGTGCGGCCCAACGCCAAGACCTTCAACCGCGACCTGTCGTGGCTCGAGTTCAACGCGCGGGTGCTGCACCAGGCCCAGGACGAGCGGCTGCCGCTCCTGGAGCGGGCCCGGTTTCTGGCGATCTTCACGAGCAACCTCGACGAGTTTGTGATGAAGCGGGTGGGGTGGCTCAAGCGCGCTGTGGAGGCGCAACTGGACGCGACCGACGACGGCCTCTCGCCCGTGCAACTGCTGAGCGCAGTGCGGGCGACGTTCGAGCACCTGGAGGAGCAGCAGGCCGACTGCTTCGAGCGGGCGATACGGCCCGCGCTGGCGAAAGAGGGGATCGAGTTGCTGGGGTACGAGCAACTCACGCCCGACGAGGCCCGCTGGATCGAGGCGTGGCACCGCAAGTACGTCTTCCCGGTGCTCACCCCGCTGGCGGTGGACCCCGGGCATCGCTTCCCCTTCATCTCGAACCTCTCGGCGAACCTCGGGGTGCTGCTGCAGGAGGCGGACGCGGCCGGGGGTGCACCGACGGAGCCGCTCTTTGCGCGCGTGAAGGTGCCGCAGGGCATGCCGCAATGGGTGCGCGTGCCGACCGGGCCCGACGACCTGGGACCGCCCGGCGCCAACGTGCGTCGCGGCGACGCCCGCTGGGCCACCGGCAGGGGACGCTTCGTGCAGCTGCACGAGGTGATCCGCCACAACCTGGCCGACCTCTTTCCGGGGATGAAGATCACCGAGGTGATGCCCTTCCGCGTCACGCGGGCGGCGGAGGGCTCGCAGGCCGAGCAGGCGGGCGACATCGACAACCTGCTCGACTACGTGGAGGCTCAGTTGAAGCGGCGGCGGTTTGCCAGCGTGGTGCGGCTGGAAGTGGCCCGTGCGGCCTCGCCGCGCCTGGTGAAGCAGATCGTGGAGATGTTCAAGATCAAGCCCGACGACACCGACGTGTCGCAGGGGCTGCTCGACTTCCGATCGCTGACAGAGATCGCCGACCTGCCGCGTGCGGACCTGAAGAACCCGGCGTGGACACCGGTGGTGCCGGCACGGCTGGCCGAGCTCGACCGCGACGACGACATCTTCGCACGGATCCGCCAGGGCGACATCCTGGTGCACCACCCCTACGAGAGTTTTCATCACTCGGCGGAGCGGTTCATCGCGGCGGCGGCGGCCGACCCCAACGTGCTGGCGATCAAGCAGACGATCTACCGCACCAGCCGCGATTCGCCCTTCGTGGGCCACCTGGTGCGGGCGGCCGAGAGCGGCAAGCAGGTGGCCTGCCTGGTGGAGTTGCAGGCGCGGTTTGACGAGGGGCGCAACGTGCGGCTGGCCCAGAGCCTGGAGAAGGCGGGTGTGCACGTGGCCTACGGCGTGATGGGGCTGAAGACCCACTGCAAGGCCGCGCTGGTGGTGCGGCGCGAGGAGGGCGGCCTGCGTTCGTATGCGCACATCGGCACGGGCAACTACAACCCGGCCACGGCCCAGCTCTACACCGACGTGGGGCTGTTCACGTGCGACGAAGACGTGACCGCCGACGTGCTCGACCTCTTCAACCTGCTGACAGGGAGGTCGCGCAAGAAGCACTACCGGCGGCTGCTGGTGGCCCCGGCCACGATGAAGCCGCGCTTCATCGAACTGATCCAGCGTGAGGCCGAGATCGCGCGGGCCCACGCCCGCGGTGCGGCCCCCGTGGGCGGCTCGATCGTCGCCAAGATGAACGCGCTGGAAGACGCGGCCATCACCCGCGAACTCTACCGGGCCGCCCAGGCGGGGGTGAAGGTGCGGCTGTACGTGCGCGGCTTCTGCTGCCTGCGCCCGGGCATCGCCGGGTTCAGCGACAACATCAGCGTGGTGAGCGTGGTGGGGCGTTTCCTCGAACACTCGCGCATCTTCCACTTCGGCGCCGGCCAGCCCGACCCGCTCGAGGGCGAGTGGTTCATCGGCTCGGCCGACTGGATGTACCGGAACCTGGAGCGGCGCGTGGAGGCGTGCTGCCCGGTGAGCGAGCGCTCGGCGCGGGCCCGGCTGCAACGGCTGTTTCAGATCATGGACGAGGACCGCCGCAACGCCTGGCTGCTCCGCTCGGACGGGCGGTATCAACTCCGCGGGCCCGAGCCGGGCGGGCCGCCGGACCCGGAGTCGCCCGCGGCTCAGGGCACGTTTGACGCGCTCATGCGCGAGGCGCTGGGGGCGTAGCGCGGGCTCAGGGCGCGATCAGCACACCCGCCGCCGCGGCGCAGAGCATGGCCGCCGGCACCGCCCGCCTGGACCGCCACATGAGTGTGATGGCGAGCACGACCGCAACCACGCCCCACACCCACCAGGCGCGGGGCAGGTGGAGCAGCACGTCGAGGGCGGTGGCGGCGATGAGGCCCACGGCGCCCGCCGCGAGCCCGGCGAGCCAGGCGTGCAGGCGGTCGTCGTCAACGGCCCGCTCGAGCGCACCGTGGCCGATGAGCGTGAGAGCGAAGGCGGGCAGAAAGGCCCCGGCGGTGGCGGCGAGCGCGCCCGGCAGGCCGCCGCCGAGAAAGCCGACAAAGGCGGAGATCAGCAGCAGCGGCGCCGGGATGACCGACCCGATCGCCAGGCCGTCAAGAAACTGACCCTCGCTCATCCACGCACCGCTGCCGCGCGTGGAATCGGCGCGCAGGAAGGGGAGCGCGGCGTAGGCCCCGCCAAAGGAGAGCAGGCCGGCCTTGAGGCCCGTGCCGAAAAGTTCCCATGTGCCGGGCCCGCCCGCGGCGGCGGCTCGCGCGGCCTCGTCCATCTCGCGCAGACGCGGGGCCTGGCTGGCGAGCGACTCGAAGTTGCTGAGCACGCCGAGGATGAGCGTGCCCACGCCCAGAGCGACCAGACCGATGGTGCCGGCGAGGCGGTCTTTCACGGCCAACCCCGAGGCGGCGGCGGCGCACGCGAGCACAAAGAGAAAATGCACGCCCGCCGCGGCGGCCACGGCGCTGAGGAGGCCGATGGCCAGCAGCCACCCGTTGGTGAGCAGGGCGCGCCCGAGCGCCCAGGTGGCCCGCGCCACCAGCGCGGCGGCTCCGCACTGGGCGCCAGCCAGCGCGGCGAGCGCGATGGCGTGGCTCAGCCCCCAATGCTGGTAGGCCCACGCCGCGGCGAGCGTGAAGACGAGGCCGGGGAGCATGAATGCCAGGCCCGCCAGGAGGCCGCCCGGCCGCCCTGCCCGCAGGGCGCCGAAGTAGCAGCAGAGTTCGAGGGCCTCGGGCCCCGGCAGGGCCTGGTAGATGCCGAGCACCCGCGTGAAGCGGGCCTCGTCGACCCAGCGCCGGCGGTCGACCAGTTCGGCGCGGAGCATCTCGATCTGCGCGCCGGGCCCGCCCCAGGCGAAGAGGCCGAAGCGGAAAAAGCGCAGGAAGAGGGCGAGGTGCTCCGAGGCGGGGGTGTCGTCGCGGGTTTCGTCGCGGGTGGCTGGGCGATCGCGGCCGCTGAATGTCGGGCCCGCGGCCATGCGCGGCTACCGGTCCAGTTCCGCCGCGACCACGTTGATCGAGCCGATGATGGCGACCACGTCGCTGACCATGTGCCCTTCGGTGAGTTTGGCCATGGCGGAGTAGTTGATGAAGCAGGGCGGGCGCACCTTGACGCGCCAGGGGCGCGGGCCGCCGTCGGCGACGATCGTGTAGCCCAGTTCGCCGTTGGCGCTCTCGATCGCCCCGTAGCACTCGGCGATCGGCGCCTTCCACCCCCGGTTGGACATGATGAGTTCGAAGTGCTGGATCAGCCCCTCGATGGAGCCGTAGACCTCGGCCTTGGGAGGCTTGACCATCTTGCCGTCGGAGAAGGTGTCGACGCTGCCGCCGGGGATGGCGTCGATGAGTTGCTCGATGATCTTGACGGACTGGCGCATCTCCTCGACGCGGACCATGAAGCGGGCGTAGCAGTCGCCCTCGGTCATCACGGGCACCTGGAACTTCACGGCGGGTGCGCCCTGGCCGTCCCAGTTGTCGGCGTAGCAGAGGTAGGGCTCGTCCTTGCGGAGGTCGCGCTTCACGCCGCTGGCGCGGGCGCAGGGGCCGGTCCACGACCAGCCGAGCGCCTCATCGCGGGTGATGACGCCCACGCCCTGCAGGCGGTCCATGAAGATGCGGTTGCGGAGCACCAGCCGCTCCATGTCTTCCAGCGTCCGGGGGAGTTCGTCGCCGATGAACTTCTTCACCATCCGCTTGAAGACCGCCTCGTCGGGCAGGTCTTGCATCAGCCCGCCCACGCGGGTCCAATCCGGGTGGAAGCGCTGGCCGCTCACGTAGTCGCACAGGTCGTAGATGGTTTCGCGGGCGTTGAAGCCGTAGATGAAGGCGGTGAAGCCGCCCAGGTCGAGGGCCGCGGCACCCACGCAGAGCAGGTGGTTCTGTATGCGGGCCAACTCGGCCATGATGGTGCGCAGGGCCTTGCAACGGGGCGTGATCTCGATGTCAAACAACTTCTCGACCGCGTGGTGCCAGGCGATGTCGTTGGCAATCGGCGAGAGGTAGTCCATCCGCGAGACGACCGTCACGTACTGGTTGTAGTCGTGGTGCTCGGCGAGTTTCTCGAAGCCCGAGTGCAGGTAGCCGATGTGGGGTGTGCAACGCACCACCCGCTCGCCGTCGAGTTCGAGCACCAGCCGCAGGGTGGTGTGCGTGGCGGGGTGCTGGGGGCCGAAGTTGAGCACCCAGCGCTCGCCGGTGTCGACGGCCTTGTCCAGGTAGGGCGTGGTCTCGACATCGACGTCGAAACCTTCGTGGGGCTTGAGCGTGAAGGGCATGAAGGAAGGCCTCCGGGGGACGGGGGCAAGTGTAGCGGCGGGGGTGCGGTGTGCCGCGCGGGGTCAACGCGCAAACGGGTTGCGTGCGCGCCGGGATCGGCCTAGGGCGGACTGGACATCCGCCCCACCGGAGTCAGCGCGGCGATGCCTGAGTGGGTGGACAAGTCGCCACGGCGGCTGAAACAGATGTCCTCCCCGCCTGAGGCGGATCGCCGGCCGTGTCGAACCCCCGCCTCTCACCTACCACATACAGCGGCCGGTTCTGCACGGTCTTGTGGATGATGCCCACGTACCAGGCGAGCATGCCGAGCATGGTGAGTTGCACGCCGCCCAGGAAGAAGACGCCGCAGGCGAGCATGGCGTAGCCGGTGAAGGGCATCTGGAAGAAGAGTTTCTGGATCACCACCATGGCGGTCACGGCCAGAGCGAGGGCCGTCACGCTCAAACCGATCCAGATCATGCTGCGCAGGGGCGTGAGGCTGAAGGCGCACAGGGCCTCGAACGACAGGCGCAACAGTTTGCGGATGTTGTACTTGGTTTCTCCGGCGTGCCGCGCATCGCGGTCGTAGAGCAACGGCTCCTGCTTGAAGCCCACCCAACTCACGAGGCCGCGGATGAAGCGCGGGTTCTCGCGGATCTCGCGCAGGGCCAGCACCACGCGCCGGTCCATGAGGCGGAAGTCGCCGGTGTCGGGCGGGATCTTCACCTCGCTCACGCTGTGCAGCAGGCGGTAGAAGACAAAGGCCGAGAGTTTCTTGAAGATCGTCTCGCCCTCGCGCTGGCGGCGCTGGGCGTAGACCACGTCCACGCCGCGCTGCCAGGCGGCGAGCATGTCGGCGATCACCTCGGGCGGGTCTTGCAAGTCCGCATCGATGAGCACCACGGCGTCGCCCTCGGCGTGGTCGAGCCCCGCCGTGGTCGCCAGTTCGTGACCGAAGTTGCGCGAGAGCGACACGTACTTCACGCGTTCATCGCGGCGGGCCAGGTCGCGCATCACCTCGAGCGTGCCGTCGCGGCTGCCGTCGTTGACAAGAACAAGTTCCCAGTCGCGTGCCGCCCCGGCCTTGACGCAGCCGTCGAGCACGGCGGCCACGCGCTGGTGCAGCAGGGCGATGTTGTCGGCCTCGTTGTAGGCGGGCACGATCACGCTGACGCGCGGCAAGCCGGGCCGCGGCAGCGTGGCCGCGGGCTTGGCCTCAGCCACGCTCATCGAGTTGGCGGCCCCGTCGCCCATGAAGGGGAATCATAGAGCGGCCGTGGGGCGATTGACGTGGGCTCCTCACACCCTCGGCGCCGGTTCCCACGCCGAGAACCGCATCAAGCGCCGGGCCACGCCCACACCGATCGGCACGCACACGCCCAGCGCGACCAGCCACAGCAGGCTGGCGAGCAGCCACTCGACCAGCGCCGCGGCGGCACCGGCGAGCCGGCGCGTGCCCTGCTCCCACGCCGGGCCGAATGTGTCGATCAGCAGGCCGCCCGGCTTCTTCTCCGCGGCGGGGCCGACCTGCACCGACACATTGATCGTGGCGAGTCCAACGCGGCGGGCGAGCCGATCGGCCTGAGCGCGCAACTTCTCGATGTTCACTCGCACACGCGACACCTGTTCGCGCAGTTCCAGGAGATCACGCAAGGGTGAGCCGCGGCGGGCTTCGAGCAGGGCGAGCAATTCGCGCTCCACAGCCTCTTCGTTGCGGATGCGGGCGTCGAGGTCCACGGCCTGATCGGTGACGTCGTCGCCGCTGGCGGTTTCGCTCGCGACGTCGCCCAGTTGGCGGAGCGCGGCGAGCGTTTCGCCGAAGCGGGCCGCGAGCACGCGAAGCGTGAAGGTGGCGGTGGCGTCGGGCCCGGACCCGCTCACCGCGGAAGACTCGATGAACTCGCCGCGTGCGTCGCTGACGAGCGCGGCGACGGCCGCGACGGCGGGGGCCATGGCGGGGGCGCGGAGGGCGATGCTGGCCTGGCGGGCGACGTGGCGGGCGTGCAGGTCGATCGCCGCGGCGGGGGCACCCGGCGACAGCGGCACGGGCAGCGCGGTGGGCATGGGGGGGCGCCCGAGGCGGGCGGCGGTTGCCTCGGCCGACTCCGTCATGCCGCTGAAACGCTGCGCAGGCGGCATGGATTGCTGCATCGGCGCGTCGGCGCCCCGCAACTCGGCCCTTTTCGCGGGCGACTCACCCCCAGCCAGCGCGAGGGTTGAGACATCGTCCGCGGGTTGCGCGCCGACCAACTCGCTCACGGCGGGGTTCGCCTGCTGGCGGCTGGACAGGCGCACACTGCGGCCTGGGGGCACGCTGAGGTACCACGTGAGACCCACGATCACCGCAAGCGACGTGGTGAGCGTCAGACCGATTGAGCGGGCGGACCAGAACAACCGGGCGTGTTCGGCACGCCCGCCGCTGCCGCGCTCCTCCGGCTCGTGCCGTCGAGCGTTCCGCAGCACACGGTCCCACACATCGGAGTGCATCGCCGCGGGCTTCTCAGCCTGTGCCGCGGCGAGGGCACGCTTCCACACCTGCGCATCGGCCTGCGTGGCGGGCCACTCGCTCAAGGCGGTCAGTTCGCGCTCCAGCCGGTCGGGCGGGATCGGGCCGGAGGCCTCGGGCGGACCTGGCGGGGCAGGGGGGTTGGGAGGGCGCGTGGTCATGGCATCTTCTCCTGATGCGGCGCGAGACGGGTGCGCAGTTCGGCGAGACCAGCGTGCAGGCGCGACTTGAGCGTGCCGATGGGGATGCCCAGTATGTCCGCCGCTTGCGGGTGCGACATGCCCGCGTGGTAGCAGAGCAGCAGCACCGCACGCGGCCCCTCGGGCAGGGCCGCGACGTGGCGGGCCACGGCAGCGCGGGTTTCGTCGTCTGCGCTCGTGTCGAGCGGCGCGGCTTCGAGTGGCGCGCCGAGCACGTTGTTCGATGCGCCCGGTGCGACGCTCGCGGGGTGGCCGTGCGCGCCCGCGGCGTCGCCGTGCGGGTCCGCGGCTGGGCGTTCGCGCCGGCTCGCCGCGCGAAGGACGTGGCAGCGGTTCATCAGGATGCGGTAGAGCCAGGTCTTCACGCTTGATCGCCCGTCGAACTTCGCCGCGTGCCGGATGACACGCAGCCAGACATCCTGCACCGCGTCCAGCGCGGCATCGTGCCGGCCGCCGAGCAGGCCCCGCGCCAGGCCCAGCATGGGGCGCTCGTATCGCTCCGCCAGTGTGCCCAGCGCGGCCGGTGCGCCAGACCCGCCCGCGGCAAAGGCGCGGATCAGGTCGAGGTCGCTGGGTGTGGCTTCGGTGGGTTCCATGCTGAGGCCGTCATGGATTAGACCGGGCCGGGGCGGGTGCGGTTCGCGCGGGGAGGGAGAAATATGGACGACACCCAGGCGGACGAGGAGGGCGTGCCTCATGCCCACGATGAGGCCGCAGGCCGAATCGTGGCGCTGGACAGCGGAGGTCGTCTCGGCTCGCCTACGCCGCGTTCGCCGCGGCGGGCACACTGGCCGCGTAGAGCACGTCCGGGCACAGGTCGGCCCCGCCCGGCCACTCAAGCGTGCCGCTCTCGGGGTTCACGCGCACAGCGCGGAAGAACGACGGGTCGTGAAGGCGTGCGAACACGCCCTCGGGCCGCGCCAGCGTGCCAACATCCACCACGCGGCGCTCACCGCCCTCAAATGTGAGGGCGAGCCGGAGCCCGTCGAGGGGTACAACATGGGTGATGTCCTTGTGCATCGGTCGCCTCATTCTAGTGGGTCAATCGGCCGCAGCGGCTTCTGCTGCCGGGCCAGTTCCCAATCGGCCATCAGCTCGTCCCTGTGCAGCGTGGCCCATTCGATCGCGAGGCCCAGCACACGCGGGCTCAACCTCCCATCAAGCAGACGTGGCCCGTCGATCGCGACGCGTGCCTTCTGTGATCCGTACCGCACATGAAAATGCGGCGGCGGATGATCGTTGTGGTAGATGTAGACCACGAGCCCGAAGAAGCGGCTGATCTCTGGCATGGGTCGCTCCCGCCGCCCGGTGCACTCGCCTACTTCATCAACTCCCCTGCGGGCGCCAGGTTCTCCACGTAGCGCTTATGCACGTCCATGTAGTGCTTGCGGTAGACCTCATCCAGTTTCGCGCTGGAGGGGAACTTGTTGCTGAAGCCCGGCGCGTGCGGGTCGAGGGCGAGTTCGGCCGCCTTCACCATGTGGGCCGCGAGCGTGCGCGGGTCTTCGATGCCCACCGCCACGCGCACCGTCGTGGGCTGGATGCCCGCGGCACGCAGGGCCTCGTCGCTCATCTCGCTGTGGCTGGTGATGGCGGGGCAGAGCACCACCGTGTTGGTCTGGCCGAGGCTCACCTGGTGGCCGAAGACGGGGTCGAGGCAGTCGAAGAAGCGCTTGAACACTTCGCGTGTGAAGGGGGCCTTTGCCCCCTCCCCCTTGCCCCCTCCCGGAGGGAGGGGAGACGCCGCGTTGGCTCCCCCCGCCCCGCCCCCCGTTCCCGTCGCCGCACGCTTGCCCTCGAAATCGACCGTGAAGAGGGCCGCGGGCAGGCCCAGGTAGAGGCACTTCTCGCGGATGGCTCCGTTGGGATTCCCCGGCGCGGCGTTGCAGTTGACGTTCACGTCCGGGTGGCCGCCCAAAAACTCCGCGAAGGTCAGCGTGTTGATCGCCTTCTGCAGCACACGCATCTCGAGCGTGTGCAGGCCGTTGAGCACCTCGTAGGCCTTGTCGGCATCGAGGAACGCGCCCTTGATGTAGTAGACGTTCCAGAACATCGTCTCGTGGCCGTGCCAGACGCGCGGCTTGCCGTCGACATCGACACCCGCCATGGTGTCGTGCTTGCCCATGAACATGCGTTCGTTGCGGCCGATGCAGCACCCCGCTGTCGTGCCGCCCATGCCGGTGATGTCCTTGGTGTACGAGTGGATCACGAAGTCGGGCCGCTCCAGTTTGTCCTTGCGGCGCAAGGGGCGGTGCAGGAAGGGCGTGCCGACGGTCGAGTCGCAGATGACCGTGAGGCCGCGCTTGTGGGCCTCTTTGCACATCGCCGGAATGTCGAGTGTGTAGCCGTGGGGGTTGCAGGGCGATTCGAGGTAGACGTAGATGTGGCGGCCGGCTTTGATCCGCGCGGCGTGTTTGTGTGCCGCGGCGTCGAGGGCCTTGGTGAACTCCTCGCCCGTGTACCCGTCGAACCACTCGACCGCGACGTTCAGGTTGCCGGGCTTGGCGAACCAGTCGTGCAGGAGTTGGTAGGTGCCGCCGTAGACGTTGCGCGAGGCGAGCACGATGTCCTGGTACCCCACCAGATGGCTGAGCGTGGCATCAATCGCGGCCATGCCGCTGTTGAAGTTCCACGCGAAGTACTCGTGGGCCTCGGGCCCGCACTCCACATCGACGATGTGGTTTGCGAGCGACACGTTGGTGGGGTTGAGCAGGCGCGAGTAGACCTCGAGCATCAACTCCTTGCCCTGAAACGCATCGTCCACCCACTCGCTGCAGGCGTAGATGTACGTGGCCGTGCGCGTGATCACCGGCTTGGCGGAGAAGAGCGCGGTCAGGTTGTCGAACACGGGGTAGGGCCCGCGGGCCAGGCGCGACCCCTGCGTATCGACGATTGATTGGTACGTGCGCCGGAAGGGCTGCATCAAGGTGTCCATCACCTTGGCGAGTTGGAAGCAAAGGAACTTCTGGGCCGCGAACCGCGCGGCCCGGTCCTTGCGATCAAGCCCCGCCAGCTCGCCCACCAGCACCTGCCACAAGTGCTCGGTGTTGATCTGCGCGTTGTAGGTGGATTCGGCGATGCTGCCCAGCCGCTTGCCGAACTCGCTCCGCGGATCGAGGCCGAAGTGAACGAGTTGCTCGCTCACCAGGTCGGGCACGCTCTGGGCCTTGCTGGTCTTTCGGCGCGGCGAGATGTGCCGGGCCAGCGCGACATCGCCACCGCCCCCCCCCGCCCCCGGCCCCGGCCCCGCGCCGCCGGAGCCGTTGGTTCCCGTGGAGTGAGGCGTGCCGGTGTGAGCAGGTGTGGCCATGGTGAAACTCGTGCAAAGAGGTGAGGTCGGGGCGGACGGGCCATTCTAGCGCGGGCAAAAAAACAACCGGGCACCCGACGAATATCGGCTGCCCGGCGGCGTTTCGTGCCGGATGGCTGGAGGCCAGCCCCCTCCGGCGCTGAGATGAGGTGCGAACCGTTCCGCACGACGCGGACCCCGGCTCGCTGAAGAGGTCTAGATCAACGGATCAATCCGCACGGCGGGGCCAGAGTCGCACGGCGCGGCATCGGTGCAGGCCTTGGCCGAGGTCCCCTCGGAAGCGGGGGCCTGTCGCAGCGACACGGGCGCCACCCGGGCCGTCTCGTCGGCGGGCGGAGCCTCGGCCTCGTGGCTCGCGGGCAGCGCCTCGCGGGCCGCCCACGCGGGATCGGCGGGCGCCCAGCCGTAGGTGTCCTCGATGTACTTGGCGTAGGTCATCAGGCCCATCGACCCGACGAAGGCCGCCACAACCGCCGCGACCACCCACTGACCTGCCTGCTGATTCCGCGCGCGAGACACCGAGGGAGACATGCGTCGCTCCTTTCAACACACCAACCACAGGCCCGCGTGCGCTCCGCCCGCGGGACCCCCATTGAGAGTCGGGCTTCTCCTGCCCGTCGGTCCAACACCCTTTATTCCGATACGCCGGGCGCGGGTTTCATGTTCCCGCGGCCCGCATCAAGAGATGCGCACGAGGGGCGGGTCCGTCAGCGTGACGCACGGGGTGAACGGGATCTTCACGCCGCGAAGGCCGGCTCTCCCGCGCTCAAGAATCCGTCGCTGCCCTCCGGGCTCGTCCGACGCCTCGCCACTCACTTGCCCGCCGGCTTTTCGGGCGCCCAGGTGATGGTCCACTTGAGGTCCGGCCCTTCGCTCAGGGCCAGGTCCACGGGCACCTCGAGCGTGGCGCTGGTCTTCTCAAAGGCCGCGTTCAGCCCGCGCCCCTTGCCGATCACGGCCGCGGTCGCCACCTGCTGCCCCTTGGGGACGGTGACTTGCACCTTGATGACGCTGCCGATGCGCGGGGCCATGGCCGCCAGGCCCGCCGCGGCACCATCGCGGGCGGCCTTGTCGGGCACGCTGAGCGCGCCCGGCCACTTGGCCTGCGGCCCGCGCGGCAGCGTCGCCACCACCTGGGGCATGTCGCTGGTGCCGCCGTACGCGAAGGTGATGTCGGCCACGCGGAGTTTGCCCAGGTCGGCAAACGAGCCCGTCGCCATCACCACGCCGCCGCGTGCTTTCCACTCCACGCCGGCGGCGTCGCGCTGGGCGGGCGTGGCCTCGGCGGGCAGCACCACGCTGCTGGCGGTGATGGTGCCGCCCCAGGCATCGTTCACCTCGATCTTGATGGAACTGGCATCGCTCTCATCGCACCCTGCAAGGGCCAAGGGCGCGGCGAGCGCGGACGCGCACGCGACGGCACGCAGAAGGCGACGGGGGGCGACGCGGGCAGGTGTGAACATGGGCGATCCTCGCGGCGAATGGCGAACGCGGCGAGTGTACCGACCGGCTGGTATGCTGTGTGGATGAACAGCCCCTGCTTGCTCCTCGGTGCGGCCGGAACCCTGGCCGCCTCCGTACTGGCCTCGCCGGCCGTTGGCCAGACCGGGCCGTTGGCCATCACCAACGCCCGCATCCTCATCATGCCCACCGACGCGGCCAAGGACGGCGGCATCGGGGAGATCGAGCGCGGCACGCTGGTGGTGAAAGACGGCAAGATCGTGGCCGTCGGCAAGGACACGGCCGTGCCCGCCGGCGCCACGGTGATCGATGCCGCGGGCAAGTGGGTGCTGCCGGGCCTGGTTGACACCCACAGCCACGTGGGCGGGATCGGTGGGGCCGACGGGTCGGGGCCGATCCAGCCCGAGGTGCGGGTGTACGACTCGCTGAACATCCGCGACTCGGGCTACAAGCGGGTGGTGGCGGGGGGCATCACGACGCTGAACGTGATGCCCGGCTCGGGCCACCTGCTGAGCGGACAGACGGTCTACCTCAAACTCCGCAAGGGGGCCACGAAGGTGGACGACTGGTTCTATAAGGATGCCGACGGCAAGCCCGCGGGCGGCATGAAGATGGCCAACGGCACGAACTCGATCCGCGAGGCTCCCTTTCCCGGCACGCGCGGCAAGTCCGCCAGCCTTGTGCGCGAGCAGTTCATCAAGGCCCAGGAGTACGCCGCCAAGCTCGAGCGGGCCAAGGCGCCCGGCAAAGACGGCAAGCCCGACCCCGAGAAGACCGTCGAACGCAACCTGGCCCTCGAGGGCCTGCAGGACGTGCTGGGCGGCAAGAAGATCGTTCAGCACCACACGCACCGGGCCGACGACATCCTGACGGTCCTGCGGATCGCGGGTGAGTTCAAGACCCGCATCGTGCTCCACCACGTGAGCGAGGCGTGGAAGGTGGCGGGCGAGATCGCCGCGGCCGACACGGGCTGGGGTGCCAAGGGCATCAAGGGCACGCCCTGCTCGGTGATCGTCATAGACACACCCGGCGGCAAGCTCGAAGCCGCGGAGGCCAGCTGGGAGACCGGGGCCATCCTTGAGAAGGCGGGCGCGACCGTGGTCTTCCACACCGACGACTGGATCACGGATTCGCGTTTGTTCAACCGGTCTGCCGCGCTGGCCCACCGGGCGGGCATGAGCCGGGCGGGCGCGCTGCGGGCGCTCACGATCAACGGTGCCAAGTTGCTCGATCTGGAGAGCCGGGTGGGCTCGCTGGAGGCGGGCAAGGACGCCGACTTTGTCATCCTTTCGGGCGACCCGCTCAGCGTCTACACCAAGATCGAGCAGACGTTTGTGGAGGGTGTCAAAGTGTTCGACAGGAGCGACCCCAAAGACCGCCTGTTTGCCGTGGGCGGCTTCGGGGCCGGCACCGACCAGTCGCCCTACCTCTGCTGCGCTGGCGGCGCAGTCTTCTCGTTCGGCGGGCGACAGTGGCAGGCGGGCGGAGACGACGAGTAAGGCGGCGTTCGCCACAGAGGCACAAAGGGCACAAAGGGCACAAAGGGCACAAAGGGCCCAAAGAAAACCAAGGGCACAAAGAGAAGCCGAGTCCACAATCGCACTCCGACGATCTCACCGAGACCACCATGACCCGCCGTTCTCCCTCTGCGTTCCTCTGCTCATCTCTCCGTCATCTGCGTACCGGCCTGGCGCTCGTCTCCCTCGCCGCGCCGGGCACACTCGCCGCCCCCGCATCGGCGCAGGTGGCCGTCAAGGCCAAGTCGCTCATCACCATGGGCCCGGCGGGCACCATTGCCGACGGCGTGGTGGTCATCACCGGCGGCAAGGTGGCGTTCGTGGGCCCGGCCGCGGGCGCGGCGATCCCCGCCGGGCATCGCGTGCTTGAGGCCGCGGTCGCCGTGCCCGGCCTGATCGATGCCCACAGCACCGTGGGCCTCTCGGGGATCTACAACCAGCGGCACGACTCGGATCAACTCGAGCGCTCCACGCCCATCCAGCCCGAGTTGCGGGCCATCGACGCCTACAACCCGCGCGAGAAACTGGTGGAGTACGTGCGCTCGCTGGGTGTGACCACGGTCAACACCGGGCACGCACCCGGCGAACTCATCAGCGGCCAGATGGCCGTGTTCAAGACCAGCGGGGCCACGGTGGCCGAGGCCTTGGTGAAGAGCCCGGCCGCGGTCGCGGCCACGTTCAGCCCCGCCGCGCAGAAGGACGGCGGCAAGAGCCCCGGCACCCGGGCCAAGATGATGTCGATGCTGCGGGCCGAGTTCATCAAGGCCCAGGAGTACCAAGCCAAGTGGGATCGGCACGCCGAGAAACTCGCCAAGGGCGAGAAGAAGGATGCCGCAGCCGCGGCCCCCCCGGGCACGCCCGCCCCCGCCGCCGACGCCGCCAAGGGGGAAGACAAGGGCCCCCCCACTCCACCCGAGCGCAACCTGCGCCTCGAGACCCTCGTGGCCGTGCTCAAGGGCGAGGTGCCCCTGCTGCTCACGGCCAACCGCGCCCATGATATTGATGCCGCGCTGCGCTTGGCCGAGGAGTTCAAGTTCAAACTCATTCTCGACGGCGCGGCGGAGGGGCACATGATCGCCGACCGCATCAAGGCCGCGGGTGTGCCCGTGGTGGTGCACGCCAGCACGCAGCGGTCGTACGGCGACACCGAGAACCAGAGCATGGAGAACGCCGCGGTGCTGCGCAAGGCGGGCATCACCGTCGCAATTCAGAGCGGCTACGAGGGGTACGTGCCCAAGACGCGGGTGGTGCTGCTGGAGGCGGCCCTGGCCGCGGCCAACGGGCTGACGCGCGAGCAAGCGCTCGCGGCCATCACCATCGACGCGGCAGGCATCCTCGGTATCCAGGCTCGTGTGGGCTCGCTGGAGGCGGGCAAAGACGGCGACGTGGCCCTGTACGACGGCGACCCCTTCGAGTTCACGACGCACTGCACGGGCGTGGTGATCGAGGGGAAGGTGGTGAGTGAGGTACGGCGGTAGGGCAGGTCCGCGCAAGCAACCGCGTCCTACGGCACGTCGCGGCCGCGCACGCCGTCGCGGGTGGCCCAGTAGTACGCGGGCCAGGCGGCGACGGCGCAGACGGAGGCACAGTCGGGACACCAGGCGGCGATGGTGGGCACGGCGGAAATGGTGGAACGGGTGGAGCGCCCGGCATACCCGCCGGTCCTGGCGGTGACGGCGGCGCTGGCGGTGCTCCGGGGCCGGGTGAAGGGGTGCCCCCAGGAACACCTGGACAACCCGGTGAGCCGGGCGCACCGGGCTAGGTCGGTTCGCCGTGCGGGACGGCCCTTCATCGCTTAGGCGGCGGAAGATCCGCGTCTCGGATGTCGAGGTACGGAAGCGTCATGCTGTAGTGCTCGTTCTGGTACGAGCGCAGTTGGTCGCCCGCGACCACCGGCAAGTACGCGGCGTGCAGGTCGAAGAACAGCATGACAGACTTGTTCGTGTCGCCGTACCCGTTCACCGCCGCGTAGTCCGTGGCGCGCGCGTTCGCGACGGCATCAGCGTACTGATCGTTGGCAAGTACTTGGCGGGCGGGTTGCAGGGCACCCCCGTGCGTGAGCCGGTACATCCCGAACCGAAACGCGTAGTACTGGGTGCTGATGCCGCGCTCGATCATCGCCTGAAACACGTCGGTGTACCACCGCAGTTGGTACTGATACGACGTGCCGACGTCGTCGTAAGCACTGACCCCGACGAGCGGCGCAGGCCGGTTCCGGCCTTGCTCGGTCGTGAACGACTGTTGGTACGTCTCACGATCCGTGGGGTCGCGCAGCACGGGAACCTCGAACTGCTTGCGCAGGGTGTGCTCAGAGAAGTCGTCCGCGTTCACCGGGCCGTCGATCTTCACGTCAACGAGGTACTTATTCAATGGTCGCGCCGCCGCAGCGTAGTCCCAGCGGCGCCATGCCCTCTTGGTGTGCCACGCCTCGCTGTTGTTCTTGCCGGCCCACGTCCATGTCGCCGCGCCCTTGACTTCGGACTCGTATCCCGTCCCCCTCTGTGCCGGGCTCAAGTCCGTCTGGCCGCGAATGTAGATGAGGTTAAACGGCGGGCTCCCTCGGTTCGCATTCATGTACTCGCCGGAGGCGATGCCCACCTGGCGCAGGTTGGAGAGGCTCTGCGCCTGGCGGGCCGCGCTGCGCACACGCACCAAGGCCGGCGCGAGCAGCGACACCAGGATCGCCGTGATGGCGATCACCACCAGCAGTTCGATCAACGTGAAGCCGCGCACGCTCCGACGCATGGTGCTCACCATCGACGCTTGGCCCACCCGAGCCACCAGAACACCGGCCCCTCAGAACACACCCGCCACCCGACACGACAGCATGACCGCGGAACCGCGGCCTGTCCACTGGATTGATACGCAGAATCCGGGCGGGCGGATCTGACTCACGCGGCACCGTCGCCCCGCCCCGGGCGCGGCGACCCGGGAAAGGCGAACCCGCAGTCCCCTACCGACAGATTGCCCACGAGCAGGGCCTGCGGAGCCGTGGGGTCTCGCCACGTCGGGCCCGAGGCGGCACGAATCCGTGCCGATCTTGCGCGTTATCCTGACGTTGGGCGTGAAATCTGGCCCTTTTCCTGCGTGGAACCGAGTTTCGGCACCGGGCGCGCGGAACTGGCGCCTGAACCCCCTCGTAACTTTGGTAGTATGCCTGTTCAACCGATGAACCCGGAACCGGCGTTCTCGGGCTTGGAGCCGGAGGGTGCGAACAGAGTCCTATCGCATCTGGTTCCAAGCGCGGGCACCTCGGTGCTGATTCGGCCCGTTGCCATGAGCACCGCCCCGGACAAGAAGAACGACCTCGCCGAGACCAACCCCATGGACCCGGCCGCCGCCGCCGCGGCTGGGGGGGCGGGCGACGCGGGGAGTTCGAGCGCGGGCTCCAAGTCGGGCTCGCGGGCCGACGCCAACGACAAGAGCCGCTCCAGCAGCAACATCGACACCATGATCGGCCGCTTCGTGGTTGATCAGGGCCTGGCCACCAGCGAAGAGCTCCAGCACGTCCTCGAGTTGCAACGCTCGCTCGTGGAGGCGGAGAACCAACGCTCCATCGCCGACCTGCTCGTCGAGAACGGCTACGCCACGCCCCGCCAGATCCAGCGCCTCCGCCAGATCGCCGACGCGGAGAAGAGCAGCCAGCAGATCCCCGGGTACAAGGTGATCGGCCTGCTCGGCAAGGGCGCCATGGGCGCCGTTTACAAGGCCAAGCAACTCTCGCTCGACCGCATGGTGGCGATCAAGACGCTGCCCAAGAAGTTCACGGGCAGCGCGCAGTTTGTGGACCGGTTCTATTCCGAGGGCCGGGCCGCCGCGCTGCTCAACCACCCCAACATCGTGCAGGCCTACGACGTGGGCCGGGCGGGCGACGTCCACTACTTCGTGATGGAGTACGTGGACGGGCGCACGGTGTACGACGACATCGTCAAGCACAAGCGCTACCCGGAGAAGGAGGCCGTCGAGATCATCATGCAGATGGCCGAGGCCCTGCAGCACGCCCACGAGCGCGGCATCATCCACCGCGACGTGAAGCCCAAGAACATCATGATGACCAAGGAGGGCATGGCCAAACTCGCCGACATGGGCCTGGCCCGGGCCGTGGCCGACAAGGAGGCCGCCGAGGAGGAGAAGGGCAAGGCCTTCGGCACGCCCTACTACATCTCGCCTGAGCAGATCCGCGGCGAGGTGAAGATCGGCCCTGCGGCGGACGTCTACTCGCTGGGCGCCACGCTCTACCACATGGTCGTGGGGGCCGTGCCCTTTGATGGCAAGAACCCATCGGCGGTGATGAACAAGCACCTCAAGGAGGCCCTGGTGCCTCCCGACCACGTGAACCCAAAACTGTCGGCGGGCATCTCCGAGGTCATCGAGATGATGATGGCCAAGGACCCCAAGGCCCGCTACCAGACCTGCAAGGACCTGCTGACCGACCTGCGGGCGGTGCGGGCCGGGCAAGACCCGCCGCTGGCGCACAAGGACATCGGCGGGGCCGACCTGGCGGGATTGGCCCAGGCCGAGGCCGCGGCACCCGTGGTGCTGAAGGAAGACCCGGCGGTGTCGCCCAAGGCCCGCACGGTGAGCATCGCGCTCTTCGCGGTGATGTGCGCCCTCTTGGTGCTGAGCGTGGGCGTGAACATCGCGCTCATGATCAAGCAGAGCGCGGGGTGAGGCGGTGGGCTTGAACGAGAAGAACGGCCCGGACCCCGCTGGCATTCTCGCCCGTATGGGGTAGAGTGAACACGGAAGGATGGTGCCCATGCGGGGTTGCGCGCGCGCCAACACAGCCATGAAGCGATTATCGGGCTGTGCAATGCACAACCCAGGGGGGCGGGCTTTCCAGCCCGCCACATGCTGATCCCCTCCCTCTGGGAGGGGACAAAGGGGAGGGGGCTGCTCGGCGTGCTTGCTCTTGCCTTCACCTCCCCCACGCTCGCCGACATCAAGCCCATCCCGCTTTCACCCACCGCCGTGGCCGCGGGCGCGGTGATCACGCACGACAAGGGGATCGAGTTTGTAACGATTGGCTCGCCCGGCAACGCCGCGTGGCCGGGCAACGGTGTGAACGGCGACCGCGCCCGCGGCAGCCGTGCCCGCCTTCGAGTGGCCCTTTGTGATCAGCGCGGGCGCGAGCGGCACGCAGTGCTACTCAACCGACCTTGACTACAACCGCGACACCGTGGTGAACCCAGACGACTTGGGCGATTTCATCATGGACTACTTCACCAGCCCGGCCATCGCGGGGCCCGGCGGGTATGCCATTGCGTGCCCGGGCAACGCCCCCCCGTACCACGCGGGCTACAAGGCCGCGTTTGTGCCGTTGGGCACGGGCCAGTGCAACGAGCCCTTCTCTGACAACCTGGGCGACTACATCACCGCGCACTTCGACCCGTGCTGAGGTTTTCCCCTCGTTCGGCACCGTACGGTGGCCGCTCTCCGGCCAGCAAGGCCGAAACCGACGGTGCCTACGAAATCCGTCGTTCGTGAGCAAGCGACCCAAATCTGAGCCGCGCGGCTGCACTTTGCGGGCACCAGCGGGCCGATGCTGCGTAGGGTGATTGGCCTTGGTCTCGTGCTTCGCGCCCACCGCGGAGTACTCGCACGTGTTCGCTCGCCTGGTTTCGCGTTGTGCGGCGTGGCAGCCTTCGGCGTTCGTTCGAGAGGCCGTCGCGCCCCTGACTGTGCTGTGCGTGTTCGTGGCCCTGCTGGTGTTCGCCGGGGCCGTGTAGCGGTGTGCCGGCCGCCCCGGTCGCCCGCCCCCGCAACCATCAACTGATCGTCAGCGTGGGGGCGGTCTGCTCCATGCGGTAGGCCGCGAGGGCCACCTGGCCTTCGAGCGTCTGCACGAGGGCCTCGAGGTCGCGCACCAGCGGCGCGCCCGCCAGGGCGGGGTCGAAGTTGGCGCTGGCGTCGCCCGAGTCGCTGTGCTTACGCAGGGCCATGTTGATGGGCACGCTCCCGAGAAAGGGTGTGCCCAGGCGCTGGGCCATGCTCTGGGCCCCGCCGCGCCCGAAGATGTCGTACTCCTTGCCGTCATCACCGATGAAGTAACTCATGTTCTCGACGATGCCGAGCACGTCGATCCCGAGTTGCTGGAACATGCGCACGGCCCGCACCGCATCGTCCTGGGCGACGCGCTGTGGCGTGCAGACGACGACCGCGCCGGTGAGTTTGAGCGTCTGCGCCAGCGTCAGGCTCACGTCGCCGGTGCCGGGGGGCAGGTCGATGATGAGGTAATCGAGTTCGCCCCACTGGGTCTGCTCGATGAGTTGCTTGAAGGCGCCGTGGGCCATGGGCCCGCGCCAGATCAGGGCCTTCTCCGGGTCAACCAGTTTGCCGATGGTCATGGCCTTGAGGCCGTGCACCATGAAGGGCTGGAGCATGTTGCCCTTGATGTTGGTCTCGAGTGCGTGCAGGCCGAGCATGGTGGGCAAACTGGGGCCGTAGATGTCGCCATCAAGCAGGCCGACGGCGTGCCCCTTGCGGGCCAGGCCCACGGCGAGGTTCACGGCCACGGTGCTCTTGCCGACACCCCCCTTGCCCGCGCCCACGGCGATGACGTGCCTGGCCCAATCGAGCCTCGGCGCGCTCTCCTGCATCGGGCCCGCGGGTTTGGTTGCCGGCTTCGGCTGCTGATTCAGCGACACCGTCTTGGGCTCGGTCTGCGGCGCGTGCGCGCCGTTGGGGGTCGCGCCGCCACCGCCCGCCCCGCCAGCCACGTTCACCGCCAGCGCGGCGATCGCCTCGCCCGCCTCCTGCCAGCGGCGGCGCACGGCCACTTCCGCCGCCCGCAGCACCTGCCCGTGCTGGGGCGCGGGCACCCCTTCGAGGTTGAGCGTGAGGGCGAGAAACCCGTCGCACGCACTCGCCTTGGCGATGCGACCGGGGGCACCGAGCGTGTCGGCGGTGCCGGGCACCGCGACGGCGGAAACGGCCTGGGCAAGGTCTGCTTTGCTGAGGGGCATGGGTGCCGCAAGAGTAGGGGCGAGAACCCGCGGCACGGGCACGCCGGCCGCGCGGGCGGGCCCAAAACCGCAATGCGGGCCGATGACGGGCGTTGTGCCGGTGGGCCTGCCGCGGCGATCTCGTGTGCCGCGGGGGCCGCGAACCGGGTCCTGTCTGGGGGCTCAGTTGGAGTGGATGCCATGAATCGTCTTCCTCGTACGGGTGTGTGGGCGGTGATCGCGGTGTCGGGCCTGGCGTTGAGCGAGGCGGGCGTACGGGCGGAGCCGCCCGCGGGCGGGGGCCCGCTCAGCGGCCCCACCGTGGCCGAGCGCAACGTGCCGGGCACGGGCGCCGGCTTCTCGGGTGCGCCCATGCCCCTGAGCAACAAAGACCGCGGCAACGCGGTGCCGCACCGCGCCTTCATGCAGGCGGTGGAGAAAGCCCTGGGCGCCGATGCCCCCGAGAGCCTGCGACTGAGCGCCGAGCAGCGGGCCGCCATCGAGAGCGCGGCGAACGCACACCAGGCCGAACTGCGGGCCTTCATGCAGGAGCACAAGGGTGAACTGGGCGCGGCCGCTGGAGGGGGCGGCAGGGGCGGGCGCGGCAAGGACGGCGGCGCACCCAAGGCGGGCGGCGCGGACGATGAGGCACGAAAGGCTCAGTACGAGAAACTCAAGGCGCTGCGCAGCCAGATGCCCGCGCCCGACGATGCCCACACGAAGATCTGGGCGAGCCTGCGGCCCGACCAGAAGGCGGCCCTCGAGAGCCGCGTGGAGGAGTTCAAGAAGAGCCGCGCCGAACAAGCGGGCAGCGCCGATGCCAAGCGCCTGCTGCGCAAACGGGCGGAGGCCGGGGGCAAGGAGAAGGGCGGCGATGCGGGTGCCCTCTCGGGCCAGGGCGAGGGCCGGGGCGCGGGCAACCTGGATCAACTTCTCGAGCGCATGCCCCCGGAGCGGCGCGAGCAACTCAAGCGGCGGCTGCAAGGGATGAGCGAAGAGGACCGCAAGGCCTGGATCGAGACGATGCGCGAGCGGCGCGGGCAGCGCGGCAAGGGCGGCGGCGAGAAGGCACCCGGCGGGGGTTGAACGCTCCGGACAACCACGCATGCACTCGAACCGCCCGGCGGAACGCGCCCGGCGGTTTGTTGTACGCGCACGCTCCGGATTACGAACACACTACGAACACAGCGAGCAGCCGGCACGGGTGCGTGCGGGTTATCAACAAACCTTCAAGTAACTTGAACCGTAGAGGACGATGGTTGGTAATCTGGAAAAGATCTCTCTCTCCTCCAGCGGGGCGCCGTCTAACGATGGCGCCCTGCTCTTTTTTGGATTTTTGCGGATTTTTGGAATCCACACCCCTCGCAGCATCGCTGAAGCGGGCCTGCTCGCAGCACGATCGCAGATCGAGGAAATTTCCTCATTGCACGGCCGCGAACCGAGCTCGCAACCCCGTGCGGGCAGGCGGCCCGGGCGCCGCCGCCGCCCGGCCTCACACGGGCGTCGCGCCGCGACGACCGCCTATAAACCACGCTCGTGAGCGGGAACCGTCCCATTCTGGTCACCGGCGCCGCGGGCTTTCTGGGCTCGCACGTCTGCCAGGCCTTGCTGCGGCGCGGCGCGGCCGTGGCGGGTGTGGACAACTTCGATCCCTTCTACCCGCGCACGCTCAAGGAACGCAATCTGGCCGAGGCACGCACGGCGGGCGGCTTCGAGTGCGTAGAGGCCGACCTGTGCGACCACGATCGGACACGGGCGCTGTTCGCCCGGGTGCGGCCGCGGGGCGTGATTCACCTGGCGGCGAAGGCGGGCGTGCGGCCGAGCATCGCCGACCCGGTGGGCTTTGTGCGGGCCAACACGCTGGCGACGCAGGTGGTGCTCGACGCGGCCCGGGAGTACGGGTGCGAGCGGGTGGTGATGGCCTCGTCGAGTTCGGTGTACGGCAACGCCAGGGTGGTGCCGTTCAGTGAAGAACAGGTCGTGGATTCGCCCATCAGCCCTTACGCCGCGAGCAAGCGTGCGTGCGAACTGCTGGCCTTCACCCATCACGCGCTCACGAAGATGCCGGTGGCCTGCCTGCGCTTCTTCACGGTGTACGGCCCGCGGCAGCGACCCGACCTGGCGGTGAGCCTGTTCCTCTCGCGCGTGGCCCGGGGCGAGACGATCGAGATGTTCGGCGACGGCGGCACGAGCCGAGACTACACGTACTGCGACGACATCACGGCGGGGGTGCTGAGCGCGTGGGAACGGATCGACGCGCACGGCTGCCGCGTGTGGAATCTGGGCAACAGCGCACCCGTGAGTTTGCGCGAGATGATCGCCACCATCGGGCGCGTCGCGGGCAGCGAGCCGCGCGTGGTGCAGAAGCCCATGCAGGCGGGCGACGTGGAACGGACGTATGCCGATCTGACGCGCGCGCGGGCCGAACTCGGGTACGAGCCGCGCACGGCCTTTGCCGAGGGCGTGGCCCGGCAGTGGGCGTGGATGCGCGGGGGCTGAGCGGGCCGGGTGCCGGGCGGCGCATAGCGTTCGATCCGCATTGATCGTGCACGCACCGTGGGCACCAGCACACCTCAAGTTGGAGTCTTGATCGCCCCGGACCCGGCGCACTGGGCGCGGGCGCTGAGCGTGAATCGCGGCGCGGCCGACAGCCGGGCCGCGCGGTTCCGGCGCGAACTGGGCCTGGCCCTCGACCGCTCGGCGGTCATGTCGGGCCATCAGCCCGGCTTCTGGCACGCCGGAATCCTCGCCAAGCGCCTGGCGTGCGCGCACGCCGCGCGGCTGTGGAGCGCCTCCGCCGCGTGGGTGGTGGTCGACCACGACGAGGTTGACGTGGGCGGCCTCCGCTACCCGGCGATCGCGCCCGACGGCGGCCTGAGCGCGCGAGTCTGGCGGGCGGGCCCGCCCGGCGCGCCGGGCGTGGCCGCGTGCGCCATGCCCGCGTTTGCGCCAGCGTGGCTGCCGGCCACGGCCGACGTACCCGCGTCGGCGCGGGCGGGGTTAGAGCGGGCCCGCGCCGCGCTCGAACGCGCACAGGCGGGCGCGGCCAACGCGGCCCGGCAGGTGGCGCTGGCCGCCGAAGAGGTGGCCGCGACGATCGATGTGGGCACGGCCGCCGTCCCCCCAACCACCTCTCGCCCCCACACACACCACCCCCCCCACACGCTGATCCACGCTAGCGACATCGCACGCACAGCCCTGTTCGGCGAGTTGCTGGAGCGGATGCGGGCGGACCCGCACCGCTGCCACGAGGCGTACAACGCGGGCGTGGCGGCGGCGCCGGGCGCGGGCCTGGCTGCGCTGGCCCGCGACGCGGCGCGCAACCGGATCGAACTGCCCCTGTGGCGGCTCGGTGCCGATGGTGTGCGTGCCCGCGTCTGGGCGGATGAGTTCAAGGCGGGTGCGAACGGGCAGGGAGGCACGCTCCTGCCGCGTGCGCTGCTGCTCACGGGCCTCATGCGGCTGGCGGGGTGCGACCTGTTCATCCACGGCACGGGCGGAGCCGGTGCGGACGGTGGCGGCGGCTACGACCGGGCCACGGAGGCATGGTTTGGCGCGTGGCTGGGTGAAGCGCTCGCGCCCGTGGCGACGGCCAGCGCCACGCTGCTCTTGCCGCTGCTCGACCGCGATCCGGTCACGCGCGAAGAGGCGAGCGCAGCCCGATCGGCCACCCATCGTGCCCGGCACGCGCCCGGGCAACTGGGCGAGTGGGGCGGGCAGCGGGCCAAGCACGCGCTGGCGGCGCAGATCGCCCGCGAAGTGCGGCGGCCGGTGCGGGCCGCGCTCTACCGCCGCCTGCACGCGCTGCTGGCGGAGGTGCGCAGCGCCCACGCGACGCGGCTGCGCGCGTTGCAGGAGCGGGCGGCGGAGCGGGCGGCCCGGGCCGATGCCGATGCGCTTGCCGCCGACCGCACCTGGCCCTTTGTGCTGCACGCGGGCACCGACCTGGCGGACCTGGCGGCCCGGGTGCGGAGCGCGCTGGAAGGGGGCGGAGCGTGATGCCCCGTCTGGGGTGCCTGCTCGCGTTGCTGATCGGCCTGGGGGCGTGCGAGCGCACGCCCGCCCCGCCCGCCCCGCCCGCTCCCGCGGGCGCCGCGCGCGTGGCCGCGCTCTCGCCGGCGCTTGCGGTGATGCTGCGCGACCTGGGCAAGGGCCATCTGATCGTGGCCCGCCACGGCTTTGATGCGTGGAGCGACCCGGCCCTGCCCGTGGCGGGCGACCAGCAGGGCTTTGACTACGAGGCCCTGCTGCGGGTGAAACCCACGCACGTGCTGCTGCAGTGGGGCGGCAAGGCTCTGCCCGACCGGCTGACGGCGCTCGCGGCCACGCACGGGTGGAGCGTGCGCGATGTGCCGCTGCTCACGCTCGACGACGTCGAGCACGGGGCGGAGGCCCTCTTTCAACTGGATTCACCGGCGGGCACGGCGTGGCGCGACAGCCCGCTGGCCCGGCGCATGCGCGCGGCGTGGAGGGCCCGCGAGCCGAGCCCGGCCCGCGCGGGGCCGGTGCTGCTGCTCTACAGCGCGGCTCCGCCCACGGCTCTGGGCCCGGGTTCGTTTCACCACCAGCTGCTGGAGCGCATCGGGGGCGTGCCGGCGCTGCGCGAGGGATCGCCGTTCATGCGGCTGGACGCCGAGGATGCGGCCCGGCTGCGGCCGGCGACGATCGTGCTGGTGCGCCCGGGTGATGCCGGCACGGGCAGGGCCGCCGGGCCGCGCTGGCGCATCCTGAGCGAGGCCGAGCGGCGCGAGCAGCTCGGTGCGCTCAACGGCCTGGCGATCCCCGCGGTGGTCTCCGCGCGGGTGGGCGTACTCACCCATCCGTTGGCCGCTGTTCCCGGCACCAACCTGATCGATCTGGCCGACGACCTGGCCGAAGTGCTGGCGGCTCTGGCTCCGGCCCCCTGACGCGGTTCATGTCCACCCCAGCCAGCGCAGCACGATGCGCATGGGGCCCACGATGTCGTGCGCGGCCCGCGCGTCAAACGCCGCGGCATGGGCACGGGAGAGCCACGCCACCTCGACGTACTCCCAGTCGCTGCGGCCCGGGCCGCACACACCCGCGCGGGGGTCGATCACGCCGCCCGGCCAGTCGAGCCGCATGATCAGGTCGACGCTGCGGGCGATCTCGTCTTGCACGATGGCCAGGGGGCGGGCCGCGGCGGTGTCGAGGTTCAGGCCGAGTTCCTCGTGGGCCTCGTCGGCCAGCGTGTCGCGCAGCGCGGCCTCGTGCAGTTCGCTCACGCTCAGCGGGGGCACGCACACGCCGCCCGCGGGGGCGATCTCCCACAGGCCGCCGTAGACACGGGTGCCGTGGCCGCGCCGGGCGATGAGCACGTGCTCGGCCCCGGCCGCGTCGCGCCCGATGATGAGGCCCTTCACGCCCAGCGTGCGCACACCCAGATCAAGGTCGGGGCCCTGGGCCACCAGGCGGCGGAAGGTGGAGCGGGCCGCGTGCACCACGCCGGCGTGCGCATCGATGGCGTGGGCGCTCAGCACCGGGCCGTCGCGCAGGCACGGGTTGGCGGCCCGGGCACGCTCCCACGCGGCGTCGATGCGGGCCTCGCTCGCGGCGGGCCGATCCCACCCGTCGGCGGCGGCGGAGATAAGCACGCGCAGGCCACCGGGCGGCGCCGCGAGCAGCCGCTGACCGGGGATGTCAGGAAAGGGCCCGTCTCCCGCCGGTGTGGGGGCCGGCCCGCTCACGCGCTGGCCGGGTTCACGGGCACCACCACGTACAGGAAGTCGGCCCCGTTGCGGATCACGCCGGGCCGGGTCGAACCCTTGAGTTCGATCACCACCTCGGGCTCGTCCATGGTCTTGAGCGCGTCGGAGATGAGTTCGGGGTTGAAACTGATCTCGAGGTCGTCGCCGTCGTAGGTGGCGAGGTTGACGTCGATCTCGCTCTCGCCGGTTTCGGCGGCCCGGCTGGTGATCTTCACCTGCTTCTTTTTGCCGGAGAAGGCCATGCGCACGCCGCGGCTCTCTTCGTTGGTGAGAATCTTGGCCTCGCGCACGCCCGCGGCGAGTTGGTCGCGATCGACGGTGACCTTCTTGTCGTGGTCCTTGGGGATCACGTCCTCGTAGGGGGGGAAGGCACCCTCGACCAGCACGCTGGAGAGCACGGCCCGGGGCGGGCCTGCGGACTTGGCTGCGTCTTTGCCCTTGGGGGCGGGCGCGGCCGCGTCCTCAAAGGCGAAGAAGACGCGGTTGTCGGTGATGGCGACACGCACGGCGTCGTCGGGCCCATGGGCGAGTCGTTGCACGAGGTTCAGGGCCTTGGTGGGGATGATGCAACTCACCGCGCCCCCGGCCCCCCCACCACCCGTGTCGGCCCGCAGGCTGGAGCGGCACAGGGCCAGGCGGCGGCCGTCGGTGGCGACCATCTCGAGTTTCTTGCCGTCGCGCTTGAGCAGCACGCCGTTGATGGCGTAGCGCGTCGTCTCTTTGGCGGTGGCGAAGACGGTGCGGTTGATCAGCCCCAGGAGGCTGCCGGCGGGATGGGCGAAGACGGACTTGGCGGCCCCGGCCCCGCCCGCGGCCGTGGCGGCGGCGAAGTCGGGCATCGGCGGGAACTGCTCAATGGGGAAGGTGAAAATCTTGAAGCGCGACGAGCCGGCCTTGATGATGCACGTGTCGCCGTCGGTCTCGATTGTGACGGTGGGCTCCACCTCGAGGGCCTGCACGATCTGGCGGAGTTTGTCGGCCGTCACCGCCGCGGTACCGGGAGTGTTCACATCCACCTGGGCCAGCGAAAGGTCGAGGCTGGTCTCGCCGTCGGTGGCGCACAGTCGCAGTTCGCCCACGGCGCCGGTCTTGGTGGCGGTGAGTTTAAGGCACGAGAGAGCCGGGCTGGGCGTGCGCTGGGGCGCGACCGCCGCGACGTTGTTCACCGCCGCCAGCAGGGCGGCACGATCGCAGATGACCTTCATGGGGCAAAGACTCCGTTAGGTGCGGAGTCTAGCGGCAAACGGCCGGGTTTGCGCGGCGCGGAGGGGCACCGCCCGCAACCGCCTCAGGCCGGGCACCCCTCGGAACCGAAGTAGTCGGTGATCCAGTCCCCCAGGTTGTCGGAGAAGGGCGGGATGCACTGGCCCGATCCGTCGGGTGTGTACGCGGCCTTGTACCCCTGGTCGTAGGGGGCCTCGTTCTCGGGGCAGGCGATCGCGTAGCCCTCGGGGCCGGGGATCGCCGGCTCGGTGAAGTAGTCGGTGATGAAGTCGCCCAGATCGTCGGGGTTGAGCACCGTGTCGCCGTTGTAATCCAGCACGCACGACGGCGCGGCGGTGGTGAAGATGACGCTGGTGATGCGGTCCCATGCGCACAGGCGAAGGGCATCGTTGAACCCGCCGGGGCTCTGGTTGTTGCGGGTGGAGTAGTAGACCGACACCTGGTACATGGTGTTGGAGGCGAGCGCGCCCGCGGGGATCACGACCTCGGTGGTGGCGGGGTCGAGGGCGCCGGTGGCGTAGCGCGTCTCACCCGTGTTCACGTCGCGCACGTCGAGGAAGGTGTACCACTCGTTGGCGTTCGGTCCGGGCAGCCACCCGTTGATCTCGGCGGAGAAGTCCTGCGCGGAGTTCATGCCCTGGAGGCGGTCGTGCGTGTCGCCGGTGAAGGCGGGCACGGTCGGCGTGAGGGCCGTGGTCGTCACCTGGAGGGTGGCCGACTGCTGGAAGGGGAACGCGCTGTAGATCGTGTACGTGTAGGTGCCCGTGGGGAAGTCCGCATCGAGCACGGCCTGCGTGGCCCGCGGCGTGCCGAAGAACAGGTACTGCGAGTTGTCGAACGTGAGCAGGCCGCCGCCGTTGTACACGCCGGCGTAGTTCAGGGTGACGGGGTTCACGTCCATGGGAGAGGACATGATCAGCCGGGCCACACCGATGAAGTAGTCCGGGTCGCCGGGCGGGTCGTTGCTGAACTGCGAGTGCACGGCCGACTTGAACAGGTCGTAGGAATAGACCGAGGCCGCGGCCCCGGTGGGGTCGGCGTAGACACCGGACGCAGACACCGCCACGGCACCCGCGAGCGCGATACCGAGATAAGAAGACCGCATGGGTGGGCTCCGGCGCAAAAAGCCGCAATCGTGTCCGAAAGACACCGCCCCCTCACGCGCTCAAAAATACCCGCGCCGGCCGGATTGGCAACCCGAAAACCGCCCATATTCACGCGATGGGGCCGTTCGAGTACGATTTCGCAGCCCAAAGCGGCCTTTCGGGCGGCAACCCCGGTCGGAACGTCAAGGCCGGAGCCAACAGACGGGTGGCCCAAGCGCCCGGGGCGAGGTAGATTGCGTGTGCGGGCAACTTGCCCCCGTGCCCGTCCGCCCGAACCCCAGTCCCCCCGGGGCGCATGAAGGAGGTTGGCCATGCTTCGCTTGGTCCGGGTCGCGCTGCGGATCGTGGCCGCGTCCACGTTGACGGCCGGTGCGCCCGTGTCGCGGGCCGCGCCACCGGTCTTCCTGCCCGTCTACTCCTTCAGCGAGACCGACGGCACGATCCTCTGTTCACTGGTCCACGACAATCAGTTGTACGTGGGTGGCACGTTCACGACAATCGGGGGCATCAGCGCCAGCCGCGTGGCCCGGTGGGACGGCATGCAGTATCACCCGCTGGGGACGGGGCTGGGGAGCACGAACACTTCGACGCTGGGGGCCAAGGCGCTGTGCGCATACGGCGGACGGGTGATCGTCGCGGGCAACTTCAGCAGCGCCGGGGGCTTGGCCGCGGGCTCGGTGGCCGCGTGGAATCCGGACACGCTCACGTGGGAGACGCTGGGCGACGGCCTGGGGCACACCAGCGGCACAACCGCCGATGCCCGCTGCGCCGTGGCGGCCGACGTGGGGGGCACGGGCCTGACGCTATACGTGGGCGGGTCGTTCAACCTGGCCGGGGGTGCGGCGTGCCTGAATGTCGGCGCGTGGAACGGGGCGGCGTGGTCTGATCCGGGCGGCGGCGTCAACGCCGGTGTCAACGCCCTGGCCGCGTACAACGGCGGGCTGTACGCCGGCTGCACGGGGACCTCGTCCAATCGCTTCCGCTACTGGACCGGCACGGGCGTCTGGAACCAGGTGCCCGGGGGCACGATCAGCGGGAACTCGAACCGTGTGAACGCGCTGTTGCCGTTGGCGGGCGATTTGTACGTCGGCGGATCGTTCACGAACGGCGGCGGGATCACGACCAGCCCGAACATCGTCAAGTACAACGGCGGGACGGGCACCTTCACGGGTTTGGGCGCCGGTCTGCCCGATTCCACGACGGGCGTGTCGTGCCTCGTGGCCCACGACGACGGCTCGGGGCCGCGGGCCGTGGCGGGTGGCGGTTTCGCAGGCAACGTGGCCGCGTTCGTCGCGGACCCGGTCGGGGGCGACGGTTGGCAGACGGTGGCCGATGGCCTGACCAGCGCGGTGCGCACGCTGGCGTCGTACTCGGCGGGGCAGGAGCACGATCTCTTCGCCGGCACCACGGCCCTGCTGGTACACACGCCCGGCATGGCGTGGACAAACCCCGGCGACGGGCTGAACGGGCAGTTCACGGTTGTCACAGGGCTGCACGCGGGGCCGAGCCAGCCCGACCCGCAGGTGGACCCGAACGTGCAACTCGGGTACATCAACACCCTGTTCATCGCCGGGGTCATCGCCACACGGGCCAACATGCTGCTCCCGGCCGTGCAGGCGGTGCGCGAGGCGGCGCGGCGGACGCAATGCACGAACAATCTCAAGCACCTGGCTCTGGCTTCGCACAACTACCTCACAGCGCCCCTGAGCACCGGATTGACGGGCGGCACCACCAGTTGCGGGCTGTACCGCGACGGGACGAACGTGTACATGGCCTACAGCGGCACACAGACCACGGCGGGAGGCCAGCCGGCCTCGGGATTCTCGTTGGCGCACATCACCGGCCCCGACTCGAGCACGTGGACGTGGACGAGCCCGACGCTGCCGGCGCACTTCGGCGGCTTCCGCGGGTTCTTTGCTCCCACGTCCAACGGGGGCCCGCCCATCTACCTGTTCGGCGACTTCAACAACACGGGCACGCCCGGCCTTGACTACTTCGGCAGGCTGAGCGGCGACGGCTCGTTTGCGCCCGTGGCGTGCGGGCCACGGGCCACCATCCGCGGCCATCGCCGCGTGCAAAGTGCGGGGCACGCGGTCCACCGTCGCTGGGGCGACTATGCCACCACGGGCTGCCCGGAGCAGCCCAGCGGCTTCATCGACACGTTCGACCCCGCCACGGAGACCTCCACTCCGTGGGCCAGCGCCGAACTCAACGGGTCGGTCTACTGCACGGCCGAGTCGCCCCTGGAGAGCGCCGCGCCCGGGCTGTATGCCGGCGGCACCTTCACGAGCGCGGGCCCGGTGGCCCTCAACCAGGTGGCGTACTGGAACGGCGCGGCGTGGGAAGCGCTGGGAAGCGGCCTCAACGGCGTCGCCACGGCCATGACCTTCTGGGATGACGGCGAGGGCCTGAACCTGTACGTTGCGGGCGCCTTCACCACCGCGGGCGGGCAGGCAGCCCACCGCCTGGCCCGGTGGGACGGGGCGTCGTGGTCGGCCGTGTGGGGCGGGGGCAGCGAGCAGGGCACCAACGCGCAGGTGAACGACTTGGCGGTGATCGACTTCGACGACGGGCACGGGCCGTCGCTGGTCCTGGGTGGCAGTTTCACACGGGCGGGCGGCTACTCGTCGGGACGGTTAGCCCACCTGGTGGCCGTGGGGGCGCCCGTGATCGCGCTGCACCCGGTGGGCGCACTGGCCGCGGGAGCGGGCGAAACCGCCACCATCAGCGTGCGCGCTTACCGCTCACCGCCGCTGATGTACCAGTGGTACCACGAGGGTGCGCCCCTGAGCGACGACGGCCACTTCACGGGCAGCCAGACCGCCACGCTGAGCGTGAACGGGGCGCAGGCAGCGGACGCGGGCGCGTACACCTGCGTCGTCTCCAACGCACAGGGCTCGGCCACGAGCCTGGCCTGCCAGTTCACGGTGGGCCCCTCGTGCCGGCTTGATTACAACCTCGACGGCGTGCGCAACCCCGACGACATCGGCGACTTCATCACCGACTACTTCACCGATCCACCGCTGCCCGGCCCGGGCGGCTACGCGGTGCTCTGTCCGGAGAACCCGCCGCCCTACGACGCCGGGTACAAGGCCGCGTACACGCCCGATGGCGGCGGCCAGTGCAACCCGCCCTTCCCCGACAACGTGGGCGACTGGATCACCGACTACTTCGAAGGGGCGTGCTGAGCCGGCTACTTTGCCGGCACGCCGAAGGGCTCGCCGATCGCGGCGGCCCGCTCGCCGCGCAGGGCACGAAGGCGGCCGGCCACGCGCGCCAGCAGGGCCGCTTCGGCCGCGGGCTTGGGCGGATCGTCCACGCGACAGGTGAGCCGGATCGGCACGCCCGGCCCTGCCTCGGCACGCGTGGCCTCAATCCACCCCTCGTCGCCACGCACCGAGACAAAGGCCCATCGCATCCGCTGACCGCTTGAAGCCTCAAACCACCGTGCATCGGCCCGGTCGCCCGACACGCTCACGATGGCAACCTCCGACTCCGAGGCCGCCAGGTCAACCGCACCGGTCAGGTCGTCCCAGTCAGCGTCCACCTCGAGGGCCGCGGGCTGCGAATCGGGCCGCGCGAGCGACTCGTCGGCAGCGAGTTGTGCCGCGGTGGGGCCCGAACAAGCCGTAGATACTAACACAATGCTAATATTCAACGCGGCGGCCGTGAGTAGCACAGGTGCCCGGGTCCATACCATGGGGGAAGCCTACCGGGTGAGCGGCTGCTTTGCAGCCGCGCGGCGGGCCGTGCGGCCGGAGCGTGCGCTTGGACGTGGTGATCAAACTGCCCGCGGGGGATGAGCGCCAGGCAATCGTGGGCGCATCGGAGCGTAATCTGAAAATGATCCGCGAGGCCCTGGGCGTGCGCATCACGGCCCGCGACGGCACCGTCCGCGTGTCGGGCGAGGAACCGGGCGTGGCCGCGGCGCGGGATGTGCTGGGCCGGTTGCGCACTGCGGCCACGCGCAACGAAGGCGGCGACCTGTCCAGGCAGCAGATGCTGGACCTGATCAACTGGGCGGCGGCCCGCCAGACGGGCGGTGCCAGTGCGGGTGAAGAAGAGCACGACGCGCACGGCCCGGCATGGGGTGCCGCGCTGGATGTGTACGCCGCGGGCAAGCCCGTGAAGCCCAAGACGGCCAACCAGCAGGCGTATCTGGATGCCATCCGCGACCACGATCTGGTCTTCGGCATCGGCCCCGCGGGGACGGGCAAGACGTATCTGGCGGTGGCCGCGGCGGTTCACCTGCTCAAGACCGACCGTGTCCGCAAGGTGATTCTGGTGCGGCCGGCGGTGGAGGCGGGTGAGCGGCTGGGCTTCTTGCCGGGCGACCTGCAGAGCAAGGTGAACCCCTACCTGCGGCCCCTGCTGGATGCCCTGCACGACATGATCGATTACCCGACGCTCAACCGCTTCATGGCGGGAGACGTGATCGAGATCGTGCCGCTGGCCTACATGCGGGGGCGCACGCTGAACCGGGCAGCGATCATCCTGGATGAGGCCCAGAACACCACGCGCACGCAGATGAAGATGTTCCTGACCCGCATGGGCCACGGGAGCAAGACGATCGTCACCGGCGATCCGACGCAGATCGACCTGCCCGATCCGAGCGTCAGCGGGCTGATCGACGCGGCCCGGGTGCTGCGTCGGGTGCGCGGCCTGGCCATGTGCCAACTGACGGAGGCCGACATCGTCCGGCACGACCTCGTGCAGCGGGTGGTGGAGGCTTATCGGACGGCCGAGGGCGGCCCGGGGCCGTCGAGCGGGTCCGAGAGCCTGTCGATATCCCCCGGGGCCGGCACCGGCATCGGGGCCAACGGGCACGCCGGCGCGTCGGTCGAAGCATGAGCACTCCAGCACGCGATCACGACACGCCGAGCGCACCTTTGGGCGGCCGGGGTCGGCGGCTGGCCGCGTGGCTGGTGCTGCACCCCGAGCGGGCGTGGAGCGGGCTGGTGCTGGTGAGTCTGGCCGCGCTGCTGGGTGCCGTGATGCACGTGGCGGGTCGAGAGCCGCGGGTGGCCCCGGGCGTGCTGCTGGACCGTCCGTGGGTGGTGCGGGCGGCGTTCACGGTCGAGGACCGGGCCGGCACGGAGAGCCGCCGGCAGGCGGCCCGGCTGCGGGCCCCGCGCGTCTACGCCGCCGACACGGCCCGGTTGGATGAACTGCGATCCGGGCTGGAGAACCTGCCGCGGGCCCTGGCCGACGCGGGCGCGCTGGGCGAGGTGGATGCGCAGATCCGGGCACGCTACGGCGTAAGCGAAGAGACGCTGAGCGCGTTGCGGCAGATCGCCCGCGATGCGGGCGCCGCGCAACGGTGGGACGCGAGCGTGGGGCGGCTGCTGGGGCAGTTGCGGCGCACCCCGTTGGTGGAGGCCCAGAGTTTTCAGCGCGAAGCCCTGGCGGCCAACGACCGGGCGCGACTGCTCATCGGCGACGAGCCGCCCGTGAACGTGCCCACCGAGAACGTGCTCGACCTGGGAGCGGAACGCAGTGCCGAACGGCTGCGTGCCCTTGCCGTGAGCGCGGGCTTCGAGGGGCCCGCTCTGTCGGCCGTGGTCGGCGCCCTCGACGCCCAGACGACCCCGACCTTCCGATTCGACACGGCCCAGACCGAAGCGCTGGCCCAGCAGGCGGCCGCGGCGGTGCGCCCCCTGACGACCACGTACGTGCCGGGGCAGACCCTGGCGGTGCCGGGTGAACCGCTCAGCGCGGCGACGGCCGACCTCTTGCGGGCCGAGCACGCGGCGCACCGGGCTGGCTCGAGCCTGGGCACGCTCCTGGCGCGCGACATGGGCCTGTGGGGCGCAGCGCTGCTCGCGGCGCTGGGCGTGGGTGCGTACGCGGCCACCTATGCGCCGGGTCTGTGGCGATCCCCCATGCGGATGCTGGCGGTGGCGGCCCTGGCGGCCGGCGCTCTGGCGGGCGCGTGCGGTCTGGCGGCCTTTGACCCGCGGGCCATGCCGGCCGCCGCCGCGCTGCCGGCGCTGCTCTTCACCATGGTGCTGGCGGTGGCGTACGACCGCCGCACCGCGCTCGCGCTGGGCTCGCTCATGGGGATTCTGGCGTGCGTGGCGCTCGACCAGCCGGTGGCGACGATCGGGGTGGCGCTCTCGGGGGTGTGGATGGCGGCGTGGCGGCTGCGGACGTTCCGGCACCGGCAGACGCTGGTGCACGCGGGCGTGGCGGCGGGCGTGGGCATCGCGGTCTCGACACTGCTCCTGGCGGGCCTGGCCCGCCCCATGACCGGCCCGGCGTGGACGCAGGCCCTGGTGCAGGCGGCGCAAGGGGGCATCGGGGCGGTGCTGGTGGGGCTGATCGTGCTGGGGTCGATCCCGCTCCTGGAGCGGGCCTTTGACACGTGCACGGGCATGACACTGATCGAACTGCGCGACCCGCAGCACCCGCTGCAGCGCCTGCTTCAGATGCAGGCGCCGGGCACCTACAGCCACTCGCTGAACGTCGCGGGGCTGGCGGAGGCTGCGGCCCAGGCGATCGGGGCCGACGGGCTGACCACCTACGTGGGTGCGCTCTACCACGACGTGGGCAAGGCCGCCAAGCCCGAGTACTTTGTCGAGAACCAGACCGGGTCCTTCAACCGGCACGACCGGCTGGCCCCGGCCATGAGCCTGCTGGTGATCGTGGGGCACGTGCGCGAGGGGCTGGAACTGGCCCGCCAGCACCGCCTGCCGCGCGTGCTGCACCATTTCATCGAGAGCCACCACGGCACCACGCTGGTGGAGTACTTCTACCACCGTGCCCGCAAGCAGGCCGAGGCGGCCCACGCGGGCGGCGGGGCCGGCCCGCCTCTGCCCCCGCCGGCGGAGATCGAGTACCGCTACCCCGGACCCAAGCCCCGCACCCGCGAGGCCGCCATCGTGATGGTGTGCGACGCGGCGGAGAGCGCGGCCCGCAGCACCGCCGACCCCACGCCCGCCCGGGTCGAGGCCCTGGTGCGGGCCATCGCCCACAAGCGGCTGATGGACGGGCAGTTTGACGACTGCGACCTTTCGCTGCGCGACCTGGCGGCGATCATCGAAACCGTGAGCAAGGCCCTGGCGGCGATCCACCATCCGCGCATCGCCTACCCGGAAGCGGCCGGCCCCGCGACGCCGCAGCCCGCCGCCACCGGCCCGCGCACGGCCGGCCCCACCACGGGCGTCATCGACACGCTGCCCGGGCCGGCGAGCACGCGCCGGGAAGCGGCCCAGAGCGCGTAGGTCGCGGCTACGCGGGCGAATCGTTCTGCATCGGCTCGCGGGCATCGATCACGCGGGCGGAGAACATGTCCGCCGCGGCACGCACCAGCGGGTGCTCGCGGATGCTCGCGCCCGGGAGCACCACGGGCTGCCGAGGAGGCTCCGCGGGTGCAGGCTCAGGCACCGAAGTCGGCAAGGCCGGCCGCGGTGCCACGTGCATCTCGCGCGGCGGCTCGGGCACGGGCCCAGCCGCCGTCAGCGTTTTTTTGGTCCGGCACTCCGCCCGAACAGCGGCTGATCCGCGGACGGCGCGGCCTCGGGCGCCGAAGGCGGCACAGCCGACTTGGGTGCCACGGATGGCGGCGGGGCCGACCTGGGCGGCGCGGAAGGCGCCGCCGCCGCTTGCCCGAGCACCAGGGCCGCGGCGTCGGCGATCTTGTGCGTCTGGGCCAGGCGCACCACCAGCGCATCCACCAGCACGCGCGGGAAGGAACTGCTCTTGGCCGTGCGCCCCACGCTCTCGCACAGGGCGATCATGTGGGTGAGGCCGGCCTCGTCAAACCGGCCGCACTGCTCGACGGCCCGGGCCCGGCCTTCGTCGCTGAGTTCGACCAGTTCGGTCTTGGGGCCGCAGGCCCGCATCACCATCAGGTCGCGCAGGTGCTGGGCCAGGGCGGTGAGCAGTTGGTCAACGGGCACGCCGCGGGCCAGCAGCGCATCGGTCTGCTCCAGGGCCTGGCGCGGGTCGCCGTCGGCAAACGCGTCGGCCAGGGCCACGATCAGGGTGCGCTCGGGCACGCCCAGCAGTTGCTCGAGGCGCTCGGCGGTGAGGCGCACGGCCTTGGCGCGCTTGCCCGCACCGGCCCCACCCCCCCCACTCCCCACGCCCCCCCCGGCCTTGCCGTCGGCGTCGTCGCCCCCGGCCAGCAGGCGGTCGAGCAAGCTGAGGGCATCGCGCATCGAGCCGTTGCCCAGACGGGCCACCATGTGCAGCAGTTCGTCGTCTGCCTCGGCGCCTTCCACCTTGCACACGGCCTTGAGGTGGGCGGCGATGAGCTTGGAGGGGATGGGCCTGAAGTCGAAACGCTGGCACCGGCTCTGAATCGTGGCGGGCACCTTGTGGGTTTCGGTGGTGCACAGGATGAACACCACGTGCGGGGGCGGCTCCTCCATGGTCTTGAGCAGGGCGTTGAACGCGCCCGCCGAGAGCATGTGCACCTCGTCGATGATGTAGACCTTCTTGCGGCCGCGCATGGGGCGGTAGACGCAGTTAGCGATGAGTTCGCGGGCGTTCTCGACGCCGTTGTTGCTGGCCGCGTCGATCTCGATGACGTCGGTGTCCTGCCCGGCCATGATGGCCTGGGCGACGTCGGCCACGGGCTTGCCGGCATCGTCCACGGCGTTGAGTGCGCACGCAAAGATGCGGGCGGTGGAGGTCTTTCCTACGCCGCGCGTGCCGCAGAAGAGGTAGGCGTGCGCGACGCGGTCGTGCTGGATGGCGTTCTGGAGCGTGCGCGCGATCACCTCTTGGCCGACGAGTTCATCAAAGGCTTTGGAGCGGTAGCGGCGTGCCAGAACGGTGTAGGCCATGGGGTGGGTGGGGGTGGTAGGTGCGAGGTGCGAGGTGCGAGGCGGAAGCAGCGAAAAAGAGCACGGCACAGAGGATACGAGCGACTCCGCCCGGGGGCGTGCGGGCACCCGCCCCGGGCTCGGCTCTCACCCGCCACCTCTCACCTATCACCGCTGTGCGAATCGCCCCGGTTGACGGCCAGGTAACCACCGACCCGGACAAACACGCTTATGGCTGCTGCGGTCAAGCTCTGACCAGGTTCACGGGCTATCCGTGCGATGGGCCCGGCCGTCAACCGGAGCGATTCTCTCCGAGTATAGAAGGCACTGGGCACTGGGCCGCGGGCCGCCGGATCGAGTGCCGCCCCGCTCGTCATACCCTCTGCCCCATGCCCGCGCCCGACCGCCCGACACTGACCTCGACCCCCGGCGACGATGCCCCGCCGTTTCGCTACGCCGCGCCGCTTGCGGGGCAGATCGAGGCCAAGTGGCAGGCCGAGTGGGAGGCACGCGGCACGTTCCGCACGCCCAACCCCGGCGAGCCGGGCTTCGACGCCGGCAAGCCCAAGAAGTTCATCCTCGACATGTTCCCCTACCCCAGCGGTGTGGGCCTGCACGTGGGGCACCCGCTGGGCTACATCGCGACGGATATCTACGCCCGCTACCTGCGGATGACGGGCCACAACGTGCTGCACGCCATGGGCTTTGATGCCTTCGGCCTGCCCGCCGAGCAGTACGCCGTGCAGACCAACACGCACCCGCGCATCACCACCGAGCGCAACATCGCCACCATGCGGACGCAGTTGCGCAGGCTGGGGTTGGGGCACGACCCCCGGCGGGGCGTGAGCACCACCGACCCGGCCTTCTACAGGTGGACGCAGTGGATCTTCCTGCAAATCTACAACGCGTGGTATGACAGGGAAGGGGAAGTGGCCGAGTGGCCGAGTGGCCAAGTGGCCAAGGGGCGAGCCAGGCCGATCGGTGAGTTGATCGCGGCGTTTGAGAAGGGCACGCGGCCGATCAGGGATGCGGACGGCCGGGTCGAGACGCGCGCGTGGCGCGACATTCCCGAGGCCCGCCGGCGCGAGATCGTTGACTCGCACCGCCTCGCCTACCTGGCCGAGGTGCCCGTCAACTGGTGCCCCATGCTGGGCACCGTGCTCGCCAACGAAGAGGTGATCGACGGCAAGAGCGAGCGCGGCAACTTCCCCGTCTACAAGCGCCCGCTCAAACAGTGGATGATGCGCATCACGGCCTACGCCGAGCGACTCCTCAACGACCTCGACACCGTCGCCTGGCCCGATGCGCTCAAAGCCATGCAGCGCAACTGGATCGGACGGAGCGAAGGGGCGTACATCGACTTCGACTGCTCCACACGCCGCATCCGTGTGTTCACCACGCGCCCCGACACGCTCTTCGGCGCCACGTACATGGTGCTCACCCCCGAGCACGAGATGATCGACCACATCGTGCCCGAGAAGTACGGTGGCGGGGCCTCGGACACGTTCATCCGCGCCATCTTCCCCGGCGCCGACGCGCTGGTGGCGGCCGGGGCATCGCCCAAAGGCCTGATCGCCGCGTATCGCGCGTACGCCAAGAGCAAGAGCGACGACGACCGCGCCGCGGGCAAAGACAAGACCGGCTGCTTCACCGGCGCGTACGCGATCAACCCCGTGAACGGGGCGCGGCTGCCCGTGTTCATCGCGGACTATGTGCTGGCCGGCTACGGCACGGGCGCGATCATGGCCGTGCCGGGGCAAGACCAGCGCGACTGGGACTTTGCCGCGGCCTTCCGCCTGCCCATCATCCGCACCGTGCAGCCACCCGAGGGCTTCGCGGGCGAGGCTTTCACCGAAGATGGACCGACCATCAACAGCGGGCCGCTGGACGGCCTGCGAATGGCCGAAGCCAAAGAGAAGATGGGCGCGCGACTGGAGGAGATCGGGCGCGGCAAGCGGACCGTGAACTACAAACTCCGCGACTGGCTCTTCTCCCGCCAGCGCTACTGGGGCGAGCCATTCCCGATCGTGTTCGACGGGCGCGGCGTGCCGCATGACCTGCCGGAATCCATGCTCCCCGTGCTGCTGCCGGAGATGGACAACTTCCAGCCCGAGTCGAGCGCCGACCCGGAGGCCCCGCCGCGCCCGCCGCTGGCGCGGGCGAAGGAGTGGATGCATCCCACGCTCGACCTGGGCGATGGACGCGGGCCGCGGGCGTTCACCCGCGAGACCAACACCATGCCCAACTGGGCGGGGAGTTGCTGGTACTACCTGCGCTACCTGGACCCGGAGAACAGCGCCGCGATGGTGGGGCGGGAGGTTGAGCGGTATTGGATGCTGTCTGAAAGGAAGGATGGAACAGCGCACTCGGGCGGCGTCGATCTATACGTGGGCGGCGTTGAGCACGCGGTGCTGCACCTGCTCTACGCGCGCTTCTGGCACAAGGTGCTCTTCGATCTGGGCCATGTGAGCACGCCCGAGCCCTTCGGACGGCTCTTCAATCAGGGGTACATCCAGGCCCACGCCTACAAAGACGCGCGGGGTGCGTACGTGGAAGCCGGCGAGGTCGTCGAGCGCGCCGGCAAGTTCTACCACGGCGACCACGAGGTGGCCCGCGAGTACGGCAAGATGGGCAAGAGCCTGAAGAACGCCGTCACGCCCGACGAGGTGTGCGGCGCATACGGCTGCGACACGCTGCGGGTCTACGAGATGAGCATGGGCCCGCTCGAGGCGAGCAAGCCGTGGAACACGCGCGACATCGCCGGGGCCCACCGTTTCCTGCAGCGGGTGTGGCGCAACCTGGTTGACGAGCGCTCCGGCTCGCTGCGCGTGGCCGGCGCCGCGGCACCCGGCGCCGGTGCCTCGCTCGTCAAACTCCTCCACAAGACCATCGCGGGCGTGCGCAAGGACATGGAGACGCTCGGCTTCAACACGGCCGTCGCCAAACTCATCGAGTTCAACAACGAGTTGACCAGGCAGTGCGGCCCCGACGTGCCGGGCTCGGCCGTGCCCCGCGCCGTCGCCGAGGCCCTCACGCTCATGCTCGCCCCTCTGGCCCCGCACATGGCCGAGGAACTCTGGGCCAAACTCGGGCACGCGCCCTCCGTGGCTTTCGTGCCGTTTCCCGCGGCCGATGCGGCCCTGGCGGCCGACGACGAGATCGAGATCCCCGTGCAGATCCTGGGCAAACTGCGCGGCAAGGTGACTGTTCCGGCCGGCAGCGACGCCGCGGCGCTCGAGGCCGCGGCCCGGGCCGACGGCAAGATCGCCGAGCAACTCGCGGGCAAGAGCGTGAAGAAGGTGATCGTGGTGCCGGGCAAACTCGTGAACTTCGTGGTGGCCTAGCAGGCGACGCTACCGCTCGCGAGCCACCACCGGCACGCTGACCCGCGCCGGCGACACGGGCATGAGTTCAACCGGCGGGCCGACAAACGCCGGATCCACCTCCGGTGCCGGCCAGACCAGCGCGGCCTCGTCGTCGCTCAGTATCACCAGGCGGGCCCGCTGCCTGGCGCCATGGCACAGCCCGCGCAGGGCCGAATCGAGGGCCGCCTCGGCCGCCAGGACGTCGAGTTCGTAGGCCGCGGGCAGCACCGCCCGCGCCGCCCGAGGCGGATCGGGATGCGGGAGCACGACAACCTCGGGCCCGGGTGCCGGCGGGGTCGCCGATGCATCAGAGGCGAGCCGGGCCGGTTCGACAGCCGCGGGCGGCACCACGGCGAACGCGTGCGCGGCCCGGGCATCGGCACGCGCTCGCGCCAGGGCCACCAGCGCACGACCCGCAGGTTCGGCGCGCGCATGGATACGCATGGCCGAGGCACGCAGGCGCGTCAGGCTGTCGAGCCGCGCCCCGGTGCGGTCCAACTCGGCCGAGTCGATCTCGATCAGCAGCCGGCCCTGCGCCGCCAGAGCCAGGGCCCGATCAAGGGGCATGCCCCACGGAGCCGGCGTCCCGGGCGAATCGGCACCGGCGGCCGTCGCGGCGGCGGTGCTGCCCGTGCCCGTGAGCGCGGGCTCAAAGTCTGACGGGCCGGGCGGTTCGGAGATCAGCGCCAGATCGCGTCCGGGGTCGGCCGATGGAGCGGGCGTATCCGCGCCGGACGACGGCCAGGCATCGGGCATCGCGGCCGAGATGAGCGGCCCGGCCGTGGCACCCGGGCGGGCTGCCGGGCGTGAGGAGACGGCGACCCACGACAAACCGGCCACCAGGGCCAGGGCCGCCGCGACGGCCAGCGCGGGCCACCCGCCGATGCGTGCCAGGACCGGACCCCGCGTGCGGTGGACCATCACCACGGGCACCGGGCCCACGGCGGCGGACTCGGCACCGAGCGCCGTTGCCAGCGCATCCTGCTCGAGAGCGGCCTCGACCCGCGCCATGAGCGCCGCCGGGGCCTTCGCATCGCTGAGTCCGGCGAGGGCCGCGCGATCGGCCCGCAACCCGGCTGCCCACGCGGCGAGATCGGCGTCAGCCGCGAGCGCGGCCGCCACGGCGGGCGAGAGCCGCGCCCCCTCGACATGATCGAGCAGGTCGGCCTCGCTCAGGTTGGGTGGCAGTTCACGCACGGGTATCGCCGGTCAGGCCCATCGCCTCGAGTCGGGCCCGCAGCAGGGCGCGGGCACGGAACAGGCGGCTCTTCACCGTGCCCAGCGGCACGTCGAGCACCGCCGCGAGTTGCTCGTAGTCGAGGCCCCGTACATCGCGGAGCACCAGAATCGCCCGGGGCTCCGGGTCGAGCGTGGCGAGCGCACGCTCGACTGCGGCGAGCGCGTGCCCGCCGCCGGGTTCTTTGACGCCCGGGTCGCCAGCAAGTTCCCCGGCCTCGCGGTCGAGTGCGGCGTCCGTTTGGGCAAACCCGTGATTCTCGGCCACAGGCTCGGGCAGGCCGTCGAGCGTGGTGTGGCGGCGCAGCCGGGCTGCCCGCATGTGCGAAAGGCAGACGTTGGTCGCCACGCGGTAGGTCCAAGTGGCGAACGCGCTGCGGCCGTCAAACTGGTCGAGGTTGCGGGCAACCTTCAGCAGCGTGTCCTGGGCCAGGTCGAGGGCGAGATCGGGGTCGTTCACCAAGCGCAGGCAGACGGCGTAGACGCGGTTCTGGGCGCGGGCCAGCAGCGTGGAGAGCGCACCCGCGTCGCCGGCGCGGGCCTGGGCCACGAGTTGGCCGTCCCGGGCTGCGGCGGCTTCGGCATCGGCGGCGCGACCGTGCGGCGTGGGCTCGTGCGTGGCCATCAGCGGGCGATGGTACAGGCGGCACGCCGCCGCGCCGCGAGCGCCCGGTGCCCGCCGTCGCCCCGCACCCCGCCTGTCGTCTCCCGGCTACGCTGTCTGCCCGTGGTTCACGAGCATGACAAGCCCGCCGCGCCGCCCGCCAAGCCCGCGTCGCAGCGCGGCATGTTGCTGGTGATCTCGGGCCCCTCGGGCGTGGGCAAGACCACGATTACGCGCAGCGTGGAGAAGGCGTTTCCCAACGCGGTCTTCAGCGTCTCGGCCACCACCCGGCCCAAGACCTCCGCCGACACCGAAGGGGTTGACTACTTCTTCGTCTCCGATGCCCGCTTCGACGAGATGATCGCGGCGGGAGCGTTTCTGGAGCACGCGGGAGTGTTCGGGAAGCGTTACGGCACACCCCGCGCGTGGGTGAACGCGCAGCGGGCCGCCGGCAAACTGGTGATCCTCGAGATCGACGTGCAGGGGGCCATGAACGTGAAGCGGGCCTGCCCGGATGCGTTCAGCATCTTTGTGCTGCCGCCGACGGAAGACGTGCTGCTCGACCGCCTGCGAGCCCGCAAGCGCGAGGATGAATCCGTGATCCAGCGCCGCTTCGCCGAGGCCCGCCACGAGATCGAGACCGCCAAGACCTGCGGCGTCTACGACCTGTTCCTGGTCAACCGCGTGCTCGACGAGGCCGTGGCCCAGGCCGTGCGGGCCATTCAGGGCGAACTGGCCCGCCAGCACGCGCCGGGATGACCGGCCGCAGCGGTTATCGGCCTTCGGGCGCGGCGGACCGGCAAGCGTGAGGTACACTCAGTCGGAGGTTCCGCACCGGCACCAGGCCCACCATGATCTCCGGCACCGTTGAAACGCTCGTGTCGGCCATCGAGGCCAAGGACCGCCTCACCGCCGCGCACACCTGGCGGGTGGTGCTGTACGCGCGGGCAATGGCCGAGGCGGCCCGGCTGGAGGATGCGCTGGTGGAGCGGATCACGCACGCCGCGGCGTTGCACGACGTGGGCAAACTCGACATCCCCGATGAGATTCTCCAGAAGCCCGGGCCGCTCGACGCGGCGGAGTTTGCCGTGATCAAGACTCACGCGGCCAAGGGGCACGAGCGGCTGCTCACGCTGGGCGAGCGCGACGAACTGGTGCTGGCGCTGGTGCGGCACCACCACGAGCGGATGGACGGCACGGGGTACCCCGACGGCCTCGCGGGCGAGGCGATCCCGCTGACGGCGCGGCACTTCGCGGTGATCGACGCGTTTGATGCGATGACGAGCATCCGCCCGTATCGCAGCAGCGTGGGGCCCGAGGCGGCGGAGCGGGCGTTGGGCGAGATCGAGGCGCACCGGGGCGCGTGGTACTGCGACGAGAGTGTGGACATGTTCACGGCGCTGTATCGCTCGGGCACGTTGGGGTGGATTCTGGAATACTGCAACGACGCGTGCCCGCTGCCGGCGTATCAGAAGGGCGCCAGCGCGGTGCGGCGGGCGAGCCCGGTGGTGATGGGCAAGCGCGGCGGGGTGGGGGTGTAGAGCGGGCGGGGAGCCGTCGCCGCGGCAGGCCGGCTCGTAGGATTGCCGACATGCCGGTGATCCTGACTCATCCCGACATTCTCGGCGGCACACCGTGCTTCGCCGGCACCCGCGTGCCGGCGGAGAGCCTGCTGACATACCTCAGCCGCGGCCACTCGCTGGAGCATTTTCTCACCCAGTTCCCCAGCGTGACGCGGGAGCAGGCGGTGAAGTTCCTGGAGATGATGGGGCGGCACATTCCCGACCTTGCGCGGCAGGAAGCCGGGCGGGCGGCGGGGTGAGGCTGCTGCTCGACGAGAACCTTCCACACGATCTCCGACACCTGATCGTCGGCCACGAAGTGCTGACGGTCGCGTATGTCGGCTGGACGGGCCTTCAGAACGGACGGCTGCTGGCCAAGGCCGCGGAGGCAGGCTTCGATGCCCTGGTGACGAAGGACACCGCGATGCCGTGGCAGCAGAATCAGGCCGCCCTGCCCGTGTCTGTGGTAGTGCTCGACGCGCCCACGAACGACCTGGCGGACATCCGGCCGCTCGTGCCCGCGCTCCTGCGGGTGTTGGCGACCCTGGCCCCGCGCACGGTCGTGCGGGTCAGCGCATCCGGGACCGGCGCGTGAAGCCGGCGCGCATGGAGCCCACCCCGCCGCCCGACGGCACCACCCCATCAGCAGTGCGTGCCTGGGAGTTGTTCACGCCCGTGTGGCGGGGTCAGGGCCAGCCCGGCGCACCGCACCTGAGCCCCGGCGACGATCGCCGTCTGGCCTTCCGTGTCGCCGAGGCGGACCGACTCGCGGCCGTGTCGCACTCGCCTGAGCGCGGGCACGATGTGCTCGCGCACCACAGGCTGCGGCAGTCCGCTTGGCTCGCGTTCATGTCCGGCCCGCACGGCTACACACTCGTGAGGGACATCTCGTCGACACTCCCCAACGGTGGTCCCGAGTGGACCGTTTCGCTGTGGCTCACCCGGCCGATTGTCTCCTGCTTCGCGGCCGCGCTGCACGCGTGCGGGCTGACGATCGAAGCTCGCCTCACCGCGGCCTTGGCCGCCAGCCGCTGCCCGCATTGCGCGCACCCCCTGCGCGGCGAACCATCGGGTCCGCAGGCGGACCTCGTCAGGTGCCTGTCGGCGTGCCCGGAGTGCGGCTACGCGTGGCCGCTGTTGCCGCCGGAGGTATAACTGAACGTGCAGCGGGGTACCGGCCGTAGGTTCAGCGCCACGATTCGGCCTCCGGCCTCATCATGGGCATGGATTGCCCCGGGCTGCGCACCCGCCCCCGGCTACGCTGCCACCCGTGTCCGCGGCAGAGCCGATCCAACCCGATGCCCCGCTGGAAACCGCGCATCCCTTCAGGGAGATGGTGCGGCTTGCAGCGCCCACGGTGGCCACCATGGTGTCGTACACGGCCCTGCAGTTCACCGACGCCTACATGGTGTCGCTGATCGAGCCGCCCGACCCGGTGCACCTGGCGGCCCAGGGCAACGGCGGCATCTGGGCCTTCGCCCCCGCCTCGGCGGTGCTCGGCTTCGTGGGTGTCGTCAACACTTACGTATCGCAGAACCTGGGCGCGGGCACGCCCGAGCGCGGCCCGGCCTACGCGTGGAACGCCATGTGGCTGAGCGCCCTCGCGTGGCTCCTCGTGATGCTTCCGCTGGCGGTGGTGCTGCCGTGGGTGTTCGCGTGGCAGGGGCACTCGGGACGCCTGGTCGAACTCGAAACCGTCTACGGGCGCATCCTGATCGGCGGCATGTTGCTGGTGCTGTGCACGCGGGCCATGGCCCAGTTCTTCTACGGCCTGCACCGGCCGCGCGTGGTGTTCATCGGCTCGCTCGCGGGCGTCGCCGCCAACGTGTTTCTCAACTGGGTGTTCATCTACGGTCATCTCGGAGCCCCCGCCCTGGGCGTCGCGGGCGCGGCACTCGCCACCGTGCTGGCCACGCTGATCGAACTGTGCGTGCCCCTGTGCCTCTTCCTGTCGCGCCGGTATCACGAGCGCTACGACACGCGGGCCGCGTGGCGGCCGAGCCTGGCCCATGTGCGCGACCTGCTGCGACTGGGGTGGGCCCCCGCCATGATGTTCGGCAACGAGATCGTCTGCTGGGCGATCTTCATGACGGCGTTCGCCGGCCGCTTCGGCGAGGCTCAGAACTCGGCGAGTTGGATCGCGCTGCGCTACATGCACCTGTCGTTCATGCCCGCCGTGGGCATCTCGTTTGCTTGCACGGCCATGGTGGGCCGCGCCATGGGGGCGAATCGCCCCGACCTGGCCCGCGCACGGGCCCGTCAGGGTGTGCTGCTGGCGATGGGCTACATGGGCGTGTGCGCCCTGGCCTTCCTCCTGCTGCGCCGCGAGATGATCGGCCTGTTCGTGCCCGAGGAGACGGCTGCGGCGACCGCCGCCGCGATCATCGAGGTGGGCGCGAGCATCATGATCGTCGCGGCGGTCTTCCAACTCTTTGACGGGCTGGGGATCACGCTGGTGGGCGTGCTGCGGGGGGCGGGCGACACGGTCTGGCCGGGAGTGCTCACGGTGATCCTGTCGTGGGTGTGCATCGTGGGGGGTGGGTGGGTGCTGGTGGAGGCGTGGCCGGCGGGGGGTGCGCTGGGCCCGTGGATCGCCGCGGGGGCGTACATCGTGCTGCTGGGCATCTTCCTGCTGGGGCGGTTCCGCGGCGGCGTGTGGGAACGGATGCGGGTGCTGCGGGTGAGCGAGGGGGCGGGTGCACCGGCTCCAACGGCTCAATCCGGGGCGTGATCGGGCCGATTGAGAAGGTTCGATAACCGGGCCCGCGGACGAGCCCGCGGCACGGGCTTTGGTGCGGCTTGGCACCTAAACTCCCCCTTCCCTCTGCGCGGGGCGCGAGCCACGCGGCGCGGGCAACGAACCGAGACGCACGCTATGGAACCGCTGGTCCTTGGGCTCAACTCGTCGCACCCCGATTCCTCAGCGGTGCTCATGAACAGCCGCGGCATGGTGGCGGGCATCTGCGAAGAGCGGATCAACCGCCAGAAGCACTGCGCCGTCTTCCCGCGCGAGGCGATCCGCGAGGTGCTCCGGATGGCGGGGGCCTCGATCGAGGACGTGACTGACCTGGCCTTTGCGCGCGACCCGTACGCGAACAAGGGGGCCAAGCTGGCGTTCATCGCCAAGAACCCCCGGGTGGGCCTGAACATGGCCAAGATCCGCCTGGGGGTGAACCGCGAGAACCAGCAGGCGGAGGCGCTGCACCAGCAGATGGGGTTCGCCGAGGCGCAGTGCCGCTTCAAGGTGCACAACGTGGAGCACCACCTGGCCCACATCGCCAGTTCGTTCTTCTGGTCGGGCTTCCCGCGGGCCACGGCGGTGTCGATCGACGGCTCGGGCGACTGGTGCTCGGTGATGCTGGGGCGGTGCGAGGGCTCGAACATCGAGGTGCTGCACCGCACCCACCCGCCGCACTCGCTGGGCGTGTTCTACACCACGCTGTGCGGGTTCATCGGGTTCAACAAGTTCGGCGAAGAGTACAAGGTGATGGGCCTGGCCGCGTACGGCAAGCCCGCGTACCTCGAGCACCTCCGCAACTTCGTGCGCTGGGACCCGTCGCGCGGCGTGCTGCTGAACCAGGAGTACTTCACCACGTACTCCAAGATTCAGGACCACGCCGAGCGAACCTTCGGCACCGTGGTCGACGGCGAGATCATGATGCCGCGCATGTACTCGGACGCGGTGGAGAAACTCTTCGGCCCGGCCCGGCAGCGCAAGCAGCCGCTCACGCAGCGCGACAACGACATGGCCTGCTCGATCCAGAAGCGCTTCGAGGAGGTCTACATCGACATCGTGAAGGACGCGATCGCCCGCACCGGCTGCCGCGACGTGGTGCTGGCGGGCGGCTGCGCCCTCAACGGGGTCGGCAACGGGCGGCTGGTGATGGAGGGGCACGTCGATCGGGTCTACATCCACCCCGCCGCGGGCGACGACGGCACGGGGGCCGGTGCCGCGGCCTACGTGCTCTACCACAAACTGGGCATCCCGCGCACACCCGAGGTCAGCCACGCCTACTGGGGCACCGAGTGGACGGCCGAGCAGTGCGCCGAGGCGGTGAAGGGAAGCGACCTGCCCTTCAAGCGGCTGGACGAAGCGGCCTTGATGCAGGCCACGGTGGATGCGCTCTGCCAGGGCAAGATCGTGGGCTGGTTCCAGGGGCGGGAGGAGTGGGGCCCGAGGGCGTTGGGCAACCGTTCGATCCTCGCCAACCCGGCCTGGCCCGACATGAAGGCGATCCTCAACGCCCGCATCAAGAACCGCGAGCCCTTCAGGCCCTTCGCCCCGGCGGTGCTGGAAGAGCGGCTGAGCGACCTGTACGAGGGTGCGCACACGGTGCCCTTCATGAACATCGTCTACAAGACCAAGCCCGAGTGGCGCAAGAAACTCGGGGCCGTGAACCACGACGATGACACGGGCCGCGTGCAGACCGTGCGCCGCGACCAGAACCGCATGTACTACGACCTCATCAGGGCCTTCGACGCGCGCACGGGCGTGCCGGTGCTGCTCAACACCAGTTTCAACGAGAACGAGCCGATCGTGCACACGCCCCAGCAGGCGATCGCCTGCTTCGCCCGCACCAAGATGGACTGCCTCGCGGTCGGCCCCTTCTGGTGCGAGAAGCCCGAGGGCCTGGCCGCCAAGGCCCAGGTCATCTCGGCGGAGGCGTGAGGGACGCGGGATGCGAGGCTCCAGACGTCAGACGCCTGTGGCTGCACTCTAGAGTGTGGCGTCTGGCGCCTCTCACTCGCCCGGCAGGTGCTTCTCAACCCACTCGTCGCTCTTCATCACCTGGTCGCGCATCACGCGGTCGCGCGCGCAGTTCAGCCGCTGGGCCAGCCCGAACACGCCGGCCGCCAGCATGCGCAGCCTGCCCGTGAGCTCCTCGGCGCGGGCCAGCACGCGCAGGCCCGCGGCGGCCCTGGGTGTGTACAGCCGCACCAGTTCATCCTCCAAACTCACGAACACCTGGGCCGAGCCGGGGTCGCCCTGGCGGCCGGAGCGCCCGATGAACTGGCGGTCGATGCGGCGTGCCCCGTGCATCTCGGTGAGGATGACATGCAGGCCGCCGGCGGCCCGGGCCTTGGCGTCGAGCTTGATGTCGGTGCCGCGCCCGGCCATGTTGGTGGCCACGACGATGCTGCCCGCGGCGCCGGCCCGCTCGATGATGCGGGCCTCGTCGCTGTCGAAGTTGGCGTTGAGCACCTGGTGCACCAGTCCCTGCGCCGTGAGCCGCTTGCTGAGGACCTCGCTCGCCTCGATGGAGCGTGTGCCGATGAGCACCGGCCGGCCGGTGGCGTGCACGTCGATCACGCTCTGGGCCACCGCCGCCCAGCGCCCGGCCGAGGTGCGGAAGGCCCGCAGCGGCCACTCCACCCGGGCCACCGACCGGTTGGGCGGCATCACCACCACCTTGCGCTGATACGTCGCCTCCATCTCGCCGGTGGCGTCTGCGGCGGTGCCGGTCATGCCGCACATGAACGGGTACATGCGGTAGAAGCGCTGGAAGCTGAGGCGAGCGAGCGTCTCGCGGTCGGCCGTGACCTCGACGCCCTCCTTGGCTTCGACCGCCTGGTGCAGGCCGTGCTCCCACGAGCGATCGGGCAGGAAGCGGCCGGTGTACTCGTCCACGATCACCACGCGCCCGTCCACGAGTTGGTACTGCTTGCCGTGCTCGTAGCACGCGCGGGCGATCAGGGCCTGCTTCACCATCTCCTCGGCACGCCGCGGGGCCCGCCAGAGCGGGTCGGGCAGCGGATCGCTCAGCCGCCGCACACGCTCCTGCCCGGCGGGCGTGAGCACCGCCCGCTTGCGCAGCACCTCGACCCGGAAGTCGGCCCGCGGATCGAGTTTGGCGGCCAGCGCGGCGGCCTGCCGGTACTGCTCGGCCATCTCGTCAAGCCCGCGACTCTTCGCGATGATCAGCGGCACCACGCCCTCGTCGATGAGCACGGCATCGGCCTCGTCCACCATACAAGCCCGCAGGCCGGGCACCAAGGGCGTGGGGCCCCCCCCCCCCCCCCCCCCCCCCCCCCCCCCCGCGGGGGCGGGGGGGGGGGGGGGGGGCCCGCCGCCCCCCCCCCCCCCCGCGGTCTGGTCGCGCAGGTAGTCGGCGGTGATCTGCTTGCTGGTGCCGAAGACGATCGGCAGGGCGTATGCGGCCCGGCGCGACTCGGGGTCGTCGGCCTGCTGGATGCTGCCGCAACGCAGCCCGCAGCGCGCGAAGATGCAGGCGCGGCTCTCGGCGTCGCGCTTGGCCAGGTAGTCGTTCACCGTGAAGACGTGCAGGTGCTTGTGCCGCCACGCCATGAGCGGGGCCGCCAGCGAGCCCGTGAGCGTCTTGCCCTCGCCGGTGAGCATCTGCACCAGGCAGCCGTGGTAGAGGGCCAGGGCGCCCATCAACTGCACGATGTAGGCCTCTTCACCCGTCTCGCGCCGGGCCGCCTCCCGGATGGCCGCGAGGGCACGCCGCAGGTCTTCGGGCCCGTCGCGCCCGCGCACGAACACCTCGCGCAGGTCGGCCAGGTGCGCATCGAGGGCCGCGTTGGAGTGGCCCCGCAGGGCCGGGCCCAGGGCGGCGACCGCCTCCGCCTCGGCCCGCAGGCGAGCCTGCGTGGCGTGCCGCGACGACACGGCCAGTTTCGCTCGCGCGTAGAGGCGATCCATGGCGCGGAGGCGCTCGGGCTTGCGGGCGCGGCTGCGCACCGAGTCGAAGAGCACCTGGTAGCGCGTGAGCGCCTGGGCATGGCTCATGCTTGCACCCCCGCGCGGTTCACAGGTTCACGCGCCCCTGCACGAGTTTGAGGAAGCGCTCCAGCGCCTGCTGAGCGATCGGCCGCGCCGGCAGCGTGAAGCGCACATAGACGCGTTCGCCCGGCACGCCGAGGCGGGGTGCAGCGGCATCGCCCCGGCCTGCGCGGGGCTCGATGTAGACGGTAAACTGCGGGTTCTTGGTCGTGCGGCCGGCCCGGTCGGCTTGATCGACCTCCACCTGCCCGCCGCCCACGTAGCCCAGTGCCGGGTGCGGCAACTCACGCTGGGCCGCCTGCGGAGACCAGACCCGCCCCCCCTCCACCACGCGCCACGGGTCGCCCGCGCTGCGCATGCCCACCCACACGCGCTCGCGCGGCACGTGCATGAGCCACGAGCCGTCGCCCTGCGGCACGCTGGCGGCCACGCGCAGGCGGTCGGGATCGAGCACCTCGCACAGCGCCTGACCGCGCTTGACATAGGCCCCGGCGGCCAGCGCGGGATCGGCCCCCACCACCACGCCGGCAAGCGGCGCCCGCACCACCAGCGCTCTCTCGCGGCGGGCGACCTCGGCCAGTTGATCGTCGAGCACGCGCAACTGAGCCTCGGCCAGTTGGGCCGAGGGAATCTCGCCCTGGGCGCGGGCCTGGCGGCCCAGCACCACCACCTCGGCCCGCTGGGCTTCGAGCGTGGAGCGCGCGGCCTCCAACTGCGGGCTGGTGAGGCGGGCCACCTCCTGCCCGGCCTGCACGCGCTCGCCGCTCCGGACCGCCACGCTCGCCACGAAGCCCTCGGTGTCAAAGTAGACGCCGGCGCGGCTCACGCTCTCGACCACGCCCGTGGCACGCCGCCAATCGGGCACGGGCACCACGCCCACGAGAACGAAGGCCGCGGCCGCGAAGCCCAGCGTGACACCCAGGGCCCGCCGGCGCTTGTCCACCAGCAGGGGCGACGAAGCAAGCCAGTGAACGTACTTGCCCACGGGCAGGATGAACCACATGGCCGCCGTCCAGACCGCCAGCAGCAGGCCCAGCCCGAACCACTGGCTCATGATGAAGAGCGTTATGCCGAAGAACAGGAAGACGCGATAGACGGCCCCCAGCACGCCGTAGACCGTGAGGGTCGCGCGTTCGCCCGGGGCCGTTGCGGGGGCACGCGGGCTGTCGACCCCGTAGAGGTGCTTCTGGGCGTGGTGGTGCAGCATCTGCTGGGCACGCTGCATCAGGTTGGGTGTCTCGAGCAGGTCGGCCAGCATGTAGTAGCCGTCGAACTTCATCAACGGGTTGATGTTGAAGATCACCGTGGCCACGCTGGCGGTGAGCATGGTGTAGTACGCCAGTTGCTTGGCGAGCGACCCCTCGCCCGCGGCCAGCCACACGAACACCGCGGCTGCTGCGGCCGCCAACTCGAAGATCATGCCCCCCGCGCCCACGAGGATCCGCTGCCACTTGCTGGGCATGGCCCACGCGCTCGAGGCATCCACAAAGGGCGAAGGGAAGAAGACCAGCAGCATGATGCCCGCTTCGGGCACCTGCCCGCCGAGGCGCTTGCAGATCAACCCGTGCCCGAGTTCGTGCCAGAGCTTGAGCAAGACGAAGATGAAGACCATCCACCCGAAGTTGGCCGGGCTGACGTACTCGTCAAAGCCGCCCGCAAGGCGCGGCCACTCGGGCAGGATGCTCACGAGCGCAGCCAGCAGCAACAGCGCCCACAGCACCAGCCCGGCCCGCGAGAGCACCGGCCGGAAGATCGGCTCGAGTTTGCTCAGCAGCGGATCGGGGTTGAGCAGGCGGATGCGCAGGTACATCAGGCCCACGGCGTGCGTGAGCAGCCGCTTCTTCGTGCGCGTGCGGCCGCGCTGCAGGAGTTGCTCGGTCTCGGGGGGGGCGTCGGTCGAGAGCAGGTTGGAGTTGTACAACTGGCTCAGCAGTTCGATCACCTCGCCCTGGGTGGGGGCGGCATCTCCGAACTTGGCCATGCTGAGTTTCCACGCCTCCTCCACCTCGCGCCCGCCGTCGAGCAGGTTCACGAAGTCATAGCCGACGGGAGAGAGGCGGTAGAAGTTGTTGCTGGTCGGGTCGTGGGCCACATGCCAGCGCTTGCCCCGGTAGTGCTGGCGCGTGACTTGCACGTGGGGGCGCAGGCGGGGCTTCATGCTCCGCACGCGGTGCCAGAATGGTGAGAAGGTGGGGCGTTCCATAGGAACAGGCACTGGGCACTCGGCACTGGGCACTGGGCACTGGTGAAGCCACGGAGCACCGATGCCCAGCGCCCAGTCCCGGTGCCTTCCTTACTCCTTCACCACCACCACAACCGGATCGCGTTCAGCAGCCGGCGGGTGCCGATCCACAGCAGCGAGCGCTCGGGCGTGTCGAGTTTGGCCACGCCCTCCATGCCGGGGCGCATCCACGGGGCGGGCGTGAGCAGGCGGGCCCGCACCTCGAAGAGGTTCTTCCCCTCGGCCGCTTCCGCCAGCGGCACCACCCGCTCGATCACCACATCAAAGGGCTCCTCCGGCCGTGCCCGCGTGGCCAGGCGGCCGATGCCCCCCTCGTGCATCAGGGCCACGTCGCGCTCGTCAACGCGGGCGGTGATGGTGAGATCGTCCAGCGGCGCGATCTCGTAGAGCTTGTCGCCCAGTTTGAGCGAGGTTCCCACCAGCGAGGTGAGCCGGCCGGCCGTGACCACGCCGGCGATGGGCGCGCGCAGGGTGCTCATCTCGATCCGCCGCTGCACGAGATCGAGATCGGCACGGGCCCGCACCGCCTGGGCCTCGGCCCGCTGCGCCTCGTCCACCCGTCCTTGGGCACGGGCGGTGCTCTGGGTCTTCTCCGCCTGGGCGATCTTCTGGCGGGCGTCCTCCGCCGCCAGTTCCAGTTCGGTGGTGTCGAGTTGGGCCAGCACGTCGCCGGCCTGCACGCTCGAGCCCGCCTCGATCCCCTCGGGCAGCCCGCGCAGCAGTGCGTCAAACGGCACGCTCACCACCTGCCTCGTGCGCGGCTGGATCACCGCCGGGGCGCTCACGCGATACGGCATGGTCCAGAACGCGCTCACGAGGAACACCCCGAGGAGCGCCAGGCCCGCCATCTTCCACACCGTGTGCCGCGGGCCCACGGCCCACGCCCCGGCCCGCTTCACACTGGCCGCGGCCCGGGCCGCAAGGTTGCGGTCGTCGTCGTGGCGCACCTTCATCACCGGGGCCACCAGGTCGAGCGTGGCCTGCAGCACCTCCACGGTGTTCAGGTCGATCACGCCTGCGCCCACGGCCTCGAGGGTGAGCACGCCCACCACGCTGTCCTTGTCGCGCAGAGGCAGGCTGCAGATCCGCAGGTCGGGCCTGCCCGCGGCGAGTTCGCGGTGGCAACTCGTCACCGCCTGACTGAGCAGGGCGTCGGTCTCCGGCGGCGGCGCCGGGATCAGCACCGGCTGCTCCTGATCCAGGCACTCGTCCATGGCGGCCTCGATCTGCCGCACCATCTGCACCCGCCGCTCGAAGTGCTCGGTGTCGCTGATCGCCTTCACCTGCACCGAGTCGCGCACGCACCAGCCCAGCGCGGCCCGATCCACCCCCAGATGCTTGGCCGTGTCGTTCACCAGTTGCAGGCAGGCGCCCTTGAACCCCTGCGTGCTGTTCACCGCCGCCAGGAGTTTGGTGCCCAGTTCCAGCGCGAAGGTGTTGGCCGAGTTGCGCCGCAGTTGCTGGCGGGCGGCGTGCCCGTGGCAGTAGCCCACCAGCAGCTCGGCGATCGCCAGCGTGCTCTGCACCGCCTGCTTGCTGCGAGCCTCGAGCAGCAGCGTGGCCGCGGCCACCGGCTGGCCCGCCACGTCGGGCACGGGTAGCGCCAGCACAAAGCCCTTGGCCGGGTCGCCGTCGTACATCGGCGTGCCCGCGTCGAGCCCGAAGGCCCGGGCCTGCCCCGTTTCGAGCGCGCCCAGCGCCGCGGCCCGCACATCGGCCGCGTGCTCCACCAGCAGGCCCTCGGCCGCCGCGCCGCGGGCCGCAGCACCCTCCGGGTCGCCCGGACTGGCCCCCGGTGTGGGGAAGATCGTCATCATGCGGGGCTCGCTGGCATCGGGCCCGCCCAGGGGGGGCAGGAAGAGGACGCCCTGACGGGCCGTCGAGGCCCGCACCAGCGCCTTGAGCAGCCGATCGAGGAACACGCGGTCGTCGGGCGCGGGGGCGTTGAGTTCGCCCACGATCCGCGACCAGCCTGGGGCCTTGAGCGTGGTCAGGTCGATCACTTGCGACCCTCCGCGCCGCCGCCGCGGGGCCCGGGCTCGCCGCTCACGGTCCACTCCGGTCCGGGCGGCTCGAAGCGCACGCGGGCCCGGGTGCCGGCCGGCCACTGGGCCCGGTTGGGCACCTCCACCCGCACCAGGCGCGTGCTCGAGGCCGCGCTGCCCGTGGGGGCCACGTAGAGCACCCGCGAGGGGATCACCACCGGCTCACCGGGCACGTCGAGGAGCGTCCACGCGGGCGAGCCCTCGCTCAGTCGCGCGGTGAGCGTGCGATCGGTCTCCACGGGCACGTCGATCCACATGGGGTCGATGGCCACGATCCGCACCACGGGGCGGGTCTCGCCGAGCGTCTGTCCCAGTTCCGCGAACACCTGATCCACCACGCCGTCAAACGGAGCCTCGATGCGGTAACGATCGGCCTGCTCTTCGAGTTGCACGGCCCGCAGTTGCTCCTCCTTCTGGCGTTGCCGGGCCGCGTCCACGGCGATCTCGCCGGTCTGCACCGCGATCTTGCGCTCGTCGTACTCGGCCTTGGCCAGCGCGCCGCTGCGGTTGGCCTCCTCCGCCGCGCTGAAACGCGAGCGGGCCAACTCGAGGTTGGCGATCGCGTTGCGCACCTCGGTGTCGTTGGCGGCCCGCACCCGCTGGGCCGCCACCGCGGCCCGCACCTCTTCATCTTTGGCCCGCACCAGCAGTTGGCCGCGCTTCACGCTCTGCCCGCCCGACACGGCGACCTCGGCCACCTCCAGCGGTTGCGAGAACTCCATCACCGTGTCGCGCGACGGGCGCGTGATCCACTCCGTCCCGCCGAAAGCCGCCGCCCGCACGCTCCAGCCGGTGCCCGGCTGAACCGGGGGGGCATCCGGGGCTGCGGACGCCGCGAGCGCCAGGCACGCGACCGACGCAACCGAGGCCGCCAGATGGGTTCGCCGGGTCTGCATGGTCATCCATCCTAAGCGGGGCACGCCGGCCCCCGGTCGCCCCGCACCGTGCCCCCGACCCCAACAGGGTGGGGCGCGCCACGCCCGCTCCTATTCGTCGTCTGTCGGCGCACGGTTGGTCAGTTCGCGCGCGAAAATGGGCAACAACTCCCGAACGGGCCCGACACCTGCTTTTGTTGCGCAGCGGTTTACATCCCGCGCCCCCTCCCCAACAATCCTTCCCAGGCGGCCCGAGGGCCTCAAACACCCTCTCCCGCCGCCACACGAAAGGCCCGCCCTTGACCACCACCACCGCCCCGGCCCCCAGCACCCTCGCCTTGCGCGGCGGCACCCCCGTCGCCAAAGCCCCCGTGCCCTTCATGGCCACGGGGTTGTCGGAGGCCGACATCGACGCGGCGGTCAAGGTGCTCCGTTCAGGCATGTTGCGCTCGGCCACCAAGTGCGCCGAACTCGAGGTGCGTTTCGGTGAGATGTCCCAGGCCAGGCACGCCATGACCTGCGCCAACGGCACCTGCGCCCTGCAACTGGCCTACGAGCCGCTCTTCGCACGCGGCGACGAGGTGCTGGTGCCCGCGTGGAGTTACATCGCCACCGTGAGCATGGTGGTGGCCCGCGGCGGCGTGCCCGTGTTTGTTGACGCCGACCCCATCACCGGCCAGATGAGCGTGGCCGACGCGGCCCGCAAGGCCGGCCCGCGCACCCGCGCCATCGCCGCGACACACATGTACGGCTGCCCGGTGGATATCGACGGCGTGCTGGGCGTGGCCAAGGCGCACAGCCTGAAGGTGATCTTCGACGCGGCCCAGGCCCACCTCGCCACCTACAAGGGCAAGGGGCTGGGTCAGTTCGGGGATGCGGTTACGTACTCCTTCTACGCCACCAAAAACCTGCCCACCGGCGAGGGGGGTATGGTCACCTGCAACGACGACGCCCTCGCCACGCAGATCAAACTGCTGCGGTCGCACGGCGAAACCGAGAAGTACCTGCACGCCCAGGTGGGGTACAACTACCGCCTGAACGACGTCGCCGGTGCCATCGGCTGCTCGCGGCTCGACCGTCTGGAGGCCGAGACCGCCCAGCGCCGGGCCGTGGCCCGCCGCTACGACGCGATGCTCGCCAACGAGGCCATACCCGGCGTGTCGGCGCTGGGCATCACGCCCGGGGCCGAGTCTGCGTATCACCTCTACACCATCCGCTTCGCGCAGGGGCGTTTCACGGCCCCGCGCGATGAGATCGCCAAGGCCCTGATCGCCGAGGGCGTGCCCTGCGCCGTGCACTACCCCAAGTGCCTCACGCGCCAGCCCGCCTTTGCCGCCTTCGCCAAAGACCACCCGGCCGTTTCGGGCACGCTGGCCAACGAGGTGCTGTGCATCCCCATGCACCACAACCTCACCGACGCCCACCTGGCCACGGTGCAGCAGGCGTTGGTCAAGGTCGCCGCGGCCTTCCGCCGTTGAGCACGCGCGGCAGGCATCACAAGGCCCGCAGCGCATACCGGGGGAAGACCCGCTCGGCCAACCACAGCGCGCCCGCCCCCCCTGCCGTGCACAGGGCGGTGAAGGTGACCACAACCAGCGAGAAACCCCACACGCCCAGGGGCGTGCCGCCGGACAATCGGTACGACAGCGGCGCGATGCCCGCGCTGGCATAGGCCCCCTGCACGGCCTCGGGAAGCAGTTGCAGAGGGTTGATGGCGACCACCGCCCGCATGATGAGGTTGGAGAGCCACGTCCATCCCGGGCCCACCAGACCGGTGAGGAACACCACCGCCACCAGCATGGGCAGGCCCAGCCACAAAAAAGCCGCCACCAGCATGTTCAGGCTGGTGGCGGTGGTGGTCTTGCGGCAGACCAGACTGAAGAACGCACCCAGCGGGCACAGGAGCGCGGCCACCCCAGCGAAGATCAACGCCACGTGCACCAGGCCGATCGGGTTGAAGTGCCCCAGCACCGTCTTGATCGTCAGCACGACCAGCACGTAGACCGGGATCGGGCTCAGCCGCCGGGCCGCGCCGATCGCCTTGCCCAGCAGAATCTCGCGCGGCCGCAGCGTGGTGGTCAGCAGCACGCCCCACGTGCGGCCCTGCACCTCGTCGGTGACGGCCCCGGTCGCCGCCCCGCACGCCAGCAGCACGTGGACGAACACGCAGACACCCGCGATGCCCAGCGTGATGGCCCGATGGTCGGAGACCACCCAGTGAATGATCGCCGTGCCCACGGCCGCTGCGATAAAGACCACGAGCATGACGGCGGGCATGCGGAAGGCCCTCTGCCGCACCTCGCGCCAGAGCACGGGGTGGTCGCTCACGGTGCGGCTGGCGCGGGCCTCGGCCGCGGACCGGCGGGCCGACTGGCCCGCCGACACGCGTTCGCCCGCATCGGGCTGGGGCGCGGCAGGAGCGGGCAGCGCGGGCGCTCGCCGCTTGGGACCGGACCGGACCGGGGCCGTCGCCTCGGTCGCCGCCACCCGCAGCATCACCCGTCGCAAGAGCACACTGGCAAGCCCGCACACGCCCACGGCCAGCGCCAGGTTCACGCCCGTGGCGGCCAGCCACATCTGCGTGAAGGTCAGACCCAGGGGCAGGCCCCGCGGCGCCACACCCGAGAGCGCCACGGCCCCCATGCTGCCCAGCGGGCTGCACAGCGTGAGCAGTCCTGATTCCCACGGCCCCGCCCGCGTGCCCAGCACGTAGTGCACACACGTAGAGGTGAGCGGCGGGAGCGCCACCACCGCCAGCAGCCCGCCCAACGCAAAGCCCGTCGCCCCCGAGGCCCGGGCGGCGAACGTGCCTCCCAGCAGCGTGAGAGCAACCGCCAGCGCCGCCGCCGAAAGCGCCAAGGCTGTGGTGCCCAGGATGTACTCCGCCTCCAGCCCGCCGAAGGCCCGCAGGGCCAGGAGCAGCGGCACGGCCACCAGCGAAACCAGCCCCAACTGGGCCCAGCGGCTGGCGAACAGGCCGAACACGATCTCGGCCGAGGTGAGCGGCGTGCTCGCCAGCGTGGCGAGCGTGCGGTTGCGCTTCTCGTCGGTCAGGGCCGAGGCCGTGAAGTTCGGCGCGATGAACACCAGACCCACGAACTGCACCCACGCCATAGCCAGGGCGACGCCCGGCGCCAGACGCTGCAGGGCCTGCACGCGGGCCGCGCCGCCCAGCGTCTGGGCCCCCGCGCTCATGCCCCAGAAGGTGAGGCCCACCACCAGCAGCATGAACAGGGCGAAGCCGGCCCGCACCCAGTAGGTGCCGCGCCGGCGCGCGATGATGGCCGCGTCGCGCCTGAACACAGGCGAGAAGAACAGACCCACCGGCGACACCGCCCGAAGGCGATCCGCCCAGAGTTCGCGGCGGGCCGCCGGGCCCGCATCCGCCCTGGTCGCATCGGTGCCCATGGCTAGTTCAACGTCCCCTTCGTCAAACGGAGGAACGCGTCTTCGAGCTTCATCGGCCGGGGTGTGAACGACGCGATGCGCCCCCCCTTGGCCAGGATCGCCTCGATCAGGAAGTGGTGCGAGTGCGTGCCGGGGGCGAGGTCGATGGTCAGGGCGGGGGCCGGGGCGCCCGCCGCCGCCCCTTCGCCATCGGGCGCTTCGGCCACGTCCTCGGCCGCCACGCGCAGCACGCGCGGATCGGCCCGCAGGGCCTCCACCGCCGCGGCGGCGCTCAGGCCCGTGCCCTCCAGCCGCACGGCGATCCGCTCGCCCGCACCCGACTTGGCGAGGGCATCGGCGATGCTGCCGGCGTAGAGCAACTGCCCCTTCTCGATGATCCCGATGCTGGTGCACATCTCGGCCAGTTCGGTGAGGATGTGCGAACTCACCATGATGCACTTGCCCATACGCCGCAACTCGAGCAGCAACTCGCGCAGCTCGATGCGGGCCCGCGGGTCGAGCCCGCTGGCCGGCTCGTCCAGCAGCAGCACGCGCGGCTCGTGGATCAGCACCCGGGCCACACCCAGCCGCTGCTGCATGCCCCGGCTGAGCGAGTCCACCATGGCGTCGCGCTTCCCGCGCAGGTCGGTCAGTTCCAGCACCGAATCGACCACGGCCCGCCGGCGCGATCGGGGCACCCGATAGGCGGCCGCGAAGAACTGCAGGTACTCGTCCACGGTCAGGTCGTCGTACACGCCCAGAAAATCGGGCATGTAGCCGAGCACCCGCCGCACCGCGGCCCCCTCCTTCACGCAATCGTGCCCGCACACGCGGGCCGTGCCCGCGTCGGGCGCGAGCAGCCCCGCCAGAATCTTCATGGTTGTGCTCTTGCCAGCCCCGTTGGGCCCGATGAAGCCGAAGACCTCTCCCGGCCCGATCGAGAGCGACACCTGCCGCAACGCGACCAGTTTGCCGAAGCGCTTGCTCACGTCCGTGATCTCGATCACCCGCCACCCCCTTTCACACCGCCGCCCGCCCCCGCCGCCAACGGAACCACGGCCCGCAGCACCACGCTCTGCCGCACCGGCACCACACCACCGCCGCCGGCGGCGCGAAAGGCCACGTCGGGCTCAGCCTCCTCAAGCAGCACCAGCAACTCGCCCCAGCGGCCCGAATCAACCCGCGCCGCCGCCGCGAGCCGCCGCCGGGCCGGACCCGGCAGATCGAGCGCACGCCGCACGGAGAAGGGCTGGCTCTCGGCGCCGAACACCAACCCCATGCCGGGCACACCCGCACCATCCGCCGCCGCTGCGCCCAGCCACGCCGGCTCTCCCGCCGGTGCCGATTCCGCCACCAGCACGTGCGTGAAGGCGCCGCTGCCCGGCTCCACCCGCAGTTCAATCCACCCCGTGCTCGTGCGCAGGGCGGCGTGCCGCACCGTGGCCGCGCCGCCGTCGGGGCCCCGGGCCACCAGGCGGTGCCGCCCGTCGGCATCGGGCACCACCCGCATCGACGGAGCCACGCGCGCCTCATCGGCCAGCGCCCGCAGCGTCCAGCGGGCCTGTCGGTGGCCCATGGCGAGCGGAGCCGTGTCGCCCTCGCCGCCCGGCATCAGGGCCGACCACGCATCACCCGCCGCTGCACCCGTGGCCGCGGGCCGCTGCCCCAGGTCGAGCGCGGGAAGCGTGATCGACGCGCTCACCGAGGCTCCGTCGAGCGGCGAGATGCCCCGCCACGTCCCGCGCACGTCGGCCGCGCCCGCGTCGCTCGCGACCGCGCCGGTCCGCACAAAGTGCCCCGTGAGTGTGCCGCCAGACCAGACCGCCGTCGCCGCGCTCTGCCACGCCAGCGGGGGGGCATCGCCCGGGGGCACGAGCACATCGAGCACGGCCAAGCGGTGCACCCGCGTCTCGCCCGAGCGCAGCGCCAGCGGCAGCGTGTACGCCGCGCCGCCCGCCACGCCCACCCAGAGCAGAAACGTCGCCCACGAGCGCGGCAGCCTGCCGCGTGCCCGCAGCACCACAAAGTCGACCGGCCCGACCAGGCACGCCAGCACCACCACGCAGGCCCCGATGGCGATGAACACCCAGTGGCTCACGGGCGGCACGTCGCTCAGGCGCTCAAGCACCGCGTCGTAGGCGCGGGCCGCGCTCGCACCCGCCCCCGACGCGCCCGACCACTCCTCCGGCTTCTCCACGCCGCCGATGCCCACCGCCGCCAGAGCCTCGGCCCAGGCCGCCTGCGCGGCCCGCGGGTGCGGCGTGCCCGCCACCCGCGCCGGCGGCAGGCCCAGCACCGCCACCATCCCCATGCCCATTGGCCCTACCGCCAGCACGCCGCTCTCGGGCCGCTCGCCGGGCGCAAAGCGCACAACCCAGCCCTGCGCCCGAGCGGCGTCGCGGAGCGTGAAGGCGCGGCGCGACACCTGCTGCGCGGGTTCGTAGGTCACGATTGTCTCATCGCTCGCGCCCGGGGGCGGACCGGCATCGGGCGCAGCAGGCGGCGCGGGCCGCGACGGTGCGCTCTCCGCCGATACCCCCTCTGGCGCGGGCGGCGACCCGGGGCCCTCGCTCCGAGGCCCGCCGGCCACCACCACGCCCGATTGCGCCTGGGCACGCTGGCGGTTCTGCTTGCGCCGGGCCTCGCGGGCCGCGCGCCGGGCCACGGACAGGGGGTCTCTCGCGTCGTCGGCCTCGACCGGAGGAGGCGGCGCCAAGCGGGCGTGCAGCGCCTGCACCAGCGCATCGGGCACGGGGCCGGGCGGCAGGTCGAGCGTGTCGATCGGCACGGCCGCGTCCTCGCCGAGCCAGCGCTGCCAGTCATCCGCCACGCCGTCGGCCATGATCACCAACCGCCCGCCGCCGGCCACGTGGTGCCGCACCACCGCCAGAGTGCGCCGGTCGATCCGGGCCGCGTCCGAAGCCTTCACCACCAGCGCGTCGACGCTGTCGAACGCCGCGGGGATGGTCGGCACGTGCCCCTCCGCCAGCATCGAGACGGTGCCCCGCTGCGCCGCCTCGCGAGGCGCCAGCCGCAAGAGCGGCCCCAGCACGCCCTCGCCCAGCCCGGCAGCCTCGCCGATGTGGACGATCACCCGGCGCGGCGGCTGCAGCAACAGCATCGGCAACTCGCCCCGGCTCGCATCGGGGTCGAGGCGATACTCGGCCCGGGCCAGCACGCCGCGCTCGGGCGACTCGAGCCGCACGCTCAGGCCCGTGGCGCTCCCCCCCAGACAGACGGCCACGTGCACGGGCACGGGGCGCCCCGGCGTGGTGCTCACGCTCTGCACCAGGCGCACGCGCTGCGTTGCGTCTTGCACGTACTCCAGCACCAGGAGCGCTGCCAGGGCATCGGCTCCCGAGTCGATGGTGGCGACCACGGGTGTGTAGCGCTCGGCGATCAGGCTCTGACCATCCCACCCCAGGGCCACCTGCATGCGCACCTCGGCCCGCACGGGGCCCGCCACCAGCAGCACGCACACCGCCGCCACCAGCGCGGCCAGCCTTCGCGATGCTCGTACCTGCCTTGCCCTCATGCCCGCATCGCCCGCCTTTGTGCCTTGTGCCTTCGTGCCTTCTTACCCAGTGCCCAGTGCCTTCTAAATCATCACCTTGCGGTTGTAGACGTACCACTCTACCAGCATCACGGCAAGGGCGATGAGCAGCAAGAGCGGCCACAGCCGACGTGTGCCCTGCCCCGAGCCGGCCTCTGCGGCCACGATCCGCGAAGGCAGGGCCAGCGTCGCCGCCGCGCCGATGTGCGACTCCTGCGGGTCGAGCAGGTTCACGGCCACCGCCCGGCGTGCCCGGTCGCCCGCGACCGCGTCGCGCGAGCCGGCGGGTCCGCTCCACGAGAGCGTGTAGACACCCGTGCGCCGCAGCGGGCCGTAGACCACGCGCCCGTCAGCCGTGGGCAGCACCTCCACGACCGTGTTATCCGGGAGCGCGAGCGTGGCGTTTCGGGCCGCGGCGGGGATGCGCTCGGCCAGCGTGGCCCCCGGCCGCAGCCCCTCGGTCGCCCCCGCGCCGTCGCTGGCGAGGTGCCCGAGGCCCGATGCCACGAACAGCACGAACCCGGGGTCGAAAGGCCACGTGCTGGCGCTCACGTCAAAGGCCACGCCCAAGACGTGCGTCTGCTCATCCACCGCCTCGTAAATCGCCGGCCCGCCCTGGGCCTGGGCGATGACGCTCACGGGCGACCCCTCGCGCACCTCCGTAAGCCTCCCCGGGTTGATGATGAGGCTGTCAAGGTTCACGCCCCGCAGCACCGGATGGTCGCGCCGCCAATCGACGATCACCGTCCCCTCGCCCAGGCCGCGGTCGATCAACCCCAACGGCGGCGGCGGCACCGCCCCCAGCACGAGGAAACGCCCCGCGGGCAGAGCCCGCCGCGGCTCGCGCCCCGCCGCCGCGGGCAGCCACCGATCCAGCACGAAGACATCGAACTCGGCCTTCTTGCGCGGGTCATCCAGCACGCGCTGCGCGTCAACGGGCGCGAACACCTCCAGTTTCGCCAGGTTCATCCCCTCCAGCGCCTCGCGCACAAACAGGTTGCCCGGCGAAACCAGGGCCACGCTCAACCGCTTGGCCGGCGGCACCACGAGATACCCGATGTCGTCCACCGCCAGCGGGTCGGCATCCCGGGCCCGCAGCCGGGCCACGATCACCGCCCCCTCCGCCCGCTCAAGCGCGAAGACCACGCCACCGGTTGACGGGATCAGCGCATCCGCCGGCGCGGCACGCGGCGCCTCTCCGTCCGTCGGTTCCGGCGGCCTGGGCGTCGCGTCCGCCGGTTCGGCCGCGTCGGGTGCCCGCGACAACTCCGGCGCCACGGGCGCACCCCGCCCGTCGCGTCCGGGCGCGGGGCGCGGACCCGCCAGTCCCTCGCGTCGCGCTGCGGGCGGCAACGTGAGGGCGCGAATCCCCGCCACCTGGCCCTCCACCGAGAGTTCCACGTCCACGGTGCGGGCCGCCCGGGCTGTGCTCTGCACGCCCACGAAGACGTTCATGGTGCCGGGCTTGTCGAAACTGCGCTCGGCCCGCAGGCCCACGATGCCCAGATTCTCCGCGTCGGTGGCCCCGATCGCGTGATACAGCACCTCGTCCTCGGGCGTGAGTTCGAGGTCGGCCCCGCTGGGGTCGGTGCCGGCGGCCGCCGCATCGGGCAGGCGACCATCGGAGATGATGTGGATGCGGGCCGGCGGGCCGCTGGCCACCAGCCCCTTGTCTTCGATCACCGCACGCGGGGCGTACGCCTTCGCCAGTTTGATCGCCTCGCGTAAACTGCTCGTGTCGTCGCCGGGCTCGATCCCCTCGATGGCCGCGAGGAGCGCGGCCCTGCTGGGCGTGAAGTTCTGCCGCACCTCGGCGGTGCGGTCAAAGGCGATGAGCATGCCCTCATCGCCCGCGCCCCCCGCCGCGGCGGAAAGAAACGACGCCTCGCGCATCGACTCGACCACGCGGCGTGCCTCTTCCTTGGCACGCTCCAGTCGGGTCTTTCCGCCCCCGCTGCGGTCCTTCTCGTCGCCATCGGTCGCCTGCATGGAGGCGGAGCGATCCAGCAGGATCACGTGCCGCACGCCCCCCACGCCGCCGGCCGAGAACTGCGGCTGGGCCAGCGCGAAGAGGGCCGCGGCGAGGGCCAGCAACTGCAGGAACAGCAGCAGATTCCGCCGCAGTTTCTGGAACGGCGCGTTGGCCTGCAAGTCCTCGATGGCCTTCTTCCACAGGAGCGTCGTGCTCACCTCCACGGTCTGCCGCCTGAGTTTCAGAAAATAGAGGATCACCAGCGTGGGCACGGCGACGGCGGCGGCGAGCAGCGCGAAGAGAGGAGTGAGGAAAGTCACGCACCGGCTCCGCGGGGAATGGCCCGAGTGCAAATGGCCAAATGACAAATGACCACATGGCCAAATGAAGACACACCCGAGGGCACGCTCCTTCGCCTCTGCATCGATTTGGCCATTTGGCCATTTGGCAGTTTGACCATTTCTAGTTCACCAGCCCCTTCCTCCGCAGCACATCCAGCACCAGCGCATCCACCTTCGTGTCGCTGGGCACGGTGAGATGCACGATCCCCCGCGCGGCACAGAAATCGCGCAGGCGGTTGCAGCAGGCCGTGAGCGTGGCCTTGTAGCGCTTGAGCAGCGGTGCCGAGATGGTCACCTCGGCCATGTCGCCGTCTTCGCAGTCGCGCAGGCGCAGGTCGCCACCGAGTTTGGGCTCGATCTCCTGCGGGCTGAGCACCTGAAGGGCGTAGACGTCGTAGCCGCGCCCGAGCAGGAGCCGCAAGCCGGTTTCATACCCCTCCTTGATGAGGAAATCGGAGACGACAATGGTGACACCCTTGCCGCGGCGCGAGAGCGCGAGCCGCTTGCACCCCTCGGTGAAGGGGGCCTCACCCACGGGCTCGAGCGCGCAGAGCCAGCGACCCAGGTCGCTGAGGCGGCGACGGCCGCGCAAGTCGCGGACTTGCGAGAGGATGCGCGGGCCGTCTCGCTCATCGCTGGCGGCGCCACCCCCCGACTCGCTCGTGGACTGGCCTGTCGGCGGCGCACCAGAGCCAGCCGCTGGCGCGATCCGCAAGTCGCCACCGATCGCGCTCACGGTCACGCGGTGCATGTTCGTGAGACCGATGTACCCAAGCGCGATCGCCAGCCGCTGCATGAACACGAACTTGCTCGGTTCGCCCGCGTCATGACTGCCCGATGCATCGAGCACAATGTTGAGGGCGAGGTCTTCCTCTTCCAGAAACATCTTGAGAAAGAGTTTCTCCAGCCGCCCCATGATGTTCCAGTCGATGTGCCGCAGGTCATCGCCGACCACATAGGGCCGGTGGTCGGCGAACTCGACGGACTGGCCCCGCCGCTTGGACCGCCGCTCGCCCTTGAGTTTGCCGGCGAGAATCTTCTTGCTGGTGATGTCCACCGCCGACAAGCGCGCGACCAGTTGGGCATCGAGCAACTCGTCGATGCTGCGGGGGCGGGTTGGGGTGGAGAGTTTGAGCATGAACTCCGAGTCGAACCACAAAGGCACAAAGGGCACAAAGAGAGGCGGGCAGCGAGGCTGCCCCACACCGCCGCCTGTGCACTACGGGCTGGCCGAGAACTTGAGAACCCTTGTACCGACAAGCCGTTCGTCCGAGTCGAAATTGAGGTGCACCTGGGTCCACCAGGTTGTCATGAGGAGCAGAAACGAACTGTCGCCGAGATGGGCGATCAACGTGGATTCGGCGGGCGGCGGCCACTCCTTCCATTCCCGCCGCAGACTCGGCACACGCATCTTCACCAGGCGAGCATCCACTTCGGCGCACGACTCGCCCAGGCGAAACTCACGGGCCACGACCGCTTCCAAGGCTTCCTGCGACATGTCGTGGCGCAACGGACTGCACCCGACGACGACGACCGCCGCCATCACAACAGCCGACCAGCCGATCGTGACTTGGAATCCGTGCCGCGCCCTCATGGTCTTCCTTTGTGCCTTTGTGGTGCTCTACCCCTTCACCGGCTCCGTCGGCGTCTTCTCGATGATCTGCCGCACGATCGCATCCGGGTCCACGCGGTCCGCTTCCGCCTCGAAGTTCAGCAGCACCCGGTGCCGCAGCGCGGCAAGGGCCACCTCCTGCACGTCCTTGTTGCTCGCGTGGAACCGTCCCTCGCACAGCGCCCGCACCTTGGCCCCGAGCAAGATCGCCTGGGCACCGCGCGGGCTCGCGCCGCAGCGGATGTACTTCCCGGCGATGTCCGCCGCGTGCTGCCCGCCGGGGTGCGTCGCCAGCACCAGCCGCGCGGCGTACTGCTGCACGTGCGGCGCCACAATCACCTCACGCACCAGCCGCTGGGCCGCCAGAATCGCGGGGCCATCCAGAATCGGCTTGACCTCCGGCTGCACATAGCCCGTGGTGCGATCCAGCACCGTCATCAACTCGCCGAGTTGGCTGTACCCCACGTTGATCTTGAAGATGAAGCGGTCCATCTGGGCCTCGGGCAGGGGGTACGTCCCCTCCTGCTCGATGGGGTTCTGCGTCGCCAGCACCAGGAACGGCAGTTCGAGTTTGTACGTCTGCCCCGCCACCGTCACGCTCCGCTCCTGCATCGCCTCCAGCAGTGCGCTCTGCGTCTTGGGCGTGGCCCGGTTGATCTCATCCGCCAGCACGATCTGGGCGAAGATCGGGCCCTTCTGGAAGGCGAAGCCGCGCCGGCCGGTGGAGGGGTCTTCGGTGATGATGTTGGTGCCGATCACATCGGCCGGCATCAGGTCGGGCGTGAACTGGATGCGCGAGAAGGGCAGGTTGAGCGTCTGGGCCAGCGTGCGCACGAGCAGCGTCTTGCCCAGGCCGGGCACGCCCTCCAGCAGCACGTTGCCGCCGGCGAAGAGGGCACCCAGCACGCCCTCCACCACCTCCTTGTGGCCCACGATCACCGTGCCGACCTCGTCGGCGAGCGACCTGAACGTGCGTTGGAAGGCCTCGCACTTGGCGCGGACCTCGGCGGGCGTGGGGTTGGTTTCGGTCATGGTCATGGGTTGCTCCGTCTTTCACCACTCTGAATCGATCCGGTTGGCACAAAGACGCGAAGACGCAAAGAAGGGCGTGTGATGGATGCGCACGGACGGCACGTTGAATCGGACGAAGCCCCGCGACTGAGCAAGGGCCGTCCATATGCACCCGCCCCGGGCTGGTCCTGATCCAAGCCCAATCTGTGCCCGTCTGCGTTCATCCACTGTTCCTCTTCGCGCCTTCGCGTCTTTGTGCCAATCTACTCCGTCATCTCATCCCGGGCCCGCTTCTTGGCCTTCATCAGGCGGCTCATGCCCTGTTCTTCCGCCTTGCCCTTGCCGGGTGCCGCGTCGGCCCCGCGTTTCTCCACCACCGGTGCGCCCGGGCCACCGGCACCCGGCGCACCCGTGTCAACCGTCGGCCCCTTCTGCTTCAGGGCGGCACGCATCTCGGCCGCATCGGCCTCAAACTTCACGCCCCGCGTGCTCGCACTCCCGTCGATCTGCCGGCGGGCCTTGGCCTTGGCGCCCCGCAGCGCATCGATCTGCGCCCCCGGCCCCGCCGCCAACGTACGAGACTGGAACAGCCTCACCACGCCGTCGCGCATCGCCGCGAAATCGATGCGCACGCGCCGCACGCCCACGTCCAGCAGAAACAGCCCGATCGAGCTCAGCGCCACCGCCAGCCACACCGGCAGCAGCGCCACCGGCCGCTTCAACCCCTCGCGACTCCACGGTTCATCCACGCGCGGGTCGCCCCTCAGCACGCGCCCGCCCGTCTCTTTGGCGACCTGTTCCAGCAGGGCCGCGTTATCCCGCAGGGCTCTGAACTCATCGGCGAAGGGGCGCGTCACGGCCGCCTGCACGCTGCCGCGCACGCTGGTGCCGTCGGGGTTGAAGCGCTCGTAGCCCAGGCTGAGGGCGTAGGCCCCGCTGGCGGACGAATCGACCTCGGCTTCGTAGCGGCCCGGCCCCACCTGCTTGAGATCGATGCCGGCCGCCGAGAGATCGGGGTTCACCACGCGGGCCTGCCAGCGCAGGAAGTTGAGCCGTTCGCCCGCGTCGTCGAGCGCCTCCACCACGATGCGGGTCTTGTCGCCGCGGTCGTCGGTGCTCACCCGCACGTTGGGGCTCTGGGCGGGGCGCATCATCCAGCGGGCCGACTGGCTCCAGAAGGATCGGTACTGCGGCCAAGAGGTCCACGCCGTGGTCCAGCGCCCGCCCGCGTCGCTCGTGAAGGTGATGACACGACCGAGGCCGTGCTGCCACTGGGCCATGATGGGGTCGTTCTCCACGCCGCGCAGCACCACCTGGGCCAGCCCCTCGCGCTCGGCCCCCACCACGTAGCCCGAGAGCGGCGGCGGGCGGCCGATGCCCCGCAGCGTGTCCATCTGCCCCCCCACCACCGCGGGGCTGATCGGGTCCCCCTCCCAGATCAATGTCCGCCGCACCGTCTGCGCCTCCTTGATGAAGATCTGCGGCAGGCTGTTGAGTTGGCCCTGCTTGGTGACCTCGTGGTAGTTGCCCCCGGTGATGTCGGCCATGCGCTTCATGCGGCGCAGGTCATCCGACATGGCCGTGCCCTGCACGTGCGGGAACACCGCCACCGTCGAGATGGTGACCTTGCTCGCCACGCACTGCTGCAAGAGCGCGTCGCTGGGCGGCTGCGGGTCGGCATCCGAGATGATGATGACGTGCTTCTGACCCGCGTTCACCTTCTGCAGGCCCGTGAGGGCCAGTTGCAGCATGTCGGCGAAACTCTGGGTGTCGCCGTAGTTCATGCTCTGGATGCTGCGGCGGATCGCCGCCTTGTTGCCCAGCACGCTCAGGGGGTGCGTCCACGCCGCCGTGCCCGCGCCCCAGCCCGCCTCGATGATCCCCGCCATGTCCTGGGCCGCCAGCGCCTCGACCGCCGCCTCCGCCGTGCGCCGGCCCCAGTAGTTGCCCTGCGGCATCTCGCACGAGTGCATCAGGAGCACCAGCGCTCCGCGCGGCATCTGCCGCTTGGCGGGCGGGTCGAGCTTGATCGGCAGAGCCTCCGCCAGCGGCGAGCCGATCCAGCCTCCGGCCCCGAATGCCTCCGGCCCGCCCACCACCATCATGCCGCCGCCCAGGTCGTGCACATAGGCCTTGAGTTCCTCCTGCTGCTGCCGCGTGAACTGGCTGGCGGGCGTGTTCACCAGCATCACACCCTCAAACTGGCCGAGGTCGGTGAGCGAGTCGAAGGGCGCGGTCGCGGGCCGCACCTCGCTCTTCAGGCCCGCCGCGCCCAGGGCCGCCACCACGCCGTCGGCCTCGGCGGGGTTCTCGGCGTTCACCAGCACGAGCAGCCGCCCCTCGCCGCCCACGAACGTAACCGCCAGCCCGCGCTTGTTCTCGCTGCGCACGCCCTGCATGGGCGTGCTGTCGGGGTTGAGCGGCTCGAACACCGCCTCGAAGCGCTGCGGACCCGTGCCCGGAATCGCCACCGGCTGCACGATCGCGTTGGTGCCCGCCTCCAGTTGCACGCGGGCCGCCACGCCCGCGCCCTCGGGGTCGAGGTCCACCGGCGAACCGTTGAGCATGATCGTCAGCCGGCCCTCCATGGGGCGCGTGGCCGTGAGGATTGCCCGCACGTTCACCACCTCGCCCTGGCGGGCCGTGGCCGGTGCCACCAGCCGGTCCATGATCGCCTCGCGCTCGAACGAGTACCGGCTGGGGATGACATCGATCGGCACGCTCGCCGCCTTGGCCGCCTTGGCCACGCTCAAGAGCGACCCCGTCGTCTCATTTCCGTCGCTCACGATCAGCAGGCGGTTGGCGGCCTCGGGCTTCATCACCGCCATCGCCAGCCGGGCCGCGCTCTCCAGGTTGGTCGCGTCCTGCTGGCCGATGTACTGCAGGTCGATCGGGCGCCCGCTCTTCACCGGCGCGGGCACCGCCTGCACATACGCATCCCGCGCTGCCGTCACCAACCCCAAGAGGTCGTCTTCCTTCGCCGTGGCCGCCGCGGCCCGCAGATACTCCACCACCCGTCCCTGCGTCGCCGTCGGCTCGCTCCGGCTGGCATCCAGCACCACCGTCACCGACACGCCCTTGCCCTCTCGCCGCCACTGCGGCTCGGCCAAGGCTCCCACCACGAGCGCAACCACCACCAGCCGCACCACCAGCGCGGCACGCCGCGCCCACCCCGCCAGCCCGGAGAGCGAACGTCGCCCCAGCCACACCACCAGCGCCGCCACCGGGGGCAACAGCACCAGCCACCACGGCTGGTTGAACTGGACCATTGCGATGGAGAAGCCGCTCATCATCCCTGCCTACGTGCCTCCGTGCCTTCGTGCCTTCGTGCCTTCTTCGTGCCTTCCACCACTGCCCAGTCCTAGTGCCCGATGCCTTCCACCACTTCCACCCGATGGTTGCCCGTGTCCACCACGTATGCGCGCGTGCCCCATGTACACACGCCCCACGGCTCGGCCAGCCTCCCACGCCCGCGCCCCGGCCCGCCCCACACGCCCACGCTCTCCCCGGTGTCCAGATTCACGCGTTGCAGGCGGTTGTTCCCGTGCTCCACCACCAGGGCGCTGCCGTCGGCCAGCACCTCCACACCCCACGGATACCGCCACAGCCCCGGCCCGCTGCCCGCCGTCTCGGGTGAGCCGATCCAGCGCACCAGCTCGCCCTCGAGCGTGAACACGCCCACGCGATGGTTGCGCGCATCCGTGATCACCAGCCGCCGGCGTGCGGCGTCAACCACCACCTGCTGCGGGCGCTGGAACTCAACGCCCGGACCCAGCCCGGGCGTGCCGAACGCAAACAGGAAGCGCCGCTCGCCGTCGAACACGCTCACGCGATCGTTCCCGCCGTACTCGGCCACGTAGATCCGCTCCACCCGCTCCCCGGCCGCGTCGGTGAGCACCGCCACGCTGGTCGTGTACACAAACTGCCCCGGCCCCTCGCCGTACTCGCCCCACTGCGTGAGCAACTCCGGCGCACTCGCCTCCAGCGGACCCGCAAACAGCCCGCCCCCCTCCACCCTCCGCGCCCCCGCCTCGGGCAGGCGATAGACCAGCACGCGGTGGTAGTGCGTGTCCGCCACATAGAGCACGCGCTCACCCGGCCTCCCCACACCCGGGGGCGCGAGGGCGACGGTCAGGCCCGTGGGCTTGCCCAGCGTGCTCTCGGGCAAGCGCCACCACGCCAGGCACTCCCCTGTCTGCGCATCCAGCCGCTGAATCCGCGCCGTCTTGTCCACCACGAACACGTCGCGCCCCTCCGGCCCCATGGCGATCGCACGCGGCACACCCAACCGCCCCGGCACCGTGCCCACCCCCCCGATCGTCGCCACCACGGGCAACGGGCGGGTCGCCTCCCCGGGGTCCGCCCGATCGCACGCCGCCACCCAGGCGCAGGCCAGCAGCCCCGCCAGCGCCAGCCCCGTTCTGCCCGCAGGTCCCGCGTTCATTCGCGCACAAGTATGCCCGAATCCCGCTCCCTCTGCGTGCGGCCCGGAAGCCACATCCGATAATGCCCGCCGCGCCGCGCCGCCAATGGCCCCGTGCCCGCGCAAACGGCACACGCGCCCGCCCCGCTCCGCCGCGCCGCGTGCCCCGCTGGCACCCCTCCGGATTGAACCGCAACTTCAGCCCGCTCGGTGTGTGCCCCCGGAGGGGACCGCGCCGGGCACGGAGGCACCCACCATGCGTCTACGAATCGGCGACCTGTTGGTCGAGCACGGCGTGCTCACCCGCGACCAGTGCGAAGAACTCGCCCACGTGCAGCGCGAGAGCAGCCGCCCCTTCGGCGTGCTCGCCGAGACGCTCTTCAAGGTGCCCCCCCAGGCCCTCGACCGCGCCTGGGCCGAGCAGTACGCACAAGCCGCGCCCAGCGTGAACCCGGTCTGTGAGCGCGTCGAGCCCGAGGCCCTCGAACTCATCTCGCGCCGGCAGGCCTGGCAGTTCCGCCTGCTCCCCCTGCGCTTCGAGCGCGGCGAACTCATCATCTGCACCACACGCCAGCACCTGCCCCGGGCCCTCAACTTCGCCTACCGCAACCTCGATGCCCGCTGCGGCTTCGTGATCGCCGAGACCGCCCACTTCGGTGCCGCGCTGCGGGCCCACTACCCCTGGAGCGGCCCGGTCGACGCGGCGATCATCGGCGACCTGGCCCAGGTGGGTGCCAACGACTGAACCCCGTTTCGCACGCCCGGACGGAGAAAGAACGCGTGTACCGGAAACGGGACACGCACCGAGTGGTCACAGGACTCAGGACCGAGGACTCAGGACTCACAGGAGACACAGGAGACACAGGAGCACAGGAGCACAGGAGGCGCGGGCTTGCGCCGGGGCCGGTTGGTACGGACGGCCCAAGCCCACGCCACGAGCGCCGCGCCGCACGGACGGTCAATCGGCGCGGCGGCAATGGCCGGAGGGTCGGCACCGGGCACGCACGACGCGTCGCCCGACCGAATCCGGCTCACGCACCCGACCGGGGCCCTTGAGTGGGACGGTCGTCTCGAACCTCGGCATCGGCCCGGTCTTGACACGACCCGGGCCGATGTCGCTTTTGGGCGGGAGGGAAGGGCGCAGGGCCGAGTGCTCAGGGCCAAGCAAAAGCGTGCGTTCCAGGCCTTCGCTCGGCCCTCGGCCCTCGGCCCTTTCCTACTATTTTCCCACATGCCCCGCACCGCCAAACCCAAGCCCAAAGGCCGCGCCGCCGCGGCCCCAGCACCCGCTCCGACCAACACCGTGGCGTTCGTGTCGCTGGGCTGCCCCAAAAACCTTGTCGACTCGGAGAAGATGCTGGGCCTGCTCGCCGAAGACGGCCTCACGCCCGTCGATTACGACGCGGCCGAGCAGGGTGAACAACTCGATGCCATCGTCATCAACACCTGCGGCTTCCTCGAAGCCAGCAAAGAAGAATCGCTGGGCGTGATCCAGGAGGCTCTGAAGCGCAAGGCCGCCGGGCAGGTGGGCCGCGTCGTGGTCGCCGGCTGCCTGGTGCAGCGCCATCGCGCCAAGATGCTCGAGTGGGCACCGGGCATCGACGCGATGATCGGGGTCTTCGACCGCGACCACATCGTGGATGCGGTGCGTGGCGGACGGGGCACAGGGGACAGGGCCGAGGGCCGAGGGATGAAGGCCCACAGCCCTGTGCACTCGGCACTCGGCCCTGCGCCCTCTCCCCCGTACTGGATCGCCTCCAACGCCCTCGTCGCCGCCAGCGAGCGCGGCCTGCAAACCACCGGCCTCACCGTCAACGGCAAAGACGGCAACGGGATCGGCTACTTTGAAGACGACCGCACCCGACTGCGCCTCACGCCCCGCCACTACGCCTACCTGCGCGTGAGCGAAGGGTGCAACCAGAACTGCGCCTTCTGCACCATCCCCAGCATCCGGGGCAAGATGCGCTCCAAGCCGCTGGAGGCCATCCGGGCCGAGGCCAAAGAACTCATCGCCGACGGAGCGTTTGAACTGCACCTCATCGGGCAAGACACCACCAGTTACGGCGACGACATCGGCAGCGGGCTGGCAGCGGGCGGAGGCCTGCCCGCCATGCTCGCCGCCGTCAGCCGCGCCTTCGACGACTCCGGCGTCAGAGACGGCTGGATCCGCCTCATGTACGCCTACCCCAGCAACTTCAGCGATGCCTGCATCGACGCCATCCGATCGACGCCGCGCGTGCTGCCCTACATCGATATCCCCCTCCAGCACGCCAGCGACCGCATGCTCAGCGCCATGCGTCGCAACATCACCCGCGACGCCACCCGCCGCCTGATGGACCGCCTGCGCGAGCGTGTGCCCGGCATCACCATCCGCACCACCTTCATCTCCGGCTTCCCCGGCGAAACCGACGCCGATCACCGCGAACTGCTCGACTTTGTGCGCGAGCAGAGGTTCGAGGCCGTGGGCGTCTTCGAGTACAGCCACGAGCCCGGCACCGTCGCCGGCACCATGGAAGACGACCCAACGCTTGCCGTGCCCGCCAAGATCAAGTCCCGCCGGCGCGGCGAGATCATGGCCCTCCAGCAGTCCATCGCCTTCGCACGCAACGCAGCCGTCGCGGCGGAGTTTGACGAGAAGAACCCGACACGCACCGGCCGGCGCGTGGATGTGCTGATCGATGCGCCACTCAAGTCGCGCGGCCGCGCCACCAGCGGCGTCGGCAAGGGCGGCGGCCTCTACTCCGGCCGCACCGCGGCCCAGGCACCGCAGATCGATTCGACCACCTTTGTGCAGAGCGCCGAGCCGCTCAGCCCCGGCGAGTGCGTGCGCTGCGCCATCGTGGGCCACGACGGCTACGACCTCGTCGCCCGCCCGGTGAGCGAACTGGAGAAGCGAGTGGGGCTGAAGGTGCTGGGGTGAGGGACGAAGGGATCGAGGGAACACGGGATCGAGGGATCAAGTCAGACGTCACGGTGTGACTCGATCCCCTCTTCCCGCGTTACCCTTCATGCCACCACCGCCACGGCGTTCATCGTCAGCCGCGCCCCGGCCTTGGGCAAGTCCGTCACACCGATCGCCGTTCGCGCCGGCCGATGCTCGCCCATCGCCTCGGCATACACCCGGTTCATCTCCGCGAAGTCGGCCATGTCCTTCAAGTAGACGCTCACGTGCACCACGTGGGCCAAGTCGCTCCCCGCCGCGGCCAGCATCGCCGCCATGTTCAGCATGATCTGCCGCGTCTGGCTCGCCACCTCCGGCGCGGCCAGTTGGTTCGTCGCCGGGTCGATGCCCGCCGTGCCGCTGATAAAGATGAACCCACCCGCAATCGCCACGTGGCTGTAGGGGCCGATCGGTTCGGGCGTGCCCGGGGGCGTGAGCGTGCGGACGGAGGGCATGGTGGAAGACGATAGCGGATGGGGCCCGACGGCCGGAGGCAACGCCATCATGTGCCGCCGCCTCTTGTGCCACCGACCCGCCGCGGAGGGTCGGCGCTTGAGGTAAAGCGGAAAGGTGCGGCGTGGATTCGATTTGACACGGCGTGGTGCATGGGGTAGTGTCAGGCAGTGAGGCCTCTGCACATGAGGCCTCTGCACATGAGGCCTGACAGGGAGGCTTCCATGCATGTCTCGAAACTGGATGTGGCTGGTTCGTGGGTTGGGCTGCCGCGCCGCTTCGCGCCGGTGTGCTGGTTGGTGCTTGTCGCCAGCGCTGGCTGGTGCCCGGTCGCCACGGCACAGGTCGCCGATGACGGCGAG
>CAZPWW010000003.1:0-182857 GCA_964590885.1 uncultured Phycisphaeraceae bacterium
ACCGGATCGAAGCGGCCAAGCTCATCGGTTATTTGCCGGAAAACGGCCCACTCTACCTGGAGATGACCCCCAAGACGCTGCTGGAGTTTTTCGGCGAGGCGCGGGGGATGGAACCATCGAAGCGAAAGCAGCGTCTGGAGTATGTGGCCGAGAAGTGCTCCCAGACCAACGTGTGGGGCAAGCCGATCGGCAAACTGTCGCGCGGGTATCGGCAGCGGGTGGGAATGGCGCAGGCGCTGTTGCACGATCCGGACATCCTGATTCTCGACGAGCCGACCTCCGGGCTGGACCCCAACCAGGTCCACGACGTGCGGGACCTGATCCGCAGTTTAGGGGAGACGAAAACCATTCTCCTGTCCACCCACATTTTGCAGGAAGTGCGCGCCGTGGCCACACGCGCCCTCCTGATCAACGAGGGTCGAATCGTCTATGACGGGACGGCGGCCGACTTGGAAGGGCCATCGCACGATATGGAAGCGCGGTTCCGCGAGCTCACGCGCCGCAAGAGCGCGCTCGACTCGGGCTCCATGCCCCACAAACTCCGCGACTGCAAGACCAAAGACGTCGAACGCTCCGAACTCTACATCGTCGAGGGTGATTCGGCCGGTGGCAGCGCCACCCAGGGGCGCGACGTGGAGACCCAGGCCATCCTCCCCCTGCGCGGCAAACTCCTCAACGTCGAGAAGGCCCGCCTCGACAAGGTGCTCGCCTTCGAGGAAATCCGCACGCTCATCTCCGCCCTGCGCTGCGGCATCGGCGAGGAGTTCGATATCTCCAAACTCCGCTACGGGCGCGTGGTCATCATGACCGACGCCGACGTCGACGGCAGCCACATCCGCACCCTGCTGCTCACCTTCTTCTTCCGCCAGATGCCCGAACTCATCCGGCGCGGCCGCATCTACATCGCCCAGCCGCCGCTGTATCAACTCTCCTGGGGCAAGGGCAAGAGCGCCACGAGCGAGTACGTGCTCAACGAGGGCAAGATGGGCGACGTGCTCAGCGAGCAGGGCCTGGCCCGGGCCCGCCTGCTCATCCGCGACCTCGCGTCGGCCAGGGTGGAGCGCACACTTGAGGGCGAGGCTCTCGCGCGCGTGGTGCGGCAACTCCGCCGCCTGGATGAACTGGTGGAGGTGGCTGAGCGCCGCGGCGTCAAGTTTGCCGACCTGCTCGCCAGCCGTTCCACGGACCCGCAGAAACGCCACCGCCTGCCCAGCCACCGCCTCACCTGGCTCGGGGGAGAGGCCTTTGCCTGGAGCGAAGAAGAGGCCCGCGCCCAGGCCGCCAAGCGGGCCCTGCGTGTGATCGAGACCGCGGACGACGACGCCCCGTCGCCCACGACCAGCGCGGGCGGGGCCACCGGCGTAACCGCCGCGCCCATGGACCCCAAGCGGGCCGCCACCCTGCGCGAGTTGCACGAGAACCGCGAACTCGAGCGGTTGTTTGAGCAGCTCACCAAGGCCGGCCTCGTCATCGACGACTACACGCTCGTGCAGCGCCAGGCCGACAGCGGAGAGAGGCTGCCCACGCGCTTCGCGTGGGAACTCACCGGCGACGCGGCCAAGCCGGCATCCGCCCACGCCGCGCTCGTTGCCACGTCGGCCGGCGTGCCCGATGACGACGGCGACGACGAAGCGCCCGCGGGCGGCGGGGTTGCGGCCGACACCGCAGAGATCACCGGCAACACCCTCGACGTGCCCAATCTGGCGGGGCTGCTCGATTCACTCCACGCCGTGGGCCGGCGCGGGCTCGAGATCAAGCGCTTCAAGGGCCTGGGCGAGATGGACGCCGAGCAACTGTGGGAGACCACCATGGACCCCGCCAAGCGCACCTTCATGCGTGTAACGTGGGACGTGGCCAGCCAGGCCGAGTCGCTCTTCTCGATCCTCATGGGCGAGAATGTCGAAGAACGCCGCAGGTTTATCGAGGAGCACGCCCTCGAGGTCAAGAACCTGGACGTGTGAGCCGCGGCTGGAAGTGGTAGAGTGGCAAAGCAGCGGCTCGCGCTTGGCCCAGTCGTGCCGGTGTCCCCACCAGTGCCCGATGCCCAATGCCCAGTGCCTTCCCTCTCCTACGGCTGCACCCGTGTTGCGCTCCACGCCCCGCCCCTGAACACGGGCGCGCTGGCATGCATGGCCGCCGTCAGCACGCGACTCCACACCGCCCGGTCGTGCAGCCGCGCGGGGTGCCCGAGCCACAACTCCACGCGCTCCGCCCACAGGCGGTAGCCGCCCCAGTGCGGCGGGCGCGGCACGGTCAGGCGCGCCTGTTCCGCGCCGCTCATCCCGGCCCGCAGGCCGAAGCGCGCTGCAAGAGCCCGGTTCTTCGCCTCCAGGTCCGCACGCGACGCGATCGGCTCGCTCTGGTCGCTCGCCCACGCCGCGACGCGGCTGGCCACAGGGCGGCTCGCGAAGTACGCGTCGCTCTCCGCGTCGCTGGTGGGCGTGATCGGCCCGGTGACCCGCACCTGCCGCTCGAGCGCATCCCACCAGAAGACGGCGCTGGCCCGCGGGTGCGCGAGCAGCGCCCGCCCCTTGGCGCTGGCGCGGTTCGTGTACAACGTGAGCGACCCGCCGGCCGCATCCAGCCCGCGGCACAGCACCACCCGCGCCGAGGGGGAGCCGTCGGGGTCCACCGTCGCCAGCGTCATGCCGTTGGGATTGGGCTGGCACTTGGTGGCCGCCGCGTCGGCCAGCCACACCGCCACCAGCCCCATCGGTTCGCTGGGCAAGGGCTCGGGCAGCGTGGCCCCCTTGAAGACGCACGCCCCCGCCAGCGCGGCGGCCAAGCGGGCGGAATCAGCGGGGTAGAGGCTCACGGAGAATCGTAGCGATGCCGTGCAGACACCGACCGCACGCCGGCACTGACATCACGTTGTCAGTGGTTTGGGGAAAGTTGCGCGGTAACCACGACAATCACGCACGACCTGTAATGATCGCACCCCATGCCCCCCGCCTCCCAACCCGACTTCATCAGCCAACTCGCCGATCGCGCGGGCAGCGGCACACCGGGCGCGGCGGGCGGGCCCGGTGCCGATGGCGGCTTCGTGCGGCGCGAGCGCGGCGCGTGGGCGGGCAGGGGCGGCCAGCCCCGCGAGCCCATCGGCAAACTCTTCGACCGCGAGCCGCCCCGCTCGCTCGAGGCTGAGCAGAGCCTGCTGGGTGCGATGCTGCTCGACTATCGCGTGATCGGCGACACGGTGCAGATTCTCAAGGGGCCCGAGGCCTTCTACGACCCGCGGCACGGGGCCATCTACCAGGCCCTCGTCCACGTCTTCGACAAGCACCACTCGGGCGACATCGGGCAGATCCGCCAGCACCTGGCCGACCGCGGGGCCCTCGACGAAGTGGGGGGGCTTGAGTACCTTGAGCGGCTGGTGTCGTCGGTGGCCGTGGCCGGCAACGCGCCGCACTTCGCGCGGATTGTGGCCGAGAAGCACAAACTCCGCCGCCTCATCGAGGCCGCGGGCGAGGTGCTCTACGAGACGTATCACGCCGGCACCCGGGCCGAAGACGACGCCGGCGCCGTGGTCGACGCGGCCGAAGCCCGCATCTTCGAGATCGCTCAGGACGAGATGTCGGCGGACCCGCAGGGGCTCACCCAGCTCATCGACATCGAGTACGACCGTCTGCGGGCCATCGCCGACGGGCACGCCGCGCCCGACGGGGTGCGCAGCGGCTACCACGATCTGGACGAGATGCTGGGCGGCCTGCAGCCGGGCGAGATGATCATCTTGGCCGCGCGGCCGAGCATGGGCAAGACCGCGCTCGCCCTGAACCTCGCCGAGCAGATCGCGCTCGGCACCAGCAACCCCGGCGTGGACCGCGCCGAGCGCCCCGCCGCGCCCGTCGGCGTGTTCAGCCTCGAAATGTCCAAGTCGTCCCTCGTCCAGCGGCTGCTGAGCGCGTGGTCGGGCCTGGACAGCGCCAAGATTCGCCGCGGGGGCCTGCACAAGAGCGACTACGAGCACCTCGAACGGGCCTGCGAAGCACTCGGCAAGGCCCCCATGTTCATCGACGACACGCCCGGCCTCACGCTTCTGCAACTGCGTGCACGGGCCCGTCGCATGGTGCAGCGCCACGGCGTGAAGGCTCTCGTGGTCGACTACCTGCAGCTGCTCACCGCCCCGCACGCGGCCCGAGAGAGCCGCCAGGTGGAGGTGTCGGCCATCTCGCGTGGCGTGAAGGCTCTGGCCCGCGAGCTCAAACTCCCCGTCATCTGCCTCAGCCAGTTGAACCGCGGGCCGGAGAGCCGCGATCAGAACCGCCCGCGCCTCAGCGACCTCCGCGAGTCGGGCTCGCTCGAGCAGGATGCAGACGTGGTGCTGCTCCTGCACCGCGAGGAGTACTACCACATCGGCGACGACGAGTGGTTGAACGAGAACCCCGACAAGCGCGGCGTGGCGGAGATCATCATCGCCAAGCAGCGCAACGGCCCCACCGGCACCGTCAACCTCACGTGGGACGCCCACACCACGCGCTTCAAGAACTACGCGGGCCGGGGCGGGAGCGCGCCGGGTTGGGCCACGGACCAAGGCGGCCATGGCGAGTCCGCGCGGGGCACCCCGCGCCCGCACGCCGCGCCCGCTCCGGGCATGGCCCAGCAGTTTCCCGCGGTGGCGCCCAAACCGGCCCGGCCGTCATTCGCAGGGCCCGCCGCGCCCGTTCCGCCCACGGCATCCGCCGCGCCGCCCAGCGGCACTGGGCCCGGTGCATTCGCGGAACCCAAGCCGGGCGGTAGCTTCCACGCCGGTCGCCAAACCGGCCCGGTGGCGAACCACCGCGACGGCGGCGGGCCCGAGCGCGAGGAGCCGGATCTGCCCGATGAGCCCGAACCGCGCGACCTGCTGGACGAAGCCGAAGAACGGGCGGACGACGGGCCGGCCCCGTTCTGATCGACATCGTGCGGCCAATATGATCGATCGTGCGGCCATGTGCGTCGAAAGCGACGACATGATGGGAAGAAATCAACCTGCGCGCTCTTTGGTCAAGACGCCGGCCCGCTGTTTGTGGGCACCTGCCAGCGCGTGCGGCGGGACTTCACAAACCCCCATTTGACAAACACTTAGACCCGTGGCATACTGAACGCGGCTGGGAGAACGGCCGCGTTCGCGTGCCGCCCTGCCCCGGTGCCCTGTTCTGTGGGGGGCCGGTGTTCTGGTTGGAGACATCCTGATTGGCGTTCGCCGGCGGCCTGTGGCGGTTTTGCCCGCGCCTGTTGGGCGTGCGGGCGGCGCGCCTGCGCTCGCGTGGCGCAGCGCGCTGCGATGCCGCTGCCGGGCGGGCGGCGCGGGCAAGGGTTTCGTGTTGATGGAGCAAGCACCATGCAGCACACGGTCACCAAAAAAGAACTCGTTGACCGCATCGCCGACCGCACCGGCCTGGCCAAGCCGCTGGTGCGTGAGGTGTCGCAGGCGTTTCTCGATCAGGTGATCGATGAACTCTGCCGCGGCAACCGCATGGAGTTCCGCGACTTCGGCGTGTTCGAGGTGCGCACCCGCAAGCCCCGCAACGCCCAGAACCCCAAGACCCTCGAGCGTGTGAAGGTGCCCTCGCGCAAGAGCGTGAAGTTCAAGCCCGGCCGCATCATGCGCGAGGCGATCGACCGCGGCGGGCGCGACGAGCCCGATGCCGGCCAGGGCCCGCCCCCCGAGGGACCGATCCCCATGCCCACGCGCGAGGAGTTGGGCGGGGCTCACGGCGCCAAGCCGGCGGCGTGACAATGATGGTGGATGAACACGCCGCGCGTGCTTGTCTGGGTCGGTGCCTTCGTTGTTGCCGCGGTGGGCGCCTGGGCGCATGAGTTCTGGCTGCAACCCGTGAACTTCCGCCCGGCGGTGGGCGTGCCCGTTGGCGTGCGGATCATGGTGGGCGACGGCTTTCCCGGCGAGGCGCGGCCGCGCGACCCCCGCAAGGCCCTGCGTTTCGATGCCACGGGGCCGGGCGGCGCGGGCAAGCCGGTGGCCGTGGCCGGCAACCCCGGCGATGAGCCGGCGGGCACGTTCACGTTCGAGCGCGCGGGCGTGTGGGCCTTGGCCTATCGCGGGGCGGAGGTCGTGATCTCGCTGGAGGCCCGCCAGTTTGAGGACTACCTGCGTGAGCAGGGCCTCACCCACGTGCTCAAGGCGCGGGCCGAGCGCGGCGAGAGCGCGGCGGCCGGGCGCGAGGGGTACTCACGCTGCGCCAAGACCCTAGTCTGCGCGGGCGGCGACACCGCCGGCGCGTGGGATGCGCGCACGGGCCTGCAGGTGGAGATTGTGCCTGAGCGGAACCCCTACGCCGCGGCGGTGGGCGACAGCGTGGCCTTCACGCTGCTGCGCGACGGCAAACCCGTCCCCGATGCACAACTCATGGCCCTGTCGGTCGAGAACGGCAAGACCGTGCGCACCACCGCTCGCACCGACGAAAGCGGCAGCGCGGCGTTCACCCTCCACCGGCCGGGCCTGTGGATCATCAACACCGTAGTGATGGATCGGGTGGAGGCCACGGCCAATCGCACCGATGTGGATTGGGTGAGTGTCTGGTCGTCGCTCACGTTTGAAATGGGTGCGCAGCCCAAATAAAGAGGCCCCGCGGCGAAACGCCAGCGAGGCCTCAGGGGGGGGTGCACAGGAGTGTGGAACAGGTCTCGGGGCCGAGGGCACAGCCAACACGCCCTCAAACCATCCGTCGCGGCAGGTCCAGAAAGACTATCGGCCCGCACCGGACGATTTCAGTATACCTTCAGAACTTGGGCTGTCCAGTCCCCTTCTTGGGGGCTGCCGGTTTATCCCCATCGCCGCCACCGGGGCCCTGCACCTGTCGCGCCACCTCGGCAAAGGTCTTGATCACGGGGGCAGGAACGAAGATCGACGCCTGCATGACCCCCTCTTTGGGGGATACGGCAAAGCCGATGGGGGGGAGTGTGGGGGGGACATCCACCGCCACCTGCACGCCCATGAACATGGCCATCATGGGCATGACGGTGTCGAGAATGCCCTTGGTGCCCAGGTACATCTCCGCAGCGCGGTTGGGCGGGAGTTTTTCACCCACCTGCTGGATGAGCTTGTCTGCGGCGAGCGAGCCCTCGCCGGTGGTGGCGGCGGCCAGCGCGGCACCCATCAGCTCCTGGTTCTTGCTCAGTGTCTGCACCACGCCGCCCTCGACCGTCGCGAGGTAGCCGTTGGGCCCGCCCACGGGGCCGAACATCATCATCATGCCCTGCGCGGCGAAGGGGTTGTCGGGGTCGGGGGCCAGCCGAAGTTCGTACGAGGCCACCTTCGTGCCGTTGAGGTCGATCTCCTCGAACTTGCCCGAGCCGAGTTGCTGCTCGCTGAGCGCGGCGAGCGTCGCTTTGGGCAGGTCGCGGACGGCGGCGGGGTCGCTGGTCGCGGTGTAGTTCGCGGTGCGGGTGAGCAGGCCGCCCATGAGGCCTGCGGGTGAGACGCCGATCACGGTGGCGGAGCCGTTCATCTTGTCGTTGGCGTCCATCCCGAGTTTGGCGAGCACGCCCGCCGCGCCCTCTTGCTGGGGCTGGAGTGCGGCGAGGTCTTTGAGAAAGGCACGCGCGTTGGGGTTGGACACGTCCATGGCCAGCACGGCCAGGTAGGGGATGCTGGGGAGTTTGGCGATGAGGGGCGTGCTGGCGGCGTTGCCGGTGCAGGCCGCGGCGAGTTTGGAGCCCTCGTTGAAGGCGAGGGCCATGTCGAGGCCGACGCCAAGGCCGTCGATGCTGGTGCAGAAGACGGCGCAGCGGGTTTCGCCGATGAACCGCTGCGCGAACCCGCGTACCAAGGTCAGGTTCGCCGCGGCCGGGCCCGGGGGCATCATGCCCTCCATCTCTTCGAGTTGCTGCTTCATGCCCTCTTCGAGCAGGGGTCGCACCAGGGGCACGTTGACGATGATCGAGAGGCCGGCTCTGTCGGCCATGGCGCTCGCGGCGGGGCCGGCGAGTTTCTCGTGGGCCGCGAGGTTGCCCGGCGCGCCCGTGATGCCGTCGAGCACGGCCTTGCTGGGCGCGAGCGCGGCGTAGCCGCCGCCCACGTCTTTAGCGAAGACCTCTTCGTTCTGGATCATGAGCGTGTCGAGTTTGCCCGGGCCTGCGGGCTGCACGCCGAAGTTGCCGACCAGCGCGGCGTAGTCGGCGGTGGGCACCAGTACGTACATGGGCGGCTCGGCGGCCCCGCGCTCGGCGGGGTTCATGGGCAGCACCACAACGGCCACGGACCCGTCGCGCTTCAGGCCCTTCTCGATGCCGGTCATGAGCATGAGGCTCTCGACGGCCTGGGGCGGAGCGCCGACCAGCGCGGCGACACCGGCCGCGTCCTTCTGGAGTTTCTCGAAGTTGGGGATGGCGATCGAGACCATCGCGCCCTCGGGCACGCGATCCATCACGGCGGGAAGGGCGAGGGCGCAGAGCGGGGCGGCCAGCCCGGCAGACACCGACACCGCCAGAGGAAGGTGGGAAGCACGGATCGCGCTCAGACGCATGGTGATGGTCCTTCGGATGCGAAGCCAAGTGGCAGGGGAGCACCCCGAGTGCGAACCCGATGCACTCACGATTGTACGGGTCGCCCGGGCGCGAGTTTCAGGGCTTGCCGGGGAAGGCCGCGCGGAGTTCGGCGCGAGCCGCGTCCAGGTCTGCCCGTGCCCGCGGCGACGCGATGATCGCCCCCGCGATCGCCTCGCCGCCGGCCATGCCCGCCGCCACGTCGGAGGGGAAGTGCACGCCCAGCACCACGCGGCTGTGGGCCGCCGCGCCGGCCCGGGCCCGCAGTGCATCGCGCCGCTCGGGCAGACACTCGGCCAGCAGCGTGCCCCAGAGCATGCCCCGCGTAGCGTTCCCGCTCGGGTACCCGAAACTGGGCGAGGGCTCTTCGTGCGGGTTCACGCGCCGGTCGATTGTCGGCGGGCGGGCCCGCTTGAAGTGGTCTTTGGCGCCGTTGTAGATGGTGCTCGCGTCGGCGGTCGAGCCCTTCAGGAACGCGAAGGTGCGCGGCAGGGCCTTGTCGTTGAAGCTTGGGCCGAGCACATCGGCGAAGATGAGCGGCGTCATGTCTTCATCGGCCTTGGCGCGGGCGACCGTTTCGGGTGTGGCCCCGCGTTGCACGGCGAGCACGAGTTCGATCTCGGCGCGGGTGAGGGGGGAGTCGTTGGCGGGTGGCGCGGGGAGGACAGCCAGCAGGTTGAAGTGGGCGGGGGCGAGGTAGTGCGGGGCGGGCGGCGCCTTCGCGGGCGTGCTCGCGTCCTTGCGCACGGGGTCGCCGGCCGCGGCTGGCGCGCCGGGTGCGCGGGGGTGCGTGGCGCAGGCGCCCACGAGGAGGAGCAGAGCGAGGATGGGTCCTATCCGCCGTATGAGACTCATAGGCCCAGCATACCGGGCCATCTCAACGGGCATCGTCTTCGCCGTCGTCGAAGGGTGCATCGTCGGTGTCGCCGGGGGCGTCGGGCTCGTCGTCGAGCCCACCCTCCAGTTCCGCCTTCGCGCTCGTCGGCACGGGCCCGGCGCTCTGGGGCAACCGGGCACGGCTCGGCACCTGCACGGTCGGCGTGGTGCCGGTGTTGCTGGCCGCGCCGGGCGCGGCGGACTTGGCGGGAGGCGTGCCTGGGCCGTCGGCGGCGGGCTTGGTCTCGAAGAGCGAGCCCTGCTGACCCGCTGCGGTGGGCGCGGCCGTGTCGGCGGCGGCGTTGTCCGCCGCGGCCTGGGCCTTCATGGCGAGCCACTCTTCGATGGAGATGAGCACGTCGCGGTCGACGGTGCCCTTGTGGTCGCCCACGATGTTGGCCTTCCACATGGCATCGATCAGGCGGCTGGAGCGGGTGTAGCCGATGGCGAGGCGGCGCTGCAGCATGGAGACCGAGCCCTTCTGGGCCTCGAGCACCACTTCCACGGCCTTGTCGAAGAGCGGGTCGGTCTGCCCCTTGGCGATGCCGTCGTGGTTGAGGCCGGGGTCGCCGGGGTCGCTCTCGGTGGCATCGCCGCCCACCAGGCCCCCGGCCGCGTCGGCCCCGGTGCGGATCTGCATGAGCGAGCGCTCGAAGGTGGGCGTGGCGATGTCCTTGAGGAAGCCGACCACGCGCCGGATTTCCTTGTCGTCAACCAGTGTGCCCTGGGCGCGGGTGAGTTCGCTGGAGCGCGGAGAGAGGAACAGCATGTCGCCCTGACCCAGCAGCAGTTCGGCCCCCTTCTGATCCATCACGATGCGCGAGTCCATGCCGCTGGCCACCTTGAAGGCGATGCGGCTGGGCATGTTGCTCTTGATGAGGCCGGTGACGACGTTGGCCTGAGGGCGCTGGGTGGCGAGGATGAGGTGCATGCCCACGGCCCGGGCCTTCTGGGCCAGGCGGATGATGGCGGTCTCCACTTCCTTGTTGGTCATCATCAGGTCGGCGAGCTCGTCGATCACGAAGACCATGAAGGGGAGTTTCTTGGGGATGCGGGCCTCTTCCACCTCGTCGGCGGGCTTGAAGCGGTCTTTGAGTTCATCCCAGGAGAGGGCGTTGTACGCCGCGATGTTCACGCAGCCGGCTTCCACCAGCAGCTCGTAGCGCTCGTCCATCTTGCGGACGGCCCACTCGAGAATCTGCGCGGCCTTGCTCATCTCGGTGACCACCGGGCACATGAGGTGGGGCACGTCCTTGAACTGGCTGAGTTCGACCATCTTGGGATCGACGAGCACCAGTTTGAGTTCGTTGGGCTTCTTGGTGTAGAGGAAACTCATGAGGATGGTGCTCATGCACACGCTCTTGCCCGAGCCGGTGGTGCCGGCGATGAGCATGTGGGGCATCTTGGTGAGGTCGGCGATGAGGGGCGTGCCGGAGGCGTCTTTGCCCAGGAACATGGGCAGTTGCATGCCGGTGAAGCGCTCACTCTTGCCCATGAGTTCCTTGAGGCGCACCTTCTCCTTCTTGGCGTTGGGCACCTCGATGCCCACGGTGTCGCGCCCCTCGGTGTTGGCCACGATCCGCACGTTCACGGCCTTGAGCGAGCGGGCCAGGTCGCTGGAGACGGCCGAGAGGGCCGACACCTTTGTGCCCGGTGCCAGGCGGATCTCGTAGAGCGTGATGACCGGGCCCGACTCGATGCCCACCACCTCGCCGTCGATGCGGTATTCCTTGAGCGACTTCTCCAGGGCCATGGCCTGCTCGCGCACATAGGCCTCCATGGTCTGGCTGAAGTTCACCTCGGGCTCCTCGAGCAGATCAAGCCCAGGGAAGCGGTAGCCCTCCATGTCGGAGACGTTCTGGATGTCGCGCAGGTCGTCGGCGGTGGCGGTCTTGCGGTCCTTGGCGGCGAAGACCAGCGGCAGTTTGGCGATCTTCTCGCGCAGTTGCTCGGGCGTGAAGGACTTCTTCTCCTCAGCAAGCACCGCCGGCGCATCCGCATCGTCGTCGGCGACCGGGTCGGCGTCGGCCGCGGCTTCGGGCGCCTCGGCCACCACGTCGCCGTCGGCGTCCACCACCACGCTGTGGTCCTCGGGCTTGAAGGCCTCGGTGCCGCCGATGCCGCCCGCGTTCTCGTCGATCACTTCCTTGGCTCCGTCGGCCCTGGGCTTCTTTCTGCCCTTCACGATCAGGTCGACGGTCTGGGCGGTTTCGCGCCGGTTGGGGTCGGTCTTGCGGAACTTGGCGAGCAGGCGGCCCAGGCGAGTCATGCCCTGGCCGGTCGTCTTGGCCGCGCTGTGCACGGCGGAGGCGGTGGGCCCCGCGGCGGCGCGGGCCTGCTTGTACGCCCACAGCGGGGCGAGCACCACCCAGATATCCACGGCGACCGTGGCACCCACGAGGAACGCCAGGCCGATCCAGAGGAGCGCGCCCAGTGTTCCGAACCGTGTGGCGAGCGTGTCGGCCCCCAGCGTGCCCACGAGGCCGCCCCCCAGGTCGGCGATCGCGCCACTGCGCGGCAGCACCAGCGCCTGGGCCGCGGCGGCCGCGGCGGCCATGATGAGCACGCCCAGCACGCGTACGGGCACATGCGAGATCGGCGAGACGAACGCCACCACAAACAGGCGTACGCCCCACAGGGCCAGCGCGAGCCACGCGCCCCAGCCCACCAGGCTCAGCACCCAGTAGGCCACATGGGCGCCGAAGGTGCCGCACCAGTTCACCGGCGGCTGATTCCAGGGCCAGACGTGGGGCGCGGGCGGGTCCGCCGCGCTGAAAGAGAGCACGGCCAGCAGCAGGAACAGGAACGCGGCGGTCTCGCCGAAGAGGGCGAAGTAGCGCCACACCCCCGCCCTGCCCTTCTTGAGGGCCTGGGTCGTCAGCACACCGGGACCGGACGCGGCAGGGGCCGCGGAAAACAGCGCAGAGGTCATAGCCGGGAGGTATCGGCGAGGGGGTGGAAACGGGTGGAATCTGCGCGATTCTCGGACGGGCACCAAACACGCACCTACTCAGACCGCCACGCGCGGGCCGGACGCATGGGTGCCCCCTCTCGCGTGAATCCGTGTGCACTGGGATCGCGTACTGTTCAGCGTCCTTCGGAAGCTCCGCCCGGATCGACCCGCCCGCACGGCGCGGGTCGGCGAAAGAGGGCGGCCCGGGTGGGCCACCAGCACTGCAAAGGCTGCGTGTGTGTCTTCGCTGTGTCCGCGCGCGTGTTGCACGCCGCGGCACGTGGAGCGGGCGATGTCGGTGTTCTCGTTGCAAGCCACGCCCAAGATCGCGCCGGCACTGCGGGCCCTGCTGCCGCGCAGGCACAGGGCGACGCGCCCGGGCGGATCACCCGACTTCGCTCCCGCCCCCGAGTCCCGGCGCGTGCCGCAGCAGCAACCCGGCGCCGAGGCACGTCGGCCCACCCTCACGGTCCTCATCCCTGCCTACAACGAGGCGGCCAGCATCCGCGACACGCTCGAAAGCCTGCGGGCCCAGACGGTGAAGCCCGACCACGTGATCGTGATCGACGACTGCTCCAAGGACGGAACCGGCGAGATCGCCAGGGCCTGCTCAGGGCCGGACCTTGCCGTAACCGTGGTGCGTCCGGAGCAGAACCGCGGCTGCAAGGCCAGCGCGCTCAACTACGGCCTCGATTACGTGGTCGATAACCTGACCCTGGCGATCGACGCCGATACCACGCTGGCGCCCGACGCGATCGAGAAACTGCTGCCCGCGATGGATTCGCCCCGCGTGGGGGCCGCGTGCGGTATGGTGATTCCCCGGCACGTGCGCTCGCTGTGGGAGCGCGGCCGCTACATCGAATACCTCTACGCCTTCGGCTTCTACAAGCCCATACAGGACTACTACGAGCGCCCCATGATCGCGTCGGGGTGCTTCGCCATGTTCCGCACGGCCTGGCTCAAGGCCCAGCGCGGGTGGCCCACCCGGACCGTGGGCGAGGACATGGACCTGACCTGGCAGGTCTACATCGGCAAGCAGACCGTGCGCTTCGTGCCCGAGGCCGTCTGCTACCCGATCGAGCCGCCAACGTTCGATTTTCTGCGCAAGCAGCTCACGCGCTGGAGCCACGGCTTCGTGCAGTGCGTGCGTGTGAACTGGCGGGGCATTCTCGAAGTGCCGTATCTGCGGATGATGGTGGCGGTGGCCCTGTGGGACGCGACGTTCGCCGCGGCGGCCTACCTGATCGCGCTCCCCATCCTGGCCATCAGCGTTCACCCGCTCTTCCTGCTGGCGTACCTGCTGGACCTTCCGGCGCTCCTGGTGCCCGTCCTGGCCAAGGCGTGGCCGCGCGGCGAGGTGAAGCAGGCCCTCATGAGCCTGCCGGCGTTCTACGTGATCCGGTTCGTGAACTTCTACTTCGTGTTCAAGGCGTTCTGGAATGAACTCGTCGTGAGCCGCCGGCTCAAGACGTTTGAGAAGGGGCATTGACTCATGATGGCGGGCTTACCCATTTCGGCCCTCGGGGGCGTGTTCTACCTCATCCTCACGATCTGGATGCCCATCTGCGAACTGGGCTTGCTCCTCCAGGGCAAGAGCAGCGTGGAGCGCTGGAAGCGCATCGGCGTGCAGTGCGCCATGTTGGGGGGTGTGGTCGCGGCCATCCTCGGCCAGTCCGTCCTCCTGGCCAAGCTCATCCCCGAGCAACTGCGGGCCCAGGCGATGACCAGCGCGGCGCAGAAGATCAGCCCCATGGCCGGTGCCAGCGGCACCGTCATGGCCACCAACACCGCGCTCGTCGCGCTCACCACGCTCTGTTTCGTGGCCCTGAGTGTGTATGCGCTCAAGGCGATGGTGCGGGTCCGGGGCGCGGTGTGGGGGTGAGTTGACTCGGCCCGGTGCCAAGATAGCACAGGACGTGAAGGCCAACAAGCGCGGCATCGGCACCCAGCAGGCCAGCCCGTTCAGACATGCCCAGCCCCCGCGAGAGCCAGCCGCTCCCTGGCACGCCGCAGCCGCACCCCGCGGCCTTGATCGCCTCGGCCGGGACGATGGCGATATAGGCCATGAAGCAAAGGAGCAGGGCAAGGCCCGTACATATGCTGGCCGTGAGCAGGCGGTGCCGGCCGGCCGCTCCGCCCAGTGCAATACACAGGCCCAGCGCGGCTTCAAGCGGCGGCAGAAGCACTGCGATTGGGGTGGTGGTGCGGAGCGGCAGTACGCCGTGCGCGGTGAGCGCGGTCCCCAGGGTGTTGGAATCAACAAGTTTCCACAGGCCTGCGTAAAGCCAGAAGGTGCCGATCACAAGGGCAGCAGGTGCGTGGATGTGCCCGAGCAGTCGGCGCGACGCGGGCGGCGGATCCGTGGATGCGTGCGGGGTCATGCGGACCTACGCCGGATGTACATAGCGAGCACTCCGGCGACGACCAGTGTGGCACCACCGGCGATCGCGACGGTGGACTCAACCGGGCGGGCAGGCTTGGCGTTGAAGGCCGCCGCGACATCCATGTTCGCAGGCGGCGGACCAGAGGCACCCCGCGTGGCCGGGGGTGGCGTATCTGTCGCGGCCGCAGGCGGTTCAGAAGGCTTGGCCTCAGGCTTGGGTGGGCGCGGCGTGCGTCGGGCCACCACTTTGCCGGTGCGGGCATCCACGAGGAGCGGGGCGAGCGCCTTCCAGTCAAAGTCCGCGGCCGGGCCAGGTGCCGTGAGCGAGACATTCTCGCATACCCAAGCCCACCCTCGGTCAAACTCGGGTCGCGCGGTGAGGGCGGACTCCAGCGGCAGATCATCCGGCAGCGTTGCCATCCGCACAATGCGCGGGCAGCGCGCCGGCCACAGCGGCCCGACAGGCATCACCCCCTCAAAGAGTACGCCGAGTACGGTGCCGGGTTGCGTTCGGACCATGGCCTCCTGAATCTCGCCCGTGTCGGACAAGAGCACCACCGCCGCGTGTAGCTGCGCGGATGTCAGGCGCGTGGTGCCGGGTGCCGGGCCGGCGGCTTCCCGTACGTCGGCAGCTCGTGCCATCCCACTCAGCAGGCAACGCGCAACCCGTACCGGTGAGCAGTCAAGTTCAAAGCCCAGTTCACCGAAGGGGGTTCGGCTGAGGTACTCCTGGACAGCGGACGGCGATTCGGGTTGGCGGAGCGCCGCCGTGCCGCTGCTCGGGCCGGGAAACTCGTACACGCGCTGATCGGCCCCGGAGCCAGCGACGATCAGTTTCTCAGCCATGCGCTCGACCGGCCCCCAGGCTTGGGCTGGCCACATGTCGCGGCGCAGCGCTCCCTCGCCGTCAAGTTGAATGCGGATTCGCCAAGCACAGAAGCGCTCGCGGTTCGTGCGCGGATCCGCCCAACCCACCGCGATGCCAGCCTGCTCCAGCGCGCGGTGGCGATCGGTTTTGCCCGTGGCAGGGAATTCGGAGATCTTTACGATCTCCAAGCGTGCCGCAGCGTCGCGGGCGTACGCGGCGAGCGCTGCGTCGAGAGCCGGCGGGGTGGCGCTGACGGCACGGACCGCCCATGAGACGACAGCCAAGCCGACCAACGCCGCACGCAGGGGCATCCGGAGCGTGCCAGGCCGGCGCGGCCTGCCACGGCTAGTAGCACTCATCCCAGCACGCTGGCTTTGCAGTTGGGCATGGAGTGCCGCCAAGGAAGACTGGCACCGGCACAGGTACCGGATCGGGCTGCGTGCTGACGCACCCGCAATGCCCGGTGGTCAGTGGCTGCGAGGCCCCGACAAAGCCCATGCCGGTCCCGACACCGAAGGTCACCGACGCGAAGGTCCAGCCCGGCTTGGTGCATGGCACGCCGCCGATGACTTGGACACACCCGCCCGTGCACGGAGCCACGTACGGCCCGTAGAAACCGCAGCGCGTGACATCGAGGCACGGGGGAGACGGAAGCGACTCGCAGTCGCAATCTCCGATGGGTGTCTGATTCTGCGCGTGCGCCGCCACCACGACGGCGGCCAAGCCCAGCGTGGCAACCGCCGCCTTCCGAATCCGAACGAAAGCAACTAGTTTCATGCGAGTCTCCTTGAAAAGCTCGATCGATGCGCCAGAATCTACGCGGGGGGGGGGGGGGTGCTGGTCAAGCCCCGCGGGGATGCAATATGGACCCACACACCTGTCCCGCTGTTCGCAGGGTGGCACCCGCTGTACTCGCCACTGTGCGGCGAGGCTTCACGCTCGCCGAACTTCTCATTGTCTTGGGAGTCGTCAGCCTCCTGCTGGGCCTGGCGCTGCCCCGCTTTGCCAAGACGCGAGAATCGGCCCGCTCGCTGGGTTCGTTGGAGAACGCCCGCTCGTACGCGCTCAGTGTGGTGCTGTACGCGCAGGACTATCGGGAGTTGCCCCCCGTGCTGTTCAGTACGGACCTCCCTTCACTCACATCCGAGGCGGGTGAGGCCGAGTCGCGCTCGATCGGGGGACAACCCGTGCGCGGCGACTACTTCAGCAACCACCAACTTGCTCATCTAGCGTTTCGTCCGGCACTCCCCGCCAAGGCGGTTTGGGAACCCGGCTCGCCGCCGCGACCGACGATGACTGTCGGCGGAATCCAGACGGCGTTCATCGGCGACTACCACCTCACGGCCTCGCTCTACACCACGCCCGCGTTCTGGCGCATCGGCTCCAGCCAGGATAAGGCCATGTGGGTGCCACAGACGCTGAGCGCCATCGTGTTTCCCGCCCAAAAGGGGTTGGTCAGCCAAGACCGTACATGGCAGGCCCCCGGGACAAGAGACCTCCATCCGGCGATCCGCATGGTCCCGCCGGACTACCCCGTTGCACATGCCTTTGCGGATGGCTCGGCCGTCAATCTCGCGACCGCATCCGTCTTGCCCGGTGTCTTGAACGTCTGGGCGTTGCCTCGGGGCTCGGGCGACCCGAGTGCGGAAGTGTGTGGCATTGACTTCACAATCGACGGCGTTCGCGGCCGCGACCGCTGATCGGCCACGCCCGCTACGCTCGATCCATGCGCTCCGCACTCGCCCTCATCTGCTCGTACGCTCTGTGCGCAATGGCGCCGGGCCAGGCCACCACCAACACCTCCACCGGCACGCCGTCCCCCAGCGCCGCGCCCACCGCCGCGCCCAAGGGCAATGCCATCCCCCGCTTCGAGCCGCCCCCCTCCGAGGGTGGGTGGTGGAATGACGCGGTCTTCTATCAGGTCTTCCTGCGTTCCTTTGCCGACTCGACCGAGGGCCCGCTCGCGGGCGACGGCATCGGCGATATCCAGGGCCTGATCGAGAAACTGGATTATCTCAACGACGAGAAGGGGGAGACCGGTTCCTCGCTGGGCATCACTGCGCTCTGGCTCATGCCCATCCACCCGTCGCCCAGTTATCACGGTTACGACGTGATCGACTACCGCGGCATCAACCCGCAGTACGGCACGCTCGACGATTTCAAGCGGCTGGTGAGCGCGTGCCACGCGCGGGGCATCCGCATCGTGATCGACCTCGTACCGAACCACTGCTCCAGCGAGCACCCGTGGTTCAAGGCCGCGCGGGCCAGCGCCGAGGCCCCACAGCGGGCCATGTTCAAGATCGAGAACGTGAAGCCTTCGTGGAAGGGCCCGTGGAACCAGACCGTGTGGCACCCGCTGGAGAAGGGAGCGGCGCAGGGGCCGTACTACTACGGCCTCTTCAGCCCTGTGATGCCCGACCTGGAGTACACCCACGAGCGCACCACCGAGGAGATGTTCGCCATCACGCGTTTCTGGCTTGACGAGATCGGCATCGACGGCTTCCGCCTCGACGCCATCCGCCACCTGATCGAAGACGGCGAGGTTCAGGAGAACACGCCCGCCACGCACGCCTGGCTGAAGCGCTACCGCACCTTTGTGAAGGGTGTGAAGCCCGACGCCTTCAGCGTGGGCGAGGTCTGGACAGCCAGCGTGCAGGGGGCACCATTTTTGGATGCCGAGCTCGACAGCGTCTTCAGTTTCGACCTGGCGGGCGCCACGCTGGGCGCGGCCCTGCACGCCCGGGCCGCCAAACTCGCCGACACGCTCGAGCACGATTGGCGGCTCTTTCCGCGCGGGCAGTTCTCCACCTTTCTCGCCAACCACGACCAGCCCCGGGCCCTCACCCAACTGCTGCGCGGCCGCACCGACAACGCCCCAGGCGACAAGAGCCCCTACGCCCCGCTGAAGCAACCTCCAACCGACGCGGAAGCGCGGGCCATGGCGGCGGTCGCCGCGGCGATCCAGTTCGCGCTCCCCGGTGTGCCCTTCATCTATTACGGCGAAGAGATCGGCATGGTGGGCGACAAGCCCGATGAGAACATCCGCACACCAATGCAGTGGACGGCCGAGGCCAACGCGGGCTTCACGCCCGCGGGTGCGAAGCCTTGGCGCGCCGCCAACGCCGACGCGGCGACCGTGAACGTGGCGGCCCAGCACGCCCAAGGCGACTCGCTGCTCAACCTCTACCGGCGGCTGGTGCACATCCGGCGTGGTTCGCCCGCGCTCACGCGCGGCGGCGTCTCGCGCGTCGAGGCCTCCACCGACAAGGTCTTCGCCTGCCTGCGCACGCCCCCGGCAGACAGCGATGCCCCCGCCGTGCTGGTGGTGGCGAACCTCTCGGGCGAGGCGATCACCGATTGCACGCTCAGTTTGCTCTCGGGCACGCTGCCGCCGGTGGTGAGCGCGGTGGAGCGCCTGCGCGGCGACGCGGCGACCACGCCCACGCTCACCCCGCTGGGGCGGTTTGCGGGGTATGCGCCGCTGACGAAGCTCGAAGCCCGGACGGTGTACTACGTGGAGTTGGGGCGCTAGCGGTCCGGCCCACGCTCGCCTTGAACGAGCCCCGGGCGCAGCGAGCGGGCCGGCATCATCACTTGTGCCCGTCCGCTCTCGCGTCCCCCCTACCCTCGCCGCATGGTGCAAACCGCCGCGACCTGGGCCTGCCGACTCATCGCGATCTTCGCGCTCGGGCCGATCGCCTGGTGGCTCACCGCGGGCCTTCGCGCGGCCGACGGCTCCGACCACGTCCCCGGCATCCTCTCCACCACGCCCGCGCTGGGCCTGCTGCGGGGTCTGTGCGCCGTGTTGCTGGCCGGTGCCGCGGGAATCATCACCGCTCGCCTCGTGTCGCTCCGCGAGGGGCTCTTCAACGCCGGTGTGCTCCTCACGTGGGGCGCGGCGGGCGCGGGCACCGTGCCCGATGTCGTGCGCATCTGGCCCGAGGGCGCGGCCATGCCGCGGCTTGCACTCGAGGGGCTCGTGCTCGGCCTGCCGTTGGTTGCGATGGTGGCCTTCATGGTGACCGCGGCGGGGAAGCGGGGCGGAGGCGCCGGTGAACCTGAACACGAGGTGGCGCCGGGCGGGCTGCGCGAGCCGCCGCTGGCCCGGATCGTGAGCATGCCGCGTGCGGTGCTGGCCGAGTTGTTCGGCGTGCCCCCGCGTGTCGCGCTCTTGGCTGAGCCGGTGCGTGTGCTCAATGTGCTGCTGGCCGTGGCGGTTGGCGCGGCGGGCGCGGTGTTGGCGGCGTGGCTGGTGAGCCAGAACATGCTCAAGGGGCAGGCGATTGCCGCGGCGGCGGCGGGGGGCATCTTCGCGGGGGCGGGTCTGGTGCTGCTTGATTATCGCGTGAGCCCGGCCGCCGCGCTGGCCGGCGTGTTTCTAGTGGGCGTGCTGTCGCCGCTCGTGGGCCAGTTCGGGCACGACATAGTGGCCGCGGGCAAGCCGCTGAGCGCGAGCGTCTTCGGCGGCAAACTGCTGCCGCCCGCGCGGCTGCTGCCGATCGACTGGTTCGCCGGTGCGCTCATCGGCCTGCCCATGGGCCTGAGCCTGGGCAGTTGGCTGGGGGAGAACCGCTACCGCGAGCAGGCCGTGGGGGCCTGATTGTCGCGCTTCATCCGACCGGTCGCGGATCCGGCACGTATGCTCTGGACGCATGACCGGTGCGCGACACGGCGACGGGCGGACGGGCACTCCCGCAGGGCGGCCGCGGTCGTTGTGGTTCAGCGTGGGCGCGTTTCTTGGGCACGTGGGGCGGGCCATCGTGTCGCCCGCGCCGGGCAGGAGCGGCGGCGCGGCGGCGGCCCGGCGGACCACGGTGGAAGAGCGGCCCGCGGAAAGCCCGGTACCGGGCACGCGCGCGGTGGCGCGGCGCACCACCACCGAAGAACTCATCATCGAGCCTCTGGAAGATCGGAGCCAACCATGAACGATCGTTCTGCCCGTGCCCAAGCCCGTGTCTGTGTGCGTGATGCCCGTGAGGGCCGGCGGACAGGCGTTTGGTGTGTGGCGGCCGCCGCGGCGCTGGTGGCGGCGTGCCTGGCGACTGTCAGCTGTGCGGGGAGTGGTGGTGGCGGTTCGGGCATCTTGTTTGTGAACGCGACCGGCGGGCCGCTGACGGTCGCCGGCCCCGGCGACGAAGTGGTGCGTGTGGAGCCGGGCAAGAGCGCGACCGCGGCCGCGTGGGCGGATGCCGGCGCACTGGCGGTCATGGAGGAGGGCGGGAGCACGGCGGCGTATCAGGTGCCGCTCACGCGGCGCGGCCCCCTCACGATCACGGCACGCGGGCCGCGCGGGCAGGTGGCGTTTGACGTGAGCGACCCGCGGCAGACCACGAGCGCGCAGGACCGGCAGATTCAGCGCGACGTGATCGACCGACCGCGCGGCACGTTCAACCGCTGAACGCTCGTGTGCATAATCAATCAGTCTCCTGTTGGTAGTCAAGTCGGGGGATTTTTCGACCGCAAGCGATTACAGCGCCCCGGCGCGGCAACCGCAGCCGTGTCGGCGTGCGCACCTGCGTATGCCGCGTTCTGCGGTGCCCACACGCCGCGCGGGCCGGGCGAGTTCTTCCGGCCTTCGCGACCGTTTCCGCTCCCGATTCCAAATTTCATCTCGGAGCCAACCCATGCGTACCCCCTCCAGCGTTTTGACCGGCGTGTGGCTCGGCGCGTTTGTGCTCGGGTCGGGCGTGATGGTGAGCGCGCTGGTGGCGGCGCGGGCTCAGCGCCCGGCGGGCGGCCAGCGGCTGCTGGCGGCCGACCTCGCGGCGGATTCGCCCTTGGCGATCGGGGGGGGCGGGCACCCGGGGTTCAGGCGTGCGCCGTTTGCGGGGGCGACGCTGTTGGATGCGGTGGGCGGCCCGTCGAACATGGCGGCCGCGCCGGCGCCGCTGCCGGTCCCGCCCGCCCCGCCGCCGGGGGCGATCCCGCCGCTGTCCGCGTTGCGCTCGGGGCCGTTCGTGAACTTTGACAGCCCCATGGTGCGGCCCCTGGCGCTCACGCCCGACGGGGCCACGCTCCTGGCGGCCGACACGCCCGACAACTCGATGATGGTGTACGACACGGCCCACGCGGCCAGCGGCCGGCTGCACCTGGCGGCCCGGGTGCCGGTGGGGCTGGAGCCGGTGGCGGTGGCGGTGCAGCCCGGCCCCGGCGGCCCGGCCGACACGGAGGTGCGGTTCGCCTGGGTGGCGAACTTCATGAGCGACGACGTGAGTGTGATTGACTTGCACACGAGCCGCGTCGTGGCAGTGATCCCCGTGGGCGACGAACCCGTGAACATCGTGTTCGACGAGACCGGGAGCACGGCCTTTGTGCTTACGCAGGGGCCGACGGACCTGGACCCGGACTTTGCGGGCAAGACGGAGAACCGCGGGTACGTGCTGGCGGTTGACACCGGGCTGCGCAAGGTGGTGGGGATGCGGCGGCTGGATTGCAACACGCCGCGCGGGCTTGCGTATGACGCGGACCTGCGGCGGCTGTACGTGAGCGCCCTGCACTCGGGCAACGACACGACGGTGGTGGGGCGGCGCGTGCGGCTGTTTCACGGGCCCACCAGCGAGTGGGTGCACACGATCCAGATGGCCCAGGAATTTTCACTCACCAGCGCGATCTTCAACGCCTCGGCGGAACTCAGCCCGTGGCCGGACCCGGGCGTGGTGCCGGATTCGCCCGAGACGCACCGGATCGTGACGAACACGTCGCAGGGGGCGTGGGCCCAGGTGGTGGACGTGCTCACGCTGACAGACGGCACACTCGACCCCGGCGTGGTGGCGACCTTCGCGACGGAGTTCAACTGCACCAACGCCGCGGTGGTGCTGCAGACCATGGTGGACGACGCGGCCCAGCGCGTGGACCACGACGTAATCGTGCTCGACGCGGCGGACGTGAGCGGGCTGAGCGTCATCCACACGCTGGGCAACGTGGGCACGACGATCACGGCGCTGGCGAAACACCCGGTGCGGCCGCGTGTGCTGGTGGCCGACCTGCACCCGCGGAACCTGGAGCGGCACGAGGGGACGCTCAACGGGCGGTTCATCGAGCACCGCCTGGCCCTGGTGGACCTGAATCCGCTGACGCTGCCGACCGCGGCGGGCGCGGCGGCGGTGTTCGACCTGCACGCCGGGGTGGACAACTTTGACGACGTGTCGGCACCGAATCCGGCGGCCCAGGCGGCGAGCCTGTCGAACCCGATCGACATCGTCTACGACCCCTCGGGCACGCGGGCGTATGTGGCGAGCCTGGCAGCAGACCGGGTGGCGGTGGTTCACCCCGGCACGGGGCAGGTGCTGGCGCGCGTGGACGTGGGGCGCGGCCCGCGCGGGCTGGCGTTGGATGGTGATGCCCAGCGGCTGTATTGCCTGAACCGGACGGACATGACGATCTCGATCTTGAGCGTGGCCGACAGCCAGTTGGAGGAGTTGGGGCGGGTCGGGGTGTTCAACCCCGAGCCGTTTGACGTGCGCGAGGGGCGGAACTTCTTGTACTCGGCCAAAACGACGCACAACTTCGCGTCGTCGTGCGCGTTGTGCCACATCGACGGGAACCACGACCACCTGGCGTGGGACCTGGGCGACCCGCACGCGGTGAACCCGCTCCCGGTGCCGACGAGCCTGACGGGGATCACGACCAATCACCCGGTGAAGGGGCCGATGGTGACGCAGTCGTTCAAGGGGCTGGCCAAGCACGAGACGTTTCACTGGCGCGGCGACAAGAAGAACCTGAGCGAGTTCAACGGTGCGTTCCAGAACCTTCTGGGGGGCGTGCAGTTGAGCACCGAGGAGATGGAGCGCTTCACGAAGTTTGTGATGTCTTTGGCGTACGCGCCGAGCCCCTTCTACGACCGTCTGAACCGGTTCAAGAGCCCGATCGCGCTTGAGGGCGGGGGGATCTTCGCGGCATTCTGCAACGGCTGCCACACGGTGAACCACGACGGCTCGCTGCGGCTGCCCGGGGCGGTCGATGACTTCGCGTTCAACTTTCAGGGCGAGCCGCTCTTCCTGCAGGTTCAGGAGGTGGCCCAGTTGCGGGGCATCTACAAGAAGTTCGCGTCCGACCGCTACGGCGGCTTCGGCCTCTTGCACGACGGCAGCGAGACCAGCGAGCAGAACGGGCACCCGCTGGCGACGTTCCTGCTCGAGTTCTTCCCGCCGGGGGTGGACGGCAACGGCAACCCGACCGGCATCGCGCTGGCGGACCACCAGAAGGTGATCGACTTCGTGGCGAGTTTCCAGAGCAACGTGATGGGTGTGGTGGGGTGGCAGGTGCGGGTGGCGGGGCCGGCCACCGACCAACAGGCGGAGGACGTGGGCTGGATGGTGGTGCAGAGCCGCCTGGCGCCGAGCCAGAACGACGTGGTGGCGGCGGGGCTGTTTCAGGGCGAGCCCGCGGGCTTTGTGCTGCTGCCCGCGCTGGTCGGCACCGAGGTGCCGCGCTGGCGCAGGGACAACGGCGACCTGGTGAACCACGACCACCTGATGGAGGGCGACGCGACCAACGAACTGGTGTTCATGGCGGTGCCGCCGGGCTCGGGCCAGCGCATCGGCGTGGACTGGGATCTTGACTGCATCCTGAACCGGCAGGAGCACCACGCGCTCCAGAATCAGGATTACAACGCCGACGGGATCGTGAACGCAGACGACCTGGGGGACTACATCACCGACTACTACACGGCCCCCGCGCTGGCGGGGCCGGGGGCGTACGCCGCGCCGGTGTGCGGGGCGGAGGGACCGCCGTATGACCTCGACGGGTTCAAGGTGGATATCACGGGTGATTGCATCGTGAACCCGGACGATCTGGGGGACTACATCACGGCGTTCTTCACGGCGTGCTGAGGGCGGCCAGCACCTGTCCGGAGCGCACCTTCCACGTGTGCTCGCGGCGGATGCGCACGAGGGCGGCCTGGGCCATGCCGTCGATGCGTTCGGGCTGTGCCAGCAGTGTGCGGGCGAGCGCGGCGAGTTCGCCGGGTGTGCGGGCCGCGGCCACCTGCGTGCCGGGCTCGAGCAGTTCGGCAAGGCCGCTGCGCCACTCGCAGAGGGGGAGCGTGCCGCTGGCGCCGGCCTCGAGGGGCTTGAGGTGGATGCCGGTGTCGTCTTGCCAGCGCATGGCGGAGAGGGCCAGGCGTGCCCGGCCGTAGGCGCGGCGTTGTTCCTCGTGGGGTACGTAGCCGAGCGTGGCAGCCGCCCCGCGGGCGATGCCCCAGGGGTCGAGGGCGTCGGGGCCTTCGCCAAAGAGGACGGTGCGCAGACGGCGGCAGAGGAAGGCGGTGATGAAGGGGCGGCGCCAGGAGTCGACGCTGCGGATGTGGGCGGAGGCGTCGATCCAGAGGCCGGGGTTTGAGCACAGGGCGGCACGGGCGGGGCCCAGCGCGGGGTCGGCGGCTGCGAGGCCATCGAGGCGGCGGAGCATCGGCGTGTGGGGGTTGGCGAGTTGGGTGGCGAGCAGGCGTTCGAGCAGGTGCGTCACGGCGGAGGGGGAGGCGTGCTCCGGGCCGGTGCGCTCGGCGAGCACGCGCAGGCCCGGGAGGGCTCGGGCGGCGCACTCGGCGCGGATGGCAGCGGTGTCGGGGTCGTCGCGCTCGAGTTCGCGCAGCATGAGGGGGGTGGGGGGCGGGTCGCCGGGGCCGGTGGCGACCGCGAGGTCAAACTCACGGCGCGCGGCGGGGAGCCAGGCTTCGGGATGGAAGGCACGCTCGTGGATGGCGTAGGGGAGTGCCGCGGCGTGGCCGAAGCCGAGCGGGCCGGTCATCTCGTGTGCTGCGCCGGCGTTGTTGACGACCGAGCGCAGCCGTGGGCCGCGCAGGAGGCCGCTGGGGATGAGGTCGCGCACGCTGCCGCCCTGTGCCCAGTGTGGGGCATCAAACCAGTACATGAGGTGGGGCGAATCCCACAGGTCGAAGCAGGAGGTGGCCGCGGGCGCGGCGGAGGGCGACGATGAGCCCCAACCGTGCGTGAAGGTGGTGAGGGCGTTAGCCCAGAAGGAGATGGAGAGATCGATGTTGGCGTGGCGGATGAAGGCACCGACCTGCGTGGTGGCGGCCAGACGCTCCCCGGCGGCCAGGGAACCAAGGCCGTCCAGGCGCTCCCAGAGGGGGCCGAGTTCGAGGACGCTCACGGCGTGCCCGGCGGACTGCAGACCGGCGATCATGTCGAGCGCGGCGTGGCGCGAGGTGCGGCCGGGCTGGAGGAAGAACAGGATGCGGCGGGCGGCTTCGCACACGGGCGGTGTCGTATCGGCCCACGTGTGCGGGTGATCTGATAACCACTGCGGAGGCGGCTACGCGACGCTGGGTGGTGGCCGATGCTCGCATGGCAGGGGATGTACCTAATACATTCCAAACACATGTGCACAGTGTTCACCCTGAAACAAGGGGAATGGCGGTTACGGCGAAGAATCTGTAAGTATTTGTTCCATAATCTCTAGTCACGCATATGCGTTGCGATATGCTTGTCGATCGTCGGCGGTTTGCGCAAAGTGCGCCCACCCGTGCGGCGCGGAGAGAGTCATCTGGTTGTGAGGAGAGAGTTATGAAGGCCATTCGTTTCATTGGTCCGGCCACGGTGGCCGCGGCGGCCGGCAGCGCGCTGGCCGGCGGCGTCATCAATCACGGCAACGCGTCGCTGCAGATCGGCGCGAGCAGCAGCCTGGCGGGCGGCGTGTTCAACGCCCCCAACGGCGAGGGCAACCTGCAACTCGACGGCGGCCCCGGCTCGGCGGCCACGCTGTTCACGGGCGACCAGGTGCAGAAGAACATCTGGTGGTACCGGCCCGGCAACGCGGTGGGCGGCACCATCGGCAGCCGGATCATGAGTTCGTTGAACACGCCGACACAGACGTACTCGGGCGACACGGCGACGATCGCGTACACGAACTTCTTCCAGAACGTGGCGTTCCCGAACTCGGACATCACGTTCACCATCAAACTGACCGACCTGCCCGGCACGAACACGGCCCGGTTTGACACCTACGTGTCGATCCGCAACCGCGGCACCAGCGTGCTCAACATGCAGCTGTTCCACCAGTTGAACGCCAACCTGCAGAACAGCAGCGGCACCAACGGCGTGTCGAACGACTTGGCCAGCTTCGTCGGTGGCGACCCCACCAACCAGCTGTTCGCGGACTCGGGCACGAGCAACAACGAGGGCCGGACGATGGCGTTCCAGGGCTTCGGCGCCAGCCGCGGAGCCAACGGCCAGAACCGCTCGACGGGCATGAACGCCTACTTCCCGACCAGCAGCTCGTCGGCGGGCCCGATCACGCAGCTCAACAACACCAGCAACGGCGCCACCAACCTGAACACGCCCAGCGCGTTCGGCGTGGCGGGCGCGCTGCAGTTCAGCCTGAGCATCGCTCCGGGCGCGACGGCCTACATCCACTCCGCCGCGGCGTGGGGGATCAACGGCGCGGATGCCATCCCGACCCCGGGCGCGGCGGGCCTTCTCGGTCTGGGCGGCCTGGCGGCGCTGCGGCGTCGGCGGGCCTGCTGAGGCCGGTCGGCGTGTGAGCCGCGGGCCGACGGCGGCCGCGCGGCCCTCACTTCTCATCAACCCAAGCCCCCGATCCGGAAGGGTCGGGGGCTTTTTCCTGGGAGGAGCGGCCGCCCGCGGGGCCGGCGCGTGCCACTGCGGTGCGCCGCCACTGCGGCGGCCGGGTGCGCCGATCGCATACGATTGCGCGGCATCAGAAAGGGTGCCGCGGGAACACGACGGGCACGCCGGGAGCGTGCCGGGAAAGGCTCTATGCCCTCGAAGGTTCGCTCCAAGCCGACGCACGCCGCGCCGTCCGGTGTGGTGGTGATGCCAGACGTGCAGGCCGCGCACGACACGCGGAATGTGGCGATCGACAAGGTGGGCGTGAAGGACGTGACGTACCCGATACGCCTGGGCACGATGGCCGGGGGCGAGCAGACGACGGTGGCGAGCATCAACATGTACGTGTCGCTGCCGCACTACCAGAAGGGCACGCACATGAGCCGCTTTCTGGAGGTGTTGAATCAGCACGAGGCGGCCATCACGCCGGGTGATATTCCCGGTGTAACGCGGGCCGTGCGCGAGCGATTGGGCGCGGCGGAGGCGCACTTCCAGGCGAGTTTCACCTACTTCATCAAGAAGTTCGCGCCGGTTACCAAGATGCCGGGCCTGATGGACTACCGCGTGAGTTTCGAGTGCTCCAGCACCACCAAGGCCGACGACTTTGTGATGGCGGTGAAGGCCCCGGCCACCAGTTTGTGCCCGTGCTCGAAGGAGATTAGCGCCCGCGGTGCACACAACCAGCGCTGCCTGGTGGAGGCTCGCATCCGCGTGCACGCCGGCAAGCCCATGCTGTGGATCGAGGAACTGGTAACGCTTCTCGAAGCCGCGGCCAGCGAGCAACTTTACGCGGTGCTCAAGCGGCCGGACGAAAAGGCCGTAACCGAGGGCGCGTACGACAACCCCAAGTTTGTCGAGGACATCGTGCGCGACCTGGCCCTGGCCCTGGAGCGCGAGAAGCGCATCGCGTGGTACAGCATCAACTCGGAGAACTTCGAGAGCATCCACAACCACAACGCCTACGCCCAGATCACGCGGAAGAAGAGCTGAGGGCGCAGGGCCGAGGGCCGAGTGTGCGATGCGCCGCACCGGCCCAAGGGCGTTACCCCGCCATCTTGTCGGCCAGGGCGAACGCGAGTTCGAGGGCCTGCTCGTAGTTCAGGCGCGGGTCGCACAAACTGGCGTAGTTGCGGGCCAGATGGCTCTCGCTCAGACCTCCCGCGCCGCCGATGCACTCGGTGACATCCTCACCGGTGAGTTCGACGTGCACACCCCCCAGGCGGCTGCCCAGGGCCTTGTGCACATCCCACGACACGGTGAGTTCGCGCAGGATGTCGTCAAAGGAGCGGGTCTTCACGCCGCCGGCGGTGGTGAGGCCGTTGGCGTGCATGGGGTCGCACACCCACAGCGCCCGGAGACCGGCGCGCTGCACACTCTGCACGAGCACGGGCAGGGCCCGCTCAACGTGGCCCGCGCCCAGACGGGGCGTGAGCACGACCTTGCCGGGTTCGTTGGCGGGGTTCAGGCGCTCCACGAGGCGCAACAGTTCGTCGGGGGCGGTGCCGGGGCCGAGTTTCACGCCCACCGGGTTGCGCACGCCGCGGAAGAACTCGACGTGCGGGCCGTCGAGGGCGCGGGTGCGGTCGCCGATCCACGGCAGGTGCGTGGTGAGGTTGTAGTGCCCGGACCGGCGCGGTACGGTGCGGGTCTGGGCCTCTTCGTAGTACAGATTCAGCCCCTCGTGGCTGGTGAAGAACTCGGCCCGGCGGAGCGAGTCGTTGTGCTCGGCGTCAACCAGCGCCGACATGAACTTGAGGCCCTCGCCGATGCGCTGCACCAGGCTCTGGTACCGGGTGCGGGTCTCGTCGTGCAGTCCGGCGTGCCGAAGAAAGGAGAGGTCCCAGTTCTCCGGGTGGTTCACCGCGCCGAAGCCCGCGTCGAGCAGGCTGCGGATGAAGTTGAGCGTCACGGCGGCGTGCTGGTAACCCTGCAGCATCAGGTCCGGGTCGGGCGTGCGGGCGGGCGCGGAGAACTCGGCACGGTTCACCAGGTCGCCGAAGTACGAGGGCAGGGTGAGGGCCTGCCCGTTCACCGTGCGGGTCTCGGTGGCGCTCGAGCGCGGCTTGGAATACTGCCCGGCCAGGCGGCCGATGCGCACCACCGGCGTTTTGCCCGCGTAGACCAGCACCAGGCTCATCTGGAGCAGGATCTTGAGTTTGGCCGTGATCACGTCGGGCGTGCAATCGGCCAGCGTCTCGGCGCAGTCGCCACCTTGCAGGTAGAAGCGCTTGCCGTGCTCGGCCTCCGCCAAGAAGGCCCGGAGCCGCTCGATCTCGCCGCTTGTGACCAGGGGCGGGAAGGCCGCGAGGCGCTTCTCGGCCCGCTCGAGCGCGGCGTGATCGGGGTAGTGCACCGCCCACGCCCATGGATGCGTACGCCACGAACCGGGATGCCAGGACGAAGACCCGTCTGCCACGCGTGGAGGCCCCTTACCGTCGCGGTCCGCCGTCCGGGCGGCACGAGGGGCCAATGTTAGCGCGAGGGCCTCGGCTGCTCGCCGCTACTTCTGGAAGATCGGCAGATACCGCTTGGGCATCTGCAGCACGATCAGGGCCATCGCTGTGCCGTAGGCGGGGCCCACGCTGGGGTCGTTCCAACTTCCCCCGGCGGTCTGACGCTCGATGAGTTCGCGGCGCGACGCGGCCCACCACAGAGCCCAGCGCTCGCCCCCGGCCAGGTACATGCTCTGGGCGCTGTAGTACATGCCGTACCAGTAGTGGGTCTCGCTGCGGCCCGGCGAATCGGGCAAACTTGAACGCAGCAGATAATCGACGCCTTTTTCGAGGGCATCGTCCTGGTGGATGCCCGCGTAGTAGAGGCTGGCCACGCCGGCCGCGCTGCGCGGCCAGGCGGATGCGCCCGACTCCAACTGGTACTTGAAGCCGCCGTCGGGGTTCTGGCACTTGCGCACGTATTCCACCGCCCGGTCGATGGTCTGCTTGGGGATCTCGATGCCGGCGTTGCGGGCCGAGCGCAGAGCCATGATCTGGCAGATGGTGACGCTCACGTCGGCGTCGTAGGGCACGGGGTTGTAGCGCCACCCGCCCTCTTCGTTCTGCGTCCGCTCGATGAGCCGGCACGCCTTCACCAGCGCATCGTGCACGCGATCGTGCAATCGCGTGTCTGCGCCGCCCGCCGTCATGCCGTACACCTCGCCGAGGAAGAGCGTGGCGAACCCGTGGCCGTACATAGGCCCGTTGGTGGCGTCGCTGGCGACCAGGCCGGTCTCGGTGCAACTCGACAGCACGAACTCGAGTCCGCGGCGGACGTTGTCGCCGTACACGCCGCGACCGGGCACGTGCCCGTCGCCCATGAAGGCCAGGGCCGAAAGAGCCGTCACGGCCACGTTTTTGCCGAAGCGCCCCCCGCCGAAGGAGCCGTCGGCGTTCTGCTGGGTGGCCAGCCAGGCGAGCCCGGCGGAGACAGCCGCGTCGACCTCGGGCGTGAGTTCATCCGCGGCCGGCGCGTTCTGGGCGGAGGCTCCGGCTTCGGGCGGCCGGACGGGCTCCTGTGCGTGCGATGCCGGGATCATCACAAAGACACAGAGACCACCAAGGAAGGCAGAAAGTCGCGCCGCACATGGACGCGGATGGGCACGGATGGGACCATCACGAGTGCGCTCGTCGCCGCGCACCGCTCCGCAATCGCCGTCGTGCAGACAGAGTTCGCCCACGGCAGAGCCGCGCTTCCGGTCCTGGTGGCGCATCGCCCCCGCGTCCGGCCTCAGGCCATTCTCCGTGACTTCTGTGTCTCCGTGGTGAAGCCCCTTCACGGCCGCTGCTCCGCGAGTTTCTTGTAGTACTCCTCGGTGAGTTTGTCGTAGTTGCTGCTGAACTTCTCGCCGCTCCCCTGCAGCAGCATCTCGCGCACGCGGGCCGGGAGCGCGCCCCACGCGGCCTTGGCCGCCTCGAGGCCGGGGCGGAGCGGCCCGTCGCGCCGTGCGGGTGCATCCGTCGCCGTCGAGTCCTGGGCCCGCTTCTCCTGACGTGCACCCGATGAGGCCTGCGGCTGGTCGGCCTGCTGCTGTTGCTGCTGCTGTTTTTGCGAACTCTGCGACTGCTGCTGTTGCTGCTTCTGCATCTGGCTGATGAGGGCGTCGAGTTTCTTGAGCGTGTCTTCCTGAATCCGCTGCGTGTCAAGGCCGGTGTCGCGCGAGGACGTCAGACGCCCTGCGCTGCGGTCCATCAGCCGCACCGCTTCCTCAAACTGATCGTCAACGCTCGGTTCCTTGAGGCGTTCATCAAGTTCCTGCCTGCCCGCGTCGGCCACGGCGGCCGGTAGGGGGGCCGCGGGCGAAGCCGGAGCGCCAGCGCCGGCCGGTGTCAGGCCGAGGAGTTCATCCAGCGACGGAAGCGGCCTGCGTTCTGACGGTGCGGCGGGTTGCAGCGCCGCGGCGTGCGGGCACGCCAGCGCCACGACCAGCAATGCCGATCGGGCACGGAAGTGCGGCGGGTTGGTGCGTGTCGGTAACCGCATGCTCGGGCGTCGTCCGTTCGCGTGCATCACTCCCCCGGGTTCACGGGCCGTGGATTCGCCGGGCCCCCGTCCTCGCCGGGCCGGGCTTGCTCTTTGAGTTTCTTGAGGAGCGTGGCCGCCCGCTCGGCCAGCGCGGCCTGCAGAGTGGCCGCCTCCTCGCGCGTGGCCGCGCCGTCGGCGCCGGGTTCGTCGGCGGCGATGCGTGTGAGTTCGAGGGCCTCGGCCTGCATGCCGCGCAGCAGCCGCAGTTCGGCCCCGGGGGGGATGAGTTTGGGCTGGGTCTGGCCCGAACCGCCACCCTGCCCCTGGCCGGAGCCGCCGGCGTTCTCACGGAAATCGTCTTTCTTCTGGGCCGTCTCGGCCAGAGCTTCCAGCACGCCCCGCAGCACCCGCAGCGCGCTGGCCTGGCGTGCCTGCACGGCGGGGCCGGCGTCGCCCTCGGCCAGACGGCTGGCGGCGAAGCCGCTGGCATCGTCCAGCCGCTTGTGGGCGAAGCGGAAGACCTCGGTGTCTGCGATCTCGGCGGTCTTGCGCTCCAGTTCGGCGGCGAGTGTGCGCACGCGGTCTTGCGGCTCGGCCAGTTCGCGGGCCGCGGCCCGTTGCCGTCGGCCTGCCTCGAGCTTGGCCGCGTCAACGGTGCGCTCGCGCACCTCGGTCTGCACGTCGAGCAGTTCGCGGTAGCCCTTGCGGAGTTCAGCCCGCTGGGCCCGTGCGTTGTTCTCCTGAGCCTGCTGCTGGGCCTCGCGGGCCCGCTCCAGGGCTTCGTTCAGTTTGGCAAGGCTCAGGGTCTCGTGTGTACGGGCACCCTCGGCCGTCGCGCCGGTCGCCCGCAGGGCCTTGACGGCCTCGGCCTGTGCGCCCGCGGCCGCATCCAGCGGCGCGGCCACACCCCGGGCCTCGCGCCCGGCGGCCCGGGCCTGCTCGGCCGCCCCCAGCGTGAGCGTGCGGAGACGGATGACCTCGGCATCAAGCCCCGTGTTCGCACCGCCGGCGGCCCACGCGTCGAGCGCCTTGATCGCACCCTCCTGGCGCGCGATCAGGCCCTCGATGGACTCGATAAGGCTGGCGAGTTGGCGTGCCAGTGTCTGGTCCTTGCTGCGGGCCGCAGCGTTCATCTCTTCGAGCATGTCCTGCAGGGCCCGCGCGGCCCGGTCCTGCTGCTGGGTGGCGCTCTGCTGGCGGTTCTGGCGGATGTCGCGCCCGGCCCGCTCCATCTGCTCGGGCAGGTTGGCCGAGCGCCCGCGCTGTGCCGCGTCGTTCATGGCCGCCGCGGCAGCCGGGTCGGCCTCGCGCATCTGCTCGGCCTTCTCGCGCATCTTGCGAAGGGTCTCCTCGGCGCGCCGGGCCAGTTCCTCCTGCTGGTCACCCAACTGCTCCATGGCCTGGCGCTGCGGGCCGGTGAGTTCGTCGGCTGTGCGCCCCACGGTGGCCCGGCCGGCCGCGCTGGTGGCCTCGCGCAGGGCCCGCTGCTCGGCCAGCATGCGCTCCAGGGCGCGGGTGGTGCTCCAGGTGTCCTGCCCTTTGTCGAGCAACTCCGCCAGGGCCTCAAACTCGGCGCGGGCCCGATCCTGCTGCTCGGCGGCGCCCGCGGCGGCTTCCCGGGCCGCATCGGCATCGCCGGCCTCGCGGGCGGTGTGGGTTTCCTTCAGCCGCTCTGCCGCGTCGCTCGAGGCGGCGGTCGCCTGACGCAGGGCCGTGCGTGCCTCGTCGAGCACACGGGCGAGTTCGGAGTCGGCCAAGCCATTCTCGGTCAGCCGTTCGTCGAGGCGGGCCACGCTCTGGTCCTGGCGGGTCGTGGTTTCGGAGATGCCGGCCTGATCGCGGGCCAGGGACCTGGCATCGCGCCCCTCGTCGAGGCCCGCGCGGGCGGCCTGCTGCTGCTCGGCCAGGCGCTGCGCGGCACGCCGCACGCCGGCCAGATCAGCCCAAACCTGATCGGTCAACTGCTGCTCGCTGATGACCTTGACGCGGCGCACGGCGGAGCGCACGGGCTCGTGCGTGGTGCCGCGCCACTCGTACGCGTCGTGGGCGATGGCGGTGAGCCAGTACTCCTCACCCGGCTTGGCCTTGAGGGCATCGAGGTCGAGCCGGGCCGTGGTGCGCAGCGTGCGCGCGGGCTCGGCCACCGCCGCCAGCGTGGTGAGATCACCCTCGGCTTCAGGTGCCGCGCCCACGGAGCCGCCCGCCCTGCGGGCCACGCGGTACTCGGCGGCGAGGGTGCGCACGGCCACGTCGTCGCGGGCCTCGGCCACCACCTCCACGCTCGCGCTTGCCAGCACCTCGATGTCCTGATCGGGCCTGATGATGGTGGCCTCGGGCGGGCGGTCGGCCACGGCCTCGATGCGGAGCATGGCCTCCCCGTCGGACTGCACGCCGTGCTCGTCCACCGCGCGCACCGGGAGCCGGACACTCTCGGAGACCGTGGCTGCCACGCGCCACACCCCGGGCGTGGAGAAATCCAGGCGCAGGTCGGCGGCCGGGTCGTCGGTGGCGCGGGCAAAGGCCTCGCCCAGGGCGGCACCCAGCCAGTCGCGGGCCGCGCCCGGCGTTCCTGCCGGTGCGGGCACGGGCTTGTTGAGCGCGATGGTGAGTTCCACACGCGAGCCAGCCAGCACACCCCCGAGCGTGGCCCGCTGATCGGTGCCGGTGCCCAGGTCGGCTCCCCGCGGGGCAAATTCGGGGCTGGCGGCGGCATAGGCCGGGGGCGCGACGTAGGCGCTCACGGCCACCACCGCCGGCGGACGCACCAGCCGGATGGTGCGGAGAGCGGTCGCGTCGTCGCGGGTCGTGAGCGTGTACTCGAGCGTGGTGGTCGCCGCGGCGGGCAGGTCGGCGGCGTATTCGAGCGCGGCGGCGTCGAGTATCCGCTCGTGCAGCGTGCCCTCGCGCTGCGGGGCATCGGGCAGCGGCACGCGCCGGGCCTGGCTGGTGAGCACGAGCCGGCGCAGCGGGCCGCGGGTGCCGTCGGGGCCGACCAAGCGGTAGGTGGCCTCCACGCGTCCGTCGGCCTCGTCACCGGCCCGCGTCAGCATCGCGGCCCGCAACGGGAGCGCGCTGCCCAGAGGGTGCACCTGCACCGTGGTGAGATCGGCCACGGCGAAGCGCTTGGGCCAGGCGGCACCGCTCCAGGGCAGCAGCACGCGCCGGGCCCCGATGCCGAAGAGGTCGGGGGTGGTCGCCCGCAGGCCCGCAGCACCCAGGAGGCAGCCCGCCGCCGCGCCCGCGGCGAGAGCGATGGGCCGCCAGCGCACCAGGCGCCAGGCGCGGATGGAACCGGACAGTGCCCCGGCCCGATCGACCACGCCGCGCTTGAGGCCGAGGGCAAAGGCGCCGCCCGGCGTGGCGGGCGCATCTCCGAGTCCGCGCGAAAAATCAACTCCCGAGGCGAGCAGGTTCACGGCGTTCGGTCCCGGCTCGCCGCGTGCCTCCAAACGCAACGCCAGGTCTTCGAGCGGAGGGCGGAACCGCACCGCCAGCAACACGCGCCGCCCCAGCGATACCACCACGAGGACCACGCCCAATGCCAGGGCCCCGCCCCGGGCCGCGGCGGGCAGGCGCAGGGCGAAGTCGGCCAAGCCCATGCCGATCGCCGCGGCCACCGCCACGGCGACAAGCCAGAGCGCGCGCTGGGCCACCAACCCCGCGCGAAGAGCGCGGCGGACGCGCCTGAGGGCCATCAAACCGGGATGAAACGGGTTGCCCGACATTGCTCAAGCTCGCATAGCTGCCACACCCGACCCGCATCCGGCAGTATCTATCGGTACGCGCGGGCAGCGGCACACGCGAGGCACACGCGAGGCACAAACAGAATCAGAACCGGAGATGCGGGTTGTGCCGCCCACCGCTGCTACACGATACGGCCTGCGGACCCGGCGGGTGCGTGTTGAGGACCTACACGAGGCGAATCAGGCGTCTTCCGACCCATTCCAGCGTAAGCAGCCCGACCACAAGGATCAGGGCAAGGGGGTTGTCCCACAGCGGTTGCTCATCCGGTGCCAATGCCAAGCGCACCGCGCGGCGCGGCAGGAGGTCGCGGAGCCGGGCGAGATCCGCCGGCGGCACCACCGCCCCGCCGGTCTGACGGGCCAAGCCGGCCAGCAGCGCGTGATCGGTTTCGGGACGGCGCAGTTCGTCGTTGTTCTGCCATACCTCGATATCGACCGCGACGGCGTGATCGCGCAGCAAGGGGTCGGAGACCTCGACGCGGTAGACCCCGGGCAGGGGCGGGATGAACGTGCCGGTGAAAGCGGCCCGCCCCGTGCCGGCCCCGCCGCGCGGTGCCTCGTCGGTGTTGCGCAGGGCGAAGTCGCTGCGCTGTGCGTCGTCGTCGGGGGTCTCGCCGGCGCGGGGCCGGCGCGTGGCCCGCACCTGCAGGGCGGCGCCCGCGCCCTCGGCAAGGGACTGGTCGATCAACTCGGCTCGCACGCGCACGGCCTCACCCACCTGGGCCCGCGCCGGGCTGGCGCTGAGGACCGCCGCCTTGCCGGCTCGTGCCACCGAGTCGCGCCCCACCAGCCGGATAAGTTGCAGCCAGAAGCGTTCGGGCCAGTCTTCGCCGCGCCCGTAGCGCCAGCGCCAGATCTCGTCGGTGGCGACGTAGACCACGCGCCCCGCGCCGTAGCGCATGGTCATCACGAGGGCGGTGTCGGCCCCGCCGTCTTCAGCGTGGGCGGTCGCCAGCACCTCGGCCGCGGGCTTGAGTTGCGCCAGTTCCACGCGTTGTACGCCCCGCAGGCGGCTCCAGCCCGAGGAGCGGTCGCTCACCGCCTGCGGCCACCACGAGCCGTTCACGGGTGCCCGCAGCAGGCGGAGCACGCCAAGGCGATCGGCCAGCGGCGCGGGGCGCATCACGACATCGCGGTCCCACGTGCCCACGGCGCCGGCGGGGCCTCCCGTGTCGCTGGGGCTGAGGCCCATGGGCAAGAGGTCGGCCAGCGGCGTCGAGCGCCATGCGTGCGGGGTTGCGCTGTCGCCGCCGATCCAGACCAGGCCGCCGCCCCCGGCGGCCACGCGCGTGCGGATCTGTCGCAACTGCTCGGGGCTGAAGACCTCGGGCTGCACGTCGCCCAGCACCACCACATCGATCGCGTCCCACTCGGCGGGCGCGGCGGGCAGCGCGTCCAGAGGCGTGTTGCCCTCCTGCAGGTAGCGGCGGCCGGGCGCGAGGATTGTGGCGGTCGAGGCGACGCTCTTCTCACGCGTGAGGATCGCCTGCAGATAGCGATACTCCCAGCGCGGCGCTCCGTCCAGATAGAGCACCCTCAGAGGACGGTCAACAACGTCCACGGTGAGCGTGGCTTCGTTGTTGCCCGCCAGAAGGTCGGGCCCGCGTGCCGGGTCGGGCGCGATCCGCACCGCCCACTTGGCCGCGCCCCCGCCGGCGGCGGCACCGGGCGTGGCGGTGAGGGTTACGCGGTCGCTGCCACCTGCCCCCTCGCTCAGGGCCAGGGGCCGCTCGTCAAGCACGTCGCCGGTGCGCGTGTCCACCAGTTGCACCTTGATGGGCGTCCCCGAAGCGTCGGTCCCAACCCGCTCGATCACCGCCTCCACCGGCACCACATCCTGAGCAAAGGCCACGCCCGGGCCGCTCACCGAGAGCACCGACCAGTCCGCCAGAGCCGCCTCTGACCCCAGCGGCACCGCCACAACGGGGACGCGTTCGGCGAGCAACCGCCGCACCAGCCCGCGGGGCAGCTGGTCGGTGGCGCGACCATCGGAGAAGACCACCAGGCCCGACACCGGGCGGCCTGCGGCCCTCGCCAAGGCCTGCTCGATGGCGCCGGCCAGGTCGGTGCGCTGGCCAGAGGCGGGTGCCCCGGCGAGATCGGGCATGACATCACCGGGCGCCGCGGGCTTGAGGTCGTAGGTGCCCGCGTCAAAGCCCAGCCACACCAGCGTGCGTTCGGCGGCCAGGGCTTCGAGCGGACCGCGCTGGGCCGCGAGCGCGCCGCGCATCTGCTCGTCGCGCGTGATGCGCTCCGGGCCCGGACCGGGCGCATCGGCAATCGTCATCGAGACGGAGCGGTCGATCAGGCCCAGCACCCAGTCGCGCTCCACCGATTCATTGGGCCGCTCGAGTTTGGGTCCGCACGCCAGCACCGCCACCAGCCCCAGGAGTGCGGCGCGGCAGGCACCCAGGGCCGCCCGCGCCCACGCCGCGCCCTCGATGCGGCGGTAGCACCACCAGCCCGCGCCCATCGCCAGCGCGGCGAGGGCCGCCCATTCCCACGGCCGGGGCGCATAGGTGAAGGCGAACTGCACGCCCTCCTGCCCCGGTTGCAGCGTGCGGAGGCCCAGCAGCGTGGTCAGCCACTCAGCCACGGGCACCTCCCACGGTTGCTCCACCCGCCAACGCCGGCGTGCCGATCGCGTTGGCGCCGGGACCACTGCGGCGGGCCAGGAGCAACTCGGCGACGAGCAGGGCGAGCACGATGAGCATCCACTCCGGGCCCGTGCCGCGCCCGGTGGCACGGGTGCTGAGGAGTGTTGTCAGCGAAACCGTCTCGATGCCTCCCGCACCACCTGGGCCGGTGGGTGCGTCGGACGGGTCTTCCAGCCAGCGCAGGCCGCCGGCTGCGAGCGCACCCGAGAGCCACGCGCCCACGGTGGCGGGGTCGGATCGGTCGACGCGGCTGCCGGTGGCGTCGGGGTTCACGGCGATCACGGCGCGGCGCACCCCGCGCTGGTCAACCGCCTCGTACAGGCCCGCGCGGCGCAGGGCCTCGGCGCTCTGGCCGGCGGCATCGACGCCGATCGCCGCGCCCTCGGGGGCACCGCCGGGTGCAAGGCTGCGCAGCCGCACGGCCTGACCCGGCGCCTGGGCCCGCTCGCCCGCCAGCATCGCCGCCGCGGGCCTGGCCCCGCCCACGCCCTGGCGCACCAGTTCGTGCAGCAGCGGCACCATGAGCGGCTTCACCGGCAGGTTGGTCCAGGCCAGTTCGGGTGCGCTGGCCATGTAGACCACGGCTCCGCTGCGGACCCGGGCCGCGTGCGCCGTCTGCCCCTGCGCTTCGCCACCCGCAGCGCCCGCGCGTGCTTCGGTCGGTTCGGCCACGGGCAGCCGTGCGCACCACAACCAGGGTGTGCCATCGGCCAGCCACAAGAGGGGCACACCCGCGTCGCCCGCGGCCGTGAGGGGCAGCAACCGCTCCACGCTCACGGCCCGCGCCAGGTCGGCCAGTTCACCCCGCAAGGGACCGAGGAGATCAAGGTCAGCGGGGCGGGCCCCGCCGCCGCGGGGCTCCGCGCTCAGGCGTGCCGCACCCCCATCCATGCCCTGCTCGGCGGAGCCGGCTTGGTCCTGGGCCAGCAGCCGGGCCTCGCGGGCCATTGTCCACGGCAGCCCGAGCGCGCTGCGTAACTCATCGGGCCAGGTGTGCACGGTCTGCTCGGCGCTTGGCGAGACGATGAGCAAGCCGCCGCCGCTCCCGGCCGTTCCGCCCGTCAGTTGTCCGCGTGCCCACTGGGCGAGGCGGGCCCAGTCGCCCGCGCTCAGGCGGGCCGGGTCGGTGGCCCACACAGCGTCGAGTCCCGCGAGGGCCCCCGCGTCGAGGCCGCCGGCCTCAAGCCACACCACCTCGATGCCCGCCGACTCGCGCGGTCGCAGCGCCAGGGCCACCCACTCGTGGGCGGGCAGGCTCTCAGGCGAAACGCCGCGGGCCGCGCGCCCGCCGCGCCCCCCCGCCACGAGGCCCACACGCAGGCCTTCGCGCAGTTCGATCGGCACGCGGGCCGCGTTGTCGGCCGGCAGGGCGTCCTCCTCCAACCGTGCCTCCAGGGCACACGTGCCGGCCGACCACGCCGCGGGCAGGGGCACCGCCACGTTCACTACGGCCTCGCGCTGCCCGGCCGACCAGCGCACCGTGGTGCGCACGCTCGCGCCGGGCAACTCGCGCGGCAGGGTGCCGCCCGCGCGGCCCGTCTCCATCAGCGCGACCGCCAGGGCGCTCGTGGCCGCCGCATCCACACCCGCACCGCTGCGCTCCAGCCGCACGGCCACGACCGTGCTGCGCGCCGAAGACTCTCCGCCCGCCGCCAGCACCGCCTCCTGCGGCGCGATGCCCGCCACGGCCACATTGACCGGGGTGCCCTCGCCGGGTCCGCGCGGCGGGCTGGACAGCAGCCCCACGCCCGCGGGCAACGTCGGCAGCGCACGGGCCCCGTCGGCGCTGCCCGCGGTCAGATCACCCAGCACCAGCACGTGCGTGCGCTCGGGGGGGTCGGCGCCCGGCTCGCGTTGCCGTGCCGAGGCGACAGCCTCGGCCGCCAGGCGGACGGCACCGGGCAGATCGGCCCGTGCCTCGGTGGTCGCCACACTGTCGAGCAGGCTGAGGGCCGCGGGCAGGTTGGGGGATGCGGGGAGCAGCAGGCCCCGGGCCGGCGCACCGGCCAGCACGATACCCACGCGGTCGCCGTCGCGCAGCGCGGCGATCAGGGAGCGGGCCCGGTCGAGGTGCCGTGCCAGTGCGGCGCGGGCGGGCGCGTCGAGAGCCGCGGAGGCGATCGAGTCGTCGATCACCACGTAGACGGTGCGGCCGCGCTCGCCCCCGGAGAAGACACCGGCCCCGCCCACGACGGGGCGGCCGATCACCACGGCCAGGGCCGCCAGCGCCAGGCAGCGCAGGGCCAAGAGCAACCAGCGTTCGAGGATGAGCCGCCGGCGCGTGCGGCGGTACGCCTCCAGCACGAAGCGCATGGCCGCCCAGGGCACGGGCTTGCGGCGGCGACGCATGAGCAGGTGGATGAGGATCGGCAGCGCGATCGCGCCCATTCCCGCTGCCAAGAGCGTGCCGTGCAGGAAGGTCATGCGCTCTTGCTCCGGCGGATGCGGGCGTTGCGCAAGGCCAGGAAGGCGGAGAGGGGCGGGCCGAGCCAGTCGTGCGTGCTCACGCTCATGAAATCAAAGCCCAGCCCGCTGGCCGCGTTCTTCACCGCCTCCCGGTGGGCCCCCAACGCGGCCAGATACTCCGCGCGGATCGCGCGCGGGTCGACCCTCACCTCGCCCTCGCCCTCCAGGCCCACCATCGGGGCCTCATCGCGCAGAGAGAAGGTGCGCTCGGCCTCGTCGAGCACCTCCACCAGCACGCAGTCGTGCCCGCGGTGCCGCAGCCGTGCCAGGGCACCGCGCACGCGCTCGGGCTCCTCGAAGAAGTCGCTCAGGATCACCACCAGGCAGCGGTTGGTGAGTTTGGCCAGGGCCTGATCGACCACGCGGGCCAGGTCGGTGGGCCGCTCGATGGGGTGGGTGGAGAGCGCCCCCACGATCTGCCGCCACGTGCCGGGCGAACTCGAGCGTTTCACCTGTGCGCGGATGTCGTCGGCGTAGACCACCAGGCCCGCGCGGTCGCCCTGCCGCAGGGCCACGTAACTGAAGGCCGCGGCGGTGGCGGTGGCGTGGTCGAACTTGGTCCATTGCACGAGGCCGTGCGGCCCCACCCGCTGCCCGGCCCCGCTGGCATCGGCGAAGGAGCGCGAGCCATAGGCCATGCTCCCCGACGAATCGACCATGACCATCAGGTCGAGGTTGGTCTCCTGCTGGTATTGCTTGAGTTGCAGTTTGTCGGTGCGCCCGAAGACTTTCCAATCGAGGTGGCGGATGTCGTCGCCGGGCACATAGGGCCGGTGCTGGGCGAACTCAACGCTGTAGCCCTGATAGGGTGAGCGGTGCGCGCCCGACATCACCCCTTCCACGATCATCTTGGCCCGCAGTTCGAGCGAGCCCAGCCGCGCCAGCGTCTGCGGGTGCAGGTACAGCGACGCATCGGCCTCGGGCGCGGCATCGGTCGAGGGTCGTGGTGGGGTCTGGGCCTCGCGCATCGTCTCGTTGGAGGTTATCGGCCAGCCCGCGCCGGGGCTGATGCCCGGTGTTCTGCCCCGGTGCTTCTACCATTGGGTCGTATGGCCGCCGCACCGGTTGCAGATCGAGTCGTGCCGTGCCCGCTCGGGCTGAGCGCCGCGGGCTATGCGCACGCCTGCCACGCTCTGGGCCTGCCCGGCGGCCTCGTGGGCGCCCGCGACCGCTACGCCGCGCTCCATCGCGCCGGCGTCGCGCCCGCCGTCGGCCCGCGCCTCGCGCTGCCCGCCATCGGGCGCACACTCACAAGCCCCTCACCCGAGGGCGACGTGCTCAAGTTCACGCTGCTCGTGCCCCGCCGCCACCCCAACGACGCGCGCCCCGCCGGATTGCCCCTCGCCGCCGACACCGTCGAGATCGAGTCTGTCCTCATCCCCATGGTGGGCAAGAAGCGGCGCCGCACCTACACCCTCTGCGTCTCTTCGCAGGTCGGTTGCGCCATGGGCTGCGGCTTCTGCCAGACCGCCCAGATGGGCCTGATCCGCTCGCTCACCGCCGGCGAGATCGTGGGTCAGTGGTACGCTGCGCGGCACCTGCTGCAACGCCCCGACCCCCACGCCCCCATCACCAACATCGTCTTCATGGGCATGGGCGAGCCCACCGACAACCTGGGCGAGGTGATCCACGCCATCGAGATTCTCACCGACCGGCGCGGTCCCGGCATCGCCATGGGCAAGATCACCGTCTCCACCGTGGGGCGTGTGGAGGGCATCCGCGTCCTGGCGGAGCGAGTGCGCACGCCCGGCTGGCACCGCCTGGGCCTGGCCGTGTCGCTGAACGCGCCCGATGACACTGTGCGTTCGGTGCTCATGCCCGTGAACCGCTCCGCGCCGCTGGCCGCGCTGCGGGCGGCGCTGGTCGAGTGGCCCATCTACGGCGGCGCGCACCTCTGTATCGAGTACGTGCTCATCCCCGGCATCACCAACACCCCCGGCGCCGCCGCGGCGGTCGCGAGTTTCATGCTGGGCCGCGCGTTCGCCCCCGCGCAGCAGGCCCTGGGCAGCCCGGGGGGCGGGCTTTCCGGCCCGCCCGTCTACGCCGGCCCGCCGCTCGTGGGTCTTGTGAACGTGATCCCCTACAACCCGCGCGACGGCTCCCCTTGGCCCGCCCCCAGCGAGCCCGATGTCGAGGCGTTCATAGCCGAACTCGCGGGGCACGGCGTGTACGTGAAGCGCCGCCGCACCAAGGGGCGCGGCACCATGGCCGCGTGCGGGCAACTCGGCAACCCGGAACTGCGACGGGCGAGCACCGCCCTCGTGGCCCGGGCCTGACGGCTCACCGCACCTGCCCCCCGAAACTCACCGTCGGCCGGCTCACGCCCGTGTCAAACAGAATCTCCGCGATCTGCCCCGGCGTGGTGTAGAGCAGCGTGCCGCTCACGGTGTAGGGGCCCGCGGGCGCACCCGCCGGCAGCACCGCGGGGAAGGAGATCGTGCGCGTGCCCCCGGGCGGCAGGGTGGCCTCGGGCGAGCGCACCCCGCTGAACGCGGCGCCTCCGGCCGCGACCGTGTAATCAAGCCGCCGCAAGGGCAGCGCGATGGTGTTGGGGTTGGTCGCCTCGATGGTGATGTTCACGAGCGTGTGCGCGGCGGTGCGTTCGCCCGCCGTCGCGGCCCCCACCGACACCACCGGCGACTGGTATCCGCACCCCGCGCCGCCCGCGGCCAGACCCAGCGCCAACGACAGCGCCGTGCATCGCGCCGTCGCACCCGTGTCCGCCGCGCGTTGAAGGGCGATGCTCGCCGATGCCCTTGCCCGGTTGCGTGCAGTGCTCATGCCGCCAGCGTAGCAGAGAGGCCGCGTGCCTACTTGCGCCCCGGCTCGAGCTGCACCCAGTTGTGCACCTTGCCCTGCGCGATCGATTCGAGCGCGGGCGTGAGTGCTCCGATCGAGTCCGCGTAGGCCCACCACTGGGCCATGAGCCACACCATGATGCCCACGCTCACCCATGCGGCCACCTCGGCCGAACGGGTGCGGCGGGTGGCCAGCAGGATCCCGCAGGTGGTGCCCACCAGCAGCATCTTCCAAGCTCCCAGCGTCCAGGCGCAGTTGAGTTCGATCACGGCACGGGCCAGCGGGTTGCCCTCGATCATGCCCACGGTGCGCAGGTGCAACAGCGTGAGGTACAGGTCGGCCACGCTCATCGCCAGCACGGCAAACGTGAGGGCCAGCACCCGCGAACTCCGCCCCGGCGCGCACAGCGCGGGCGTGAACACGGGCAGCCCCGCCGCATCCGTGGCCTCTCCGGCACCGTGCGCATCCACAGCCCCCGCGGGCACGCCCGCCGTCACCAAGCCCGGAATCTGCGCGCGGTCGATCAAGCGCGGCCTCCGTCGCGTCGATTCGGATGTTTCCGCACCCCGCACCAGCAACCACCCCGATCTTCATTCCGTACACTCCGCTGGGGAGGTTCCGCCACGTTCTCGGACACGCCCAGTTCGCCGCACGCCGCACCCGGCTTCCGCCCCACCAGGCGGCCCGGCCGGTGGGTGTTCGTACCCGTGCTGCTCGGCCTCTTGGCCGGCACCCCGGCGCACGCGCAGCCCGCGGGGCTGCCCGAGAACCCCGTCTTCGTCAACGAGTCGATCGCCGCGGGCGAGGCCCTCTCCCGGGCCCGCGAGAACCTCGCCGTGGGCAACGTCGATCAGGCCGTACGCCTGCTGCAACGCGTGCTCGACGACGACACCGGACCCGGCTCGCCGCTGGGCGGCTCGACCGGCGGGCTGGTGCAGTCGCCCGTGGATCCGGCCCTGTACATCGCGGCCCGGGACGCCGCCCACGCGCTCATTCTCAGCGACCCCGGCCTGCTCGAACGCTACCGCGCCGCTCAGGCCCGTCAGGCCGCCGACGATCTGGCCGCCGGGCGCGTGCGGGCCGTGGAGCACGCACGCTTCCTGACACCCGCCGGCCTTGAAGCCACGCTGCTGGTTGCGGGCGAGCACGCCGAGCACGCACGCTTCTGGTCTGCCTGGCACACGCTCTTGCCCGCCCGTGATCACCCCGATGCTCGTGGCGATACACCACTGGCCCGCCGCGCGGCACGCCTGGCGGGCACCCTGGCCCGCTACCTGGACTCACCCGCAGCCGCCGCGCTGGTGCGCGAGTGGGTGGCGGCCGCGGGCGGCGGGGCCGACATCGAGGCCCCCGTGCCCGTGTCTCCTCCGGCCACGCCCGGTGTGCGCACGCCGCTGGGGGCACAAGGCCCGGCCGATATCACGGCCCTGGTTTCGCGCCCCGTAGCCTCGTGCCAGTTTGCCGCGCCCGATCTCACGCCCGGCGGGCGCGTGCCGCGCGGCAGCGGAGACCTGCTCCCCGCCGCCGGGCGCGACCTGCGCATCATGCCCGCTCTGAGCGGCGACCGCGTGATCCTGTCGGGCCCGCGCGGCATCAGCGCCCTCGACCGCCTCACGCTCGCCCCGATCTGGACGCTCGACACCCGGGCTCTGCTGGGGCTGGAGCCCGATCCTGATGAGCGCGACGGCAACGCCCGCGGACGCATCGGCGGGCGCTCGTACGAAGACGTCTCCTCGGTCGCGGTGCGCGGTCCGTGGACGCTCGCGGCGGTGTCTGGCGAGCCGCGCGACGAGGAGCAAGACCTGGTCGTGGCGGCCGACAGTCGCACCGGCGACGTGCGCTGGGCCCGCTGGGCCGGGCAGATTGACCCCGCCCTCACGCGGGCCCGCGTGCGCGGCGGCATCGCCTTCGAGGGCGACCTGGCCATCGTGAGTTTCCGCAAAGAACTGCGCGAGCGCCGCCTGGGGGCCGCCCTCTACCTTGCGGGCCTCGATCTTGACGACGGCTCCACGCGCTGGACCAGTTTGGTCGGGTCCATCGGAGCGCTCCCGTTCAGCCCCGCATCGCCGGTCACCGACGGCGGCCTGGTACACGAGGGGCTCTACCTGCGCTCCGACCGCATGGGGCTGCTGGCCGCGTACATCGCCGGCAGCGGCCGGCCGCTGTGGGTGCGCCGCTTCCCCGGCGAATCGGCCAACGCCGCCTCCGTCGGTTCGAGTTGGCACACCCAGTTGCCGGTGGTGCGCGGCGAAATGGCCGTGGTGCTCACGCCCGACCGCCGTCAACTTGTGGCCGTATCGCTCGCCACCGGAGCCGTGGCCTGGCGTGTAGACGACCAGCGCCTGGGCCTGCCTCTCTACACGCTGGCCGTGGGCGAGCACCTGCTCGCCCTCGTGGGCGAAGACACCATCGGCCTGCTCGACACCCGTGCTCCCGCCGAGGGGGCCGCCCGCCGGGCCCGCTTCGAGGCCCCGGGCATCCGCGGGCGCGTGGTCGCGGCGGGGGTTTCCCTGCTGGTGCCGCTGGTGGGCGGGGTAGCCGCGCTCGACCCGGCCGTTCCCCCGGACGCGCCCGGCTCGCCCGAGAGGCCCACACAGGTGGCGATCGACGACAGCGGCAGCCTCGTGGCCGACAGCGGGCAGCTGCTGGTGGCCGACGACACCCGCCTGCACAGTTACCTGAGTTGGGATGCCGGCGACACGCTGCTCTCGCAGCGCATCGCCGCGTCGCCGCACGACCCGTCGGCGCCGATCGCCCTGACTGAGTTTGCCTACAGGGCCGGCCGCCACGAGCGAGTGCTCTTCGCGGCCGATGCCGCCGTGGCCGCGCTCAAGGCTTCATCGCTCACCGCCGCCGATCTGGCTGAGACCGTCGAGCCGCAGCGCCGCCGTCTGCTGGGAGCGCTGCGGCTGATGGTGAACAGCACGCTGCGCGATCCGCCCCGCGCACCGGCGGCCCCGGCCGCGTCGGCCGGGCCGGGGCCCCTGTCGCCCGACCTGCTCATGGGCGTGCTCGAGCGCTGCGCCGCCCTGAGCCGCACGAGCGAGGAGACCGCCGCGCACCGGCTTGACCTGGGCCGCGCCCACGAGCGGGCCGGCCGCTTCGTCGAAGCCGTGGCCGTCTACCAGGCTCTGCTCGCCTCGGCCGACCTGTGCGCCGCCATGTGGCAGGGTGAGCGCCTCGGCCTGCGCGCCGACGCCGAAGCGACGCGCCGGCTCGAAGCCGTGATCGCGGCCCGCGGGCGCGCCGTCTACGCCTCCGCCGACGCCGCGCTCACGGCGGCGCTGTCAAGCCTGCCGCCCGATGCCACGGTGGCCGACCTGGAAGGGCTGGCCAAGCGGCACCCCGTAGGCCTGGCGGCGCCGGCGCTCTGGCAGCGCGTGGCCGCGCTCTACGCCCTGCAAGACCGCCCCCGTGCCGCCGCCCGCGCCCTCGAAACCGGCCTGCAGGCCGCCGCCCGCATGCCCGATGCGCCCGCCCCCGTCGTGGGTGCCCTCACCGCCGACCTGATCACCAACCTGCGCGCACGCGGCCTGCTGGCCGCCGCTGCCGAGACGCTGCGCGATGCCCGCGACCGCTTCCCCGCGCTCACGCTGCCCCGTCCCGGCGGCACGCCCGTGGACGCCGCAGCCCTGGCCGCCGAACTCGGGCGCGAGATTGACGTGGCCCACCGCTGGCCCGCCGTGGGCCCCCCGACCGCCGATCGCATCGAGACCTTCGCGGGGTGGACGATCGTGGAGCCGACCGTCCGTCCTGTGCTCGGCAGCGCGCCCGCCGCGCTCATGCTCCGGCACGACGACGGCCGGTCGATGCTTGTGGCCCAGCCCCGCGAGCCGGATGCGCCGCTGGCACCCGTCTGGACAAGCCCCGCCGACGCCGACCCCACGGTGCTGGTGCGGCTCGACAACACCGGGGCCGTGCTCTTTCAGGCCACGCCCGCGGGCGGCGTGCTGGAACGCCTCGAGACGCCAGGGGGCGGCGTGGCGTGGCGCACCCGCGCCTTCAACTCCCACTTCGTGGGCCCAGAGGGCGGCGGGGCGATCGCCACCGGCCCGCGTCTGCCCGGCGCGCCGCAGCCGCCCGCTCCCGACCGCGTGCGCACGCCGCTCGACGGCACCCGCCCTCTGACCGAACTGTTGGTGTGCACCGACGAACGTTCGGTGGCGTTGGTCGAACGCAGCGGCCGCGCCGTAGCCTTTGATGCCGACTCGGGGTCGACGCTGTGGGCGGCGGGCCTGCCGATCGCACGGGTCTTTGACTGCGACGTGGTGGGCAGCGTCCTCGCCGTGGCGGGCGAGCGCGACACCCTGCGACCCGACGGCACCGCGTCGGGCAGCGTGCCCACCCTGCTCATCGTGGAGGCCCGCTCGGGCCGCGTGCTGCACGAGATCGACCCGCCCGCCGGCCAGGTGCGCTGGCTGCGTCTGAGCGTGCGCGGCGACCTGGTGCTGGGCTGCGCCGGTGGGCTGTGCGGCATCGACCCCGAGACGGCCGAGGTGCACTGGCTCAACACCGACCCGCTTGCCGCGGCCAGCCTGCGGGCCTGGGCCCTGGGCCAGAGCCTGCTGCTGGTCGCCTCCGACCGCACCCTCTGGAGCATCGCGTTCAGTTCCGGGGCCACCCGCCCAGTGGCCCTGCGCCGCGGCGACGACGAGGGGGTACGCATCGAGACCGCCAGCGAGCCGCAGGCCTACGCCATTCACAACGGCGGGCTCGCGCTCTGCTCGCCCAAGGGCCTGCTGCTCATCGACCGCGACGGCAACGTGGTGGGTGGGGATGCGCTCGCCAGTGAAGACACGCTCCTGGGTCCGCTGCCGGCCGACGGCCTGCTCGCCACGATCGACGCCGGCATCGCCTCGCGCGTGCCCGCCACCGAGGCCGGTCCTGTCTACGCGTTTCACCTGCTCGAGAGCGGCACCGGACGGCTGGTCTCCTCCACCCCGCTGGCGCTGCCCGAGCCGCCGAACCGGCTGGCCCTGATGCCCGGGCGCGTCGCCCTCTCAGCCGGCCGCGCCACGGTGGTGTACCACGCCCCCGCACAGCCCCGCTAGGCAGCCCCGATCAGGCCCGGATCAGCACGCTGCGCAGGCAGCGCCGCTCGGGGTGGCCCGCGTCCTCGCACTCCACCACCGCCGCGTCGGCGCTGAGGGGTGCCAGTCCCGCGCCCGCCGCCGCGCTCAGCAACTCCTCGGCCGTGAGCGGGTAGGGCGGGGCGACCAGATCGTCGAGGCGCGTGCGTTCGTCCCGTGCGCGGCAGGCCACCAAGAGCACGCCCCGCGGAGCCATCAGGCTCTCGAGCGCGCCCATGGCCCGGGCGCGCAGGGTGGGGTGCAGGCTCTGCAGCGTGTAGGCCTCGATGACCAGGTCAAAGCGCCGCACCAGGCGCGGATGCAGACGTAGCAGGTCGGCCGTGAGGAAGCGGTCGGCGTGCTGGGGGTGGCGGCGGGCGGCCCAGCGCACCGCGCTGGCCGAGATGTCAAACCCCACCACGTCGTATCCGCGCTCGGCCAGTTCGATCAGGTCGTCTCCCAGCCCGCACCCTACCACCACGGCGCGGCAGCCCGGCCGCACCACCACCGGCGCGTGCGCATTGAGCCAATCCACCACCACCGGGCAGGCGCGGCACTCCGCCCACGGCACGCGGGCCGGGTCGCCGTTGGCCCCGCAATAGATGGATTCGTAGAACTCCTCGGCGTGCTCGGCATCCGGCCCTGCGTGGCAGCGGGCCGCGTTCGCGCTCAGGGCCAGGTCGAGCGCGTCCACCTTCACGCCCGGCTCGAGGCCGGTGCCCGTTGCTGATTGGTCGTCGGCCATGACCGCGCTCCTCTCGAATCACCGAGAATCGCGTCCGCACCGCTGAGCAGCCCGGCGAGCCGCGCGGCCCGCGGGTGCTGAAAGACCTCGACCAAATTTACCCGATTTCACACCCGGGTGCCGGGGTTTTCACCAGCATCGTGCAAAATCAGCATTGCAACCTATTGGCAGGGGGTGATGTTCGCAGAGTGTTTGTAACTCGGCGCGATGCGCTGAGGACACCCCACATGCCTTCGACGTGCCCTCGATTGCTCAGTCGCACGGCCCCGGGGTGTAGTACGCCGTGATGAAGTCGCCCAACTGGTCCGGGTTGGGCTCGATGCACGTCGGCACGTAGTTCACCTTGTACCCCTGGTCGTACGGGGCCGCGTTGCCGGGGCAGGGCACGGCGTAGCCGTCGGGGCCGGGCACTGGCGGGCTGGTGTAGTAGTCGGTGATGAAGTCGCCCAGGTCATCGGGGTTCACCACGCCGTCGAGGTTGTAGTCGCGCAGCGAGCGGGTGAGCACGCGCACGAGCGTGGTGGCGCCCGGCCCCTCGGCCAGGTCGCCCGACACCTGTACGCGGCCCAGCACCGCGTCGTAGGAATAGGCCGAGTCAAAGCTGTTCACCAGCACCCCGCACAGCGTGGTGCCCGGGTCGACACGCACCACGGTGTCGAAGCCCGCGGCGTTGCCGGTCGTGTTCACGATGCGGTGGTTGGGCCCGTAGGGGCTGGTGGCGTCCACGTGCACGTCGAAGCGGTGGCTGCGCTCGGGCTGGCCCGGGTCGTCGCCCAGGCGCACGTTGTGGAACGACATCCTGTCCCACGCCGCGGGCAGTTTGGGACGGATGCGCAGCGTGTTCGTGGGGGCATCGGGCCGGTAGTCCAGGAACATCATGAGCGCATCGACATAGAACGACATGCTCTCCCACGCGTTGGGCCAGGCCGTCTGGAGTTTGAAGTCGCTCTGCCCGGGGTACATGAGCGCGTCGAACGGTGCCATCTGCTCGGCCCCGAAGCCCATCGGCCCGTTGAAACTCTTGGTGCGGTCGATGCGATACTTGTGGTTGTCGATGTCGCCGGTGCCCGCGGTGAACTCGTTGCGCATGGCGTAGTAGCCGCCGTACCAGAGCGTGCTCAAGAACCACGGGGTGTTCACCTTGCGGTTGTTCTGCGGGCCGTTCCAGTAGCCGTCGCCGTGATACCTGTCGAGCAGGTCGGTCCAGCCGCTCTGGGCCACGCCCGGTGTTCCCGCGAAGTTGACCAGCGGCTTGATCTGCCCGAAGCGGTCGCCCGCCACACCGTTGATGCGGTTCACCAGCAGCGCGGCCCGGGCGTCGTTGGCGGGCATGATCTCGAAGGGGTACACCACGCCCAGGTGGCTGATGTCGGTGTTCTCGCCGTTCCAGTCGATCCGCGCGTTCACGCCGCTGGTGAAGGTGGCGTCGAGGCCGGCCCAGCGGCCCAGGTCGCCGTTGTACCCCAGGCGCAGCGCGATCTGATACAGGTCGCGCAGGCCGCGCACGATGTTGGCGTTCGAGTAGAGGTGCACGTCGTTGGAGTCTTCCCAGATGTTGTTGGAGAACATCAGGTTTACGCCGCTCTGAAAGTTCAGCCGGGCCGGCTCGTTCAGGCTGGTGCGGCTCATGGCGATGCCCGCGTCGAAGCACATCACGTAGTTGTCGATCAGGAACTGCTCGTCGCCGCCGATGTCGTGCACGTACTTCACCAGCCACGGCACCACCGCCGTCTCGTCCACCTGCGCGGCGTACCACACCACGTGCCCGTCGGTCGTGTACTTCTGCTTCCAGAAGCCCTTGCGCGGGCCCACGTCGCCCCAGTTCTCAAAGTCGCGGTACGTCACCGTTCGCAGCCAATCGACCACGCCCTTGGCCTCTGCGAAGTGGCCGGTGCGGGCCAGTGTCACGCCCGCCCACGCCGCGTCGCGCGGCCAGACGTAGTAATACGCCCCGTTGTGGTAGCCCGCCACCACGCCGCCGTGCTTGCGGTCAATGTGCAACGCCGTGCCCAGCAGCCCGCGCTTGAAGAGCGCGTCGTACGAATCATCCGGCAGGTCGATGGTCGTGCCCGCCGCCAGCCAGTTGGCCCAGTACGCACCCGTCGCGTTCTGCAGAGCCAGGCTCGAGTTGGCAAGGAACCAGTCGATCAGCGGGGCCTGCTGCACGTTGTACGTGCCCGTCGCCAGCGCGAAGGCGTCGAACCCGCCCGTGATCGCAAACGCGAACTCTACGGGCACGCCGGGCTGCAGCAGCACCTGCTGGCCCACCCACCCCTGTCCGTTGTCGGCCGAGGTGTCGCGCCAGAAGTCGCTGGCGGGGATCGCCCCCGCGCCCCCCACGGCGGGGGCCCGCTTCATGGTCGCGGCCAGATACACCGACACGTTCTTGGGGTAATCGATGCCGTCGGAGCGCGGGTTGTACTCGCCGCGCGAGTTGGCCGTGCCCCCGGCGTTGTCGTAGGCGATCATCGTGCCGCGGGCCGCGTCGGTGTACATGGCGTCGAAGCCGTCGCCCCCGTTGATGGCCGGGTCGAGGTACAGGTACAGGTTCACGGTCTCGGGCGCCGGGCCGTTGTTGGTCAGCACCACCCGCTTCACGAGCACGCCCCGCAGGTGACCCCCGCCCCCGGAGGGAAACGCCACGCCGTCGGGCGCAAAGTCGGTCTGCTCGATGGCGATGTTGTTCCCGCCCCGCACCAGGCTCTGGGTGGTGCGGACGATGTTGGTGTCGCCCAGCCACTGCTGGCTCACGCCTGCAAAGTCGCTGCCCGTGGCGTTCGAGAGCCAACTGGTCACCCCGTCCACCCGCAGGCCGATCATGGCGCTGTTGAGGTGCATCTGCCCGCGCCCGGCGGTGCCGGGCGGGAAGGTGTCGATGCCCCCCGCGTACCCCTCGTTCTTGGTGCCCACGCCGAACGCGCCGCCCGTGCCGGGGTAATACACATCCCACCACGAGCCGTTCTGGTCGTACATCGCGTTGATGTACCCGTTGCCCGCCATCGCCTCTTCCTTCCAGAAGTGCACGGGCGGGTAGCCCACCCCCTCGGCCCCGGGAAAGGCCGAGCCCTGGCCCGGCCACGCCAGTTTCACGCTGTACGTGTACGCGCCGCCGCCGTTGGCGAACACCTCGGGCCCGTCAAAGGGCTGCCATGCCGAGATCTTGTAGCGCACCGTCTGGGCGTAGCCGCGCCCGGCGGGCAGCGTCGCCCGCCACCAGTCGCGCACCCCACCCGAGTTCTCGTTGAAGCGGAACTGGACTCCGCCGTCCGTGTTGGTCAGCACCTGCGTGGTGCCCGCGGGCGTGCCGAACGAGCCCGTCGGGTCCGATCCGTCGGTCGTGTAGTAGATCGCCACGCGGCTGTAGGTGAACTGAAACGACACGCGGAAAGAGAGGTTCACGCTCTCGTCCTCGCGCGGCACGGCCGGCTGGCGCTGCGTCGCACCCCCCTCGTTGAATGCCGCGCTCGACGGCGTGTGCTCCACCAGCGAGGGCGCACCCAGCGCCACCGAGGCCAACGAGGAGACCGCCGCAACCACACAGACGAGGGGGAACAGACAACGCATCGGATTCGACCTTTCTCTCACGCGCCTCATGGCGACCCGTGCCGCGCAAAGGCCGGGAAAACCCCCGGATTTGGCGCGTTTCGCGGGGCAATTATGACCCATTCGCGGGAGAATTCCACGCCCGCGACCCGCCGAGGGGAAAAAAAGCCCCGCGGCGACCGCAGGGCTTGTAAACGGATCGGTCGACCCCAGCTGCGGCCTCAGCCGCAGGTCTGGTCTCCGAAGTACTGGGTGATCCAATCGCCCAGATTATCAGAGAAGGGTTCGTTGCACTGGCCGGTGCCGCCCGGCACGAAGGCGGCCCTGTAGCCCAGGTCGTAGGGCGGGGTGTTGCCGGGGCAGGGAATGGCATAGCCGCCCGGGCCGGGCACGTGGGGCACGCTGAAGTAGTCGGTGATGAAGTCGCCCAGGTCGTCGGGGTTGATGACGGTGTCCTGGTTGTAGTCGAGTGAGCAGGTCGGGGCGGGCACGTTGGACCCGCGGTAGAAGATGTCGGTAGCCATGTTGGTGTCGCCCGAGACGAGGTTGGTCGCGTCCGAGTCGAAGGCGAAGGCACCGGCGTCGTCGGAGAGCGAGCCGCCGGAACTGCCCGAGTCGCCGGGGCCGCCCGCGCCCACCGACACCACGACCGAGTCGAGCGTGGTCATGTCGCGGAGGAAGACGTCGGCCTGGCCGTTGGTGTCGGCGGGGTCGTACTCGTCCACGGTGCTCCAGTAGGTCACGTAGCGGCCGTCGGGCGTGACGCGCGGATTCTCCGCGTTGGCGCTGGTGATGGGAAACGGCGTGCCGTAACTGACATATTCGAGCGTGCCCTGGTCGTTGCCCACGCTGTCGAGCGTGCCCAGGGTCTTGCGGTAGACCTTCCGCAGGGCGTTGCCGCCGAAGGGGAAGTTGGTGGAGCCGGAGCGGAAGACCACGTGCTGGCCGTTCGCCGAGATCATGGCGTCGCTGGAGATGCCGTCGCCCTCGAACCCGCCCGTCTCGGTGCTCACGCGCCGGGTCTGATTGGTCTGGCGGTCGCGCACGAAGATGTCGGCGAAGGCGTTGAGGTCGTTGCCGACCCCGATCAGGTTGTTCGAGGCGCTGGTGAAGGCGACGTACCGGCCGTCGGCCGAGACCGTCGCCAGGAACGACGTGCTGACGCTGTTGGGACCCACCACAAAGCCGAAGCCCGGGACGAAGATCTCGTTGTTGGCGTTCAGGCCGTTGGGGATGCTGCAGCGCTGCGTGATCCCCGTGTTGGAGGCGAAGTCGGTGATCTCGCGGATGAAGATGTCGACCCGGTTGTTGGTGTCGTTGGGGGCCAGGTTGCTGCCCGTGCTCTGCCACACCACGAAGTTGCCGTTGGCCGAGATCTCGGGGTTGAACTGGTCGCTGCCCGCCAGGTCGCCCGCGCTGCTGCGCGACACCTGCTTGGTCACGCCCGCCTGCATGTCGCGCAGGTAGATGTTGCTCTGGGTGGTCTCGCCGGGCGCATCCAGGTTGTCCGCCTCGCTCTCCCACACGATCCAGCGGCCGTCGGCGGAGATGCGCGGGGCGATCCACGAGTTACCGTTGCCCGAGGCTGTGCCATCGAAGTTCACGCTCACCAGTTCCACCGTGCCGGTCAGGCTGTCGTACCGGTAGACGTCGTCGAGGTCGTTGGTGTCGATGGGCGACAAGTCATCGGACCCGACAAACACCACGTAGCGCCCGTTGCCCGAGATCATGCCGCCGTACCCCACGCTCTTGAAGCCGGGGAAGAACTCAAAGCCGGGGGCCTGACCGCCCGTGGTCAGCAAGCTCGCGCGCGAGGTGACGCTCCCCGCCGCGGCACAGGCCAGCGAAACCGCCAGCCCCGCAGCCAGCACCACCCCGGCCCCACCCACACCCAAAACCTGCTTCAGTATCATGATCCGCTCCAGATTTCGCCACCAGCCCCAGATGAATGGCAAGCCTTATAGAAGAATGCACCACATTCTACATCAACATATTCAGTCGGAGTATTCCGCAGGCCTTGTTTCTCATCAAAAAAGGCGCGAAAGGCACCTCGCACGACGTCCGCGAAACCGGCGAACGTGCTTCCCCAAAAGTTCGGACGAAGTACGTATCTCCGCCCCGTCCGACGTGCATCCCATGTTCGGCCGCCCCATTTCACCGTCACCGCCTTCCTGCGCCCTGCTCTACCCGCTGGTGTTCTGCCGCCGCCCCGGTGCGAGACCCGCCCATGCATACACGTCCGCTGCAACTCATTCTGGCGATCCTTGCACTGGGCCCAGGCTGGCAGGGTGCCCGCGCCACCCCGCTGGTGCTGCCCGAGGCGATCCGGCTCGTGACCACACCCGGCTTGGCTCTTTCAGCGGGGCAGGCCGCCGCGGCGGAGGCCGCGATCACGAGCGCCGAGGCGGAGCACGGCAGCGAGGCCTCGTGGCGCTGCGCTCGGGCCGTGCTCCTGCGCCGGGCAGGCGACCGAACCAAGGCCCGCGACCTGCTCAAGCAGGTGGTGCAGGCGGACCCCGGTGTGGCCGACTATCAGTTCTGGTACGGCAGTCTCTGCTTTGAGACCATCAACGACGCCGGTCTGTTCGAGAAGATGGGCTTGGCTGACAAGGGCAAGGCCGCGCTGTCCGAGGCCCTGCGCCTCAACCCGTCGCACATCCCCGCGCGGGTCGGCCTCTTTCAGTACTACGCCAACGCGCCGGGCATCGCCGGCGGCAGCACCGCCAAGGCGCGTGCCTTGTGCGACGAGCTGGTCGCGCTGCCCGAGGGCAAGGGGGAGTTCACCGGCACCCTGCTGCTTGCCCAACTCGCCGGCAAGGCCGAGGACTGGGCCGAGATGTCGCGCCTGTACGCAGCCGCCGAGACCGCACGCGGCGACGGCTCGGGCCTGCTCGCGGCCCTCCGCGCCCACGCCCGGGCGCTCCTCAACACCAAGAAGGACGCCGCCGGCGCACTCGCCGTGGTGGACCGCGGCGTGCCGCTGGCCGACAGCACCGAGGCGCAACTCTGGTTCATCAAGGGGCAGGCCCACCAGCAGCTCAAGCAATGGGCCCCGGCCATCGAGGCCCTCACCCGCGCCGTGGAGGTGAACCCGACCAACGCGCCGGGCTCGCTCTTTGGGCTGGCCGAGTGCCACGAAGCCGCGGGTGAGTACGCCGCTGCGGCGGCCCGCTACCGCCAGTTCGGCGACCTCTTCCCGAAAGACAGCCGGGCCGAGAAGGCGGCCGACGGGGCTCAGCGCTGCGCCCGGAAGGCACGCCCGTAGGCTCATCTCAGCGCCGCCGCATCACTTGCGCCGCCGCTCCCGCCGCGCCATCATCAACGCGCCCGCGGCAATGAGCGCGGCGGGCCCCGGCGCGGGTACGCTCATAAACGGAGGCGGAGGACCGCCTCCGCCGCCACCGCCCGGCGGCCCACCACCCCCGCCACCACCACCGCCCCTCTTGGGCGGGTTTCCGTAGGGGCTCTCGGGGTTCGTTCCCGGAGCGACGAAGCCGCGCAGCGCAAAGTCGGCGACCGTACCCGGGCCCATCACGTCGGCATCGACGCCCTCTTCGCTCGGGTTCATGGTGTACGTGAAGACGTGCAGGTTGTCGATGCCCCAGCGGTGCGCCCCGGCCCGCAGGCCCGCGCCCGCGAAGCGGATCTTCGCGACCGGCCCCGAGTGCTTGGCCGTAACGATCAGCCGATAGGTGGTGTCGCTCTCTCCCCTGATCGTGTACCCCAGCGTGTTGGTGGTGAATGAGCCGCGCGTCGCGTCGTGCACCCGGCCCCCTGCCATGTCGGGGTAACTCTGCAGCACGCCCGGCAGATCGGCCCCCGGCCCCTCGCCCCGCAGGTTCGAGAAACTCGAATCCAGCGTGGCGTCGTTGTCATCCACCCGCAGCGACCACGTCTGCATGCTCTCGAGGCCCGGCGGCACCGTGTCGCCCCACGGGCCGATCACCAGCAGGTCCACCGCCAGCACCAGGTGCGTGTGCTCGTTGAGCCCTGTGATCGCCAGTTCGGTCGCCTCGTTGTCGTAGGGTCCGAGAAACGACTCGCCGCTGGGCGAGGTCGTGAGGCGCGGCTCCGTCCACCCCTCTCGCGGCAGCAGATCAAAGTTGTTCGAGTACGCTCCGCCCCGCCCCTGCCCCCCCTGCCCTCCACCCTGCGCACTGGCTCCGCGCGGGCCCACGATCATCGCCACGCCCGTCACAGCCAGCAGCGCACCCACCACGCCGGCGCGGGCCCGCCAACGCCCTCCGGCCGAGGCGGCCCTGCTGGGATTCTGGTTCAACGGCATACCCCGGCCCTCCTCCACCATTCACACACCAAGCCCAGCGGCGAACGCCGCGGGCCTGCACACATCCACCCTGCGATTCGCGCGAGCGACAGGCCAGCAACCCCGCCGCCCCGGGGGGCAACCCCTGCCGCCTGCGCGGCCGGGGCAAAGGCCCACTGCACCACCGGAGCCTCCGGACCGGTAACACTTACCGCCCGCGGAGCGTCCGCCGCGCGGTTGGTCGGTCCACCCAGTCGCCCTTTTCCCGGAGTTCCCCCGTGCGCACACCCACACTCGCCCATGTCCTGGTCGCCGGCACCGTCGTTGCGCTCTCCTCGTTCGCGCTCGCTCAGGGTGGTGGGGGCGGCGGGGGAGGCGGGCAGCCCGATGGCATGATCGTCAAGGGCAAGGCCAAGCCGCTGATCGCACCGGCCAGCGCCACGGCCGAGCAGTTCATGCGGATCGCCTCGCCGCAGCGGCCGAGCATCGCCCCCGACGGCACCATCTACTTCCGCGAGCGCAAGGGGACGGTGTTCCAGGTCTTCATGCGTGCCCCCGGGGCGGGGCCCGAGGGCCCCATGACCCAACTGACCGACTTCGCCGACGGGGCCACCGGCTACAGCCTGTCTCCCGACGGCAAAAAGATGCTCGTGCTCACCGCCCCCGGCGGCAACGAGCAGACCCAGGTCTACCTGCTGGACGCAGCCGCGGCGACGGCCGCGAAGGACGCCAAGCCGGGTCAGCACGTGAAGCCCGTGCTCATCAATCCCAAGGTGCAGTACGGCCCCGGCGCGTGGCTGCGTGATTCGAGCGGCTTTGTCTTCCGCGCCAACGACGAGAAGCCCAAGGACTACGCCCTCTACATCCACCGCTTCGAGGGCGGGGCCAACACGCGCATTCTGAGCAAGGAGGGGGCCTGGTCCGCCGCGGGCGTGAGCGATGACGCGCGCCGCGTGATCGTCGAGCGGGCCATCTCGATCAGCCAGAGCGAGGTCTACGAACTCGACGTGGCGAGCGGGGCCCTGAAGGACCTCTCCTTCCGTGAGAAGAGTGGGGGCGGCGGCGGGCCGGACGGCGGGTCCGCACCGGCCGTCGCCAACTCCTTCGTCGGCTACACGCCTGATGAGAAGAGCGTGATCCTGCAATCTGACGTGGAGGGCGGCATGACCGCCCTCTTCGTGCGCGACCTGGCGAGCGGGGCCACCCGCCGCGTGGGCGCCCAGTGGGGCAAGCACGAACTCGACGGCGCGGCCCTCTCCGACACCCGCGAACTCCTTGCCGTCGCCAGCAACGAAGACGGCTACGGCGTGCTCCGCGTGCTCAGCGTGCCGGCCTTCGACGAACTCAAGATGCCCGCCATCGAGAAGGGCGTGGTGGGCATCGCCGACATGCGCGGCCGCACGCTGCTCTACAGCCTGAGCAACGCGCGTACGCCCGGCATCACCTACAAGACCACCTTCTCGCCCGCCGGGTTGCCCTCCACCGCCGAGGCCATCACCGTGCCCGACACCCAGGGCATCGACCTCGCGGCGTTCCCGCTGCCCGAGCTCGTCTCGTTTGAGAGTTTCGACAAGACCAAGATCCCGGCCTTTCTCTTCCTGCCCGCCGGGCACAAGAAGGGCACGCCCATCCCCTTCGTGATCCAGTACCACGGCGGGCCCGAGGGCCAGCACCGCCCCACCTTCGGCGGCTTTATCCAGTTGCTGGTCAGCCGCGGCTTCGGTGTCATGCTCCCCAACGTGCGCGGCTCCACCGGTTACGGGCGCGACTTCCACATGATGGACAACTACAAGAAGCGCTGGGACAGCGTGAAGGACGGCGTGGAGGCGGCCCGCTGGCTGGTTCGCAACAACTACGCCGAGCCGGGCAAGATCGCCGCGCAGGGGGGCAGTTATGGCGGCTTCATGACCGTGGCCGTGCTGGTGGAGGACGGCGAGGCGTATGACAAGGCCGGCGGCGACGGCAAGGGCACCCGCCTCTTCGGGGCCGGGGCCAACACGGTCGGCATCGTGAACTTCAAGACCTTTCTCGAGCAGACGGCCGACTACCGCCGGGCCCTGCGCGAGGTGGAGTACGGCCCGCTGGCCGACACCGAGTTTCTCGCCTCGGTCTCACCCATCCACCGCATGAAGGCCATCAACGTGCCCATGCTCATCGTGCACGGCCTCAACGACCCGCGCGTGCCCGTGGGCGAGGCCATGCAGCTCGCGATCGGTCTGCAGAAGCGCGGCATGGACCCCGAGCAGGTCTTCTACCCCGATGAGGGCCACGGCCCCCAGAAACTCGACAACCGCATCCTCTACGCCGACCGCCACCTGCGGTTCTTCCAGCGCACGATTGGGAAGTAGCGGCCGGGGCTACGCCGCGATACCCAGGTCGCGCGTGGTGAACAGCGCCTCGAACCGCAGGGCCGCCCCCTCGATGGCCTCGCGCGCCCCCTCCTGCCGGTCGATGGTCGCGATCACGCCCAGCACCTGAGCGCCAAGTTCGCGAAGCACGGCCACGCCTTCGAGCGCCTGCCCACCGGTGGTGGCCACGTCCTCCACAAAGATCACCCGGTCGCCCGCCTCCAGCGCGCCCTCGAGCCGCTTGGCGGTGCCGTAGTCCTTCTTGGCGTTGCGGATGAACACGCACGGGTACCCCGTGCGCAGGCTCGCGACCGTGACCAGCGGTATGCCGCCCAGTTCGGCCCCCGCCAGCCGCCGTGCTTTGCCCCCCGCCGCGCTCTCCATGGCCGCGATTCGCTCGGCAAACAGGTCGCCCAGCGGCCCCAGCACCTCGGGCCTGGTGCTGAACAGGTACTTGTCAATGTAGTAGGAACTCGTCCGGCCCGAGCGCAGCGTGAACGTGCCCCGCAGCACACAGACATCCGCGATCGCTCTGGCCAGCCCGGCGTGGTTCATGCGGCCAGCGTAGCAAGCGTGCCCGCACTGGCCCGCGAAGAATCGCCGGTGCCCGCGTCGCTCATCATCACGCTCGTCGGACTCTTCCTCTTGATGGACGGGATCGTGGTCTCAGCTCTCGTGCGGGCCTGCCGGGACGAGGTCCGCGCGGCACTCGGCCCGCATCCCGCGCGCGTGCCCGGAGAGCCCCGGCGGGTCCGCCGCTTCAGCCACCTGAGCGTGGGCATGTTCAACTTCGGCTTCAGTGTCCACCTCACGCGCGACGCCGAGTACCTGCACGTCGCCCCCACGCGGCTGGCCCGCTGGCTCGGCCTCTGCGCGGCCAGCATCCCCTGGCCGGCGCTCACGATCCGCAACCCCAAGCCCCGCATGGGCATGGTCGAGGCTGCGCTGGGCCGCTCCACCATCAAGTTCCCGGCATGGTGCCTGAAGCCCTGAGCACGCTCACCGTGCCGCGGCGGTCATGCCGGGCGCGCTTTCGGGGTGGCCCGCGTCCGCCGCGCTGGCGGGCACCGGCTCGGTGATCTCGATGGGCGTCCTGTGCGTCGCGGCCCGGTACTCGGCCCCGCGTTGAGCGAAGCCCGTGAGCGGCACGCCCGCGAGCACCACCACGCCCGCCGCGCTGGCGATGCCCGCCACAGCCCGCAGGCCAAAGGGCCCCACGCGCACGCCTTCGGTGGGCGACGTGCCCAGAGGCCCGTCGGCCGATTCGAGCCAGGCCACGCCCGCCAGGCGCAGGTAGTAGAACGCCGCGATCGCCGAGTTCACGGCGAGGATCACCAGCAGCACGCCCTGCCCCGCGTACCACAAGCTGGTGAACAGCGGCAGTTTGGCGAAGAAGCCCAGCGTGGGCGGCAGGCCCAGAAGGCCCAGGGCGCTCAGCACCAGCGTGTAGCCCAGCACCGGCCGTGAGCGGCACAGCCCTCGCAGATCATCGAACGAGTCGATCTCGTCGGGCGTGCCGTCTGGCCCGGTGCGCTCAAGGCACGCCAGCACCGCGAAGGCGCCCAGGTTCATCACGCCGTAGGCCAGCAGGTAAAAAAGCACCGCCGCCACGCCGCTGGAGGCGAAGCCCCCGGCGCCGTCGCCCGGCCCCGCCACCACGGCCGCCAGCATGTACCCCGAGTGCGCCACGGACGAGTACGCCAGCAGGCGCTTCACGCTCCGCTGCAAGGGCGCGAGGATGTTGCCCACGGTCATGGTGAGTGCCGCCAGCACCCACAGGGTTTCGTGCAGGGGCGACGGCAGCCGCCCCGCGAAGCCCCAGCCCGCCAGCGAGCAGACGAGCAGGATGGCGAAAAACCCCGCCGCCTTGGGCACAAAGGCCAGCATCGCGGCCACGCTCGCCGACGAGCCCTGGTAGACGTCGGGCGTGTAGAAGTGCATCGGCACCGCCGCGATCTTGAACGCAAGCCCCAGCACCGCCAAAAGCAGGCCCACCAGGGCGATCGAGTTGAGACTCCCGCCCCAGCCCGCCGCGGCCTGCCGGGCCAGCGTCTCCGAGATCACCGCGAAGTTGGTCGAGCCCGTGCCGCCGTAGATGAGCGCAAAGCCATACAGGAACAGGGCCGCGCCCAGCGCTCCCAGGAAGAAGTACTTCACACCCGCCTCCATCGAGCGGTTACGCCCGGTGGAGATGGCCACCATGATGTAGGTGGGCAGGCTGGTGAGTTCGAGGGCGAGGAAGAGCCAGATCAGGTCATCGGCACCCGCGCACAGCATCAGGCCCATGAACGAGAACAGGAAGAAGGCGTAGAACTCGCCGCGCGTGGCCCGCAACGCGTCAAACGCCTCGCCCCGGGCCACCGCCGCCTCGTACATGCGGTCGGCCGTGCCCGTGAGCAGGAGCAGCGTGAGCACACCCACGCACGCCGCCAGCGTCTTGCCGAACAGCGGCAGGTTCGGCAGGGCGTGCCCCGCCGCGGGCGTCGTGGCCCACGCCAGATACCCCGCCGCCGCCAGCGACACCAGGGCCACCGGGGCGCACAACTTCCGCAGCCCGTAGCGCCGCGACAGGCCCAGCACCATCACCACGCACGCCCCGACAAACAGCGACACCTCCGGCCACAGCGTCTGCACCTTGGCGGCCATCGACATCGCGCCCAGCATCGCCGTCACTTGTGCGCTCCCTCTTCCGCCGACGCCTCACCCGCATCCGGCGCCGGCACCGGCACCGGCACCTCCAGCGGCCCCGCGCTCGCGCGGGCCCGGCTCAGTTGAATCAGGTGCACGGTGTCGCTCACCGGCTGGTCGAGCGCATCCAGCGCGGGTTTGGGGTACACGCCCAGGGCCAGGCACAACGCCGCCAGCGGCAGCAGCACGCCGATCTCCCGCGCCGAGAGGTCCGCCGGTAGCACCGGCTCGTCCCCGTCCTGACCGCCCCCGTGCGCCGTGCCGTGGTGCCCACCGTGCCCGTGCGGCTCAACCAAGGGGCCGAAGCAGACGCGACCGACCATGTACAAGAGGTAGATCGCAGCGATCACCATGCCCGTGCCGGCCGCCGCGGCGTACCACAGGCCCAGACCGCCCGCCCGCCCGGCCACCGCCTGGGGCGCGAGAGTGCTCCACGAGTCGCCCGCCTGAAACGCGCCGAAGAGGCACAGGAACTCGCTGATAAATCCGTTCAGCCCCGGCAGGCCCACGCTCGCCATGGTGAAGTACACCATGAAGGTGGCCCAGACCGGCATCTTCGCGGCCAGGCCGCCGATCTCCTTCATGCTCCGCGTGTGGTAGCGCTCGTAGATCATGCCGATGAGCAGGAACAGAGCTCCCGTCGACAGGCCGTGGTTGATCATGTAGAGGATGCTGCCCTGCAGGCCCGCTGCGGTGAAGGAGAAGAGCCCCAGCACGCAGAAGCCCAGATGGGCCACGCTCGAATAGGCCACCAGTTTCTTCACGTCGGTCTGCACCCAGCAGATGAGGCCGGCGATCACGATGCCGCAGATCGCCAGCACGCCCATCCACGGCGCGAAGGCCACGGCCGCGCTCGGGCACATCGGCACCGCCACGGCCAGGATGCCGTAGGTGCCCAGTTTCAGGAGCACGCCCGCCAGGATCACTGAGCCCGCCGTGGGCGCCTCGGTGTGCGCGAGCGGCAGCCACGTGTGCAGCGGGAAGACCGGCACCTTCACGCAGAAGCCCAGAAGGAGCGCCCCCAGCACCCACATCTGAGTGGAGAGCGGCATCGCCGCGCCCGCAGATTGCAAGGCCGCCAGGTCGAAGGTCCACCGGCTCGCCTGCACCGCCATGCCGCTGCGCAGTTGGGTGGCGTTGTACCACGCCACGAACACAAGCCCCGCCAGCGCGATCACCGACCCGGTGAACGTGTACAGGAAGAACTTGATCGCCGCGGCCTTGCGGTTGGTGCTGCCGTACAAACTGATGAGCACGAACATGGGGATGAGCGTGAACTCGAAGAAGACGTAGAACAGCACGACGTCGCGGGCCATGAACACGCCCGACATGGCCGCCTGCAGCACCAGGAGCCAGAAGTAGTACGTCTTCACCCGGCGCGTGATGGCCGTGCTCGAGGCCACCACGCAGATGGGCCCCAGCAGCACCGTGAGCCCGATGAGCAGCATGGCCACGCTGCCGACGCCGATCGAGGCGTTCACGCCCAGGTCGGGCAGCCAGGCCCAAGTGCGCTCGAACTGCATCGCGGCGCCTGCCGTCCAGTTGAACTCGGCGCACAGCACGCCGAACACGCCCAGCGGCGCCACCGTGCCCGTCAGCGCCACCGCAAAGGCCCGCTTCTTGTTGAGCAGCGACAGCGCCAACGCGGCGACGAGCGGGATGACCACGAGTGTCCAGAGCATGTCAACTCATCAACTCATCAACTCATCAACTCATCAACAACGCCGCTGCCAGCGCGATCAACGCCACCCCGCCCGCCATCCCCAGTGCGTAACCGTGCAGCACGCCCGACTGGCTCGGCCGCAGCAGCCATCCGGCACCGCGCGGCGTATACCCGATCGCGTTCACCAACCCGTCAACCAGCAACTTGTCGAGCAGGTGAAAGACGTGCGAGAGCACCAGGAGCGGGATGCGCACCACCGCGTTGTACAGCTCATCCACGTACCACTTGCCCTGTGCCCACACAGGCAGCGGGCCCAGCGGCGCCAGCAGCTTGTCCGCCGCGCTGGTTGCGGCCAGCTTCCGCCCCGCGTAGTGCAGCACAAAGGCCACCAGGATGCCCGCGAAGCCCACCACGCCCGACACGTAGTACATCACCTTGTGCGGGTCGAAGCCCAGGATCGTTCCGTGGGCGTGCTCGGCCGCCGGGGCGTGGCCGCCGGCAATCAGTCCGGCGCTGCTCGTCTCCATCAGCCCCGGCACCCACTTGGCGAAGTAGGCCCCCGCGGCCACAATCGACCCGATCGCCAGAAGCCCCAGCACCAGATTGATGGCCCAGCCCGGCGGATGCGGATGGAAGTGGTCGTGCGCCGTCGCGGCGTGGGCCGCGCCCGCGTGATGATCCGCGTGCCCGTGTCCGTGCCCGTGGCTGTCGTGCGCGTCATCCGCCGCGTGGTGCTCATCACCGGGCTCGAAGTGCACCGGCCCCACAAAGACCCGGAAGAAGACGCGGAAGGTGTAGTACGCCGTCAGCCCCGCCGTCGCTAGCAGCACCCAGCCGATCCACGCCACCTCCGGCCGGTTGCCCGCGCTGAAGGCCTCGGCCAGGATCATGTCCTTGGAGAAGAACCCAGCGGTGAACGGGAAGCCCGCCAGGTTCAGGCATCCCACCAGCATCCCGATGGTCACGACCTTCCACCCCGGCTGGCTCCACAGGCCGCTGAGTTTCCGCAGGTCGAGCTGCCCGGCGAATCCGTGCATCACAGCCCCGCACGACAAGAAGAGCAGGGCCTTGAAGAACGCGTGCGTGAAGACGTGGTACGGCCCCGCGGCGATGGCGGCGGGGCTTGCGGTCGCCGCGCCCAGCACACCCAGCCCGGCGAACATGAAGCCGAGCTGGCTCACGGTGCTGTACGCCATGATGCGTTTGATGTCGAACTGGGCCATGCCGATGGTCGCAGCGAGCAGGGCCGTGATCGTGCCCGTCCAGGCGACGATCGGCAGGGCCAACTCGCTCACGGCGAACAGCGGCAGCGTGCGGGCCACGAGGTAGACGCCCGCGGTCACCATCGTGGCCGCGTGGATCAGCGCCGAGACCGGTGTGGGGCCATCCATGGCATCCGGCAGCCAGACATAGAGCGGAAACTGGGCGCTTTTGCCGAACGCGCCCACCATCAGCAACAGCGCGATCCACTGCACACTCGCCGGAATCTCGTGCCAGGCCCCGGCCCGCGCGTGCTCGAGGTGTGGCTGCACGGCCGCGAACAGTTCCGCGTAGCGCACCGTGCCGAATTGCACGAACGCGAGCATCACGCCCAGGGCCAGACCCAGGTCGCCGATGCGGTTGACGATGAAGGCCTTCTTGGCTGCCGCCACCGCCGCGGGCTTCTTGTAGAAGTACCCGATCAAGAGGTACGAGCACAGGCCCACCCCCTCCCACCCCAGGTAGAGCAGGATCAGGTTGTCGGCCATCACCAGGCAGGACATGCTGAACACGAAGAGGTTGAAGGCCGCGAAGAAGCGGCAGTAGCCGGTGCCGACGTCATGCGCCATGTACTCGCTGGCGTAGAGCGCGATCAGGGTCGCTAACCCCGTGACGAACAGCATCCACAAGAGCGTCAGCGAATCGACGTGAAACGCAAAGTCGGCCACGAACGTCTGCCCCGCCCTGGTCCCCCAATCAAACCTGATCCACTCGAAGCCGTGCGCGATCTGGGTGGTTCCTGTGCTCTGCAGGTACGTGGTCAGGATCACGCCGAACGAACCCGCCAGACACGCCACGCTCAGCCACGCCGGCAACTTGCTCTTCACCTTGAACGCGGCGCACAGGCCGCACAGCACCGTGGCCAACAGTGTCAAGGCCGGCACCAGCAGCGTCAGCGTCGCCCCCTGCGCCGGCGCGGCCGCCGCCGCGGTGCCCTCGCCGGCGAGCGTCAGGATGGAAGCCGTTGTCGTCATGCCTTGCCGTTCACCTCATCCGTCCCCCGCTGACCGATCCCCGTTCGCCGACACTTGGCGTCTAGCCCTTCAACTCCGCCCAACTCGCGCCGTCCAGCGTCATCTTCCGCCTGAACAGCAGCACCACCAGGGCCAGGGCCATCGCCGCCTCGGCCGCCGCGACCGTCAGCACAAAGATCACGAACGTCTCGCCCGTGTGGTTCAGGTGAAACCGGCTGAAGGCGATCAGCGCGATCCCCGCGGCCTGGAACATGAGTTCGGTGCACAGGAACATGATGATCAGGTTGCGGCGAGTCAGAAACCCGATCAGCCCGAGCGCGAACATCGCCGCCGACGTGAACAGGTAGTGGGCCAGCGTGATGCCCGCCATGGGGCCGGGCAGGCCCGACGGCGCCGCCCCGTTCGCACCCCCCACAGCAGCCACCGCCTCCGCGAGCGTGTGCATCATGCGCCACCCCCGCCCGGCGCCGTGCTCTGCGCCGCCGCGCCCAGCGCGGCCTCATCAATCTCCACTTTCTTGCGGGCCAGCACCACGGCGCCCAGCATGGCCATCAGCAGGATCACGCCCGCGATCTCGATCCCGCCCGGATGGTCGGAGAGCAGGCTGAAGGCCACGCCCTCGACGTTGTCCACGCGCAGGCCCGCGGGCCAGTCCTTCTGCGCGATCGTGCGCGTGGCCGCGCCCTTGCCGTCGCCATCGGCCACCCGCAGCCACCCCTGCCCGTCGGAGCGTGCCTCGATCTGCCAGCGGGCAGCCCGTTCATCGAACACCAGACCCTCGCCCGCCGCGAGCATGGGCCTGCCGGCCGGGTCCCGCGCCTCGCGCAGCACCGATTCGACTTTCCCGGGCAGCACGCCCAACCGCGCATCGCCGGCGCTCGCCAGGGCCGGGTCGGCCTTCAGCCGCCCGGCGCCCACCGACAGGAGTGTGCTCAGCGCGGCCAGCAGCACGAACCCCGCCACCGTGGCCGCGAAGGGCTCCCGGGCCCGCCGGTCGTACTCCGCCAGCACGTCGATGGCCTCGGCACTGGGGGCCTCCGTGGCCAGCATGATCACGAACAGGTACGTGATGAGAATGGCACCCGCGTACACGATCACCAGGGCAAAGGCCATGAACTCGGCCGAGAGGATCAGGTACAGCCCGCAGGTGGCCAGCACCGTGAGGACAAAGTAGAGGGCCGCGTACACCGGCCTCGGGTGGCTGATCACGCGGATGGCGGCCCCCAAGGCGATGGCCGAGAAGATGTAGAAGTGGTAGTTGGGCAGCCGGCCCCCGTCCGGGCCCCCCGCTGCGCTCCCAAGCCCCAGCATCACCAGGCCGAAGGCGATGGCCGCCAGCAGGCCGCCGATCACGAACGGGCTGGGGCTCTTCTTGGGAAGGCACACCCACACGCCCAGGGCGCCCAGCGCACAGGCGCCGTAGAGCAGGATCGGGTTGATCAGCATGGGCAAGCGAATGACCCTTCAACACCCGCGGGACCGGCATCCCCGCCGACGCGCTCGTCAGGGGGTGGGGGGCGGACCGAGCGGGCAGGGTAGTGTGGCGCGGCCCGATGTTCAACGCTCCACGCCCGCGCCGCGCGCCCCGCGCGGTACCATGCCGCGCATGCCCGGCACGCCCGCCCCCCCCAGCCCCTGGCAACGCGCGCTCCCCAACGCCCTCACCGCCGGGCGCGTGCTCATGGCCGTTGTCTTCTTCGTGGTGCTCACGCTGTGGCGCTACGACGGCTCGGCCGCGTCGCGCGGCGGCACCGACTGGTGGCTGAACCTCGCCGCGGCGCTCTTCATCGTGGCCGGCCTCACCGACATCCTCGACGGCCACCTGGCCCGCAAGTGGGGGGCCGAGACCGCCTTCGGCCGCATCATGGACCCGTTCGCCGACAAGATTCTCGTCGTGGGTGCGCTGGTCTTTCTGGCCGGGCCAGACTTCTGGGTGCCCCTGCCCCGGCATACGGGCTTCAGCGGGCCCGGCATCCAGGCTTCCGGCGTCTACCCGTGGATGGTCGTGGTTATTGTGGGCCGCGAACTGCTCGTCACCAGCATCCGGGCTGTGCTCGAGGCACGCGGCACGCGCTTCGGGGCCGATTGGTCCGGCAAGATCAAGATGCTCTGCCAGAGCGTGTGCATCCCCACGTGCCTTATCACCACGGCCGTGACCAACGTGGTGCCGGTGCTGGCCGGGGGTGTGGAGCAGGCCCCCTGGGGCCGCCGCACCATCGACATCACGGTCTGGATCACGGTGGCCGCCACCGCCCTCTCGGCCGTGCCCTACGTGCTGCGCTGCGTGCGCCTGCTGGGCGACTGGAACCGCGCCCGCCGGGCCGGGTGAACAGGGCCGGCCGCAGCGCGCCGATCGCTACCATCGATCCACTGATGGACGTGCTCAAGGGCATCGCGGTCTCGCCGGGCATCGTCGTGGGCGAGGTCTTCGTGCTCGACGACGAGCGCCGCCGCATCCCGCGCCGCACCGTGCCGCGCGCCCGCGTGGGCGACGAGCACACGCGGCTCGATGCCGCGCTCACCGCCTCCATCACCGAACTCGCGGCGGTCCGCCAGCGCACCGCCACCGAACTGGGCGAAGAGGCCGCCAAGATCTTCGCGTTTCACCTGGGCATGCTGGCCGACCGGGCCCTGACGCGCCCCATGCACGACGCCATCGAGAAGGAGGCCGTGACCGCCGAGTTCGCCGCGTGGACCGGCTTCGGCGCGCTGGTCGACCGCTTCGCGGCCATGAGCGACGCGGCCTTCCGCACCAAGGTCGACGATGTGCACGACCTCTGCGCCCGCGTGCTCAAGCACCTGATCGGCGAGCACACATCCAGGCTCCAGGCCCTCAAGCACCGGGCCGTGGTCTTTGCACGCGACCTCACCCCCTCGCAGGCGGCCGCCTTCAACCGCAGCCACGTGCTCGGCTTCGTCACCGAGGCCGGCGGCAAGACCGGCCACACCGGCATCTTCGCGCGGGCCCTGGGCATACCCGCCGTGGTCGGCTGCGCCAAGGCGGTTGATGCCGCGCTCGACGGCACCCGCGTGATCATCGACGGCGACGAGGGCCTGGTCATCCTCGACCCCGACGACACCCACCTGCGCCGCTACCAGCGCAGGCTCGAGAACCAGCAGACCTACCGCCTCAGCCTCAACGAACTCATCGCCCTCCCCACGGTCACCCGCGACGGCACACCCGTCGAACTCATGGGCAACATCGAGTTTCCCGAGGAGATCCCCGGCGTCCTCGGCTCCGGCGGCGTGGGCGTGGGCCTGTATCGCACCGAGTTCCTCTTTCTCGCCAGCGACTTCGAGCCCACCGAAGACGACCACTACCGCGCCTACGCCGAGTGCGTCCGCCTCCTCGACGGCCGGCCCCTCACCATCCGCACGCTCGACCTGGGTGCCGACAAGTACACGCAGCAGCGGGCCGAAGACCCCGAGCGTAACCCCTTCCTGGGCCTGCGCTCCATCCGCTACTGCCTGCGCAACCTCGACGCGTTCAAGACCCAACTGCGGGCCATTCTCCGGGCCGCAGCCCTCGCCCCCGGCACCGTGCGCGTCATGTTCCCCCTCATCACCACCCACGACGAGTTCCGCCGCGCCAAGTTCATGCTCAACGACGTCGCCGAAGACCTCGCCGAGCACGGCATCCCCCACGACCCCGCCGTCAAGGTCGGGATGATGGTCGAGGTCCCCTCCGCCGCGATCCTCGCCGAGCAGTTCGCCCAGCAGGTAGATTTCTTCTCCATAGGGACCAACGACCTCGTCCAGTACACCCTCGCGGTCGATCGCACCAACCAGAGCGTGGCCGACCTCTTCAATCCGCACCACCCGGCGGTCACGTTCCTCATCGACCGCACCATCCACGCGGCCCGGCTGAACCGGATCCCGGTCAGTTGCTGCGGTGAGAGCGCGGGCGAACCCGAACACGCCCTGTTGCTCCTGGGCCTCGGCCTGCGTAACCTCTCCGCGACCGCCAGTTCGCTGCCAAACCTGAAAAGGTTGATTCGCAGCGTGTCGATAGAGCATTGCGAGCGGGTGGCCCGAAAGGCCGCCGGCATCGATTCCGACGTCGCCGTTACCGCCTTTCTGCGGGACGCGACCAGGAAGATCATTCCTGAGGCCTCGGGCGGTCGTTCCGTCGAGGATTAGCCCTTTGTTCGTGTGCCACCGTCTGCGGGCCCATTGTGGGCCGCCGGGGGCGCGAGGGGGCCGCAACACTCAGGTGCAGGATTCGGCGGCGCCGCCCCCATCTGCGGGCGGGCGCCGGGCAGCGACCCCAGTGGCGCGTGGGTCGGGCCGGGAAGCCCCGGGCTTCTCGTATGTTCTTGGCGGTGTCCGTTCAGGCGGCCGGTTTCCCGGCCCCGCGGGCCCCGCGCACGGCACGGCTCGATCCGCAGCGGAAAACCGGGGTCGGTGTGTGCGGGCCCCCGGGGGCTCGCCGCCGCTGCACGGCGTCGCTCACCGCGGGCGTCCCGCACAGGTTCTTCGCGTCGCGGAGGTGCACATCCCCGCGCGCGGCAACGAGAAGGCGACAGCACATCATGTCAGACAAGCATCAACTCATCATCAATTACGTCCCCGGCGAAGAGTGCCGCGTAGCCGTGATGGTCAACGGCAAACTCGACGAGTTCCACTCCGAGCGGGCCGACAACGTGAGCCACGTGGGCAACATCTACGTCGGGCGCGTCACGAATGTCGAGCCCGCCATCTCCGCAGCCTTTGTCGACTTCGGCCTCGAAGAGGGCGGGTTCCTCCACGTCTCCGACCTTCACCCCCGCTATTTCGGCGACGGCGAGGCCACCGAACGGGTCGGCAAGAAGACCCCGCGTCGGGAACGCCCTCCCATCCAGGACTGCCTCAAGCGCGGCCAGGAGATCATCGTGCAGGTGCTCAAGGAGGGTGTCGGCAGCAAGGGCCCCACCCTCACGAGTTACCTCAGCATCCCCGGCCGCTACCTCGTGATGATGCCCCAGATGGACCGGGTGGGCGTCTCGCGCAAGGTTGAGGATGAAGACCTGCGCAAACGCAGCAAGGAGATCCTCGACCAACTCGACCTGCCAGAGGGGTTCGGCTTCATCCTCCGCACCGCCGGCCTGGAGCGCACCAAGACCGAACTCAAGCGCGACCTCGCCTACCTCGTGCGCCTGCAGAAGGACATGGAACGCAAGCGCATGGTGGGCAACAAGCCCCGCCTGCTCTACTCCGAGAGCGACCTGCTCGTGCGGGCCCTGCGCGACATGGTGACGGCCGAGACCGAGTCCATCGTCATCGACCACGAGGCCGCCGTGAAGCGGGCCGCGCGATTCATGAAGATCGTGGCCCCGCGCACCGTCACCAAGCTCATCCACTTCACGGGGCGCGCCCCCATCTTCCACGCCCTGGGTGTCGAGCAGCAGATCCGCACCATGTACGCCCGCGAGGTGCCCCTCCCCTCGGGCGGCCGCCTCGTCATCGACGAGACCGAGGCCCTCGTCGCCATCGATGTCAACAGCGGCAAGAGCCGCTCCGCGGGCGACAGCGAGACCAACGCCCTCACCACCAACCTCGAAGCCGCCGACGAGATCTGCCGCCAACTCCGCCTCCGCGACCTCGGCGGCATCGTCGTCAACGACCTCATCGATATGCGCCTCGCCAAGCACCGCAAGGAGGTCGAGGGCAAGTTTGACGCCATCCTCAAGGAAGACCGGGCCCGCTCCACCATCGCCCCCATCAGCGAGTTCGGCATCCTCGAGATGACCCGCCAGCGCATGCGCGGCAGCCACGAGAGCATCCACTTCCACTCCTGCCCGCACTGCCACGGGCGCGGCGTCGTCCAGAAGCCCGACTCCGTCGCCGCCGACGCCGTCCGCGAACTCGCCGCCGTCATGGACCACGACAAGGTCAAACGCGTCGAACTCGTCGTTCACCCCCGCGTCGGCAGCGAGCTCCTCTCCTCCCGCCGCCGCGCGCTGGCCCGCCTCGAAAAGACCTTCGCCAAGACCATCGCCGTCCGTCTCAGTGAGGCCACCCAGCCCGACCGCTACACCATCTACGCCTACGAGGCCGACGGGGCCGACATCGAACTCGACCGCCTCCCCAGGCACCGCGTCAAAGACGATCAACTCGTCGCCCACACCGAGCCCGGGCTGGACGAGGCCATCGCCGAGGCGGAAGCCGAAACCGAATCGGCCGACCCCGCCGACGACTTCGCCCTCGACGCGGCCGCCGAGGCGGCCGACCCCGATGTCGAAGACGGTCCCGATCGTGCCGATGCCGATGGCGATGCCGCCCACCCTATCGAGATGGACCCCGGCGCACTCCCTGTTGACGAAGACGCGCCCAACTTCGGCGAGGGCGGCCGCCGGGGCCGTGGCCGCCGCGGCGGGCGCGGCCGGTCCAAGACCGGCGGCGATCGCGATGCCCCCCCTCGCACAAGCGACCGACCGCGCTCTGCCCAGCAGCCCGCGCCCCGCCCCGAGCGGGCACGCGACGGCGGCCGTGGCGGTGGTGGAGGCAGTGGCGGGGGCCCACGCCACGCTCAGCCTGTCGTCATGGTGAACACGCCCAGCGGCGGCAGTTACGAGCCCGATCTTCCCGTGCCACCTCAGTACGCCGCGGCCGATCCGGCCGCCGTGCCCGGCACGCCCGAGGCACCCGCCTTCACCCGTGCTCCCGGTGTCTTCGGCCGACCGGGTGATCACGGCGACGGCGCACGCGAAGACCTTGACGGCCCGCCGTCCGGCTCCGGTCAGGGTCCCCTCGGCCACGACACACACCCCGACGGCGAGGGCGGTCGCCGCCGCCGCCGCCGCCGCGGCGGGCGCGGCCGCAACCGTGGCGCCCGCGATGGCGACGGCGGCTTCCACGGAGCGCCACCTGCTGATCCTCACGCCCCCGCCGCGCCCCGCCCGCCGCACCACGACCGCGGCCCCGGGCCGGCACGCACCGGCTTCGCCGGTCTCGCCGGGGCCTTCCGTGCCGAGGCGCTTTCAACTTCGCCCCAGCCGTCCGCCGTGCAGCCCGCCGCCGGCCACGAGGCGGGCGGCAACAGCACCGACCACACGCCGGGTGCCGAGGGCTCTGATACGCCGGCACCCGCACTCCCCGCCGACGGCCACGCCCACGAGCAGCCCGGCGACCACGGCCCCGGCGGCGAACGGCGCGGCGGCCGCCGCCGACGCGGGCGCGGCGGCCGTGGCCGCGGAGGAGGTGGTGGAGGCGGCAACGACGCGCCACGGATCGACTCCGGCGCGGCCCGCAACGACGGTCGCCCGCCCGCAGCCTCACCCTTAGGCCGCGACGGCACCGCAGCTCCGACGGGCGGCGCTCCGGGCGGTGGTAGCGCAGGTGGCCCAAAGTTCAGGCCCCTCTACGGCTCGATGCGCAAACTCAAGCCCGGCGAACGCAAAGCCGGCGGGCGGGAGGAGTAATCAGACATGGGACGACGCCGCGGCAGACGAAGAGGCAGAGGTGGAGGTGGCGGCCCCCCCGGCGGTGCCGCGCCCTCTCAGCCGCATCAGCAGGGCGGCCCCGCCACGTCCGGCGGCAACTGGGGCTGGGGTGCGGGTCCGCCCGATGCCCAACGCAATAACCGCGGCCCGAACAATGGCCCGACGGGTGCAGGCGCTGTCGGGCCGTCCGGTCGGCCCAGCCCCCAGCAGGTGATGCCCTGGCCGCCGCCGCGCCCGCCGGGCGAGGTAGAGCACGCCAACGGGCAACCCGCGAGCCGCGCCGCGCCCCATGTTCCCGCGCCGCCCGTCCAAAAACTCCCGGCGTTTGAGGACCTCACCAGCATCGACCCGCAGCCACGGCTGACGCTGGAGCATCCCGGCTGCTCCGACAGTTGCCGGTTGATCGACCTCTTCTGCCCGATCGGGCGCGGCCAGCGGGCGCTGATCGTGAGCCCGCCCAAGGCGGGGAAAACAACCCTGCTGAAGGACATCGCGGCGGGCATCGCCCGCAACCACCCTGAACTCGAGCTCATCGCGCTCCTGGTGGATGAGCGGCCGGAGGAGGTGACGGACTTCCGCCGGTACTTTGCCCAACTCGGCACCAACGCCCGCGTCATTGCCAGTTCCAACGACAACAACGTTGACAAGCACACCCAGATCAGCCTCGAGACCATGAACGAGTGCAAGCGCGGCGTGGTGGCCGGCAAGCACATCGTCGTCGTGCTCGACTCCATCACCCGCCTGGCCCGGGCCTTCAACAACCACCGCCGGTTTGCCTCTGGCGGCCGGACGATGACGGGCGGTGTGGACAGCAAGGCCCTGGAGGTGCCGCGGCAGATCTTCGGGTCCGCCCGCAACACCGAAGAGGCCGGGAGCCTCACCATCATCGCGACGTGCCTGGTTGATACCGGCAGCGCAATGGACCAGGTGATCTTCGAGGAGTTCAAGGGCTCGGGCAACATGGAACTCATCCTCGACCGCAAGATCGCGGAGAAGCGCTACTTCCCGGCGATCAACCTCGCGGCCAGCGGCACCCGCAAGGAGCACCTCCTGCTGGAGCCGCAGGAACTCAAGACCATGACGGCCCTGCGCCGGCAGTTGCTCACGATGCCGCCCCACGTGCAGGTGGAGCGGCTGCTGATGGCGCTCAAGCGCTTTGGCACCAACGCTGACCTCGTGGGCAGCGCGGCGGGGGGGGCGGAGTAGGGGCTGGGTAGGTGCAACGGCGCTCGACGACCGGCTTAGAGCGACCGCAAGAGCCTCTCGTAGTTTTCATGCGTGCCGATGAAGAACCACACGATCGCGTCATCGGCTGCACGCACCCCGACAGCGCGATAGGAGTCGCTGACCCGGACGGACCAGAGCGGGAGGTCTGCGTTGAGCCGCTTGAAACGCAGGCCGGGGTGCAACGGGTTCTCCGCGAAGCGGGCGTACGCCTCGCGAGCCCGGGCTTGCACGTCGGCGGGGAGGCGTGCGAAATCGCGCCGGAATCTCGCGTGCAGCCGCGAGGTCACAGCCGCTCCGGGTCCAGCGGTTCGGTGCGGCCCTGCGCGGCATCGCGCAGCACCTCATCGGCCAAGCCTTTGAGCTTGGATGCGTGCTGCTGGGTGCTGCGGCTCCAGCGCTCGTCTTGGGCGAGCTCGTGGAGGAGAAACTCGGCGAGCCCGTCCTGCTGCGCCTCGGGCACGGTTCGCAACCGCTCAATCGCTTGTTCCATGCGGCGGGTCATGGCGGAATCGTAGCGGTGAACGGCCGCTGGTGCGGTGCGGCACCGACACGCCAATATCGTTGATTCACGCTTCACAGGGCATGATCGAACACTCTGCGGGGGCCGCCTGCGCGGGTTGTCGCGTTCGTGCGGATACCGCTCTCACTCGCCCAAAGCGACCCAATCGTGCCGCCGGTGCGCAACGAACCAGTCGCCGGCCGGCTCGCGGCAAAGCCACAAGTGCTTTGAAAGCGCCGCCTCCACATCGTGCCGCCGCACGCATTGCTCCGCTTCGGGCAGCGAGTCTAGCTTGGCATTCACGAGCAGGCGCAGCGCCTCCTCGGACTGAACCCCGGCATCGCGTCCGTACCCCCAGTGTTCGAAGGCGGGCAGCACCGGCTGCGGGACAAAGAAACCACATCCTGCGACCGCAGCCCGCACGCCGCGGATGTACGTCCGGCCCTTGTGCGGCGGGCACCACTCGATTACGGTGTCGGGCTTTACGGCGAGAATGGTATCTCGTAGGTCTACCCAACTCTTTGAGCGAAGCAGTTCGGGGCCGGCAGAGTCTGCAAGTCGAGCGTCCGCCCAAGATAGACGACAAGCGGACACCACTGCCACCCCGGCACCCAGGCTATTGGACCATTGAGGATCGGCGGAACTGACCCACTCGGCGTCTACGCGTGCTGGCACATCGGCACAGCGCGTACACAAGGCTCTCCATAGGTGCTCACCCTCGCAACGCATCGGACCTGCCGGCTCGACACAGATGATCCTGAGTTTGTCAGCGGCAAGTGGGCCAAACCCTAAGAAGCGATGGAACACGGCGGCCCAGAGAACCGCGCCGGTGCCGGCGCCCAAGTCAACGATGGTCCTGATTGGCGTGCTGGGCACGGCTTGGGCCAATGCCTGAAGGTAGAACACCGCATCATGGACCTTGCGTGCGTGGTAGTACGCCGTGTAGGCAGGGCCGATGGCGCCGCTTGTATAGTCGCAATCCCGCCGACTGAGAGAATGCAGCGCGCACAGTGCATCCAGTATCTCCGTGGCCGTATGTTGCCCAAGCCGACATGTGATTGCCTCGTTTACTAGGGGGTCAAGGATGTGGCGCGCCAATTTGGCGAGTTGGCGACTAGGTACGGGCGGGGGCTGCGGGATCATGTTGCTCATACCGGCCCAAACCCCTCCTTCCCCTCGCCCAGGTTCGGCAACTTCGCCCGCAGCACTGCCCGCACCCGTGCGTACCCGTCCCCATCCCACTCATACCGCTCGATCAGCGGCCGCGCCGTCTCGCGCGTGCCCGCGGCGTAGTGCCCCCTCTTGGCATGAAAAGGCTGCACGATGAAGCGCCGCACACCCGTGGCGAGCAACGCATCCGCAAACGCCGCTGCGTTCTCCACCGGCAACAGCGGCGTCATGGTGATGCACGTCTGGATGCCCGCCGCAGCGACCTTCGCGATCGCCTCCAGGCGTTGCGCGTTGCCCGGGCAGCCGGGCTCGAACGCCCGCCGCACCTCCTCGGAGTCCGTCGTTACGGTCATGTTCACCTGCGCGACCTCGAACTGCTTGAACAGGTCGATGTCGCGTGCCACCAGCGGGCTGCGCGTCTGGATCACCAGGCGCGGCTGGTGCTTGACCAGTTCTGCGATGATGCCGCGCGTGAGTTCGAGCGTCTTCTCGATCGGCTGATAGGGGTCCGTAACGCTGCTGATGTAGATGGATTTGCCGCGCAGGTCGCGCTTGCCGCGCCGCAGCAAGTCGATAGCGTTCTGCTTCACGCGCACCCACGTGCCCCACTCCTGGGATGAGCGTTCATCCGGCGCGAACGCTGCGGCGTAGCAGTAGGCGCACCCGAACGCGCACCCCGAGTACGGGTTGATAGTGAAGTCGTATCCCTCCATGAAGCCCTTGGGCTTCGTGAGGATTCCCGATACATCCTTGTAGTCGATCACCGTCAGGCCCAGGCTCGTTGGGCGCGGGCGTGCATCGGCCGCCGGGGGCGGATCGGGCTCGGCGAAGAGTGAGCCGGTTGGCGGTATGTGCCGGTCACCGGGCACGGTGGGTCTCCACCGCGAGTCTATCACCCATTCACATGCCGCCGTCGCGACTCGCACAGTGCGCGTGCGGTACCAGCGCCCGGATCACGCTGCGGCAAACGCATCCTGCCACCCTCGCCTTGTCGTCTTCACCGGGTGAGGTGCCGGAGAGGGCGGCAGCCCTCTCTGGCATCAGCGGTCAGAACCAACGCACCCCGCCGCCTTACCGCCTCGCCTTCTTCGCCACCTTCCGCCCCGCGCTCTTGGCCTTCCGCGCCGGCGTGCTCTTCTTCGCGGCCTTCCCGTTCGCGCTGCCGGCCTTGCCGTTGCCGCTGCCGCTCTTCGCCGCGCCCGCGCCGCCGTACCCCGCCGGAATCCCCTGCCCCCACGTCTTCATGAAGCGCGACTCGGCGTTGAACCCATCACCGGGGATCGGGTGGCTCCCCTTGGTGAACGTGCTGATGGAACTCTTGTGGGCCGTCTTGGCCGTGTACTTCGCCGTGAACTCGTCGTAAATCCACCGGTACGTCTTCTCCATCCCGTCGCGGAGGCGCGTGTCGGGCTCCCAGCCCAGGTACTGGTTGATCTTGGCGTTGTCGGAGTTGCGGCCGGCCACGCCGCGGGGCGCATCCAGTTTGTACTTGCGGTTGAGTTTGATCCCCGCGATCTCCTCGGCGATGTCCACCAGTTGGTTGATCGACACCAGTTCGCTCGAGCCCAGGTTGATCGGCTCCAGAATCTCCGAGTGCGTGATCTTGTCGATGCCGCGCGTGCAGTCGTCCACGTACATGAACGACCGCGTCTGCGTGCCGTCGCCCCAGATCTCGATCTCGTGGTTGCCGCTCACCAGCGCGGCGATCACCTTGCGGCAGATCGCGGCCGGCGCCTTCTCACGCCCGCCCTCCCACGTGCCGTTGGGCCCGTACACGTTGTGGAAGCGAGCCACCCGCGCGTTCAGGCCGAAGTCCTCGCGGAAGTGGCGGCACATGCGCTCGGAGAAGAGCTTCTCCCAGCCGTAGCCGTCCTCCGGCAGGGCGGGGTAGGCGTCCGCCTCCTTCAGCGCGGTGATGTCGGGGTTCTTCTGCTTGTCGGCGTTGTACACGCACGCCGAACTCGCGTAGAAGAAGCGATCCACCCCCGCTTCCTGGGCGGCGAGGATCATGTGCGTGTTCGTCAACACGCTCAGCATGCACAGGGCCTTGTTGTTCTCGATGAACCCCATGCCACCCATGTCCGCCGCCAACTGGTACACCTCGTCCGCGCCCCGCACGATGTTGCGGCACACGCGGAAGTCGCGGCAGTCGCCCTTGATGGGCCCGGCGTGGTTCTCCACGTCGCGGTGCACCTGATACCACCCGTCCAGCGGCTTGATGTCGGCCACCACGATCCGCTTGGCGCCCCGGGCCTTGAAGTAGTTCACCAGGTGCCCGCCGATGAAGCCGCCGCCGCCGGCGATGACGATGGTCTTGCCCTTGCTCATGTTGCGCACTCGCTCCGAAAATAGCGGCCGCGCCTCGGCGCAACCAGATGCGTGTTGGATCGGCCGGAGGCGCCAACGCCCCCACAAACCACCCTCTACGAATGGTAGAAGGCCGCCGTTCGCCGGTCGCGCAACCCGCACCGCCGGCCAGCTGATTCCTTATTGGCCCATGCCCCTCCGCGCCGCCCGCATCCGTGCGACCCCCCGCCGGTCGCCCGCTCACGCCCCGGTGATTGGTGCCTGTTCGGACGCGCCGATCACCACCCGGCTCTCCGCCAGCACTCGGGCGTGGTCCTCGGGCCATCCCGCCAAGATGCCCGCGTTCGCGCTCAGCGTCAGGCCGCGGCCAAAGTCGAGTTCATTCCCCAGCGTGTCCGTGACCACGCACCCCGCCCGCCGCGCGATCAGCGACCCCGGGGCGTGGTCCCAGATGCAGTCCTTCGTCCCCTCCTTACGGGGCGTGCGCAAGAAGACATCCGCCTGCCCGCGTGCCACCACCGCGTACTTGCACTGGCTGTCGATCTTGCGGTGGTCGGCCAGAGCCACGCCGCGCTCGCCCAGCCGCCGGCGGACCGCGGCCGACGTTGATTCGTTCTGGTGGCTCGCCGCAAACGACCCCACCAGCCGCATGGGTGCGCGCGCCGCGCGCTGCGCCGGCGCCAGCAAGCGCGGCGGCCCCGTCGCGTCGTCGCACGCGTGCCACAGCACCGGCCCGCCTTCGGTCGCGAGGTAACACGTACCGCGCGGGTCCGGCTCCTCAAACGGCCGCTCGAAGTCCGCCGACAGGTTCGGGCACGCCAGCGCGGCGAGCACCACCCGGCCATTCTCCACCAACGCCAGACAGATCGAATACTGGTGCCCGCGAATAAACCCCTTGGTGCCGTCGATCGGGTCGAGCGTCCAGAACGAAGAAGGCACTGGGGATTGGGCACTGGGCACTGGTGAAGCCATGCGACCCGACTGGTGTGTCGCACCCTCTCCCAGCGCGAGGGGGCTGGGGGGTGGGAGAGCCGCAGGCGGGCTTTGTCCGCTTCCGAAAGCACCGTACACCCCGCACCCGCGCACACACCCCAGGTCGATCGCATCCAGAAACTCGCCCATCGTCGCGCCCGGCCACGCCAGCCGCGCGGCCTCGAGTGCCGCCGCCGCGTGCCCCAGTTGCTCTGGTTCGCGCAGCGTGGCCGATGATTCCTCGGCCAGTATCGCGAACGTGCCCAGCCGCGTCCGCAGCGTGTGGTTGATGATCGCCTGGGCGGCGAAATCGGCGATGGTGACGGGGGAGTGGTCGCTCTTGCTGAGGGTGTGCTCACGCGTGAGGGATTGCTGCACGACCCGCGTGGCGACCGCCGCAGTGCACACAGCCGCCCGCGCCGCATCCAACGCCGCGGGCAGCGGCTGGGCGTGATCGGCAGACGCGTTCGAGCCGACAGGCCGGGGCATCGAACCACGCTAGGCGCGCCGCACACTACCTCTTCCTCTTCTCCTCCGCCTTGATCAGCGTCGCCACGCGCGGCAGCAGGTCATTCGGCACCGGAACCGTCAGGTGATACTGCACGATCCGCCACGCCGCGCCCGTCTTCCGCAGCACACCCGTTCCCCGGCACGCACCGTACTTCTCGCTCACCAGCGCCTCGTCAAACCACGCGACGGTCTTCTCCGGGTTCACGTCCACGTTCCGCACGCCCGGCGTGTACACCCATCCCTTGCCCTTGGAGAAGTGCGGATGCGCGTACGCCCGGAACTCCGGCACCGTCCACCGTTCGCTCGCATCGGTCCCGATGAACACGCCCTCGGGCGCAAAGAGCGCAAAGTACCGCTCCTCATCCGCCGCCGCGGCCAGCAAGTGCAACTGATCCAGCACCGCCGCCACCGCCGCCTGTTCCGGGCTCATCGTCCCTTCCTTCACACGCAGTTTCTCCAGCACGTCGAACACCTCCTTGCCCTCCAGGTTGGCGATCCGGTGCGGCTGCCCCGGCCGCACGTCAAGCGAAACGTCCAACCCCGCCGCCTTGCCCAGTTCCAAGGCCCGCTTAGCGGCATCGGTCCATTCCACGCGGTCGTCGCTCCCCACGTACATGCGGATGGGGATCCCCTTGAGCGCCCCCAGCCGCGCCTCGTCCACCGGCAAGGGGTATCCCGGCATCGTCATCACGCTCCGCACAAGGTCGGGCCGGTCGAGCGCGAAGCGAAACGCCGAGATGCCGCCGTTGCTCACGCCCGCCACGTGCCAGCGCCCACCCTCCACGCGCACGTGCCGCTGCACGTCTGTGAGCAGCGCGGGCAGGTGCTTCTCGCTCCCCTTGTAAAACACCACGCCCTCGGGCGCGCGCGGGCTCACCACCACCCAGCCGCGGCTGCGGCACTCCGGCTCCACGTAGCGAGCTGCAAACATCACCATCTGCGCATCTTGCTGCCCCGGCGGCAACAGCAGCAGCGCGGGGTAGACCCCCGTGGGGCTCACCCGCTCGGGCATCACCACCTCGTACTCAAGCGCCTTGCCGCCACCCAGATCGAGCCGCCGCTCGCGCCGCTCGCCCGGCCCCGGCCACACATCCGCCCCGCCGCCCGCCGGCGCGGCGGGCGCCACAGGAGCCAGAGGCGGCTTGCCGCTGGGCACCTGCCCACCCACCGCCGCAGCCCACGCCAAGCCCACCGCCATCACCGCCGCCAGGTGTCGCATGCTCATGTCCACAGCCTATCCGCTCCACGCCGCGCGGCACCACCGGCTACCGTGCCCCATGCCCGTGGTGCCGCTCCCCCCGCCCCCCGACCTTTCCGAAAGGGCTCGCGCCCTCGGTGTCGAGTTCGAGCCCGGCGACTTGGAACGCCTCGGCCTCTTTCTCGCCCTGCTGCTCGAAGCCAACCGCACCACCAACCTCACCGCCATCACCGACCCCGCCGATGCGTGGACTAAGCACGTGCTCGATGCCCTCGCGCTCCTCCCGCTCATCGTCGCGGCATCCGAGTCCCGCGGGCCCGAACCCGGCCCCACCAGGGTGATCGACATCGGCTCGGGCGGCGGCGTTCCCGCCCTGCCCCTTGCCATCGTGATGCCCGACGTGCGTTTCACGCTGGTTGAGGCCACCGGCAAGAAGGCGGCCTATCTGCGGGCCACCGCCGCCGCGCTCGCGCTGACCAACGTGGCGGTGCTCTCCGACCGGGCCGAGCGCCTGGGCCACGACCCCGCCCACCGCGAGCGGCACGACGTCGCCACCGCCCGGGCCCTGGGCCACCTCGCGGTCGTCGCCGAACTCACCATCCCGCTCATCACCCGCGCCGGCCTCGTGCTCGCCGTGAAGGGCGCCAAGGCGGAAGACGAACTCGCCCAGAGCGCGGCGGCCCTGCACATGCTCAGCGCCGTGCACGCCGAGACCGTGCTCACGCCCACCGGTCGCATCGTGGTGCTCGCCAAGGGTGCCGCCACGCCCAAGCAATACCCCCGGCGCGACGGCGAGCCCAAGGCCAAGCCGCTGGGCGTGCCCAAGCCCGCGGTATCCTGACATACTCCGAACCTCGCTATCCTCCTTCGTGCGCGACCCCGTCCGCGAAATCCTGGGTTCCGGTGGCCCCGTCGCCCGCCTGCTCGGGCCCGACTTCGAGCCCCGCGCTCAGCAACTCGACATGGCCGCGGCAGTCATGCGGGCCATGAGCCTCAAACACACCGCCGCCATCGAGGCCGGCACCGGTGTCGGCAAGAGTTTCGCCTACCTCGTCCCGGCCATGCTCCGCTGCCTGACCAGCGACGAGCGCGTGGTGGTCGCCACCAACACCATCGCCCTCCAGGAACAACTCATCGCCAAAGACATCCCCCTGCTCCGGGAGTCGATCGAGGCCGGGGCGGACCCAGGACTCAGGACCCAGGACGCAGCACCCGCCTCGCACGCCTGGGGCATCGATCCCGCCACCGCCCGCCCGCTCAGCGCGGCCCTGGTCAAAGGCCGCGGCAACTACGTCTCCATCCGCCGCCTCAAACTCGCCTCCACGCGCCAGGACCGCCTCTTTGCCGATGCCGCCAGTCGCCAGAGCCTGCACGTGATCGAAGACTGGGCTTACGAAACCACCGACGGCTCGCTGGCCACCCTGCCGCGCCTCGAGCGGCCCGGCGTGTGGGACCGCGTGCAGAGCGACACCGACAACTGCATGGGCCGCAAGTGCCCCACCTACGACACCTGCTTCTATCAGCGCTCCCGGCGTGCCATGGAGGAGGCCAACCTGTTGATCTGCAACCACGCGGTGTTCTTCTCCGACCTCGCCTTGCGAGCCGCCGGTGTCAAGGGCTTTCTCCCCGAGTACCAGCATGTGATCCTCGACGAGGCCCACGGCGTGGAAGACGCCGCCTGCGACCACTTCGGCCTGGCCGTCAGCGAGGGCCGCGTTGAGCACTTCCTTGGCGCGCTCTACCACCGCCGCACCGGCAAGGGCTACCTGCCCCACCTCGGCACGCTCGGCCAGCGCGTCGAACTCGTCGACGCGGCCACGCACGCCGTGCTCGGCGCCCTTGATGCCAGCCGCGCGTTCTTTGATGACCTGGCCGCCCTCGCCCGCTCCGGCGACCTGCCCTCCGGCCGCCTGCCCCGCCCCGGCCTGATCGCAGACCCTCTCGCGCCCGCTCTTAAGGGCCTGGCCCTCCGCCTCAAGCAACTCAAGGAGGAAACCAGGAGCGAGCCCGACAAGTTCGAGCTCAACGCCTACGCCGTGCGCGCCGAGGCCATCGCGTTCGACATCGACGTGATGGTGCACCAGAAGCGAGAGGGCTACGTCTACTGGCTCGAGAGCGGTGGGGGGGGCGGCCCGGGCCTGTTCGCCGATGCCGGCGATGCGCCCGCCCCGCCCGATGCCCACGCCGGCATCCGCTCCGCCGCAGGCCGCGACCCCCTCGCGGTCGCCCCCGTGCCCCGCCCATTCAAGGGCGCCACCCGAATCAAACTCGCCTGCTCGCCCATCGAGGTCGGCCCCATGCTCCGCGAGCACTTGTTCAGCAAGGAACTGGGCATTGTCCTCACGAGCGCCACGCTCACCACCGGAGGAGGGCACAGGGCCGAGGCCACGGGGTCGAGGCGGGATGGCGAGGGCGGGGGCAGCGACAATCGCCGCGAACCAAGCCCGGAAGGCACCGACTCAGGCCCAGGCACACAGCACTCAGGACACCGGTCCTCGGCCCTCGGCCCTCACCCCTCGCAGCTTCCCTTCGACCACCTGCGCTCCCGCCTCGACTTTACACCCGGCCAGTGCCTCGCACTCGGCTCCCCCTTCGACCACGCCCGCCAGTCCGAACTCGTCATCGACCTCACCGTGCCCGACCCCCGCGGGGGTGCGGGCGCGGTCAGCACGGCCCGCTCCGCCGCGAGCGGCCACGGCTACCACGGTCTGCTCGCAGCCCGTGTGCTGCACCACGTCCGCTCCTCGCACGGCGAACCCGGCGGCGTTTTCGTCCTGTGCACCAGTTTCGCCACCATCCGGGCACTCGCCGCCGCGCTCGAGCGCGACCTGGAAGCCGACGGCCTCCCGCTGCTCGTGCAAGGGCGCGACGGCCCGCCCGCGCTGCTGCTGGAGCGCTTCCGCAAGGACGAACGCTCCGTTCTGCTGGGCGCGGCGAGTTTCTGGCAGGGTGTCGATGTGAAAGGGCGGGGCCTGCGCACGGTGATCATCACCAAGCTCCCCTTCGACCCGCCCGACCGCCCGCTCGTCGAGGCCCGCTGCGAGCGCATCAAGGCACGCGGCGGCGACCCCTTCAAAGAGGAATCGCTGCCCCGCGCCATCCTCAAGTTCCGCCAGGGCTTCGGGCGGCTGATCCGCTCGGCCACGGATTTCGGTCGTGTCGTGGTGCTCGACCCTCGCGTGGCGACCAAGAGTTACGGGCGACAGTTCGTGCAAGCCCTGCCCGCGGGAGTGCGCGTGCGGACGATCACGCCCTTCGAGGGATGATCCTCGTCGCGATGGGTTCATCTCGCCCGCGCCGCCCCGCCAGGAGTATTCGCGTGAGCGCGATGCGCGAGGCACGTCGTGGCGATGGACATCTCACACAAACGCCCACGGGCCGGCAAGGTGCAGAAGGCCCGCGACCAGCGCCACCGCGATCAGGTTCAGCAGGAGGCCCGAGCGCGCCATGTCGCCGATCTTGTAGTAGCCGCTCGAAAACGTGATGGCACTGGGGGGCGTGCCCGCGGGCATCATGAACGCCGCGCTGGCCGAGAGCGCGGTCGCCAGCAGCAGGGTGTGCGCGGGCAGGCCCATGGCCGGCGCGGCCCCGGCCATGATCGGCAGCAGCGTGGCGGTGAGGGCCGTGTTGCTCACAAACTCGCTCAGGAACACCACCAGCCCGCACACGCACAGCAGCAGCACCAGCGGGTGCAGGCCGCCCAGACCGCTCATGCCGCGCCCGATGGCGAGATCGAGTCCCGATGACGTGATGGCATCGGCGAGCGCCAGGCCGCCGCCGAAGAGCAGCAGCGTGCCCCATGACAGGCGCGTGGTGTCGCGCCAGTCGAGCGTGAAGACCTGAGCGCGCAGGCTGACAGGCAGGATGAACAGGCCCAGGCCCGCGGTCATGGCGACCACCGAGTCGTTGATGAGTTCCTGCGGCTTGCCAGAGGGGGCGATGCGGACAAGGCCCAGGGCGTGCGAGAGCTCCTTGGAGAAGAGCCAGCCCGCGACGGCTACCAGAAACACCCCAAGCGTGTTCCACTCGCCGCGCGACATGGGGCCCAGCGCCCTGAGTTCGGCCCGCAAGCCGGAGGCGTCGCCGTGAGCCCGGGTCGCGGAGACCGGGAAGAAGACGCGCACCAGCAGCCACCACGCGGCCACGAGCAGCAGCACGCTCAGAGGTCCGCAGAGCGACGTCCACTGTGCGAAGGAGATGTCGCGGCCCAGGTGCTCTTTCAGGTAGCCGCGCACCAGCACGTTGGGTGCCGTGCCGATGGGCGTGGCGAGGCCGCCGATGGTGGCGGCCCAGGCGACACCGATCGCGGCGGCGATGCCGAAGTTGCGGACGTGCGTGGGCGCGCCGGGCGACAACGGCGAATCGACCTGTGCTCCGCCCGCCCCTGCGGTACGGCGGGCGACCAGCCCGCAGACGCTGGTGGCGATGGGGAGCATCATGGCCGCGCTGGCGGCGTTAGAGATCCACATGCTGATGAACGCGGTGGCGAGCATCAGGCCGCCGACCAGGCGGCGCGGGTTGGTGCCCACGGTGAGCGTGATGACCAGGGCGATTCGCTTGTGCAAGTTCCAACGCTCCATCGCCAGTTGAATGAGGAACCCGCCGAGAAACAGGAACACAATCTCGTTGCCGTAAGCGCGGCCGACATCCGCCACAGGCGCGACCTTGAGCAGCGGGAAGAGGGCCAGGGGCAGCAACGCGGTGGCCGCGAGTGGAATGGCCTCGGTGAGCCACCACACGGCCATGAGCGTCGCCAGCGCGGCGACCGTGATCGCGGCGGGGGCGAGCGTCTCCGCGCGAGCGGAGAGGGCCGCGTACACCAGCGCGGCCGCGGGTGGCCCCGCGCACAAGCCCACCAGCCGCCAGCGCGAGGGAGGGGCGGGCAGGGTGGTTGCGGGGCCGTCGGACATCGGGCGAGTGTAATGGCGGCGCGTTCAGCGGGCCCGCTCGATGCCGAACGCGTCGGGCGGCACATCGGGCAGCGTCTTGGGTTCGGTGCGCTGGTGGCGGAGCACGAAGCCGCGTGCCTCGTAGTTGGCGCGGGCGGCGGGGTGGTCGAGCGAGGAGGTGGTGAGCAGCACGCGTGTGGAGCCGCGGGCCCAGGCGCGCTCGACGGCCCGGCCCAGGAGCCACGCCCCGATGCCGCGCCCGTGGTGTGCGGGCAGCACGCCGAAGTACTCGATCTTGGTTTCGGGCTGCGCGCCCGTGGCCGCGCCCCAGGCGCTGGTGTCGGCGGGCGTGGCGAGTTCCACATAGGCGCAGGGCGCACCCGCGACATACGCGACGTGCGTTTCGCAGCCGGGCGCAGAGAGGGCCTCGAGCCAGCGTTCGGGGGGCCAGGGGAGCCGGTCAACCCACCACCAGCCCGCGCCGACGGCGGCGTAGAGCATGCGGCTCAGCGGCGGGCAGGGGGGATCGAGGTGCACCCACAGCGGCTCGGGGTCGGGCCGACGCGCGGCGGGACGGAAAGCCGCCCGCGAGGGCAACTCATAGAAGTAGGTGGTCTCGTTCACCACACGCGCCATGGGGCGAGCGTAGAGCCGCGGGCGGGATCAGGGCCGGCGCAGCGTCCGCTCGGGCACGAAGAAGGTGTGCGACTCGGTGCGCGTGTTGAGGTGGTAGAAGCGCTGGCGGGTGAGCGAGTCGCGCGCGGGCTGCGGCCAAGCATCGGCGGCGGTGGCGAGGCGCGGCCACACGGCGGCCAGGTCCGCATCGCGGCGCGAATACTCCGGCAACGCGGCGGGATCAACGTGGGCGAGCGCGGCGTGCACGGCGGGCGTTGTGAAGACCGCCTGGGCTGTGCCCGCGTCGGTGGGCGTTTGGGAGGCGTGTGACGCGGCCCGGGGCGCGACAGAGCAGCCGCCGCACGCGCAGGCGCCAAGCGCGAGGCCGAGTGCGATGTTGGTGCGGCCACGCAGCATGGGCGACACGGGGCAAGGCGCGTGCCCCGGGCGGCGGGGACCAACGGGGTGCGGCGGGGCGTGGATTATCGGAGCCGCGGGCGTGGGGTTGCGCCGTGGCAACAGGCACGTTGCCGCACCACTCGGGCCGCCGCGCGGCAGAGTGGTGGCACCCGGGCACCTCAGGCGGGGATGAAGAGGGCGGTGCTGAGGTAGCGTTCGGCGAAGGAGCAGGCGATGGTGGCGATGCGCTTGCCGCGCATCTCGGGGCGCGCGGCCACGCGGGCGGCGACGCAGACGTTGGCGCCCGTGGAGATGCCCGCCATGATGCCTTCTTCGCGGGCGAGGCGGCGGGCCCAGGTGAAGGCGTCGTCGTTGCTGACCCTCTCGACCCCGTTGAGGAGTGTGGTGTCGAGGTTTTTGGGCACAAAGCCCGCGCCGATGCCTTGGATCTTGTGCAGGCCGGGTTGACCGCCGGAGATGACGGGGCTGGCCTCGGGCTCGACGGCGATGGCAAGGAAGGCGGGGTTGTGGCGGCGGATGAAGCGGGTGGAGCCCGTGATGGTGCCGCCGGTGCCGACGCCGCTGACGATGGCGTCGAGTTTGCCGCCGGTGTCGGCCCAGAGTTCGGGGCCGGTGGTGGCCTCGTGGATGGCCGGGTTGGCGGGGTTCTCAAATTGCTGGGGCGTGAAGCCGTCCTTGTCTTCGGCCAGCAGTTCGGCGGCCCGGGCGATGGCGCCCTTCATGCCCTTGTCGGCGGGTGTGAGCACGAGGTTCGCCCCCAGATGCTTCAGCACGGCGCGGCGTTCGAGCGACATGCTCTCGGGCATGGTCAGCGTGAGTCTGTACCCCTTGGCGGCGCACACAAAGGCAAGCGCGATGCCGGTGTTGCCGCTGGTGGGCTCGATGATGTGGGAGCGGCCGGGTGTGATCGTGCCGTCGCGCTCGGCGGCCGCGATCATGGCGTTGGCGATGCGGTCTTTCACGCTTGCGCAGGGGTTGTCGAACTCGAGTTTGAGCAGAACCTCCGCACCGCCGGAGGGAATGACGCGGTTGAGTCGCACCAGGCGCGTCTGGCCGACGCACTCGACGATGTTGGCGTAGGTGCGGCGGTGGACGGGGGTGAAGTGGAGCGAGGGGGGCGCGGATGTGGGCATGGAGCGTTCCGGTTCGGAGTTAGACGGCGATCCGTGTCAGAGCGGCGGTTGTCCACCCCCTCCGCCACGCGGAGGGGGTGGCCCGAATGTTCGGGGGAGGCGTCGTGCGGGCCATCGTGTACGGAGCCGCCCCCGCCTCGGTCGCCGGGGCGACCTCGGCACCCTCTCCGCGTTGCGGAGGGGAATATGAAGGCGCGGCGGCATGGCGACTGGGGCATGTGGACATCGGTTCGTGATTGCAGGCACCAAGGGTGGGCACGAGAGAAGACATGATACCGGTCTGCAGCAGGCCTCAAAATCCGTGCGCTTGCAGGGGTTTTGGGCTTGCTCCGGGCCGGAAGTGGGGTTAGTGTTTTGTGCCCGTGCGGCCGTGGTGGCCGCCGGGGTCGGGCCGGGTGTGTCCGGCCCGGTCCGTCTGTTGCCTCGATCCGCCTCCATGCCCAGACTCTCGATCAGCACGAGTGACCAGCAGGGGTGCGGTATCGGCGCCCGCTCATGAGGGGCGCGGCAACTCCAAGGTGGTTTCAGCCAACAACGCATCCGACCGCCGCGCCGCGGGCCGGTGTGCGCGCGCGCCGCGTGTGCGGCGCGTGGGGGTGGGGTGGGCGGACGGCGCGGGCCGCGGCGCACCAGTAAGAGGAGTTTGGTATCTCACGAGCACCACGATTCGGTTCAGGACCTTCCGGCCCGCCCCGCACCCGCATCAACGGGTTCATCCGGATCACGCCCGTGCGTGTGATCGGGCCCGACGGCGAGCAGATCGGCGTCATCGAGACGCACCAGGCGATCGCCATGGCGACGGAGCAGGGGCTTGATCTCGTGGAGATCAGCCCGGATGCGCGCCCGCCGGTCTGCAAGATCATGGACTACGGGAAGTTCAAGTACGAGCAGAGCAAGCAGACCAAGAACAAGGGGGCCAAGGCGAGCGAACTCAAGGAGATTCGCCTGGGGCGCTCGGTGAAGATCGATCCGCACGACGTGGGCATCCGCGTGAAGCAGGCCAGGGGCTTTTTGCTCGAGGGGCACAAGGTGCTCATCACGCAGCGCTTCAAGGGGCGCGAGATGGCCCACCGCGAACTCGGCATCAACCGCCTGCGGGGCATCCGCGACGAACTCAGCGACATCGCCAAGTGCGAGACCGAGCCGCGCTGGATGGGCCCGCAGGCGAGCATCATCATGGCCCCGGAGAAGGCCAAGGTGGACGCGTACAAGAAACTGCACAAACTCAACAAGAAGCCGGCCCACGAGGGGGGCGACAAGACCAAGGCCAAGCCCGCGGCGGCCGCCCCTGCCCCGGCACCAGCCGCCTCCCCTGCGGCCAGCCCGGCACCGGCGGCCGTGTCTGCGCCCGGACCGGCGCAGCCCGCCCCGGCGACGGCCCGCTGAGCGGGGCGAAACCCGCGGCCACGACCATCGTCGCGCGGCGTGGGGTGGTAGCATCCGCTCCCTGCAAGGCCCCACGATCCGGAAAGACGCACCGTGCCCGAGACCGCCATCATCTCCGACATTCACGGCAACGCCGAGGCGCTGACGGCGGTGTTGGCGGATATCGATGCCAGGGGGATCAAGCGGATCGTGTGCCTGGGCGACATCATCGGTTACGGGCCCGACCCGCTCCTGTGCATCGATCTGGTGCGGGCCCGCTGCCAGTGGGCCCTCATGGGCAACCACGACTTCGGTGTGCTCTACGAGCCGACCAACTTCAACCCCGGGGCTGAGAGCGCGGCGTTCTGGACGCGCGACCGGATCGACGCCGAGCCCGACGATGCGCTGCGGCGCGAACGCTACGAGTTTCTTGGCAAGTTGCGGGTGCGCGTGGTGGAGAACGGGCCGGACGGGAAGACGCAGGTGCTGTGCGTGCACGGCTCGCCGCGCCGGCCGATCAACGAGTACATCTTTCCCGACGATGTGCGCACAGCGCCCGACAAGTTGACGACGATCTTCGAGCGCGTGCCGCGCGTGTGCTTTGTCGGGCACACGCACGTGCCGGGGGTGTTCACGGACGAGCCGGACTTTTACCCGCCCGGCGAGTTGACGGACTCGACGTACAAGTTCACGGAGAACGAGAAGGCGATCATCAACGTGGGCTCGGTGGGGCAGCCGCGCGATCTCGACCCGCGCGCGAGTTACGTTGTGCTGCGCGAGAGCACGGCGGGGGGCGACACGCGCGGCGAGGTGCAGTTTGTCCGCGTGCCCTACGACATCGACGGCGTGGCGAAGAAGATCAAGGCCGTGCCGCAACTCTCCGATTGGCTGGCGGACCGGTTGTTTGAGGGGCGATGAGCCCGCCCGGCTGGTCCACGCCGGAAGTCCGCAGCACATCAACCCGGCTGATCCTCAGCCCCGCCGACCGCCGCCGCGAACGCCGCCGGCAGCGGGTGAGGCGTCGCCTCCCTGGTGATCAGGGCCACGCCGTCCGGAAGCGACTGCGCCACCTGAGCGACCACATCGCCCTCGAGTTGGCGGGCGAAGAGGCGGCGACGCGACTTGCCCAGAATGAGCGTGTCGCAGCCGTAGGTGACTGTGTAATCCAGAATCTCCTCGGCGATGTTGGCGCTGCAGGCGTAAATGACCACGCAAGGAACGTTGTGCTGCCGGGCCAGCACGGCCACGGTGCCCAGACTCTCCTGAGCCTCCACGTCGTCTTCAATCCGCGGCACCGCGCCGGGGCGCATGTCGAGCACACGCAGCGTGCGCACATAGATGGCAAACAGCGTGGCCCCACGCCGCCGGGCCATGTCCGCCGCGAACTCGGCCTGGTAGCGCCCGCGTGCCGCCAGCATGATGCGCGGCTTGCTGGGGTCCAGTTGCATGCCCGCGCGCCGCACCTCGGCGAGCCAGCCCAGTTCCGGCTCGGGCAGGGCCGCCGCGGCCCGCACGCGACGCTGGTGGCGCACAAAGAACCGACCCGACAGGGCCCCGGCCACCATGATGCCCGCGAAGATCGCCGCGTTGGGCTTCACGATCACGATGGTGATGAACACGCCCGACATGAACAGGCCTAGCGCCCACATCGCGGAGCGTTCCAGCACCGAGATCGGCAGGGCCCGGTTCAGAGCGCACGATCCCACATTGATCGCAATCGCGCCCACCACCCCGATCGCGTACAACTCGGCGAGGAACTTGGCATCGGCGCTCACCAGCAGCAGCGCCGCCGGCAGGATGCACGCAATGATCAGGCCCACCCAAGGCACGCCCGAGTAGTTCAGTTTCTTGAGCGGCTGCGGCAGTTCGCCGTCGATGCTCATCGCATACTTCACGCTCACCATCGCGATCACCGCCGTGTTCACCGCGCTGATGAGCAGCAGGCCGAAGATGATGCCGCTCACCACCGCCGCGGCCGACCCCGCCGCAACCGACCCCGTCCAGTTGGTGACGGTGTGCTGGGCGAGTTGCCGTATCGCCGTGTCGCGATAGGCCTTCACCTCCGGCGGAACGTTCTCAGGTGCCAGCCCCCCCTGCACCTCGTGCACGATGTAGTGCGGCGTGTCCACCGCTTGCAGGGCGGGCAGAGCGTTGATCGCCAGGCCGAACACCATGTTGAGAACGATCACCTCGATCAGCACCGGAAAGATCGTGCGGCGCGCCGTGCGTGCCACCGGCGGCTTCATCAGCCCCGTCATGTTGGCCACCGCCTCAAGGCCCGAGAGCGCGAGGATGACGCGCACCAGGTTCTCCCAGCGTTCCAGCGGCGGCGTGGCGGGCGCCTGGCCGGTCGAGAGGGCCTTGAACCCCTGCGCCACCATCGGCAGGCACAACAGGCCGATGGCCAGCGAAAGCACGATCGCCGCAACGGCCACGATGAGCGCAAACCGCCCAGCGTTCTTGGCACCGAACCAGTTGATCACACCGATCACGGCGATCATGCCCACCGACAAGCCCACGACCCACGGCCCCGGCGTCCCGAAGTAGTGGAAGCCCTCCACCGCGCTCAGCGCGGCCGTCACGATGTAGTCGCAGATCAGCAGCGTGGCGCCGATCACCGACAGCGTCGGCGAAAGTTGCCGCGCCGCGGCATACACACCGCCACCGTCCGGAAAACACCGGCATATCACCGAATACGCCCACGCCACCGCCACCATGATCAGCGACATGGTCAGGAGGTAATACGGCGAGGCGTGCCCGGTGTAGTAGAACGCAAGCCCCAACACGTAAAGCCGGCTGGTGCCCCAGTCGCCGAACAGGAGCGGCCCGGCGTGGTGCCAACCGAGGTCGCGGGGACGTTTCTGGGAGACGAGCATGGGGGGATGGCGCGGGTGCGTGAGGATACCGGGGCCCGCGGATCAATGGAACCGGGTCGGCAACGGATCGAGCCGGGTGCGCGCGGCCCCGGGTGCCCGGGCTGCAAGGGCGGAACCTGGGCGCCCGCGATGGCGTCTCGGCATGCGGGTGCCGTTGCACGGGCCGTGTGCGGCCGCTGTTGCCGGACACCGATCTCGCGGCGGCGAGGTCGGTGGCACAACGGACTACCCCTTGGCGAACACCAGCCCTCCGGCTTTCGCATCGACGGTCACCGTGTCGCCCGGGGCGAACTCGCCGCGCAGCATGCGCGTGGCCAGGGCGTTCTCCACGCGCTGCTGGATCACGCGCTTGAGCGGCCGGGCCCCGAAGGCCGGGTCCCACCCCTCGGCCGCGAGCAGGTTCTTGGCCTCGGCGCTGAGCGCGAGGCCGATCTGGCGTTCGGCCAGGCGGGCCCGCAGGCGTGCCAGCTGGATATCGACGATGGCCGCGAGGTGCTCGCGCTTCAACTGGTGGAAGACGACCGTCTCGTCGATGCGGTTGAGCAACTCGGGTCGCAGGAACGTGGCCCCCATCATCGCCTGCTGGGCTCTCACCACGGCCTCCACGGCACGTGGTGAGAGACCGGGCGGCCCGTCGTCGTCGGCGCGCCCGACGCCGTCGCGTGCGGCCCTGGCCAGTTCCTTGTTCAGCTGGTGTACGGCGCTGCTCGCCGCACCGGCGGCCCCGCGTCGGAGCAGGTCGCGCACGGCCGCGTCGATCTCCCAGTCTTCCGCGCCGCCCGCGGCGAGTTCCTGGATCATGGTCGAGCCGAAGTTGCTGGTCATGACGATGATGGCGTTCTTGAAGTCGACGGTGCGTCCCTGGCCGTCGGTGAGGCGGCCGTCGTCGAGCACCTGCAGGAGCACGTTGAACACATCGGGGTGAGCCTTCTCGATCTCGTCGAGCAGGATCACGGCGTAGGGCCGCCGCCGGACCGCTTCGGTGAGCGCGCCGCCCTCCTCGTAGCCCACGTAGCCGGGTGGGGCACCGATCAACCGGCTCACCGCGTGCTTCTCCATGTACTCGCTCATGTCGATCCGCACCATGGCCTCGGGCGTGTCAAACAGGAACTCCGCCAGGGCGCGGCACGTCTCGGTCTTGCCCACGCCCGTCGGTCCGAGGAAGAGGAACGACCCGACCGGCCGGTTCGGGTCGCCCAGGCCGCTGCGGGCCCGCCGCACGGCGTCGGCCACGGCCCTCAGCCCCTCGGCCTGCCCCACGACGCGCGTGCCCAGTTCGCTTTCCATGCGCAGGAGTTTGTCGCGCTCACCCTCGACCAGGCGGGCCACCGGAATACCGGTCCACGCGGCGACGACCTCGGCGATGCTCTCGGCGTCGACGACTTCCTTGACCAGTGCGCCGCCGCGGGCCTGACGCTCTGACAGTGCCCGCTCGGCGGCGGCCAGGCGGGTTTCGAGGTCGCGGATGTCGCCGTACTGGATTCGGGCCGCGGTCTCGAGGTCGCCCTTGCGTTGGGCCTGCTCCAGTTGTGTTCGCTTGGCGTCGATCTGTCCCTTCACGCCCTTGACCGCGTCGAGGTCCTTTTTCTCCTCCTGCCAGCGGGCCGTGAGGGCGCGGTTCTGCTCCTGCAGTTCGGCGAGTTGGCGTTCGATCAGTTCCAGTTGGCCCTTCGTGCCCGCCCTGCCTTCGTGCGCCGCTTTAGCCTTCTGGCCCGTTGCGGCTTCTCCGGCTTCAAGCCGGAGCGCCTCGCGTTCGATCTCGAGTTGCATGATGCGGCGCCGCAACTCGTCGAGTTCGGTGGGCATGCTGTCGTTCTCGATGCGGAGGCGGCTGGCTGCCTCGTCGATCAGGTCGATGGCCTTGTCGGGCAGGAAGCGCTCGGTGATGTAGCGGTGTGAGAGGCCGGCCGCCGCGAGGATGGCCGCGTCCTGGATGCGCACTCCGTGGTGGGCTTCGTAGCGAGGCTTCAGACCCCGCAGGATCGCCACGGTCTCCTCGACGCTGGGCTGATCGACATACACCGTCTGGAAGCGGCGCTCGAAGGCAGGGTCCTTCTCGATGTGTTTGCGGTACTCGTCGAGGGTGGTGGCTCCGATGCAGCGGAGTTCGCCGCGCGCGAGGGCGGGCTTGAGGAGGTTGCCCGCGCTGACGGCACCTTCTGCCGCTCCCGCGCCCACGATGGTGTGCAACTCGTCGATGAACAGGATCACCCGCCCGGCGCTGGCCCCCACCTCGCGCAGCACGGCCTTGAGGCGCTCCTCGAACTCGCCGCGGTACTTGGCGCCGGCCAGCAACTGGCCCACGTCGAGCCCCATCACCCGCTGCTCGCGCATGCTCTCGGGGCAGTCGCCGTTCACGATCCGCAGGGCCAGGCCCTCCACGATGGCGGTCTTGCCCACGCCCGGCTCGCCGATGAGCACGGGGTTGTTCTTGGTGCGCCGGCTGAGCACCTGCATGGTGCGGCGGATCTCCTCGTCCCGGCCGATCACCGGGTCGATCTTGCCCTGCGCGGCCCGCTCGGTGAGATCGATGGCGTACTTCTTCAGGGCCTCCATCTGCCCCTCGGCCCCCGCGTCGTGCACGGTGCCGACGCCACTGGCGGCCCGGATCTGCTTCACCGCGGCCTCGAGCGCGGCCCGCGTGGTGCCGCTCACGCTCAGCACCTCTTTGGCCGGGCCGGGCACCTCGACCAGGGCGAGCAACAGGTGCTCGACCGACACCACGGAGTCGCCCATCTGCTTGGCGAGCGCGTCGGCCTTGCTGAGCACCTCGACCAGGGCCCGCCCGGTGCCCGCCGCGCCGCCCGAGACGGTTGGCAACCGCGCGGCTTCGGTGACGCAGATCTGTGCGGCCCGATCGGCGTTGGCCCCCGCCCTGGCCAGAATGGCGCGGGCCGGGCCGTGGGCATCCGCCAGCAGGGCACCGAGCAGGTGCAAGCCGAGCACCTCAGGGTTGGAGCGGCCCATGGCATCGCTCTGGGCATCGGCCAGAGCCTGTTGGGCGGCGGTGGTGAAGCGATCCATACGCATGGCGAACCCCTTGCTTTGGCGTGCGGGCGCGGATGCGCGGCATCGCCGAGGGGACGTGGGCAATCGGCGTGCCGCGGTGCGGGAGTGCGGGGCGGGTTGCGGGGTGCCGAAGTGGCAGGCCACAGACATGCCCCGTCGCACCTCTACCATGCGCCGCGATGTCCACCCCCGACACCATCCACCCGCTCGAGGCCCAGCGCCGCGCCAACCGAGATGCCGCGGCGGCTCTCGGGCTCGCCCCCTACGGCAACCGTGAAGACGGCCTGTTCGACTTGAGCGCGGCCAAAGCCCGCTATGACGAAGCCGCCGACAAGGCGTATCAGGCGGCCGAGAGCGCGGCCAAGGCGGCCAAGAGGGAGGGTGTTGCGGGGGCCACCCCGGCCGCCCCGCCTGCACCCGACCCGCGACCCGTCGTGAAAGTGGCCGGGCGGGTGGTGCTGCTGCGCGACAACGGCAAACTCTTGTGGCTCACGCTCCGCGATCGCACCGGCGACCTCCAGATCGCCGTGAGCCAGCGCGATGTGGACGCCAAGGCGTTCGCGTACGCCAAGACGGTGGACCTGGGCGACCTCGTGGTGGCCGCGGGGCGGGTGATGAAGACCAAGACGGGCGAGGTGACGGTCTGGTGCACAGCGTTGCACCCCGCCGCCAAGTGCCTGAGCACGCCGCCGGACAAGCATGCGGGCCTGAGCGACGTGGAACTGCGCTACCGCCAGCGCTATGTAGACCTGTGGGCCAGCCCCGAGACTGCCCGCGTCTTCGAGGCGCGCTCGCGGATCGTGTCGGCTGCCCGCGGGTTTCTTGACGGGCGCGGGTACCTCGAGGTGGAGACGCCGATGCTGCAACTGCTGGCGGGCGGCGCGGCGGCCCGCCCCTTCGCCACGCACATGAACGCGCTGGGCCTGCCGCTCTATTTGCGGATCGCGCCCGAACTCTACTTGAAGCGGCTGCTGGTGGGCGGCCTGCCGCGCGTGTACGAGATCAACCGCAACTTCCGCAACGAGGGGCTCGATAAGCAGCACAACCCCGAGTTCACGATGCTCGAGGCGTACCACGCCTACGGCGACGTGGAGACGGTCATGGAACTGACCGAGAGCCTGATCCGTGCGTGCGTGAGGGCGATCTCGCCCGATGGCCTCGCCCTGCCCTTTGGCGAGTGGAACATCGACTACGCCAAGCCCTTTGCGCGTGTCCGCTACGGCGATCTCTTTGCGCGCACGCTGGACTTCGCCATGACCGACACGGGCCGGGTGCGGGCGGCGTGCGAAGCCCGCCACATCAAGACCAAGGCCCCCACGGGGGCACCCGTGCCCGAGGTGCTGCTGGTGAACGAGTTGTTCGAGCACGTGGCCGAGCCCGCGCTCAACCCGGCCGAGCCGACGTTCATCACGCACTATCCGGCCGCGCTGAGCCCGCTGACACGGGCGAACCGGGAAGACCCCGCGCTGGCGGATCGGGCGGACCTGTTCATCGGGGGGATGGAGATCGCCCCGCACTACACGGAACTGAACGACCCGGACGTGCAGGCGGCGCGGTTCCGCGAGCAGTTGGGCGGCGCGGATGCGGAGAAGAGCGCGGAGGAGGCGACGTTCCGCACGTTTGATGCGGACTTTATTGCCGCGCTGAAGGTGGGCATGCCGCCGGCGGGGGGTATGGGCCTGGGGATCGACCGGCTGGTGATGCTGCTGACGAACCAGCGGACGATCCGCGACGCGGTGCTCTTCCCGCTGATGAAGCCGGTGGAGTGAGAAGAGGAAGGCACGGAGAAGGCACGCACGTACGACCAAGGCACGCGGGCACAGGAGCGTGGCTTACTTGCCGTTCTTGGCGACCGCCTTCTCGCCCTCGGGCAGCGGGTCCACGACGGCGGTGAAGGCCACCTTGCGCTGCTGGCCCGAGAGCAGGTTCAGCACGGTCGCGGCGGCGTCGGCCTTCTGGGCGGGGCTCTTGGCCTCGCTCACCTTGGCCTCGGCGGCGGCGATCGACTCTTCCTGGGCCTTGGTCATGTTCAGGGCGCCGCGCAGGCCGCTCCAGCGGTCGGCCACACGCACCAGCAGCCCGTCGAGTTCGCGCAGAGCCTCCACCGTGTTCGACCGCACGGCGTTGGTCCGGGCCACCAGTTTCATGCCGTCGGGTGCGTTGGGCGGGTGCTTGGCCATGCCCTGCTTGTTGAGTTCGCGCCGATACTCGACCGCGGCCCTCTTGATGGCCACCTCCTGCTTGGGCGTGATCGCATCCCGGCTCTTGAGCATGATCACGATGCTCTCGCGCATCACGAGGTCATCAAACGCCTTGGCGGCCTCGTCGAGCTGCGCGTCGGTCGGGGCATCGCCAAGGGCACGCATGGTCGCGCGGGTCTGCATGGCCGCGTCGGCGTTGCGGGCCAGCACGGCGTGCACCTGGGCCTTGCGGAGAGCGAGAGCCGCGTGGATCTTGGCGCGGCGTTCGAGCGAGGCGGCTTCGGCGACCTTCAGGGCCGCGACCTCATCGGCCGGATCGGTGAGCCAGAGCACCGTGTCGCCATCGCGCTGCACGATCGAGACCTCCGGCGGGTTGTCGTCGATGTTGGGCAGGATCTCTTTGGTCGGTGCCTTGCCCGGGGCCGCGGGGGCATCGGGCGCGGCGCGCGTTGTCGGCGCGGCTGGCTTGTTGGGCGGCTGCCACTCGGGGGCGGGCTCGGGCTTCTTGGGCGTTGGCACAACGACCTGGCCAGCGGCCGAGCCGGTGAGTGCCAGGGCGGCTGAGCAGGCGAGCGTGAGACGGGTGCGCATCGGAGAGACTCCAAGGGGACCGGCGGGTGCGGATCGCCCCGCGGGCCCGAGAACCAGCCGAGAATCGTAGTGGCGGACAGACCGCCGGTTTCTGCATCGGCAGGACGGCGACCCCGGCTCACTCAGGAACCTAGACTTGGGTTCTGCGGTGCCCGCCGCGCGGATTCGCCGGGGGCGGGCGTCCGGAGTTTTCGGAGTTTGCGGCACCATGGCGACGCTTGACACGATCACAACCCGAACGCTGGCGGTGGATTGGTCGAGTGTGGGGCTGGTTTCGCTCACGGTGCTGTTCTTGTTTGCCTGCCTGCTGCTGATTCTGGTGGTGCTGGTGCAGCGGCCGCAGGGGGGCGGACTTGCGGGCGCTTTTGGTTCCGGCGCCGGCAGCGGGCAGACGGCCTTCGGCACGCGGACCGGGGATGCGCTGACGGTCGCGACGATCACGCTCTTTGTGTTTTATCTGGCCACGGCGGTGGGCTTGTCCTACGTGGTTCAGCCGAAGAAGGCGGGCTCCCCGGCAGAGGTGCCGGCAGCCGACACGGCCCCGGCTCCGGTGGCGCCCGCACCAACCCCGACCGGGCCGGGCACGGGCGCTGCCCCGGTGCCGGTGGACGCGGCACCTGCCGCGGCGAGCCCAGTCCCGACCCAACCCGCCCCGCCCGCTGCGACCCCGCCCGGCGCGACCCCGCCCGGCGCGACCCCGCCCGGCGCGACCCCCCCGGGCACCACGCCGCCGGCGGAGCAGCCCAAGTGATCCGCAGCATGACCGGGTTCGGCGATGCGTCGCAGCAGGCCCAGGGCGCGGCGTACTTCCTCGAGATCCGCTCGCTCAACAACCGCTACTTCAAGGCGACCATCCGGCTGCCGGAGGAGTTTCAGGGGCTGGAGGCGGAACTGGAGAGCGAGGTGCGCAAGCGGCTGACGCGCGGGAGCGTGACGCTGATCGGCACCTGCACGGAGGCGAGTGCGGAGGGGGCCCACACCATCAACCACGCGGTGCTGGGGCACTACATCGCGCAGTTGGAGAAGACGCCGCAGGTGGCCTCGGGCAAGGTGCTCGTGGAGATCGCCCCGCTCCTGGCGCTGCCGGGCGTGCTGAGCCCGCCCGCCAACGAGGAGGTGCGGCTGGCGAAGGCCCGGGCCGCGTTCACGGCTCTGTTGGACAAGGCTGCGGCCAAACTGAGCGCCATGCGCGAGCGCGAGGGGCAGGCCCTGCTGGCGGATTTGCTGGCGCAGCGCGACGTGATCGCCGAGCGCCTTAAGCAGATCCAGGCGCGGGCCCCGCAGTGCGTGCAGGACTACGAGTTGCGGCTCAAGAGCCGCATCCAGATGATGCTGGCCGATGCGCAGGTGAAGGCGAGCGAGGTGGACCTCATCCGCGAGATCGCGGTCTACGCGGAGCGGAGCGATATTTCGGAGGAGATCACGCGGCTGAGCGGGCACCTGGAGCAGTACACGCGGCTGCTGACGGCCACACCGGGCCCGGTGGGGCGGACGCTGGACTTTTTGTCCCAGGAGATGCTGCGCGAGGCCAACACGATGGCGAGCAAGTCGGCGGATGCGGGGCTGAGCCGGGCGATCGTGGAGATCAAGGGGGCGATCGACCGGATCAAGGAGCAGGTGCAGAACGTGGAGTGAGGGTGTCAGCCCCGCCGCCTAGGCGTGCGCCGCCACACGTCCGGCCCGCGGTTTCGCACCACCCACCACCCGCTCCGCGTACTCGTTCATGGCGTCGCGCAGTTGCTCGAAACTTTCCAGCACGTAGTAGATGGGCTGGTAGTGGTCGATCTCGAAGGGGGTGGTGCAGATGCGCTCGAGGTCAAAGGGGCGCCACTCGGGCACGGGGCGCTCGGCGATCGGCTCGGCGCTCGCGGCCCCCCCCGCCCCCTCCCAGCGGCCGGTGAGCGAGTAGGCGCTCTCGCCGTGGCTGGAGACGAGGCCGCTGCCGTAGACCTTGACGTGGCCGCCCTCGCGGATCAGGCCGAACTCCACCGTGAACCAGAAGAGCCGGCCGAGGCGCTCGACGTGCACCGGGTCGTCGCACATCATGGCGGCGGAGCCGTAGGCCTGCAGAAAATCGGCGAAGACCCGCAGGGCGTGCAGGGGCACATGCCCGAACACGTCGTGGAAGATGTCGGGCTCGGGCAGGTAGTCCATCACCTCGCGGGGGCGGATCAGCACCGTGGTGGGAAACTGCCGCTGGGCAAGGCAGGCAAAGAACGCCTTGGCCGGGAGATACCCCGGCACGCCGTAACTGGCCCAGTTGCTCTGGGCCTGGAGAAACTTGTTGATGCCGTCGAGGCGAGTGCCCTTGGGCACCTTCACCCCGCCGGCGATCTCGATGTCGGCCGTGAGCACCACGTCGTCGAGCAGGGGCAGGCGGTCGCGTGTGAGGCGGAGGATCTTCATCCCCTCGATGAACTGGCGGCTCACCTGCTCTTCGAGCACGGCCCACCGGCGGTCGAAGAGGTCGCGCCACACGTCGTGGTTCTCGCGCGTGTAACGCTGGTAGTGCTGCGTGATGTAGAACCGGCGTGCGTCGATCTGGTCGTGCGGCAGGCCGGGCGCGGCATCGGCGTTGGCCTGGGCGATGCGGGCCTCTTCGCCCTCGATGATGTTGTTGTAACGGATATCGGCCCGCATGGGTGGCCCTCGGCGTGCGCGGCGGCGTGGCCGCGTGTCCAAGTGTATCGCCCACGTATGATCGGGCCGGATGGCGTACCCGCGTTCATGGTGCCGCGTCTTGGCCGCCCTGCTGTGGATGAGCGGGGGCGCGGCGGTGCCGGTCGGGTGCGACTCGGGGCGGCCGGGTGGCGACGCCGCGGCGATTCAGCCGGTGGGGAGCGCGGCACCCGTGGCGGCGGCAGGGGCTGGGGGGGCGACGGGCCAGCAGCCGAGCGGGAACACGGGCGTGGTGGGGCCGACCGGGTCGCCGGGGCAGCAACTGCTCGCGCAGGGGCGCGAGATCGCGGGCAGGTTGCGGTCGGGCGCGACCACGCCCGAGCGGCTGACGGCCGAGGAGCGGGCGGTGCTCCAGAAGATCGCGGCGTACGAGCGCGAGCGGAAAAGGCGGGACTGAGCGAGCGGTGGTGCGAAGGGCACGCCTGTGCCACCGGCACCGGAGGCTGGGCGACGGTGTCGGTGTGGTGCCCGAAGCGGCGTGAGCCGCAGAAGAAGCCGCCATCGCTCACGCCCCACCCCCTCCCGCCGGGAGGCGGCGTTTGGCATCCGTGGCCGGAGCGCACCGACCCGCGTCCGCGGGTCGGTGGCACAGTCATGCGGGCTGAGGCAGGCCGCGCTGCAGCACGTCGCAGAAACGCTTCTGGAGTTCGGCTTTGCTGAGGGTGGTCGCGATCACTCTGGCGGCGCGTTCGCCCATGGCCTTGAGTTCGGCCGGGGGCAGGTCGGCCATGGCCCTGAGGACCTTCACCGCACCGTCAACGTTGCCGTGGGAGATGTGCCAGCCGATCTGGTGCTGGTCGATCAGGTCGCTGACGTGGCAGGGGTTCGGCCCCAAGAGCAGGATGGGCCGACTGACCGCCATCGCTCCGTACACCTTGCACGGATGCACGATCCCCACGACCGCGTCGCCGATCGACACGATGTGCACGTCCGCCGCGGAGAGGGAGTACTTGATCTGGTTGAGGGGCTGGTAGGGCAGCGAGCGGATGTTGGGCACGCCCTTGGCGACCCGGGCCTCAACCTCCTTCTTGCCGCCGCCGCCGCCGATGCACATGAAGACGAAGCGGTCGTCGCCCGCGAGGCGCTCGCCTGCGTCGAGGATGGTGGCGATGGGGTTCGCCGGCGAGTGGTTGCCCGAGTACATGACGACGAACCTGCCCGCGAGGTTGTGCTCCTTGCGGAAGGGGTTGTCGTCGTGGGCGATCCTGGCGAGTTCGTCTTCGTGGGGCCAGGGAGGCATGACGTGCACCTTGCGCTCGAGGCGGCCCGGGGGCAGGTGGCGGTCGAGGCGGGGCACCATGAAGCGGTCGAGCGCGACCACGTCTGCCGCGCGGCGAAGGGTGATGCGGTTGAAGAGGTTGAAGACGCGGGCCGAGAGCGAGGTCTCGGTGATCTTGCGCATGGCGACCATCTGGTCGGGGTTGAGGTCCATGGCCCAGTACTTCATGGGCACGCGGCGCAGGAGCGAGATGAGCGCGCCGCCCACGCCGCAGAAGGGGGGCGAGGTGGAGACCATGAGGCCGACGAGGTTGCGGGTGAAGAGGCCGCGCAGCACGGCTTGCGCGAGGAAGAGCCATTGGGCGATGAGGCGGACGGCGATGGAGGACTTGCCCAGCGAGGAGAGGGGCAGGCGGCGGACGTCGACACCGTGCAGGGTTTCGCGGGAAGGGTACCTCTTTGAGGGGTCGTCGTAGCCGCGTGCGGAGGCGTAGACAACGACGCGGTAGCCGCGCCGGGCCATCTCGGCGGCGGCATCGGCCACGTGCTGGCCGACCGAGGCGGGGTCGGGGATGTAGACCTGCGAGATGATGAGGAAGGTGGGCGGGGGGGCGGCCATAGGGGTGAATGATCGGCCGGACCCGGGGGGAAGTAAAACGGGGGGGCGATGTGCCACCGACACTGTCTGCTCTGGGCCAGTGTCGGTGCGCGAGGGGTGCCCGTTGCACCGACTCGCCGGACGCGGGTTCGCCCAGGCGAATCTGCGATCGGTGGCACAAGGCCGCGTTCAGCGCCACGATTCGGCCTCTGGCCTCATCGTGGGCATGGGGGTGCTCACCTGCGCCGGCGACGGCGGGCCAGGGCCAGCGCGGCCAGGCCGAGGGGCGCGGCGGCGGTGGGCGCGGGGATGGCAAAGTTGATGAAGGTGGTTGGCAGGTTCACGCTCTGACCGTTGGAGGTTGCGCCGCCGCCGTTGTAGCGGAAGAGGTAGCGACCGGACTGGCCGTCGGCACGCCCGTTGACCATGCGCGCACCCAGGTCGCCGTCGTTGGCGCTCACCACGTAGGTGAGTTTGTAGTAATCGGCGAAGTCGCCCGAGAGGGTGGTGCCGTCGATCAGGGCCGCGCCCGCGGCGGGGCCGGAGCCGTTGAAGCCGTCGGTGTCGGTGGGGTCGCCGCCGGGCCCGTCGCCGAAGTTCTGGGCGCGGCCGCCGGTGAAGTTGGAGAGCACGGGGCTGCCGGTAGCGGGGTTGCTGATGGAACCGTTGCCCGCGTCGGTGTTGTTGCCGTTGCCGGCGAACGACCAGCCTGCAAACGCTCCGCGGAAGGGGCCGAACATGCCGACATTGGGCTCGCCGCTGTTGGATGTACCCGGCACCTGGGCGCGGGTGAGCGAGCCCTGGTTGCGGAGAGCGCCCTGGGCCACGGCATCGACGAACGAGATGCGGCCACCGGTGGTGGCCGAGCCCGCGCCGCCCAGGCGGGTGATGCCGAGGTTGACGGTGCCGGAGGTGTTGGGGAGGATGCCGACGCGCCCCTGGTAGGTGATGTCGACGCGCCCGACCGCCGCGGCGGTGTCGTAGGTGATGGCTTCGTCGAGGTGGGGCAGGTTGCTGGCGAAGTTGGAGGAGAGGAGGATGCCTTCGTGTGAGAACCGCTCCACGCGGAAGCGGGTCTCGAAGCGCTGGGCGGATGTAGGCGCGGCGGCCGCCTGCTGGCCGAATGCCTGCGCAGCCAGACCCGAGACGCCCATCAGGGCGACGACACAACGAACACATGAGATGTACACGAAAAGCCTTCCCTTTCCGGCCCGATGAGCACGGGCCTACCCCCACGTTCAGAACGAACGTGGCCGACACGACAGGGCAAGTATGCCACGGGTTCTGCATTGTGCAAGGCGGGGCGGGTGAAAGGGAAAGGGGGGCGGGGTGGCGGCTATGCTGGCCGCCGTGCGGGGGGGACGGTTGTGGGGTGTGGTTTCGGAGGTTGCCCGATGCTGGGAAAAGTGTTCAAGGCCTACGACGTGCGGGGGACGTACCCGGACCCGCTGAACGAGGGGATGGCGCGGCAGATCGGGTTCGGAGCGTCGCGATTCCTGCTGCAAGACGCGGCGGGGGCGGGCGAGGGGTCGCCCATGATGCGCAACGTGGTGGTGGGGCGCGACATGCGCAAGAGCAGCCCCGCGCTCACGGCGGCCTTGATCCGGGGGATCACCGATCACGGGGGCGACGTGCTCGATGTGGGGATGGTGGACACGAGTTTCATCTACTTCGCCATCAACCACTTTGATTGTGCGGGCGGAGTGATGTGCACGGCCAGCCACAACCCGCCCCAGTACAACGGGTTCAAGATCAGCAAGCGCCGGGCCAAGCCTGTGGGCGAGAGCACTGGGCTGGCGGACGTGCGCAAGTTCGCGGCGACGGTGGACTTTCAGAACCACTTCGTGTCGGCCAACGGGCGGCACGACGAGCGCGACCTGTGGGACGCCTACCGGGTCCACGTGCTGGGGTTTCTGGATCTGTCGGGGCGCAAGAGCCGCAAGCCGCTGAAGGTGGTGATCGACGCCAGCAACGGCATGGCGGGGACGATGATCCCCCGGGTGTTTGGCAAGAAGGGCAAGGGGGTGGAGGGGCTGGAGATCGTCGAGGTGAACTTCGACAACAGCAAGGGCGAGTTTGTGCACGAGCCCAACCCGCTGGTGGCGGCCAACGTGAAGCAGTGCTGCGACGAGGTGGTGAAGCAGAAGGCCGATGTGGGCTTCTGCTACGACGGCGACGCCGACCGTTGCGTGGCGATCGATGAGAAGGGGCACATCGTGGGGTGCGACCACCTCACGGCGATTCTGGCCAAGCACTTTTTGGCGCAGAGCCCGGGCGCGGCGGTGGTGTACGACCTGCGCAGCACCAAGGCGGTGAGCGAGGAGATCACCAAGGCGGGGGGCAAGCCGGTGCGCAGCCGCGTCGGGCACGTGTTTCTGAAGGCCGCGCTGGCCGAGCACAAGGCGGTGTTCGGGGGCGAGTTGTCGGGGCACTTTTACTTTCAGAAGAACTACAACGCGGACTCGGGGGCGATCGCCATGTGCACGGTGCTGACGGTGCTGGCCCGGAGCGGCAAGACGCTGCACGAACTGGTGAAGCCGGTGGCGCGGTACGCGCAGAGCGGGGAGATCAACTTCCAGATCGAGGACAAGGACGCGGCCCTGGCGAACCTGAAGGACGAGATGGGCGACAGCGGGCAGATGGACGAACTGGACGGGGTGACGATCGACTGCTTCGCGCGGCACGGGTGGTGGTGCAACGTGCGCAAGAGCAACACCGAGCCGCTGTTGCGCCTGAACCTGGAGGCCAAGGACAAGAAGACGCTGGCGCACATGCTGGAGAAGATCAGCCCGATGCTGGGGCACCGGGTGGCGCACTAGAGAGGGCCACATGGCACAGATGCACATGGCCACATCCAACCCTGTGCCCAAGCACGGGTCCGCGCGGCGCGTGTACGCTGTGGCGGGAGCGTGCATGTGGCCGTCTGCGCATGTGCCATGTGGAAATGTCGCGGGCCGCCCATGACTCTCTCCGCCTTCCTCGAACACTGGTCCCTGGCCGAGAACCCCTTCCGGGGCGAGGAGGCCCGTCAGGACACGGTGTTCACGCGGCTGGCTGCGTTGCCCCCGCCCGTGAGCGGCGACCGCCCCTTCGGCCCGATCGGCACGCCGCGCCCCGGCTCGCGCGTGCAGCACCCGGACTTTGACAAGATCATGGGCGACTTCGCCCGGCCCAGCGCGGCGATCGTGTTCGGCGAGAAGGGGAGCGGCAAGACGGCGATCCGGTTGCAGCTGGCCGAGCACGCCGCGGCGTACAACCTGGCTCATCCCACCACGCGGGTGCTGCTGGTGCCGTACGACGAGTTGAACACGGTGCTGGATCGGCTGCACGCGCGGGTGCTGCCCACGCTGCGCGACAAGCGGGCCGGGCCGGGCGACACACTGAAGAGGCTGCGGCTGGTGGACCATCTGGACGGGTTGTTCTGCTCGGTGGTGCCGCGCGTGGTGGACGCGCTGCTTGAGCAGGTGCCGCGCCCGGCGGAGCCGGCGGCGACGGTGGACTTCGGCAAGGACGCGGCGGAGACACGCCGGCTGGCCCGGGGGCTGGACAAGAGCCTGCGCCGCGACATGCTGATTTTGCAGGCGGTGTACGACCGACCGGAGGGCGCGGAGGAGCGGACGAGCGCACTGAGGAGGCGGCTGGGGCTGCACCGGCCGTGGCTGGGGTATGTGGAGGGGGGCATCGCGTACGCGGGGTGGCTGATTCCGCTGTCGATTTTGTGGGCGTTTGGCAAGCAGGAGAACTGGCAGTTTGACCGGGGCGGGCCGATCTGGACCAGCGCGTTCTTCATTGCGCTGGGGGTGTGGCTGGTGTTCCTGCTCAAGAAGGTGCTGAGCGAGCGGTTCGGTCTGGGAAGGCAGGCGCGGCGGCTGCGGCAGCAGATCCGCGTGGCGCCGCGCAGCGAGGGGAGTTATCGCGAGAGCTTGCGAGAGTTGCCCGCCTCGATGCGCACCACGCAGACACTGCCGGTGACGGACTCGGACGACCAGCGGTACGCGATGCTGGCGCGGCTGCTGCGCGTGCTGGAGCCCTTCGGCTACGCGGGGCTGGTGATCGTGGTCGATCGGGTGGACGAGCCGACGCTGGTGTCGGGCGACCCGGACAAGATGCGGAGCGTGGTGTGGCCGATGCTCAACAACAAGTTTCTGCAGCAGGAGGACGTGGGCGTGAAGCTGCTGCTGCCGATCGAGCTGCGGCACCTGGTCTTCCGCGAGAGCGCGGCGTTTTTTCAGGAAGCGCGGCTCGACAAGCAGTGCACCATCGAGCGGCTGGCGTGGACGGGGCCGATGCTCTACGACCTGTGCAACTGCCGGCTCAACGCGGTGCGGCCCGCGGGTGCCCAGCCGATTTCGCTGGCGGACCTGTTCGCGGAGGACGTGGCCCGGGGCGAGATCATCGATGCCCTGGAGCAGATGCACCACCCGCGGGATGCGTTCAAGTTGATCTACCAGTTGCTGGCCGACCACTGCTCGAACGTGACCACCGAGGAGGCGGTGTTCAAGATCCCCAAGGCCCTCCTGGAGAGCGTGAAGAAGCAGCAGGTGGAGCGGGTGCGGCAGTTGCACATGGGCGTGCGGCCGGCGTGAGTGGCGGGGCCGCCCGGGCTTGTACCCGGGCCTCTTTGGCGCACCAGCGCGGGCAGCCACGACGTCTTACCCGATGCGTTCGAGGCGGGCGTACGCGAGCACGAGCGTCTTGACACCGATGGAGGGGAACTTGACGCGCACGCGGGCATCTGCCCCGGGCGAGACGCTCTCGACGGTGCCGGGGCCGAACTGCGGGTGGCGGACGCGTTGCCCGGGCGCGAACGGCATGGCGGGGCGCGGGCCGGCGCGCGCACCGGGCTGATGGTGGTCGTCGTCGGGATGGGGGGCGTGGGCGTCGTCGTCGGTGTGCCAGTGGGCCGCGTCGCTGTGGTCGGTGGTGCGCACGCCCGGGCCCGCGAGTTCGTCGAGGAAGCGGCTGGCGATGGTGCGTTCGGCGATGCCGCGCAGGGTGCGGTAGGCGGCACTCGTGATGAGCAGGTCGTCCATGGCGCGGGTAACGCCCACGAAGGCGAGGCGGCGCTCTTCCTCGAGGGCGTGGTCGCTGTCGAAACTGCGCGAGTGGGGGAGAAGTCCCTCTTCCCAGCCGATGATGGCGACGGCCTTGAACTCGAGGCCCTTGGCCGCGTGCAGGGTCATCAGGGTGACGGCGCCCCGGGCGGGGTCGAGGGCATCCGTGTCGGCCACAAGGGCGACGCGCTCGAGGTACGCCCCGAGCAGGGCGGCGAGCGTGGGCGGTGCCGCCGGCGGGCTTGACTGATCCGCGGGCGCGCCGGGATCGGCCTCGGGTGCGTACGCCGCCTCAAACTCGCGGGCGGAACTGACCACTTCGGCGAGGTTCTCGAGGCGCTCGTCCTCACCGGCGTACATCCTCTCGATGCCGCTCTCGCGGATGATGCGTTCGACGAGTTGGGCGAGGGCGCCCTCGGGCGGGGGCGCGGCCTGTGCCACCGACACCGGCCGCACTGAGCCGGTGTCGGTGTGGGCGCGGTCGCCCAAGAGCACCGACCCGTCCGCGAGGGCACGCTGGCACAGCCCGGCGTCGGCGCGCCAGGAGTCGAGTTGGTCGATGAACTTCTGGATCGAGCCCGCGGCCCGCGCGGTCAGGCCGAGCGGGCCGTTGGGGCGGGCCGCTTCGCGCAGGGCGTCCATGAGCGTGCCGGCGCGGCGGTCGGCCTCGGCCTGAACCCGATCGAGGGTGGTGCCGCCGATGCCACGTGCGGGGGTGTTCACGATGCGGCCGAGGCTGATGGAGTCGTCGGGGTTGGCGACGGCCCGGAGATAGGCGAGGGCGTGGCGCACCTCTTCGCGGTCGTAGAAGGCGGTGCCGCGCACGAGGATGTAGGGGATGCGCTCGCGGAGGAGGCGCTCTTCGAGAACGCGCGAGAGGGCGTTGGTGCGGAAGAAGAGGGCGCAGTCCTTCCACTCGGCGCGGTCGCCGCGTTCTTTGAGCCAGTCGATGACGAGGCTGGCCTCGTGGTGCTCGTCGCGAGTGCGGACGGCGTGGACGCGGGGCGCGGCGGCGTCGGTGCGTGTGTCCGTGCGGGTGGAGATGAGGGGCTTGTGCTTGCGTTCTTTGTTGTGGCTTATGAGGCGGTCGGCGGCGGCGAGGATGGGGGGCAGGGAGCGGAAGTTCTCGCCCAGCGCGATGGTGCGGGCGCCGGGGTAGTGGGTCTCGAACTCGAGGATGTTCGTGATGTCGGCCCCGCGCCAGCCGTAGATGGACTGGTCGGGGTCTCCGACAACGCAGATGTTGGGCCCCGCGTCCGGTCGAGTGCCGGGCGGGCCGGTGGTGCCGTCGCCCGCGATCAGGTGGGCGATCACGAACTGGGCGTGGTTGGTGTCCTGGTATTCGTCGACGAGGAGGTGGCGGTAGCGGCTCTGAACCTGAGAGCGCACGGAGGGGCTCTCTTTGAGCATGCGGGCGGTGAGCACGAGCAGGTCGTCGAAGTCGCAGGCGTTCGCGGTGTGCAGGGCACGCTCGTAGGCCTCGAAGGCGCGGGCAATCTGCCGCGTGTAGAAGTCGGCGGCGTCGGAGGTGAACTGCTCGCGGGAGACCAGGTCGTTCTTCGCGGTGGAGATGTGCCCGAGCACGGTGCGGGGCGACCAGTTGCCCGTGGAGAGGTTGAGTTCGGCGAGCACCTTCTTCATCAGCGCCTGCTGGTCGTCGGCGTCGTAGACGACGAAGCCGGGGCGGGGCACGGGCACGCCGTCGCCAGCGGCGGTCTCGCTCCAGCGGCGCAGCAGGCGCACGCACAGGGAGTGGAAGGTGGCGAGCGTGAGGCCGCGGCGGGCTGGGTCGTCGTTGATGAGGTGGCCGACGCGGGTGCGCATCTCGCCGGCGGACTTGTTGGTGAACGTGAGGGCGAGGATGCGCCACGCCGGGACGCCGGTGGCCATGAGCCGGGCGATGCGGCGGGTGATGACGCGGGTCTTGCCCGAGCCGGGGCCGGCGAGCACCAGGAGCGGGCCGCGCTCGTGGAGCACGGCCTGCTGCTGGGCGGGCGTGAGGCCTTCGAGGAAGGGGTCGTGGTGATGCGTGTCGGGCACGGGGCATCCTACGGCGGGGCGAAATGACCAAATGACCAAATGACCAAACTACCAAGTGGCCAAACGGCCACATCACGTTCGCGATCAACGCCGTGCTCGGCCGACCGGCCTGGCACGACGGTGCGTTGGGCGACTGTGAGAACCATCCGCAGGCGTCTGCCCGCCCTGCAGCATTTGGCCATTTGGTAGTTTGGTCATTTGGTCATTTCTCTTCCGGCCCCTATAACTGGCCCTCAAACTATGGCTCAAGAAAAGAACAGCGTGCTGCGGGTGTTGGTGCCGGTGGCGATGGTGCTGGTGGTGCTGGGGGTGGGCGCGGCGGTGTTCACCAACACCAGTCGCCAGAAGAGCACCAAGGGCAGCACCGGCGCGATCACTCCGTCGGTCCTGTCGGGCGCCGCGGCGGCACCGGCCAGCGGCAAGCCCGTGGAGCAACCGGAGATGGTGGCCGCGCACGCGCAGCCGAGTGCGACGGGCGCGGCGAAGCCAGCGGCCGCGCCGCTGGCGGGGCCGCTGCGCGCGGCGGTCTGGACGCAGGCCGACGCGGGTGGCGCCCTGTTGCCGCTGGGCGACCTGCGGGGCACCAAGGAGGGCGGGCAGTACGCGCTGCTGGTGGAGTTCTCACCGGTGGGCGCGGGCATCGCGGCCGTGCGGTTGGCGGACCACGTCGACTCGATCGGCAAGGAGCGCAAGCCGGAGGTGCTGCAGCGGGCCGAGGCCCACGAGGTGCCGCTGACGGATGGCAGCACGCTGGAGCGGACGCTGGTGCCGATGGCGCTGTTGGGCGTGGAGGTGGACGGGCAGTTTGTGAACCTGGCAACACCCCCCGCCACGCTGCCGGGTGCGGGCGGCGCGGACGGGGTGGCGAGCGAGGCGCGGGTGTGGAAGCAGGTGGGACCGGGGAGTTTCGAGGCGGTGATCCTCGACGCCAACGGGGCCGAGGTGGGCGTGGTGAAGCGGCGCTACACGCTTGGGCCGGGCGCGTACGACGTCGCGGCGGAGCAGGGCTTTACGAACACCAGCGGGCGGGCGGTGAGCGTGCGCTGGCACCAGTTGGGGCCGGTGGATCTGCCGATGGGTGTGATCCGGTACGGCGGTGATGTGCGGCGGGTGCGGCTGGGGCACTTGTCGCCGCGTGCGATCGATCCGGATCAGCAGGTGGTGCTGGGCGACACGCGGTTTTTGATTCCGCACGCGACGGCGCTGGGGGACGCGGGGCTGGACCCGGCCCGGAACGAGTGGGTGTTTGCGGGCAAGGCCTTGTGGCCGGATGAGGAAGCGGTGAAGGAGGGGCTGTCGCTCAGTTGGGCGGCCCTCACGAACCGGTATTTCGCGGTGGCGGTGCACCCGCTGCCGGGGCGCGCGGCGGCGCGCACGGACACGCCCGGCAAGAGCGTGCCCGACAAGCGCTTCAATCTGGCGCAGAGCGTGGAGCGGGTGGTGCTGTGCAAGGCCGATGCCGGTGCGGACAGCGCGGGTGCGCTGGCCGCGTCGATCATGGCGCTGAAACTGACGGGGCCGGCGGTGGAGGTGGCGGCGGGAGCGACGGCGGATGCATCGGTGGGTTTGTACGCGGGGCCGATCTCGAAGCGGTATCTGGAGGCCGACGGCGAGACGCGAGCGATGGGGCTGGCCGAGTTGGTGGTGTTCACGTTCGGCGGGCCGTGCGGGTTCTGCACCTTTCAGCCGATCGCGCACCTGCTCAGGTGGTATCTGGGCGTGCTGCACGATTACGTGCTCTTCGACTGGGCACTGGCGATCATCGTGCTGGTGCTGACGGTGCGGACGCTGCTGCACCCGGTGACGCGCTGGAGCCAGACGAGCCTGGCGCGGTTTGGCAAGCAGATGGCGGCGCTCGCCCCCAAGCAGGCCAAGATCAAGGAGAAGTACGGCAACGAGCCGGCCAAGATGCGCGAGGAGATGGCGCGGTTGATGAAGGAGGAGAACATCAACTACGCGGGGGCCTTGGGCTGCCTGCCGATGCTGCTCCAGACGCCGGTGTGGATCGCGCTCTACGCGATGATCTTCTTTACGTTTGAGTTGCGCCACGAGGGGGCGTTTTTCGGCGTGTTTCAGGCCCTGGGGCACCCGACGTTTCTGGGAGACCTGTCGGAGCCGGACCGGTTCATCCCGCTGGGCGTGTCGTGGCACGTGCCGCTCTTGAGCACCCTGATGGGGCCGATCGATGCGTTCAACCTGCTGCCCCTGATTCTGGGCGTGGTGTTCTTCATTCAGCAGAAGTACCTCACGCCGCCGACCACCGCCGCCTTGACCCCGGAGCAGGAGAGCCAGCAGCGGATGATGAAGGTGATCACGGTGGTGATGTTCCCGCTGATGATGTACAACGCGCCGGGGGCCCTGAGCCTGTACTTCATGACCAACAGCACGCTGGGGATTCTCGAGAGCCGGTGGATTCGCGCGGGGATCGAGCGGGCGGACAAGGAGCGCGAGGCGCGGGGCGAGACTGCCGGGGGTGGCGGGGTTGGCGGTCGCCAGGGCGTGCGTGTGAAGCCACGTCAGGGTGAAGCGGGCAAGCCGATGGGGTTCATGGAGCGGGTGCGTGTCGCGCTGGAGGAGAAGCAGAAGGAGATCGAGCGCCAGCGGAGGAAGAAGAACTAGAAGCACTGGGGGCCGGGGAAGAGCATCGACCCGCGTTGACGGGTCGGTCGCAGCGGGCGGAGTGGCGGGCTGGGAAGCCCGCGCCCCTGGGTGTGGCTGCCCGGGCGCAATACGCTGGTGCCAGAGTGAAGACGGGCGACACGATTGTGGCGGCGGCCTCGGGCGGCGCTGCGGCGGCGCGGACGATCGTGCGGCTGTCGGGGCCGGGTGTGTACGCCGCGCTGGCGGAGTGCCTGGTGTCGCAGCCCCCTCCGGCGCGACGGCGGTGGGCGGGTGCCGCGGTGATGCGGCTGGCGGCGAGCGGCGGGGGCCACGAGTTGCCGGTGCTGCTGCTCACGGCCGTTGCGCCGGCGAGCTTCACGGGCGAGGACGCGGCGGAGATTCTGCTGCCGGGCAACCCGCATCTGGTGGAGCGCGTGATCGACGGTCTGTGCGGCGTGGAGGGGGTGCGGCGTGCGGAGGCGGGGGAGTTTTCGTTTCGGGCGTATGTGAACGGGCGGATGACGCTGGCCCAGGCGGAGGGGGTGGCGGGGGTGATCGCGGCGGCGAGCGCGGCGGAGGCGGAGGCGTGCCGCGCCGTGATGCGGGGGGAGCGGGGGGCACGCTACGCGGCGTGGGCGGAGGAACTGGCGACGGTGCTGGCGCTGGTGGAGGCGGGGATCGACTTTGCGGATGAGGAGGGGGTGGTGGCGATCGGCGCGGCGGAGTTGGCGTCCCGGCTTGGCGCGCTCGAGCGGGCGATGGGTGATGAGTTGGGGGCACGCGGCGGCGCCGCGGGTGCAGATTGGCGGCCGCGTGCGGTGCTGGTGGGCGTGCCGAACGCGGGCAAGAGCACGCTGTTCAACGCACTTCTGGGGCGGCGGCGGAGTGTGGAATCGGCGGTGGCGGGCACGACGCGCGACCTGATCGCGGAGACGATGCCGGGAGAGGGCGTGCTGGGCGCACTGGGGCTCGAGGTGGCGCTGGTGGATGGCCCGGGTGTGGAGGCGGGGCGGGCGGCGGAGGTGGCGGCCCGGGGTGTGGCGGATGCGGGCGTGGTGGTGTGGTGCGACCCGACGGGGCGGTTTGACGATACCGACGTGGGTCAACTGCTGGAGGGGGGCGATACGGGAGGGCGGGCGGCGCGGCTGCGTGTGCGCACGAAGGCGGATGTGCCGCGCGGCGGTGGGGAGGAGGCGACGGGGGTGCTGGCGGTGTGCGCCTTGGATGGACGGGGTGTGGAGGCGGTGCGGGGCGCGATTGTGGAGGCGTGCTGGGGCGCGGGCGTGCGCGAGCGCGGCGTGCGGGGGGGCGGGTTGATGGCGCGGCACCGGGCCGCGCTGGCGCGGTGCGTGGCGGAGGTGCGGGCGGCGGGCGCGGGGGGTGGCCCGGCCGCGGAGGTTGTGGCGGCCCACCTGCGCACGGCGCTGGATGCGCTGGGTGAGTTGACGGGGCGGATCGGTCCGGATGCGGTGATCGGTCGGATCTTCTCCACATTCTGCATCGGCAAGTAGCCGTTGACCGATAGCGGTGTAGACTGCTTCCTGTGGATTGCATGGAGGCGATATGCCAGAGCACACCGGCCGAGAGGATCTCCCCGAGGGCTCAGTGGAACAGAAGCGCGTGGGCGGGCATAAGGCCGCCGGCTCGCCCGGCCCCAAGGGGCACGGGCAGGGTGCCGGGCCACCTGCTTCGGTCCCACAAAGCCCGTCGCGGCCGACCGGGCCGGGGCGGAGCGGGGCGGCCCGCGAGCGGGCGGCGAGCGGCGTGTCGGGGCGGGTGGACCACCTGCCCCCGTTCAAGGTGCTGCTGCACAACGACGACGTGCACGACACGGCCCACGTGGTGCAGTCCCTGATCGAACTGACGCCGCTGCGGCTGGAGGCGGCCGTGCGGGTCACGGAGAGCGCGCACGCCGAGGGCGTGGCCCTGGTGCTGGTGGCCCACCGCGAGCGGGCGGAGTTGTACTGCGAGCAGTTTGCGGGGCGGGGGTTGTGCGCCAGTATCGAGGCGGCGTGAGCCGGGGCCGGCGCCCTACCGGGCGGCGGTCTGCGCGGCGAGTTCGCCTGCCCAGTTGAGCACGACGTGGATGATGGGGGGCTCGCGTTCCCACGCCGCGGGCTCGATCATCACGAAGCCGCCCTGGGGGAGCGTGTCGAAGACACCCCACGCCTGGGGCGTGGCCACGGTGTTGATGTCGAAGAGTTTTTTGGGTGGCGAAGCGCGCAGGCCGGTGGGGGTCTTCTCGATCTCGGCCACCATGAGGAAGCCCTGGCGATCGATGAAGAAGAGCCGCTTGCCGTCGCCCGAGAGGCGAGGCGATCCGCCGCCGGCGGTGGAGACCTGCACGTTGGGGCCGGGCTTGTCGAGGGGGCCGATGTAGACCTCGGTGCGGCCCGATTCGTTGGAGTCGTAGGCGAACCAGGTGCCGTCGCGCGGGATGGAGAGGTCGCTCTGACGGGCGGGGCCCTCGCGCACGGGGGTGATGGAAGCGTCGGCGAAGCGGTAGAGGAGGATGTCCTCGTTGCTGGCCGCGCCCACCACGCGACGCACGATGAGCATGCCGGAGTTGTCGGGGAGCGCAGCGCCGGGAAAGATCTCGGTCCCGCGCAGGCCGGGGAGGGGGCGGGCTTCGCCGCCGGAGCCGCCGAGGGCCGAGCGGCTCACGATGATCGCTTCCGCGCCGGGCACGACCTGCTGGGTGAACACGGTGCTCCCATCCGCAGACCAGGTCGGGCCCCAGTTCTCGCCCTGCGCCGCCAGGAGCGTCATGGCGCGGCGTTCGAAGTCGAGCACCCAGAGTTCGAGGCCGTGGCGGAGGGTGGTGACGACGGCGCGGGAGCCGTCGGGGGAGACGGTGGGTGCGCTGGCGAAGGCGTCGGTGCCGTCAAGGATGGGTGTGGCCTTGCCGGATTCATCGACGTGGATGAGGCGGCGGCCGGGGCCGACGCGCCCGCCGGGGACATAGGCCAGGGTGCCGCTGACGGATGAGGCGAGGTAGGCGGTGTCGGCCCAGCGGTTGGTGCGGACCTGGTCGAGGGCGACGACGGGCTCACCGCCGATGGCGCCCCGGCGGGGATCGAAGTTGACGATGAGGGCGGTGGGGCCGCGCATGAAGAGGAGGCGGTCTTTGGCGATGAAGCGCGGCTCGCAGGCCTTGCGGAGGAGGGAGCGGATCGAGCCGTCGGCGAGGGAGACGGCGACGATGTTGTAACTCTCGATGGTGCCGCCGTCCCAGACGGTGGCAAGGACGTAGTTCTCGCCGGGGACGGTCAGGACGGTGTTGAAGCCCAGCACGTAGTGCGCGCCGTCGGCGGTTTTCACGTCCTGGCCCGCCCTGGCGAGTTGCACGGGTTCGCCGCCGAAGGGGGGGACGCGCCAGAGGCCGCCGGTGCCGTTTCCGTAGAGGATGGTGCCGTCGGCCAGCCACGTCGCCTGGCCGACGCTGGTTTCGCTGATGGTGAGAGCGGGGCCGCCCTCGACGGGCACCTTCATGAGGCGGGCGGGGCCGCTGTAGGCGAGCCACTTGCCGTCGGGTGAGAAGAAGGGCGCGCCGCAGCGTTCGGTGTCGGGGAGGAGGCGCGAGCGGCCGGAGGCGATGTCGCGCATGAAGAGGTGGGTTTTGCCGTCGGCCTCGGCGACGAAGGCGATGCGGTCTCCGGCGGGGCTGATGGCGATGTTGGCACCGCCATCGGCGAAATCGGGGAGCGTGTAGCCGGGCGGCGCGGCGATGGTGAATCGGACGACCTGTTGGTTCGTGCCGGCTTGACCGACACGTATGCCCAACGAGGCGGACCAGAGAGGGAACGTGCCGCCGATGATCGCGACGGCGGCACACGCGGCAACGAGCGGAAGCGACCCCCGGCGGGCCCGACCGGCCGTGGTTCCGGCGGGGCTCAGCCCCAGCGATGTGCCCGATGGATCAGCGATTGCCTGAGACAGTTCTACACGGGCATCGGCGATGTCGTGGAGGCGGTTGGCCCGGTCTTTGGTGAGGCAGCGTGCCAGCAGCAGCCGCACGGTGGGCGGCGTGGGCGGCGGCAACAGCGCGAGGTTCACCTCTTTGTGGAGGGTGGCACCCATCGCGTCGGTGGCCGTTTCGCCGGAGAAGGGCTGGGCGCCGGTGAGCATTTCGTAGAGGACGCAGCCGAAGGAGAAGATGTCGGAGCGTTTGTCGACGGCCTTGCCGCGGGCTTGTTCGGGGGACATGTATCCGGCCGTGCCCATGATGGCGCCGGCGATGGTGGGTGAGTTGATGGGGCGTGCGGGCGTGGTGAGCGTGGGGGAATCCGCGGGTGCGTGGGCGTGGCCGGTGGTGCTGTGGGCGGTGAGGTCGCCGCCGCGGGCGAGTCCGAAGTCGAGGACCTTGAGGCGGCCCTCGGGCGTGAGCATGAGGTTGGCGGGCTTGAGGTCTCGGTGGACGATGCCCTTTTCGTGTGCGGCTTCGAGGGCCTCGGCGAGTTGCTTGGCCAGGTGGAGGGCATCGTCGATCGACAGCGGTCCCTTGGCGAGGCGATCGGCGAGGGTCTCGCCCTCGACGAGTTCGAGGATGAGGTAGCGGGCGCCGGCGACTTCTTCGAGGCCGTAGATTGCGGCGATGCCCGGGTGGTTGAGCGCGGCGAGGGCCTTGGCCTCGCGCTGGAAGCGTTCGAGGCGGGCGGGCTCTTCGGCGAAGACGGCCGGGAGGACCTTGATGGCGACCTGGCGGCCGAGCTTGGGGTCGTTGGCGAGGTAGACGACGCCCATGCCGCCGCGCCCGAGTTCACGCACCACCGAGTACGGGCCGATGGCGGTGGGCTGTGAGGCACCGACTCGGGTCATGGCGTGGCTCCGGCGGATGCGCGCCCGATCAACCCTTCGGTCCAGTTCATGGTGATAGCGATGGAGCAGGACGCCTGACCTTCGGCGGGAACGCAGGCGAAGACGCTCTTGCCGTCGGGGGCGATTTCCGGCCAGAGGAGCCCGGCGGGTAGACGCATTGCGGGTTCGGGCTTGGAGGCGGTGAGCGTGGGCTTTGCGGCGATGCGAGAGGAACGGATGGTGCGGCCGTCGGTGTCGAGGAACCAGAGGATCGACCCGTCGTTGCTCCAGCGGAACGTGCTGTAGGTAGCGGAGCCAGAGGGGTCGCGGGCGATCCCGGCGACGGAGACGCGGATGCGTGTCTGGGCTTCGGGGAAGGCCTGGACGTAGAGTTCCGGGCGGCCTGATTCGATCGACGCGAGGGCGATGAGGCAGCCGTCGGGCGAGAGGCGAGCGTCGTACTCGTCGGCGGGGCCGTCGCACACGGCTCTGGCCGCGTTGGTGGTAGTGTCCAGCATCCACAGATCGCGCCCGGCTTTGGGGTGGAGCATGGAGAACACGACTGCTCGCCCGTCGGCGCTGACGTCCTTCATGCCCGCCCAGAGGTTGCCGGTCTCGTGGATGAGTTCGGGCTGGGCCGTGCCGGCGACGCGGCAGCGGAAGAGGTCGCGCGACTTGCGTGTGGAGGAGTAGTAGAGCCACTGGCCGTCGGGCGACCAGCAGGCGTCGTTCACCTTGGAGTCGTCGACGGCGCGGGAGGTGGCGCTCTCGCGCGACAGGTCCACCACGCGCAGCTCGTCGACCGAGGTTGAGCGTCGCACGACGGAGACGAGTTTCGTGCCGTCGGGCGAGACGCGGAGTTGGGTCTGGCTCTCGGGGCTGGCGGGGAGGGTGCGGGCGATCTGGCCGTCGGGGCTGATCTCGACGATGTTGGTCTTGAGGTCTCCGTCGACGGTGCAGGCCAGCACGCCGGTGCGCGAGGCGGAGACGTCGAACCGCCCGCCGTAGCCGATCTGTCCGCCGAACTGCACACCGGTGGGCAGCACCTCGCCCGTGGCGGTGCCGGATCCGGGATCAAACCGCTGGGCGCAGATCATCTGCGAGCGATTGAAGAGCAGCCAGTGCGGGGCGGCGAACGTGGCCCGTGAATCGGCGGTCACGACGGCCTTGGTGGCTTTGGAATCGAGCGAGCCCCAGCGTGTGTATTCCTCGCGGGCGGCGGCCTCGGTCTGGGTGATGGAGGCGTAGATGAAGGTGCGGCCGCCGGGGAGGAACTGCGGGAACCGGTGCCCGGATTCGGAGAGGTTCAGGTCGAGCGTGGTGGCCTCGGTGGCCGGTCCGCCGGCTTCGGGGACGACGCGCAGGACACCGCCTGTGGTGGGTGCAAAGAGGATGACACCCGCCTCGCCCCAGTCGCCGCCGCGCGGGCCGGGGGCGTCGGCGAGGCGTTGGACGGGGCCACCCTCGGCGGGCACGCGGCAGAGGGCGGCGTTCGCAAAGAAGGCCACGGAGTTGCCATCGGGCGACCAGAAGGGCATGTGGGCCCCTTCCGTGCCCTCGATGGCCCGCGATGTGAGCGTGCGCATGTCGCGCACCCAGAGGCGGCCCGGTCGCCCGATCTCGGACGCGATGAAGGCCACCTTGCGACCATCGGGTGCCACAACCGTGTTCACGCTCTCGGGATCAAGGTTGGTGCCCGGAGGCGCGTGGATGGTGAAGCGCACCACGCCCTGCTGGCCGCTGGACGCGGGACGGAGATGCCACGCGACAGCGGCCCCGATAAACACCAGCGCGGCGGCGGCCCACGCGGCGACCTCGCGCGCCGACCGGTGCGGCGAGTGGCGCGATGCGAGGGCTCGCTCTTCTGTGCTGCCGGTACGCTCGATGGCGAGGCGTGCATCGCCGATGTCGTGGAGGCGTTGCTTGCGGTCTTTGGCCAGGCAGGTGGTCAGGAGTTCACGGATGCGTGCCGGGGTGCCGGGCGGCAGTTTGCCGAAGTCGATCTCCTTGTGCAGCGTGGCACCCAGGGAGTCAGCCACGGTCTCGCCGCCGAAGGGCATCGTGCCGCTGAGCATTTCGAAGAGGACGCAGCCGAAGGAGAAGACGTCGGAGCGTTTGTCCACGGGCTTGCCGCGTGCCTGTTCGGGGCTCATGTATCCGGCGGTGCCCATGATCGCGCCGGGAATCGTGGGGCTGTGGACGACGGGGGAGGTGAGCGTGGGTGAGTCGCCCGCGGCGAATCCGCCCGCGCCGCCACCGCCGGTTGATGATGCCGCGCCCACGGTGTCGGCGCGAGCGAGGCCGAAGTCGAGGACCTTGAGGCGGCCCTCGGGCGTGAGCATGAGGTTGGCGGGCTTGAGGTCTCGGTGGACGATGCCCTTTTCGTGTGCGGCTTCGAGGGCCTCGGCGAGTTGCTTGGCCAGGGGGAGGGCTTCGTCGATGGGAACGGGGCCCCGGGCGAGACGATCGGCGAGAGACTCGCCTTCGACGTATTCGAGGACGAGGTACTGATTCGTGCCGGTGCCGCCCGGCGTGGCGGCCTCTTCGAGGCCATAGATTGCGGCGATGCCCGGGTGGTTGAGGCTCGCCAGCACCTTGGCCTCGCGCTGGAAGCGGGTGAGGCGGTCGTGGTCTTGTGCGAGGTGGGCGGGGAGGGCTTTGATGGCGACCTGGCGGTCGAGTTTGGGGTCGTTGGCGAGGTAGACGACGCCCATGCCGCCGCGCCCGAGTTCGCGCACCACGGAGTAGGGGCCGATCGTGGCTGGGGGCGCGGTGCCGGGCATGGCGTGTGAGGGTAGAGGTGCGGAGCGGGGCTAGTCGGCGGCGGCGTGGCCACGCGCGGCGTGCCACGCGGCCCACGCGATGATGACCACGATGGGGCCGACACCCGCGATGGAACTGCTGAGATACCACGCGCCGGGGTCGAGGGCGAGGGGGACGCCGAAAACGATGCGCGAGCAGAGCGTGGCAGCCAGGGCCGCGACCAGGCCGTGGCGGATCAGCAGGATGGCGACGCCCGCGGCCAGCACGGCGTTGGGGATGAGGGCCGACCAGCCGCCCGAGTCATCGACCGAGAGCAGGCCCACGATCAGGAGCACGCCGCCGATGAACGCGGCCCACTTCACGCGCAGCACCACGAGCGCGATCATGAGCAGCAGCGCGCTGAGCATGGCGAAGCGGGCCCCGGTGGCGACGGTGGTGGCGACGTAGCCGAGAGCGAAGCGGCGGCCGTCGAGCAGGCCCAGGCCGCCGGCGGTGGGACCGGGCACACCCAGGCCGATCCACTCCAGGACCGAGGGCGTGAGGGTGATGAGGACGGTGAGGAACGCGCCCAGCGAGCCGCCCAGCAGGATGTCGCCGCATAGGCGGCGGTCGCGCCAGCGGCCTTCGAGCAGGCGCACCCACGTGATGATCTGCTCGGGGCGTTCGCGGCGTATGAAGGGTTCGAGCGCGAGGTAGACCAGGAGGTAGAGCAGGCCGCTCCACGCCGCGGCGGCCAGGGAGATGCCCAACTGCATCTCCGGGCTGAACATGGCGGGTACGGAGGGGGCGACGAGCACGCGGCCGATCCAGGCGAGCAGCGTGATGAAGGCGGCCAGTCGCCAGGCCCCGCGGGGGTCGGCCCGCTTGTGGCGGATGTTGTACCACGCCAAGCCGAGCACCACGGCGAAGATGGCGAGCAGAAACGACCCCTGGAAGACGGCACGGGCGCTGAGCGTGGAGAGGTCGGCGCTGGTGAGCGTGCGGCCCGCCTCGCTCCAGGGGCCGTAGAGCCCGAGGTGAACCATCAGACCGTTTTCTGCGGCGGCTTCCACGCGAAGGGGCGGGCCGGGCTCGGCAGGCGCGCCGTTGTCGCCCGGGGGCGCACCAGGCCAGCGGCCGGTCCAGGCGGCTCGGGTGTCGGCGGCGTGCCACGGGGCGCGTTCCGGCGTGGCGGGCGTAAGCGCGCCGGGCTCGAGGCCGGTGAGTGCGAGCAGGGGCACCCAGTCGGGGGCGCGGGTTGGACCGGAGGGGTCGCGGCGCGAGGGAGGCACGCCCTCGAAGGCGACCAGGCGGCCGGCGGTGTCGAGCCGGACGAGGTGCTCGCCCGCGAGCAAGAGCGGCGGGTCGACCGGCCAGACGCGCCCGATGCCCATGGTCGAAGGGAGGATCGGCTGGGGCGACCACCGGTACCAGAAGACCAGCCCGGCGGGGGAGGCATGGCCGATGAGACGGCGGGCCAGGCGCTGGCGATCGGCGGGGGCCAAGTCGGCCCGATGGGCGGCCGCGTTCTGGATGGCGGACCAATCGGCGTAGAAGCCGCTGGCGGTGTGGCCGCCCTTGACGGAGTAGCCCAGGGTGGCGGCGGTCTCGCGGGCTTTCTGCGTCAGCACTTCGGCGGAGAGGTCGCTGGGGGCGATGCGGGCCAGGGCGTGGCGTTGCACGATCGCCGCTGTGGCGACGAGGGAGAAGAGGAAGAGAACGGTGAAGATGATAATGCGGCGCGGGCTGAGCAGACCCGCCTGGCCCCCGGCCTGAGCGACCAGTTCGGGGCTGGGAGTTTCGCCCGCGGCCAGCGCCGCCGCGAGTGCATCGCCCCCCGGCAGCGCGGCGGCCACGGCCACGGCGGAGTGGGGGCGGCGGGCCGGGTCGCGCTCGAGGCAGCGGAGGATGATGCGTTCGGCCGCGGCGTCGATGTCGGGCACGAGTTCGCTGGGTGTGGAGGGGGTGGCGGCGGATTGGTGCAGGCGTTGCAGGTCGGCCCAGGTGGCGGCGCGATCCAGGCCGTGGGCGTGGCGGCCGGTGAAGAGTTCGTACAGCACCAGGCCGAGCGCGTAGAGGTCGCTGCGTGTGTCGGCGGCGACACCGGCGATCTGCTCGGGGGCCATGTAGAGGGGGGTGCCTGCGGCGGCGGCCCGGCCGGTGAGTTCGCCGGCGGCGGCCAGGCCGAAGTCGGTGAGGCGGGCCCTGCCGCGCCCGTCCATCATGATGTTGGCGGGCTTGAGGTCGCGGTGGATCAGACCGGCGTCGTGAACGGCGGCGAGGCCGAAGCAGATCTGGCGGGCGGTCTCGACGGCTTTTTCGCGGGGGAGGCGGCCGATGCGGCGGAGGAGGGAGGAGAGGTCTTCGCCGTCGATGTACTCCATGGCGAGGAAGACGCGGTCGTGGGCGTGCACGATGTCGAAGACGCGGCAGGCGTTGGGGTGGGCCACCTGGCGGGCGAGGCGGACTTCGGCGCGGAAGCGCTCGAGGCGGAGCGGATCGGCGGCGACATCGGCGGGGAGGAACTTGAGTGCGACGGAGGTGCCCAGGGTGAGATCGTCGGCGCGGAAAACCTCGCCCATGCCACCCTTGCCGAGGGGGGCGACGATGCGGTAGCGGCCGGCGAGCACCGTGCCGGCGCTGAGGTCTACATGGGCGGCCGAAGCGTGCGGGGAGCCGGGCGCGACCGACCCGGTGGGGGCGATGCGCGTGGTGGGCGTGCCGCGCGGCGAGGTGGAGCCGGGGTCGGGCGACGAGAGGGTGGGATCGGGGGGGGGCCCGTTCGGCCAGAGCGTACCGGCCGCGGCGGATCACAGCGCGGCGCGGGCCGCTCGCCAGGCGTGCAGGGCCTGGGTGATGGGCGAGACATCGTGCACGCGCAGGATGCGGGCACCGGCCTCGACGTGGGCGAGCGTGAGGGCGATGGTTCCGGCGAGGCGGGCCGCTGGTGGGGCATCGGGCGACAGGCCGGAGAGGGGGGCGACAAAGCTCTTCCGCGACAGACCGCTGACGACAGCGTGGCCGAGGTCCGCAAGGCGGGCGGTGCCGCAGATGAGCGCGAGGTTCTGCTCCACGCTTTTGCCGAAGCCCAGGCCCGGGTCGAGCGCGATCGATTCGGCGGCGATGCCGGCCCGCACCGCCGCGGAGGCGCGGGCGGCGAGGAAGACGCTCACCTCGGCCACGACATCGGCGTAGACGGGGGGCGAGGTGTAGGCGGTGGAGTAGCGGTCGCGGTCGGGCGTGGTGAGGCGGTGCATGAGGATGATGCCGCGGCGGAGGCGGGCGCACAGGGGGAGCATCGCGGGGTCTTCGTGGCCGGCGGAGACGTCGTTGACGGCGTCGGCACCGGTGTCGAAGGCGGCAGAGGCGACGCGGGCGAGGGTGGTGTCGATGGTGATGGGGATCGCGTCGCCGACGGCGGCACGGATGGCGCGGAGCGCGGGCAGGAGGCGTGCGAGTTGGTCGGGGGCGGAAACGCGCGGTGCGCCCGGGCGGGTGGACGCGGCACCAAGGTCGAGGAGCGCAGCACCGGCGGCGACGCAGGCGCGGGCGTGGTCGGCGGCGGCGGCGGGGTCAAGAAACGCGCCGCCGTCGGAGAAGCTGTCGGGCGTGGTGTTGATGACGGCGCAGACCGCCGGTGTGGCCAGGGCGAGTCGAGCGCGGGGGGAGAGCACCCAGGCGGTGCGTGGGGCCGACATGTCTGAAGCGTAGTGGCCGGGCCGATCGGCGCCGCGGCGCGGGAATGGCAACGGAGATGCCCGGGCCGTGCGCTTATCCTCGCGGGCGTGATGCTGTCGGTGCTGATTCCGTGCTACAACGAGGCCGCGACGGTGGCGGAGGTGATCGCGCGGGTGGAGGGGGTGCGGGTGTGCGGGCCCGGGGCGGGGGGCGCAGGCGGCGCGCTGAAGAAAGAGATCATCGTGGTTGATGATGCCTCGACCGACGGGAGTGCTGCGGTGCTGGCGCGCGTGTGTGCGGCTGGCGTGCCGGAGGGGATCACGCGGCGGGTGATCCGGCATGAGCGGAATCTGGGCAAGGGGGCGGCATTGCGGACGGCGCTGGCGGCGGCGACGGGGGACGTCCTGATCATTCAGGATGCGGACCTGGAGTACGACCCGGCGGAGTACCCGCACGTGTTGGAGCCGATCCTGAGCGGGCGGGCCGATGTGGTGATCGGGAGCCGGTTCGTGGGCGGGCAGAGCCACCGCGTGCTGTACTTCTGGCACAGCGTGGCGAACCGGCTGCTGACGCTGTGCTCGAACTGCTTCACGAATCTGAACCTGACGGACATGATGACGTGCACGAAGGCGTTTACACGCGCGGTCGCGGTCGGGGAGGTGGCAGGGGCGGCGGAAGCAAGCGGGCGGGCGCTGCGCCCGGGGCTGATGCTGAAGGAGGATGGGTTCGGGGTTGAGGCCGAGCTGGTGGCCAAGATCGCGCGGGCGGGCTGGCGGGTCTACGAGGTGGGGGTGAGCTACAGCGGGCGGACGTACGAGGAGGGGAAGAAGATCCGGTGGCGCGACGGTCTGGTCGCACTGGCGGGCATTGTGAGGTACTCGTAGCGGGGCGGGAAGGAGCGACCGTGTGGCCGCGTGCGTGAGTGACCTGCCACGCGCTGCCCCGGCCACTATCCTGCGGACATGAGCGAGACGGAGCCGGCGGTGCATCGCTTCGAGGTGGGCCCCAGGCCGGGCGCGGCCGATCCGATCGGCGCGGCGGTGGCGCGGGAGTGCGCTGCGTTGGGCGTGCGCGCGGCGGGCGTCCGGGCCACGCACGTCTATCTCGTGGAGGGGGCGCTCACGGCCGGGCAGCGCGAGAGGGTGGCGCGTGAGTTGCTGGCGGATGCGGTGACGGAGGCGGCGACGGGCGGCGCGGCGGCTGCGGGTTGCGGGTGCGCGGTGGTGGAGGTGCACCCCTTGCCGGGCGTGATGGACCCGGTGGCGCAGAGCGTCGAGTTGGCGATCCGCGACCTGGTGGGCGTCGAGACCCGCGTGAGCACAGGGTGGCGCTACGACCTGACCGGCGTGACCGATGCGCAGGCGGATGCGGTGGCCAAGCGGCTCCTGGCCAACCCGGTCATTCATCGGGTGGAGCGGGCGCCGTGGCATCCGGGTGCATTCCCGCACGCGGCGGGCCACGGGGGCGGGGCCAAAGCGGTGTGGCTGACCGACCTGGACGATGCTGCGCTGCTGCGGCTGTCCCGCGAGGGACATTTCTTCCTGTCGCTCGAGGAGATGCGGGCGGTGCGCGACGAGTATCGCAGGCTGGGGCGCGAGCCGCGCCAGATCGAACTGGAAACGCTCGCCCAGACGTGGAGCGAGCACTGCGTGCACAAGACGCTCAAGAGCCGGGTGAAATACAGGGAAGGCACGGAGGCACGGAGGCACGAAGGCACGCCCGACCCCATCGACTGGCGCGGCCGCCCCGGTCACACGCTCCACCCCGACGGCACCGTCGAGATCGACAACCTGCTCAAGCGGACGGTGGCGGCGGCCACGCACGAGTTGATGGCGGAGGGGGTGGATTGGACGCTGAGCGTGTTCAGCGACAACTCGGGCGTGGTGGCGTTTGATGATGCGTGGGGCGTGTGCATCAAGGTGGAGACGCACAACCACCCGTCGGCGATCGAGCCGTACGGCGGCGCGGCCACGGGCGTGGGGGGGTGCATCCGCGACGTGATCGGCACGGGGCTCGGGGCGCGACCGATCGCGAACACGGATGTGTTCTGCGCGGCCCACCCTGACGCGGCGTTCGTGCCGGAGGGCTCGCTGCCGCCGCGGCGGGTGCTCGGGCAGGTGGTGGCGGGCGTGCGCGACTACGGAAACCGCATGGGGATTCCCACGGTGAACGGAGCGGTGGCGTTTGACGATCGGTACGTGGGGAACCCGCTGGTGTTCTGCGGGTGCGTGGGGGTGTTGCCGCGCGACAAGGTGCGGGGGCGGGTGCGTGCGGGCGACCGGATCATCGCGCTGGGTGGGCGGACGGGGCGCGACGGGATTCACGGGGCGACGTTCTCGTCGGTGGAACTCGAGCACACGGCGGCCGACGAGTTTGCGCACGCGGTGCAGATCGGCAACGCCATCACCGAGAAGCAGGTGCTGGAGGCGGTGCTGCGGGCGCGGGATGAGGGGCCGGAGGGGCCGCTGTACTCCGGGCTGACGGACTGCGGCGCTGGGGGTTTCTCGTCGGCGGTCGGCGAGATGGGGAGGGAGGTGGGGGCGGAGGTGCACCTGGACCGGGCGCCGCTGAAGTACCCGGGCTTGTCGGCGACGGAGATATGGATCAGCGAGGCTCAGGAGCGGATGGTGCTGGCGGTGCCGGAGGGGAATGTCGCGGCGCTGCGGGCGATCTGTGCGGAGGAGGGCGTGGAGGTTGCGGACCTGGGACGGTTTGGCGCACTGGGGGCCGACGGCGCGGCGGAACTGGTGCTGCGCTTTCACGGTGCCGAGGTCGGGCGGATGGCGATGGGGTTTTTGCACGACGGGATACCCATGCCGGTGCGGGAGGCGGTGTGGAGCGGGGAGGGAAGTGGCAGAGTGGCAAAGTGCCAGAGTGGCACAGCCGGCCCGGCTTCTTGTGGCACTCTGCCACTCAGCCACTCTGCCACTCTGCCACTTCTTCTTGCCCACCCAACCATCGCCAGCAAGCACTGGATCGTGCGGCAGTATGACCACGAGGTGCGGGGTAACACGGTGGGCAAGCCGCTGGTCGGTCCGCTGGGCCGCGGTCCGGCGGATGCCAGCGTGCTGGAGGTGGTGCAGGGGTCGGCGCGGGGCATCGCGCTTGGGTGCGGCCTGCAGACGCCCGTGGGCGACCCGGAACTGGGGGGCGATGCCTACCTGATGGCGCTGGCCGCGATCGACGAGTGCGTGCGGAATCTGGTCTGCGTTGGGGCCGATCCGGAGCGGATCGCCATTCTCGACAACTTCTGCTGGCCGAGTTGCGGCAAGCCGGAGAACATGGCCAGCCTGGTGCGGGCGTGCGCGGGGTGCTACGACGGGGCCAAGGCGTATCGCACGCCCTTTGTCAGCGGCAAGGACTCGCTCAACAACCAGTTGTCGTATGTGGACGCGGCCACCGGCGAGAGCCGCACGATCGAGATTCCGCCCACGCTGCTGATCACGGGCCTGGGCATCGTGCCCGACACGCGGCGGGCGGTGAGCATGGATGCCAAGCGGCCGGGCAACCTCTTGGTGCTGGTGGGCGAGACGGGGACGGCGATCGGCGGAGCGTGGGTGCGGGAGGTGGGCGCGGGGCAGCACCGAGGCCGGCGCGGCGCCGACTTCAGTGGCTCGGGCACGATGCCGCGCACGGATCTGGTGCGCGGTCCGCGGCACGCGCGGGCGGTGCACGCGGCGATCAGGGCTGGGCTGGTGGCGAGCGCGCACGACTGCTCGGAGGGCGGCCTGGCGGTGGCGGTGAGCGAGATGCTCATCGGGGGTTCGCGCGCCGGCGCGCCCATCGGGGCTGAGATCAACCTGGGCGCGCTGGCTTGGGAGGGAGGCGTGGCGGGCGATGTGGGGTGCGCGCTCTACGTCGAGACACCGTCGCGTTATGTGCTGGAGGTGCGGCCTGAGGATGTCGCTGAACTGGCCCGGGTGCTTGCGGGTGTGGCTCACTGCGTGATCGGGCGGCTCGACTCGTCGGGTGTGCTGCGTGTGCCGCTGGCGGGGTTGCAGCACGGGGTGGAGGATTTGGCCGCGGCGTGGCGTGGCACGCTGGATTGGTGAGGGGCGGCAGCGATCGGCTATGCTGGGCCCCGCATGCCCGCGCCGCACCCCTCTGTTGTCCATGCACCCTCGCCGTCGCTGGGTGGCGACACGCACCCGGCCGCCGCGCCGCCGGGGTACTTGCTGGAGGTGTCGTGGGAGGTGTGCAACCAGGTGGGTGGCATCTTCCAAGTGCTGCGCAGCAAGGTGCCGACGATGGTGGAGCGCTGGGGCGAGCGCTACTGCCTGATCGGGCCGTGGGAGCCGGCGAAGGCGGCACTCGAGTTCGAGGAAACGACGCCAACGGGCCCGATCGGTCGGGCCGTGAATGCGCTGCGCGAGCAGGGCCTGTTTGTGCATCACGGGCGGTGGATGGTGGCGGGGCGGCCGCGCGTGCTGCTGATCGAGCACTGGCAGGGGTTCGAGCGGCTGGACGCGGCCAAGTTCCGCATCTGGCACGACCACAAACTCAGTGTGCCGGGGGGCGACGGGCTGATCGACGGCGTGGTGAGTTTCGCGGATGCGGTGCGGCGTGTAGTGGAGAAGGTGGTGGAGGAGAGCCGCGTCGGACCCATCGAAAGCGAGAGCGCGGGCGTCGGGGGAGGCATGAACGGCGGCGACGGCCCGCCGATCCTGCTGCACTGCCACGAGTGGATGGGGGGCCTGGCGATCCCGATGGTGCGGCACCAGCGGCTGCCGGTTGGGCTGGTGTTTCAGACGCACGCGACGCTCTTGGGGCGCTACATGGCGAGTGCCGACGAGGCGTTTTACGACCGCCTGGCGGGGCGGTGGGGGGGCATCAACGACGCGGCCGAGGCGGTGAAGTACAACATCACGTTCCAGCACGGGGTGGAGCGGGCCTGTGCCCACGGGGCCCACGTGTTCACGACGGTGTCGCACATCACCGGTGAGGAGTGCTCGGGGCTCTTGGGGCGTGCCCCGGACGTGGTGCTGCCCAACGGGCTGGATATTCAGCGGTACAACGTCGGGCACGAGTTCCAGACGCTGCACGCCGAGAACAAGGAGCGGATCCACAGGTTTGTGATGGGGCACTTCTTCCCGTCATACGCGATGGACCTCGACAAGACGGTGTACATGTTCACGTCGGGGCGGTTTGAGCCGCGCAACAAGGGGTTTGATCTGTGCCTGGAGGCGATGGCAAGGCTGAACGGGGAGTTGCGGGCGCGGGGGTCGCCGGTGAACGTGGTGTTCTTCATCATCACGCAGAGGCCCACGCGCAGTTTGCACCCGTGGGCGTTGCAGCAGCGGGGCGTGCTCAACGAGTTCCGCTGGGTGACCGAGCAGATCATGAAGGAGATCGGGGAGAAGGTCTTCCGGACGGGGGCGACGGGGCAGCGGGTGAAACTCGACGACCTGGTGAGCGAGTACTGGACGCTGCGCTACCGGCGTACCCAGCAGGCGCTCAAGGTGGACCGGCTGCCGCTGGTGACCACCCACATGATCGAGGACGAGGCCCGGGACCCGATTCTGGCGCAGATCCGCAACGTCTGGCTCTTCAACCGCAAGGACGACCCCGTGAAGGTCGTCTACCACCCGGATTTCATCAACCCGACCAACCCCTTGTGGGGGATGGAGTACGACCAGTTTGTGCGCGGCTGCCACGTGGGGGTGTTTCCGAGCACGTACGAGCCCTGGGGTTACACGCCGCTAGAGTGCATGGCGATGGGTGTGCCGGCGATATCGAGCGACCTGGCGGGGTTCGGCAGTTACGTGGCCCAGAAGTACGGGGATCACAACCGGCCGGGGGCGTGGATCGTGCACCGGCGGGGGCGGAGTTTTTCGGATGCCGCGGCGGAGTTGACGCGCTATTGCATGGAGTTCTGCCGGCTCGATCGGCGCGGGCGGATCGCGTTGCGGAACCAGGTGGAGGCCCAGAGTTGGGAGTTTGACTGGAGCGTGCTGGGCGAGGCGTACACACGGGCCCACGACCTGGCGCTCCACCGGGCGTTTGGAATGCCGTTGACGGCGGGTGCATGAGCAAGCCGCTCGTCCAGCTCTACACCGACGGCGCCTGCTCAGGCAACCCCGGGCCGGGCGGGTGGGCGTATGTGCTTCGGCACCCGGCCACGGGCACGGAGCGCGAGGCCAGCGGAGCCGAGGCCAGGACCACCAACAACCGCATGGAGATGATGGCGGTGATCGAGGGCTTGAGCGCACTCTCGCGCCCCAGCGCTGTCGAGTTGCACGCCGACTCGGAGTACGTGATCAAGGGCCTGCGCGACTGGCTGAAGGGGTGGAAGGCCAACGGGTGGAAGACCGCGGCCAAGCAGCCCGTGAAGAACGACGACCTGTGGAAGCGGCTGGAGGCGCTGGTGCACGAGGGGGGGCACACGCTGACGTACCACTGGGTGCGCGGGCACACCGGCCACCCCGAAAATGAGCGCTGCGACCAGATGGCGGTGGAGGCCATCGAGCGGCTGCGGGGGTAGCGGCGCGCCCGCCGAACCGAGGCCCGACGGGCGGCGTACAGAGGGGGGGGGCGCATCGGGCCGCGGGAGGCGGGGGCCCGGGGCGTATCATCGCGGCGTGCGGGCCGAGCGGCGTGTGCCGCCCGAGTCTGCGCTCTCTCCGCTGCCGCTCTCGCGGTGGCCTGGCCGCACACAAACCGGAACTCCGCATGGCTGCATCGAATCACGGCGCGTCGCACGAGCAGGGCCACACACACGAGGCGGGGGCGCACAGCGCGTTGGTGGGCGATGCGGCGTGCTGCACGCACCACGAGATTCAGAGCGAGCGGTACCTGCTTCTGTACCTGATCGGCGGCATGCTGCTGGTGGGGTCGTTTGTCGCCAAGACGGTGCTGGCCCCGCGGATCGACGGTGCGATCGCGGAATTGCCGGCCCTGATCGCCGCGGTCATCCTGAGCGTGCCGCTGTTTGTGGCGAGCGTGAAGGAGTTGCGTTCGGGGCGGGCGTCGTCGAGCTCGCTGGCGGCACTGGCGATTCTGGCGTCGATCGCCACGGGCAAGTTCGAGGTGGCGGGGTGGCTGGCGTTTATTCTGCTGGTGGCTGACCAGTTTCTGCGGCGCACGGCGTTTGGCGCTCAGCGGGTGATCGAGCAACTGGTGCGGCTCACGCCCAACGTGGCGCGCATCGTGCGTGGCGAGGCCGAGGTGGAGGTGCGGATCGCCGAGGTGAAGGTGGGCGACACGGTGCGGGTGCGCGCGGGAGAGAACCTGCCGGTGGACGGCCTGGTGGTGAACGGCCGCAGCACCGTGGACCAGGCGAGCCTGACGGGCGAGGCGGTTCCGCACGAGGTGCAGCCGGGCGAGCCGGTGTACGCGGGCACGACAAACCTGTCGGGCACGATCGACCTGCGCTGCACCACCGTGGGTGCGGACACGACGATCGGCAAGGTCACCCAGCTCATCCGCGAGGCGGAGCGGGCCAAGAGCCCGCGGCAACTCCTGATCGAGCAGGTGGCGGGCTTCTTCGTGCCGGTGATTCTGTGCATTGCCTGCGTGGTGCTGTTCCTCACCAAGAGCCCCGAGACGTTCATCACGGTGCTGGTGGTCACGTGCCCGTCGGCGCTGCTCCTGGCGAGCCCGACGGCCACGGTGGCGGCCTTCGCGGCGGCGGCCCGGCTTGGCATCATGGTGAAGGAGGCGCGGTATCTGGAGGCCGCGGCGGCGGTGGACACCGTGGTGATGGACAAGACCGGGACGATCACCACGGGCAAGTTCGCCGTGGCGCGCCTGGCTCCGGCGACGGGCGTGGACGGTGCCGAGCTGCTCAGCGCCGCGGCCAACGCCGAGCAGCAGAGCAACCACCCCTTGGCGCGCTCGATCATCGCGACGGCCAAGGCGGCACGGATCACACTCGACGGCGCCACGAGCGTGGAGGAGATTCACGGGCGCGGGGTGCGGGCACGCACCAGCATGGGCGAACTGTGCGTGGGGCGGGCGTCGTGGATCGGCGAGTTGTTGCCCGCGGCCCAAGGCCAGTTGGCGGAGGTGTCGGGCAAGATCGAGGGGATGACGGGCGTGCACGTGGCCAAAGACGGCCGCTACCTCGGGGCCGTTGGGCTGGAAGACAAGGTGCGGTCGAACACCAAGGGGGTGATCGAGCGCCTGCGCGAGTTAGGGGTGCGTCGGCTGTCGATCTTCACGGGCGACCGGCTGGGCGTGGCCGAGCGGGTGGGGCGTGCGGTGGGTGTGGACACGATCGAGGCCGAGTGCCTGCCCGAAGAGAAGCACGCGCAGATCAAGGCCCTGGCCCGGCAGGGGCGGCGGGTGTTGATGGTGGGCGACGGGATCAACGACGGCCCGAGCCTGGCCGCGGCGGATGTGGGCGTGGCCATGGGGCTGGCGGGGAGCGACATCGCCACCAACTCGGCGGGCGTGGCCCTGATGAACGACGACCTGTCGCGCATCCCGTTCATGATCGACCTGGCAAGGCGGATGCGGGCGATCATCACACAGAACGTGGTGGCGGCGGTGCTGATCGCGCTGGTCGGGCTGGCCCTGGCGGCGACCGACAACCTGGCGATCTGGGGCGCGGCCCTCTTCCACTTCGTGGGCGATGTGTTCGTGCTGGCGAACAGTTTCAGGCTGTTCCGCTTCGGCGAGGGTGAGAGCACGCTGGATGCCGACCCGGAGGAGGCGGCCGCCGCGCCGCGGCAGCGAGAGGCGAGCATGCGGCTGAGCGCGCCGGTCGCGGCGGGGGCCTGAGGGCGCGGATCAGATCTGAAGGTCGCCCAGATCGGGCAGCTGAGGAAGGTCATCGGGCAGCGTGCCACCCCCACCCCCGCCTCCCACATCGATGATGGTGAGTGTGCCGCCGCCGGCCTTGACCTTGGTGCCGCCACGCACCACCTCGACAGACTTGGCCTGATCGGGGGTGATGGTGTTCGTGTTGGTATCGAAGCGCCAGGCGAAGTTCTGGGGCGTGGTAGCACCGTCGAAGCGCACGGACTGGTTGGTGGTGAAGAGGTTGGCGGGCAGTTCGCGGAGGTAGGGGCCGAACATCCCCTGGGGGTCGATGTTCCCTGCCGCGTCGGTGGGGCGCGTGAGCCGGCGGATGAACGTGAGAGGGACGTTGGTCGGGTTGCCGTCGGGGTTCTGGTTGGCGTTGAGGCCGCCGTGCTCTTCGACGTAGAGGTCGAGCGCGCGTTGCAGGGCGGCGGCGCTGGCGTGCAGGCCCTCCGCCTTGCTGTTTTCGCTGGCCGAGACCATGCGGGGCACGGCAATCGCCCCCACCACGCCGGCGATCGAGGCCGTGATCACGACCTCGATGATGGAGAAGGCTCGGCGTGTGCGGACCTGCGGAGAAGCCGGGATGGACAGGCTTGCACCGGTCATAGGGCAACCATCGGATACGGGTTCGGCGCGGCAAGCCCGTGCCCGTGCGGGGGCTCTGCGGCCGCGCGGCGGTGCGGGCTGGGCAATCGGCGTTGCGCGATAACGCACCCCCCCGCGTGGTGGGGGGAGGCGGACGCGTGGTGATGGGGGCACGGGGGCGAGGCCCGATATACTCGCAACATGTCCAAGAAACCGTTCAAGATTCTGGCCGCGTTGGTGGTGCTGCTGGTGGTGGCGATCACGGTGGCGTTCACCGCTCTGCTGGTGCTCAACAGCGCGGTGGTGGCGGCGGTGGAGAGAGGTGGCACCTACGCGCTGGGCACGGGCGTGCACCTGCGCAATGCGGATGTGCGGCCGTTTCAGGGCACGGCCACGCTCAAGGGCTTCCGGATCGACAATCCCAAGGGGTACGGCGACCACGCGTTTCTGTATCTGGATCGGTCGTACACCAAGGTGGACGTGGCGACGCTGAACAAGCCGGTGATCGAGTTGCCCGCTCTCGAACTGAACACGGTGGTGCTGACGATCGAGCGCAAGGACGGGAAGGCGAACTACCAGGCGATCCTCGACCACCTGGCGACGGTTGCGGCGAAGGTTCCGGGCGGCGGGGGGGGGGGCGCGGGCGCTCCAGCCACGGCCGGGCCCGACAAGAAGCTGATCATCAAAGACCTGCGAATCACCGACGTGCAGGTGAAGGCGCAACTGGCGGATGCGCCGGGCCCGATGGGCGAGATCGTGAAGGGCATCACGACGATCGACGTACCGACGATCAAGGAGATTCACCTGCAGAACGTGGGGCGGACGGGGACAGGCATTGCTGATACCGGGGTCACACTCGGCGACCTTGCGGGCATCATCGTGCGTGCCGTGATGGGGGCCGCGGCGGACGCGGGGGCGGGCATCTTGCCGGCCGACCTGCTGGGCGACATGCAGGGCAACCTGGCCAAGCTCGGCAACCTGTCGGACTTGGGCATCGGTGTGGTGAGCGGCGTGGGGGGCGCGGTCCAGGGCGCGGCGGGCGACGCGGCCAAGGCCGCGCAGGGGGCGGTGGAGGGTGCGGCCAAGGAGGGGCAGAAGGCGCTCGACTCGATCGGCAAGGGGCTGGGCGGTCTGCTGCCGGGCGCGAAGAAGGAAGAGCCGAAGAAGCCGTGAACCGGGGCGCGGCAGCCCGCGTAATCTCGGGCATGACCACCGCATCGGCATCGTCGGCTTCGAGGCCGCCATCGGGCGAGTACGTGCTCGGCACGGGGCTGGATGAACTCCAGCGGCTCGGTTTTCAGAACCGGTTGTGGAGCGACGCGGCCCACGGAGCGTGGCGGGTGGCGCAGGTGCGCCTCGGCCAGCGCGTGCTGGATGTGGGGAGCGGGCCGGGCTTCGCGTCGTTTGATTTGGCGCAACTGGTCGGGCCCGAGGGGCGGGTGGTGGGCGTGGATGAGAGCGGGCCGTTCATCGAGCATCTGAACGCGCAGGCGAAGGTGCGCGGGCTGGTCAATCTGACGGGGGTCGTGGCGGATGTGCACGACCTGGGCGCGGTCGGCGGAATGGGACCGTATGACATGGCGTATGCGCGCTGGGTGCTGTGCTTTGTGCCGCGCCCGGCGGAAGTGGTGAAGAGCGTGGCGGGGGCCCTCAAGCCGGGTGGTCGGTTTGTGGTGCACGACTACTTCAACTATCGCGCGATGACGATGGCGCCGCGGCGCGCGAGCCACGACAAGGCCGTGGCGGCGACGATCAAGAGCTGGGAGGGGCGGGGCGGCGACACGGACATCGCGGGGAGGCTGCCGCGCCTGTTTGCCGAGGCGGGGTTGGAGGTGGAGCACCTGGCGGTGCACCAGCGCATTGCCAGGGGCGGCGACACGATGTTCCAGTGGGCAAACGTGTGGTGGCACATCTACGCGCCCAAACTGGTGGAGATGGGGTTCCTGGCGCGGGCCGACTGCGAGCAACTGCTGACCGATCTGGCCGAGGTTCGATCGTCGCCGACGGACTTCATCACGCTGCCGGCGGTGTACGAGATCGTGGGCGTGAAGCGGTAGGCCGGCGCGCGCCGTCAGGACGGGTTGCGCTCCGGGCCTGATGCGCGGGGCATGACACCCTCGCTGCCCGCGACCACCACGCAGGCCACGGCGTCGCCGCTGACGTTCACGATGGTGCGGCACATGTCGAGCACGCGGTCCACAGCGAGGATGATGGCGATGCCCTCGGTGGGCACCCGCACCGATTCGAGCACGATGGCCATCATGATGACGCTGGCCCCGGGCAGACCCGGCGTGCCCACGGCCACCACGGCGGCCATCACGCCCACGGTGATGTGCTGGCCCAGCGTCAGGTCGATGCCGTACAACTGGGCCAGGAAGAGCACCGAGATCACCTGGTAAAGGGCGGTGCCGTCCATGTTCAGGGTGGTGCCCAACGGGCAGACGAAGTTCACGACGCCCTCGGGCACGCCCAGGCGGTCGCGGGCACACTGGATGGTGACGGGCAGCGTGGCGGAACTGGATGAACTCGAGAACGCCAGAGTCATGGCCGGGGCCATGCCGCGGAAGAAGCGACCGTAACCGATCTTGTTGCCGCGCGGCGTCAGCGCCAGCATCAGCAGCGGGTACTCCACCAGCAGCACGATGGCCAGGCCGCCGACCACGCAGAGGCAGAACATGAGGACGCTGCCGAGTGCGCCGACGCCGACGCCGGCCACAAACTGGCTGGCGAGGCAGAAGACGGCCAAGGGCGCGATGGACATGATGATGCGCACGAGGGCCATGACCGCCTCGGCCGCGCCCTCGCAGAAGGCCATGACCGGCGCGGCCTTGTCGCGGGGGATCAGGGTGAGGCCGACGCCGAAGAGGAAGGCGGCCGCGACGACCTGGAGCATGGTGGCGGTGGAGAGGGCCGCGAAGGGGTTGGCGGGCACAATATTGAGGATGTAGGAGAAGAAGTAGTCGACCCCGCCCTTGCTCTGGAGTTCGTGAGCCTGCGCTACGCGGGCGGCGGCGTCGGCTGCGCGGCTGGCGACGAGGGCGGCACGGGCCTCTTCGCTCACGTAAGTGCCGGGGGCGACCGTCTTGCCGAGGACGACGGCGATGGCCACGGCCACCACGAGCGTGCACAGAAAGCACAGGAGCGTCTTGATGCCGATGCGGCCGATGGTGCGCAGGTTGCCTACGCCCGCCACGGCTCCGATGAGGCTGAAGAGGACGATGGGGACGGCGATGAACTTGAGGCTCTGCAGGAAGAGGTCGCCCACGAACTGGTTGGCCCGCGCGGCGAAGCGGGCTGCGAGGGCCAGCCACGAGGCATCCGTGTTGGCCGCAGCCGGGGAGAAGCGCATAAACGCGGTGCCTTCGCCCACGCCCAGGGCGGTCCAGGTGGCGGCGGTCCACCACTCGTTGATGGCGGCCCCCGCCCCCACGCCCAGTGCCAGGGCGATGAGCACCTTCCAGTGCAGGGCCATGCCGGCGCGAGGTGCGGGCCGCAGCGGGGGTGCCGGTGAACCGGACGGGGAGGCGGCGGTGGGGGGCGTGTCGGCGGGCATGGGTGTGAGCGTACAGCGGCGGGAGCGGGCCCGGGGCGGGGCCCGCGCAGCGCCGGGCCGAAGAGCCGGCCCTGTGCGACGGCACGGGCGGCCACGGCACGGGGAGACACGGACCCCTCGCTGCGCTTGGGGGCTCGTTCAAGGGCCCGACGCGGGGGGAGCATACTTGCAAGGGCGGACGGGACGTCTGCCCCACCAGCGCGAGGGCGGCAGGGGGGCGATCCTTACTTGGATGCCCGCATCTTGTCCTTCAGTTCTTCCAGCCAGTTCACCACCACGGCCGGCTGCTGCACCTGCTCGCCGCTCTCGGTCGCCGACCGGATGAACAGCAATCGGGCGCCGTCGGGCGAGATGCCGTGCGGGCCGGTGTAGGTGTTCCCTTTGATCTCGAAGAGTTGCCGCGGCGTGCCCACGCGCAGCCCCTCATCCTGCGGCGTCATCGCCACCGCCCAGAGGCCTTGCTGGTGGCGGTAGTAGATCTCCTTCCCGTCCGGCGACCACCGGGGGAACCCGCTGGCGCCGGCGGAGACCTTGGTCCTGCCGCCCGGCCGCTGGAAGGGGCGCACGTAGACCTCGTACGAGCCCGACTCGTTGGAGTGGTACGCGATCCACCGGCCATCCGGCGAGAGCACCGCGGCGGATTCGTCGAAGGGCGTGGACAGAAAGACATCGGGCTTCGCCTCGGGCTCGTTCAGACGCATGTAAAGAATGTCGTTGGCGCCGGTGGATGTCCGCTCACGGTAGAGGAGGATCGATCCGTCCGGGGAGAAGCCGTAGGCAGCCTGGGGGTAGACACTGGTGGTGAGCCGCTGGGTTTCACCCGTGCCGTCGGCGGGCTGGCGATAGAGGTTGAACTCCGAGTTGTCGCGGTTGGACGAGAAGACGATCCACTTGCCATCGGGGCTCCACACGGGGTTATGGTCCACGGCCTCGTCGAACGTGAGACGCGAAAAACTGTCGCGGTCGACTTCGAGCACCCAGAGGTCGACGTTGCCGCCCGTCACGATCTGCGCCACGATGCGTGTGCCATCGGGCGAGAGGCGGGCGCCGTTGTAGCCGCGCTTGTGGGCGGAGGCCGGTGTCTCCTTGCCGGTGGTGTCGAGCCAGACCATGATGCGGTCGTCTTCGGTGGCGGAGCCGGGGGCGTAGAGCAGGGTGCCGGAGTTGGCGCACGCGAACTGAACGCTGCCGTAGTTGGGGCCGTTCAGCACGCCTTCCAGCACGGGAACAGGAGCGCCGGTGGCCTCCAGCGTGCGGGCGTTGAAAGGAACGGCCATGAGGGTGCCGCCGCGCCCGTAGACGAGGTGCCCGGTGGGCATGTAGCGCGGGTAGGTGCCGCCCTTCAAGATGACCTTCTGCTTTCCGGTGTCGAGCGAGACCGCGGTGATGGCGGCGTCGGTGAACTCGCTGTTGCGATCGGTGGCCGTGAAGAGCACGGTCTTGCCGTCGGGCAGAAAGTGGGGCCAGCGGTGCGTGGGGATAGATTCGCCGATCCCCGCGTCGGTCACTTTGACCGCTTCGCCCCCCGCGGCGGAGACACGCCAGATGCCCGACTGCGGGTCGGGCGCGAAGGCGATGATGCCCGAGGTGCCCCAACTGCCGCCGCGCAGGTCGGGGGCGTTGCACAGGATCGTGGTGGGGCCGCCGAGGATCGAGACCTTGCGGAGTTTGGCGTTCTGACCGAAGGCGATCCACTCGCCGTCGGGGGAGAAGAAGGGACAGAAGGCGCCCTCCGTGTTGGCCAGGGGCGTGGCTTCGGGCTGGTCGAGGTGGCGGAGGTACAACTGGCGGCCGGTTTCGGTGCGCCCCACGAAGACCACACGGGTGCCGTCCGGCGAAATGTCCATCATCGTGCCGGGGAAGGCCGCGAGGGCGTGGGCTTCGGGAATGGCCAGCGTGAGGCGCATCACGTTCGGCTTGGTTGGTTGGGCCAGGAACCAGAGTGCGGCACAGGCGGCCGCGAGCGCGGCACAGACGGCCCACGGCAGCACGCCGCCAAGCAGCGCACGCGGCGTGCGAGCACGTCCTGCCCCGCCAGCGCCTCCGCCAGCGTGGAAGGCCCACGCGTTGGGATCGGCAATCGCCTGTGCGAGTTCGACGCGGGCATCGGCGATGTCGTGGAGGCGGTTGGACCGGTCTTTGGCAAGGCAGCGGGCCAGCAGCAGGCGGATGGTGGGAGGCGTGTTGGGCGGGAGGAGCGCGACGTTCACGTCTTTGTGCAGCGTGGCCCCGAGCGCGTCGGTAACCGTTTCGCCGCCGAAGGGCTGGGCGCCCGAGAGCATCTCGTAGAGCACGCAGCCGAAGGAGAAGATGTCTGAGCGTTTGTCAACGGCCTTGCCGCGGGCCTGCTCGGGGCTCATGTAGCCGGCGGTGCCCATGATGGCGCCGGCGATGGTGGGTGAGTTGACGGGGCGTGCGGGCGTGGTGAGTGTGGGTGAATCCGGCGCGGCGGAGGGGACGCCGGTTGAACTCGGGAGCGCGGTGTCGCCGCCGCGGGCGAGGCCGAAGTCCAGAACCTTGAGGCGGCCTTCGGGTGTGATGATGAGGTTGGCGGGTTTGAGGTCCCGGTGCACGATGCCTTTTTCGTGGGCGGCTTCGAGCGCCTCGGCGAGCTGCTTGGCGAGGGGGAGTGCTTCGTCGATGGGGAGCGGCCCCCCGGCGAGTCGGTCGGCCAGGGTTTCACCGTCGACGAACTCGAGCACGAGGTAGCGTGCCCCGGCGATTTCTTCGAGGCCGTGGATGGCGGCGATGCCGGGGTGATTCAGCGCGGCGAGGGCCTTGGCCTCGCGCTGGAAGCGTTCGAGGCGTGCGGGCTCCTGCGCGAAGAGGGCGGGCAGGGCCTTGATGGCGACCTGACGGTCGAGTTTGGGGTCATTGGCAAGGTAGACCACGCCCATGCCGCCGCGCCCGAGTTCGCGGAGAACGGTGTAGGGGCCGATCGTGGCGGGATGCGTGGGGGTGGCGGAGAGGCCGGGGGTGCTCATGCGGAGCAGAGGGTACGTGGGCCGGGTTGGTGGTGAAGGTGCGTGGAGCGGGTTCAGCGCTCGGGGATGGCGACGATCTCGCTCTTCTGGAGTCCGAGGTCCTTGCCGGGCTTGGGGCCGCCCCCTGCCGCGCCCCCGCCCTCGCGCGGGCGAGTGGTCTCGCGGATGCCGGTGCCGTTGTAGAGGTTGTGCGGATAGCGCTTCTTGAGTGCGTCGAGCGCGGGGGACGCGCCGGGCTTGAGTTCGGCGTCGGAGAAGACACCGACGGTGACCATGCTGAGTTTGACGCCGTGGTAGTAGAAGGCGAGTTCGCCCTCGCGGCGGAGCGTGGCGGCGGCCTGCTCGGCGGCCCGGCGGGCGTCGGCGAGGTCGGTCTCGGTGGGCTTGTCGAGGTCGCGCCGGCCGTAGACGGCGACCTGGAGCGTGCCCGCAGCCTTTTTGCCGTACTGGGCGCGGGCCGAGAGCAGGTTGTGCTCGGGGCGCGAGCCGAGGTTGGCCGCGTCAGCGGGGGGGAGCAGGAAGGCACCGGCGAAGGGGGTTTGTCCTTCGATGACGGTGGCGCGGACGCGCTTGAGCGCGGCCTGGGCCTCGGGGTCGGTGGGGTTGGCGAAGGCGCCGAGTGTGATGAGCACCCCCTTGGGGCGGAGGCTGGTGGTGATGCCCTCGTAGCCGGGCACGGTGCGGAGTTTGGCGAGGGCGGTGTCGGCGGCGGCCTGGCGCTCGGTGTCGGTGCCCTCGTGGAAGGCGGCCAAGACGATGGACCAGTGGGTGGATGTGGCGGGGGCGGGCGGGGCTTGGGCGGCGGGGCGGGGTCGCGGGGAGAGGATGCGCTGAGCCTCTTCGCGCGTGGGCTGCGCTTCCGCGGCGACGGCGCGACCGGCGCAGGCGGCATAAACAGCCAGCGCCAGGGTGGCGGTTACAAAACCACGCAGAATGGGGGGGCGGCAAAGGTTGCCGAAACAGTGCGTAACCCCATGTGGTTTCTGGAGTTGCGCGGGCCGGACAAAATCGGGAGCGGGTCTCATGGTCCGAGAGAGTTTAGACGATACATGGAGGGATCGCGGCACGCATCGTCCCTGATCGTGCGACAGTGTGGAGTTCTCGGTCCTTGGTTTGCGTACGTCGGCACGGATGCCGGGGTTTGCGCCCGCCATCGTGTTGTCCAGGCTGTGCGTGTGCCCACGGATGTGGTGCGCGTGGCCCCAGTCGTCGGAGTGTTGCCCATGTCGTCGCTCAGCGCAATCAACGGTTCGGTGTCGGTGGCGGTTCTGCGTCAGGCTCCGCAGCGGGCGACGGCCCCGCACGCGGTGGATGCGGCGCTGGTGCGTGAGGCGGACACCGTGGAGATTTCGGATGCGGCCCAGGAGGCGAGCGCGGTGCGGGGAGGTCTGGTGAGCCGCGTGCGCGACCAGTTGGCCGACGGCGCGTATCTGCACCCGGACAAACTGGACATCGCCATCGACCGGTTGCTGCGAGACCTCAACGGGTGAGATCGGGCCCCTGCCCGGCCTGCGCCAGGGCGCGGGCGTAGACCGCCTCCAACCCGTCGATCATCGTCGGCACGCTGAACGCGGCGGCGCACCACGCCCGGCCGCGCCGGGCCATGAGGGCGCGCTCGGCCGGGTGATCGTACATCCACATCAGCGCGGCACGCAGGGCGGCCCGGTCGCCCACGGGTGCGAGCAGCCCCGTGGCTTGGTCGGTGCCGACGCGTGCGGGGTCGAGGCACGCTTCGCGGGTGCCGTCGGTGTCGTAGGCGACCACGGGCGTGCCGCAGAGCAGGGCCTGGGGCACGGTGCGGGGCAGGCCCTCGCGGTAACTGGGGTGGGCGAGCACGTCGGCGGCGCGGAGACAGGCGGGCACGCGTTCGGGTGGCACCAGGCCGGTGATGAGAACGTGCGCGGTGGCGGTCGCCCGCGCGATGGCGTCCGCGGGCTGGCGGTCGAGTTCGCGAACGCTCAGGCCGAGGGCACTGGCTTTGGCGATGAGGCGGCTTCGCCACCAGCCGTCGCCCACCCAGAGGAGTTTCCACGCGGGGCGGGCCTTGAGGTCGGAGGCGAGGGCATCGAGCAGGTCGTCGTGGCCTTTCTGGTGGGCGAGGCGGGCGACGGTGGCGATCACGAAGTCAGCGTCGGCCATGCCGAGCGCGGCGCGGGCGGCGGAGCGGTCTTCACCGGGCGCGGCGTGCAGGAAGGTGTCCACTTCCATGCCGGAGCGCACGGTGGTGTATTGCTCGGGGCGGCCGATGCGTTGGGCGAGATACTGGGCTGTCATGGCATCGGCCACGGAGACGATGGCGTGGCAACGCCGCGCCGCGAAGCGCTCGGCGGCCACGTAGAGCGCGTGGGCGAGGGGGTTCTGGCCGGTGTAGAAGGGCGGGCCGTGGATGGTGTGGACGACCGCGGGGGCGTGCTCCGCCCATGCGGCCCAGCGGCCGAGGATGCCGGCCTTGCTGGAGTGGGTGTGGACGATGTCGGGCTTGAGGGTGCGGAGAAGACCGCGGAGTTGGCGGAGGGCGCGCCAGTCGCGGAGGGGGTGGATGTTGCGGACGAGGTCGGGCACGACGTGGGTGGCGATGGCGCGGCCGTCGGCCGTGCGGAAACGCTCGACGCGCTGGAGGAGTGAGCCCTCGGGGCCGTAGATGGGGCCGAAGGCGAGGTGGACGTCGTGGCCGCGCAGGGCCTGGCCCTCGCAGGAGAGGATGGTGTTTTCCTGTGAGCCGCCGAGGATGAGCCGGGTTGAGACGTGGAGGATGCGCATGGTGTGCTAGCGATACCTGATCCACTCCAGGCAGAGACCTGTGGGCGGCAGCGTGGGGCCGGCCTTGGCGCGGTCGCGGGATTCCAGAGCGGCCCGCACACCCGCGGCGTCGCGCCGGCCCGTGCCGACTTCCATGAGGGTGCCGCCGATGATGCGGACCATGTTCCACAGGAAGCCGCTGGCGCAGATGCGCATGACGACGCGGTCGGGCGCGGGGCTCTCGACGGCGAGGGCGTGGATGGTGCGCACGGTGGAGAGGCGGCCGTGCCCGGCCGCGGCGAAGGCGGCGAAGTCGTGCTCGCCGACCAGGGACTGCGCGGCGGCGTGCATGGCGGCGGCGTCGAGCCCGGCGGGGTGCCAGACGTGGTGGACGGTGCGGCGTTCCCACAGCGGGCGGTGGGGCGAGCAGTGAAAGGTGTAGGTGTACTCCTTGCTGGCGACGTCGGCCACGGGGTCGAAGGCGTTGTCGGCGTGCTCGGCGGTCAGGATTACGACATCGTCGGGGAGGCGACTGTTGAGCGCGGCGAGCAGGCGGTGTGTGCCGCGCGAGAGGGGCCAACCGTTGCCGCGGGGCGCGTCTGGTGTCGCGTCGAGCAGGGGCTGCCCATCCCCTGCCGCCTTCCTCTGGGCGGGGGTGCCGGAAGCGTGCGCGGCGGTGGCGGGAGTGGCCGGGGGCTCGTCGGCGCGCGGCTCGCAGGTGAAGGCGGCGACCTGGCCGCGTGCGTGGACACCGGCATCGGTGCGGCTGGCGCCGATGAGTTCGACGGGCTCGCGGGTGATGGCGCGGGCCGCCTGCTCGACCACGCCCTGCACGGTGCGGAGGGCGACGCGCCCGGGGCGGGTGGACTCGATCAGCGGCGTGGCGGGGCCGAAGGGTGCGGGGGGGACGGTGCCGGCGCCGGCGGCATCGGGCGCGAGGGGCTCCTGCTTCTGCCACCCGCAGAAGTCGGTGCCGTCGTAGGCAATGGTGAGTTTGTAGCGGGGCACGCGGGGAGGGTAGAAGCAGCGCGCGCCTTGGCACAAAGACGCGAAGGCGCGAAGGGGAAGGAGCCTGACGGCGAACGGCGCGAAGTGCGCGAAGCGTGGGGCGGATCACCAAGTCCCTCGGGCCGGCCGCGACCGCATCGATCGCCGGGTGCGAGGGGCGCTGGAATCGGTCCGGCTTCGCGACCTTCGATCCCTTCGCGGTTCCAGGCAGGTCGGCCCTGCGTCTTCACAGCGTTTGCCGGCGCTCGCCTACCGCACCCGGCCCACCACCACGGTGCGGTCGTCGGCCGCGGGTGTGCCCTGGGCGAAGGCGTCGACATCGCTGAAGAGTTCGTCGATCACGGCCTGCGCGCCGGCGGCGGGGGCGAGTTTGGCGCAGCGGTACATGGTTTCTTGCAGGCGGGCCTCGCCGAACATGCCGCTGCCGCGCGGGCCGTGGGCCTCGGTGATGCCGTCGGTGTACAGGACCAGCGTGTCGCCGGGGTCGAGGGGCGTGGTGGCGTCGGTGTACGTGGAGTCGTCGAGCACGCCCAGGGGCAGGCCCTGGGCACGGTCGAGGCGGCCGACGGCGCCGGTCTGGCCGTCGAGCAGGAGCGGGGGGTTGTGGCCGGCGCTTGAGTAGGTGAGGCGGCGGTTGCGGGGGTCGTAGACGGCGTAGAACGCAGTGACGAAGGTGCCGGTGTTGATGGTGTAGCGGGCGGCGAGAGCGGCGTTGAGATCGGTGAGTACGTGGCTGGGCGGGTCGGGCTCGCCGGGGCGCATGTGGGCGATCGCGTGCAGGATCGCCATGATGACGGCTGCGGGTGTGCCGTGGCCGGAGACATCGGCGATGAGGATGCCAAGGCGGCCGTCGGCCAGAGGGAAGAAGTCGTAATAGTCGCCGCTGGCGTTGGTGCTGGGGCAGTACTCCGCGGCCAGGTCGAGCGAGGGGAGCGCGGGGAGCGTGGCGGGCAGCAGCGAGCGCTGGATGGCGGCCACGATGCCCATCTCGCGCTCCAGGGCCTTGTTGGCCTCGGCGAGTTGGCGCGACAGAACCAGCGAGCCGGTGGCACGCCCGAAGAGGCTGGAGGTCCAGACCAGTTCGGGGACGAGTTCGGGGTCGAAGCCGCCGGCATCGGGCCGGAGCGAGACCACCATGTTGGTGGCGACGGCGTTTTCGTAGTGAGGGATAGCCAAGTAGGCGCGGCAGCCCGCGAGGTGCTCAAACGCGGGGTCGGAAGGGTCGGGCGTGAAGTCGTTGTTGAGCGTGGGGCGGCCGGCGTAGAGCAGCTCACCGAGCAGGCCGCCGGAGAGGATCGGGAGTTTGTCGCGTTCCTTCCACGGGTCGGGCTGGGCGCCCTGCCACTTGCTGGAGCGGGTGATGCGGTAGCTCGGCGGGGCCAGGTCGCGGCGGCTGAGCGAGACGAAGGCGGTGGTGCCGAAGAAGTCGCGGACGCGCCGGCCGTATTGCTGCACCATCGCCTGCGGGTCGGTGTGGGCCGACATGTCGCGCATCATCTCGTCGACACGGGCCAGGCGATCCGTCCAGGAGGCGAAGCCGCGCTGAGACGACCGTGGCGCGGCGGGCCTGTGATCGCCTGTGGGGGGTGCGGACGTCACTCGCCCCCCCCGCCGCCGCCGCCGCCGCCGCCACCGCCACCGCCACCGCCACCATCACCACCGCCTCCGTCGCTGTCGGAACCGCCGCCGAACAGGCCGCTGAACCAGCCTCCTCCCCCTCCGGTGCCGCCGCCGTCATCGCCGGCTGCCTGCGGGCCGCCCGGGTCGCTCTCGTGGCGGCGCTCGCCATCGGGGCTCGGTGCGGGCGGGCTGCCGCCGCCTTCAGCGCCGCTGGCACCGCCGGCATCGGTGCGCTTGCGTGGATCGTTGGGGCCGCCGGGTGCACCGGCCGGGTCGCCGGATGGCCGCGCGGGTCCGTCGCTGCCGGAGAAGAGGATGGCCCCGGCGAGCAGGGCACCGGTGGGGTCGGCGTGGCCGGGGTGGGCTTCGGATGCAGCCCGCGTGTGGCCGCGCGGGGGCTGGCGCGGAGGCGCCGAAGGCCGTTGGGCGCGCCAGACGCCGTACATGGAGCGCCACCAGAAGAAGACACCCGCGCCAAGCGCGACGACCAGGATGACCACGACGACGACGATGAGCGTGTTGGTGGGGCCGGGGCCGGGCATGGCCGTCTCCTGAGTGGCTACAACTCCACCATCTGCATGTCGGGGACCTGCTCGACGGGCAAGCTCGCCGCGTGGACGCCGGTGGCGAAGATGCCCAGCCCGGCGGTGCGAGCCATGGCGGTGCGGGTGTCGGCGGCATTGAAGAGCGTGCAGAGGCCCGCGGCGGCCAGTCCGGCGTCGCCCGCGGCGGCGCGGAGCAGGTCGGTGGCGATCTGCCCCTCTGCGCGGCAGCCGTCGAACGGCGCGATGGCCTGCTCGAAGGCCTGGATCATGCCCTTGGCGTTCTCGAACGAGCCGGCTTTCTCGGCCCACGTTGCGGAGGGGAAGAGGATGTCGGCGCGGTCGGTGAGGCGGGAGGGGAGTGTGTCGAGGAGCAGCGTGAACGGGCCGGTGCCCGCGGGGCCGAGCGCGGTGAGGAGCGCATCAGTGGCCCAGTCGCTGGGGTAGTTACCGGTGAGGATGACGCCCGCGATCTCGCCCGAGCGCACCTGGGCGCAGAACTGGTCGAAGGTGGGCACGTAGCCGTTGTGGGCGGTGGCTTTGCTGAGCGATTCCAGCACGCGGCGCACGCCGCGCGAGTTGGGGCACTTCTCGGCGTACATCTTGAAGGCGCGTGGGTCGCTCTCGTGGGCACCGGCGGGGAAGACCTTGTCGGTGCCGTGCACGGGGACGGGACCGACGCCGAGGAAGGCCTTGGGGTCGATGGCGAGGGCGGCCCTGGCGAGGATGTACGCCTCTTCGCAGGAGAGCATGGGGCTGACGAGCAGGCCCATGCGCTTGCCGGAGGTCGACGCGACCCTGAGTTGCTCAACGGCTTCGCGGGTGGCGCGCTCGGAGTCGGTATCGACCTGGGTGCCGAACTGGCGGCGGCGGGGCGTGTTCAGGCGGTCGTCGCGGTGGATGAACTTCCAGCCGTAGCGCACCTCGTCGGTGAGCCACCACTTGTTGACAGCCATGTTGGTGCGGGGCTTGAAGCGGTAGATCTTGCCCTCGTTGTGCTCGATCAGCAGGTTGTCGCCGGAGGCGGTGAGGCCGTCGATTGAGGGCGTGCTCTTGAGGAACCAGACGCGCTGAGCGAAGAGGAAGTCTTTGTCGAGGAGCGCGCCGACCGGGCAGAGGTCGACCACGTTTGCAGACAGTTCGTTGTCGATCGGCCGGCCGGGGAAGACGTCGATCTCTTCGCGGTTGCCGCGCCCGGCGACGAGGAGTTCGGCCGTGCCGCTCACCTCGCGCGTGAAGCGGACGCAGCGTGTGCACATGATGCAGCGGTCGGCGTAGAGGTAGACGTGGGGGCCGAGGTCCTTCTTGGGCTGCTTGACCTTGGCCTCCTCGAAGCGGGATTGGCCGCGCCCGTACTCGTAGGAGTAGTCCTGCAGGAAGCACTCGCCGGCCTGGTCGCAGACCGGGCAATCGAGCGGGTGGTTGATGAGCAGGTACTCCATCACCGCCTTCTGGTTGGCGACCGACTTGGGCGAGTCGGTGTAGACCACCATGCCGTCGAGGCAGGCGGTCTGGCAGGTGGGCAGGAGTTTGCCGCCCATGTAGGGCTCGAGTTTGCCGGTCTGCTTGTTGGGCATCCAGACCTCTGCGAGGCAGATGCGGCAACTGGCCACGATCGAGAGGCCGTCGTGGTAGCAGTATTGAGGTATCGCCTGATTGGCGGCGTTGGCGACCTGGATGATCATCTGGCCGGGCGTGAAGGTGTGCACGCGGCCGTCGATGGTGATTTGAGAGGGGGGAGGCATGGCGGGCGGATGGTAGGGGAAAGGGCACCCCCCTGCCAGCCCGCGACCTGTTCGTGGAGCGACCAGAAGTGCGCGAAGGAGCGTTCGATGGTGAGGGTTTCGGCGTGGGTCCGTGCCGCGGCGGCCATGGCGGCGCGGCGGGGTGTCTCGGCGGCGAGGGCGACGATCGCTTCGGCCCAGGCCCGGGGGTCGTGCGCGGAGAGGACGAGCCCTGTGAGCCCGTGGCGCGCGATCTCGGGCGGGCCGCCGATGTCGCTCACAAGGGCGGGCAGGCCGGAGGCCTGTGCCTCGAGCACGCCCTGGCCGAGTGTGTCCGTGGCGGAGGGGAAGACGAAGAGGTCGGCGGAGGCGTAGAGGGTGGAGAGTTCATCGCCGGTGCGGAAGCCCAGGAAGCGCGTGGGCGTGCCCGTGAGGGCGGTGCGCATGGCAGGGAGGTAGGGTCCGTCGCCGACGATGATGAGTTCGGCGGGGTGGCCCAGCATGCTGAGGCGGGCCGCCGCGCTGCGCCAGGCGCGGGCGAGGAGGGGCAGGTTCTTCTCGACGCTGACGCGCCCGACATAGAGCACGCGCAGGGTGGGCGAGGGCGCAGGGTCGCGGTGGCGGGGGTGGAAGCGGTGGGTGTCGGTGCCGGGGCGGAGCGCCGTGATGCGTGAACAGTGGATGCCCAGGTCTTTCACCACGCGGGCGTACGCGGCGGAGCGGCTGAGCACGCGAGCGCAGCGGGAGTAGAAGGCCCGCATGGCGGCGGCACAGCAGCGGGTGAGGGCGGGGTCGTCAAAGAGGCCGTCGATGTAGGCGGGAAAGTCGGTGTGGTACGTGGCGACGATGGGGATGCCGAGGCGGTGTGCGGCCCGCCACGCGGCGAAACCCACAGGCCCGGGCGTGGAGAGGTGGACCACATCGGGGCGGGCGGCCATGAGTGCCGCGCCGACGGCTCCGCGTGCGGGGAAGGCGAGGTCGAGCGCCGGGTAGCCGGGCATCGGCCGTGCCCAGAGGGGGGGCAGGTTGAGGATGCGGTCTGCTGCCGGCGTGTGCGCGGGGAGGGGGTGGCGTGTGGAGGTGATGGCGGCGAGGTCGTGGCCCGCCGCGGCGGCAAGGCGGAGCATGTCGTGGATGAAGCGGGAGACGCCGTTGACGTCGGCAAGGGTGTCGGTGCAGAGGCGGACGCGCAGGGGCCGGTCGGCGGGCGGGGCCGCGATCGCAGGAAACCCCGGGCGGTGTTCGGGCATCGCACACATGCGGCGGGCGGAGCGTACTACGCTGAGGCGACGTGCGCCGGCGCGCGTGTGCTCACCCGACCGCAACAAGGAGTTTGCCATGGCTCGTATTCAGGCTGTCAACCCCGCCACCGCCACCGGGCGTGCCAAGGAGGTTTTCGAGGGCCCGCTCAAGGGCAAGCACTTCAACATTTTCAAGGCGATGGCGGCTTCGCCGGCCGGGCTGGACTTTTACCTGGGCATGGCGGGGGCCCTGGGTAAGGCGACGCTGAACGAGAAGGAGCGCGAGGTGATCCAGTTGGCGATCGGCGAGGCGAACAACTGCGGGTACTGTGCCGCGGCTCACACGCTGATCGGCAAGGGGGCGGGGCTAACGGATGCCCAGACGATCGAGGCGCGGCGCGGGCACCTCGCGGATGCGAAGTTGCAGGCACTGGCGCACTTTGCGCTCTCGATCCACGAGAAGAAGGGGCACGTGAACGACACGGACGTGGGCGCCTTCAAGGCGGCCGGGTACACGGACGCGGCGGTGGTGGAGGTGGTGGCGGTCTACGCGCTGGCCGTGTTCACGAACTACTTCAACCACGTGAACGACACGCCGCTGGATTTTCCCGCCGCGCCGGCGATCTGAGGGGGGTGGGCAAGGCTGCCGCGCTCCGCGAACCATACCATTGAGCGATGGGCACGTTCCGCACCACACTTCGGGTCGAGCACGTGGCGAAGCGCGCCGGCGGCGCGACCGTTGCGGATGCGCTGGTGGACACCGGGTCGGAGTTCACGTGGGTGCCCGCGGCGGTGCTGGAGCGGCTCGGCATCAAGCGCGAGAAGAAGGACCTGCGCTTTGTGATGACCAACGGCCAGACCATCACGCGTGCGGTGGGGTTTGCCATCGTGCGTGTGGGGCGGGCGTTCACGGTTGATGAGGCGGTGTTTGCCGAGCCGGGCGACCAGAAGTTGCTGGGGGCGCGCACGCTCGAGGGGATGAATCTGGCGGTGGACGCGGCGAAGAAGCGCCTCGTGGCGGCGGGACCGCTGCCCGCCGCGCCGGCGATCTGACGCCGCGTGCGTTGCGTGCGCAAAGAAACACCCCGCGGCGGGGAGGCAAACCGTCGCGGGGCGTTTGGCAGGGGCGGGGGTGGTGCGTGCCGTCGGGTTGTGTGCGCGGGGGTTGTCGCCCGCGCGGGTGGTGAAGCATCGCAAGTGATCGTCGCCGGTGCCAGCGTGTGGTCCGGCGGCGCGGCGGGGCTTGCCCGGGTGCGCGGCGTGGGCAAGGGGTGCCGCGTCCGCATAAACTCGGCGCGTGCCAGCCAACCGAAAACGCGGTGCTTCTCGGCCTTCGCGCTCGCCGCGCTCGCCCCGGCATGTTGCGATGTTCCCGGGGAGTTTTGATCCGATCACGTTCGGGCATCTGGATGTGATCGCGCGGGGGCGGAGGCTGTTTGACGACCTTGTGGTGGCGGTCGGGCGAAACCCGGGCAAGGACGAGTTGTTCTCTGCCGCGGAGCGGGTGGGCATGACTCGCACGCTCATCGCGCAACTGATCCGCTCCGACCCGGTGGGGGGGCGGGTGCGTGTGGAGGCGTTCGACGGGTTGACGGTGGACTTTGCGCGGCGGTGCGGGGCGACGGTGCTCTTGCGGGGCATCCGCAACCTGAGCGACCTGCAGAACGAGGTGCAGCAGGCACTCACGAACCGCGAGGTGGCGGGCCTGGAGACAGCGTTTGTCGTAGCGGGGCAGACGTTCGCGTACACCAGTTCGAGCCTCATCAAGCAACTCACGGCCATGGGGCGCGACCTGCGCTCCTTGCGGAAGATGTGCCCGCCAGCGGTGGTGGAGGCTCTGCGGCAGAAGAAGAAGGAGGGCCACCCGGTGCTGACGCGGCTGATGAGCCAGCGCGATGTGGCCGCGGAGGCGTAAAGAGCATGGCCACATTGCACATGACACATGGCCACGTCGAGGCCGCTTGCGGTACTGTGCCTGGCACCTGACACCTCATTCCTCGCACCTCTTCCCGTGCTCGACCTTCGCGTCATCTCGATCGGCACGCTCGCGGCCCACCCGTTGTGGGGTGAGCGGCGGCCTGCGCGCACGGGGCACGCCACCACCACGCTCATCCGCACGCGCGACGACGTGATTCTGGTGGACCCCGGGTTGCCCGCGCAGGCGCTGGTGGCGCGGCTGGCGGAGCGGGCGAATATCGCGCCCGACGATGTGACGATGGTGTTCCTGACGAGTTTTCACCCCGACACTCACCGTGGGATCGGGGCCTTTGAGCGGGCCCGTTGGCTGATCCATCGCTCGGAGCGCGAGATGGTGGGTGTGCCCATGGTGAGCGCGCTCCGGCACGCCTTGGAGCAGGGGCACGACGAACTGCGCGAGCAGATCGAGCGCGAGGTGGCGATCTTGCACCGCTTCGAGGAGGCGCCCGATTCGCTGGCCCGGGGCGTTGACCTCTTCCCGCTGCCGGGTGTGACTCCGGGCCTGTGCGGGCTGATCGTGGAGACCTCGGTGGCGCCGGGGGCCGCCGCGCTGGGTGAGCGGGGGGATGAGGCGGCTGGGGATGACGCAACCGCGGCGCGTGCCAACGAGGACTCACGCACCGTGATCGTGTGCGGAGATGCGATCCCCACGGTGGAGCACCTGGCGACGGGGCGGGTGCTGCCCAACGCGGGCAACCTGAAGCATGCGGCGGCGAGTTTCGCGGAGGCCGTTGAGATCGCGGATTGGCTGGTGCTGGGGCGCGACAACTGCGTGCCCAGCCCGGGGCGGCTCCCGGGGGATGTCCCTGCGAGAGGGGACGCTTGATGCCGACGGACGTGCCACCGAGCGGCGGTCGCCACCGCGTCCTCTTCTGCACCTTGGGATCGCGCGGCGATATTCACCCGTACGTGGCCGTGGCCAGCGCGCTCATCGCGCGGGGCGTGGCGGCCACCATCGGCACCGGCGAGGATCACCGGGAGACCATCACGAGGGCGGGCGTGGGCTTCGCGCTGGTGCCGCCCAGCCGGGCGGACTTTGAGGGGGGCGAGAAGGCGTGGGAGTATGTGATGCACCCCACGCGCGGCGGGGATTTCATCTTCCATCAGATCGTGGTGCCGTGGCTGGAGCGGACCCACGCGGCCACGCTGGCCGCAGCCCGCGAGCACGACCTGATCGTCGGTCATCCGCTGGCGTTCACCGCGCCGCTGGCGGCGGAGCAACTGGGCAAGCCGTACGTCTATAGCGTGCTGCAACCCATGATCCTGTTCTCGGCCCACGACCCGCCGGTGATACCGCCCGCGCCGTGGCTGGATGTGCTGCGGCGGTTCGGCCCGCTCCCGTACCGGTTCCTGTACGCGCTGGCGAAGGTGGTTACGTGGCGGTGGGCGCTGCCCTTGCGGCGGCTGCGGGCTGGGTTGGGCCTGCCGCGCGACCCGCGGCACCCGATGTTGGGCGGGCTGGTGTCGCCGACGTTGAACCTGGCGCTGTTCTCGCCCGTGCTGGGGCCGCCGCAGGTGGATTGGCCGGCGAACACGGTGGCGACGGGTGCGTGCCACTTTGACGACCCGCACGCCGCGAGCGCACCGGGGGAGTTGGCGCGGTTTCTGGATGAGGGGTCGGCACCCGTGCTGTTCACGCTGGGTTCGGCGGCGGTGGAGGTGGCGAGCGAGGGGCCGCGGTTCTTTGCCGCGGCGCTGAAGGCGTGCCGCGCGATCGGCAGGCGGTGTGTGCTGCTGGCGGGCAGACAGGGTGTGGCGACGCTGGCGCGGGCGCAGGGCGTGGGCGAGGGCGCGGCGGATACGGGTTGCCTGCGGCTGGGCGATGGGGCGCTGGCGGCGGCGTACGCGCCGTTTTCGCAGGTGATGCCGCGCTGCGCGGCGGTGGTGCACCAGTGCGGGGCGGGCACGACGGCGGAGGCGCTGCGGGCGGGCGTGCCGCAGGTGTGCGTGCCGTTTGCGCACGACCAGCCCGACAACGCGGCCCGCTTGGTGCGTCTGGGCGTGGCGGAGATCGTGAAGCGGGCACGGGTGAACGAGCGGAGGTTGGCGGCCGCGCTGGGGCGCGTGCTCGACCCGGCGCGGGGATGCGTGGCCCGCGCGACGGCGATCGGCGAGCGCGTGCGGAGCGAGGACGGGGCGAAGCGAGCGGCGGATGAGATTGTGAGGGTGCTGGAAGCGCGGCGAGCGCCTGCCAAACCGGCGGACGGGCGGTGAGGGGCCAGGCCCGCGGCGGGTTATTCGCGGGCACAGCCTGCGCGGCAGCGGGGCAAGGCGGCTCACACGCGGCACGGACCTTGCCGATACACCCTCTGTCTACCATGCCCATGGCCGCGCCGTGTTCGGGCGCGGCGGAGTGTTCGGCCCGGCGCCAGCGGCCCCAGCCAGCGAGGACAAGAGCGTGAGCATCACCTACCAGCGCACCCGCGAGATGACGATCGACGAGTTGTTGCTCGAGAACCGGGTGGTGTTTTTGATCGGGGAGATCAACCCCGGCTCGGCGGCCCGGGTGATGATGCAGATGCTCTACCTGGACAAGCAAAAGAGCGGACAGGACATCCACTTTTACATCAACTCGCCGGGCGGCGCGGTGGACGACACGCTGGCGCTCTATGACACGATGCGGTTTCTGGGCAGCCCCGTGAGCACGTACTGCCTGGGGCGGGCGTATTCGGGGGGCGCGGTGCTGCTGACGGCGGGGGCGACGGGCAAGCGGTTCATTTTGCCGCACGCCAAGGTGATGATCCACCAGCCCTACGGCGGGGTGGGGGGGCAGGCGGAGGACATCCGCATCCAGGCGGAGCAGATCATCAAGAGCAAGAACGAGCTCATCAAGATTCTGGCCAAGCACACGGGTCAGAGCGAGGAGCAGATCCGCAAGGACGGCGAGCGGGACAAGTACTTTGACGCCGCGCAGGCCAAGGCGTACGGCCTGGTGGACGAGGTGATCGCGGAGCCGCCGAAGAAGTGACCGCGGCCGGGCCGCGGAAATGGCCAAGTGGGCAAAGCACCAAATGGCCACATCGGAACGACGATCGCGGGTTTGATTGGGCCCTTTGGAATCTCCTATGTCTCACCTTGTTCCCATCGTGATCGAGAAGACCGGGCGCGGCGAGCGCGCGTACGACATCTATTCGCGGCTGCTGAAGGACCGCATCGTGTTCCTGGGCACGCAGGTGGACGACGACATCGCCAGCCTGGTGATTGCGCAGGTGCTGTTCCTGGCCAACGAGGACCCCAAGAGCGACATCCACCTCTACGTGAACTCGCCCGGCGGCAGCGTGTCGGCCGGGCTGGGCATCATCGACACCATGAAGTTCGTGCAGTGCGACATCTGCACGTACATCGTGGGGCAGGCGGCCAGCATGGGTTCGCTGATCGCAGCCAGCGGCACCAAGGGCAAGCGCTTCACGCTGCCCAACGCACGGAACCTGATGCACCAGCCGCTGATCGGCGGGGTGATGGAGGGGCAGGCGACCGACCTGGAGATCGAGGCGCGCGAGATGCTGCGGATCCGCGAGCGGCTCTACGACATCTACGCCGGTGCCACCGGCCAGGCCAAGGAGAAGATCATGGCCGACTGCGACCGCAACAAGTGGCTGGACGATGCGGAGATGCTCGAGTACGGCCTGGTGGACAAGGTGCTGCGGCAGATGCCCCGCACCCGCAAGGACGGCGAGCCGCGCGACGATGAGTGAGCGTGCTGCGGGCTGCGGCCGGTTGGCCCCGTGGGCCGGTCGTGGTACGCTCCGGCCATGGACACCATCGAGCAACTGGAACGCGAGATTCAGGACCGGGTTGAAAGGCTGAGCGGACTGCGCAAGCAGGCGAAGCCGGTGCCCGTCAAGGACTACTCGTTTGCCACGCTCGACGGCCGCGTGTCGCTGCGCGACCTGTTTGCGGGCAAAGACAAGTTGCTGGCGATCCACAACATGGGGCAGGGGTGCCGCTACTGCACGCTCTGGGCCGACGGCTTCAACGCCCTGTTGCCGCACCTGGAGCACGCCTGCTCGGTGGTGCTGCTCTCCAAGGACCCGCCGCAGACGCAGCGGGCCTTTGCGCTCTCGCGCGGCTGGCGCTTCCGCATGGCGAGCCACGCGGGCGGCGACTACGGCAAGGAGCAGACCGCCTGGCCCGGCCATGACAACGCGCCCGGCGTGGTGGCCTACGTGATGCACGATGGCAAGCCCGCGCGCCTCAACAGCGCGGCGTTTGGCCCCGGTGATGTCTACTGCGCACTGTGGCCGATGCTGGGCCTCTTGGGCATGGGTGAGCAGGACTTCACGCCGCAGTTTGCGTACTGGCAGCGGCCGCAGAAACTGGATGATGGTGGGTTGAAGGTGCTGGGGTAGGGCGAGGCGCGGACGCCACCGCTACCCGCCTCTGCGATGCTGCGTCTTGCCCTTGTCGCGGCTCTTGCTCTTCTGGCTGCGGCCCGCCGCGCCGCTCTTACCGTGCTTGAAGGCATCCCACTCCTCCTGTGTGCGGGGCAGACCCAGCCCGCCCGCCGGCGCGCCGCCCACGGGGCCGGTGGGTGAACTGGTGCGGTCGTCGCCGCGCTTGGGGTACTTGCGCACCTTGCTCTTCTCGCGGCTGGTGGCATCCGTGAGCACCAGGTCCATGCGTCGCACGGCCAGGTCCACATTGGCGATGGTCACTTCCATCTGGTCGCCGATGCCAAAGGAGCGGCCGCTGGCCTCGTGCGTCATGCGGCCGGAGCGTTGGTCGATGCGCCACAGGCCGCCGCGCACGCGCCCGTTCTGGTCGGGGTAGTTGGGCAGGTCCTCGCGTTTGATCATGCCCTCGGCCAGGTACTTTTCGAGGCGGATGAAGACGCCGGCGTTGGTGGCGCCGGTGCACATGCCGCGGAAGGACTCGCCGACGTGCTCGGCGAGCAGTTGCAGGACGAGGAAGGAGCGCAGGCTCATCTCGGCGGCGCTGGCGTTCTCTTCGGTCACGCTGCACTTGCGGCCGATGATCGCGAGTTCGTCGTCGTTGGGGCAGTTTTTGTCGTTCTCGAGGAGTTTCTCGCCGAGGCGGCGGCGGGCCTTCTCGTCGTCGGGGGGAGGGGCCTGGTGGCCGTTGGCGGTGTGGCGCAGGTACTCGGCGACGGCCCGGTGGACGGTGAGGTCCGGGTAGCGGCGGATGGGGCTGGTGAAGTGGGCGTAGGCGTCGCTGGCGAGGGCGAAGTGACCGACGAGCGCGGGTGAGTACTCGGCCTTGGTGAGCGAGCGGAGCACGGCCATGTGCACGGCGGGGGCGCTGGGCGTGCCCTTGGTGGCGTCGAGCAGGGCTTGCAGCTCCTTGCGGGTGGGGCTCTTGGGGATGGCGAAGCCGGCCACCTTCGCGGCGGTGCGCAGTTCGCCCACCTCGCCGGGGGTGGGCTCGGGGTGGATGCGGCGCAGGAGCGGCACGCGCAGGCTCTCGAAGAGGCGGGCCAGCACCTCGTTGGCCTCGACCATGAACATCTCGATGAGCGTGTGCGTGAAGGCATCGTCCTCGGGCTGGGCGTCGATCACGCGGCCGTCGTCGTTGTAGATGAGTTCCACCTGGGGCAGATCGAGGTGGATCATGCCGGCGGCACGCCGGCGGATGCGGATGGCCTTCGCGCACGCATCCATCTCTCGCAGGGTTTCGATGAGTTTTGGTGTGTAGACGGGCTCGGTCTTGGCGTGCTTCTTGGCCTCGGTCTCGTCGCCGTCGATCAGGGCCTGGGCCTCGAGATAGGTGAGGCGCTTGGCGCTCTTGATGAGCACCTGGCCCACGCCGCTCTTTTTGAGATTGCCCTGGCGGTCGTAGCGCATGAACGCGCTCTTGCAGAAGCGATCGACACCCTCCTGCAGCGAGCAGATGCCGTTGGAGAGCACCTCGGGGAGCATGGGGATGACCAGGCGGGGCAGGTAGACGCTGTTGCCGCGCTGGCGGGCCTCGATGTCGAGCGGTGTGCCGGTGGGGATGAAGTGGGCGACATCGGCGATGTGGACGCCCAGTTCCCACCCCTCGCCGGCTGGCAGGCGCTTGATGTGCAGGGCGTCGTCGTAGTCCTTGGCGTCGGGCGGGTCGATGGTGATGATGAACTCGCCGCGCAGGTCGTCGCGGGTCTTGCGGGCGGTGTCGGGGTCGTAGGAGAATACCTCCACCTCGCGTTCGAACTGATCGGCGGCCCGGCGGGCCTGGGCCACGGCCTGCTCGGGAAACTCTCCCGGCAGGTTGTACGCCGCGATCACGGCCTGCGTCTCCACGCTGGGCGTGCCGGCCTCGCCGAGCACGTCGACGATGACGCCCTCGGCGAGGGTGTTGCCCTCGGCGTAGTGGGTGATCTCGATGACGACCTTGTGGCCGGGGCGGGCGTTCTTGGCGTGGGGGTCGCGGATCACCACCAGGTCGGTCAGTTCGCGGCCGTCGGGCATGACCAGCCACTGGTTGCCGCGCTGCTCAAGTTCGCCCGAGAAGACCTTGCGCTTGCGTTTGAGGACCTTGACGACGCGGCCGAAGAGTTCCTCGGTGTTGGTGCCGGGCTTGCGCTTGCGGCCGACGGAGACCTGCACGGTGTCGCCGGAAAGCGCATCGCCCATGCCGTCGGGCGGGATGAAGACGTCGCCCTCGCGCACGGGCGTTTCCGGGATGACGAAGCCGAAGCCGCGCTGGTTCTTGCGGAGGATGCCGATGAGGTCTTTGCCGACGGCGGGGAGGCGGACGATGCCCTTGTCGTCAACGGTGATCTTGCCGCGCTTGGCGAGTTCGCTCACAGCCTGTGCGAACTCGTCGCGCTGGCTGTCGGGCACGCCGAGGTCGGCGCGCAGCCGGTCGGCACCTGCGGGCTGATAGGTGTCGTGTTGCAGGTGCGCCAGCAAGCGCGACGAGAAGGGATCGAACATGCTGGGAGCATACGGGGTGCGAGGCCCTCAGCCCGCCCGCTCCGCCGCGGCTTTCATCGCGTCCATGTCGCCGGCCATGGCCTTGCGCATCACGCCCTGCAAGAGGAAGCCCAAAGGCGCCATGAGCTTGGCGCCCAGGCTCTCGGCCCGCCACTCGAATCGCATCTCAGCCCGCGTCGCGCCGCTGCCGCCGGGCTCGAACGTGAACGTGCTCAGGTAGTGCGTGCCGCCCTGCCGGCACTCGACGGTGTAGCCGCGGGGCGGGTTGAAGGCGGTGATCTCCATGGTCGCCGTGGCTACCTTGCCGAACATGATGCGGGTCTCACGGAAGCGCGTGCCCGTTCCCACCGGGCCGGCCGTGAGCACATCGAGAGACTTGATCTGGGGAATGTTGGCCGGAGCGTTGGCCAGGTCGGTGAAGCATGCGAACGTGCGCTGGAGCGGGGCGTTGACGGTGCGTTCGATGGTGAGCGACGGCATGGGCAGCCTCCAGCAACGTGTCGTAACGATCTACATGCTCCGTGCGTACCCGGCCGCGACGGCCTCGAATCCCGCGGGCTCGATGCCCACCTGCTCGCGCAGCTTGGTGAGATCGGCCGTTGAGTCTTCGATCGCCATGAGCGGCATGCCCTCGTCGAAGGGCAGGAGCCCGCCCAGCCCGATGAACTTCGCCACGGTCGCCTGCACGCTCGCGGCGGTGCCCGGCACGCCGATCAACGGCAGGGTCGCGTCGGCCGACTGGAAGTGCTCCTTGCACCAGGCCAGCATCTGCTTGAAGGTGAGCGTCTGGCCGCCCACCACGTTGTACACCTCGCCGATGGTGGCGGCCCGGTCCAGGGCGTTCACGAAGCACGCGGCCACGTCGGCTACGCCCACAGGGGCGATGGCGGGCGACTCGAAGGAGACGCGTGCGCACGGGACGCCCTCGTCGTGCTCCACGGTGCGGACGAAGTGCGGGACGAAGAAGAACGGCTGCTTGGTGCCCTGGCACCAGTCGCGCACCATGCCCGTGAGTTCGCCCGCCGCGCCGTGGATGAGGCCGGGTCGGAAGATGGTCCAGTCGAGCCCGCTGCGCCGCACCACCTGCTCCCCCTCGAACTTGCTGCGCTGGTACTCGGCCTTCCCGTCGGCGCTCACGCCCAGGGCCGACATGTGCACGAAGCGCCTCACCCCCGCGGCCGCGCAGGCGGCGGTCAGGACCCGCGGCACCTCGACGTGCATGCGCTCGAAGGTCTGGCGGCTGCCTTGCGCGCGGATGATGCCGATGAGGTTGAGGCAGGCGTCGGCACCGCGCAGCAGTTCCGAGGGGGCGCGGCCATCGAGCGCATCGCCGACGACCGCGGCGAGCCGCAGGTCGGCGGGCAGGGTGGCGCGGGCCTTGTCGAGACAGCGGCACAGCGCCCGCACGGCGTGACCGCGCGCGAGGAGTTGCTTCACCACTTCGCGCCCGACAAAGCCGGTGGCGCCGGTAACGGCGATTGTCTTGCCCGTCGTCATGGTTCGAGGATATGGCCTGCCCACCGCGGTATGGTGTGGTGTGGTGTGGTGTGGTGCGGTGCGGCGCGGTGGGCGCGGCGGCGAAGCCGCAGGCCTAGCCTGCGCCCGTGCCGCTGGTCTGCACCGATCTGCGCTTTGCATTCCCCGGTTCGGCGCGGGGTCCGGTGCTGCGCGGCGTGTCGGCGGAGTTCGCGGCCGGGGCGCTCACGGCGGTGGTCGGGCCCAACGGGGCGGGCAAGAGCACGCTGCTGCGGCTGTTGCTGGGCGTGCTGGAGCCGACCGGGGGTGCGTGCACCCTCGACGGTGCGCCCACGGGCGGTCTGGGTGCGGGGGCGCGGGCGCGCCGGGTGGCGTACATCGCCCAGCGGCCCGCGGCCACGGGCTACACGGTGCGCGAGACGGTGGCGATGGGGCGGCACGCGCTGGGCACAGACGACGGCGCGGTAGCCCGCGCCCTGACCGATGCTGGCGTGGCCGACCTGGCGGGGCACGCTACGGAGGCGCTGTCGGCCGGGCAGTTGCAGCGGGTGTCTTTGGCGCGGGCACTGGCGCAGTTGGCCGGGCCGGAGGGAGAGGCCGGGGGCGCTGCGGGCAAGGTGCTGTTGGCGGATGAGCCCGCCGCGGCACTTGATCCGCGGCACGCGATTGCGGCGCTGAGTCTGCTCCGGGCAGAGGCGCGGCGCGGGGTGGCCGTGGTGGTGGTGCTGCACGACCTGACGCTGGCGGCGCGGTTTGCCGACCGGGCCCTGGTGCTGGGGGGGGATGGCACGCTGGCCGCGTGCGGCCCGGCGGCGGAAGCCCTGGCACCCGCGCGGCTGGAGGCGGTGTTCGGCGTGGCCTTCGCCCGTGTGGCCGGGCCGGGCGGCGCGGTGCTGGTGCCGGGGGCGTGAGGTCCGGGGCACCATACACTCGGGTGAGCCATGTTCCAGAACAGCAACCTTTGGGTCTTCCTGATCATCCTGGCCTTCTCCACGATCTCATGGATCGTGAAGAAGTTGCAGGAGCAGGCCGCGCTCAAGGCGGCCAAGGACCGCGCCGAGGCCCGACGTGACGAGGCCTTGCGCACCGGGCGCGACCCCGCGGGTGATGGCGCGTCGGCGGCGGGGGGGCCCGGCTCGTTGGATGATGCCCAGGCGCGGCTGCGGGAGCTCGCGCAGCGGCGGCAGGCCCAGTTGCGGCAGTTGCGCGAGCGCGAGGCGGCTGCACGCGGCGCCGAGCCGGCAGCGCCCGAGCGGGCCCGACCCGCGGCACCGGCACCGGTCAGGCCCGTAACCGCCGAGTTGTGGCCGGGTGGGCCGGTGATCGTGCTCAAGCCGGGCGGCGAGGGGGTGCCCGCACCGCAGCCCGTGCCGCAGGCCCGCCCCAAGCCGGTGCGCACGGCGCGTGCGCCAGCGACCTCGGGCAAAGACAACCCCAACCGCACGGCCCAGGACATCGCCAGCAAGCGGGCCGCGCAAGAGGCGGTGAGCAAACGCGCGGCGGAGCAGTTGCGCTCGGCCGAGCGCCGCGCGGCGGACCGGGCCGAAGAGGCGGAGGAAGACGCGGCCCGGGCGGTGCGCGTGCAGCGGGCCACGGCCTCGCGGGCGGTGGCGGATCGGGCCGCGGGGCGGGCCGCGATGAGGGCGGAGGATGCTGCAGGCCCGTGGCAGCCACCCACCACGGCCAACGGGTGGCGGGATGCGTTTATCGCGGCGGAGGTGCTGGGGCCGTGCGTGGCCCAGCGGCGCGGGCACCTGGAATAGCGCCAGCCGCGCCGGCGGCTCACCGCTGCGACTAGATCCCACGTCCCTTGATCCCTTGATCCCTAACTCTTCATGTTCACAAACTGAAGCGGGATCTTGAGGTCGGAACTGTTGAGCAGGTGGATGACGGACTGCAGGTCGTCGATTTTTTTGCCGTTGACGCGCAGCTCGTCCCCCTGGATGCTCGCCTGCACCTTGAGTTTGCTGTCCTTGATGAGGCGCACGATGGTCTTGGCGATCTCCTGTTCGATGCCGTCGGCGATCTTGGCCTCGCACTTGGATCGGCCCGCCAGGCCGGGCTCGACCTCGCCCCAGGCGAAGGCCTTGATATCGAGCCCGCGGCGGTGGGCCGCACTCTCGAACATGTCGCGCAGGCCCTTCATCTTGCCGGGGTCGTCGGCGGAGAGTTTGATCTTCTTGTCTTTCTTCTCGACCGTGATCTCGACGGGAGAGCCGCGGAAGTCGAAGCGTGCCGCCACGGCCTTCAACGTGTTGTTGATGGCGTTGTCGAGTTCGGCGAAGTCGAAGCGCGAGACGATGTCGAAACTGGCCATGGCCTGAGGGTACCCGCGAGGGGTGCCGCTAGGTCGCGGGCGCCGCGACGGGGGGCGACTCGGCCGGGTCGGCTCGCATGAAGATGATCTCGCCCTTGGCGATGGGCTGACCCGGCTGCAGAGCGAAGGGGCCTTCCCATTCGGTGGCATCGCCCAGGGTGGCGCCGGGGCGGAGGGGAGCGCAGGTCCAGGTGGCGAAGATGCGTGCCGCGGCGTCCGGGATGGCGGGGCTCATGAGGAGGGTGGCGACGCGCAGGGCCTCGGCGCAGTGATAGAGGATGGCGGCGAGGCGGTCTTTGGCGCCCGGCTCGGTGTCGAGGCGCTTGGCCAGTTTGAAGGGCTCGGTGGCATTGATGTAGCCGTCCACGCGGCCCGCGAGCGCGACGCCCTGCTGCACGGCGGCCGGGATGTCGAACGCGTCGGCCCTGGCGATGGCGGTCTGGACGTGCTCGGCGATGATGCTGGGCCAGTCGTGGCCGGCCTCGCCCCGGTTGCCGCGCGGGTCGGGGCACTGGCCGTTGAAGTACTTGGCGACCATGTTGCCGACGCGGCTGGTGGCGTTGCCGATGCCGTTGGCCAGGTCGGCGTTGAAGACCTCGACGAACTTGTCGTGGGCGAAGTCGGCGTCGCCGGCGTACATTGGGCCCTGGGTGAGCAGGTACCAGCGCACGGAGTCGCGCGAGTAGCGGGCGGTGTAGGCCCGCAGCAGGTCGATGTCGATGAAGTTGCCCAGGCTCTTGCTCATCTTGCGGCCCTCGCGCACCCAGTACGCGTGGGCGTAGATGAGGCGGGGCAGGGGTTCGTTCAGCGCCATGAGCAGACAGGGCCAGATGACGGCGTGGAACCAGAGGATGTCCTTGGCCATCACGTGCACGGCGGGGGGCCAGAAGGGGCGGCGCTCCGGGGCGTCGATGGCGGAGAGGTAGTTGAAGAGGGCGTCGATCCACACGTAGACACGGTGGGCGTCGTCGTCGGGCATGCGGATGCCCCACTGGCTGGCGGGGTCGGCCGTGATGGCGCGGCTCACGGGCACGTCTTGCAGACCCTCGCGGAAGCGGCCCAGGACCTCGTTCTTGCGGGCCTCGGGCTGGATGAAGCCGGGGTTGGCCTCGATGTGGGCACGCAGGCGGGGTTCGTACTTCGAGAGGCGGAAGAAGTAGTTCTGCTCGGTGCGCTGCGTGAGCGGCTTGCCGGTGACGGGGGACGTGTAGTGGTGCTCTTTGGCGACGGTCTCGGTGAGGTACTCGTCCTGGCTGGTGTCGTACCAACCGGTGTAGTCGCCCTTGTAGATGTCTCCCGAGGCCTGGAGGCGGCGGATGTACGCGAGGACTTTGGTTTTGTGGCGTTCCTGAGTGGTGCGGATGAAGTCGTCGTGCGTGAAGCCCATGAGGTCGTAGGCCTTCACGTACTCGGCGGCGTTTCGGTCCGCCCACTCGATGGGCGAGAGGCCGTGCTCGGCGCCACTGGTCACCACCTTGTCGGCGTGCTCGTCGGTGCCCGAGAGGAAGAAGACCTCGCGCCCCAGCAGGCGCTGGAAGCGCGCGGCGACGTCGGCGACCAGCGTGGTGTAGCAGTGACCGATGTGGGGGCGGTCGTTGACGTAGTAGATCGGCGTCGTGATGTAGTGGCGGTGCCCGGGCATGAGGGGTGAGGGTACGCGGCGGGCCCGGCGTGCTCACCCGCTCACGAGTGTCGTGAACCCGCCCATGGCCATGCGCTTCATGTCGAAGGGCATGGGCTTGCCGCACATCGCGGCCAGGCGAGGGTCTTTCATGACCTTGGCGTTGACGCGGTCGCGGTGGGCGCGGCTCTTGTACGTGATGTACGCGAACACCACCGTCTCGCCCGCCTTCGCTTTGGCCACCTTGGGGAAGCCGAGGATTCCCCCGATGGCCAGGTCATCGCCCACACACTCGCGATACTCGATCGCACCGTGCTCCATCCACACCTTGGCACCGATGGTCGCCATGCGTTTGTAAGCCGCGAGGTTCTTCTTGGGCACGGGCAGCAGGTAGCCGTCGACGTAAACGGGCATGGGTGTTCTCGGGGGGTGTGGGGCTTGGTCGTAGTCGGGGCGGTTCCGCCGCGCGGCGGGCCCGAAGCCACACTTTATCAGACGAGAGGCCGCAGGGCGATGTTCGCATTCGGTTCGCGTTGCCGGAGCGACATTGGCGTGTAGCCTTTGGTAGCGGAGGTACGGGCACGGCCCCGTCCCGCAGCCCAAGGGGGGTTCCGTGCGTATGGAACCCGCGTGGTGGTGCGTGCACGCGGCGGTGGCTGCGGCGCGGTGACCCTTCTCGTGGAGTTGGCATGAGCAAGCGAGCGACGGTGCGGCGGTCGGCGGGCGTGGTGGCGAGCGCGGCCGCGCTGGCGGTGTGCGCCGGGGGCGTGCTGGCGATGGCGGGTGCGGTGACTGAGCGCGGGGCCATGCTGCGCGCGGCCCGGTCGGCGACGGAGGGGGTGCACCTGCCGGCGGGCGCCCTCGAAGCGCTGAAGCGTGCGGAGCGGTTGCCGGGGATGGGGCCGGGCGCGGCGGAGTTTCACTCGTGGCTGGAGGGGAGCGGGCTGTGCTTCAAGTACCCGGAGACGCCGGCGGAGTGGGACGAGGTGGTGAACGTGTTCCAGGGCCGGCCGCCGAATCTGGACCCGTGGTACGACCCGGGGCTCGAGTTTGCGACCAGCAGTTCCGTCTGGGTGGGTGATGTGTCGCTGGGCACTAGCCAGCGGGCCCAGCCTGCCCGCCTCACGATCAGTTTCCCGGCGGACGGCGTGACCTGGGGCGACGGCGGGACGTTCGGCAGCGCGCCCAACAACCTGAGCGAGAAACTGGGGCCCCTGTACGGAACCAATAACCTGGATCGGGCCAGGGAGTTGATCCGGGCGGCGTTTGCGAACTACCGGCGCAACAGCGGGCTGACGTACGACGAGGTGGCCGATACCGGTGCCGCGTACACGACCAGCACGACGCGCAGCCCCAACCACGGCGACATCCGCATCGGCGGGCACGGGCTGTCGAGCTCGAGCGTGCTCGCGTACAACCAGTTTCCCTCCAGCGGCGGCGACATGGTGATCAACACCAACTCGCTGTCCGGGGGCACGCTTGCGAACACGTTCAGCCAGTTTCTGAACCTGCGCAACGTGATCGCGCACGAGCACGGGCACGGCACAGGGTACATCCACCAGGTGCCGTGCAACCAGACCAAGTTGATGGAGCCGTTCATCTTCGCCAACGACTTGGCGCCGATGCAGAACCACGACGACGTGCGCGGGGCTCAGCGCAACTACGGCGACCGCTTCGCCGGCAACACGACCGCCGCCAACGCGCGGGACTTCGGCGACCTGACCGTGCCCAGCGTGCGCTCGGTGATCGAGCGCGACCTCTCCACCAACGGGGCCAGCGGGTTCAGTTCGACCAGCACCGACTGGTTCCGCTTCACGCTCTCGAGCGAGCAGACCGTGACCATCACCGTGCAACCCACGGGCAGCAGCGTGACCATGGGCAACCAGAGCAGCGACTGCAACGGAACGACCACGACGGTGAACTCGCTGGAGGCGGGCAACCTGCAACTGGAGCTGCGAGACGCGGTGGGGAGCTCGGCCTTTCTGGCATCGTCCAACAACGCCATCGGCCTGGCCGAGACCATCACCATGACGCTCCCGGCGGCCACCTACACCATCCGGCTGCGGCAGCAATCCGACGGGCCCGCCGCCAACCAGATTCTGCAGTTGTACGACCTGACCATTCGCGTGGGCACGAGCAACGCCCCGCCGCAGGCGATCGCGGGGATCAACAAACGCTGTGCCGCGAACACCAACTGCTGGTTCCTGGCCAGCCTCAACTCGCGGGCGACCGAGACCGGCGAGGTCATCACCGGGTATCAGTGGGACCTCGACGGCGACGGCGTGTTCGACGCGACGGCGGGCAACACCAGCACGCAGTACTCGGCCTCGGGTGTCTATCCCGTCACGCTGGTGGCCACCGACTCCAACGGGATGACCGACACCGACACGATCAACGTGACGGTCTTCGGCGGGGTTACAGCCGTCACCGCCGCCGTGCCGGACAACGGAGTCCAGGGTCAGACCGTGCCCATCACGATCACGGGCACGAACCTGAAGACGGTCACCAGCGCTGCCCAGGTGCAGGTGTCGGGCACGGGTGTGGCCGTGGTGGGCACGCCCGTGTCGAATGTGCGCGGCACGCAACTCACCGGCCTGTCGCTGCAGATCGACGGCGCGGCCCCCGCAGGCCCGCGGGATATCACGATCACCAGCAGCGGCTCGGTGGGCACGGGTGTGGGCGAGTTCACGGTGGTGGCGGCGCCCACGTGCACGCTCGACTACAACGGCGACACGGTGGTGAACCCGGACGACCTGGGCGACTTCATCACCGATTACTACAGCGAGCCGGCGATTCCGGGGCCTGAGGGGTACGCGATCCCGTGCCCGGAGAACGCCCCGCCGTACGACCTGGGGTACAAGGCGGGCTTTGTGCCCGGGGGTGCGGGGCAGTGCATCCCGCCGTTCTCTGACAATCTGGGGGACTGGATCACCCAGTACTTCGGCGATCAGACCTGCGGCTAAGCCGCGCGTCGCGGCCGCGTGTCCCTCCTGTCGGGCCCATGCCCCCGCTCCCCCCCAAACAAGGGGTGCGTTTTATTGCGCCCCTGCGGCCGCGCGAGTTCTTTGCACGCGGTCGTGTAGCGAGCTCGCCCGACAATGGTTTATGAGGTAGGCTGAGGACGTGCAGGGTGCGTGCCGCTGGGGCACGTGCTGTGGATGCGCCGGTCGTTCGAGCGGCGCGGGTGGGTGGTGGTTTCAGGTCACGCGAGTTGGCGAAGGGGCTTGTGCATGTGCTATCGCGCTGTGGTGGGGGCGTTGCTGTCGCTGGTGGCCGCGGCGGCGGCGTTGGTGCCGAGTACGGGGGCACTGGCACAGGGCGACCCGAACGGGTTGTGGCAGAGCATGGCGGACTTTCCGGCCGGGGTGCAGGCGCAGGGTGCGTGGGTGCGCCCGGCGAAGTACCGCGCGGTGCGGACAAGCCTGGCCGCGCTGCGGCAGGCGTATCAGGGTGTGCTGCTGGAGCCGGGCCCTCAGGATGCGATGCTGGAGGCGGTTGCGGCCCCGCCGACGGTGGTGCAGTTGCCCGACCCGGACGGGGGGTTTCAGGCGTTCCGGGTGTACGAGTCGCCGGTGATGGCGCCGGAGTTGGCGGCGCAGTTTCCGACGATCAAGACCTACGTGGGGCAGGGGCTGGATGACGCGGCGGCGACGCTGCGGATGGACGTGACCGACCAGGGGATGCACGCGCAGGTGTTGAGCCCGCGCGGGGCGTGGTACATCGATCCCTTCAGCCGCGACAACACCGAGGACTACGCGGTGTACTACAAGCGCGAGATGGCGGCACCGCACCGGTTCGTCTGCGAGACGGTGGCGCCGCCGAACGAGAACGCGGTTTTTCTCGACCCCGCTGAGCAACCGGATTTTCTGGCCAGCGGTCCGACGCTGCGGACCTACCGGGCGGCGGTGGCGGCGACGGGCGAGTACACGGCGTTCCACGGGGGCACGGTGGCGCTGGGGCAGGCCGCGATCGTGACGGCCATGAACCGGGTCACGGGCGTGTACGAGGTGGAACTGGGCGTGCGGATGACGCTGGTGGCCAACAACAGCCTGCTGGTGTACACCAACAGCGGGACCGACCCGTACACGAACACCAACGGTTCGACGATGCTGGGGCAGAACCAGACCAACATCGACAGTGTGATCGGGTCGGCGAACTACGACATCGGGCACGTGTTCTCGACGGGCGGGGGCGGCATCGCGGGGTTGGGGGTCGTGTGCTCTGCGGGCAACAAGGCCCGGGGTGTGACGGGCTCAGCCAGCCCGACAGGAGATGCATTCTGGATCGACTTTGTGGCCCACGAGATCGGCCACCAGTACGGCGGCAACCACACCTTCAACGGCACAGGGGGCAACTGCGCGGGCGGCAACCGCAACGCCGGCACGGCCTACGAGATCGGGTCGGGCTCCACGATCCAGGCCTACGCGGGCATCTGCTCGGCGGATGACCTGCAGCCCAACTCGGACCCGTACTTCCACTTCATCTCGATCCAGGAGATGAACGCGTACACGCAGTCGGGCGGGGGCAGCGGGTGCAGCGTGAATACGGCGACGGGCAACAGCGCGCCGAGCGTGAGCGCAGGGGCGGCCTTCACGATCCCCAGGGGCACCCCCTTCATGCTCACCGCGACCGGCAGCGACCCCAACGGCGACCCCTTGACGTTCTGCTGGGAGGAGCGCGACCTGGGCGCGGCGACCACGCTGGCCGCGGCGGACAACGGCGCGAGCCCGATCATCCGTTCGCTCAACCCGACCACGAGCCCGACGCGGACGGTGCCGAAGCTGAGCACGGTGGTGGCGGGGACGGTGGACAACGCCGAGAAGGTGCCGGCGGTAGGGCGGAGCGCGTTCAACTGGCGCGTGACGGCGCGGGACAACCGGGCCAACGGCGGCGGGGTGGCGCACGCGGATGTCACGCACGTGGTGTCGGGCGTGGCCGGGCCGTTCACGGTGACGAGCCCGTCGTCGGCCACGAGCTGGCCGGCCAACAGCGTGCAGAACATCACCTGGAACGTGGCGGGCACCACCGCCAACGGCGTGAACACGGCCAACGTGCAGGTGCTGCTCTCGACCGACGGGGGCGTTACGTTTCCGATCGTGGTGGCGGCCAGCGTGCCCAACAGCGGCTCGGCGGCCGTGACCATCCCCAACAACCAGACCACCGCCGGGCGGCTGATGGTCAAGGCGGTGGGCAACATCTTCTTCGCGGTGAACACGGGCGTGATCACGATCACGGCTCCGGTGGCCGGCGTGGTGCTGTCGGGCGCGGGGGGGAACTCCATCAGCGACACCACCGGCAACGGCAACTCGAACGGGCGGATCGACCCGGGTGAGACGGCGATCGCGCTGACGGTCCCGGTGCGCAACAACGGCACGAACACGGCCACGGGGGTGACCGGCACGCTCACGTCGCTCACGGGCACGGTGAGCGTGACCACGGGCGGCGCGGCCTACCCGAACATCGCGGGGAGCGGGGCCAGCGCCAGCAACACGACGCCATACGTGATCTCCGTGAGCTCGGGGCACCCGTGCGGGGACCCCATCAACCTGCGGCTCAACATCGCCAGCAATGAGGCGATGGCGGTCTACGACTTCACGCTGCCCACCGGGCTGCCCGGGGGCGCGGGTGCGGCGCAGACGTTCACGTACGCGGGCGGGGCGGTGGCGATCCCCGACAACTCGACCGTGGGGGCCACGGCCGACCTGGTGGTGAGCGGGGTGACGGGCACCATCAACGACGTGAACTTCCGCTTCAACGGCAGTCTGTGCTCCAACTCGGCCGGCTCGACGACGGTGGGGCTTGACCACACGTACGTGGGGGATCTGGTGATCACGTTGCGGAGCCCAACGGGCACGATCGTGACGCTGGCCAACCGTCCCGGCAGCGCGGCGGGCGGGTCGAGCGGCAACAACTTCTGCAACACGATCTTCGACGACAGCGGCGGCCTGGGGTCCATCCAGAGCATCGTGTCCACGGGTGCGCCCTACTCCGGCTCGTACACGCCCACGCAGGCACTCTCCACGTTCAACGGGCAGAACCCCAACGGGACGTGGCAGTTGAAGGTGGTGGACGCCGCGGGGGTCGATACGGGCAGCATCCGGGCGTTTTCGATTGTGGTCACTGGCAGCACGCCCCCCTCGTGCGACCCGCCGCTGGTCGGCCCGACGTGCCCGAGTTTCACCACCAACCCGGCGAGCGCCAACGTCTGCGAGGGCACGGGCGTGTCGTTCACGGTGGCCGCTGCGGGCACGGCCCCGATCACGTACCAGTGGCGGAAGAACGGAATAGACATCGCGGGAGCGACGGGCACCACGTACAGCATCCCGGCACCGGTGGCGGGGGATGCGGGTTCGTATGACTGCGTGGCGACCAACGCGTGCGGGTCGGCCACCAGCAGCGCGGCCACGCTCACGGTGCGGGTGGCTCCGGCGTTCACCACCAACCCGTCGCCCGCGACGGTGTGCGCGGGTGAGCCGGCATCGTTCACGGCGGCGGCCTCGGGCACGGGCCCGGTGACGTTCCAGTGGCGCAGGAACGGCGCGCCCATCGGCGGGGCGACCAGCGCCACGTACTCGATTCCGGCCGCGGGGCCGGGCGACGCGGGGTCGTACGACTGCATCGCCACCAACTCGTGCGGCAGCGCGCTCTCCAACTCGGCGGCGCTGACGGTGCGCACGCCGCCGGCGATCACGTCGCAGCCGGGCAACCAGTCGGTGTGCGTGGGCGATGGAGCGAGTTTCAGCGTGGCGGCCTCGGGTTCGGCGACGCTGACGTACCAGTGGCGCAAGGACGGCTTCGATATCCCGGGCGCGACGGCCGACACGTACACGATCGGCGCGGCGGCGCTGGCCGACGCGGGCGTCTACGACTGCGTGGTGAGCAACACCTGCGGTTCGGCGACCAGCGACGCGGCCACGTTGAGCACGGGGGCGAGCGTGGCGATCGATACGCAGCCCGGCAACCAGAGCGCGGCGGCGGGTGGGAGTGCCAGTTTCACGGTGGGCGCGTCGGGCGCGGGGCCGCTGAGTTACCAGTGGCGCAAGGACGGGAGCGACATCCCCGGGGCCAACGACGCGACGTTGACCATCGACCCGGTCAACACGGGCGACGCGGGGTCGTACGACTGCGTCGTGTCGGGTGCATGCGGCCCGGCCCAGACCACCGAGGCTGCGACGCTCACGGTGTCGGCGGGGTGCATCACCGATTACAACGGCGACGGGCAGTTGAACCCGGATGACCTGGGCGACTACATCACCGACTACTACACCTCGCCCCCGGTGCCCGGCCCGGGCGGCTACGCGGTGGGCTGCGCTGAAGAAGGCCCGCCCTACGACGTGGGCTACCGGGTGGACTACGACCAGAACTGCCAGATCAATCCTGATGATCTGGGGGACTACATCACCCAGTACTACCTCCCGCCGGAGTTTGGTGGCTGCTAGCGCGGCGGCGGTTGGCAGGGTTGCGCAAGCGTCCGGATAGCGCGAAGGTGGGGGGCTTTGCTGGCCCGCTCGGCGGGCTTGGTGTACGTTCTTCGTACGCATCGGGCCGGCCGTGGAACGGTTGGGGCGGTGGCTGCGAATGGAAGGTGAGCGGGGCTCGCAGCGGCCGCCGCGGGGGTTCGCGTTGCTTCAGAGGTGAAGGACCAGTCATGGCCAGACGGGCGTGTGTGCATGTGGCGGCGTGGGTCGCGGCGGCGCTGAGCGGTGCGGTGCCGGCGGCCCACGGGCGCACTGAGCGGGGCGGCGTGCAGCCGCGCCGGCTCGCGGCGGATGCGTTCTTGGTGCTTGAGGACCTGCCGGCGGGCGTGCTGGCGCGGCAGGCGGCGGAGCCCGGCCGGGCCCGTCCGCAGCGGTACGTGGCGGTGCACGCGCCGTTGGCGTTGATCCGCGCGGGGCTGGCCGATGTGGAGCGCGAGCCGTTGGGCGGCACGGCGAGCGTGGGCACGGTCTACACGCTGCCGGACCCTGAGGGGGGCGCGCAGACGTTCTTGCTGTACGAGACGCAGTTGATGGAGCCGGACCTGGCGGCACAGTTGCCGACGGTGCGGACGTACGTGGGCACGGGGCTGGATGACCCGACCGCTGCGCTGCGCCTGACGGTCGCTGAGACGGGGCTGACGGCCCAGGTGCTGAGCGAGCACGGCGCGTGGTACGTGGACCCGGCGGCGCGGGGCGACAGCGACCACTACGTGGTGCACCGCAAGGGGTCGGTGAAGGCGCACCGGCTGGGCGGGTGCGTGGGTGAGGACCTCTCGCTCCAGCCGGAGATGTTTGCGCAGGCGGGAGGGGCGGGTGTGGCGGGCCCGGCGGGATCGAACGGGGCCACGCTCCGGACCTATCGCGCGGCGATCGCGGCGACGGGTGAGTACACGGCGTTTCACGGTGGCACGGTGGCCCAGGCGCAGGCGGCGATCGTGGCGACCATGAACCGCGTGGTGGGCGTGTTCGAGCGCGATCTGGCGATCCGCATGACGCTGGTGAACAACGCGGCCATCGTGTACACCGACGCGGCGAGCGACCCCTACACGGACACCACCAACCTCACGCAGATGCTGGGCCAGAACCAGACCGCGATCGACGGCGCGATCGGGAACAGCGGGTACAACATCGGGCACGTGTTCAGCGTCGTGCCCGGGGGCGTGGCCACGGTGTCGCAGGTGTGCCGCACCGGTCAGAAGGCGCGGGGCGTGTCGGGCTTCTCGCCCCCCACGGGCGACGACTTCGACGTGCGCCTGGCCTGCCACGAGATGGGCCACCAGTTCGGGGCCCGGCACACGTTCAACGGCACCGGCGGCTCGTGCCTGACCAACCGGAACGCGGCCACCTCGTTCGAGCCGGGCTCGGGCTCGACGATCATGGGGTACGCGGGCATCTGCGGGGTCGATGACCTGCAACTGGGGCCGGACGACAACTTCCACTCGATGAGCATCGAGGCGATCCTGACCTATATCGGCACCGTGGCCTGCCAGACCAGCGCGGCGACGGGGAACGGGGTTCCCACAGTGGCGCCGGGCGGGGCGCACGTGGTGCCGCGCCTCACGCCGTTCACGCTGACGGCCTCGGCCAGCGACCCGGACGGCGATGCCCTGACGTACTCGTGGGAGCAGCGCGACGCGGGCGGGGCTGACGGTGAGCCGCTGAGTGCGGCCGACAGCGGTGTGGGGCCGCTGTTCCGGGCCCGTGCCCCCGTGGCGGACCCGTCGCGCACGTTCCCCCGCATGTCGGACATCCTGCTCAACGCCAACGTGAGCGCCAGCGAGGAGTTGCCCGGTGTGGCGCGGACCCTGAACTTCAGGGTGATGGTGCGCGACAACAAGGCGGGTGGCGGGGCGACGAACACAACCGACGCCACGGTGCAGGTTGCGGGCACCGCGGGGCCGTTCAGCGTGGTCTATCCGAACGGGGGCGAGGTGCTGTCGGCCACGCAGACCGTGAGTTGGCTTGTGAACGGCACGAGCGTGGCCCCGATCAACGCCCAGTTCGTGAACATCCTGCTCTCGCTCGACGGCGGGGCGACGTACCCCCACACGCTGGCGACGGCGGTGCCCAACACGGGCTCGGCCACCGTGCTGATCCCCGAGGTGTCGAGCGACTCGGGCCGGGTGCGGGTGGAGGCGGCGGGCAACATCTTCTTTGACGTGAGCGACGGCAACTGCCGCGTGCGGCCTCCACCGGCCGGCGTGGTGCTGGCGGGCATCGGCATCGAGACACTCTCGGATGCGGACCCCAACGGCAACGGCAACGGGCGGATCGACCCCGGCGAGAACGCGATCGGGGTGACGGTGAGCATCATCAACGTCGGTGGCGACACGGCCACGGGTGTGACGGGCACGCTGGAGTCGCTGACCCCGACGGTGACCGTGGTGCAGGGCGCGACGACCTGGCCGGACCTGTCGCTGAACGAGTCGGCCCCGAGCGAGACGCCGGTGGTGATCGCGGTGGACGCGGCCCACGCATGCGGGGCGCCCATCACGCTGCGCTTGCACCTGGATTCGGCGGAGCCGTTTGACCCGACCACCTACGAGTTTGTTCTCTCGACCGGACTGCCCGGCGGGCTGTCGCCCACGCCGGTGACCTTCACGTACGCGGGCCCGGCGGTCCCGATCCCTGATCGTGAGTCGGGCGTGGATGGTGAGGTGCAGATCCCGTTTGTGATCTCGGGCGTTGGCGCGCTGGGGAGCATCGAGTTTGCGTTCACCGGCACCGAGTGCAGCACGGCTCTGGGGGCGACCACGGTGGGGCTCGATCATTCCTGGCCGGGCGACCTGGTGATCACGCTGATCAACCCGGGCGGCACCGAGGTGAACCTGGCCGACAACCCCGGCCCCGTGCCGCTGGGCTCGAGCGGGCGCAACTTCTGCAACACCACGTTCGTGCAGGGCACCGGCGTGCCCAGCATCCAGTCGATCACACCCGCGGATGCGCCGTATTCGCAGAGTTACGCGCCGGCCCAGTCATTCAACGCCCTGATCGGCCAGAACGGCTCGGGCACGTGGACGCTGCGGGTGCGGGATACACAGGCGGTGGATGTCGGTTCGGTGCGGTCGTTCCGGCTCACGCTGCGGAGCCAGACCGGCACGAGTTGTGCCGCGCCGGGGCCGAGCCCATGCAGTGTGGACTACAACCTTGACGGCGTGGTGAACCCCGACGACCTGGGCGACTTCATCACCGAGTACTTCACGGAGCCGCCGATTCCCGGTCCGGGCGGCTACGCGATCGCCTGCCCGGAGAACGAGGCCCCGTATGACCAGGGGTACAAGGCGGCGTTTGTGCCGCCCGCGGCGGGCAGCGGGCAGTGCTTCCCCCCCTTCCCGGACAACCTCGGCGACTTCATCGCGGCGTACTTCGAGGGCGGATGCTGACCCCTCCGGCGGGGCGGGGTTCGGGCGAAATGCGGTGGCAACGCGGCGGGTTGGGGGTATGCTGGAGAGCCGGAGCCCACGCGCGGTCGCCGCGCCGGCGGAGCCCTTTGATGATGCACTCGCGTAGGTCGTTGTCCGCAGGCGCGATGAGCCGGTCCGCGTGTTGGGCCGCGGTGTGCGCCCTCATATGCGGGTGGTGTGCGGGCCCGGTGCGCGGCCAGTGCGAATCGCAGTGGCAGCCGTTTGACCCGCTGACGTCGTCGTATCCGGGGGTGGAGGGGACGGTCTCGGCCACAGCCCTGTGGGACCCGGACGGGGCGGGCCCGGGCGGGCCGCTGCTGGCAGTGGGCGGCGCCTTTACCGTGGCGGGCAACGCGGTGGCGAACAACGTCGCGCTCTACGACCCGGCAACGGGGAACTGGTCGCAGTTGGGGTCGGGGACGGACGGCGACGTGCTGGCGCTGGTGGCCCTGCCCACCGGCGAACTCGTGGCGGGCGGCGCGTTCAGCGTGGCGGGGGGCATCACCGTCAACCGTGTTGCCCGCTGGAACGGCTCGGGGTGGTCGGCGTTTGGCTCGGGCATGAACAGCACGGTGAACGCTCTGGCGGTGCTCAGCAACGGGAATCTGGTGGCGGGCGGGGCGTTTACGACCGCCGGGGCCGGTCCGGCCAACCGCGTGGCCCGCTGGACGGGCAGCGCCTGGGCGGCTCTGGGCACGGGCCTGAGCAACACCGTCAGCGCGCTGGCGGTGCGCACGAACGGCGACCTGGTGGCGGGTGGCACCTTCACCACGGCGGGCGGGAACGCAGCCAACCGCATCGCGCGCTGGAACGGCACAAACTGGGCGGCCCTGGGCACCGGGCTGAACGGTGCCGTGAACGCGCTGGCGACCTTCTCCAACGGCGACGTGGCGGTGGGTGGGCTGTTCACGACGGCAGGGGGCGCGACGCACAACCGCATCGCGCGTTGGAACGGCACGGTGTGGTCGGGCTTCTCCACGGGCATGAGCGAGGCGGTGGACGCGCTGGCCGTGCTGCCCGGGGGCGACCTGGTGGCGGGGGGCGACTTCACGACGGCGGGCGGGTCGTTCATCAATCGCGTGGCCCGGTGGGACGGATCGGGCTGGTCGCCGTTGGGCTCGGGCGCTAACAGCACGGTGTCGGCCGTGGGCTCGCTTCCGGGCGGGCACGTCGTGGCCGGGGGCACGTTCACCACCACCGGCGGTGTGCCCGTCAACGGCATCAGCCGGTGGAACGGATCGTCGTGGTCGGCCCTGGGCACGGGCATGAACTCGCTGATCAGCGCCGTGGCCGCGCTGCCCGACGGGCAGTTGGTGGCGGGCGGCGGGTTTTTGACGGCGGGCGGCGTGGCCGCCAACCGGATTTCACGCTGGAACGGGGCGACGTGGTCGGCGCTCGGTTCGGGCGTGAACGGGGGCGTGAACGCACTGGCCGCCCTGCAGGGTGGGGGCTTCGTGGCGGGCGGGGGGTTCAACAACGCCGGGGGGGTGCCCGCAAACTTCATCGCACGCTGGACGGGGTCGGCGTGGGCCGCGCTGGGCTCGGGCACCAACCAGACGGTGCAGGCGGTGCTGCCGTTGCCGGGGGGCGACATCGTGGCGGCCGGCTTGTTCACGAGCGCGGGGGGCGTGCCGGTCGGCCGGGTGGCGCGCTGGAACGGCTCGGCGTGGTCGGCCCTGGGCGCGGGCCTGAATAACGAGGTGCTGGCGCTGGCGCTCCTGCCCAACGGCGACATCGTGGCGGGCGGCTTCTTCACGACGGCGGACGGGTTCCCGGCCAACCGCGTCGCGCGTTGGGACGGGTTCGGCTGGTCGGAGATGGGCTCGGGCATGAACAACACGGTGTGGGCCCTGGCGGTGCTGCCGAGCGGCGACCTGGTGGCGAGCGGGGCCTTTACCACGGCGGGGGGCGTGCCGGCCAGCCGGGTGGCGGTGTGGGACGGATCGTTCTGGCAGCCGATGGGCACGGGCCTGACGGGCACGATCGCGTCGCTGGCGGTGCTGCCCACGGGGGAGGTGCTGGCGGGGCGGAGCGGGGCGGGCAGCGTGGCCAAGTGGAACGGCTCGTCGTGGTCCAACGTGGGTTCGAGCATGAACGGCGGAGTGTTTGACCTGGCGGTGCTCACGACCGGGCACGTGGCGGCGGTGGGCGACTTCACCACCACCGCGGCCCAGACGGTCGCGGCACCGTTCATCGCGCGCCTGGTGTGTGCCGCGCCGACACCCGCCTGCACGCTGGACTACAACGGCGACAGCGTGGTCAACCCCGACGACCTGGGCGACTTCATCACCGACTACTTCTCCGACCCCGCGGTCGCCGGCCCCGGCGGTTACGCGGTGGCCTGCCCGGACAACCCTCCGCCCTATGACCAGGGGTACCGCGCCGCGTTTGTCGTGGGCGGCGTGGGGCAGTGCATCGAGCCCTTTTCCGACAATCTGGGCGACTGGATCACGCAGTACTTCGGCGACCAGAGTTGCGGCTAGCACCGCCCGTGCCACGGGTGCGCGCCTGGCTCGGCGATCCCGGTGCGGGTCCGGGGCGTATGTTTGTCGATGCCCGTGTGGCTGGTCTGGCGGCGCGGCGGATGCCTCATGATGAACCGTTCTCACCCCGGGTTGGTTGGATTGGCCGCCCTGGCCGCGGCCCTCGGCGGCGCGGCATCGGCGGCCCGCGCCCAGAACGCGCTGGGCGACGGGCGGGCTCTGGACAACAAAGCGGTGCCGGGGCAGGGCACGCCGACGGGGCAGCCCACGGCCAGCAAGCGACTGGAGGATCAGATTCGCTTCAACAACCAGATTGCCACGGGGCAGGCCGGCGCGGGCCGGTCGTTCAGGGGCAGCATGGGGTATCGCGGCACCGACGAGTTCCGCGGCACGCTGGGCACCGAGTCGCTGTTCCAGTTTCGGCGCGAGACGAACGTGGCCAACGCGCTGGCGGGGGCGGGTGTGCGCGCCAGCGACGCGCTGCGGTTTCAGGCGGGCCTCTCGACGGGTCAGGGGGCGGCCCCGGCCGCCGCCGCGCTGTTCTCGGATCGGCGCGGGAGCGTGGCGAGCGGCGACACGCTTTCGAGCCTGCGTTCGCCGGCGCAGTACCAGTCGCGCTCAGCCCTGATGCCGACGGTGCTGGGCTACCGCACGGTGGAGAGCCTGGGCCCGCTGGTGATCACGGCCTCGCCGCTGCGGGGGCTTGGGTGGGTGCCGCTGGACGCAGGGTCGGGACCCGTGGCGGGGAGCGCGCCGGGGCCGGTGCCGATCTACGAGGGGGCCGCGGCCCTGAGCGGGCTAGAGCGGGTGGCCCGTGGGGTGGCGCCCGTGAGCGACTCGCGGCAGATGCGACAGGCACGCGAGATGGCCAAACTGGCCGGCCCGAGCGCCGCGGGCGGGCCGATCGACGTGCGGCTGAGCCCGCCGGTGGACGACTACGGACGGGTGATGCAGCGGGTGAGTCAGGCGATTGAGCAGCGCATCATCGACCCCGGCGCGGCGGTGAGCACGCGGCCCGTGGCCCAGCCGGCGGGCGCGACTGGCGCTGCAGGGCAGCGTGAGATCAAGGATGCCGGCGCGGGGCCCGGCGACCCGGTCGTGGCGCGCCCGGCGTGGCTGGATGAACTGGATGACCTGCGGCGCAAACTCCGGGGCGAGCGGGCCGAACAGGCGGGTGAGGCGGGGGCACGGCCGAAGGTCGAGCAGCGTCTGAACCCGCGGACAGGCCGGATGGAGGATGTTGAGCCTGAGCAGCCGGAGGGCCCGGGGCTGAACTCAAGCGAACTCAGGGTGGTGGATGCGCTCAAGGTGGCGGAAGAGACGGTGGTGAACTTCGTGCCGGCGGGCGTCAGCGGCGCGGATGTGTTCGCGTCGCGCATGGCCGAGGGGCAGCGGTGCCTTGCGGAGCGGCGCTACTTTGACGCGGAGGCGGCCTTTACAGTGGCGGCGGCGGCCCAGCGCGATCACCCCATGGCCCTGATGGGCCGGGTGCACGCGCAGTTGGGGGCCGGGTTGTTTCTGTCGGCGGCGGCGAACCTCCGGGCCGCGCTCACACTGCACCCGGAACTGGTGGCGACGAAGTACGCCCCCGGCTTGTTGCCGCCGCGCGAGCGGGCCGCGGCCCTGCACGAGCAGATCAGCGCCGACCTGGGGCGTGAGTTGGGTGTGCTGGGTGCGGATGGCGCGCTGCTGATCGCGTACATGGGCCGGCAGTACGGCACGGCTGGCTGGCTGGAGCGGGGCCTGGGCGAGTTGCGGGCCCGCACCGACGGGGGCGACGGTCCGGGCCTGGCGCTGGTGGCGCTGTTGGAGCGGGTGTGGGGCGCGGCACCGGCCGCGCCGGCACCGGCCAAGGCCCCATGAGCGGTTCCATGGCGACCACACACGCACCGGCGAGCGGCCCGCCCCACGGAGGCGGCGGTGCGGCGCCGTCGATCGAGGACTTTCTCACCGACGGGTCGATCGCACGGCTGTGCGATGAACTGGCGCGGCTCACGGGCGTGCCCATCTGGCTGCGCAACGCGCGGGGCATGGTGATCGTGCCCGCCAGCACCAGCGAGGGCCCGCGGCTGTGGAACCTGGTGGATGCCGAGCAGGGCGCTCGCCGGGCCTTCGGGCTGGTGAACCGGGCCTACGACGAGCGGGCTGATCTCTTTCACGCGCCCTTGCGCATGAGCGTTGGCCACGTCGGGGAGATCGTCTTTCCGGCGGACTGGAGCGGGAGCGACCCGCTGGGGCGGCGGGCCCTGGAGCGGGCGATCACGCTCCTGGCGAGCACGGCTGTGGAATCGTGCGAGGATCAGGCCGCGCTGCGGCGGCGGCTGCACGAACTGGATGCCTTGTTCAGGCTGTCGTCGCTGCTGACGCGGGCGGACGACCCGGACAAGTTGCTGGTGGCGGCCCTGGACCTGGCGGTGGACGTGCTGGGTGTGGATGCGGGCGCGATCATGGCGTTTGACGGGGAGGGGGCCGGGGGAGCGGGTGGCACGGGGCGGCTGGCGACCAAGGCGGCCCGCGGGCTGAGCGAGGGGTGGCTGGCCCGGCAGGCGCCGCTCTCGAGCGAGGGTGTGCTGCGGGCCCGTGCCTTGGCGGGCGAGGTGGTGGCGGTGGCCGATCTCGTGCACGATGAACGGATCGCCGACCATGCGGGGCCGCGCGAAGAGGGGCTGGTGAGCCTGCTCACCACGGGGCTGGTGTATCAGGGGCGGGCGGCGGGGCTGATCCGCCTGTACACGCGCACGCGGCGCGAGTTTGCCGCGCAGGAGGCCGACCTGCTGCGGGCCATCGCCGATCACGCCGCGATGGCGCTGGCGCACGCGCGGCTGCGGCGCCTGCGTGAGGAGGACCAGCAGATCAAGCGGCAGGTGCGGATCGCGGCCGACGTGCAGCGGCGGATGCTGCCCCAGAGCCTGCCGCAGATGCCGGAGTTTGATCTGGCGGCACGGTACAGCCCGAGTTTTCACCTGGGGGGCGACTTCTACGACCTCTTCGTGCGGCGGGAGCAGTTGGTGCTGAGCGTGTGCGACGTGGTGGGCAAGGGCGTGCCGGCGGCCCTCCTGATGTCGAGCGTGCGCGCGGCGTTGCGGGCCTACACGCAGGACCTGGTGGAACTGGACGAGGTGATGAGCCGGCTCAACCGATCGCTGGCGCGCGACACGCTGGAGAGCGAGTTTGCCACGCTGTGGCTGGGTGCGGCCGACCCGCGCACGCTGCGGCTGACGTACTGCGGGGCGGGGCACGACCCCCCGATGATCTTCCGCGTGCCCCAGCACCGGGCCCCCGGCGCGGCCGACGTGGACGAGTTGCCCACCGGGGGCATGGCTCTGGGCATTGATCCCTCGCAGCGGTATCAACTGGGCTCGTTTGATCTGCTGCCGCACGACGTGCTGGTTGCGTACACGGATGGCGTGAGTGAAGCGAGCGACTTTGAGAAGCGGCGCTTCGGCAAGGAGCGGATCAAGGCCTGCGTGCTGGGCGTACTGGCGGCGGATGCGCGGGCCCCGGCGGCCCGCATCGCCGATGCGCTGCTGCGCGACCTGCGGAACTTCTGCGGCGTGCAGACGGCCAACGACGACGTGACGCTCGTGGTGCTGCGGGTGCGGCCCCCCGCGGCTCGGGCGGATGACCACGACCTGGTGGCGATCTGAGGGCGGGGACGGCGGCGCTCAGGCGGCCCGGGGGCGAGGGCCCTCGGGTGCCGGCACGGCGGGGAACTTGTAGTGCTCCACCTCGTCGCGCAGACGGTCGATGCCGGTTTGCAGGGCGTCGAGCGTGGCCAGCACGTCGCGGGCGGTGTCGCCGCCGGGCGGCGGCGCGGCGCGGCGGCCCCACGCTTGGTCGAGCGCGGCCCGCGGGAAGACCAGGCGGTGCTCGTCGTCGGTTTCGCTGGCGGGGCAGAGTCGCAGGGCCATGCAGAACTCCGGGGTGCGGAGGGCTCCGAACCACGGCCATCGACCGGCCCGGGCGGCCCCTTCACCGGGGTGCGTGGGGGTGCCCCAGATCGAGCACTCGGGGAGGTTGTTGTACGGTGTCGGCATCGGCGCGGCTTGCGGGGTGCGCACGAACGGCCCGGCCCTATCGGACCTGCGGCGCGGGGGGTGCGCTGCGGGCGCGCGGGGTACGAGCGGAGCGCGTCTTCACGCGGCGGGCTTGGGGCCGCCCACCTTGGACTCGGTCCCGGCCCTCAGACGCGCGATGTTGGACCGGTGCTTGAAGACCACCAGCGCGGCGAGCAGCGTGCCCACGATCACGCCGGGCCACGGCACCGCGGGAGTGGCCGCCAGGCCGAGGCTGGCCGCGGCGAAGGGCGAGAGTGCCGCGGCGGGCGGCAGCACGCACGCCGCCAGCAGAGAGGCGAGGCTCATGTAGCGGGTGGCGCGGAGCACGACGGCCCAGACGAGGAAGGTGGCCAGCACGGGCACGCCCATGATGGGCCAGACACCCGCGAGGGCGCCGAAGCCGGTGGCCACGCCCTTGCCCCCCTTGAAGCCCAGCCAGGGTGTGTACATGTGGCCCAGCACGGGGCAGGCCATGACCGCCAGCCAGAGCCAGAGCGCCGTTGATGAGATGGAGGCCGCGCCGAGGACGCTCATGTGCCATCCGAAGCCCGCGACCGGCAGGAAGCCCTTGAGGAAGTCGAGGGCGAAGCAGGTGAGGCCGAGAGGGCGGCCGAGCACACGCCCGACGTTGGTGGCCCCGATGTTCTTTGAGCCGTGGGCGCGGATGTCAAGGCCTTTGGCGCGCCCGATGAGATAGCCCACGGGGATGGAGCCGCACAAGAAGGCGAACAGGCAGTAGAGCGCAACGGACACGGTCCGAGGATACCGGCCCTGGCTTCGCCGCAGGCCTCATCGCCGAAGTGCCGGGTGATCCGGGTGCCCGCGTCGTCGGGGTTCGTCACCGTGTCGCGGGTGCAACCGGTCACGAGCGGGCTGCTGGCGCGCACCGGTCCGAGGCGGCCCGTGGGCTGAGCCGGTGAAAGTGCGGGCGCGGCGGGTCTACTCGGCCGCGAGCAACGCCTCGGGCACCGCGAACGCCCACACCCACGACGGCTGGTCGCTGCGGAAGTCATTGTCAGTGGTGATGAGCAGCACGCGCTCGCCGGTGGCGAGCGTGCGGCCCCAGCACAACCCCTCCACCTTGGCCGGGAAGCCGGGGCCCGCGAGCATGAATGCGGGGTCGAGCAGATCGATGAGGGTGCGGTTGCGGGCGATGCGCACGCCGCTGGGCACGTCGCCGCGAGGGAAAGTTGCGAAACGGCCGGTGTCGGTGCAGCGGCGCAGGTCGATGAGGCTTATGCGCTTGAACTCGGCGGCCCCGCCGTCGCGCCCGTCGCGCTCGATGGCGAGGAAGCGTTCGCCGTCGATGCAGAGGATTTCGTTGAAGTTCAGGCCGGGCCTGGCGAGGGGAACGCCGAACTGGGCCGCGCTGGCACCCGGCCCGAGGGGTGCGCGCAGCACGCGGCAGACGCGCCCGGCCTTGCCGCCGTCTTGCAGGAGCGGCCCCTGCAAGAGGGCCCAGGCGTGGCCGCCGTCGGGTGAGAGGTCGAGCCCCTCGAAGCCGTTGTTGGGCACGCGCCCGCCGGGGCCGGCGGGGGGCGTGTTCGCCGCGCTCTCGGCGACGGGGTCGGCCATGGGCTGTTGCACGCGCCACGCGGCGGGCACGTCGAGCGTGGAGAGGCGCTTGCCCGTGGCCCGCTCGAAGATGGAGAGCGAAGGGGCGTACTCGTCGGCGATGAGCAGGCGGTCGCCACCGGGCAGGAGGCGCACGGCCTCGGGGTCAAAGCGGCGGCCGGAGGCACCGGCGGGTGTCCCTTCGATGGCCGCGGCGGAGCCGATGAGCGGCGTGCCGTCGGTATCGGTGAGGAGCGTGGTGGAGACCAACCGCAGCGCGACAGGCTCGGATGCGCCCGGCGCGGCGTCGATCGTGATCTCAAACTCGTGAAAGCGGCAGCGGTAGGGCTCGGCCCCGTCGGCGGGGCCGCGGTCGGCCACCATGATGTAGCGGTCGGTGTTGGCTACGCGGGCCAGCCCAGAGCCCATGGAGGCGAGGCGGTTGTGGGGGATGCCGCCGGGGAGCGTGCTCGAGAGGCCGGAGAGGTCGGTGGCATCGGCGGCGATGGCGACGGAGCCGATGAGGCGGGTGCGCGGGGGTTCGGCGGGGGCGGGCGGCGGTGCGGGGGCGAGTGGCGCGATGAGGGCGACCAGCGCGAGCGGGAGCATGGGCGAGCGTAGACGGCAGGTGGCACTGAAGTCCCGGCACCCTTTCTGCCGTGCCACCTCTATGAAGACCTGAGTTGGTGCAAGCGTAGGGACGGGCCCATTCGTCTATCCGAGCGTGAGCCTTGCGGCTCTGCCCATATGGGTTGCGTCCGAGGCGTGGGGTCCGATTGCCCGTTCGAAGTACGAGTGTTTCACCCAAGTGGCACTCGAGCTCATCGGGCCTCACGCGGGGCCGTCCTCCGCTTGCTCGTGGTGTTCGCCGCCTGGACTTACGCGGCCATGGCTACCCCCTTCATCGCGTGATAGAGGCCTCGCATCCACCGGTTCGCCACCGCCCCCACGATCACGCTGGCGGGCTTGCCCCGTGCCGCCATCGACAGGGAGAGTTCACGCCAGCGCGGCTCGTAGCGCCGCAGCCGCTGCGCGGCCTCGATCACCACGCTCTTGAGCTGCGGGTCGCCCGCCTTGATCATGCCCGCGTCGGACGTCCGCTGCCCGCTGGAGGCGTTGCGTGGGGTCACGGCGCAGAAGCGGGCCAGTTGCTTGCCGCTGGTGAAGCGGTCGAAGCGGCCGATCAACGCCCGCATGGTCCACGCCGTCACTTCGCCCACCCCCTTGATGGCCC
>CAZPWW010000004.1:0-171489 GCA_964590885.1 uncultured Phycisphaeraceae bacterium
CCACCGGCAGCGGCAAGACCACCACGCTCTACAGCGCCCTCGACCTGCTCCGCGACAACGAGACCAACCTGCTGACGGTGGAAGACCCGGTCGAGTACCAACTCGACCTGGTGAACCAGATCCAGGTGAACGAGCCGATCGGCCTGACGTTTGCGCGGGCCCTGCGGAGCATCCTGCGGCAGGACCCGGACGTGATCATGGTGGGCGAGATCCGCGACGAGGACACGGCCCGGGTGGCCGTGCAGGCCGCGCTCACCGGCCACCTTGTGCTGGCGACCCTGCACACCAACGACGCGCCCGGCAGCGTGGCCCGCCTGGCGGACATGGGCATCGAGCACTACCTGCTGGCGAGTTCGTTCAACGGAGCGGTGGCGCAGCGACTGGCCCGCACGCTCTGCCCGAACTGCGTGACCAAGTACTTCCCCAGCGAGGAGGAACTCCGCGACGCGGGGCTGGAGGGGCACGCGGGTCGCCCGTTCAAGAAGGGCGCGGGGTGCCGCAACTGCCACGACAGCGGCTTCCAGGGACGGCTGGGCATCTACGAGGTGATGGAGGTTACGCCCGAACTCAAGCGCATGATCCACCACGCCGCTCCAACGCACGAGATGCGCGACAAGATCCGCTCGTCGGGCGGGCTGGGCCTGCGCGACGAGGGCGTGATCCTGGCCGTGGAGGGCAAGACCAGCCTCGAAGAAATCCTGCGCGTCACACAGCACGACGACGAACTGAGCACGCCCGTGCACGCGGCCGGCCGCAAGGAGGCCGCATGAAACTCTCGTACGTCGCGTTCGACACCGCGGGCAAGAGCGCAAGCGGCACCATCGACGCGGCCAGCGTCGAGGCCGCCACCCAGCAACTCCGCAAGCAGGGCCTGTTCGTGTCGCGCATCGGCGAGGGCACGCTGGCGACCAAGGAAGCCGCGCCGCAATCCGCGGGGCTGACCGGCCTGCTCACGGGCCGGTCGAAGGTCGTCGCCCAGTTCACGCGCCAGCTGGCGGTGCTGGTGAGCACGGGCACGCCCGTGGTGGAGGCCCTGGCTGTGCTGGAGAAGCAGGTCGTGGGCCCCGCCGGGGGCTGGAGGGCCGTGCTGGCGAACCTGCGCGAGCGTGTGGAGGAGGGGGCGCAGCTCTCCGAGGCGATGGGGGCGCACCAGGCGTGGTTTGAGCCTGTGTCGCGCAGCCTGGTGGCGGCGGGCGAGAGCCGCGGCAAACTCGGCGACATGCTGGTGCGGGCCGCCGACCTGCTGCGCCAGCAGCAGAAGGTGCGCTCGGCCGTGCTGGGCGCGATGGTCTACCCCGCGTTGCTGATCTGTGTCGCCATCACCACGCTCGTCTCGATGATCGGCTTCGTGCTCCCGCGCTTTGAGGGCATGTTCGAGACGCTGGGGGCGGGCCTCCCCCCCACCACCAAGCTTCTCATGGACGTGAGCCGCTTCGGGCGGACCTACTGGATCGGCCTTCTCATCGGTGTGCTGCTGTCCCTCGTCGGGGCGGCGGTGTGGCTGGCCAGCCCCTCCGGGCAGCGGCTCACGGGCATCGTGCTGGTGCGTCTGCCCATGGTGGGGCGCGTGGCGCGCTCGCTCGCCACGGCACGCATCGCGCGCATGCTCGGGGTGCTGCTCGAGGGCAAGGTGGCCATGCTGGAAGCCCTGGCCCTCACCCGCTCGGGCGCGGGCAGCGTGCTCTACGCCGCGCTGGTGGGCAAGGCCATCGACCTGGTGACGCGCGGCGAGCCCGCCAGCAGCGCGTTTGCCGATGCCTCGCTCATCCACCCCTCGGTGTGCGAGGCCATGCGCTCGGGCGAGCGCACCGGTCAGGTGGGTCCCGTACTCAGCACCGTGGCCGACTTCTTGGACGAAGACAACGAGACGATGGTGAAGTCGCTGACGTCGATCATCGAGCCCGTGATTCTGATCGGCATGGGTCTGGTGGTGGGCGGCGTGGCCATGAGCATGTTCATGCCGCTCTTCGACCTGGCGGGCGGCACGGCCGGGCCTGGCGGCGGGGGCGGCGGCGCGGGAGGTGAGCCATGATCAGCCGTCTCACCCACAGCCCCTGCCTCATCGGCATCGCCCTGGACCGCAGCGTGGCTCACCTCGCCCAGGCTCGCCGCAACGGCTCGCCGCACTCCTGCACCCTGGCCCTGCCCCATCAGCCCTGGCCCGACCACGCCTGGTCCGAGATCGCCGCACAGATCGCCGGCGCCGTCGAACGTCGGGGTTTCCGCGGCAGAGATGTCGCGGTCTGCCCGCCGCCGTGGTGCGCCAGCGCCGTCGCCGTGCAACTGCCGCCGCGCTCCTCGGGTGCCCCCTTGGACCAGATCGCCACCACGCAACTGGCCGAGTCGCTGGGCGCTCCCGCCGAGTCGCTCGCGTGCTGCTGGTGGGAGACGCCGGTGCCTGCGGCGCGGCGTGGCCCGGCCGCGGGGCAGGCCCTCGCGGCCATCGCGTGCGGCGGGCCGCAGGCGGGGCTGGAGGCCCTAGCCCACGCGCTCGTTGATTGCGGTCTGCAGCCCCGCGCCGTGGTGCCGCGCTCGTGGGCCTTGGCCTGCGCGCTCGCCGCCCCGGGGGGCGACGGAGCTGCGGGCCTGGAGGTCGGCTGGCACGGTGCGCTGTTAGCGGTGGCACGAAACCGCATCGTGCACTTTGAACGTTGGCTGCCTGAGCACGGCCTCGCGGCCCTTGTGGACCGCATTGGCGAGAAGACAGGCCTGAGCGCCGACGCCGCCGCGCTGCTCGCCGCCGGGCCCGCCGACACCACCGGCCTCGACACCCTGCGGGGCCACCCGCCGTCAACCGCGCTGCTCGCGGCTGCAGCCGGGATGGTGCGCTCGTTCGCACACGGTCTGGCGGCCGAGGCGCTCACATCGATCGACTACTGCGGCGCGGCTTCGGGCGTGCAGCCGGCCTCGCTGGCCGTGGTGGCACCCGCAGAGGACCTCGCCCGCGGCGTGACCGCATGCATGGTCGATGCGGGCTTCGCGGGGCCGTGCAACACGCTGCCGGCGTGGTCCCTGGCGCAGGGCGCGGCGGCCAGCCTTGCACCCCACCGTGCGCCCGCAGAGGTGGTCGCGTGAACCGCACGATACCCAATCTGCTGCCGCCATCCGCCGCGGCGCGCTGCCGCGCCGCCGCGGCGGCGCGTATCTGGGTCCGCGGGCTGGCGGCACTGTCGTGCGCTGCAGGCACGCTGATCGCCGTGGCCACCGCCGCACCGGCGCCCGCCGAGGACGCGGGCGCGCCGGCCCGGCTGAACGCCGCGGCTGATGCCGACTTTGCGCTAGCCGACGCCGCCCGCAAGGAAGCCGCCGACGCGGCACGACGGCTCGATCTGCGACGGGCCGTGAGCGGCCACCCGGACTGGAGTTTGCTCCTGGGCGTGATCGCCGAAGTGCGGGGCGAACACGCAGTGATCGAATCCGTTGAGGTGCGGCGCAAGGCCGCCCCGCCGGCCCGGCCGGCATCCTCTCGCGGCACGCCCGAGGGCAGCGCAGAACCGGCGCTCCCCCGCGAGGCGTACCTCGTAAAGGTCGCGGGTGTCGTCTCCGGGCCGGGCGAAGCGACCGCGCTGGTCCTGCGGCTTGAGCAGACGGGCATCTTCGAGCGTGTCGCCTTGCTCCAGACCCAGCCCCGCGAACTCGCGGGCCGCCCGCGCACGGCTTTCGCCCTGGAGTGCGACCTGGCCGCTGCACGCCCGGCGGCCTCGGCACCGGCTGATCGGAGCGCGCCATGACACCCGCCCCCCCACCCCCGAGCCGCAGCACGCCGACCGCCACCACGGTGCACGCCGCGGGTGCGGCACTGGCGCTCAGTGTGATCGTGGTCGCGGCGCTCACCGTCGCGGGGCCGCTGTGGGCGGCGCGGGCCAGCGCGCGGGAGCGCTCTATCGCACTGGCGGAGGCCCGCGATCGATCGGATACGGCCCGTGCACAGTCGGCAGCGGTGCGGTTGCGGGCCGCCGAACTCAAGGCCCGTGTGGCCAAGGACACGGTCACCCTCCGCCCGCTGGCCGCGCTCAACGAGCAACTGGGCGTGCTCACACGCCTCGCCGAAGACGCCGGGCTCAGCCTGCAGCAGGTGGTGCCGGGCCAGACCGCCGCCGGCGCTCGATTCTCAACCGTGCCGGTGAAGGCCACAGGATCGGGCACATACCCCGGCCTGGCCGCCTTCTTCCACACGCTGCACGCGCTCGAGCCCACAACCGCGGTGACGGCGTTCGAGTTGCGGGCCGGGGCGGCGGGTCCGGAAACCGCGGCACCCGTGGCCGCGTTCACGCTCGACCTGCTCTGGCACGCCCTGCCCGCCCGCGGTGATGCCGGTCGGGCAAGGTCTGCCGCCTCGGCGGCCGGCGACCCGGCATCCGAGGCCGCACGCCCTTGACAGAGCGGTGCGCAAATCGCCCACTCTCCTCGTGATCTTCACGAGGCGCAACACCGTTCTTCTCGGCACGCTGCTCACCACCATCGGGGGGCTGACGGCCGATCGCATGTTCCCGGGCACGGGGCTCACCGGCCCGCGCACTGCCGCGGCAGCGGCGGGCGCACCCGAGCCGGGGGCAGCCCTCCTCAACACACCGGGCGGCCAGGCCGGGCTGCTGTCCGTGGCTGAGCGACTCGCCGCGCTGCACCCCGGCCCGGCTGCGGCCACCGATGCGCTGCGCCTGCCGGCCGCGTGGGAGCGGGCGGTGGCGGCCGCGCGAGTGGCGGCAGCACACCCGGGCACACCGAGCGCCGACGAACCCGACGCGTTCGCACCGCAAGTCTCGGCCGTCATGACCGGCGGGGAGCAGGCCGGCGCCAAGGTGAACGGGGCGTTCGTGCGCGTGGGCGAGCAGGTGCAAGGATGGACCCTGGTGGGCGTGTCAGCCCGCACGGCGACATTCGAGCGCGACGGCCGACGCCGCGAAGCGAAGTTATCGGCCCGGTAGCCCACTCCGCGGGCGGCCACTCGGCGCACGCCTGGACCACGCGGTAAACCCACCCGTCCCGTTGACCGATGACCTCGGGCAAGAGTCAGCCGCTTTGCCGACCCACCCGCATACCCGAGGAGCCTTCACCATGGTCCGCACCGCCCGTTCAGCCTTCAGCCTCATCGAACTGGTCATCGTCGTCGTCATCATCGGCATCATCGCCGCCATCGCCATCCCGCGGATGAGCCGCGGCGCGGCGGGCGCGGCCGATGCTTCGCTGCAGAGCAATCTGCGGCAGTTGCGCAACGCCATCGACCTGTTCTACTCCGAGCACGACAACGTCTTCCCCGATGACGTCACCTTCACCGACCAACTCACGACCTTCACGGACTCGGCCGGCGGCACCAACGCGACCCGCACGGGCACCTTCATCTTCGGCCCGTACATCCGCGAGGTACCCGTCCTGCCCGTGGGCGCCAAGAAGGGCAAGAGCGGCGTGGCCGCTGCCACCGGCGCCGAGATCGGGTGGCTCTACACCGAGAGCACCGGCACCATCAAGGCCAACACCACGACCGAGGCCGATGCCCGGGGCGTGCTGTACAACACCTATTGAGCTCATGAGCAAGGTCAACTCGACCGCGATCGCACGCCCGGTCGCGCCCCACAGGGGGCGCAGCCGGGCGTGCGCGTTTTCACTGATCGAACTGCTGGTGGTGATCGCGGTGATCGGCACGCTGGCGGCGGTGGCGATGCCGCGGTTCGCAGCGGCTTCGGCGCCGCACCGGCTTGATTCGGCCGCGCTGCGGGTGGCCGCCGACATCGCCTACGCCCGGGCCGCGGCCCGCAGCGCCAGCGCCGAATGCGCCGTGCTCTTCGATACCACGGCCCGCACCTACACGCTCAGCGGCGTGCCCGATGCCGAGAGCCCGACGGGCGTGTACACGGTGGACCTGGCCGGCGACCCTTACGGCGTGGCCGCGCTTGCGGCCAACTTCGACGGGCGCAGGGAACTGACGTTCGACGGCTTCGGCACTCCGGTGGCTGGCGGCACGGTGCGGCTGACGCTGGCGGGCCGCTCGGTGGTGCTCACCGTGGCGGGCAAGAGCGGGGCGCTCTCGCTGGCGGGCCTGGCGGTGGCCCCGAAGTCGGGCAGCGCGACGCTCACGCTCCCGGGCGGGGGCGTGGAAGTCTCGACCACGCCGCCCGGCACGGGTGGCGGCGGCGGGCAGACGCTGGGCGGGGGCCAGGTGATGATCGAATGACACGCGCGGCGACTTCATCCCGTGGCCTGCGCGCGTTCACCCTGCTGGAGTTGCTGGTTGCGCTCACGGCCAGCACAGTGCTGCTGGGGGCGATGGGGTCGATCTTTGTGCTGGCATCGCGGGCGCTGCCGGACAACCAGGTGGCGCTGACGGCCGGGCCCGCCGCGGCACGTGCGCTCGACATGATCTGCGCGGATGTCGCCTACGCGACGTCTGTCAGCGAGGGCAACGCGACGTTGCTGGCGCTCACGGTGCCCGACAGGGACCGCGACGGGGCCGACGAGGCGATCAAGTACGCTTGGAGCGGCACGCCCGGCGACCCGTTGATCCGCACGGTGAACGACGAGGCCGAGACCCTGGTGGCCAACACGCGTTCCTTCGCGCTGGTCTACGACACCTCCACTACCACGCGCGGCAGCGCCGGCGGCGGCACCACCGCAGAGCAGACGCTCCTCAACCTCACCAGCGGCTTCACTTCCACGGCCAGCATCACGCCCACGTACTCCATCGGGCAGTCGTTCCGCCTCACCCTTCCCGCCGAGACGACCTCCTGGGGGGTGACCCGCGTAGGCCTGCGGCTAAGCCCCAACTGGCCGGCCACGGGACAGGTCTCGCTCCAACTCCGCACGGTGGAGAGCAACGGTACACCCTCGAGCACCGTGCTCGCGCAGACAACGATCAACGAATCCACCCTGACCGGCAGCACGGTGATCTACCCGCTGGCCGCCGCAGGCCTCACGCCGGGACGCACCTACTGCGTCATGGTCATGCACGCAAACGGCTCCGTCGCGGCCGACGCCCGTACGCGGGCCTCGGCATCCCCTCCGGGTGGCGCGTTCATCGCCAGCGGCGCGCTGGGCCTGGGGTGGACGACCGATACCACCAAGGTACTCGAGTGCACCATCTACGGGACCGCTACCACGCCGCTGACGACGGTTTCGACCGCGTCGAACCTCGAGCGCGTGCTGATTTCCATCAAGGCCGACAGCGACACTGCGCCGGGTGTGGCGGGCGCGGCCCGCCCGCTCAACCGCCCGGGAGTAGGCCCATGAAGCGACGCCGCGCCTTCAGCCTCATCGAAACCACCCTCGCGACCGTGGTGGTCGCGGCCCTCCTCGTAGCCACGCTCAACGGCGTCGGCAGCGTGGCCCGCGACCGTGCCGCCACCAGCGACCGGGCCCAGGCCGAACCGCTGGCCCAGCGCCTGCTCGAAGAGATTCTCGCCCTGCCCTACAACGATCCGCAGTCGGCGTCGTGCCCGCTGGGACCCGCGGCGGGCGAGGTTACGGGCAACCGGTCGTTGTTTGACAACGTGGGCGACTACCACAACTGGACCGAGACGGCCCCGACCAACAAGGACGGGACCGCGGTGGCGGCTTCCGCTGCCCTGTCGCGGACCGTAACGCTGGCGCGGGTGAAGCCCGCCAGCCCGAAGACGACGTGCCCGGTCGACGAGGGGGCCCTGCTCATCACCGTGAAGGTGTGCCGGGGCGACCGACCCGTGGCGACCGTGCACGCCGTGCGCACTCGTGCCTTTGACAGCGCCGTGCTCACGCCGCCCAACACCACCGGCACGCGCACGACCGGCACCGTGGCCGCCATGGCCGAGGCCTTCTGATGCACACACGCCGCGGCAGCATCTACCTGATGGTCCTCTTCACCACCGTGGCCGCGGTGGCCATGGTGCTGGGTGCCCTTGAACTGCAGCGGGCGGCAAGGGCGCACACCCGGGCGGCGGCCGACGGCACACGGGCCCGGGCCCTGGCCACGGGGGCTGTCGAGATCGGCCTGCAACTGCTCAACGACGACCCGACCCGGGCCACGCTTGCCAAGAGCGGGGCGTGGCTGGCAGCAGCCCCGGTGGGGCGCGGCACGGCCGACGTGCTGGCGACCGACCCCGTCGATGGGGACCCGACCGACGACCCGGCGGACGCCCTCGTGCTGCGTGGCACGGGCACGACCGGGGGAAGCGTGCAGTACGTGCAGGCCACGGCCACACCGGTGTTCACCCCCGTCGCGGCGGTGTCGGGTTCACTGGTCTCCGCCGGCGCCCTTTCGTTCACGAACGCGTCATTCTCCGCCACCAACCAGGCATCGGGAACGGGCGCCGACGCGACGAACGCCATCGTGCTCGCCGCGCTGTGTACCGGTACGACCGCGACCGGCTCGACGTACTCGGGCACTCGCAGCGTCGGGTCGATTCCGGCGGTACCGACGCTCGCCACCGCCAGCACGCCCTACACCGCAGGCCGGCCCAAAGGCGACTTCGGCCTGCTCGCGTTCGCCACGTTCCAGAAGGGCGCCCTCGGACCCGGAGACAACCCCTTCGGGCTGGCACCCTCCGCCGACGGTGTGTATGTGGTGGACTGCTACCGGCAAACCGTGACGATCAAGAACTGCCGCATCGTCGGCACACTGGTGCTGCTCAACGCCGTGCAGGTCAACGTGTCCGAGTCGGTGGCATGGGAGCCGGCGACAAAGGGCTACCCGGCCCTGATCGTCGAGGGCGACCTTGACCTGTCGCTGAGCGCGGTGCCGCTGTCGGAGTCCGGCCTGGGCGTGAACCTGAACGCACCCGTGCTGGGCCTGTCGGCGAGCGACTCGTCTCTGGATGACGTCTACACGTCCATGATCCGCGGGCTTGTCTACGTGTCGGGCAAGTTCACTACCGGCGGCGCCACCACAGTGCAAGGCGCCGTGCTCGCCACCGACAAGGCCAATGTCATCGGCTCGCTCATTATCAAGACCGATCCCGATCTCGCCACCCACCCGCCTCCCGGCTTCCGCACGGGGCCCACGATGGTCGTGCAGCCGGGGTCCTGGGTTCAGGTGGTGAAGTGACGGTTGCCCTACGCTGGGCCATGAGCCGTCACGAGCAGTTCCAGGCTTTCCGCACCCGCCTGAATGAGCGGATTCTCACCGACACGTCGGGGCGTGCTTCGGGCACGCTCAACACCAGGCGGTTCTTCGCGCTCGACACCGCCACCTACAAGGCCGGCACGCTCGACGTCAAGACGAAAGAACTCCTGGGCCTCGTGGCCTCGCTCGTCCTTCGTTGCGACGACTGCGTGGCGTACCACATCGACCGCTGCGTGGCCGAAGGGTGCAGCGACGAGCAGATCTGGGAGACGCTCGACGTGGGCCTCATCGTCGGCGGCTCGATCGTGATCCCGCACCTCCGCCGGGCTGTGGACTTTCTGGACGAGTGCCGGGCCCGCGCGCCGCGCTAGCCGCCCCGTACCCTTCACCCGTGCCCACCCCTCCCCCGCACGAACCCGCCCAGGCCCGGGCCGCGGCTCTCACGGTGGTGCGCACGCTGCGCGACGCCGGCCACACCGCGTACTTCGCCGGCGGCTGCGTGCGCGATGAACTGCTGGGCCTGCACCCGGCCGATTACGACGTGGCGACCAGCGCGACCCCGGAGGCGGTCAAGCCCCTCTTCCGCCGCACCAACCACGTCGGCGCGGCGTTCGGTGTCACGCTGGTGCACATCCCCGTCTTCCGAGCCGAGCCGGGCAGCCCCCTTATCACCGTCGAGGTCGCCACCTTCCGCTCCGATGGGCCGTACGCCGACAAACGCCGCCCCGACTCGGTCGCCTTTGCCGATGCCCCCGCCGATGCCGCCCGCCGCGACTTCACCGTCAACGCGCTCTTTCTCGATCCGCTCGCCCCGCCCGACCCCGCCACGCCCGCCCAGGGCCGCGTCATCGACTACGTGGGCGGCGTCGCCGACCTGCGGGCCCGCGTGATCCGGGCTGTGGGCGACCCCGCCGCGCGGCTCGATGAGGACCATCTGCGCGCCCTGCGGGCGGCGCGCTTTGCCGCGCGGCTGGGCTTCACGATCGAGCCCGCGACCGCCCACGCCATCCGTGCCCACGCCGCGCGCCTCGCAGGCGTGAGCAGGGAGCGGGTCGGCGATGAACTCCGCCGCATGCTCACGCACCCCGCGCGGCTCGACGCGGCGACGCTGGTGCAGGCGCTGGGGCTTGATGCCCCGGTGCTGGGCGACCACCGGCCCGGTGCCCCGCTCCCCACGCTCGCCGCCCTCGCGGAGCCGACACCCCTGGGCCCGGGCGACGTTTTCCCCGTCGCGCTCGCGGCGTGGAGCATCGACCGCGCCGCTGCGGGCCGCCCCGGCGCCACGCCCGACCGCGCCACGCCCGCACTTGTCAACACTCCCGCCATCGACGCTCTTGCGGGACTCCTGCGCACCAACCTGTGCCTCTCCAACGCGGAAACCGGAGCGCTGCGGGCGTGCCTCACGCTGCGGCTGCGCCTGATGGGCGACTGGCACACGCAGCCGGTGGCATCGCAGAAGCGGGCCGCCCACGACCCCGCCTTTGTGCCCGCGCTCGTGCTGGTGCAGGCGACGCTGCCGCAGTGTGCGGCGCGGGCCATGGAGCGGCTGAGCGAACTCGGCCTCTCCTTCCCGCCCGGACCGCTGCCCGAGCCGTTGGTCACGGGCGATGACTTGGTCGGGATTGGTTTGGAGCCGGGGCCCCGCTTCAAGGCTCTGTTGGAACGCCTGCTCGATGCCCAGTTGGAGGGCCGTACCCGTACGAAAGCCGAGGCGATGGAACTCGCGCGCAGTCTGAGCGTCTAATGTCCGGGTGGCCCGGCCCTGCGGGTCCATCCGGCCCGCCCGCCGGGGCGAATACACAGTGTCGGCCGTGGGCCGCCTGTACCGTATCTGTCCGCGTTGAACAGACTCCAGAAGGACGTGACCATGCTGAACCGCCGCCTGATCGCCTCCCCTTCCGCCGCCGCGGCCCTGGCGCTGGCGGCCGGCTTCGCCTGGGCTCAGCCCCCCAGCGCCGCGCCCGCCAAGCCGCCGGCGACACCGGCGGAGAGCGAGCACGAGCAGATCGAGAAGAAGAGCGTCTACGTGATTCCCATGAAGGGGGAACTGGGCCGCAACGTCTCGGCCACGCCGCTCAAGCGCGTGCTGGACGATGCCCGCAAGGCCCAGCCCGACTACCTGGTGTGTGTGGTCGACTTCGACTTCTCGTTCTACGGCCGCAAGGTACGCGAAGATGCCAACGCCACCGGCGGCGACGCCTACAACCAACTCGAAACCGTGCGCGAACTGGCGGTGCTGCTCACCGACGACATCCGCGACGACCCGAACTGGCCCAAGAAGCCGCAACTGGTCATGTGGGTGAAGAAGGCCCTGGGCGGCCCGGCGTTCCTCCCCTTCATCAGCCCGACCATCTACTACCACTCCGGCGCGCTGCACGGCGGTATCGGGTATCTGGACAAGTCGTTCGGCGGGCGTGGCGACGAGGTGGTGCGCGAGAAGCAGTACTCGCTGCGCCTGGGCCGGGCCGAGGGCCTGGCGATCAAGGGCGGCTACGACCCTCGCATCATCCGCGGCATGAGCCGCTCCGAGGTGGTGCTCTCCTACGACCTGGTCGACGGCAAGGCGGTGCTCCGCGAAGACGACAAGGGCATCGAGGTGCTCACCATCGACGGCTCCAAGGAAGACACCAAGGACAACTACGAGGACATCATCCGGGGCAAAGGCAAGGCCGTGCTGACGCTCAACGCCGAGCGGGCCCGCAAACTCGACATCTCCAAGGGCACCGTCGACACGATGGACGAACTCCTGAGCGAACTGGGCATCGCCCGCAACCACACGCTGGTGAAGGCCAAGGCCGACAGCATCTTCTCCACCTGGGCCAATGACGTGGGCGACGCCGAGTCGCAGTTCCGCGACCTGTGGAGCAGATTCAACGAACTGAAAGTGGAGGGCAAGGACAGCACCGAGCGCAACAAGGCCCGGGGCCGCCAGATCGGCCTGCTCCGCCAGATCAACGACCTGCTGCGCCGGTACAAGGAGGCCATCAACCCGCGGGCCATTCAGGGCTCGCCGGACAACTGGGAGAACGAGATCGACCGCATGACCGCGCAGATCCAGCAGCAGATCCGCCTTGACAAGGGCAACTGATCGGGAGGGTGCGCCGTCCGCGCGGCGCCCGGCACGCACGTATCCATCCACAAACACTCTCTGGAAAGCCATCCCATGAAGAATCTCATCGCCCGTTCCGCTCTCGCGCTGGCAGCGCTGTGCGCATGGTCGGTCGCCGCCGGCGCGCCAACCGCGGCACCCGTCGCTGCGTCGGCCGCCCGGACCCATCTCGCTCAGCCGGAACTGCCCGACCCCACGCGCACCACTGACAATGACCTGAAGGACGCGGAGAAGGTGGCGTCCAAAGCCCCGCGCAAGCCGGGTGTGACGCGCGTCGCCATACTGAACTTCGGCCCGCCGAGCGATTGGCAGGGTGTGGTGGACAGCATGGTGGGCACGGTGATCAACGCCGCCGCGTGGGACAAGGCCGTGCCCATGCTCGAGAAGGACAACGTCGATGTGGTCGTCGTGCGGATCAACTCGGGCGGCGGCATGCTGCTGGAACTCTCCCGTTTCAACGACGTCTTCGAGAAGAAGTACAAGCCGCGCTTCCGCACGGTGGGCTGGGTCGAGTCGGCGATCTCCGCCGCGGCCATGGCACCGTACGTGCTGCGTGAGTTCTACTTCCTGCCCGAGGGCAACCTCGGGGCCTGCACGGGCTGGAGCGGCGACCTGCAGGCGATCAAGGACGAGGGCCTCTCCGACGTGCTCTACTACATGGAGCGCATGTCCGCTCTGGCGGGGCGCGACAGCCGGATCATGCGGGCTATGCAGATTCAGGAGCCGCTCTCTGCCGACATCGACGAGAACGGCAACGTGACCCTGCACCAGAATACCTCGGGCAAACTCATCATCAACCCCGAGAAGCAGGTGCTCACGCTCAACGCGGTGCAGGCCGCGCAGATCAAGTTCTCCATGGGCACAGCCGCGACGAAAGAGGAACTGGCCAAGGCCATGGGCCTTGCCGAGGTGGAGTGGGCAGGCAAGGAGGCCGCCGACTTCATTGACAAGAACATGCGCGACAACGACCGCGCCGCGAAGAAGTTCCGCACGATCTACGAGAAGTACGAGATGTGCGTCAAGGGCGCGGCCTCGCTGCAGGACGACCGCCGCAAGACGGAGGTGGGCGTCGCCCGCCGCCACCTCGAAGAACTCAAGTCCATCATGAAACTCAACGGCAACGTCGCTCTCATCGCCGGCGCTTCGCCCGAGTGGTTCCGGAAGCAGGAAGAACTGCTCAAAGACCTGCTCCGCAAGAAGTGATCTCCCCTTCATCTCCCGCTGCCCCGCGCGGCCCCGCTCACACCGGGGCCGCGTTTCGTTGCGGCTCGCTGCGTGTCGGCCCACCGATTCCCTACCCTGCCCGGCCATGCCCGATGCGCCTGCGCTCCACCTGATTCACCACCCCGATCCCATCCTGCGGGTGCGGGCCGCGCCGGTGGCCGAGATCACCGCCGAGGTGCGGGCCGTGGCTCGCCGCATGATCGAACTCATGACGCTCGAAGAGGGCATCGGCCTGGCCGCCCCGCAGGTCGGACTGTCGTGGCGGCTGTTCGTCGCCCACGTGCCCGAAGACCCGGAGGAGGGTCGCTCTGCCAGCGCGTCTCCCCCTTCCGCCACGCTCGCCCCGATCGTCTACATCAATCCCACCCTCGCCGACTTCGAGGGCCCCGCCGAACCCTTCCCCGAAGGCTGCCTCAGCCTGCCCGACATCCGCGGCCAGGTGCTCCGCCCTCCCACCGCCACCGTCACCGCCACCGACCTCGACGGCCGCGTGTTCACCGCACGCGGCACCGGGCTGCTGGCCCGCTGCTGGCAGCACGAGGTGGACCACCTCGACGGCGTGCTCATCATCGACCGCATGGTGCAGGCCGACCGGCTGAAGAACCGGGCCAAACTGCGGGCGCTGGAACGGGGCGAGTAGCCGATCTCGCCCCTACGCCTTCCGCGCGCGGAGGATGGCCTCCACCAGGCCAGCCGGCACGCTGGAAGGCACCGGCTTATCCAGGTCATCCCGGCACGCCGCGCGGCACATCTCCACCGTGATCTTGTACGTCTCAAGGTAGTTCACGCAACTCGGGCATACCGCCAAGTGCCGCTCGAACTCGGCCCGTTGCCCTTCCGGGAGTTCGCGGTCGAGGTAGGCCATGACAAACTCGATCAACTCGCGGCACGTCATGCGCGTTCCTCCGCGGCGAAACGCTTGGCGAGAATCTCTCGCAGGGCCTGCCGGGCCCGGTGCAGCCGCACCTTCACCGCGTTGGGCGATATCTCCAGCCGCTGGGCCGTCTGCTCGGTGTCGATCTGTTCGATATCGCGCATCAGCACCACCAGCCGCAAGGAATCGGGCAACTCGTCGATGGCGGCCCGCACCCGCCGCCGCGTCTCGGTTGATTCGATGACGTTGGAGGGTGTCTGGTTCCACGCCCCAACGGGTTCGCGGCTGTGGCCGTCGTCCTTGAAGCGGGGTAACAGGTCGTCATACGCCACCTCCGGTCGCCGCTTCTGGCTGCGCAGCCGCATCAGGCAGGCGTTGACGGTGATGCGGTGCAGCCAGGTGCTGAGCTGGGCCCTGCCGTCGAAGCGGCCCATCGCCTTGAACGCGCTCAGGAAAGCCTCCTGCACCGCGTCCTGGGCATCTTCCTCACGACGCATGAAGCGGCGGGCGATGGCCAGGAGCCGCCCGATGTACAGTCGCACCAGGTGCTCATACGCCGCGTCGTCGCCCGCCCGCAGGCGTGCCACCAGAGCCGCCTGATCAGCAGCCGACATGGAGTCGTTTGGGCCCGGCACCACGCCAGCATATACGCGGGGCACGCCCGCCAGGATCGCCCGGGGGGCGGGCGTCTCAGTGCACCAGGTTGGTGCAGGCCTCGATGGCCTCGATCACCTGCCGCACCTGGAAGGGCTTCTTCAGCGTGCACTCAAAGCCCTGGCCGCGCAGCCCGGCCAGTTGGCTGTCGGTCATCTGGCCCGACATGGCCACCAGTTTGGTGAGTTGCAGGTCGTCTGAGGATCGCACCAGGTCGGCCACCACCCGGGCATCCCCCTCGCCCAGGTGGATGTCGAGCAGCAGCACGTGGGGCTTGAAGCGCTCGCACTCAAGGCCGGCGCCGAAGCCGTTGGTCGCCGTGCGGACGTCGTAGTTGGCCTGCTCGGTCAGCACCTTGTGCAGCACCTCGACGATGTCCTTCTCGTCGTCAACCACCAGCACGCGCGTGCGACCCGACGAGATGCCGTCGAGCGGAATCCCATGAGCCTTCATGAATCGCACCAGATGGCTGAGCGGGATGCGCCGGTCCTTCGACCCGGGAATGCGGTAACCCTTGAGGCTGCCCGAGTCAAACCACTTGCTCACCGTGCGCGGGGCCACGTTGCAGAGCCGGGCCACTTCGCCGGTGGTCAGTACATCTTTATCAATGGCCATGGTGTGAATCCTCGATCGGGTCTTCCGTCGCGCGCCGGCCGCGTGGGCACCGCCGCGCACACCCTCCGCAGGGTCGTGCACGGCGCGGCCACACACACCCACGATGTCGGCCCGATCGCCCCTCCCCTTGATGCCGGTGCCGCGCAACCGGGCAACTCGGCCCGAGAGGGGCCGTGGCGGGCCAGCCGCCGGCGGTCGAGGGGCCGCCGGCAGATCGCCGCACCCAATCTCCCGCCTAACCTCCCCTCCCATAACCAGTTACGGGTATGCTCCCGGCTGGCATCTCTGTCGCTCGCCGGCCTCATTCTCCGGAGTTTCCGCCGTGCCCAAGCCGCTCTCCCGCCGCACGCTCACCCTCACCACCCTCTTGGTCGCGGGCTCCTGCCACGCGGCGCTCGGCCAGCCCGAAGCGGCCGCGCCCGCCGCGCCCGCTGCCAGCGGCGCCAAGCCCGTGGAGAGCGGTGAACTGGTCCTCGACTTCGTGCACTACGTGCGTATCGACCGGCCCGATCTGGCCAAGGCCTATGCGGAGGCGCTGCTCGCCAAACTCGCCGCGCCCTTCGGCACCGCACCGGCCGACACGGCCATGAAACTCGCCGACTTCGTCGCGCTGGTTGAGCAATCCGGCGAGGTGCAGCGCTTCGAGGAAGCCGCGGCCCGGGCCCAGCGTGTGCCCGACCTCGCCACCGCCGCCGGGCGCCTGCTCAAGGCCTATGAAACCGGCAAACTCGAGCAAGCCCGCAACCCCGACGAGATCGCCCGCAACATCGCGATGCTCACGGGCGAGCAGCGGGCCCGGCTGATCGCGCGCGAGCGGCTGGCCTTCGCGGGTGAGTACGCCGCGCCACAGCTGCTCGCGGCCCTGGTCAACCGCTCGAACGTCGCGCTCTCGGCCGAGGCCCGCCAACTGCTGGCCGACATGGGCAAGCAGGCGGTGATGCCCCTCTCGGCTTCGCTCGCCAAACTCGACCCCGCCGCGCAAGAGCAGGTCATCTCGATCCTGGGGACGATCCCGTACACCACGTCGGTTCCGTTCATGCTCGATGCCGCGGCAACCTCAAACTCCGCCTCCGTGAAAGCCGCGGCCGACCGGGCGGTGCGGAGCATCACGGGCGGCCTGGAAGGCTCGACCAGCGCGGCGACGCAGTTCACGGCCTTGGGCGAGAGTTACTACGGCGAGCCCGCAAGTCTGACCAGTTTTCCCGGTGAGCCGGCCCAACTGGTCTGGAACTTCGACCCGGCCACGGGGCTTGTGGCCACGCCGGTGGACAGCCGGGTCTATCACGAAACCATGGCGATGCGACTGGCCGAGCGTGCCCTGCGGGCCGAGCCGGCTTCGAGCGATGCGCTGGCGCTGTGGCTGGCCGCCAACCTCAAACGCGACCTGGAAACGCCCTCCGGCTACGCCAACCCGGCCCTGGCTGCGGCCCAGCGGGCCAGCACGTACTACGCCGTGGCCGCGGGGGCCCGGCCCATGCAGCGCGTGCTCGGGCGTGCCCTCGACGACCGCCACACCCCGCTCGCCCGCAAGGCCATCGCTGCGCTCGCCTCCAGCGCGGGTTCGAGCACGCTGACCGACACCTCTGCGCGCAACGCGCTGATCGAGGCGATGCGCTACCCCAACCGCCGTGTGCAGGTGGAGGCCGCGCTCGCCCTCGCCTCGGCCACACCCACGACGACGTTTGATGGCGCGGAGCGCGTCGTGCCGGTGCTGGGCAGCGCCATCCGCGACGCGGGGGCCAAGTACGCCGGCGTGATCGCCGGCGACGTCGAGATGCAACAGAGCCTGGCCGCCGTGGCCCGCGGCCTGGGCTACACCGTGCTCCCCGCGGGCGCGACACTCGAGGCCGTGGAAGCGGGTGCCGGCGACGTGCCCGGTGTCGACCTCGTGCTCGTGAACCTCCCCGCTGGCGCGACCAGCACCGCGATCGCGGCGCTCCGCTCCAGCCCCCGCTTCGCAGCCACGCCCGTGCTCGCCCTGCTCTCCCAGCCGGAGATCGTCGAACTCGGAGCCGCCTTCGACCGCGATGCCGCGGTGCGCATCGTCCGCTCCGGCAGCCAGCCCGCCCAGCAGGCCGAGGCCGCCACGCAGCTGATCGCCGCCGCCGTGGGCGGCGAGATCTCCGCCGACGAGAGCGCGGCATACCAGGACCGCGCCCTGGCCACTCTGCGCGATCTGGCCATGGCCGCCAACCCCGTGTACAACGTGGCCGATGCCTCCGGACCGCTGACGAGCGCGCTCGCGTCGGCGTCGGGTCCGCTCAAACTCCGTCTGGCGGAAGTGCTCAGCCACGTGGCAGATAAGCGCGTGCAGGTGGCCCTGGCCGATGCCGCGCTGGCGGCCACGGGTGAGGAGCAGATCGCGTTGCTGGGCCACACGGCCCGTTCGGCCCGCCGGGCTGGCAACCTGCTGGAGGAGCGGCAGGTGAAGGCGCTGCTCGACCAGGCCGCCAGTGGCGACGATGCGCGCGCCACCGCCGTGGCCGCCCTCATCGGTGCCCTGGGCGTGGCGAACGAGAGCCTGGTGCCGCTCATTACCGGCAAGTGAGCCCGCGGCTTATCGCCACCAGCCCCGGCGCGCGGTGCCCCGCGCGCTTGCCGCGCCCGCATATCCGTCAAGCCCGGCGCGCTGTGCCCTTGCCTCGCTCAGGGGCCGATCGCAGGGTGTCGATGTTCTCGCCGCCGGCGGTCCCCATGGAGGGGAGGTTGACGGCATCGCCCACGGACATTCGGCCCGGAGCCCCGGGACCATCCGAACGCACCTGCAAGGAGTCTCGCTCATGCTGAACCGTCGTCGCTCGAAGGCCTTTACGCTCGTGGAAATCCTCATCGTCGTGGTGATCCTGGGCATTCTGGCCGCCATCGTCATCCCGCAGTTCACCAACGCCAGCCAGGACGCGCAGATCGGCAACGTCAAGACGCAGTTGCAGACGATCCGCAGCCAGATCGAACTCTTCCGCGTCAAGAACAACGGCAACGCCCCGGACCTCGACGGCCCGGACTTCAACGAGCTCCTCACGCCCCCCGCCGGCCAGGACGTCTATCTCCGGGCCGCCCCCATCAACCCCCGCAACGGCTCGGCGCTGGTCTCCACCGCGGCCGATCCGGGTGGTGTGGCCGCCACCGGCGCGGGCGCCGTGGGCTGGTACTACGACGCCACCACCGGCGCCATCACCTGCGCCGGCTTCGACGAGACCGCCGGCACCTGGCGCGTCGCCCCGTAAGACCGCCCCTCGCCGGCCTGGCAATCTCGCCGCTTTCAGAGCCGGCCTCCGCAAGGGGGCCGGCTTTCTTTCCGAAATCCCCCTGCCCGATGCCCGCGGCTCCGCCGCACCGCCTCCCCACGTGCGCCCATGCCCCGCTGCCACGCACCAACCCGCGCTCGCTCAAGCCCCCGCGGCTTCACCTTCGTCGAGGTCCTCATCGTCGTCGTTATCCTCGGCATCCTCGCCGCCGTAGTGATGCCGCAGTTTGCCAGCGCGGCCAACGACACGGCCGCCACCACCACCTTCAGCGAACTGCAGAAACTCCGCCGCCATGTCGGTGTTTTCCGGGCCCGCAACAACGACGCACTCCCGACCGTGGCCGAGGGCGACGGCACCTGGGGCGAACTCATCAGCCGCGATCACTTCCTCTCGGCCCCGTCAAACCCCTGGGTGGGCGGTGCCAACGCCCGCACGGTCAAGTTCGGTGCCGGCCCCGACGCCGCCTTCCAAACCGACTACGGATGGATCTACAACCCCGCCACCGGCGAGGTCTGGGCGGGCTCATTCGACGCCAGCGACGTGCCGCTGCCGCGCGGCTAGGCCCGCGTCGGGTTTGCTTTTCGGACTCAAGCCGCCCCTGAGGCGGGCCGATGCTCCTGAAGACCGGTGTTTCCGGGCCTGCACGATGCAGACCCGCCGCCGGTCCGGAGCCACGCCATGCACACGCGCACACCCGCAAGCCTGCTCGCCCTCGTCCCGGAGCCGCCGCTGCGCACGCTGCCGCTACTCACGCCCAAGCGCGGCACAGCGGCCATGCTCACGGTGGTCGCCACCCTTCTGGGTGCCAACCTCTTCCTCGGTTTGCTGGGCGTGGGCGGGCCCGACGCCGCGCAGGCCGAGCAGCCCAAGACCGTGGACGTGCCCTTCAACGCCGCCGACCAGCGCAAGCAGATGATCGATCAACTCGGCCAGATGCAGGCCCGGCTCGCGGCGATCGAGTCCAAACTGGACAAGGGCCTGTCGGTGAAGGTCACCGAGATGCCGCCCGTCAAGGTTTCAAGCATGCCCAAAGGCGAATAGCCGCCCGCTGCCCGCAGCAGGACCAACGCGATGCCCGCTACCCACTGCGCCCCACGTCCGCGTCACGCCGGCCCAGCGTTCACGCTGGTCGAACTGCTCATCGTGGTGGTGCTGCTGGGCATCGCCGGAGCCCTGGTCATCCCCAACATGGCCTCCGCCCACTCGCTGCGCGTGCAGGCCGCCCTCCGCACCATCGTCAGCGACCTGACCTTCGCCCAGGCAGACGCGATCGCCTTCCAACGCCGGCGCGCCGTGCTCTTCGACGTCGCCAACAACACCTACCGCATCGTCGACATCCCCGGCTCGGCCATCAGCGCCGATAACGTGCTCTTCAAGTCCGACGGCCCGAGCGGGCAGTACGTGGTCAACCTCGCGGACACGTCCTTCGCCGGCGCCCGCATCGAATCCGCCTCGTTCACGCAGGTGAACGGCCTGCCCACGCTCATCTTCGACGACGTGGGCGCCCCCGCCGCGGCGGCCACGGGCGATCAACCCGGCCTGGGCGGCACGATCCGCCTGAGCGGCTCAGGGCAGACGTTCGACATCATCGTGGAGCCGTACACCGGCCGCGTGAGCACGCGCCGGGTCGTGAACATTCCCCCCGAACCCCCGGTTCCACCCGCCCCTCCCGCGCCGTGAAGTGCCCGCCGCGGCCCGCCGATGAGAGACCCAGCGTGAAACCACTCGCCAAACGACAGTTCACGGTGATGTCGGTGGCCTTCATGTGCCTGGGCCTGCTGCTGTGGGCGCGGTTCATTCTGGTCACGGGCCACCCCCGCACCGCCACGGCCTCTCCCCCGGTGCCCGCGCCGGCTCTGACGCGCACGGTGGTGGCAGCCCCGGCCCAGACTGCGCCCGAGCGCGAGGCGCGCCGGGAAGCGGCCCCGCGGCCGGCACCCGCCGGCGACCGCTAACCACGCTCCGCCGGCGCGGGTGAAGTCCGCCAGACCGGACCGATCCGCCCAAAGTCGCGCCCCGGAACAGACGACACATCTTCCGCCCAGTCCGCGCGGCGGCCGTGCGCCCACGCACTGCTCCCGCTGCCCCCGCACGGCACGGTTCTCCGGAGTTGACCATGCACACCACGCCGACGACCACTCACACCCCCGCTTCGCTCCTGCACGCCGCCGGCCTGGCCGCCGCGCTGCTGGGTGCCCCCGCACTTGCGCAGAACGACGCCAAGCCGGCACCCGATGCCGCGCGGGTGAAGGTGGGCGACGACATGACCGTCGACCTGCACGTGAAGGACGAGAGCGTGGGCAACGTGCTCGAGTTGCTCAGCATCCAGACGCAGAAGAACATCATCGCCAGCAAGAGCGTGTCGGGCAAGGTGAACGCCGATCTGTACAAGGTCACCTTCGCCGAGGCACTGGACGCGATCCTGCACCCCAACGGGTGGGCGTACCAGATGAAGGGCAACTTCGTCTACGTCTACACGCGCGAGGAACTCGCGGAGATCAACAAGGCCCTCGCCAAGCGCGTGGCCAAGGTGATGCGGCTCAACTATCTCAACGCCGCCGATGCCTCAGAGTTCATCAAGCCCCTCCTGAGCAAGGAGGGCGAGGTGAAGACTGCCACCAAGACCGAGGCGTTCACGATCCCCGAGAACGCGCCCACCGGCAAGGACGACTACGCGCTGGGCGCCACTCTGGTTGTGATCGACCTTGAAGACAACGTGGTCGCCGTGGAACAACTGCTCGCCGAACTCGACACCCGCCCCGCGCAGGTGCTGGTGGAGGCCACCATTCTCCAGAGCACCCTGCGTGAGGACAATGCCTTCGGCGTCGACTTCTCGGTGATCGGCGACCTGCGCTTCGCCGACTTCGCCACGCTGGGCGGCCCCCGGGCCGCGGCCGATGCGCTCATCAAGGGGGCCAGCGGCACGCCCGCCGGCTTCAGCCCGCCCGACAACGAGGGCTCGGCCGTGAGCACCAGCGTGGGCCAGACCGGGGAGGCCGGCGGCATCAAAGTGGGCATCATCACCAACACCATCTCCGCCTTCGTGCGGATGCTGGACCAGGTGACCGACACCACCGTGATCTCCAACCCCAAGATCATGGCCCTCAACCGCCAGCCCTCGCGCGTCATCGTCGGCCAGCGCATCGGCTACCTGAGCACCACCACCAGCGACACCGCCACCACGCAGACGGTGCAGTTTCTCGACACGGGCGTGCAACTCTTCTTCCGCCCGTTCGTGGCCGCCAACGGCGAGATCCGCATGGAACTCAAGCCCAGCGTCTCCTCGGGCTCGCCGCGCAACGTGACCGTGGGCACCGGCACCACCAGCGTGGTGGATGAAGACACCCAGTCGATCGTGACCAACGTGCTTGTGCGCGACGGCATGACCATCGTGCTGGGCGGTCTCTTCAAGGAGACCACCCGGGCCAGCCGCCGCCAGGTGCCCGTGCTGGGCGATATTCCCATCATCGGCGCGGCCTTCCGCGGCAACGACGACTCCACCGTCCGCGACGAGTTCATCTTCCTCATCAAGCCCAGCATCGTCACCTATGCCACGGCCGGCGCCCAGGGCCAGATGGGGCTCGACACCATCTCGCGTGTGCGGGCCGGGGCTCGCCAGGGCCTGCTCCCGTGGAGCCGCGAGAAGATGACCAGCACGCTCAACGTGGAAGCAGAGACCGCCGCGCGTTCGGGCGAGAGCGACAAGGCCCTCTGGCTCCTGCAGCGCTCCCTGTCGCTCAACCCGCGCCAGCCCGATGCCTATCAGCTCCGCGAGAAACTCACGGGCAACCACGAGTCGTGGCCAAGCCGCTCCGCCTTCGACACGCTGCTCGACAGCCAGATCCAGCAGCGCATCCAGTCGGTGCCCGCGGCGCCCGCTCCCGCGCCAGACCTGGTGCCGCACGGGTCCAACAACATCCCCGAGCGGCCCGTGCCCCAGGTGGTGCCCGTGGGGGAGGCTCCGGCGACCACGCCCACACCGGCGTCCATCGCGCTCGCCCCCGCCGCCGTGCCCGCGGGCGTGCTGTCGACAAGCAACTCCGCCGCCGGCGCGCCGGCCGACGGCACCGATCCCGCCATCGCCGCCACGTTCCCGCGTCTGCCCGGCGCTGACGCGGGTGAACTCCCGCCCCTGCAGCCGCAGGATGCCTCCGCCATGCTCGCCACCACCCAGCAGGCCATCGCCTCTCTCTCGCGCACACCCGCGATGCCTGCGACCGCAAGCGGCGCGGCCTCGTGGGCCTTCCTGAAAGCACTCTTCGCCAATCCGACACCGTTTCCGACCGGCGACCTCGCCAACGCGCCCGAAGAGAACAAGTAGGCCGCACCTCACGCCTCACGCCTCACGCCTCACGCCTCACGCCTTACGCCTTACGCCTCAAGAAAGGGAGCATCTTCATGCACCGCGCCAACCTCCGTCGAGTTCTCGGTCTGGGTCTCAACGCCTGCCTCGTGCTCTGCCTCCACACGCTGGCCGGATGCGGTGCGCACGGGCAGCACACCTCCGAGTACATCAGCGAGGCCAAGATCAAGATGGCCGCCATGAAGGCGGGTGTCGACTGGCAGATGGGCCAGGAGCAGTTCCTCGCGGGCGAACTCGACAAGGCCCTGCGCAGCGCCGACACCTCGATCGAAATCGCCCCCGGCATCGCCAAGACCCACCTTCTGCGCGGCCGCATCATGCTCGAAAAGGGCGACCTCGAAGAGGCCCGCGCCAGCCTGAACCGGGCCGCCGCGCTCGACCCTGCCAACGCCGAGGCCCCCTATTACCTGGGCATCGTGCACGAGCGCTTCCGCCGGCCCGAAGCCGCGCTGGGCTACTACCGGCAGGCCATGAAGAACGACGGGGCCAACGCCCAGTACGTGGTGGCGGCATCGGAGATGCTCGTGCAACTGCACCGGCTCGACGAGGCCGAGAGCCTGCTGGCAGCGCCGAGCGACTCGCTGGTGCACAGTTCGGCCATCCGCCACACACAGGGGCAACTGGCGATGGTGCGTGCCGACTACCCGCGTGCCTGCGCACTGCTGGAGGAGGCCCGCCTGCTGGCACCCGACGACGCCGCGATCCACGAGAGCATGGTGCAGGCCCAGTTCGCGGCGGGCCGCTTCGCGGAGGCCGAGTACAACATCGCCGCGCTCCTGAAGAAGCGCGCCGACAGCGACCGGCGCGACCTGCGGCACATGCGGGCCGCCTGCCTGCGCCGACTCGACCGCACGGGTGAGGCTCGCTCGCTGCTGCTGGAGCTGACCACCGACGAGGCCGGAGCCGGCGACGTGCGGGCCTGGATTGCGCTGGGCGAAGTGTCCGCCCAGACGCAGGATTTCGCGCGCCTCCGCATCGTCGGGGCCCGGCTCGCCGCCATCGCCCCCGACCGGCCCGAGGGCTACGTGATGCGGGCTCTGGCCCTGCAGGGACAGGGAGATATCGAGGGCGCACTCGCGGCCCTCGAGCCCGCCGCCAGACTCACGCCCGCCGACACCCAGGCCCTCACGCTCAAGGGCCTGCTGCTCAGCGACTTGGGCCGGGCCGACGAAGCCCGGGCCGCCTTCGAGGCGGCCCGGCGCAGCAACCCCGGCGATGCCCGCCTGGGCGCTCTGCTCCGCACCGCCGGCACGCCGGCTGTGGCCGCGCACCCGGGGCGATGAGCCGCACTCCGGCCGGGCCGGGCTACTCGTCGGCCTCGGGCTTGCCGCCCGCGGCCACGGTGGCGGCCGACTGCGGCTTGGCGGCCAGGCGCACCTTGAGCGTGTCGGCGCGGATCTCGCGCATGAGGTCGGGGTTCTCCTTGAGGAACTTCTTGGCGTTCTCGCGGCCCTGGCCGAGTTTGAGTTCGCCGCGGGTGAACCACGCGCCGGATTTGTCAACGACGTTGGCGGCGACAGCCAGGTCGAGCAGATCGCCGGCGGTGGAGATGCCCTCGTCGTACATGATGTCAAACTCGGCATCGCGGAAGGGCGGGGCGACCTTGTTCTTCACGACGCGGGCCCGGGTGCGGCTGCCCACGGAGATGTCGCCCTCCTTGATCGCGCCCGTGCGGCGCACGTCGATGCGGACGGAGGAGTAGAACTTGAGAGCCCGCCCGCCGGGGGTGGTCTCCGGGCTGCCGAACATCACGCCGATCTTCTCGCGGATCTGGTTGATGAAGATGACGGTGCAGTTGGAGCGCGCGATGACACCCGTCAGCTTCCGCATCGCCTGGCTCATGAGGCGTGCCTGCAGGCCCACCACGGCGTCGCCCATCTCGCCCTCGATCTCCGCCCGCGGGATCAGCGCGGCGACCGAGTCGACCACGATCACGTCGACCGCGTTGGAGCGCACCAGCATCTCGCAGATCTCCAGGGCCTGCTCGCCGGTGTCGGGCTGGCTCACCAGCATCTCGTCGATGTTCACGCCGATCTTGCGGGCCCACGAGGGATCGAGCGCGTGCTCGGCATCGATAAACGCGGCCACGCCCCCCTCTTTCTGGGCGTGGGCGGCCACGGTGAGCGCCAGCGTGGTCTTGCCGCTGGACTCAGGGCCGAACACCTCGACGATGCGGCCCCGCGGAATCCCCTTGCCACCCAGGGCCAAGTCCAGGGATAGCGCGCCCGTGCTGATCCCGGGGATCGCCAGGTAGGCGTGCTCATCGAGTTTCATCAGCGAGCCCTTGCCGAAGGCCTTCTCGATCTGGGCCACGGTCGTGTTCAGGGCCTGCTGCTTCTCTTTGGAGATCACCGGGCGGGGCGCGGGAATCGCCGCGGCAGCCACGGGCTTGCCCGGCGCACCTGCCGCCACGGGGGCGGGACGCGCACCCTTGTCGTCGATCTTCATTTCGAGGGGGGCCTTGGGCTTCACCGTGCCGTTGGAAGTGGGAGCGACGGCAGACACAGGAGCCACGGGCGCGAGCGCGGAACGAGACATGCGAACCACCTTTCTTTGCCGTGTGCGTGGCCGCGGCTGCGAGACACGGGCCAAGCCGTGCCGCACGCGGGCGCACCGGGGACCGGCGGGGGCGACCTCCGCACCGACAGGGTGACGGCAAATCCATCAGGGACGCGCCGGGCGTGGGCCTGACCCCATCACGTTACAGGGGCCGGCGCGCCCTGTCAATGTTCGGCTTCCGATTGTGGATAAGTTCGGCGTTTGTACTGACAACACGCTGTCAGTCATCAGAATCGCCCATCGCGTGGTCCACCGCTCCGGGCATAACCCCCCACTTTTCCACCCTCTCCACCGGCACCCGCGCGAATCTGATGTAGGGTTATCATGACCAAGCGGCGTGCCCCGACCCGCCGCGCGAGTTGAGAAGGTAAGGACAGAGTCGCTCACTTTGCGGTCTTGTGAAAGGAGAGCCCATGAGGCGCTCGCTCACGCTCACGTGCGTGCTGGCATTCGCGGCCTGTGCCGCGCCCGCGGCGATCACGCAAACCGCGCGCATCACCTCCACGGCGATTCACTTCAACGGTCCGACGTTCGCTGAGGCCCGCGCTCACTACGCCAACGAACTCAGCCACCGGGCGGGCGACCCCGACGATGCACTGGCGGTCACGTGGGGCCTGTTGGGCGACTTCCGCAACTTCGACCTCTCCTGCGACGACTGGATCACGCTCGACTACCAGCATCCGCAGCCCGACAGTTTCCTTGATCCGCAGGAACTCAGCTTCCGCGTCGGGTTCCAGACGGGCGGCCCGGAGAGGGGCACCGTCTACCTGAGCTACGAAACGCCCGCCAGCACCGCCCCGCTCTCGGCGGGCCGGTCGTTCCTCCGTTCCGGCGCCGCCGACGTGCTCGGCACGCCCCACCACGCGCTGTTCTTCGCCGGCGGCGGCAGCAGCGGCGTGGACGACGCCGGCACGTTCACCACCCAGGTCACGCTCCCGGGCGAGTGGGTCTACAACCAGCGCGTCGCGGGCGGCGCGCTCGTGTCATGGAACTACGGCGACTACGACGCCGTCGACCACTGGGTGTACAACGCGGGAACCGGGCACACCACCCTCACGCTGCACGCGCCGTACTACCGCGGCGTCAATCCCGACATCCGCATCACCCTGATCGGCTCCCCGGTGCCCGCCCCCGGTGCCGCGCTGGTGCTCGCGGCCGCGGTCGCGCCCCTGACTCGCCGCAGCCGCCGCACCGACTAACTCCGCAGCCCGCTCCGCGCACGGGCCGATACTCGCTGCGTGCCCGCGCCCGCGCCGCAACCCGTGTCGGCATCCTCCACCCGCGAGGTCGTCCTGCGCCTGCACGCTGCCCGCAAGCCCTGGTTGCTGGTGCCCGAGGCTCTGGCGTGGCTCACCGTCCATCCTGACGACACCCACGTGCGCGGCACGCTCACCGCCTCGCTCCTGCATCTGGGACTCTCGACACCCGCCCGCGAGCAAGCCATGCGCCTCGCGGCCGAGGTGGGCGCGCCCCTGCGGCAGGCGGCCACCACGCTGCCCGCCGACACCCTGCCCCTCGACACCCGCGTCGCCACCCTGCGAGCCAACCTCGCCGCGCTCGCGGCTGGGCACGCTGCCCGCACCAGCGAACCGCCACCCTTCGATGCCGATCTCCACGCCGCGCTCATCGACGCCGTCGCCGCCACGGGCGCGACGCAGTGGCTGCGAGCCACCGACGGCACGGTCGTGATCCGCCCTGCCGAAGGCGACACCGACCGCCCCTTCACCCACTGGCACGACGATGCGGGGTGGGCACGGGCTCAGCCCATCGCCAGCGGGCATGGGGCGGTCGTCGTGTATGTGCACACGCTCAGGGTGCCCGCGCTGCTCGCGCGGCTGGCCGCCGCCCTCACGGCAAGCCCTGATGGCTTCCACCCCCGCATCGTGCTCGTCGAGCCCGACCCAACCCGCCTGGCCCACGCGCTCGCTGCGGCCGACCTCAGCACGCTGCTCGCGCAGCCGCGCTTCGAGTGGATCATCGGCCCGGATGCGAGCGGCAGGCTTGAGGCCTCGCTGGCCGCGCGCCGGTCGTGCGCCATCGCCGGCCCCAGCGTCAGCGGCACGCCCGGCGTGTCGGCCGTGGCCACCGCCCAGGCCGTGGCGCGGGCCGTGAGCGCGCAGGAGCACGAGGCCGCCCGCATCGCGGCGTCGATGCGCTCCGCCGGCACGGGCCGGACGCCCGCGTGGTGGTCGGCACGCTACAGCGAGGCGCTGGCACCCGGCTCGCGTGCTCCGCTGCGGGTGCTCTTCTCCACCACACGGTTCTCCACCTTTGTGCAGCACAGCACCCGTGATCTGGCCGCGGCGTTTGAATCGGCGGGGTGCCGCACCCGCACCATCATCGAGCCCGACTGCGCCAGCCGCGCCACCAACGTGGCCGCGGGGCGGGCCGTGGTCGAGTTCGATCCCGACCTCATCCTGTGCATTAACTATCATCGCGGCAATCTGGGCGGCATGGCTCCGGCCGAGGTGCCGTATGTCTGCTGGGTGCAGGATGCCATGCCCCACCTCTTCACGCGCGAGGCAGCTGCCGGGCTGGGCGAGGCCGACTTTGTGGTCGGCCACCTGCACGACGAGTTCTTCACGCGCTTCGGCTACCCGGTGGAGCGGGCCCTGGCCCTGCCCGTGCTGGTGAGCGGAGCCAAGTTCCACGCGGCACCCGTGGCCGACGGCGCCGCCGGCCGCTTCGACTGCGAGGTGGCCGCCATGACCAACCAGAGCGACACCGGCCCCCAACTGCGTGACCGCGTGCTCGCCGCCAACGCGGGCAACCCGGCAGTGGCCGCCATCGTGGCCGATCTCTACACGCGCGTCGAGAGCATTGTCGAAGCCTCCGCCAGCCAGCCGTGCATGGACCGCCTCCGCAGCGCCGCCGAGGAGTGCTTGCGGGCCCGGGCCGGGGCCGCCGAGCCCGCCACGCTCGCCAACCTCATCAACCAGGTGGCCCTGCCCCTGGCCGATCGGCTGCTGCGACACCGGGCACTCACCTGGGCGGCCGATGCCTGCGCCCGGAGGGGCTGGCGTTTCCACCTATACGGTCAGAACTGGCACGCCCATCCCACCCTGGCCCGCTTCGCCCGCGGCCCGGTCGCGCACGGCGAAGACCTCCGCGCCGCCTACCAGCGGGCCGCCTGCTGCCTGCACGCCAGCGTGAACTGGAACCTCCACCAGCGCGTGCTCGAGTGCGCGCTGTCGGGCGGCTTTCCGATCACCCTCCGCAAGCACGACGACCTCGTCCTCCTCGAATGGCTGGCATCACGCTCCATCAGTTTGCACACCGACGGCTGGCTCAGCGATCCGCGCAGCCGCGCCACCCGGGGCCTGGCTGCGGACCATGCCCACGCCATGATGCACACGGCACAACTCCAGCGCCTCGGCCAACCCTGCGACGGCAGCATCCGGTGGGACCGGGCACACTGGCTGGCTCACGGCACCCACGGCTGGGGCGGCGCGCTGCACCCCGACACCATCTGGCTCATGGGCGACCTCTGCGAGACCTCATTCGCCACCCCCGCCGAAGTCGAACACGTCCTCACCACCGCCGTTGAGCGGCCGCAGCGCCGCGCCAGCCTGGCGGCGGGCATCCGGCGCCGCGTGGGGGCCCACCTGACGTACGAACAGGCGGCGCGGCAGATCCTGGGCTTTGTCGCCCGCGGCCTCGAGCACGCCGCTGCGCCCGCCCCCGCCGCGTGATGGCCATCTGCCTCTCAAGCGCCCCCGCACGGTGCGTCGATACCCGCTGCGGCTGCCCCTATGCCTCCTCCGCCACGCACCGCCGACCACGACGTCTGGTACGCGATCCCTTCCGCGAGCGTCGAGCGTTGCCGCGCCCATCTACCCGCGTGGCGTGAGCGCGGCTACAAGGTCGCCGTCTTCCAGGGGCGCGAGCGCGGCGACATACCTGCGGACATCACGGTCTGGTCAGAGACCTATCACGGATGGCCGCACGCGGTGAACACGCTGTGCGCCTCGATCGTGCCCGCGAGCGCAGCCATCGTCGTCACGGGCGGCGACGACATGCTGCCCGACCCGCACCGCGGCGCGCAGACGCTCGCGCGCGAGTTCCTTGAGCGTTTTCCCGACGGCTTCGGCGTGATGCAGCCGCAGGGCGATGCCTATATGGGCTCACGTTTCTACTGCGGCTCGCCGTGGCTCGGTCGGGGGTGGATCGACCGCGCCTACGGCGGGCGCGGCCCGATGCACGCCAGTTACCGCCACAACTGGGCGGACAATGAACTCTACTGGGTGGCCCGTTGCCTCGGGGTGCTGTGGGAGAGGCCCGAACTCACTCAGTACCACAACCACTTCTCCCGCACCGAGCACGCTGGACTCGCCCCCGCCTACTGGACAGCCAGCGCGCGCGAAACCGACCGACAAGACGTGCAGCTTTTCTTGGCGCGGGCGTGGCAGCGCTTCCCCGGACACGAGCCGCTTGGCGGTGGGCCCGTGTTCGATGCGGTTCGCTTCGAGCGCGAGTACACCCATGCCGCCGAATCGCACTGGGTGGCCCGCTACGCACCCGCGACCCGGGCCGATGGCCCCGCTGCCCGCGTCGCCGCCGCGCTCGATACCTGCCGCCGCGCCGGCCGCCAGCGCGTCGCCGTGTTCGGAGCCGGCTCGCACACGCTGGCCGCAGGCGCGGCCTTGGCACGACCGCCGGTGCCCGTCGTGTGCATCATCGACGACCAGCCCGCACTGCGCGGCCAGACCCTGTGGGGCTACCGGATCGTCTCTGCCGGCCAGGCGGCCACGATGGCCCTGGATGCGGTGGTGCTGAGCAGCCGCACGATGGAAGACGAGTTGGTGGTGGCCGCCGGGCCACTGGCAGCCGCCGGAGCACAGGTCATACGGCTGTACGGCCCCCGGTGCCACGCCGCCCCGGTGGGGATGGCCGTGGCACTGCCGGTGGCGTGAAGCACCCCCCCTCCAACGGCCGATAAGCCTGCGTGCGCGGCGGGTTGCCTGCCCGGCGCACGGAGGCCCCCTTGCCACGCGACTACCTAGTTTGGTACGCCATCCCCTCGGCCAGCCCCGAGCGCTGCCGCCGCACACTGCCGGCGTGGCGCGAGCGGGGCTATCGCGTGGCCGTGCTGCAGAACGTGGAGCGGGCCGACATCCCCGCCGACCTCACGGTCTGGTCCGACACTTATCCGGGCTGGGCCCAGTCGATCAACCTCCTGACCCGCGAGATCGTGCCAGCGTCGGCCGACATCGTGGTTTCGGGCGGCTGCGACATGCTGCCCGAGCCGCATCACAGCGCCCAGGACCTGGCCCGCCAGTTTTTCGAGCGCTTCCCTGACGGCTTCGGCGTGATGCAGCCGCACGGCGACGCGTATCGCAACGCGCAGCACTATTGCGGCAGCCCGTTCCTCGGGCGTGCGTGGATTGACCGCATGTACGGTGGCACGGGCCCCATGCACGGCGGCTACCGCCACAACTGGGGCGACCTGGAACTTTACTGGGTGGCCCGGTGCCTGGGCGCACTCTGGTCGCGCCCGGACCTGTCGCACTTTCACGACCACCCGCACCGCGAGCACACCGCCGCCACACCCACTTGGTGGCTGAACAACGTGGAACGGCACGACCGGGCCGACGTGGAACTCTATCTGCAGCGGGCAGCGGCACACTTCCCCGGCCATACGCCAAGCGGCAGCGCCCGTGCCTTTGACGCAACCCCGCTGGCGGCCGACACGGCACGCCTGGCCGAGCGCCACCACGCCACGCTGTACGGAACACGGGAGGCCAGCATCGCCGAGGCCCGCATGGCCGGCGCGCTGCGAGACCTGATCGCGCAAGGCCGCGTGCCCATCGGCATCTTCGGGGCGGGTGCCCACACGCGCCGCGCCGGCGCGGCCATCGCCTCGGCGGGCCCTGCCGTGGCCTGCATCATCGACGACAATCCGGCGCTGACGTGCACGCGCGCCCACGACCTGCCCGTGGTCAGCAGCGCGCAGGCCGCGGCGCTTGGCCTGGCTGCGGTGGTGCTCTCATCCGATGCGCATGAAGACCGCCTGTGGGAGCGGGCCGCCCCGCTGCGTGCCCTGGGCATCCGCGTCGTGCGCCTGTACGCCACGGCTCCCGCCCCGACCGGCCACACCGCCCCGACAAGTCACGCGGCTCTCGCTGCCGCGTAGCCCTTTGCGAGCCCCCCATGCCCCTGTTCAATCGCGACGCCTACAGCATGATGACGCGGCTCATCGCGCCCGATGCACGGGCCGTGTTCATCGACGTGGGCGCGAACACCGGGCACACCTGCCGCCGGATCGCCGATGAGTTTCACCGCGCCGAGGTGCACGCCTTCGAGCCCGCGCCCCGCGCCGCCGCGCTCTTGCGGACGAACACGGCCGACCTGCCCGGCGTGCGCATCGTCGAGTCGGCCGTGGGCGACCGCACGGGGCACATCAACCTGCACGTTGCGGCCGACGACCTCATGTCAAGCGTGCTGCCCGCCAGCGACCTGGGCCGCCGCTTTCATGGCACCGGCATCGCTGCGGATGCCACGGTGCGGGTGCCGCTCACCACGCTGGACGACTACGTAGCCCGCGCCGGCCTGACCCGCGTAGACATGGTCAAGATCGACGTGCAGGGCCTGGAAACCGCGGTGCTCGCGGGTGCCGCCGGTCTGCTCTCGCGCGGCGACGTGCTGGCGGTGAACTGCGAGGCCCAACTGATTGCCGAGTACGACGGTGCGGCCACCTTCCCCGACATCTCCGGCGCGCTCGCCCGCCACGGCTTCATCCTCCACCAGATTCACGAGTGCTGGTCCAACGGTGCCGAGGAACAGACAACCTGCCTCGATGCGTTGTGGCTGCACGAATCCGCCCTGGCGCGCCTGCGCGAAGCGTGCGGCCGCCGCACCCCGCCGGCCCGCTTTCTGGAGGCCGCGCGGCACGCGGCGGCCGCAGGAAAAAAGTCGATCGCGCTTTACGGAGCCGGTCGCCACACCCGCACTCTCGCGCCAGCGTTTGCCCAGAGCCCCTTGCCCGTGGTGGCGGTGATCGACGATCAGGCCGCGTCCGACACACCGACCATCGGCTCCGTGCCCGTTGTGGCTCCGGCCGCGCCACTCGCCCGGGCCGCCGATGCGGTGATTCTGTCCAGCGACTGCTATGAAGACGAACTCTGGGCGGCTAGTGCTCCACTGCGGCGCGCGGGCAGGCTGGTGCTGCCGCTCTACCGCTCACACCCTGCGGCGGTGCCCGCGAGCGCCGGGCCGAGGCCCGGCGCCGCCACGCAGGCCGACCCGGCGCGGGCCTTCCGCTACCGCGATTACCTGCGTCTGAACGCCGCGCGTCTCGACCACCTGGCCTCGCTCGGGCTCGACATTGGCGGGCGGCGCGTGCTCGAAGTGGGCGCGGGCGTGGGCGATCTCACACGGTTCTGGGTTGAGCGCGGCTGCACGGTGCACTCGACCGATGCGCGCCCCGACCATGTACGTCTGATCGCGCGGGCCTTTGACAACGAGCCCGCGGTCTCGGTGGGCAGGCTCGATCTGGATGCGCCGCTCCCGTTCACCGGCGAGCCGTACGACGTGGTCTTTGCGTACGGCCTGCTGTATCACCTCGCCGATCCGGTGGCGGGTCTGGCCTACATGGCGGCGGCGTGCCGCGATCTGCTGGTGCTGGAAACCTGCGTGTCGGTGGGGGCGGATGAATCGCCGCACCCCGTGGGCGAGAACGCCCTCGTGCCCTCGCAGGCCGTGAGCGGCACCGGTTGCCGCCCCACCCGCGCGTGGGTGCACGCGCGGCTGCGCGAGGCTTTCGCCCACGTCTACATGCCTGCGACGCAACCCGATCACGCGGAGTTCCCGCTTGACTGGAGCGTGCCGTCGGCCGCCGAGCGGCTGACACGTGCGGTGTTCATCGCGTCGCGCCGCCCGCTCGCCAACGCCACACTCGTGGAGGGCATCCCCACCCGCCAAACGGCCCACCGCTCGCCGCCGCCCTACGCCGCGAGCGACCGCCATGCTCACCAGCCCGCCCTCGTCTGATCGTGCGGACACCCGCAACGGAGACCACTCATGCACGTGCTCATCACCGGCTCTTCCGGCCTCATCGGTTCCGAGGCGGTCTCCTTCTTCGATGCGATGGGCTTCCGCGTGCTCGGCGTCGACAACAACATGCGCCGCGACTTCTTCGGCCCGGCGGGCGACACCACGGCCAACCGCCAGCGGCTGGAGGCGATCTGCCGCAACTTCACGCACGTGCCCCTCGACGTGCGCGACCGCGAGAGCGTGGTGCTGCTGCTGCAGCGCGAGCACGTCGATCTGGTGATCCACTGCGCCGCCCAGCCCAGCCACGACCTGGCCGCGAGCCGGCCCTTTGACGACTTCGACGTGAACGCGCTGGGCACGCTCAACCTGCTCGAGGCCGTGCGCCGCCACCGGCCCGGGGCGGTGTTCATCCACCTGTCCACCAACAAGGTGTACGGCGATGCGCCCAACCGCCTCCCTCTCATCGAGAGCGACACGCGCTACGACTACGCCGACCCCGCGTACGCCCACGGCATTGCGGAGACGTTCACGATCGACCAGAGCCTGCACTCGCTCTTCGGTGCGAGCAAGGTGGCCGCCGACGTGATGGTGCAGGAGTACGGCCGCTACTTCGGTCTCAAGACCGGCGTCTTCCGCGGCGGGTGCCTGACAGGGCCGCAGCACGCGGGCGTCGAACTCCACGGCTTCCTCAACTACCTGGTGCTGTGCGCCCTGCGCGGCAGCCCCTACACCGTATTCGGCTACAAGGGCAAGCAGGTGCGCGACCAGATCCACTGCCGCGACGTGGTGGGCGCGTTCTGGCACTTCGCGCAGAACCCGCGCCCGGGCGAGGTCTACAACCTGGGCGGGGGCAGGGCCAACGCGGCCAGCCTCAACGAGTGCGTGGAACTCATCGCGCGGCTCACGGGCAAGCGCCCCCGCCTGACCTACAGCCCCACGCACCGCACCGGCGACCACGTCTGCTACTACTCCGACATGCGCAAGTTCATGGCCCACTACCCGGACTGGTCCGTCAGCCGCTCGCTGGAGGAGATTGTGGACGACATCGCCGGTGCTCTGGCTGGCGCGCGAGCCGTGGCCGCGTAGAGGCCGCAGCCCTCAGCAGCGCTCGATCCACCGGCGCAGCCGGTCCGTCTCTGCGAGCGTCTCCACCGCCAGATCGGCGCCCGACGCGCGCAGGTCGTCAACCGAGAACTTGCCCGTCGCCACCGCGAGGCTGCGGCACCCGTTCACACGCGCGCAGCGCACATCGTGAGGCGTGTCGCCGATCACCACCACGCGCCGCGGCTCCACAGCGTGCCCGTGCAGCGCGGCGTACTTCCGCATGGCGCTGGCGGGCAGGTCGTCGCGCGTGGGCGGTGTGCTCGCGCTCTGGTCGCCCCACGCGTTCACCACAAACACGCCGGGGTCGAATCCCGCGGCCCGCACCTTCATCGTGCCGGTCTCGGCGAAGTTGCCCGTGAGCAGGCCGATGGTGGACCCCGCCAGGGTCCGGGCCGCATCCACCAGGGCACGCGCCCCGGGCTTGGCCGTCGTTTTGTCGCGGTGCTCTTCCATCGCCGCGGGCATGTGCCGCGTGTAGGCAAGGCGAAAGGCACTCATGGCTTCATCCGTCGCCTCGATGCCGTAGCGACGCAGGAGGTCGGCCATGATCAGCACATCGAGCCGCCCCGCAAAGTCCACACCCGCGGCCGCGAAGTCGGGATGAAACAACTCCCTGCCTGCCCGCTCCAGGGCCACGAGCCCCGCACCGCCGGTGCTGAGCAGGGTGCCGTCGATATCGAAGAGCACCAACATGCCCGGGGCCCGATCCTGCGTGGCGTTCACCATCCCGCAGCGTAGCGCGGGGTGGGGTCGCGTTCCCGGACGCGCGCACCGCCCTCGCCCATAACCACGAACCAAGAGCCAGCCCACAGCCTCTCGGACGCGCCCAGACTGCCCCCACGCCACACCCGCACTGCGTAACGCCGCGCGGACGTGGCCGCGAAGGGCTCTTGGCGCATATTTGTGCCACGCCCCGGGCACCCCGCTCGAGGCCACCGCGCTCCGTGCCCACACACGGACCGCCCACGGAGGGTTGAGAGTATGAAGAAGGGAATCTGCACCATCGCACTCGCCGCCGCGGCCGGCCTGACGGCCAGCGCGCACGCCGATCTCGCGTTCAGCTTTGCCGACCCGACGCCCGGCCGGCAACTCACGGCCAACGCTGGCGACGGCCTGGCCCTCTTGTCGTACGACCCGGCGGCCCGTCTGGCCTTCCTGGTCGACGGCTCCACCGAGCCGTCCGCCTTCGAGGCGGTGTTTGGCAACGCCCGGCTCCACATGAAAATGGGCATGGGCAGCGCCACGACGGCGGGCGGCGTGACCACCGCCAGCGTCTTCGGCACGTTTGTGGTGGTGGATGCCGATGCCGAGCCCGGCGACGACATGATCCTGAGCGGGCACGCCCAGGAGGGCGCGTTCGTCCGCATCGGCGGCACCAGCTCGATCCTCTTCAGCAGCGAGACCGGCTTCGCGTATACGGCCGGCCCGCGTCTGGCCGCGCTGCTCGCGTCAGACCGCCACATCACCGACCCCATGGAAGCGGTATTCACAGTCACGGGCATCGTGGTGGGCGGCGGCCTGCCCCTGGTCGGCCCCGGCGGGGCATTCAACTCCTTCACCGCCAACGCCAGTTTCAGCGGCAACTCGGCCGTGGAGACCCGCCAGGTGCCCACTCCCGGCGCCGCGATCCTCGCCGGCGCGGGCACCCTGCTCGTGGCCCGTCGTCGCCGCAAGTAAACAGCCTTCTCGTTCCCCGACTCGCACGCGCGGCCGAGCCGCGGACCCCTCAGCCCACCGCTCCCGGGCGCAGGGTCCGCGGCTCGCGGAAAGCGGGCTCAGCCGCACCGCGGGGGCCGCTCACCCGTACCATCGTCCATGCCCGCACCGCAGAGCGTGGTGCTCGTCGCCCGGGCGGCTCGCCGCCGCCTCATCCGTGTTCGCATCACGGCCGCGGCCGGCACCGGCTTGGCGGCCGGGTCGCTGGCAGGGATGCTGCTGGTTGTGGCGCTACGCCTGCTGCAAAACGGGCCCGCTCCGCTTGAATGGTCGGCCGCCCTGCTTCCCGCCGGTCTGGGCCTGTTGATCGGGGTCGCCCTCGGCGTGCGCCGCGCCCCCAGTTTGCTTGCGGCCGCGGCGACGCTCGACGAGAAACTCGCCACACACGATCGCCTGGGCTCCTCGCTCGCTCTGGGTGCCAGCGCCCCGTACACGCACGATCCGACCTTTGCCGCATGGCTCCACCGGCAGGCCGGGCAATCCGCGGAGCGCACAGCACGCGTGGCCGCCGGCCCTGCTCTCGCCCCTATCACAATCGGCCCCCCTTGGTGGGTGGGCATCGGCACACTCTCGGCCGCGGCGGCGGCCCTGTTGCTGCTCCCGCGCGGGCCGTGGTGGCCCGGTACGCCAACCCCGCCCTCCGCCACGCCCGTGGCACGCCGAGCTGCCGGTGCGGACATCGCCGCAATCCGCCAGTCCCTCGCGGCTCCGCCCCCCACGACAGCGGCCGAGCCCCTCCTGCCACCGGCCGACCCGGCGGTGGAGCGTGCCGCTCACCAACTCGCGCAGATCGAGAGCGAACTTGCATCGGGGGTTCAGACGGCCGACACGGCCCGGGCCGCCGCGGCATCGGCCACCACCGCGGCTGCGCTCGATCTGCGCACCGCCGCAGCCGCCGATCGCGCCTCGGTCGATGCCGCACGCGACCGCCTGCGGGCCGCTGCGCAGCGTGCCGCAGAGCGGGCCGGCACCGGGTCCGAAGCCCCCCCCGCATCCTCTGCGCTCGCCCGCGCCCTCGAGCGCGGCGACGTGGCCGCCGCCCAGGCAGCCGCCGATGAACTCGCCCGCTCGCTGGGCGACCTGCCCACCGAAGAACGCGCCCGCATGGCCGAGGAACTCACGCGCATCGCCGCCGCGATGCGCGACCGGGCCACGCCAACGCCCGGCGCGGCCCCCGGCAGCCCGCAGCGCCCGGAGCCGCAGCCACAGCCGAGCCCGGATGCGCCTCAGACCGGCAGCAGCACGGGCACGTCCGACACCTCTGTGCCCGAGGCCGGTAGCAGGGCCGAGGCCCGTGAACCGACACCGGCGGCCGCCGAACTGGCCCAGGCGCTGGACGATGCCGCGCGCGACCTGCGACCTCCTGCCCCGGCCGAGCGCGCCGCGAGCATCCCACCCGTGCCCCCCCGCGCATCCACGCCGCCGGCTCGTCCGCCCACGTCGGCCGATGCAGGGGAACCGGCATCCTCGCGGCCGCCCTCTGACGCTCTGGGTGGCGAGCCTGCGAAGACAAAGCCCGACGCATCCCCCTCCACCCCTCCCGAAACCACGCCCACACCACTGAGGCCCGATGACCCCCGTGCCGCGCCGGGTCCCGAGCGCACCTTCGAGCCGCGCGGCAGCGGCACCCCGCCGCCCCGCCCGACCGCCAACCCCGAGAGCCGGGAGCGCAAAGACAAGCCCGCAACCAGCACGCAGCCGGACCGTGGCGGTGCCGCCCCGCAACCCGGCGGCGGCGCGACACCCGGCTCGGCCGGTCAAGAAACCGCAACACCCGACACGGGCCGCCGCGACGCAACCGCGCCAAACGCCGACAGCAAGACCTCCGCTCAGCCCACGACCCCAAACCCCGGCCAGCCCGAGCTGGGAGCCGGCTCCGGTGAGCGTGCGGGCGCGCCGCCACCCGGCGACACGGCAGACGCGGCGGGAGAACGGGCCGCCCCGTCGGGCCAGTCGCCCGGATCGGCACCGAGCCAGAGCCCGCAGGCGGACCAGCGAGCCGCTCCGGCACGGGGTGCAGATGGCAACACCGCACCCCCGACGGGCACCAGGCCCGAGGCCGGGGCGCCGAACCAACCCGGGCAGCCATCGCTGCCCAGCGCCGGCGACCTTCCCGGCGATCTGCCGCCCGACCTGCCCTCGACGCTGCCCGACAAAGTGCCGCCGCTCCCGTCGGCCGAGACGCTTCGGTCACTGGCCGACAAACTCGGCGGGCTCAAAGACCTGGCTGATCGCGCCGCCAAGAACGAGGCCCTCGCCAAGCAACTTGAGGAGCGAGCCCGCGATCTGTTTGAGAAAGCCTCCCCCGAGCAGCGCGGGGAACTCATGAAACTCGCGCGAGAACTGGCGAAGGACCTCGATCAGGGTGCGGGGCCCGATCGGCCCGACAGCCCGCGCGCCGAGACGCCCGCAGCACCCGAGGCTGGTGCGGAGAACCCGACCCCGCCCCCCGCTGCCGAACCGCAAGCCGGTCAACGCGACAGCAGCGGGCCCGGCAGGCCACCGCAATCCGATGCCCCGCGAGGCCCCGACGCCGCTGGCGGTAACGCGTCCACCCCGACTGCGGGCGGCCCGGAGCCCGGCGTGCCCCCACCCCCGGCCGATGACGCCACGGGCACGGCCGATCGCAGCGCCGGTCCGGGTGCCGGCGGCGCACCGCGGCGGGGCGCGGGGCCGAATCCACTGCGCGAACCGGGCGCATCCTCCGATTCGACGCGCACCGAACCGGTGGATGCCCGCCCCTCTGGCGACACGCGCGCGGGCATCGGCCCCGACCGGGTTGTGGCCGAATGGCTGGGACTGCCCGGCAACAAGGCCGCTGAGGGCGACCCCGCCGCGCCCAGCCCGGAGGCGGTGCGCCGCCTGCGCGAGGCGGCGGCCAGCGGGCAGCGGGCCATCGAGGAGCGCACGGTGCCGCCCCGCTACGACCCGGTGCTGCGCCGCTACTTCCGCCGTCTACCCGAAGCGGTGGGCGCCACACCCGCGGCCCCCGCCGCTGCGCAGCAGCCCGCCGCCACCCCGTCCCCGCCCACGCCAAAATGACGATCCGCTTTGACCAGCCCACCCTGCTGTACGCCCTGGTGCTGGTGCTGCCGCTGGCCGCCGCGGGCTGGGCGTGGATGCGCGGCATGAGCCCGCTCCGCCGCTCGGTGAGCATCCTGGTCCGGACCGGGCTGGTGGCCGTGCTGGTGGCCATGCTGGCCGGCGCGTCATCCGTCCGCACAACCGATCGCCTCGCCGTGGTGGTGGTCATCGACGTCTCCGAGAGTGTGCGCACCTTCGCGCCCATTCAGCCGCTGCTGCCCGCCGCGCCGGGCGATACCGCCCCACCCACCTCCGTGCCCGCCGCGCTCCGCGCCTGGGTTGAGCGTGCAGCCGGCGGGCCGGGGCGTCGCACCGACGACCTTCTGGGCATCGTGGCGTTTGACGGCGCGGCATCGATCGTGAGCCCGCCGCGTCCGCCCAGCCCGGCCCGAGAAGCGGCCTTCGTCAACGACGATCCGCTCGACCGTCCGCTGCCCGCGGGTCTCACCGACGGCACCGACATCGCCGCGGCCCTGCGGCTCGCGCAGGCGAGTTTCCCGCCCGATGCCCGCCGCCGCATCGTGCTCCTCTCCGACGGGAACCAGACGAGCGGAGATGCGCTAGCCGCGGCCCTGGCAGGCTCGGCGAGCGGCACCGGTCGCGGCTCTCCGGTGCCCGTCGACGTGGTTCCGCTGCGATATCGCGCCGAGCGGGCCACGGTGATCGAAAGCGTGGACGCACCGGCCCGCCTTCCCGGCGGCACCAGCGCCACGGTGCGTGTGGCCCTGCGCTCCGCCGGGCCCGCCACCGGCATTCTCCGTCTCACCGCTGACGGCCGCGAGGTGCCAATCGGCAGCGCACCCGGCGGCGGCCTGGCCCTCACGCTGGCCCCCGGCCGCCGCGTCGAGGTGCTCTCGGCCCCGGTGGGCACGGGGCGCGTGCACCGTTTCGGGGCCACGTTCGAGCCCGACCCTCCGGCGAACGGCGAGCCGCCCACGCTGGTGGTCAACAGCGGGGCCCAGGCTGTCAGCGTTTCGCCCGCCAACGGCGCGGTGCTGCTGGTGGATGGGGTTGACGGGGGCACGCCCGGCACACCGGGGGAGACACTCGCCCGAACCCTGCGCCAGGCGGGCATGTCGGTGGACGTGGTCGCGCCTGAAGCCCTGCCCGCCGACATGCTGCAGTTGCAGACGTACGACCTGGTGATCTTGCAGAACGTTGCGGCCCACTCCGTGGGGGTGGACGGCGTCGAGCGGCTGGCCCGCTTCACCACCGACCTCGGCGGCGGCCTCATCGTCATCGGCGGGCCCGACACCCTCGCCGGGGGCGGCTACCGGGGCTCGGCCCTCGAAGCCGTGTTGCCCGTGAGGCTCGAACTCCCCGAGAAACTCGTTCTCCCCGCCGCGGCGGTCGTGTTCGTCATGGACTGTTCGGGCTCGATGGGCTGGTCCGTGGGCGGCACGGGCCGCACCCAGCAGGCGGTGGCGAACGAGGGCGCGGCCCTGGCCGCCCGGAGCCTTGACCCCGGCGACCTCGTGGGCGTGATCGCCTTCAGCGGCTCGTACCGCGAAGTGGTGCCCCTCTCCCGCAACAAGGACCCCGAGGCGACCGCCAACGCCATCCTGGCCATCGAGCCCGGTGGCGGCACCAACCTGCCCCCGGCCCTGGCGGAGGCCGGCCGCAAACTCGCCGCCGCCGAGGCCAAGGTCAAGCACATCATCGTTCTATCCGACGGCCAGTCGCAGGGGCGCGAGCGCCTGCGCGGCATGGCCGCCGGCCTCAGCGGGCAGGGCATCAAAGTCTCCACCATCGCCGTGGGCGACGGCGCCGATGCCGACGGACTGGCCGATGTCGCCACGGCGGGTGGCGGCGCGTTCTATCGCGTCACCGATCCGCGTGTGCTCCCGCGCGTCTTCCTGCGGGCGGTGCAGATCGTGCGGGCCCCGCTTGTGCGAGAGGAGCCGTTCGAGCCCGTGGTGGTGGACGAGGGCGACGGCTATGTGCGGGCCCTGCGCGAGGGCGCGGGCGAGGGCAACCCGGCGCCGGGTGCCGCGCTCCCGCGCCTGCTGGGCCTCGCGCTGACGGCGCCCCGCGACGACAAGACCGTGGTCAATCCCATCGTCTCTCCGCAGGGTGAGCCGGTGCTGGCTCACTGGCAGGCGGGCCTGGGGCGCGTGGCCGTGTTCACCAGCGACGCTCACAAATGGGCCGAGCCCTGGATCGACTGGCCCGGGTATCGGGCCTTCTGGACCGCCCTTGCACGCGGCACATCGCGCCAGGCCGCGGAGCGTTTCGCCGATGCCTCGGCCCGCGTCGCCGACGGGATGCTCGCCCTCAAGGTTGAAGCCGTGGACCGCGCTGGCAAGCCCCAGAGCGGCCTGGTCCTCACCGCCAATGTCTTCACACCCGCCGGCGAACGCAGCGAGGTGCGGCTCGCGCAGACCGGCCCGGGCGTGTACGAGGCCACGAGCACCGCGGCCGCGCCCGGCACCTATGTGGCGACCATCACGCACCGGGCCGGCCCCGACACGGCGCCCGGTGCGCCGCTCATCGCGCCGATGATCGCCGCGGCAACGCGCTCATCGGGCGACGAGTTCCGCTCCTTTACATCCGACGACGATCTGCTCGGCCGCCTCGCCGCCGCCACCGCAGGGCGCGTGCTCGACCCCGCGACACTGGCCCCCGGCGACCTCTTCGACCGCCGCGGGCTGGAGCCCCGCGAAACCCGCCTGCCGCTCTGGCCGGCGCTGCTGCCGTGGGCGTTGCTGGCCCTGCTGTTCGACGTGGCCGCCCGCCGCGTCGCCTGGGACCGGTTGCTCGACCCGGGCGAGAACGCCGCCCTCGCCCGGGCCCTGCACGGCCGCTCGGCCAAGGCGCGGGCGACACTCTCCACGTTGCGCAACGCCGGCGACCGCACCGACGAGCGCCTCGACTCCGCCGCGACGGCCCTCTCCGACGCGGATGCCGACACGCTGGCCCACGCCCAGGCCCAGCGGCGTCGCGAGACCCGCCGCCGCGAATTGCTGACGCAACCGCCGCGCGACCCGGAGCCTCCCGCGACGCTGCCCGCGCCGCCCGCACCCGCCGAACCCGACGACCAGCCCGGCGGCCTGCTCGCCGCGAAACGCCGGGCCCGCGTGCGCTTCGACGAGGAGGCGGCCGGGTGACCGCGCAACCTGATGCCAGCCTGCCCGGACACGCGCGCGATCCGACCGGCCGATTTGCCGACCGCGCCGCGGACTACGCCTTGGCCCGCCCCACGTACCCGGCCCCCATCATCGACGCCCTGTTCGCTGCGCCGGCGTCGGGCCAGTTCGCCACCGTCGCCGATGTCGGAGCCGGCACCGGCATCTCCGCGCGTCTGCTGGCAGAGCGGGCCGCGCTGGTGCTGGCGGTCGAACCCAACGCCGCGATGCGGGCCGCCGCGACGCCCCACCCGCGCATCCGCTGGCTCGATGCCACGGGCGAACACACGGACCTCGGCGACGCCTCCGTCGATCTCGTCTGCTGCTTCCAGGCCTTCCACTGGATGCGCCCGGCCGAGACGCGCGCCGAGTTTGCCCGCATCTTGCGCAGCGGCGGGCGCGTGGCCCTCGTCTGGAACGATCGCGACGAGGCGGACCCCTTCACGCACGGCTACGGGCGCGCACTGAGCGCGGCCAGCCGCGGCCTGTGCGACCGGCTCCATGAACGCGTGCCGCCCGATCTGGCCGATTCGGGCCTGTTTGCGGCCGAGCGCACGGTGCACGCCGCGCACGGGCAGCCACTGAGCGCCGCGGGCCTGCTGGCCCGGGCCATGAGCGCCAGTTACGCGCCGAAGGCGGGACCGGACGCGGATCGCCTCACCGCCGATCTTGCTGGCCTGCACGCCCGTTTCGCCGACGCGGCCGGCCTGGTGCACCTGCGGTACACCACCCGAGCCCACCTGGCCGAGCGGGTCTGAGGCATCAGTTGTCGCCCCGCAAGAGCCGCTCCAGCGCGCTGCCCTGAGTCGCAGTAAGTCTGGGCCCGGCCACAAGCCAGCGCACGCACCCGCCCGCGCCCTGTGCGGCGTCTTCGCTCTCGCGGGCGATCCACAGCACCGCGTGCACGTCCTGAGCCTTGGCCAGCCACCCCGAGACCAGGGCCCGGGCACCGTCGCTGGGCACGGGGTTCAGCCCCACGGCCGTGCGCAACTCCGCCGTCAGCGTGTCTGTCCGCGCCATGCGTTCCCGCTCTTCCGCTGTCCCGTCGCCCCCCGCCCCGCCCGCCTCCACGCTCGCACCGATCAGGTCGAAGCCGTGCTCCCCCAGCCGCGTGTACTCGGCGCGCAGGGCGCCCAGCACCTCGTCGTCAAAGGCCGCCGGCTCCTGCACCACCAGCACGCGCGCCCCCTCGCCCGCATCGCTCGCCACGGGCTGCGTGGCGGCCTTCGCCCTGGCCCGCCGCGCGGCGCGGTCGAGCTTGGCCCCGGCGGTACGCACCGCCTCCTCCACGCGGGCAGGCAGGGCATCGACCACCAGGCGCGTGCGGGCCGCCAGCACGGCCCGGGCCTGATCGATCGCCTGCTCAACGTGCGCCACGTCATCCGCGTCGGCGGCGGTGCCGCGGCCGCCGCCCCCGCCAAACGCCGCGATCATGGTGCCCACAAACACGATGCCGCCCACGAAGATCGCCGCGCTGCCGACACCCCAGTTCACACCCGTGTGGGCCTTCGCGCTGCGCGTGAGCCGCTGCCCGGCCCGACGCCGCCGCTCCTCCACCCGGGCCCGCGCGCTGGCCAACTGCTCCGATGCCGTCTTCCCGCTCCGCACGCGCGGCGTCGCCGCCGCGTGCACCCGGGCCGGCTCGCCGCCGCCAAATCGCCCGACGGCCGGCGGCACCGGCGCGCCCGGCAGCGGCGGCGGATATACGCCCGGCCGTATCGCGGGAGGATTCTGCCCGAACACCGCATCGCCAGCCAGCGCCGCACTCACGCCAGCCACACCGGCCGCCACAGCCTCGACACCCGCGCCGCCCTCGCGCACGCTGGGCAGGTCGGCGGGGCGCAGGCTCGCCGCACGCCCCTCCCGGGCCGCTTGCACCACCACACGCAGATCGGCCAGCATGGCCGCGGCGGTGGGATAGCGCTTGTCGTACTCGGTCATGGCCCGCCGCACCACCCAGCGCAGCGCCTCCGGGCATGTCCGCGTGATCTGGCTCAGCCCTCCGTGCGCGGGGAAACTGTTCTCGATCACCGAGTAGAGCACCGCACCAGCGGCGTACACGTCAAACTTGGCGCCGTCCACCTGGTGCACCTTCACGCCCCGCAGAGCCATCCGCACCAGTTCCGGATCGCGGAAGTACTCCGTGCCGTGCGTCGTCAGCGTCATGCTCGAGCGCAGCGGTGTCACCAGGCCGAAATCCACCAGGTGGGCCCGTCCGTCGTGAACGATGATGTTGTCGGGCTTCACGTCCTTGTGCCAGAGTCCCGCCGCGTGATACTCGGCCAGCGTGCCCACCAAGTCGGCCACCAGCGAGAGGCCGTCGGCCAGCGGCTGGCCCTCCAGGCCGCCCGACGGGCTCGCCGCGTGCAACCGCTGCGTCGCCAGGCTCAGCGCATCACCCGGCACGTAGCGCATCACGTAAAAGAACCGCTCGGCCGTGAGTTCGTGCTCCAGCACCAGGCCCAGCCGCTTTGCCGCTTCAAGGGCGCGGCTCTCGCGCACGATCTGTGGCAGGCTGCTGCCACTCTCTCCGCCGCCACGATCACCCTCGGGCGTGATCTGGAAGCACTTGATCACCACATCGCCCACCGCACCGAAGCCCAGGCGCTCAAAGGCCGCGAGTTTGGCCGCGTCGGGCCGGGCCACGTACAGCCTGCTCCCCGAGCCCCCGCCCGGCAGCGTGCCCACGATCTCGTATCCGGGGAAGGCCGGTTTTCCGCCGCCCAGTCCGGCGACGATCAGCGCGCCGACACCACCCTTGTTGAAACTCCACACGCGCGGCCCCTGCCCGGCCCGCACATCGGTCGCGGGCGGCACGTTGGCCATCGCCGCGGGCACCCGCTGCTCGAGCCCTTCCACCGCGCCCTGCGCGCAGAACAACCGGGCCGGGTGCCCGATCGCCAGCCGGTAGATCGTGGCACCCAGTCCCTTCACCTCGGCCTGGATCGAGCGTCCGTAGTGCTGGGCCGCGCTCCAGCGCCCCAGCACGAGGTTCACGACCGCCAAGGGCGACATGACCACCGCGGCCACCACGCCCCCCACTAGCCGGAAGGCATCGGTGAGCATCGCACGCACGAACTTGAACACGTGCGCGATCACCCACCCGATCCCCTTGAAGATCGGCACCAGCACGAACACCACCAGCAGCACCGCCACCAGCGCGGCCAGCAAGCCGCCCCCCACGATCACGACCGGTGAAGAGGGATCAAGGACCATGGTCGCCATCCATCTCCGGGCCGCAACCGGCCGCTCGCGCGGCCGCGCCCCTCAGGCTCGGGTCGGGGGCTCGCCGGCCCGCTCCGCACGCCGGAGTTCCTGGGACCGGTGGTAGATCTCGGCGACGGCCTCGTCGAACATCGCCTCATCCACCTTGTTCGGATTCGGGTCGATGCCGTTTCGCCCCGCCTCGTCCGCCTCTTCACCCGTAAACGAGTAGGTCGCGATCACCTCGGCGAGCCGCACGCGCAGGGCCTCCCGAACCTTCGCCAGCCGCCGGCTCACGGTCGGCTCGCTCATGCCCAGGGCCTCGCCCACGTCCTTGCCCGGCTTGCCGTCCAGAATGCGCATCCGGAACACGGCGAAGTCGGTGAAGTCGCTGTCGCGCTCGGTGAGCCGGATCGCCGCCTCCACCTTCGCACGAAAAACCGCCGCCTCGTACTCCTGATCCGGCCGCGCACCCCCGCTGGCGACACCGCCGAACCCCCCCGCCCCGCCCCCCCCGCCCGCGGCGACCATCCAACTCTCATCGAACTCACCCGACTTCTGCCCCCCGCCGCGCTTCTGGGCGTTGCGGCGGTCCATCTCATCGCCCAGCACGTGCTTGGCGATGGTGAGCAGCCAGGTGCTGAAGCGGGCACCCTTGCGGGGGTCGTAGCGGTCGATGCACTTGGAGAGTTCGGCGAGCGTCTCCTGCGACAGGTCTTGGACGGTCTGGGCGCCGATGCGCCCGCGCCCCCACTTGGTGAGTTGGCCGCGCAGCACGGGGCCGAAGGTCTCCCACAACTCGAACCACGCGGCCTGATCCTGTGCCCGCAGGCGCGAGATGAACCCGGTTGTGAGGGGGTTGAGCATGGCCGTGGCTGCCAGAGTGTATCGGGGCCACGGGTGCCGCTGGCTACGGGCAGGTCTCTGGCATCCACACCTCGTGCCCGCCGCACGGGTCGCACGGCGCGGCATTCGCCTGGCACCACTCGGTGATAATTGAGTTCCAATCACGCTCGTACAGCCGGGTGATGAAGTCGCCCAAGTCATCCGAGTTCACGACGCCGTCGCCGTTGAAATCAAGGCATGGCGGCACGGAGCCGGGCGGAAACTCTTCGTCAAAGTAGTGCGTCATGAAATCGCCCAAGTCATCGAGGTCAATCACTCCGTCGCGGTTGTAGTCGGGTGTGCAGCCGTTGCCAAACGGCTCGAACACATCCCACACCCCGTTGCCGTTCACATCGGGGATCGTCAAGATCGCAACCTCGCAGGCATCGGAGACACCGTTGCGGTTGATGTCGTGCCACCCTCCATCGCCGCCGGCTGGGCTCCGATCGAGCAGCCCGACGAAGTCGCTGAAGTGCAGGAATGGTGTCACATACACGTGATCTTCGATGTTCTCCAGCGCGTTGATGCTGGTGGCACGCACGCGCACACTGAAACGGCCACTGGTCGCCGTCGCCCCGATCTTCTGCCCGCTGAAAGCAAACGTCGCCTGCTTCACCCCGCCCAGCAAGCCGAAGTCGTCATCTCCGTCGTACCTGAAGAACCCTCGCTGCTCGGAGCCGTCGATGAGCGTGCCGCAGGAGTCGAACAGCCACGCCTGCAAGTCATACATGCCCGTGAAGTGGAACTGCAACCCGATCCGGACACCCAGCCCGTCCCACGGTGTAAAACCATCGCCCTCCGGCTCGGGCAGGTCGAACACCTCGGTCTGGTCGTCGCCCGTCCAGTTTTCAGACCAGCCGGCGTACATCTGGCTGGCGATCGGCTGTGTAACCAGCAGGCCCCCGCCCGGGATCGCCTCCCCCCGCACGCCGCAATCGAACCGCGCCCCATCGACCACCATCGCAAGGGCCGCGCTCTCAACCACGAGGCTGCGGGCCGGGCGGAACAGCCACAGGTCGCGCCCCCGGATCGCCACCCGTGCCCGGAGCACCGTGGGCACGCCCACCTGAGCCGCGCTCACCTGCGTCTCACCCTCGGCCGTGAACCGCCGCCACGGCATGCCCTGCGGATACAGGCCGAGCTTCAGGCCATACGTGCCGGCGGTGTGGGCGACCACACCGCTCACCGCGAACTCGATCACGTCCAGGCACAGGTCCGGCGGCTGGTCGGTGTCGATCTCCTCCACGAACGTGCTCGCCTCGAAGTTGGCGGGCAACTCGGCACAGCGCGGGATCACCTCGAACGTGGTGGCGGTGTTCCGAACGAACGCGTTGCCCAGCGCGTTGGTACCGGTGATGTCCGCAAGGATCGTGTACGGACCCACGGGTTCAAATAGGCCCGGCGCGATCTGCGTGTTGAACACCACCGTGTACATGCCATCGCCGGCCGTGCCATCCCATTCCAGCCCGTCGTCGCGGGCGGGAAGCGAAACGCGGGTGTAGTCGGGCCGCACGACCGTGGCAGCCACGGTCGCGCCAGCGAGGCCGGCTTCCTGCTCAACCACCACAAACGCGGCCACCGCTTCGGTGCCTTGAGGTGCCTGCGGTTCGGTCATCATCGCCGCCACGCCCACATCGCTGTCCAGCAGTGTCGCGTCCACGAGTACCGGCGTGGCCGACACGGGGGCCAAGGCGAAGAGCTGGAGCGTGTGCGGACCCGGTACGGGGGTATCAAACCGGATGAGATACGAATACGCACCCTGCCCCGGCAGCATGGGAATGACCAAGCCGCCCGGTGGCTCCTCCGAGGGCGCGGGCGCCAAGAGTGCGAACGACCCACCGTAGGTCGCCGCGATGTTCTCCGCAGTGATCGGTGGGAGTTGGCTCGACGCGGGCAGCGCGATCGACCAAGAAAGGTCGCCGGAACCAGAACGAATGATCAGCGCCACACGGCCGGCGGCATCGACTTGATGCACATGCGACGGTGCCGGGTTGTCTGGTGCGAGCCGGAGCAAGGCCGATTGCTGGCGCAGCAAAGCAACCGGCGAATCCGGCTGTTGAGCAGCGAACGCCGCGGGCATCGTGGCGAGGACGAGGCCTGCCAGCAGTCTCAGCCGCACTCGGGCGGCGTGGCGGGGGGAAACGAGCGAGTGATGGGGCATGAGCATGGGGCGGCGCCTGATCGATGGTGTCGGAAACTGCACGCTACCGCTTGGCTGGCTTCGCTCCAGCATCCGGGGCAAACTCGGGGTTGGGCACGAGCCACAGCTTGTCGTCGTGGGTCCGGATGTAGTACCGCCCGTCCGGTGTCCACGCGCCGGTTCGCCCGCCGCTGCTCATGGCAGCGTAACTCGGGGAAGCGGATTGCATGAGGCGATGCGCGATGTCGAGGCGATTCTTCGGATCGCGGCCGCGCAGCCACTCAACGACCACGTCGCCGAGCGGGGCCACGGAACTCGGTGCCATGATGCCAGCGTGTGAGTGCGTTGGTCCGAAGGCGGAGAACACTGCAACATTGGTGCCGCCGGGGGGCAACGTGATCGCCGTCACGTAGGGTGCTGCGGTCGCCACTGCGGTGCCTGCCAGAGTCGCGCTCCGCTTATCCGCCGAAATGCTGACGATGTCGGACACGCTGCTCACGCTGCCCACCGAACCGAACGTTTGCCCCGTGCATTCGGCCCAGCGTGCCCAAGGCACTTCCTCCAGAGCGCCCGTCGCCGCATCCAAGAGCAACAGCGGCGGGAAGTTGTACGTCATCCGCTGCTCTGGTGTCGCCGGCAGCCCCCGCCTGGGGATGGACGCGTGCGTTTCCAGCTCAAAGGCATCGATCCGATTCGCTGGGGTAACAAACAGGACGCAGAACGTGGTGCTGCCGACGGCAACTTGCCGGCCAACCAGCCTCGTGGCCGCGCTCGCCCACCCGCAAGGCAACGCCTGCACCTGCACAACGAGCTTGGGCTCACGCTGCCACTGCGTGTCATCGCACGCACCGCCGCTGACCGCGATCATCACGAGCAGCCCGTGTGGCCAAGATCGGTTCATGGCCGCATCCCTCCCGCCGCCCGATCGGCGGCCGGCTCAGGCACGGGGCCAAACTCGGGGTTGGGCACGATCCAGAGCTTGTCGTCGCGCGTCACGAGGTAGTAGCGACCGTCGGGCGTCCATGCACCGGTCGTGCCGCGACTGACTATCGCGGCGTAGCTGGGAGAGGAAGAACCCACCAAGCGATGCACGACATCGCGATGCTTTGCGGGGTCACCGCTCACCAGCCACTCGATGACCATGTCCCCCAACGGCACAACGACATCGGGTGCCGCGATCCCCCCGCAGCGCTCCGTCGGCCCGAACGCGGTATAGACCACAAGGTCTGCGCCTCCCGGTACCTGCCCAATGAAGTTGGCATAAGGCGCGGCTGTGCCAACCGGTGTGCCATCCACTGTCGCACGGCCGGGCTCGGCAACCGCCACCTTGATGGGCATGCGAACGTCGCCGATCCCGTTAGAGAATGTTTGCCCCGTACACTGTGCCCAGCGCCCCCAAGGCACCTCCTCGATCGCGCCGGTCGCGGCATCCAAGATCAGGAGCGGCGGAAACCTGTACTGGGCTACCTGCTCTGGCGTGGGCGGCAGACCCCGTCTCGGAACGGAGGCGGAGGTTTCCAGCTCGAAGGCATCGATCCCACTCGCTGGCGTAACAAACAGGATGCAGAACGTGCTGCTGCCTGGGGCCACCTGCCGGCCCGCGAGCTGCGTGGCCGCGCTCGCCCACGGGCATGGCAACGGCTGCACCTCCACCACGACCTTGGGCTCGTGGTTCCACTTCGTGTCGTCGCACCCCGCAGCACCGAGGGCGGCGAAACATGACACCGCATATACCAACGACTTGTTCACGGCCGCATCCCTCCCGCCGCACGGTCTGCGGCCAGCAGGTCGAACGCGACCAAAGCCGCCACGACCGAATCCCCGATCCCGGAGTGGTTCTTGCCCGGCGTTGGCGTGTTCCCGACCCCACCTTGCCACACTTGGGTGATCGGCGCGACCACCGTGCCGCTTGGCTGCGCCAACGCGCTATCGACGGTTACAAGGACATCGTTGCCCTGCGGCGACCCGGCCGCAACCCCGTACCCGTTCAGGAAGCGCACCACCCGACCATCGGGAAGCGTCCGGCGCCCCGATGTGGTGGTGATCGCCCGGTTGTACCGCAGCGTGGTGTACATATCCGTCAAGATCGACTCCACGGACGCGACACCGACCAGCGGGACCAGCGCCAGCAGGCTCAGTCGGCGGTCGTCGGCCTGCAGGGGGTTCACCTCATCCGGGTGCGATGAACTGCCCACCGTGATGCGGTCGTTGTAGTCCTGGTCCATGTCGGCGCCGTGGAGTGGTAGCGGATGTCCTGGGCTGGCGGCAACCCTCCCTGGCCGCCCAGCCCGCCGAAGTGCCGGGCATTCAGCCCGGTGCAGAACGGCGTCTGGAGCGTTTCGTAGCCCGGCGACACTGCGGAGTAGCGCGAGGAAAGGTCCACCGCGTGCCCCACCTCGGGTCCCCAATACAACTCATCCACCGACCCCGCCTGGTACGCGATGCCGGTGAACATGATGTCAGCGAGCACACTGCCGTTGTGTGGCGTGCAGAGCGTGGTGAAGCTCGGCACCGGCGTCGCATTCGGTATTCCCCCCACGGCCGCAGATTCGATCTTCAGGTTCGCCCAGTCTGTCGCCAAGAGGTTCCTGACGTGCAGACCCCCCTTGCTATGCGCGACGAAGTGCAACTGCGATGCACCCCACTTCGCATAGAGCTTCTCGATGTGCAGTCGCAACGGCCGCGCGACCACCCACAAGTTCTGCGCGTTGAACTCTGGTACCGGGGCACCGATTCCCTTCAAATCCAGCACTTCATATGGGATGTGCTTGACATCAAGGTACTGGCTGAACCCGTGCCGGCTCCACCACGCATCCGTCTGGTTGATGCCATGCATCAGCACCACCGGTGCCATGGCCCGCACCTTCATGCTCGCCCAGTTCACTGTCATGCAGTAGCAGATAGTGCTGGTGTCGCGGGCATCCCACTTGATCGTCAGCGTGTTCTCCGCCGGTGTCGGCGGCGAAGAGCCCGAGCCCTTGCCCGCCGGGAAGCGGACCAGGTCGATAGGCACGAACAGCACGGCCTTCTGCCACTTGTCTTTGGTCCATTGGGCACGCGTGAGCAGCACGCTCTGCCGCCGCTCGCCGCCGTTGCTGCCCCCAGCCCCTTGCCCGCCGGGGCTGCCGGGGTCGGGCATCTCGCCGGGGTACGTGGGCGTGGTCTGCAACGCCGCGTTGACGCTCTGGCCGTTGAACTCGATCTCCAACACGGGGAAGCCGAAGTGCGAGCACTCGTTGTTGTGCAGGTAGAACTCGATCTCCACACGGGCCGTGTTGCCCAGCGTGCCCGCGGCGACCATCTCGCGGGCGTTCAGCAGCGTGCCGTTGCGCCATGTGTCGGGCCCGCTCAGGCCGCTGTGCACCGGCCCGATGTACCGGGTGGTCGCGAGCGTGAACGTGAACTCCTCCTGATCGGTGTTGTACGCCGCGCCGCTGTACGCCGAGGTGTACGGCCCCGGGTGGCGGCACCTGTGGTCGCGCGTCGGCACGGGGTTCGGCAAGCCCCCGGGATTGTCCGCCTTCTGGGCAACACTCAGGAGGTCGGTGCGCTGCGGCGGCATGGTCCGCCCCTCCTCTGGCACCGCCTTGCCTTGGCCGTAGGCCGGGCCGAGCAGGCCCGCGAAGGCCACGCAAGCCCCCGCCAGGCGCGGCACCACGGCACCCGACCAAGCCCATGAGCCCGAATGAAGGAACGCACCACGTGTGATACCGGCCATGTGCAGCCTCCGCTCTGTTCCCCACGAGCGAATGCCGTGGGGCTATACGAGAACAGTCGACGCCGGATCGAGAGTGTGATGGAAAAAGCGCCCGAATCACCAAAATTCTAACAAAACTCCCCGCCCCCCCTTCCCAATCACTCCCTGTCCGGCCCTGCTTCAGCCCAAACTCGCACCCCTTTCCCGGCCGGCCTGCAAGGAGTTTCCCATGTTCGGCCTCACTCGCACGATCGTCCGCGTTGGTGTCATCGGCGCCCTGGCCACGGGCGGCCTGGCGATGATCGCCGGGCCCGAGCGCGTCGGGGCCCTCTTCTCGCAGGCCCGCAACTGCGTGAACGACAAGATCGACAAGGCCATCACCGACCCCGTCGCCCTGCGGGCCCAACTCCGCGAACTCGAGGCCAGTTACCCCCGCCGCATCGAGCAGGCCGAGAACGACCTGCGCGAGGTGCGCGGCCAGATGGCCCAACTCGCCCGTGAGGCCAACGTGAGCGAGATGGTGGTGGAGATGGCCGGGCGCGACCTCGAGAACCTCCAGACGCTCATCACCCAGGCGGAGTCGGCACGCGGCACCATCACCAATGTCAGTCTCGGTGATTCCGAGCCTCGCCGCATCGAGATCGTGTTCAACGAGCAGCGCCTGAGCGTTGAGAACGCCTACACCAAGACCGCCGAGATCAGCAACACCCGCACCGCCCACACGGCCCGTGCGGCGGACATTCAGCGCGACCTGGGCTACCTGACCAAGCAGGAAACCCGCCTCACGTCGCTGGTTTCCAAGCTCAAGGGCGAGCAGTCGGAGTTCCAGGTGCAACTGTGGCAGTTGGATCGCCAGGTGGATTCGATCGCCCGCAACGACCGCATGATCGAGGTGCTGGCCAAGCGTCAGGAGAGCATCGAGGAGCAGAGCCGCTACAAGGCCGCGAGCCTCGACCACCTGCAGAACAAGGTGGCCGACATCCGGGCCAAGCAGGAGGCGGAACTGGCCGCGCTGGCCGCGGGTCAGGAACGGACGGACTACGAGCACAAGGCCAAGATGGCGCTCGACTCGGCCAACGCCCGGGCCAGCCTGAACGAGGCGGCCCGTGCCAAGGCTCGCAACAAGGACCAGGTGATCGAGATCCGTGCCCTGCCCACCGGCGCGTCGCCCTCCCACGCCTCGCCCACCAAGAGCGAGCCGGTGAAGAGCGTGAACGCCTCGCCGATCGGGTGAGAGCGGAAGGGACGAAGGGATCAAGGGATCAAGTCAAAGACAAAGACAAAGGCCCGCCCCGCGAGGGACGGGCCTTTTCATTTGGCTACTCGTGAACTCGTCAACGCATCAACTCGGCACCTTTGTATCACCGCCCCTGCGTCGTCGGGGTCGCCGGTGGTGCCGCGGGTGTCTCCGCGGCTGCGTCGCGTTGCGGCCGCTGGCCGCTGCGGTCGCGGGGGCGGGTCTCGGTCGGGGCACGCGGCAGCAGGTCATCGGCGCAGGCGAGGTTGTACGCCGTGATCGCCGAGTTGGTCGCGCTCTGCTTGAGATACTCGGGGATGGCCAGGTCGAGTCTGTCGTGCTGAGTGTGCCAGCCGTAGCCGTAGTCGGCCCGGCCGATCTCATCCCAGAAGAAACCCGGCACGCCCTTCTCTATGAACGCGGCGTGGTCGCTGCCGCCGTGGCTCACGAGTTTCTCGCCGGTCGAGCGGATATCGACGTTCAGCCACTTGCCGTCGGTGCTGCTCCAGAAGACGTTGTTGATGGGCGCCGTGGCCGCCGCCATCATGGGCAGGGCTACGTCGGGCACGCCCAGGCCGCCCTGCGTGTTGGTGCCGCCGTCGTCGACAAACACCACGCTGTGATTGGCCAGGTCGCTGGAGTGGGCCTCCACGTAGCCCTTGGCGCCGAGCAACCCTTGCTCCTCACCCGTCCACAGGCAGAAGCGGATGGTGCGCTTGGGCTTGGCCCCCACCGCCATCAGAATCCGGGCCGCCTCCAGGGTCACGCTCGTGCCCGTGCCGTTGTCGGTGGTGCCCAGCGAGCCGGGGCCGTCCCATGAATCCATGTGGCCAGACACGATCACCACCTGCTCGGGCCAGGTGGTGCCGGGGATCTCGGCGATGGTGTTGTACACCGGCACCGGGCCGGGCACGAAGTCGGCCTTGGCGTCGATCTCGACCTCGAAGGCTTCCCCGTCGGTCAGTCGCGAGTTCAGGTAGTCGTAGTCGCTCAGGCGCACCGACACGTGCACGTCTTTGGGCAGGTCCGCGGCGCTCAACTCACGCCACTTGGGCACGGCACCGGTCCACACCCGCTCGTCGCGGCTGGTGGAGATGAAGCCGGCGACGCCGTCGAACACCATGCGCTGCGGAAGCGGGATGTTCTCGACCTTCTCCCCCTCGGCCACCTTCTTGCGGGCCTCGTTGCGCTGCTCGTAGTAGGTGCCCATGCGGCTGCGGATGCCGCGCTGGCCCACCGGCGGCGGCGGCTCGAGCAGCACCCACGCGCCCTTCAACTGGTCTTTCACCTTGGCGTAGTCCTCGTCGGTCTTGGGGCCCTTCACCACCTTGCCGCGCACCGGCCCGCTGGTGCCCGCCTGCCACGAGAGCCACGTGAACACCAACTCGCGCCCGGGGTTCCAGTTCACCGTGGTGGTGCCGTCCTCGTTCTTCTTCTCCTCGCGCAGCAGCACCTTGGCGCTTGAGGGGCCGCGGTCGAAGCCCACCCCGATCGTGCCCCACTGCTCCAGGCGCGGGTTGCTGAGGCCCCAGGCCGCGAACTGATCGCGCGTCCAGTGATTCGCCCGAGTCAGACGCGTCGAGCCGGTCAGTCGCGGCCCGATCTCCTTGCTCAGATACGTCAGGTGCTCCATCACCTTCGAGCGGTCGCGCCCCTCGCGGATGATGGCGCGGATGGTCGCATCGTCGCCCATCTTGATGGCCGGGGCGGGCTCGAGTTTGCCGTTCACCATGGCCATCCACGCGCCCGAGGCGCTGCCCGCGGCCGCGCCGCCCGCGCTGCCACCCGGCGCAACTGAGCCCGACTTGGCGAGCGGTGCCACCGCCCCCGCCTCCCCGCCGTTGCGCGCGCACCCGGCGCCCGCCAGCGCCCACGCGCACCCGGCCACCGCCACCAGTTCCAGCACGTTCAACTTTTTCATGGGACCCTCTTCTGTTGCCACACCTCGATCGCCGCGCACGCCGTGCCCGGCCCTCGCGCAGCATACCGGCACACGACGCCGCCGCTGCACGCACCCGCACGCCGCCCGACCGGCCTATTCACCAGGGATATACGAGACCACACCCTCCCACGGGCTGCTGGCGCTCGCGTACAGCCGCTTGGGAATGCGCCCCGCCAGGTACGAATCGCGCCCCGCCTCGCACGCCAGGCGCATGGCCCGGGCCATCCGCACCGGGTCCTGGGCGTGCGCGATCGCCGTGTTCAGCAGCACCCCGTCAAAGCCGATTTCCATTGCCATCGCCACGTCGCTCGCTGCACCGACGCCGGCATCAACGATCACCGGATACGCCGCGTCGCCCTGCTTGAGCAGTTCGAGGCAGAGCGCCAGGTTGTTGCGGTTGAGCACGCCCTGACCCGAGCCGATCGGGCTCGCTGCGGGCATGACCGCGGCCGCGCCCGCCTCCTTGATGCGCAGCGCCGCGATCGGGTCGTCGCTGGTGTAGGCGAGCACGGCGAACCCCTCTTTCACCAGTCGCCGCGTCGCGTCTACGGTGCCGATCGGATCGGGCAGCAGCGTCTTCTTGTCGCCCAGCACTTCCAGTTTCACCCATCCCGCGCCGGGGTTGCCGAGTTGCTCGAGGAGTTCGCGCCCCAGCAGGGCCACGCGCACGGCATCATCGCCGGTGAAGCACCCGGCCGTGTTGGGCAGAATCGTGTACCGCTTCAGGTCGAGGGCATCGAGCAGGCTCTCGCCGCGCTCGTTGTACAGACGCTCGCGCCGCACAGCGACCGTGACCACGCTCGCGCCCGATGCGTCGAGCGCGGCGCGCATCACGCCCATGCTTGGGTACTTGCCCGTGCCCACCACCAGGCGGCTCGCCAGCGTCCGCCCCGCCACGCACAACGGCCGATCCGCCGGCAGCGGCACAGCCACCGCCTTGCTCTCCACACTCGCGCCCGGTGCAGTCCGCTCAACCATGCGGCATTGTTCGCACTTGCCCGGGGCCACGCGGCTCCACCCGCGCAGCGGGCCACGCCTCCCGCGAACCCGCCCTCACCCGGCGACGGGCATCACGCCAACGAACTCCTCTCCCGTGGCGGTGCGCACACGGACGTACCCCCGCTCATCCAGCCCCAGCAGCACGCCCCGCACCGCCTCGCCGCCCGAGGCCGTGATCGTCGCCGCCTCGCCCACGCCGTGCAGCGCAGCCCGTGCCGCGGCCAGCACGCGCGGCGGCACGCCGCGCTCGGCCACGGCTGCCAGCACACCCGCCACGAGTTCCCGCTCGAGTGCCGCGAGGTCCACGTCGCGCCCGCCGCGCTCGTCGCGCAGCGTGGTGGCCGTGGCCCGCAGCGGCGCGTCGAGTTCCTCCACGCCGAAGTTGGCGTTCACGCCCACGCCCACGCACAGGGCGCACGCCCTCCCCCCCACCGGCCCACGCACCACTTCGGTGAGCAGGCCAAGCACCTTGCGGCCGCCCACCAGCACGTCGTTGGGCCACTTCAGTTGCACGCGGGCCGCGTGCCCGGTGCCCAGCGCGCCCCACACCACGGCCACGCACGCGGTGCCCAACCGCAGGCCCAGCCCCTCCAGCACGTCCGCCGGCGGATGCGCCCCCGCAAAGGGCACCACGACCGTGAGCCACACGCCGCCCTCCGGGCAGCAATACGCGCGGCCCAGGCGGCCGACGCCCCCCGTCTGCCGCCGCGCCACGTACACCGTGGGTGCCGTCGGCCCATGCCCGGCCTCGATCAACTCCCGCGCGTGCAGCGAGGTCGAGGCGATCGAGTCAAACCGCACCATGTCCACGTCGCTCATGGCGGCCGACTGTACGGCTCGAGCGCCCCCCCACCACCCGCTCCCACCGGCCGCCCGCTATGCTCCGCTCATGGCGACGGAGCGCCTCGTAGCCCCCACAGCCCAGGCCCAGGAGCCCGACGACCACCCCAACTGGTCGCTCCGCCCGACGCGCATGCGCGAGTACATCGGGCAGGCCGACCTGGTCGAGAAACTCTCCATCACCATCCAGGCCGTCCGCGCTCGCAAGGAGCCCATGGAGCACGTGCTGCTGCACGGCCCCCCCGGCCTGGGCAAAACCACGCTCGCCCACGTCATCGGCGCCGAGATGAGCACGCGCGTCTACACCACCAGCGGCCCCGCCCTCTCGCGCGGCACAGACCTCGTCTCCGCCCTGACCAGGCTTGAGACCGGCGATGTGCTCTTCATCGACGAGATCCACCGCCTCCCCGCCACCGTCGAAGAGTTCATCTACCCCGCGATGGAAGACTTCCGCATCGACGTGCCCGTCGATTCCGGCATGCACGCCCGCACCGTGCAGATCGCCCTCAAGCCCTTCGCGCTCATCGGGGCCACCACGCGGGCCGGGCTGGTCTCGGCCCCGCTCCGCTCGCGCTTCGGCATCGCCCACCACCTCAAGTTCTACTCCGCCGAAGAACTCCTCATCATCCTCACGCGCAGCGCGGCGATGCTGGGGCTTGATTCGGCCGCGCCCACGTTCGCCGCCGCGCTCGCGGCCATTGCTTCCCGCGCCCGCGGCACGCCCCGCATCGCCAACCGCCTGCTGCGGCGCGTGCGCGACTACGCCCAGGTGAAGAACAGCGGTCGCATCGACACCAACCTGGTCGACGAGGCCCTCACGCTCGAGGGCGTCGATGCCCTCGGCCTCGACGAACTCGACCGCACGTATATCCGCATCATCTCGACGGTCTACTCGGGCGGGCCCGTGGGCCTCGAGGCCGTGGCCGCGACCATGAACGAAGACGCGGGCACACTCGAAGACGTGCTCGAACCCTACCTCCTGCAGATCGGCTTCCTCGCCCGCACACGCCGGGGGCGGATGCTCACGCTGGCGGCCACCACGCACCTGGGCCTGCCGCCACCCGCCCCCCCCGCGGCGGTGGAGGATGGGGCGTTGTTCTGAGGACTGCCGGACACACCAACAAGGTCTGGTCGCCGCGCCACACCGATGCAGGTTGCACATGCGCGGTTGTGCGACTGCACCGATGTACGATTCCTCCATGCGCCCGCACCCGCGAATCCGCAAGGCCGTGAAGTGGGGAGGCGCGGCGGCGTGCGTGCTGCTGTTGGTCGCGTGGCTCGGGAGCGGGTGGTGGACCCTGGGGTGGCGAGGCCCCAGTGGTTGGTTCTGTTTCGTAGCCTTCGGACTCCTCGATTTTGGCACGAATGCTACGACGGACCAACTCGTTCCCCATTCCCGCTGGTACACCAGGCTGTACGCGTTTCGAATCGAGTGGGGCTTCACCGGCTTCAGATCGTTCCCGGGCGGTCACGGCGTGACTGTCGCGCTTTGGATTCCGTTGGTACCAGCGCTCATCGCCACAGCCCTTGCGTGGCGCTTCGATGCGATGGCCCGGCGTGCGGCGCGTGCGGGTCTGTGTGCGCAGTGCGGCTACACCAGGGCCGGGCTCGCGCCCCGAGTAGCGTGCCCGGAGTGTGGAGCCGCAGCGGCCGCGCCCGCGGCCAAGACACCGTCTTAGTCCGGGTCCGATTCCTTGGTCGCGCCCCGAAAGCACGCCCGGTGCCGTCGTACACGTCGGCTTGGCGACGTGTGCTACGCGAGCGCTGTCGTCGCACGGCTGCGCTCGACGCGCAGCCGCGCACCCCCCTCACTTCACTGACACAAGTCTGCCCCCGCGAAGTACGACGTGATGAAGTCTCCCAGATCATCTGGGTTCACGAGGTCATCTCCGTTGAAGTCGATCGCGTCGCACATTGCGATGACTGTGAGATACGCGACGCTGCTGGTAGCCAGACTCGCACTCTCGGCACACCGTGCAGTCACCACGCAGTCGTAGCCCGCCGATTCTCCCAGTTGCGCGTTTGCAATCGTCATGATCGGAGAGTTCGCCCCTGTGATGCTCCCGCCATCGGTGAGCGGAGTCTCGTTCTTCCGCCACTGATAGGACACGGTCCCGCTGCCGAACGCGACGACCGACAACTGCCGCGAACGGCCTTGTGGCACCGACCCGCTCATAGGCTGCTTGACAATCGCGACGGACGGCATCTCGCATGGCACGATGTACTCCCACGTCTCACCGCTCTGTCCACCCGTGAATCCGCCCGACAAGACGGCAACGCCGCGCGCCATGTCATAAGCCAAGGCGTGGCCGTATCGTGGCGCGGGACCCTCGATCGTGCGCACGCTCCAATCTGCCCCGTTCCACTCCCACGTCTCCCCATTGAGGAAGTTCGTGTCGCCGCCGAAAACCACACTCACGCCACGTGCTGAGTCGTAGACCATCGCGTGATCGTGGCGCGGAGAGAGGCCACTCGTCGTCCGCAGTGTCCACGCTAGCCCGTCCCACTCCCACGTCTCGCCGTTCTGGCTGCCGGTGAAGCCGCCCGCGAGAACGGTGACACCGCGCGCGGCGTCGTAGGCCATTGCGTGCCCGTGCCTCGCGGATGGGCCGCTGACCTCGTGCTGGGTCCAGGCGGTTCCGTCCCACTCCCACGTCTCCCCGTTGGGGAAATTGGTGTTGCCCCCGAAGAGAACCGTCACCCCCCGGGCCGTGTCATAGGCCATGGCATGGTCGCGGCGCGGGGAGGGGCCGCACACCATCCGGGGGATCCAACTCGTTCCATTCCATTCCCACGTGTCGGCTGTTGGGGTACCACTGAATCCACCGAACAGAACCGTCACGCCGCGCGCCGCGTCATAAGCCATCGCGTGTCCGTGCCGCGACCACGGACCAGGAACCACCCGCAACGCCCATGCGCTCCCGTTCCACTCAAGCGTCTCGCCGTTCAGAAAGTTCGTGTTTCCGCCGAATGAAACGGTAACTCCGCGACCCGAGTCATACACCATCGCATGATTGTGCCGCGGCGAGAGCCCCATCTCATCACGTCGGGTCCAACCAAGTGGCTCGGCGTGTGCTGGCGAGACCGCTGCATAGGTGACCACGGCAGCCGCACACATGCACTTGACACGCCGCTGGGGAAGCAGTCGCCCATGGGTCATGACTCATACTCCTCATGGCATTCGCGCCCGCCGGACGCTGAGAGCCGGCAGACCACGACCCCACCACCACACAGCATACCGCAGAATGGCTTGTCTGCCAGCCGATCCTGTGGCGAAGACCGGCCGCTACCCTTCGGCCCCTATGGCTGAGGCCCCCTCCCCCCCCGCGTCGATCCTGAATCCCTCCGACACGTTCGTGCACAGGCACGTCGCGCCCGGTGAGGCCGACATCGCCGCCATGCTCGAGACGCTCTCTTCGCCGTCGCTCGAGGCGCTCATGCGCGAGACCGTGCCCGCCGACATCCGCCTGCCCGGGCCGCTGCGCCTGGCGGGCGAGAAGGTGCATCCGCGCGGCGAGGCCGAGTTGCTCGCCGATCTCCGCACGCTGGCCGGAGAGAACCGCGTGCTGCGCTCCTGCATCGGCATGGGCTACCACGGCTGCATCACGCCCGGCGTCATCCTGCGCAACATTCTGGAGAACCCCGGCTGGTACACGCAGTACACGCCCTACCAGGCCGAGATCTCGCAGGGGCGGCTCGAAGCCCTGCTCAACTTCCAGACCATGGTGAGCGACCTCACCGGCCTGCCGCTGGCGGGCGCGAGTTTGCTCGACGAAGCGACCGCCGCGGCGGAGGCGATGGCGATGGCGTTCGCGATCGCGATCGCGGGCGGCGGCGATGCGGGGGGCGGCAAGCGGACGTTCGTGGTCGCGGCCGACGTCCACCCGCAGACCCTTGCGGTGGTGCGCACGCGGGCCGATGGGCTGGGCCTCACCGTGCGCGTGGCCGAGGCGGCCACGCTCGCGGCGGGTCTTGCGTTCGACGCGGGCGACTTCGGCGTGCTCGTGCAGTACCCCACCAGCGACGGGCGCGTGGTCGACTACTCGGCCCTCGCGGCCCGGGCCAAGGCGGCCGGTGTGGTGGTGATCGCCGCGACCGACCTGCTGGCCCTCACGCTGCTGAAGCCGCCGGGCGAGTGGGGCGCGCAGGTGGCCGTTGGCTCGGCCCAGCGCTTCGGCGTGCCGATGGGTTTCGGAGGGCCGCACGCGGCGTTCATCGCCACGACGCCCGAGCACGTGCGCAAGATGCCAGGGCGGATCATCGGCGTGTCGCGCGATGCCCAGGGAGCCCCCGCCCTGCGCATGGCGATCCAGACCCGCGAGCAGCACATCAAGCGCGACAAGGCGACCAGCAACATCTGCACGGCCCAGGCGCTCTTGGCGATCATGGCGGGCATGTACGCGGTCTATCACGGGCCCGAGGGGCTGCGGCAGATTGCGCAACGTGTGCATCTCCACGCGCGGATTCTGGCACGCGGGCTTCGGATGCTTGGCCATCAGGTTCCCCATCCCGCGTTCTTTGACACGGTGCGAGTTTTGTGTTCGGTCAATGAGCAGCCGATCGTTCAGAGCCTGCGAGCTCGCGGCATCAACATCCGGCACCTTCCAGACGAAGACCCGATGATCTCGCTCGACGAAACGACGACGCGCGACGACATCGTCAAGATTTGGACGGCTTTCAACAATGCGACACCGCCGGGTGCCGTGATTGTGGGCGATGAACCGCCGTTCAACTTCGATGAGGTTGCGGCCGAGGTCGCCGTCGAATCCGAGCCACTCGCTCCCTTCGTCCGCCAATCCAGGTACCTGAGCCATCCCGTCTTCAACACCCATCACTCCGAGCACGAGATGCTCCGCTACATCTTCAAGTTGCAGGGGCGCGATCTGAGCCTGGCCCACTCCATGATCTCGCTGGGCTCGTGCACCATGAAGCTCAACGCCACCAGCGAGATGGTGCCGGTCACGTGGCCCGAGTTCGGGGCCATCCATCCCTTCGCGCCCGCCGACCAGACGCGCGGCTACCAGAAGATGTTCCGCGAGCTCGAAACATGGCTCTGCCAGATCACCGGCTTCGCGGCCGTCAGCCTCCAGCCCAACGCGGGCGCGGCGGGCGAGTACGCGGGCCTCATGGTCATCCGCCAGTACCTGCGCTCGATCGGGCAGGGGCACCGGACGGTGTGCCTCATCCCCGACTCGGCCCACGGCACCAACCCCGCCAGCGCGATCGTGGCGGGCTTTGAGGTGGTGGCGGTGGCCAACAAGGAGAACGGCGACATCGACCACGCAGACCTCGCCGCCAAGATCGGCCAGCACAAGGACCGGCTGGCGGCCCTGATGGTGACCTACCCGAGCACCTACGGCAAGTTCGAGACCGGCATCCGCGAGGTGATCAAGATGGTCCACGCGGCGGGCGGGCAGGTCTACATGGACGGTGCCAACATGAACGCGCAGGTGGGCCTCACCAGCCCCGGCTTCATCGGGGCCGATGTCTGCCACCTCAACCTGCACAAGACCTTCTGCATCCCCCACGGCGGCGGAGGGCCGGGCATGGGCCCCATCGGCGTCGCCAAGCACCTGGCGCCCTTCCTGCCCGGCCACCCGGTGGTGAAGCCGCACGTCGCCACGGAGAAGTCGGTCGGGGCCGTGGCCGCCGCGCCGTACGGGAGCGCGTCGATCCTGCCCATCTCGTACGTCTACATCGCCCTCATGGGCGGGGCGGGGCTGACGCGGGCGACGGAGGTGGCGATCCTGAACGCCAACTACATGGCCAAGCGCCTGGAGGGGCACTACCCGGTGCTCTTCAAGGGGCCGGGCGGGCGCTGCGCCCACGAGTTCATTCTCGACTGCCGCGCCTTCGACAAGACGGCGGGCGTGAAGGTGGAGGACATCGCCAAGCGACTCCAGGACTACGGCTTCCACGGCCCGACCATGAGCTGGCCGGTGCCGGGGACGCTCATGATCGAGCCGACCGAGAGCGAGCCCAAGGCCGAACTCGACCGCTTCTGCGACGCCATGATCGCCATCCGGGCCGAGATCGCCGAGATCGAGGCGGGCCGCCTCGACCGGGCCGACAACCCGCTCAAGAACGCGCCGCACACCATGGGCATGATCAGCGCCGGCGACTGGAAGCACCCGTACACGCGCGAGCGGGCGGCCTTCCCGCTCCCCAGCGTGCGCGACAACAAGTTCTGGCCCTTTGTCGCCCGTGTGGACAACCCCTACGGCGACCGCAACCTGGTCTGCACCTGCCCGCCCGTGAGCGCCTACGCCTGAGCCATGCCGCCACGCTCTCCTCAACCGCCGGGGCCGAGCACCGCGCACCGTCTGGTGGCGAGCGCGGCCGAGCACGCCGGCGCGGGGCGCATGGATGCGGCCGTGGCCGCCGCGCGACAAGCCCTCGCCCACGGCGCGGGGGGGGCGGATGCCGACCTGCTCCGCACCATCGCCAACGTCCTCGCGGCCGCGGGCCAGAACGACGCGGCTGTCTACCAGATGGAGCGGGCCCTCAAGGCCCGGCCGGGGGACCCGCTGCTGCACGAGCACGCGGGCCGGCTCTACCTGATGCTGGGGCGTGCCGACCCGGCCATCGCCGCGTTGATGCGCTCGATGGACCTACGCCCGCGCGGCGGCGAGGCGCTGCTGGTGCTGCTGTCGCTGCTGGACGAGGCGGGGCGCGAGGATGACCTGCTGTCGGTGGCGGCCGCCGCGCTGCGAACGGCGCCGACCTGGGCCGCGATGCTGGCGACGGCCTATGCGCTGCACCGGGTGGGCGGCCCCGAACGCGTGGCCGCGCGGCTGGGGCGGCTGGCCGAACTGTTGCGGGGCCACCCTTCGAGCGGCGCGGCCCGGCTGGCGCGAGCCCAGCCCATGCTCTACCCACACGGGCTGGATGAGGAGACCGTCTTCGCGGCCCACCGCGACGCGGGCGCCGCGCTGGGCGGCCTCTTCCCGCAACTGCCCGAGCCCTTGGCCAACACCCGCGAACCCGACCGGCCGCTGCGCATCGGCTACGTGAGCCAGGACTTTCGGGGGCGCTCGGCCGGGCACTTCATCGAGGGGCTCATCACGGGCCACCAGCTCGGGACGTATCAGCCGTATTGCTACCACCACACGCTGGGAGAGGATGCGCTCACCCAGCGGCTCAGGGGCGCGGCCACGTGGCGCGACATCCGCGCCCTCGACGATCTGGCCGTGGCCCGGCTGGTGCGTGATGACCGCATCGACGTGCTGGTGGACCTTACCGGCCACACGGGATCGGGCCGGCTGGCCCCCTTTGCCCTGCGCGCGGCCCCGGTGCAGGTTGCGTATATGGGCTACCCGCACACCACCGGCCTGGCGACGATGAACGCGCGGCTCGTGGACACGCACACCGACCCCGCCGGGGCGGAGCGGCACGCCACAGAGCGGCTCATCCGCCTCGAACCGTGCTTCTTGTGCTACACGCCTCCCGACCACGCGCCGGACGTGAAGCCGCGCTCGCCGTTCACCACCGGCATCGTGTTCGGCAGTTTCAACTCGGCCGTGAAACTCAACGACGCGGTGCTGCGCGTGTGGGCGCGCGTGCTGACGGCCGTGCCGGGGTCGCGGCTCGTGCTGAAGGCCGCGGCGGTCGATTCGGACGATTTCGGCAAGCGGGTTGCCGCGGCGTTCGCCGCCGAGGGCGTGGACGCGGGCCGGTGCACGCGGCGCGGCGAGACGGCCGGCACCGCCGAGCACCTGGCCGCCTATCACGAGGTGGATATCGCGCTCGACCCTTTCCCCTACAACGGCACAACGACGACGCTGGAAGCGATCCACATGGGTGTGCCGGTGGTGGCGCTGGCCGGGTCGAGCCACCGCGCACGGGTGGGCGTGAGCCTGCTGAGCAACCTCGGGCTGGCGGACCTGGTCGCGGCCGACGAGGCCGGCTATGTGCGCATCGCGGCGTCGCTCGCCGCCGACACGGCGCAGCGTGGCTCCCTGCGAGCAAGCCTGCGGGGCAGGCTGGCCGCATCGCCCATCTGCGATCGGGAGGCCTTCGTGCAGCGGGTGGAGGGCGTCTACCGCAACCTGTGGCGGGAGTATTGCAAAGAGCCGGGCGGAGCGGGGGCGTGACACCCAATCGCGGGGGAACGCGGCGCGGCGGAGGCCGTCGGGCGCGGGGCGTGCCAGCGCAGGGGGCACACGAGGAGAGCGGGCCGCGTGTCAGTACGGGGGATGCGGCCCGCGACCGGGCCGTGGCGTACATCGCGCACCAGGCGGCTCGCTTCCCGGACATGGACGTGCGGCCCTTCGACGCCGGCACGCTCGCGGGGCGCGACGCCGCGCTGTCCCACGCCCTGGCCGACACGGCGGTGCGGCGGTGGCTCACGCTGGCTTGGCTGGTGCGGCAGCGGCTGGCCCAGCCTCTGGAGTCACTCGAGCCGCCACTACGCGGGGCGCTCATCGCCGGGGCGGCCCAGATCGCCTTCTTCGAACGGGTGCCCGCCCACGCCGCCATCAACCACAGCGTGGAGTGGGCCAAGCGGCGGCTGCGTGCGGGCGCGGGCGCGATGGTGAACGCGGTGCTGCGGCGGGTGGCCGAGATAGTGCCGACACGCCCCGAACCCGGAGCCCGCCGGGCATGGGCCATCGAGCAGGGCGATGCCCTGCCGCTGGCCGACGGCTCGGCCCTGCCGTTGGTGGGCGTCAAGTTGCCCGCTGAGTCGATCTCGCGGCTCGAAGCGGCGACCGGCCACCCGCGTGCCCTGCTCGAAGCGTGGGTGGCGGCCCACGGCGAGCCGGCGGCGACGCGGATCGGGCTGCATGGGATCGCGCCGGCGCCGGTGGTGGTGAACTTGGGCGCCGGGCCGCCGGAATCGTGGCCGCGCGAGACGCTGGGACCGCACACGCAACCCGGCTTCGCGGTCTACACCGGCGCGCACGCGGACATGGGCGGCCTGCTCGCGGACCACCCCGACGTGTGGGTGCAGGACGCGGCTTCGGCGGAGGCGGTGGAGAGTGTTGCGGGCATGAAGCCACGCCCGCGCGTGGTCTACGACGTGTGCGCCGGCCTGGGCACCAAGACGCGGCAACTGGCCCGCACGTTTCCCGAGGCCACGGTCTACGCCAGTGACCCGGATCCGCGCCGGGCAGAACTCCTGCGCGCGGCTTTCGCCGGGCACGCGCGGGTGCGGGTGATCGAGCCGCCCGTGGGCGCCGGTGCTCTCGAGCACGCGGGACGGGCCGATCTGGTGCTGCTGGATGTGCCCTGCTCGAACACGGGCGTGCTGGCTCGGCGGCCCGAAGCCAAACACCGCTACGGGGCGGCGGCGCTTGAGTCGCTGGCGGCGGTGCAGCGGCAGATCATCGCCGACGCGATCCCGCTGCTGTCCGGGCGCGGTCGGCTGCTCTACTCGACGTGCAGCCTTGAGGATGCCGAGAACGGCGCGCAGGCCCGCTGGGCCGCGAAGTGGCACCGGTTCGCCGTGGAAGCTGAGCGGCTCACGCTACCCTCGGGCGGGCCGGGGCACGACGCGGCTGCCTACAGCGACGGCTCGTACAGCGTCATGCTGCGGGCGAAGTGAACGTCGCCCGCAGGCGGACTCAGAGCAGCCCCGGCCGCCGCGCACGCGTGCGCTGCAAGCGCTGCTCGAGTCGCCACCTGGCGATTTTCTGATGGTCACCCGAGAGGAGCACGTCGGGCACGCCCATGCCCATCCACTCGCGGGGCTGCGTGTAATGCGGGCAATCGAGGAGGCGCTGGCCGGGGCGCAGATCGATACGATCGCATTTGGGTGTCTGGGTGGTCCCTGCAAAGGGCGCGGCGATGCCGAACGAGTCCTGGCCGGCCGATTGCTCGTCGCCCAGCGCGCCGGGCAGGAGGCGGATGACCGCGTCCATGAGCACGAGAGCCGCCACCTCGCCGCCCGAGAGCACGTAGTCGCCGAGGCTGACTTCGAGGGGCGCGAGTTTCTCGATGACACGCTCGTCGAGGCCTTCATAGTGGCCGGCGATGAGGAGCAGGCGCGGCCGCAGGGCAAGGTCTTCCACGCGCGCCTGGGTGAGCGGCTCGCCCTGGGGCGTGAGCAGGATGCGCGTGGCGGGGCGGGCGTCGAGGGACTCCACCGCCATCACCGCATCCCAAACAGGTTGACACATCATGACCATGCCGGGCCCGCCACCGAAGGGGCGGTCGTCGGTCTTGGCGTGCTTGTTGGCGGAGAATGAGCGGATGTCGGTGGCGTGCCACTCCACCAGTCCGGCGGCCCGGGCCCGCGCCGGGATGGAGGCGTTGAGGGCGCAGCCCGCCTCGGGCCCGAACATGCCGGGGAAGGTGGTCAGGATGTCGATGCGGAGGCCGGGCATGCTGGGCGTGGGAGATTGTTGCCCGGGAAAAGAACAAGGCCCCGACAGCGTGTCGGGGCCCTGCGATCAATCGACGGGGATCGGCCACACGCCCCGGTCAGGCCTTGGCCTCGGGCTTCTTCTCGGCGGGGGCGTTCGCGGCCACGTTGGCGGCGGCCTTCTTCTTGGCCTCGATGCGCTCGGCGATCTCGGCCTTGCGCGCCGCGCCGTCGAGCAGGTTGTGCTTGATGAGCATGTCGGTCATGCTCTCGCTGGGCTGGGCCCCAACACTCAGCCAGTGCTTGATCCGGTCGGTCTTGAGCTCGACCTGCTTGCCGGAAGCGGGCGCGACGGGGTCGTACCACCCGAGGTTCTCGATCACCTTGCCGTCGCGCTTGGTGCGCGAGTCGATCGCGTTGATGCGATAGAACGGGCGGTGCGGACGGCCGATGCGGGACATGCGGATGCGGACCACGGGGAGGCTCCAAGGGGGTCGTTTCGAGCCGCAACGGTAGGCGGCGCGCGCAGGCTGGACAACGACGGGTGCACGGCCGCTCGGTGCTTGTTGGGATCGGGGGACCGGGAATACCGGAAATCCCGCGCATCCGACTTGCAAGCCGGCCGGATTGGTGCGACATTCGGGGGGGCGGGCATCCGGGGGGATTGCCCTCCGGCTGGGCCGCCCCGACCCGGCTCGGGTGCCGCGCCGGCGGCTGCGACTAGCGACCAGAAAATGGAGCGGGCGATGCTGATGAACTCACGCGGCGTGTGGCTGGGCACAACGGCGGCTCTGGTCTGGGCGGCTCCTGCGGCCGCCTCGTTCCACTTCATGCAGATCGAGCAGTTCATCGCCGGGATCAACGGCGACCTGACGGCGCAGGCCGTGCAGTTGCGCATGCGCGCGAGCGGGCAGAATCTGGTGAACGGCACGACCATCCGGTGCTACGACGCGGCGGGGCTCAACCCGATCACGCTGTGCACGCTCAACGCCAACGTGCCGGTGAGCACAAGCGGGGCGCGGATCCTGATCGCCACGCCGTCGTTCCTCGCGCAAACATCGCCCAACGCGGTGGCCAACTTCACCATGACGGCGACCATCCCGGCGGACCGCCTGGCGGCGGGGCGGCTCACCTTCCAGTCGGGAGCCACCATCTACTGGTCGATCTCGTGGGGCGGGGCGGGGTACACCGGTTCGACCACGGGGTCGACGTTCAACGACTCGAACGGCAACTACGGCCCGTCCTTCGCGAGCGCGGCGCCCAGCACCACGCTCCAAAGCCTGCGTTTCACACCTACGGCAACGACGGCGAGCACGAGCAACTCCGTGGACTACGCGTATTCGGCGGGCGCGGCGGTGTTCATCAACAACGCGGGGGCGAGTTTCACGGTGAACCCGCCGGCCCCGCCGTGCGCGCCCGAGTACAACAACGACGGCACCCTGAACTCGGACGATCTCGGCGACTTCATCACCGACTACTTCACCGAGCCGCATATCCCCGGGCCGGGCGGCTACGCGATCGCCTGCCCCGGCAACAGCCCGCCCTACGACAACGGGTACAAGGCTGCGTTCACGCCCGACGGGTCGGGCCAGTGCAACGAGCCGTTCTCGGACAACCTGGGCGACTACATCACCGAGTACTTCACGGGCTGCGAGGCGTAGGGAGGACGCGGGACACCGGCCCGTCTCAAAACGCAACACGCCGCCGGCCCGGCTGGGGGCAGGCGGCGTGCGGCAAGTGCGGTCGAGAGGAGTTGAACCTCCACGGTATTGCTACCACTAGAACCTGAATCTAGCGCGTCTGCCAATTCCGCCACGACCGCGTGGGGACCAAGGCTATGCGGGCGGGCACAGGGCGGCAAACCCGCGTTCAGTCGTCGTCGGCCGTGATCGTCAGCGTCGTGCTCACCAGGTAGTGGTCGCTCAGGTGCCGCTTGAAGTCGGCCGGCCGCCAGCCCTTGCTCTCAAGGTAGCGTGCCCCGAGCACGTCCCCGGCCCGGTCGTTGAACTCGGGCTGGGCCGCGGGAAAGAACAGTTTGTCCATCCGGCCGTCGCGCCAGGTGGTGGGCGCGTCCAGCACGTTGGCGTCGACGAGCCGGGCCGCCGTGAGCAGGCGCAGGGCTTTCTCGTCGGCCCGGGTGGTGTTGGTGTCGCCGGCGATGACCACGTCTTCGTCCTTCAGGGCCTTGCGGAGCGCGGGCAGCGCGTCGAGCAGGTTCTGAGCCTCTTCCTCGCGGGTCAGCGCGTGGTCTTCGTTGTAGTCGCTCTTCATGTGGATCACGACCAGCACGAAGTCGGTGCGCTTCTCACCCGTGGAGAACTTGAGCGCGTAGGGTGGTTTATTCCACAGGCGGGTGCGCGTGCCGCGGGCCCTGGGCAGGTCCACCTTCACGGCCGCGGCGAGCAAATCGGCGGGTCCGGCCTCCGGCCCGAGGCGCTTGCCCGCCTTGGTGACGGGCGTGAGGCGGGCGGAGTCCCACAGGATGCCGGTCAGTTGCGCGGGCTCGGGGTTGCGTCCCGGAAAGAGCGTGTACCTCCACCCGCCGCCGGTGCGTTTGTCCAGGGCCCGGGCAGCGGACTCAAGCGCCCCGCTGCGCGGGCGGTCGCCGCCGGCCACGACCTCTTGCACCGCAACCACGGCCGCGCCGCTGGCGGCGATGTACTCGGCGATGTCTTCGGGCTTCTGGGCCACGTTGGCGGCGAGTCCGGAGCGCTTGGACGATTGGCCAAGCCACTCGATATTCCAAGTGGCGATGCGGATAGTTGCGGGAACGCCGGGCGCAGTGGGCGGCGCGGGTGCGGGCGCCTGGGCGGCCGGAACGGCGGGCGGCTGGGCGAGCGCGGCGGCCAGGCAGAGGAGGGCGAGCATGGCGTGAGCGTACCGCGCGTGCCGCTCCGGCATCGCCACGGTGCCGCCGGGCGTGCTGATCGTGGGAACGAAGCGGGCCCTCACGTTTGGCGCGACAGCGCCGCCGCGGCGGCCGCGCCCGCCACGTGCCCGCTGGCCCATGCCCACTGGAAGTTGAAACCGCCGATGCGCCCGTCGACGTCCAGGATCTCGCCGCAGAGGTGCAGGGCGGGCGTCGCCCGCGATTCCATGGTGTCCAGGCGCACTTCGCTCAATGGCACGCCGCCGGCCGTCGCCTCGGCGTAGGTGAAGCCGCGGTCGCCGGTAATGGGAACGGCGCAGTCGGTGGCGGCGGCGACCAGGGCGCGGCGGTGGTCGCGGCCGAGCGCCGACAGCGGCGCGCTGCTGGCGGGGCCAAGGCCGGCCTGGTCGCACAGTGCACGCGCGAGGCGCTCGGGCAGACGGCCGGGGTCGCCGGTGAGCACGCTGACGGGCGTGCGCTGCGGGGATGCGAGCAGGAGCGCATCGAGCGACGCGGGGGTGTGCGCGGGCAGCCAGTTGATGAAGAGGCCCGCGGCCGGGTCCGCGTGACGGGCAGCCGTGAGATAGCGGCTGATGTCCATGGGGCCTGGGCCGGAGAGGCCGAAGTGCGTGCACAGGCAGGAGTTGGTGAAGGCCACGAGGGTCTTGCCTGAGGGGGCGCGCACGCTGAGCGTGGCCGGGACGGCGATGCCCGAGAGGGCGCGAACGAAGTGCCCGTCGGCAACGACGAGGGGCGCGAGGGCGGGGAAGACGCGCGGCGTGATGCTGTGGCCCAGCGCACGGGCGAGCGTGTAACCGTGCCCGTCGGAGCCGGAGCGCGGGAGGGCCCTGCCGCCGGCGGCGATGATGACGCGCCGGGCCTGGAGCGGCGCGGAACCATCCGCGGGCGCGAGCGCGAAGGGCTGGCCCGGCCGGGCGGGCGGCGCAACGGCATCTACGCGCCACGGGTGCCGGACTTCAACGCGCCGGCGGGCGGCCTCGGCCAGAAGCGCGGCGAGCACGGTGCGTGCCGAGTCGGTTACGGGGAAGAGTTTGCCGGTCTCCTCGCGCTTGAGTTCCACCCCGAGTTCGGCGAAGAACGCGACGGTCTGGGCCACAGTGAATCGCCCGAGCACGTTGCGGATGGTGTGGCGCGACGAGCCGGCATAGGCGGACTCATCAACGGCGTGGTGGGTGACGTTGCAGCGCCCGCCGCCCGCGACGAGAATCTTGGCGCCCAGTGTCTTGGCGCCGTCGAGGGCGATGATGCGCACGGGCGCTGCCAGTTCGTCCGCCGTGCGTGCGGCCCGGATGGCCGCCATGAGACCCGCGGCACCCGCGCCCACGATCGCAATGTCGCACGACTCGGCCACGCGTGGCTGAGCGTACGGGCTACTCGCCAGCCGTGGCCGGGCTACGCATGGGCTGCGGGCGCAGGTAACTGAGGCTTCGCCACAGCCACTCCATGGGGCCGAAGCGGAAGGCGCTGAGCCAGAGGGCCGACAGGGGGAGTTGCACGGCGTAGATCCCGAGCACGAGGGCGGCCATCTGCGGCAGCGACCACGAGGCAAACTCACCGAGTCCCCAGTGCTGGAAGATGAGCGAACACACGAGCGTGTGGGTGAGGTAGTTGGTCAGGGCCATGCGGCCGGCCGCGGCGAGAAGGCGAGTGAGAGGTCGCAGGAGGCCGGCGTTGGCGACCAGCGCGGCGGCCGAGAGGTAGCCGAGGCTGACCAGCGGGGCGAAGAGCATGCCGAGGGCACCGAGGCCGCCGCGCACGAGGCCGGAGGGGTGCTCGTGCAGGAGCGAGGCCGCCACGGCCGCCGGGATGCCCAGAAACAGGGCACCGACAACGGCGGCGACCTGCCAGGAGCGGTGCGCGGGGGAGAGGAACTGGGTGCGGACGAGGACGGAGCCTAGGAGCATGAGGCCGACCATCTGCCAGCCGCCGAAGATGAGGAACATGCAGTAGCCGGCGTAGTTCATGCCGCGCATGGACATGGCTGCGAGATAGGGGCCGTCGCGCGAGGCAATGGTCTCGGCATCCATCCACGCCTTGTCGGCTGGCCCCTGGAAGGGATCGGTGTCGCTCTGGGACTGCATTCTCTTCCAGACGTGCTGCACGGGTGTGCCGCCGTCGAGGGCGGTGCCGGGAGCCGGGGCCACCCAGGTGGCCGGGGAGTGCGCACCCGCGGCGGCGGGTGGCGGGCCAGAAAGAACCATGAACGTGCCGGCGAGGAGCGAGCCGAAGAGCATGAGGGCGATCGCCACCGGCAGCAGCACCCGCACGCTGCGTCGCAGCGCCCAGAAGACGGCCAGGCCGATGATGGCGTACGTGAGCAAGATGTCTCCGTACCACAGGAACACGATGTGGCAGAGGCCGATGAAGGCGAGGATGGCCAGGCGGCGGGTTTGCAGCCACGCGGCGGAGCCGCCGCGCTGCGCGGCCCGGAGTTGCTGGATGGTGAGGCCCATGCCGAAGAGCGTGCAGAAGAGCGGGTAGCTCTTACCCATGAACAAGGCGTGCACGAGCCAGTGCCACGCGGCACCGAGGGCACCCTCGCCCACAGGCACCGATTGCTCGAAGAGCCGGCCGATGGGGTAGGCGAAGGCGGTGATGTTGACGCTGAGAATGCCCAGGAGCGCAAAGCCGCGGGCGATATCCATCGCGTCGATCCGTTCGCCCGTGGCGATGGGGGTGAGCGGGGGGGCGCCGGGGGCCGGGGGCGCGGGCTGCGACGGGCTTGCGGCTGCGGTGGTGTATGGCATGGGGCCTCCGAGGGCCCTGAGCATACCGAGGATGGCCCGGGCGTTTGACGGTGCTGGCGCGGGGGCCGGATACGATCCGGTGTGCACTTCGCGCTGGTGGATCGCGTGATCGAGCGGAGCGACGAGCGGATCGTGGCCGTGAAGCAGGTGAGCCGCGCCGAGGAGTACTTGCAGGACCACTTCGCCGACTTCCCGGTGCTGCCGGGCGTGATGATGCTCGAATGCCTGGTGCAGGCGGCCCGGCTCCTGGGCGGCGAGGGGATGCGGCGGCACGTGCTGGGGGGCGTGCGGGCCCTCAAGTACGGGCGGTTTGTGCGCCCCGGCGAGGCTTTGGTGGTGGAGGTGGTCCGGGGCAAGACCGAGGGAGATGCGGTGGAGTTCAAGGGTGAAGGGCGGGTGGTGGCTGCGGGCGGGACGGCGCCTGCGGGTGCCGATGCGCCGGTGGCGGTCAGCGGCAGATTCACGCTGCGGCCGGTGCGGGTGGCGTAGCGGCCGCTGGGCTGACGCGGCGCAGCACACGTCGCCGAGGCGGCGTGCACGACGGCTCAGGAGCGGGGCGGCACGCGACGGCGAGGAGAAGTGTGAATATGATGGCCGCAGAGAGCCCGGCACGCGGCCGCGTGGGGGCGATTCTTCTCTGCTGAGGAACCGTGCATGGCGACGCTGACGCGTGATGAGATTCTGAACAAGGTGGCCACGGTGCTGGTGGATGCCTTGGCCGTTGACGAGGACGAGGTGGTACCGGGTGCATCGCTGGTGAAGGACCTGGGCGCCGAGTCGATTGACTTTCTCGACATCGTGTTCAAGCTCGAGCAGGCCTTCGGCTTCAAAGTGGAGAAGGGCGAGTTGTTCCCGGAGGGCGTGCAGCAGGACCCGCGCTTTGTCAAGGACGGCAAGGTCACACCCGAGGGGCTCGCCAATCTGAGGGCCCGCCTGCCCCACGTGGACTTCTCGCGCTTCGAGAAGGACCCGCAGGTGACGCAGGTGCAGAACCTGTTCACGGTGGACACGCTGGTGCGGTTTGTCGAGAAGAAACTCGGCTGAGGCACATGCGCTGGATGTGGATCGATCGCGTGGTGGAACTGCGGCCGCGCGAGCGGCTTGTTGCCGTCAAGAGCGTGAGTCTGGCCGAAGACCACCTGCACGACCACTTCGCGGCGGATCACGAGCGGGGCTTGCCCGCGCTGCCGATCATGCCCGCGAGCCTGATCATCGAGGGTGTGGCCCAAACCGGCGGCATCCTCGTGGGGCACGCCGATGGATTCCGGGAGAAGGTGATCCTCGCCAAGGTCAGCCGCGCCGAGATTCGCCGGGAGGCGACACCGGGGGTCACGCTGCGCTACACCGCGACTGTTGAACGATTGGACCCTCAGGGCGCGGCCATCAAAGCGCGGATCGACCTGCTCGACCACGGGTGCGCCGAGCGCGGCTACGAGGCGATCGGTGAAGTCGACCTGGTCTTCAGCCACCTCGACCAGAACGCGGGCGGCGCGGGGCAGGCGGGGGCGGACTTTCCCGCCCACAACTTCGTGTTCGGCGACAGTTTCAAGACGCTCTTGCGCACAAGCGGGATCACGGGGTGCTGAACGGCGCGGAGCCTGGCAGCGCCGACTTTCAGCGCGCCGCCGCGAGGAACCCCGCCAGCCGGGCTTTCACGCCGGGCCACTCGCTGTCGAGAACGCTGAAATAGACCGTGTCGCGGATGTAGCCGTCGTGGCAGATGCGGGTTCTTCGCAGCGTGCCCTCGCGCTGGGCGCCCAGCCGGTCGATCGCGGCCTGCGAGCGCATGTTGCGGCCGTCGGTCTTGAGTTGCACACGCACGCAGCCGAGCGTCTCGAAGGCGTGGGTCATCAGGAGGAGTTTGCACTCGGTGTTGATGCTGGTGCGCCAGAACGCCGCGCCGTACCACGTCCAGCCGATCTCGAGCGCACGGTTGGCGGGTTGGATGTCGAGGTAGCGGGTTGAGCCCGCCAGCGTGCCGCTCAGGCGGTCGATCACGGCAAAGGGCAGGTCGGTGCCGGCCCGCTGGGCGGCCAGGGCGGTGTCGATCATGGCGTGAGCCGCTTCGAGCGTGGCGGGGCGGGGCGTGGGCATGAGCCGCCACACTTCATCATCGGGCGCGGCGGCGACGATGCCCGCCGCGTGCGCGGGGCCCAGAGGCTCGAGGCGGGCGCGGCCTTTGGGAAGTTGGAGAACAACGGGCTGGGGTCGCATAGCGCAGGGTACGGGCGGCGTTTGGGGCGGCGTGTGAAGAGTCTGCCGCCTGCGGTACCGACGGCACGTATTCTGCACCGGCCGCTGGCGGCACCGCAAGTTGGCGGTAGACTTGCCCGTCGCTCCGCCCACCGCCTGTGTGCGCGGCGAGCGCGGGCGGAAGGATTGAGGAAGCGAGAGGGAATCTCAGATGAAGAGTGATGCCGGGTTGATCAGCGCGGCAGTGGCCGGCGCGTTGGGTGTGGCTGGCGCAGCCGGAGCGGGGCTCGTGCCCGTGCAGTCATACGACATGGTGAACGGGCGCTCGGGCTTTCAGCGCTACGTGGACGAGACGTACACCGGCGCGGGCAATCCGCTCGCGGATTCGTCGTTCCTCTCGGGCGGCACCGGGCAACTCACCGACGGAGCCGACGGCGGCGACGACATACTCGCCAACAGCTCGCTGCCGTGGGTGGGGTGGCGCGAGGTGCAGCCGAGCATCCGGTTTGACTTCGGCCACGCGGTCAGGCTGGACCTGTTCGAGGTGCACGCCGCGAGCATCTCGGCCATGTTCGGTGACGTCGACCTTCCCGGCACGATCACGGTGGACTTCAGCGACGACGGGACGACCTTCGTCAACCCGGTGGTGCGCACCACGAGCCCGACCGAGCGGGCCAACCCGCTCTCGCAGTGGATCGACGTGTCACTGGGCGGCATGGTGGCCCGCTATGCCCGGGCAAGGTTCGCCGATGGCGACCAGCCATGGCTCTTCTTCAGCGAGACCCGGTTCGGCGGAGTGGTGCCCGCCCCCGGGGCCGGCGCGCTCGCGTTGGTCGGAGCCGTGCTGGCGGGCCGGCGGCGGCGGCGAGAGGCGGATAGCACCCCTCTCGGCACGCAAGGGCCGTAGCGGACACCGCCCGCAGAGTCGTGCGCAGCCGGCGGCGTGCTTCACTCCCGGACGGTGGGCCACATATACTCGCCCCCTGCCGGGCGATTAGCGCAGTTGGCTAGCGCGCTTCCTTGACACGGAAGAGGTCACTGGTTCGAATCCAGTATCGCCCATTCGCGGGTGCCCCGGCGTAGACTGGCGCATGCCCGCGATCCACCCGTTTCGTGCCGTGTGCTACGCCACCGGAACCGACGTGTCGGCGCTCGTCGCGCCGCCCTACGACGTGCTCGACAGCGCGGGCAAAGCGCGCCTGCTGGCAAAGGACCCGCGCAACATCGTGGCGATCGACCTGCCGCACACACCGGCCAAGGAACTCGGTCCGGCGGCCGCGTATGAGGGTGCCGCCGCTCGGATGCGCGAGCACCTGGCGAGCGGCGTCCTGAAGCGCAGCGAGAAGCCGGTGATCTTCGCCTACCGGCAGACGTTTACGGGAGCGGACGGGCAGACGGTGGTGCGGCGCAGCGGCGTGGCGTGCTGCGTGGAGACCGTGCCGTTTGGCCCGCGCCCGGGCGGCGGTGTGCTGCCCCACGAGGAGACGTTCAGCGGGCCGAAGGAAGACCGGATGGCGTTGATGAAGGCAACCCGCACGCAGTTGTCGCCGATCTTCGGCCTGCACGCGGATGAAGGGGGTCGAGCCACGGCCCTGATCGCCCGCGTGTGCGGGGGCGGGCCGCCGTCGACCACCGCACACACCGATGACGGCACCCTGCACGAGGTCTGGACGGTGAGCGATGACGCGGTGATCCGCGCGTATCAGGATGCGCTCACGGGCGAAGATGTGTTCATCGCCGACGGGCACCACCGCTACACCACCGGGCTGAACTACCTCAAGGGCTTGGAGGAAAGGGGCACAGTGCCGGCGGACCACCCGGCGCGCCGGTGCATGATCGTGCTGGTGGGCATGAGCGACCCGGGCCTCGTGATCTGGCCCACGCACCGGGTGCTGGGGGGGATGAAGGGGTATACGTTCGACGCGTTCGCGACCGCGGCGGCCGGCGTGCTCACTCTGGAGCCCTTCGGGCGCGGGCTGGGCAAGATCGAGGCGGAGATGGCGCGGGCCTGCGCGGAAGGGTCGGCCAACGTGTTCGGGCTGTACGACTTTGCCAGCGGCCGGTGCGCGATCGCGCGCCCCGTGAAGGCAGATCCCCTTGGGGGTCGGTTTGCGGGCAAGCCGCGGGCGTGGCGCGGGCTGGATGTGGCGATCATCCAGTACGAGATCGTGGAGCGCATCTGCCAACCGAAACTCAACGGCGGCGAGCCCGTGAAGTGGGCGTTTCCGCACACCATCCACGAGGTGGAGGAGATCGGCAAGGGTGCCGAGACGGGTGCCGGGGGAGGCAAGAACTTCGCGCAGCTGGCCGTGATCGTGCGGCCGACCCCGTTGGCGGCCGTACGCGATGTCAGCCGCGCCAATGAGTTGATGCCGCAGAAGAGCACCTTCTTCTACCCGAAGTTGGCGACCGGCCTGTTTGTGAACCCGCTGGAATAGCGCGGCGCCGGGCGCGGGCACTGGGCCGCGCCCGGTTGGCAATCGATTCACGGTGGCGCGGCCGGGGCGAGGCGAGCCAGCAGGTCGCGGGCGCGGGGGTCGCCGAGGCGGTCGGCTTCGGCGGCGAGGCGGGCGGCCTGGTCGGGGCTGCCGGCACGCTCTGCCCAAAGCCCGGCAAGGTACCAGACCGCGCCGTCGTGGGGGCGAGCGGTGGTCGCTTCGAGCGCGGCCGCGGCGGCGGAGGCGGGCTTGCCGAGCATGCCGTAGGCATCGCACAGCTGTTCGAGCACGGCGGGGTTGGCGCGCTGGGCGGGCTCCAGCCCCACGAGCAGCATGGCAGCCCGCTCGGGCTGGTTGGCGCGTTTGAGGGCGCGGGCTTCGACGAGTCGCCAGCGCAGCAGCGCGGGCTGCAGGGCGCGGGCCTTCGCGGCCTGCTCGGCGGCCATGCTGTTGCGGCCAGCTTGCAACGAGAGTTCGGCGAGGGTGCCCCAGGCCTCCGCGATGTCCGGGTCGAGGCCGATCGCGGTGAGCAGCGCGGCGGTGGCCGCAGTCTCCTCGGCCCGCTTGGCGTGCATCATGCCCAGGTAGAGCGGGATCCGCGGGTTGGCCGGGTCGGCCTTCTGGGCGAGCAGGTAGTGAGCCAGGGCCGCATCGGCAAGGTCGGCGGCGTTGGCGATCGTGCCCGCATCGGTGTGCAAGGCCGCGCGCTCTGCATCGGAGGCCGCGGGGGGGCCGTCGGAGAGGTCGCAGGCGGCTTTGGCGTGGGCGTACGCGGCGGCGAAGTCTTTGAGCGCCACGAGGGTTTCGGCGAGGCGAGACCTGAGCTCGCGGTCTTTGGGCCGGTCGGATACGGCGCGTTCGAGGATGGCCCGGGCGGCCCCGGGGTTGCCCGAGTCGAGGGCGAGGCGGGCATCGCGCAGGGTGCCGGCGGTGGCGGCGAGGGGGGAGTCGGCCAGGGGGATGCCGGGCGCGGGCCCGGGACGGGCGATGGGTGGCGAGCCGGGCGCTCGGCCGAACTGCAACCACAGGGTCCACGCGCTGCTGACCACCACGGCTGCGAGCGCGAGGGCGGCGGCTAGGGCGGTGGCGGGGCGTGGCACGATGCGGCAAGGCTATCGGCTCGCGTAGACTGTGGCCTCAAGGATGGGCGCACCCGAGCACAAGTCGATGGCGGGGCAGGCGGATGCACCGGGCATGCCCAAGCAGTACGACCCGCGCGTGCACGAGCCCCGGGCGCGGGTCACGTGGGACTCGGCCAGCGGCGGGGGTGTCGGCGCGGCCAGCGCCGCGCTCGTGCTGAGCGGCACGAAGCGGCCTTACGCGGTCTTCATTCCGCCACCAAACGTGACCGACCGCCTGCACTTGGGGCACGCCCTGAACAACACGCTGCAGGATGTGCAGGTGCGCATGCACCGCATGCGCGGGTGCGAGACGCTGTGGATGCCGGGGACGGATCACGCGGGCATCGCCACGCAAACGGTGGTGGAGAAGCGCGTGCTGAAGGAGACGGGGAAGCGCCGGACAGACTTCAGGCGGGACGAGTTTGTGGCCAAGATCCAGGCCTTCAAGGACGAGTACGAGGCCACGATCACCGGTCAGCTGAAGGCCATGGGATGCTCCTGCGACTGGGCCCGGCAGCGGTTCACGATGGACGGCGTGTGCACACGGGCCGTGCGTGAGGCATTCTTCCGGCTCTTCAGGGACGGGCTTTTGTACCGGGGCAAGCGCCTGGTGAACTGGGACCCGGTCACGCAGACGGCTCTCGCCGACGATGAGGTGGAGATGGAGGAGGTGGACGGCTCCTTCTACTACCTCCGCTACCCGATCGTGCGGGGCGGAGAGAAGAAGGACAGCGCCGCCGTGTCTTGGGGTGAAGTCGCGGCCCGCGGCTATCCCGGCGCGGCGGGCAAGCCCACAGGCGAGCAGGCTTGGCTCACGGTGGCGACGACGCGGCCCGAGACGTATCTGGGCGACACAGCCGTTGCGGTGAACCCGAAAGACCCGCGGGCGGGCCCGCTGCGCGGGCTGGCGGTGCGGCTGCCGGTGGTCGGACGCGTGATCCCGGTCATCGAAGATGATTACGTCGTGATGCCCGCGGCGGACCCGGCCGCCGAGGGCGTAGACGTGAAGGCCCGCTACGCCACCGGCTTCTTGAAGGTCACGCCCGCGCACGACCTCAACGACTACGAGATCGGCCAGCGGCACGGCCTGCCGGTGATCAACGTGATGGCCCCCGACGCGGGCATCAGCGCCAGCCACGGATGGACCGATGTGGGCGAAGCACGTGAGTTTGTCGGGATGAGCCGGGAGTTGGCGCGGCGCGAGGTGGTGAACCGGTTTGCCCGGCTGGGCCTGCTGGAGGAGAAAAAGCCGTACCGGCACAGCGTCGGGCACTCGTATCGCAGCCACGCCCCGATCGAGCCGTATCTCAGCGACCAGTGGTACGTGAAGGCAACGGATGACCGCCTCGCGGGGGCAGCGCTGCGGGCGATGGTGGCCGACCAACGAGCCGGGAGCGTGAGCGGCGGCCCGGCATCCCGTCATGACGGCGGGCTGCGGTTCTACCCGGAGCGCTACGCGAAGACGTATCAGCAGTGGCACGAGAACATCCGCGATTGGTGCGTGAGCCGGCAACTCTGGTGGGGGCACCGCATCCCCGTGTGGGTCTTCACGCTCGATGTGATGGCGATCAAGAAGGGCGAGATGCTCGAGGACTCGGCCCCGGTCGAGGCCGAGTTTGCAGAGCGGCAGTTGGCGCGGCTGCGGGCGTATCTGGCGGCGTGCGGAGTGGAGCGCGACACGCACGTGGACGCGAGCGAGCAGCGGGTCTGGCGCGTGTGCGCACGCAACGACGCGGCCCTCGCCGCGCTGGGCAACCTGGAGGCCTTCTGGCACCGCTGGCACGAGGGGGAACTGGGCCCGATCGAGGCGCCGATCGCGCCGGCCCACGCCCCGGCAGGGCCGGCTGCGGCGGCGGAACCGGCGCGTGAACTGGTACGCGGGCTGCGGCTGTTGGAGCAGGATCACGACGTGCTGGACACGTGGTTCAGTTCGGCCCTGTGGCCGATGAGCACGCTGGGCTGGCCCGAGGCGACGGATGACCTGCGGGCCTTCAACCCCGGGAGCGTGCTGTGCACGGCCCGCGAGATCATCACGCTGTGGGTGAGCCGCATGGTGATGTTCAACCGCTACTTCCGCGGGCAGGACTCGGGCGAGGGGCCGGGCGCGGGGATGCTGCCGTTCAAGGACGTGTTCATCCACGCCATGATCATGGATGAGCAAGGCCGCAAGATGAGCAAGAGCCTTGGCAACGGTGTGGACCCGCTCGACATCATCGCCAGCCACGGAGCGGATGCGATGCGCTTCACGCTCTGCCACATGACCACGCACACCCAGGACGTGCGCATGCCGGTGATGAAGGACCCGGCAACGGGGCGCAACACCAGCCCGAAGTTTGACATGGGGCGGAACTTCACGACCAAACTCTGGAACGCCGCACGCTTCGCCATGACCATGCTGAGCGGCGTGGGCCCGGCCGCGGCCGGGCCGGGTGCCGAGCCGGGCGGGCTGGCGCTCGTGGATCGCTGGATGCTGTCCCGCCTGGCGCGCGGGATCACAGAGTGCGACCGTGCCCTGGCCAACTACGAGTACGCGGTGTACGCCCAGACCCTGTACGAACTGCTGTGGAACGATCTCTGCGACTGGTACCTCGAGGCGATCAAGCCGACGGTGGCGGCCCGCCCGGCCCAGCGAGCCGTGCTGCGGACCAGCCTGGACGTGATGGTGCGACTGATGCACCCGGTGATGCCGCACGTAACCGAGACGATCTGGCAGCACCTGCGGATGTGCGGCGGGGGCGCTGCACCCGGGTTTGCGCTCGGCGAGGGCGAGGTGTTGGCCAGGGTGGCGTGGCCGGCCCGCGTGCCGGGGGCCATCGACGAGCGGGCCGAAGCGGAGTTTGACTGTGTGCGCGGGTTGGTGGGCGTGGTGCGCGAGGCGCGCAGCCAGCACGGCGTGCCCCCCAAGCAGCGGGCCGTGCTGCACGCTCCCGCCGACCTCATCGCCGCGTTGGGCGATGCCGGGACCGTGGTGGAGACACTGGCCGGCCTGGGCGCAATACGGCCCGAGCCGCCAGCGGCGGGCGACGCCGGCGTGGCGGTGTCGTGGGCCCAAAGCGAACTGCGGCTGAGCAACCTGCGCGAGGCTGTGGATGCGGGCGCGGAGAAGGCCCGCCTGGCCAAACTGCTGGCCGAGCGTGAACGCGAGATCGGCGGGCTGGAGACACGCCTGAACAGCCCCGGCTACGCGGATCGTGCCCCGGCCAAACTCGTGGAGCAATCGCGGCAGCAACTGGCCCAGAAACTGGTCGAGCGCGACGCGGCCCGGGCCGCGCTGGAGAAGCTCGGTTGACGCCGCGTGCGGTGCCGGTGGTGTGTGCACTGTGCGGCGTGGCGCTGGTGGGCGGCTGCGCCGCGGGGCAGCGGTCGGGGGTCCCTGCAGCCGACGGCGCGAGCCGCACCCGGCACCCCCCCCCCACTGCCGCGGCGGGCGCACATTCGGGCACCACGAGCCGGGGCGGACTGCCGCCGGCCGTGCTGCGGATTGACCCGTGGTCCTTCGACGGGCAGAGCGGCGGGGTGTATCACACTGGCGCGTTCAGCGTTTACACAACCGAGAAGGCCCCGATCATCACCGAGCGGCTGCCCGCCTTGATGGAGGCGGCTCTCAATCAGTACACGGGGCTGCTGGGGCCCCTGCCGCGCCCCGGGCAGCGGCTGGAGATGTTTGTGATGGGCTCGCGAGCCCAGTGGCAGCGGCTGACGCTGGCGATGCTGGGCGAGCGCGGGCGCACGCTCACGTACATCGAGCGGGGCGGGTTTGCCAGCGGGGGACGGGCTTACCTGTTTGACATCGGCGACGCCGACACGCTGAGCCTGGCCGCGCACGAGGGGTGGCATCAGTTCACGCAGAGCACGTTTTCGCAGCGGCTGCCCACGTGGGCCGAGGAGGGCATCGCCACGCTGATGGAGGGCTATCGGTGGACCGGCGACCGGCCGGCGTTTGCACCGTGGGCCAACGTGGAGCGGTTTGACCACCTGCGCGACGCGGCGGCCAAGGGCGAGACGCTGAGCCTGACCGAGGTGCTGACGGCGACGCCAGAGGGGCTGATGCAGCGGGGCTTTCAGGGACCCGTGACGTACTACTCGCAGTTGTGGGCGTTGATCCACTTCTTGCGCGAGGGAGAGGGCGGCCGGCACCGTGCCCAGTTGCAGCGATTGGTGGCCGATGCTGCGGCGGGGCGGATGGGCCTGGCGGTTGCGGTGCAGTTGCAGGACCCTCGCGCGGCGGGGATGCTCGCCGGGGGCGGAGCGGGCAGCGCGGGCGGGGCCACGGTGTTTCGCGCCTATTTCGGCGAACCCGCCGCGCTGGAGCCGGCGTATCGCGCGTTTGTGGCGCGGGTGCTGAGCACCGGCGCGAGGCAGCGGATTGTGGGCGGGCTGTCGCCGCTGGCGGATGCGGGCGGGCAGCCGTAGGTACGTCTGGCGAGACAGGCCTGTGACGCGGCGGGCGGGCGCGGGGGCTACTCAATACGCGGGTCCACCCAGCGGTAGAGCACATCCACGAGCAGGTTGAACACCACCAGCACGGCGCTGTAGACCAGCACCACGCCCAGCAGCAGGAACAGGTCCTTGTTGAGCACGGCGTTCACAAAGTGCTGGCCCATGCCGGGGATCTGGAAGACCTTCTCGACGACGAAGCTGCCCGTGAGCGCGGCGGCGGCGGCGGGTCCGAGGTAACTGAGCACGGGCAGGAACGCGGGCTTGAGGGCGTGGCACAGGTAGACGGTCGCCTCGGAGCACCCCTTCGCGCGGGCGGTGCGGATGAAGTCGGCCCGCAGCGTTTCAAGCAGGCTCATGCGCATGAGCCGGGCGATGTACGCGGCGAACGGCAGGGCGAGGGTGATGGCGGGCAGCACCAGCCCGCGCGGGCTCACCTCGCCCAGCGGAAAGAGCGGCCAGAGCACGCCAAGGCCCAGCAGCAGCCCAGCCCCCACCACGAAGTTGGGCACGCTGATACCGATGAGCACAAGCGCCAGGGTGACCGCGTCGGCGAGCGAGCCGGGCCGCGCGGCCCCCACGATGCCGGCACCGACACCCAACACGGTGGCGAGCGCGACGGCGGCCGAGCCCAGGGCCACGCTCACGGGCAGGCTCTGTGCGATGATCTCGCTCACGCGCTGGTCGCGGTACTGCAGGCTGGGGCCGAGGTCAAAGACCGCGCGGGCAGGCCCGTCCGACGCAGCGGTCGCCCCACTCAGCCGCTCGCGAGCCCAGCGCAGGCCGGTGGCGTTGTCCGCGTAGGTAGCGAGGAACTTCCAGGGGTTATCGAGGTTGTACTGGGCCTGCATCGCGGCGGCCACCTCGGGGCTGGGACGGCGGCCCTCGGGACGCTCCAGCGGGTTACCGGGAATCGCCCAGGCCAGCGTGAACGTGGCCACGAACACGACCAGCAGAATGAAAGGCAGTTGGGCGAGCCGCAGCCCGACCAAGCGGAGGACAGGGTGGCGGGCGCGCAGTGTCATGGCAGGTTTGCCGCAGGCACGGAGTGGGCCGGGAGTTCGAGCGGCGTTTCGCTGCCGCGCCCGTCGCCCAGAACGTCGACGAGTTGCAGAATCTGGCGCTGGCGTGTGTGGGGGCTGATGCCGGAGACGCGGTGGGGATCGAAGAGGAAGACTTGGGAGTACTGCACGAGCGGAATGAACGGGCAGTCCTCATCCACCAGAATGCGTTCGGCCTCCTCGAGGTGGCGGAGGCGGGCGGCGGGGTCGCCCTCGCCAGCCGCCGCGTCGAGCAGGGCATCGAAGCGCGGGCTCGTGTAGAGCCGGTCGTTGTTGCCGTCGCCGGTGCGGTTGGTATCCAGAAAGGTCGTAGGGTCGGTGTAGTCTCCAAACCAGCCAGAGCGCGAGACCATGAAGTTGTGGCGGCGCAGGTCTTCGCGGAAGACGCGGATTTCCTTGACGAGAATGGCGACGGTGGCACCGAGTTCACGCTGCCAGTCGCGAGCGAGCGACTGGGCGACCAGGTCGTGGCCACTGTCCTTGTTCACAAGAATCTCGATCGTCGGCAGGCCCCTGCCGCCGGGGAAGCCAGCCTCCGCGAGCAGCGCCCGGGCGGCGACGGGATCGTGGCGGGTGCCGGCGGGCGAGCGGTAACCGGGGATCGACCCGGGCGGGATCAGCGTCGAGGCGGGGCGCTCGTCGACGCCGCGGATGGCCGACACCGCCGCCCGGTCAACCGCGAGCGAGAAGGCCCGCCTGATCCGGGCATCGGCAAACGGGTTAGCACGACCGTCGGGCAGAGCGGGCGAACACATGTAGTTGAAAAAATACGTGCCAAAGGCGGGAAACGCGTGGATGTTCTGGCGCGGGTCACTGGGCATGCGCCGGTCGATGGCCACCGGGTCAAGCGCCAGCGCCACCAGCGATGCGTACAGGTCCGCGTGCTCGCGCTGGTACGCCCGCTTGGCGGCCCACAGGTCGCGCTTGCACTCGGCGCTCACGTCCGCCACCCAGTCGGTGGCACCGGACAAGTACGCAAGCACCTGGGCCGTCGGGTCGTCTGCCGCCGGGCAGGCGATGGACTCGACGTGCACCGACGCGGCGTTCCAGTAGTGGGGATTGCGCTCCAAACGCAGATCGCGCTTGAAGCGATAGGCGGCGAGCACGAACGGTCCGTTGGAGACGAGGTGCGGTACGCGGGTCCAGCCGGAGTCGAGCAGCAAGCGCCCCGTCCCCGCGTCGACGGACTGGTAGCGGCCGACCACGTCCATGCGGAGCGGGGAGAAGGGCTCGAGTGTGAGCACCTGCAGGAAGTACGGCGTCGGCCGTTCAAGCGTGACAATGAGCGTGTGGTCGTCCGGGGCGCTCAGGCCCACAGAAGCGTGCCAGTCTGCCACGGTGCGCTCGTACAGAGCGTGCGCGGCCGCGGCACGGGCCGGACCGCGCAGGGAGGCGTCGGCGGCAAAGGCGGCCAGCGCGGCGGAGCGACGGGCACCCCAGTCGCGCACGCCCCGGATAAGTTCAAAGAGGTTGGCGTAGTCGGGGCCGATGTCGGGCAGGCTGCCGCGCATGAATGTGCGGATGAAGTCGGCCGCGACAACGGGCGCGCCGTCGGACCACTTGGCGGCAGGGCGGAGGTGGAACGTGTAGGTGAGCCGGTCGGGGGACAGACTCCAGCGCTCCGCCACAGCGGGGCGGATGGCGAGGTCCGGGGTGAAGACGTCGAGCGCAACGAGGCCCTCGAAGAGCGCACCCGCGATGCGCAGGTCCTTGAGCCATGTCATGCGGTGAATATCGAGCGTGTTCAGGTCGCCCGAGTTGCTGAAGACCAGCGTGGCCCGTGGCGCGGGCCGCTCGGAGAGCGCGGCGGCGGCGCCGAGGAGACCCAGGAGCGTGGCGAGGGCGAGAGCCAGCCGGAGCATGCGGGGAGCGTAGAGCGGGACCGGCCCGAGCGGGAAATGCACACCGCACCGCGCGGACCCGCCCCGGGGGTCGGGTCGACGGAGCAGCGGGCATGATGGTGCGGCTCAGAACTCTCCGGGGATGCCGCGGCAGCGGGGAATCAGCACACGCTCGACGTAGCTGTGGCCCTCGGCGTCTTTACCCAGCACCTTGTCGATGAAGGCGGAGAACTGACGGTTGAGAGTCTGGCGCTCCGGCTCCTTGAGCTGCGCGGGCTGGGCGCGGCCCATGATCTGGGCGAGCCCCTCGTGCACCTCCGCCTCGCGCTTGGCGAGCAGGCCTTCCACGTGTTCGGCGTTCTTCTGCTTCACCTGCACGAAGACCGAGGTGTCCCAGAACCAGACCTTGCCCTGCTGCAGGTTCTGGAACTTGTCGTCAACCACCTTGATCTCCACGATCTCCTCGCCCTCGTCGTGCTTGGCCTCCACGGCGGGCACGTCGGCCTGGGCTTTCTTGGGGCCGATGGCTGAGAACACGAAGAAGACCGCCACGGCTTCGACGATCATGATGATTCCGACCACGCCGATCATGACGATGGGCGACTTCTTCTTGGGGGGCGCGGCCTCGGCGGCGGGGGCGGGCGCGGCGGGCTTGTCGGACTTTTCTTTGGACATGGGCGCACACCTCCGGAAGGGCGGCGCGGCACACCGGAGGGAACCCGCGCTCGACCCGCAGGGATATCGGCGGGGCGGGGTGCACCCTGCGGCGTTGGCGGGTTATGGGGTTGTCGCGGCGCGCTGCCCACGGGCTGCGGCAGCCCGGCCCCGGCTTATCGGCCCAGCGCGAGCAACTGCTGGATCAGCTGGTCGGTGGTGGTGATCACGCGCGAGTTGGCGGAGTAGCCGGTGGAGGCTTGGATGAGGTTGATGAACTCGGCGGCCAGATCGACGTTGGAGAGTTCGAGTGCGCCACCCACCAGGCGACCGGTGCCCAACAGGGTGGGCGTCGTGATGATCGGCGTGCCGGAGTTGGGTCCGGTGAAGAAGAGGTTGTTGCCGACATCAACGAGGCCCTCGGCGTTGGAGAAGTTGGCGAGGGCGACCTGGCCGATGGTGCGGGTCAGGCCGTTGTCGAACCCGCCCGTGATGCGCCCGTCGTTGCCGACGGAGAAGTTGGTGAGCACGCCCAGCGGGGTGCCGTCCTGGAAGGTCTGCGCGAGCGTGCTGGTCACGTCGGTGAGAGCCGAGACCGAGCCGGAGTTGGAAGTAAAGTTGAGGTCGAAGGTCAGCGGGGTGACGGCGCCCGTGCCTGTGCGATCAATCGTGACCGTCACCGGGCTGACGGCGGGCAGGTAGCGGCCCTCGTTGTCGAACTGGATGGTGCCGGTGCCGATCACGCCCGGGGCCACGGTGTTGTCCTCGCTCTCGAGGTAGTAGCGCCAGGTGGTGCCCGTGCCCTTGGTCTCGAGCACGGCAGTGAAATCGAGCCGCACCTCGTTGCCCAGCGAGTCATACGCGAACATGGTCGTGCGGATCGACTCGCCGTCGGCCACGGCGACTTTGCTCGTCGATATCGGGCTCACCGGCGAGGCGGCCGCGCCGGTGGACGTGAGATGCCGGAAGTTGGTAGTGCTGAAGGTGAGGTCGTTCACCGTGCCCGAGTTGCCGACCACGGTGATGACGCCGGTCGCCGCGTCGAGCGTTACACCGGGTGAGAAGCCGCCCTGGGCGGGCGCGGCTGTGTTGATGCCCAGGGAGTCGCGGATGAAGTTCATCAGGTCCTGCACCGTGGTGGCTGCGCCCACGGTGAGGCTGGTGGTCGGCAGCGTCTTGCCGCCCTTCTCGGCATCGAGGATCTGAATCTGATCGCCCGCGGAGTACAGAGGCTGGAGGCCCGCGGCCGACGGGTCGTCGACCGCGGTGAGGAGCGTGCCCGCGGTGACGAAGGCACCGGCGGTGTCGGAGAGCGCGGCCAGGGTGGTGCGCGATCCCTGTGTGGGCACCGCCCCGCCGGCGTTGAGGTTGCCGTCGAGCCGGATGGCGGTGGTCGCCTCGGCCAGACGGAGTTGGCCCACGGGAATGTTCAGCGGCACGAGCGTGCCGCCCACGATGTTGAAGGAGTCGTCAACCCCGTAGCCCAGCAGGCGCTCGCCCGAAACCGTGGTGAGGTCGTTGAGCGCGTTCTGGCGGAAAGCGCCCGAGCGCGTGTAGAAGCGGTTGGTGCCGGCCTGGTCGCGCGCGACGACAAAGAAGCCCTCCCCCTCGATCGCCAGGTCACGCGAGTCTCCGCTGGTGGAGAGCGAGCCGGAGTTGAAGTTGCGCTGGGTGCCGGCGACCGCCACGCCCAGGCCGATCTGGGCGGGGTTGGAGCCGCCGTCGGAGTCTCCGGGCACGCCGCCCAGGCTCAGGTTGCGGCTGAACTGGCTGGCGAAGAGCATGCGGTTGCTCTTGTACGCCGTGGTGTTGACGTTGGCGATGTTGTTGCCGATCACATCAAGGCTCTTGGCGTTGGCGTTGAGCCCGGAGAGGCCGGTGTAGAGTGCGGTGGTGGAGGCCATGGGTGGTGCCTTGTGCGAACGGGTGGGCGAGCGTGCGGTGCGGTGCGGTGCGTGGGTTTCAGCGAGCGGCGTGCCGGGCCCCGTTGGGGCGGGCCCAGGCGCGGTCAAGCAACCCAAGCAGCGTGCCGGCGGGGGTCTGCGGGCCGCGGACGTGCGGCGCGGTTTCGCGCGGTGCGGTGATGGTCGCGGGCTCGGCACCAATGGGGGCGGCGACGATCCCGTCCACGTCAGCCTCGCTCAGCGCCACCGCCCCGCCGGGTTCGACGCGGGCGACAACGCGGCGGGATTCCACGTCGAGCACGAGCGCGTGGCCGTCGAGCATGACCAGGGCGCGATCCAGGCCCTGCGCGCGGGCCGAATCCGCCGCGGCGGCCAGGCGGGCGGATTGATCGTCCGTGAGTTCGAGATCGAGCCCGGGGTCGAGACCAACGGGCAGGTCTGTCGTGGCACCGCCCTCCCCGGCCACGGCGCGGCGCAACAGAGACTCGAAGCCTGCGGCATCGCCGCTCGCCGGTGCCGTCTGAGCACCTGGACCGACGCGGCCGAGCGCGAGCCCCGCGAGGCGCTGCAGAAGTTGATTCGTCTGGATCGACACGGGCTCTGGCCTCGGCGTGGAACGGCGGAAGGGGAGGCGGGCCTCGTGCCCTGTCAATCGCGCCGGCTCCGCCGGCGCACGTGGCGTGTGCGGCGAGGTTCAATCTTCGTCGGCGCCGGGCTCGAGCGGCGGGGCCGGCGCGGGCGTGGACGGCGTGGTTGCGGAATCGGTATCGGTTGGCGGCGGCGTGCTGGCGGGCGCGGGGGCCGGCGCCTGCAGCAGCACCTCCGTGATGCCCGAGAACTTCACGCGCGAGCCGTCGCTGAGCGCGAGCACGGGGCCGTCCTTGGTCTGGCTGATGCCGGCCACGGTCCCCGCCGCGGGCTCAAAGGCCACCGACGTGCCGCGCACATATGCACCCAGCAGGCCGCCGGCCGTGGAGAGTTGGTTCTGAGCGACCAGGTCCTTGAGGCGGCTCTGCATATCGATGTCGGATTCGATCGAGCGGATGTTGGCGAGTTGCTCCACGATGGCATTGGAGTCGTTGGGCTTGAGCGGGTCCTGGCGGCTGAGTTCGGCGAAAATGATCTTGACAAACTGCTCGCTGGTGAGCGAGGAGTAGGCATCGGTCTTCGAGCCTCCGGCGAGCGTGGCCTGCGTGGAGTTTGTGAAGCCGGAGATCTGGCTCATGGTCTGGCTCCGGTGAGGCAGGGAAGGGTCGGTCAGGCCCGCGCATCGATGCGCAGACGCACGATGCCATCGCCGTGCCCGTCGGGCTCGGCCCAGATCCCGGACGCGGCGGCGACGAGGTCCGCTCCGGCCTCCGGCCCGAGCGAATCGGTGCTGGTTTCACCCGCCGCGCTCCGCGTCGGCGGTTCACCCGTGTGGTACTGGCGGCCTCCGCCGCCGTCCTCGTTTCCGGTCGCCGCGTGCCCGCTATCGGCGTGCGGTACGGGTGGCGGCTCCACCGCCACACGCTCGACCTCGAGGCCGCGTGCTTCGAGGGAAGCGCGCAGACCCGGGAGAGCATGCTCCAGCAACTCGCGTGCCCTTTCGCTGCCGGCCACGAAGCGCACGGATACCGCCCCGCGTTCCCAGTCGAGGCGGACACGGAGCTCACCGAGAGCCTCGGGTTGCAGGCGGAGACTGACCGCTCCGCCCCGCTGCGCAAGCACCGCCGCCATGCCGCGCGACATCTGCGCCTGCAGCGAGACGAAGTCGGCCTCGGGCATGGGGGCGGAGGCGCTCACCGGAGCGCCGGACACAAAGGCGGCAGCGGGATCGGCACGCGGGCGCAGCGCGTGCCCCGCGGGCGGTGCCGCATCGGCCCGCGCGGCGGGGGGGCCTGGCGCGGCCGCCGTCTCCGGAGTGGCTCGTGCGTCAAGCGGCTGAACAACCCCCATCGTGTCGTTGGTGCGCGCGTGGCCCGGCGGGGCGACCGGTTCAGGCCCGGGCAACGACGCAGATTCGACCTCGTGGGATTGGGGCACCGGTGTACCGGTCTGGGTTGAGATTGCGTGCGGTGCGACCGCACCGGGTGCGGCATCCGCGGCAGCGGTCGCGCCGGGCCGCGACCACGCGAGACTCGACGGTTCCCCATCCGCTGCGCCGAGCGAGCCACTGGACCAACCGGGGCCGTCGCCCAGGGCCGTGGGCGGGATACCCGGCACGCCCTCCCCGGGTACGATCGCGGCGAGACGCGGGCCGTGCAGCGCCGGCCCACCGGCGGCCAACAGGCGATTGACATCCTGAATCGTGATGGGCGCGGCGGGTTCGGCAACGGCTGCCGCCGCTTGACCAGCCGGCCCCGCCGGGTGCGCCGACGCATCGGTTGCCTCGGCAAGGGGTGCGACCTCTGCAACCGGTGCGGCCGGTCCCGACTCGGCGGGGTGTGGCACTGCGCGAGCCGCCGCAGGGCCCTCGGCTGCATCGGCAGGGATACGAGCCGGGTCGTCGCTCGGCCGTGAAGCCGGAGCACGACATGGCGTCGTGCCGTGTGCGTCGCATGGGGCGGCTTGGGCCTGGGCCTCGGCAGCCGGCTCAGGCGGCGGCTGGGCCGGTTGGCTCTTCGCGGCGAATCTGGCCCGCAGTTTGCGCGCGAACGGCTCGTGTCGCGCCTCGCCCGCCGATGCACGCGGCTCGGGGGGCCGGTCGCGCCGGGTTGCCTTGCTCTGGCGCGCAGCCGGCCGGAGTGCGGCGACTTGATCGGTGGCGGTAAGGACGCGTGCGGTCATTGCGCGGCGGCGCGCGGGGCCTCGCCCACGCCACGCCGTCGCAGGCTCTCGAGCAACTCCGCTGCCACTGCGGGGTCGTCCTTGATCCACTCCGCGAGAACGCGGCCGCGGGTGCGTTCCTGCATGGCGGCGAGATAGGCGACCGCCTGAGCCGAGCCGGTTGCGGAAGCGGCTGGCGCGGGTTGTGCGCCGGCGGCCGGCAGGCTCTGCCCGGAGTGGATGAGTTTCAGCAGTTGCTGCGCGTCTTTGGGCTTCTGGGCTTCGAGCGTGGTGAGGGCCTGCTTGAACTGCTTGCTCGAAGCGAGTCTCTCTACGTCCTCTCGTTGTGCCGCCCAAGCTTTCTTGTCGGCGGCAAGGGCGGCCCACTCACCGTCGAGTTTGGCCCGCTCGTCCAGCAGTTGGCGGCGGAGGTCGTCGATCTCGCGGCGGGCCCGCAGCACCGTCTGCAGGGTGGCGTCGTCATGCTGCTTCTGGCGTTCGATGGCCTCGCTGGCCGACTCGGGCGGGGCCGCCATGCGAGCGGCCTCTTTGCGCTCTTTGTCCGCCGTTTCTGCCGCGGCCGCCGCAGCGGCGGCCGCGGCGGCTTCTTCCGTAAGCGTGGGTGTAAGGGCTGCGCGCACGGCCCTCAGGCGATCAACGCTGAGGCGGCCGGTGCCCTGCAGCCAGAGCACGAAGCCGCCCATGCCCAGCAGGTTGGCCACAGCGAGCACAGCCAGGATGTTCCACAGGCGTTTCACTCACAAGGCTCCGGACACGGGATCGGCGGGGCGTGCGGCGTGGCGCATCACCACCAGATCGTCCAACCCGCTGGTTTCCCTTCGATCCTCGGACCGCTTCCAGGCGGCGTGGCGACGGTCTTTCAGGAGCTGGATGGCCTTGCGGGCGATCGTGGCGCGCAGCAGATCGGCCCGGGCCCGGGCCAGCCGCTGGTTGGTGCCGGCAAGGTCGACCGCCGCCCGCCGCAGCTGCACCAGGCCCGCCAGCCCCGCGCCGGCGGCGAGACGGATGGCCGGCACGGGCAGGGCGGGCCCGGCGGACGCGAGGATGCCCCGCAGTTCATCGCGGCCAGCGCGCAGGCCGGCTTGGACGCGGGCTACGCGGTCTTCCACGGCCAGGCGCTGGGCCTCAATCTCGCCCACGGCCCGCATGCGGGCCTGCTCCTGGCGGGTGCGGTGGCGGAGCACGGTGTCAAACTCGAACGTGAAGGGGGGCATGGTTCACGCGGCGAACGTTCAAGCGGCCGCTCTGCGGCGGGGCTGGTTGCCCGACTCGAGGGCGAGTTTCACGAGGCGTTCGCGGGCTTTGTCAAAGGGCTCGAGCTCGCGTGGGTTCTGACGGAGCAGTTCGTCGAGCGCGGGCTTGTACGCGATGGCGAGGTCGGCCTCGGGGCTGCTGCCCTTGGCATAAGCGCCGATCTGCACCAGGTCTTCCACTTCGCGGTAGGCCGCGAGCAGCCGCGCCACCTGACGGCGCGCCGCGACGTGCGTGGGGTCGCAGACCTCATCGGCGACGCGGCTGATCGAGTCGAGCACGTCGATCGCGGGGTGGTGGCCCTTGTTGGCCAGGGCCCGGGAGAGCACGATGTGGCCGTCGAGGATGCCGCGGGCGGCGTCCGCCACGGGCTCGGTCATGTCGTCGCCCTCGACCAGGATCGTGTAGATGCCCGTGATGGAGCCGGGGGCCCCCGGGCCACCCGGGCCCAGAGCGCCGGCCCGCTCGAGCAGCCGCGCCAGTTGGGCAAAGACGCTGGGTGTGTAGCCCTTGGTGGCGGGCGGCTCCCCCACGCTGAGGCCAACCTGCCGCTGCGCCTGGGCGAACCGCGTCGCCGAGTCGAGCATCAGCAGCACGTGCTTGCCCTGGTCGCGGAAGTGCTCGGCCACGGCCGAGGCCACGAGCGCGGCCCGGATGCGCAGGAGCGGCGATTCGTCACCGGTGCTCGCCACCACCACGGTGCGAGCGAGCCCCTCGCTTCCGAGCGGGCCTTCGATGAAGTCCTTGACTTCGCGGCCGCGCTCGCCCACGAGGGCGACCACGTTCACGTCGCTCTGTGCGTGGCGGGCGATGGAGCCGAGCAGGGTGCTCTTGCCGATGCCGGGGCCTGAGAAGAGGCCGATGCGCTGCCCGCGGCCCAGCGTGGTCATCAGGTCCACGGCGCGGATGCCGGTGGGCAGGGCCTGGCGGATGCGGGCCCGTTGGAGCGGCCCGATGGGCGGCGGGTCGATCTCGCGGGGGCGCAGGTCGATGGGCGCGGGGCCACCGTCGATCGGCTGGCCCAGCCCGTTGATCACCCGACCGAGCAGTTCGTCGCCCACACCGACCGCGGCAGTGGAGCGCAGGGCCACGACCCGATCGCCGGGTCGGATGCCCGCCATGCCGCCCAGCATCATCACCACGGTGTGCTCGCCGGTGAAACCGACCACCTCGCCGTGCGCCGACGCATTGAGGTGCACCGCACCGCCCCCCGCGAGCGCCACCAGCGAGCCGACGGGCACGGGCAAATCGCGCACCAGCAGCGTCAACCCGCGCAGGGCCGCCACCGAACCGGTGATGCGGACGGGCTCGACGGCACGCAGGGCCCGGGCCTGGGCGGCGAACACGCTCACGCGGACGCCCCGCCCGAACCGGGCAGCAGAGCCTCCACCATGCGTGCCAACTGTGTGTCGATGGAGGCATCCAGTTCGCCGCCGCCGGGCTCGTGTCCTGTGGCGATCACCGAGCCTCGCGCCACGCCCGCATCATCCGTAAGTTCGGCGTGCGCCGCGGTGGGAAAGCGCGCCGCCAGCCCGGGCAAGGCCTCGGCGATAAGGGCGCGGTCGTCGGGATGCACCCTGAGCGCCAGCCGCGTGGGGCGGATGACCAGGCCCAGGACCGCCGCGAGTTGGTCCACCACCACGGTCGGGTCAAGTTCGACCTGGCGCTTCACGACCTTGGAGGCGACCGCCGCGGCCAGCGCCAGGACGTCGGCCTTGGCGTCGGCCAGCAGACGCTCGCGCCGGGCCTCGAAGGCCTCCAGCGCGGCGGACCAGCCGGCGATGAGGCGCTCGAGTTCCTGCTTGCGGTCGGCGTGTGCCTGAGCGAACCCCTCGGCCTGGCCGGCGGCCCTGCCCTCTTGCATGCCGCGCTCCATGCCCATGGCCTTGCCATCGATCGAAGCGCCGACGATGATCTCGTCGCGCTCGGCCCGCGCTTCGGCGAGAATCGCCTCGGCGCGTGCCCGGGCATCGGCAGCGAGCCGTTCGCCCTGACGGTGCAGATCGCCCAGATCGAGCACCACGACCTGCTTGTCGAGGCCGGCCAGATTGTGCGACTTGATCACAGCCATGGGGAGGAAGGCACGATGAAGGCACCAAGGCACGGGGAAGGCACGACCGCACGATCCGTTCACGAGGTGCTGAGCCGGGTGGCGACGATCGGTGAGGGTGCCTTCGTGCCCCCGTGCCCCCTTCGTGCCTGCTGGTTACACGAGCATCTCCGATTCGCCGCCGCGCCCGGAGATGATGATCTCGCCGGCGTCTTCGAGGCGGCGGACGATGTCGACGATGCGCTGCTGGGCCGCCTCGACGTCGCTCACGCGCACGGGGCCCATGTACTGCATGTCCTCGCGGATGAGCGCGGCAGCCCGCTCGGACATGTTGGAGAAGATCTTCTCCTTGAGTTCGTCGGACGCGGTCTTGAGGGCCAGAGCGAGTTCGTCGTTCTCCACCTCTTTGAGCATCGCCTGAATGCCCTTCTGATCGATGAGGCGGATGTCCTCGAAGACGAACATGAGGCGGCGGATCTGCTCCACCAGGTCGGGGTCGTCGGCCTCGAGGCCCTCCATGATGCTCTTCTCGGTCGAGCGGTCGGCGAGGTTGAGGATCTCGGCGACGGTGGGGACGCCGCCGGCCTTCTCCATGCTCTGCATGAGCATGGACGAGAGGCGCGATTCGAGGCCGCGCTCCACCTCGCGGATGACCTCGGGGTTGGTCTGCTCCATGTTGGCGACGCGCTTAATGACCTCGATCTGCTTCTGCATCGGCAGGCCGCCGAGGATCTCGGCGGCCTTGTGGTGGGGCAGGTGGCAGACGATCAGGGCGATGGTCTGGGGGTGCTCGTCCTGGATGAACGTGAGCACGTTCTCGCTCTCGGCCTTCTGCAGGAACGAGAACGGCGTCTTCTGCACCTGGGTCTGGATCTGGGCCAGCACCTTCTCGGCCTGCTTGGGGTCGAGGCTCTCTTTCAGCAGCACCTTGGCATAGTCGAGCCCGCCCTCGTTGGCGTACTGGCTGGCCATCGAGAGGTTGTAAAACTCCTCAATCACCGCCTGGCGCAAAGGGTCGGGCACGCGCCCGAGTCCCGCCAGTTCACGCGTCACCTCCTCCACCGCCTCCGGGGCCATCTGCTTGAGCAACTCGCTGGCGATGCCCGCATCCAGCGTGAGCAGCAGGATCGCGGCCTTGGTGATCCCGTCAAGGTCCTTGGCATCGGTCGGGAGTTTTTCACCGGGCTTGCGGGGCATGGCGTGGGCTCAGGTCTCGACGGCGATCCAGCGGTTGACGAGGCTGGCGGCGTCGGCGGGGTTCTTCTTCACCATCTCGGCCACCTGCTCCAGCATCTTCTTGCTCTTGAGTTGCTCGTCGCCCAGCTCGATGCCGAGCATGGCGGTCTGGGTCTCGTCGGCCTCGCCCACCAGATCGCTCTGGGTCTCCATGGCGGGCGGCACGCCGACGATCTCCTGAGGCGTGGGGAGGGTGACGGGCACCGCGCTCTTCTTGACGAGCATGAGCATCATGCCCAGGGCGACCAGCGCCAGTGCAGCCAGCGCGACTTGCTTGACGATTCCACCGCCGCCGCTCCCGCCGCCCCCCAGCAGGGCCGACAGGCCGCCCTCGCCGCCCCCCGCGCCGCTCCCCGCACCGAAAAGGCCCGCCGCGGCGACGCCGCCGCCGCCTGCCGCTTCAAAGGGCACGGGCATCATGCTCACGGCCACGGTGCCCGCCTGGGTGCCGCCGGGGCTTTGCGCGCCCTCGGCGGCCATGGTCTCGACCAGAGGCTGGATGTCTTTGCTGATGCGATCCCTCTCCTTCTCAAACGCGCTCTCAAGATCGGCCGCGGCAATCTCCGTCGCGGCATCGGACTTCTCACCCTTGGCAGCGCGGACGAGCGCGCCGACGTACTCACGGGGCACGCTGATCATCACGTTGACCTTGGTGGGCATGCCGCGCGGGTCAACCACCTGCTTGGTGCTGCGGCCGACCTCGACTTTGAACTTGGTGTCGCTCTTCTCGTCGCTGGTGCGGGGGCCACCTGCCCCCCCGCTGCCGCCCCGTGCGATGTCCTCGGTGACGTTGGACTGCAGGCCGGGTGCCGCGCCCTGCGCCGCGGCCGTCTGAGTGCTGCTGTTGGTCGTGACCTCGTCGCTCACGATGGCCACCGAGCCCCCCTCGGGTGTGACCGGCAGCATGCGGGTTTCACTCAACGTGCTCTTGCGGATATCGACCTGGGCGTTCACCGCGACGATCACGCCGCGGATATAGGCGAGGGCCGAGGCGATCTTCTCCTGCACGCGGGCCTCGACCTTGGCCGCGTGATCGAGGTAGTCGGTGGCGGCCAGCGAATCGTCTCCCCGCGAGCGATGCTGGCGGCCCGTGGAGGCATCCACAACGCGCACGTCAGCGGCCGCCAGGCCGGCCTTGGCCCCGCTGACGAGGGCGGCGATCGCCTCGACCATGGCCTGATCAACAGGCCGCGAAGCCTCGGTCCGCACCGTAACAGCGGCCGTGGGCTTGCGGAACGACTGCCCGAAGCCCATCGCTTCGGGGGCATCGATCATCACCTGGGCCGAACGCACACCCTTGAAGTTCTTCACGACCAGCGCGAGTTCGTTCTGCAGAGCGATGTTGAACTGCCGGTCGTTGTCGGCCCGGCTGTTCATCCAGTGCTGCTTGGTGGCCAGATTGGAAAACAGGATGGTCGTGTCGTCGGGCAGTTTGCCATTCTGAGCCAGCAGCCCCAGAGCCGACTGGTACTTCTCGGCGGGCACCATCAGCCGCCCGCCCTTGACGGTGTTGGCGATGCCCATGGAGTCGAGCAGGGGCTGGGCCTCGCGCAGGCGCTCGGGTGAGAACCCGGCGAGTTCGACCATGGCCGGCCGCGCCGCCCACACGCTCACCAGCAGCAGCGACATGATCACCACCACCGCCGCCAGCGCGATGAGCAGCCGCTGGGCCAGGCCCAAGCCCGCCAGGCTCGTGCGGATCGTGCTGAATGCCTGCGCCAGCCGCCCCATGAACCGATCCTCCTGACCGGGAGCCGCGGTGGCGCGGCCGTCTGCGGGCCGCTCCGCGGCACCGGCGGGGCCACCGGGCGCAAACGCGCCCGGTTGACCACGCGGTCACTTGTTCGGTCCGGCCCCGCCCGCGGCTTGAAACTGGCCCGGCAGGATCGGCGCGGCGACGCGCAAGGCCTGCGGGTCGGCCGCGCAAGCCGCCCCCGTCAGATGCGAACCTGCTTCAACTCGTCGTACGCCGCCTGCACCTTGTTGCGGACGCTGAGCAGGGCGCGGAAGGCGGTGTCGGCCTTCTGGGTGGCGAGGAGCACCCCCTCCACGTCGGTGCGTTTGCCGGTGAGCAGGTCTTCGGTGGCGGTGGTGGCCTCGGCCTGAAGTTGGTTGGTCTGGTCGAGGTTTTTGAGGAGAACATCCTTGAAGGCCTCGCCCGGAACCACCCCAGACGACCCGCCCGAGCCCGGATGCGGCAGGCCGGGGGCCGCCGTCACAGGGCGAGGGAAGGGGTGGCCTGCGCCGACGAGTCCGAGGGGGTCTGCCATGGTCCGGCTCCCGGCGTGGGGCACGCCTCCGTGCGTGCCCCGGTTGCCAAGGCGAGTCTAGCGGCGTTCCTTTGCCGGCGGGCCATCCGCAAATCGCGGGCCAGCGGGCGGCACCGCACCGCTCCGGCACACGCAAGGCACGCGGGTTGCTCCCTCGCAGGGAGTCACTATGTCACCCCTCGACATCACCACCTCGGGCGCCATTCCCGCACTCGAAATGACGGTGCGCTTCGCGGCCCAGCGTCAGGCCCTGATCGCCGGCAACATCGCCAACCTCTCCACTCCCGACCACCGCACGCAGGATGTGAGCGTGGAGGGCTTCCGGGCTGTGCTCGCCCAGGCCGTTCAGGCTCGCCGATCCAGCCGTGCTCCGGCCGCCGAACTCCCCTGGAGGGAGACCGCCGAACTCAAGCGCTCCGAATCGGGCGACCTGGTGCTGCACCCCGCGACCCCCTCGCACGGCATCCTGTTCCACGACCGCAACAACCGCGACCTCGAGCGGTTGATGCAGGCTCAGGCCGAGAACGCCCTCACCTTCCGCGTCGCCACCGAACTGCTGCGCGGCCGCTTCGAGCAACTCCGCGCCGCGATCGCCGAGCGGCCATAAACCGCCTGCCCGCGCCCGACGCCCTTGCCCCTTGAGGAGACCCGCCCGTGTACGGCGCACTCGACATCTCGACCAGCGGCCTGATCGCCCAGCGCACGCGCCTGGAGGTGATCTCCGCCAACATCGCCAACCAGGACACGCTCCGCGACGCGGCCGGAGAACTCAGCCCCTTCCGCCGCCGCATGGTGATGCTGGCCCCCGGCAGCCCCGAGGCCACGCACCCCTCGGCCCGCGCCCTGGGCGTGCAGGTCAGGGAGATCGTGCTCGACGACTCGCCCGTGCAGCCGCGCATTTACAACCCCGACCACCCGGATGCCTATCCGGACGGGCCGTACAAGGGATACGTGGCCATGACCAACGTGAACCCGGTGGTGGAGCAGATCAACGCGGTGGAGGCGGCCAGAGCCTACGAGGCAAACATCGCCGCGGCGGAAACCGCCAAGGCCATGTTCACGCAGGCCCTGCGGCTGATCGCGTAACGCTACAGGTTCGGCTCGACCAGTTGCAGGCTCTTCCACTTCTTGAGTTTCAGGCCCAGCGTGCGCACGCCGATGCCCAGGGCCTGGGCCGTCTTCTGGCGGTGGCCGCTGAAGCGGTGCAGGGTGCCGACGATGGCATCACGCTCAATGTCTTCGAGGAGACGGTTCATCACCAGCACCGTGGCACCGTTGGCGTGGGGCGTCGGTGCGGATGGGGCGGCCCCGAAGCCCGCGGTCTTCACCTCGATGCCGGGGTGAGCCGCGTGGCCGTTGAGCACGGGCAGGATCCCGCTTGATGCGTGCTCGTCTCCGCTCAGCCACGGCGCGACCAGATCCGCCGGAATCTCGCCGCCGCCCCGGCTGAGCACCACGGCCCGCTCGCAGACGTTCTGCAACTCGCGAACGTTGCCCGGCCAGCCGTAGGCCCCCAGCGCATCCAGCGCGGCGGGGGCGAAGTGCAGCGGGCCCTTGCCCTCACGCCGGCAGAGTTGGCCCACAAAGTGGGCCGCGAGGGCCGGCACGTCCTCGGCGCGGTCGCGCAGCGGCGGCACATGGATCGGCAGCACGTTGAGCCGGAAGAACAGGTCCTGCCGGAAGGCTCCGCGGGCCACCGCCCGGGGCAGGTCAAGGTTGCTCGTCGCCACCACCCGCACATCTACGCTCACGCTCGCGCTCGAGCCCACCCGCTCAAAGTTCCGCTCCTGCAGCACGCGCAGCAACTTGGCCTGCACGCGCGTGGGCACCTCGCTGATCTCGTCCAGCAGCAGCGTGCCGCGGTCGGCCAGTTCGAAGCGCCCCTTGCGTTGCTTTTCGGCACCCGTGAAACTTCCGCGCTCGTGCCCGAAGAGTTCGCTCTCCAGCAGCGACTCCGACAACGCGGCACAGTTGACACCCAGAAACGGACCGGCGGCCCGGGGTGAGAGTTCGTGGATGGCGCGGGCGACGACCTCCTTGCCCGTGCCGCTCTCGCCGCAGATGAGCACGTTGCCCTGGCTCTCCGCCACGGCTCGGGCCTGCTCCTTCACGCGGCGCATGCCCGCCGAGTCGCCCACCAGCCGCGCCAAGCCCGGCCCCGGCCCGGCGCCACCCGCGACGGGCGTGGCCGAGCGCAGCACCGCGTTTTCACGCACCAGCCGGCCGTGCTCGATGGCCCGCTTGACGGTGATGACCAGTTCGTCGCCCTCAAAGGGCTTGGTGATGTAGTCGAACGCGCCGGCCTTCAGGGCCTCGACGGCGGTCTGCACCGTGCCGAAGGCGGTCATCAGCACGACCGGAAGGTCGTCGTCCACCGCGCGCAGTTGCCTTAGCAGGTCGATGCCGCTGCCCCCGGGCATCTTCAGGTCGGTGATCACCGCGTCGGGCCGTTTGCGGGCCGCGGCCTGCAGGGCCGCGGCGGCCGAGTCGGCCATCACCACGTCGAGCCCTGCCCGTTGGAGCGTGGTCCCCACGCTGTCGCGGAGCAGTTCCTTGTCATCCACCACGAGGACGGTGTTCATAGGGTGCGTCCTCCTTGACGCCGCAGGGATATCGGACATGCGCCGCCCGACGCGCAAGTTTTTCGCCTGTCCGGCCCGCCACCGACCCGGCCGGGTGGCGGCCGGGCTCGTTCCTATAACCACAACTACCGGTTGCCCAAACCCACAAGTTCGCGGCGATCACCCGGATCGCTGGGCGGGCCGCACCCGCGGTGCATGCTGTGGCTGCCTTGAGCGCTCGCTCCCGGCGTGTGCCGACGCGACGCTCCTGCTGAGAGAGAGTACCCACATGAAGACCCACCTTGCCCTCGCGGCGCTGTCTTGCGCTTCCTTCGCGGCGGTCGCCTCCGCGGATGTGTTCGTCATCAACTTCGACAACCTCACCGCTCCCGTGGTCGTCACCGAGCAGTACGCCGGCATGGGCGCGCACTTCTCCAGCACCGCGGCGTTCGACGCCAACGGCATCTACCACGACTCCGTGGAGGTGTTCCCCTTCGCGTTCCCCGGTTACGGAACCAACGCGGCGGGCATGTGGGGCAACCTCGTGACCATCACGTTCGACATGCCGGTGAGCGACTTCTCCATCGACATCGCCGACACCGAGAGCAACACGCTGCTGGCGGTTATCCAGGCGTATGACGGCAACGGCGGCTATCTCAGCGGCTTGGGCGCGTTCACCGGCGGGTACAACACGCCGTCGTTCCACCAGCGCACGCTCGGCTTCGGCTCCATGGGCGGCATCCGCCGCATTGTCCTTGAGACCGACGCGGACGGCGCCGTGTTTGACAACATCACCTTCACGGCCGCCGCGGTGCCCACGCCGGGCGCGGCGGCCCTGGTCGCCGGCGGTGGCCTGCTGATGGCCCGCCGTCGCCGCCGCTGAGCCGGATTCAGCCCGGGCGCGACACGAGGTCGGCAAGAGTGCGCAAGCGGGCCAGCGCGGCCGGGCCGGGTGTCGCCTTGCGGCGGGCCATGGCCGCGCGGGCGACCTCGGCAAACTTGTCGAAGCGGAACGGGCGCGTGCCCCCATCGGTGCACCACGAGAACGCGGGCACGGTGCCGGTCGCCGCGGCCGTGGTGGCGAGCATCGTGCCGGTGCCGAGCATGCAGCCGGTCATGAGGCGGGTGCAGATCGCCGTCTTCACGTGGTCGCCGATCATGGCCCCGAGGAAGGTCTCGCCGGTGCGTTCGTTGGGTCCGGGAGCGCCCCGGGCATCCAGAGGGCGGCAGAGCACTTCGCCATAGGTGTTGAGCAGGTTGCTGTTGGTGGTGCCCGCGCCCAGGTTGGCCCATTCGCCCACCCACGAGTCGCCCAGGTGGCCGTCGTGGGCCTTGTTGGCGAAGCCCTGGAAGATGGTGCCCCCCACTTCGCCCGCCACCTTGCACCACGGCCCGATGGCGGTGTGGCCCTTGACGAGGGCACGGTCGAGGATGGTGGCGTGCCGACCGACATACACCGGCCCGATCAGCGACACGCCGGGGCGGATGGTGGCGTGCTCATCGATCACCACGGGGCCCTGCTCGGCGTCGATCACGACGCAGGGGCCGATCCTGGCAGTGGCCGCCACGGCGATGGCCGCACCCGGCACGACGGCAACGTGCGGGGGCACGACGGCGGGCGCGAGGCTTCGCACCAGCAGGGCCAGATCGGCATCCAGGGCCGCGTCGCGGTGGCGCCGCACGTGCCAGGGGCGGGCCAGCAGCGCGGCCCCGGGCACGATCTGGGGCTTCACGCTCTGGCCTTTCCACGCTCGCCCGAGCAGGTCGGCCACCTCGTCGGCCCGCACGTGGGCGGCGAGCAGATCGCCGGTCTCCGCGGCCAGCAGCACGCCACCGGACGGCAGCGCGCCGGCGTGCTGCGGCGGCAGAGCGCAGCGGCCGTTGATCACCAGCACCGTGCCCGCGGCCCCGGCATCGGGCACGCTGTTCACGGGCAGACCCGGGTACTGCTCGGCCAGCAGTTCGGCCAGGTGGCCGGGCACCCAGACGCCCGCAGTGTGCAACCCCAGCGTGCGGCACCAGCGGTCGCGGGTGGTGAGCGCGCCGGTGCGCACGTCGAAGGCCGCACGCAGATCCGTGAGCGGGGCCAGAAGGCCGGCGCCGTCGTCAAAGAAGATGGCGGGGCGCGTGGGCGTGTTCATCGCGGCAGAGTGTACAGGCCGTCAGCGCGGCCGCCGACCCGTGGCATCGGGCAGGCCAAGCACGCCCGTCAGGCGGCGCAGCACGAAGGCCATCAGAAAGGCCGTGAACGCGCTCACCAGCACGCTGCCGGCCCGCGCAAAGAGCTGTTCGGACGTGGACCACACCATGGTCCGCGAGATCAGGTTCTTGATCGACACCAGGCCCACCGCCACCGACACCGACAGCAGGCCGCCCACGATCGTCATGAAGACCAGCGAGAGCGGGTTCTTGCGGATCAGGTAGCCACGCACCAGCAGCGTCGCGTACGCGGCCGTGAGATACCCCAGAGCGTGCGGGCCGAGCACGAGCGCCGTGTCGGTGCCGCCCGCGAGCGGCACGCGGGCGAGCAGGTCGGTGGCCGCTCCCAGCAACAGGCCGCACCACAGGGCGACGGTGGGCGCGGCGTGCAGGGCGACAAACATCACCAGCGGAAGCACCAGCAGGGGCCGCACGCCGCTGGAGCCGAGCGTGAGCACGTCGCGCAGGGCCAGTTCGCAGCCGATGACCACGTAACTCAGCACGGCCAGGGCCAGCCAGTTCACGGGCGGCCTCCCCCCCCCTGCTGCCCATCTCGCGCGGGGGCACGCAGGATCACCGAACTCAGGTCGCGCACCTCGAAGGCGGGCTTCACCACCACCATCGGACGGCCGTTGGCGGCCGGCTCAACCCGCTCCACATAGCCCACGATGAGCATCCGGGCCGGGGCGGGCCAGCGCTCACCGGCCAGACGCACCACCATGCCGGGGCGCACCTCGGGCGGGGGCGCATCGGCCCGGGCCGCGGGCACCTCCACCGGGCCGCGCAGGCGGCCGTCGCCGGTGGGCTCCAGCAGGCAGCGCAGGGCCGAATCGAGCGGGCCACCCCCCCCGCCCCCCCCGCCCCCCCCGGCCGCCCCGCCTGCCCCGCCGGTCGGGGAGGTGCCGAGCATGACCAACCCGTCGAGTTTGCCCGCGGCCCGGTCGGTGGCGGGCAGCACGCGCGCGATCTGGGTGTCGGCGTCGACCACCAGCCCGACCAGGTGCACGCCCTCAAACGCGGCCACCGAGTCCTTGCCGATGCCCGCGGCGGTGCCGGCCTTCACCTTCAGGAGCGTGGTGGTGGCGTCCGCGCTGGGGCCGATCACATCGGCCGCCACCTGGTGCACGCGGACGCCGGAGGGGACCGCGCTGCCGCGCTGCATCTCGGTGAGCGTGCGCACGAGGCGGCGGTTCTCGTCGAGAGCCTGCAGGTAGAGTTGCTCGAAGCCCTGGGCGTTGCGGCGGAGTTCGGCGGCCTCGGGCGTGGCCCCGGGCCCGCTGCGCACCTGGGCGTGCACGGCCCGCAGGCCGGCCGCCAGCGGCCACTGGGCCGGGGCCGCGATCACGTCGGCCACCGAGCCCAGGGGGGCGAGCCAGGCGGTGAAGCGCGTGGGAAGCAGGGCCAGCACCGCCAGCACGCCCACGGCCACGGGCAGCACCGGGCGGCGCGGGCGGGCGTGGCTGGGCGGGGTGCGGATCATGCGGCGGGGCTACGCATCGACTTCGCTCTCGAGGCTCTGCTTCAGCAGCTCGATGTTCTCGAGCGCAATGGCCGTGCCGCGGGCCACGCACGTGAGCGGGTCGTCGGCGATCTTCACCGACAGGCCCGTGGAGTTCTGGATCACCGTGGAGATGCCGCGCAGCAGGGCCCCGCCGCCGGCCAGCATGATGCCGTTCTCGACGAGGTCCGCCGCCAGTTCCGGCTCGGCCCGCTCGAGCGTGCGGGTGCAGGCGTCCACGATCGCCGAGACCGGCTCCTGCAGGGCCTCGCGGATCTCCTCGGTCGTCACCACCGTCTTGCGGGGCAGGCCGCTGATGAGGTCGCGGCCGCGCACCTCCACGCTCGACTCAGGGGCCCCCGCCGTGGGCGCGGCCGAGCCGATCTCGATCTTGATGCGCTCGGCCGTCTGCTCGCCGATGAGCAGGTTGTAGGTCTTCTTCATGTGGTTGATGATCGACTCGTCCAGATCATCGCCCGCCACCCGCAGGCTCTCGCACACGGCGATGTCGCCCAGTGACAGGATCGCCACCTCGGTGCCGCCGCCGATGTCCACGATCATGCTGCCCGTGGCCTCCTGCACGGGCAGGCCCGCCCCGATGGCGGCCGCCCACGGCTCCTCCACCAGGAAGATCTTGTGGGCGCCCGCCCGCAGGGCCGAGTCGAACACGGCCCGCTTCTCCACCTCGGTGATGCCGCTGGGCACGGCGATCACCACGCGCGGGCCCACCCAGCGGCGGCTGCCGTTCACCTTCTGGATGAAGTACTTGAGCATCGCCTCGGTGATGTCGAAGTCGCTGATAACGCCGTCTTTGAGCGGCCTGATCGCGCTGATCTGTCCCGGCGTCTTGCCCAGCATCTCCTTGGCCACCCAGCCCACGGCCTGGCCGTTGTTGAGCACCTGGTTGGTGCCCTTGCGCACCGCCACCACGCTGGGCTCGTTGAGCACGATGCCCTGGCCGCGCACCGCCACCAGCGTGTTGCACGTGCCCAGGTCGATCCCCATGTCGATCCCGAACATGCCCAGGAACTTGGAGAGGTAGGTGGCCATGCGGGGAAGTGGAAAGACCTCAGACACCAGACTTCACACGCCGGACGGCGTTCATCCGCCGGCTCGACCGGCGACAGACCGTGAGGATATCGGACATTCACGCGGCGAGCCAGTATCCCCGCTTCGGTACGTGGCCCTGCCGCAGACGCCGGGCCGGTTGTGGGCCTGAGTCCCCGGTCCTGAGTCCTGCATCCTCGGTCCTGAGTCCTGAGTCCGTGGCCCTGAGTCCTGCGTGCCCTTCGCGTCCTTCGCGGTGAGCCCGTCCCGTTCCCTCGGCCCTCTCCCCTCGGCCCTCGGCCCTCCCCCCACATAACCCTATTTCGGGCCTGAACATCGGTGCTGTCAGGGTCTTTGAAGCCGTTCCTGCCGGATTTCAACCCGCGCGCCGGTGCTGAACCATTTGGAATGCCGCGCGAAACCGCGCCCGCGCCGCGCAAGACCGCGCCCGCGCCGCGCGCGGACCGCCTCGCGCCGCGCCCTCACGGCCGCGGGTCGTCCGGCTCCGCGCTCCTCCGTGCCCTCCGTGTTTCAACACGGCCCTCGGCACGCGGCACGCGGCCCTGGGATCTTTTCTCCGCGCCCCTCGGCATCCTTTGCGCACCTCTGCGCACCGCCCTGTGGTGCCGCACCGGTGCCCGATGTCTGATGCCCGGTGCCCTCCCTCCCCCGCGGCGTCTTATGCCTTCCCTTGTGCCCTCTGTGTCTCTGTGGTGCGTTCCCCGCCTCTCCGCACGCTGTACCCGATGATGGCGATGCCCGCGGCGATCATCGCCGCGCTCAGCCACTGCCCGCGCGAGAGGCCGAGCGGGCGGCCCTCCGTGAACTGCGCATCGGGCAAGCGCCACACCTCGGTGAGGATCCGCAGCACGCCGTAGATGAGGAAGAAACTCCCGGCCACCACGCCGTCTCTGACGCGCCGCGACCACAGGAACCAGAGGGCCAGGCCGAGCACCACGCCCTCGGCGAAGGCCTGGTACAACTGCGAAGGGTGGCGGGCCGAGAGAATCTGCCGGAGCACGCCCTCGTGGGCGCTCGCCTTGGCCACCAGCCGGTCGAGGGCTTGGCTCCAGCCCCGGTCGCTGGGCAGGCGGAGTTTGGCGAGTTCATCCCACAGCAGTTGCTCCTGCTCGGGCGAGAGCGCGGGCGTGTGCGAGCGCGGGTCGATCACGCCCGGGGCCCGCCAGCCGTGCAACTCCTGTGGAAACTGCACGCTCCACCACGGGGCCCGCGCACCCGCGCCCGGCGGCGCGACGACGCGGCCCAGCAGTTCACCGTTGATGAAGTTCGCGATGCGCCCAAGCAGCAGGCCCGGCGGGGCGATGAGGGCCAGGATGTCCATGACGTGCAGCGTGGAGCCTCTGCTTTCGTTCCGTACCGTTTCAGCGCTGGGCAGCGCGCCGCCGGAGTGAGCCGCACTCGCGCCGTCGCCCTCGCCGCGCTCTCGAAAGCTCCGCGCCACGAACCACGCCGCCACCACCAGGCCCATCAGCCCGCCGTGGCTCGCCATGCCCCCCTTGTTGATGGCGAGCAACCCCCACCACGGCGGCGAGGCCGTGAACTCGGTGAAGAGGGCGCGGTCGTAGACCATCGCGTAGCCCAGCCGCCCGCCGATGATCGTGCCCGCGATCACGATCATCATGGCATCGGCAACGCGGTGAGCCGGAATGGCCGAGCGGCCGCGCTTGGCGATCTCCCTCCACAGCCACCACCCGATGGCGAAGGCGGCCAGGTACGACAGGCCGTACCAACGGACGCCGAACTCTGGCGTGAAGCGGACCGCGAAGGGCGAGAACGTGTGCAGAGTGGCCGCCAGCGTCGTCATGGGCAGAGCCTAGCGGGCGTCGATGCCGAAGAACCTCCGCGTGTTGGCGTCGACCTGCTCGTGGAACCGTTCGAAGGGCTCGCCCCGCGTCGCCGCGAGCGACTCGGCTGTGTGGCGGACCATGGCGGGCGTGCAGGGGCGGCTGCCGCGCACGGGCTCCGGCGGGAGAAAGGGGGCATCGGTCTCGACCATGATGCGGTCCGGCGGCACGAGCCGCGCCGCCTCGCGCACCTCGGGGGCGTTGCGATACGTCGCCACGCCCGTGAAGGAGACCATCGCCCCGAAGTCGAGGAGCATGCGCATGTCCTCCGGCCCGCCGGTGAAGCAGTGGAAGACGAAGCGGGCGGGGTCGAGCGTGGTGCGATTGAGGATGGGGATGAGGTCGCCAAAGGCCTTGCGGCAGTGGAGGACGACGGGCTTGCTGATCGCGGGGCCGGTGGTGCCCTGCCACGACTCGCCGCGCCGGCACGCCTCGATCAGCGAGAGATGGGCCGCCAGCACCTCGTGCTGCACGGCGCGGGGCGGCTCGCTGTAGTGGTTGTCGAGGCCGAGTTCGCCCCACGCTGCGCACCGCTCGTGCCCGGCCACGATGCGCAGGTTGCCCCACTCGTGCGGCCCCTCGTGGGCGTGCAAGGGGTGGATGCCCGACGTGCACCAGACCCGTGCGTGCGTCGTGGCGAGCGCCAGGGCCTCAAGGCAGTCGCGCGTGGTGGTGGAAATGGTGATGCACCCGCTCACGCCCGCCGCCGCGGCCTCGGCCAGCACCGCGGGCACCTTGCCGGTGAAGTCGGGGAACGTGAGATGACAGTGGGTGTCGATCATGGTGAATGCAGTCGGGCCCGCCGTGTCTTGATGCCCGGGTGCCTGGTGCCTCCGTGCCTTCGTGGCCCACACCTACGCTCGTTCATGGTCGATCCGGCGGCACTTCGTTCGTTCTTCCAGCAGGGTAAGCCGTTCCCGGCCTACATCGCCTCCGCCAAGCCCAACGAGGCGCCCGGCTGGGCCAACATGGCCAGGCAGGCGCGGCTCAGCGAAACGCAAGCCGCGCTGGTCCGCACGTTCACGCGCCGAATCAACGTGCTGGTCCTCTCGGGCACGTGGTGCGGAGACTGCGTGCAGCAGTGCCCCATCCTGCACGCCATCGCGCAGGCCAAGCCGGCGGCCGCGGGTTCCGCGCCGGGCGCCGCGGGCATCGACCTGCGCTTCCTCGACCGCGACGAGCACATCGAACTGGCCGACCGGGTGAAGATCTGCGGCGGGCATCGCGTTCCCTGCGCCATCTTCATGAATGAGGACTTCGAGTTCGTCTCAATCATGGGCGACCGCACGCTGTCCCGCTACCGGGCCGTGGCGGCCCGGCAACTCGGCCCCAGTTGCCCGCTGCCGGGTGCGCCCGTGCCGCCCGATGAACTCGCGGCGACCACCGCCGACTGGCTGAGCGAGTTCGAGCGCGTGGCGCTGCTCTTGCGGCTGTCGGCCAAGTTGCGTCAGAGGCACGGAGACTGAGCGTGGCGATCACTCCACCACCATCCCCCCGCCCCGCCAACCTGCGCGGCCTCGACTACGCCGCCGAAGCGACCCGCCTTGAGACGGCACGCACGGCCGCTGCACAGGCAGCGGGTTTCTCTGCGCCGGCCATCATCGATGCCCACACGCACATCCACGGGCGCGAGGCCAGCCGGCTCTACGACACGGCCCGGCGCGGCTTCGGCGTCGATCTCACCTATTCCATGACGCAACTGCCCCGCGCCGCCGAGGTGCGCGAGGTGCTCGGCGACAGCGTCCGCTTCATCGCCATGCCCGTCTGGAGCGCACCCGACAAGGACCACGCTCACGGCCGGGGCTACGTCGACACCATCTCCGCGTTCCACGCCGACTTCGGCAGCCGCATGATGAAGGTGTGGGCGTCCCCCCGTCTGCGCGACATCGTGCCCGGCCTCACGGGCAAACCCTTCGGCGCCACCGACCTGGCCGAGATCGACAGCCCCCTGCGCATCGAGCACTGCGCCCACGCCCAGCGCCTGGGCATGATGTTCATGGTCCACGTGGCCGATCCCGACACGTGGTTTGCCGCCAAGTACGCCGATGCCCGCCGCTACGGCACCAAGCGCGATCAGTACATCGGGCTGGAGCGCATGCTCGACCGTTTCACGTCCCCGTGGGTGGCCGCGCACATGGGCGGCTGGCCCGAAGACCTCGCCTTTCTCGACGGGCTGCTCACGCGGCACCCCAACCTCTACCTCGACACATCGGCGATGAAGTGGATCGTGCGCGAACTGAGCCGCCACCCCACGGGCGAGGCCCGGGGCTTCTTCCTCAAGTGGGCCGGCTCCGGCTGCGGCCCCGGCTCCAGGCCCGGCCGCATCCTCTTCGGCTCAGACCTCGTGGTGATGGACGACCAACTCTCGCCCTCCAAAGCGATGGGCAGCGTGATGGGCGACCTGGCCAGCAGCCCGGCCGAGGCGCTGGAACTCTACCGGTCGCGCTACTGGGCTCTGCGGACGCTCTTCGAGACCGACCACGACGGCCCATCGAACATCGCCGACCCCGACCTGCACATGGCCGACCCCACCCGCCACACACCGCTGAGCGCCCCCGTGCTGCGCGGCCTGAACCTGCCTGCGGCCACACTCGCGGCGCTCTACCGCGGCAACTGCGAAGCCGTGATGGGCCGGTGGTGGAGCGGGCATGCGTGAGCGCGGCCGCCGGCGCTGGCCGGGGCAGCCTGTTATCGCCTGGTCAACGTGCCCGCCACGGCCGCCAGTCTCGCCGCGATCACCGCGGCGGCGCCTTCATCTAGGCGGGCTCCGAGGCTGCCCGTGAGGACGGTGGGCCCGAGGCGATCCGCGAAGTCGGGCGTGGCCTGCGCGAGCCGCAGCGTGGCGTTGCGGATGCGGCCCGCGTAGTCGCCGTCGCCGGGCACGCTGGTGGGGAAGACAAACCCGCCGCCCGCGTAGACACCGATGGCTCCCTGCGAGAAGACCGCCATGCGCGTGGCGGCGTTGCAGGCCGTGCTGTCCACAGGCGTGTCGCCGGCCGAGGGCACGAGGAAGACGTGCACGTGGACGATCGTGCCCGAGAGGTCCGCCATCGCGTCGCGCGTGTCCGCGAGGCGATCGAGCGGCAGATCGGTGGCGTAGACATCCGCCGAGTGGGCATCAACGGGCTTGTAGACCATGGTGGCCATGCCCGGCGCGAAAGCGGCCCGCCCGTCGGCGCTTACGGCTGTGAGCGGCGCGCCCCCCCACTCAAACGTGCCGGCACATCCGCCCAAAGCCCCGCTGGCCGCAGCCGCCCACGCGGCACGACGCAGGGGCCCGCACAACCACCGACCGCGCAGGGCGAATCCGCTCATGGCGAGAGCGTATCACCTTCTGCGTGCCCCCGGACGGGCAAGGCGGCGGACGGAATCTCACAAACCATGGTGAAATCGTGTCGGGCCCGGCCACGGTTTGCCGCATGGGCCTCACGGTGAGACAATCCGCCCGAGTCCGCCGCCCCGACACCCGGCACGCCCGCCCATGGCCGACCGCGACGTAACCACACTGCTGCACGGGATCCGCGCCGGCGACGAGGACGCCCGGTCGCGGCTCTACGCGCGCGTGTACGACGAGATGCGGGCGATCGCGGCGACCAAGGCCCGCGCCCAGGCCCCCGGCCCCGACGGCGATGCCACGGGGCTGGCCCACGAGGCGTTTCTGAAACTGGTGGGCCACGAGGGGGGCTTCGAGAACCGGCGACACTTCTTCGGCGCGGCGGCCCGGGCGGTCCAGCAGGTGCTGGTGGACCGGGCCCGTGCGGCGGGTGCGGCCCGGCGCGGGGGCGGGCTGCGGCGCGTGGACCTGCTCAGCGACGAGCCGGGCACGCACGCGGGCAGACCCGGCTCCGACGTGCCGGACTGGGAGAGTCTGCACGCCGCCCTGAGCGAACTCGACCGCCTGGACGAGCGCGGGGCCGAGGTGGTGCGCCTGCGCTACTTCGCCGGCCTGCACGAGCGCGAGATCGCGGAGATTCTGGGGGTCGACGAGCGGACGGTGTCGCGCGACTGGAAGCACGCACGGGCGTGGCTGGCTGTGCGGCTTTCGAGCGCGAGATGACGGGCGGCAAGGAGCGTGGGCCATGAGACCGAGCGACACGATACAGGGTGGCCACGACGCGGGCGACTCGCGCGATGCCGGGACGCGCGAGCGGGCGGCACGTGAGCGGCACGCACGCATCAAGGGGGCGTGTGCGGATGCGCAGGCTCTGGCCCCGGCCGAGCGCGCCAGCCTGCTGCGAGCACGGCTCGCCAGCGAGAGCGAGGTGGCCGAGGCCCTGGCCCTGCTGGGTGAGATCGACCGGCACGCACAGGCAGACGGCGATGCCGTGAGCGTGCTGGGCGGAGAGGCGGTCGCCGGGCCGGGGGCGTACGCGCGGACCACCGAAGGGGCACCCGCACCGGCCCCGCCGCGCGGCGGCGTGCTGAGGCCCGGCGAGCGCCTGGGCCCGTATGAGGTGGTGAAGTGGCTTGGTGGCGGCGGCATGGGCGACGTCTACCTGTGCACCAAGCCCGAGGGCGCCGTGCGGCTGCCAGTGGCGGTCAAGGTCATCCGCAAGGGCATGGACAGCGACCAGATCGTGCGCCGCTTCGAGCAGGAGCGGCGGCTGCTGGGCACACTGAACCAGGCCAACATCGCGCGGCTGCTGGACGCGGCGACCACGCCCGACGGGCGGCCGTACCTGGTGATGGAGTATGTGCCCGGTCTGCCAATCGATGCCTACTGCAACGACAAGAAACTCAACGTGCAGGAACGTCTGGCCCTCTTCCGCAAGGTGTGCGACGCGGTGCACTTCGCGCACGCCAACCTGATCGTGCACCGCGACCTCAAGCCCAGCAACATTCTGGTGGACCGCAACGGCGAGCCCAAACTGGTCGACTTCGGCATCGCCAAGATCATGAACCCCATGCTCGCGGCCGAGGGGAGCGGGGTCTTCACGCTCGATGCGCAGCGGCTGATGACCCCCCAGTACGCCAGCCCGGAGCAGATCGCGGGCAAAGACGTGGGCACCGCCACCGATATCTACTCGCTGGGCGTGGTGCTGTACGAGTTGCTCACGGGCCGGCGGCCCTACGCGCTCAAGAAACTCGCGGAAGAGGAGATGCGCCGCATCGTGTGCGAACTGGTGCCCGCGCCACCCAGCCTGGTGGTGAACCCCGAGGGGTCGCGCCGCGCCACCCGCGGCCCCGCCGCCGCGCCAGACGGAGACGCTCTGGCCGACGGCACGGGGGGCACGGCCACGTCGGCCACGTCGGTGGTGATCGCCACCAACCGCGGCACCAGGCCCGCCGCGCTGCGACGCACGCTGCAGGGCGACATCGACACCATCGTGATGCACGCGCTCGAGAAGGTGGACCGCCGCCGCTACCGTAGCGTGGCCGAGTTCGCGACCGACATCGACAACTACTTCGGGGGCCGCCCGCTGGTGGCCCGCCCGCCCAGCGCCTGGACCGACACATGGAAGTTCGTACGCCGGCACAAGGCCGGTGCCGCGGCGACGCTCAGTGTCGCGGCGGTGCTCGCGCTTTCGAGCGGCGTGATGTGGCGCCTGTGGCAGCGTTCGGAGCGGGCCGAGGCCGCGACGCGGGTGGAGAAGCAGGCCACCCTGGAGGTCTTTGACGGCTTCGCGCAGGCCCTGGCGGCCCTGCGCCAGGACCGCGACGGCACGCTCACCGATACCACGCTGGAACAGACGCTCACACCGCTGCTGGCGGCGGTCGAGCGCGTGGGGCCGCGCGATGCGGACCTGATGCGACAGGCCGCCGGGGCCCTGGAGTCGTACGGGTTGACGGCCGGGGTCGCGTCGTGGGGAGGGCGGCAGCGGGCCCGCGACGCGGGCACGGCGCTTGGCAAGGCGATCGCCCTGCGCGAACGAGTTGCCGGCCTGCCGGGCGCGCCCGCTTCGGACACGCTTCACCTGGCCCGCACGCTGGGTCTGGCGGCGGAGAACCGGCGCTGGGAGACCGATCCGGCCGAGGTGGAGCAGCGGATCGCGTTGGCTGAGCGGGCCGTGAGCCTGTGCGACGGCGTGCTGACCCGGGCACCCGGCGATGTGCCGGCACGGGTCGCCCTGGGCAGGGCCCTGTTCAAGCGCGTGCAAGTCGCGCGGCGCGGCGCGGGAGACGGCCGCGAGGCCGAGGCCCTCGAACAGGCGGCCCGCGTGGCACGCCTGCTGGATGTGCGTCGCACCCTGGCCAAAGAGGCCAAGCCCCGCGACCACGACCTCGACGCGGACCTGGCCAGCGCGCTGCTGCTCGCCGCCGACCGAAGTGAGGATGCCCACGATCACCAGCGGCTGAAGTGGCTGGAAGAGTGCTTGAGCCTGCGGCAGACCGTGGCCGCGGCCCAGCGGGACCGCTGGGAGCCAGCCGTGCTCGCCCTACGGGCCCGCACGCGCCTGGGAAGCCACCTGTGCCAGGCGATGAACCGTACCGCCGACGGCCTGCGTGAACTGGAGCAGGCCCGCGTGCAGGCCGAGCGGATCGAGGCCGCATTCAGCGGCGTACCCATGCCGCCCAACGTGCGCGTGGCGGTGCTGCAGGCGTACGCGGAACTCTCAGCGGTGCAGGCGACGCCCGCGCACGTCGACCGCATGTGGGCCCTCTTCTCGGGCACCGCCCTGGCGGGCGTGCAGAATGACCGCAACGTGGCTGCCAACCTGATGATGGTTGCCAGCAACGCGGCGGAGGTGACGGGCGGAAACACGATGGAGAAGCGGACGCTGGCGGGCCTGGCGGAGTGGCTGGCCCGAGCTTTGGAGGCCCACGCGCCCGACGAGCGTTTCACGCCCGAGGAGAACCAGGCCCGGGCCAGGGCACGCAGAGTGCTGTTTCAGGCCGAGCCCGCGGCGGAGGCGAAGCCGTGATGCGCGGTGCCCGGGGCTCGTGGTTACGACCCGCAGTCGGCGGCGAAGTACTCGGTGATGTAGTCGCCCAGGTTGTCGGGGAAGGGCTCGTTGCACTGGCCGCCCCCGCCCGGAACGAACGCGGCCTTGTAGCCCTGGTCGTAGGGCGGCGAGTTTTCCGGGCAGGCAATGGCGTAGCCGCCGGGGCCGGGGATGTGCGGCACCGAGAAGTAATCGGTGATGAAGTCGCCCAGGTCGTCGGGGTTCAGTGAGCCGTCGCCGTTGTACTCGACCACGCAGGGGGGAGTGCCAACCTCCTGGCGGTAGGACATGTCGTCCCAGAAGATCACGCCCGCGCTGGTGACGCCGTTGGGGCGGTCGGCGAAGCGCCCGATCACGATCTTGCAGTGGTCGGGATAGGGCGGCGTGGTGAAGAAGCCGTTCATCTCGTTGGCGGCCACCTGGGCCTCGATGTCGGCCTGCGTGAAGCGCACCTCGTAGTAGACCCACTGCCCGTTGGTGTGCCCGGTGATGTTGGGGCTCGACTGCAGGTCGAGCGTGGCGTAGTCCTGGTTGCCCAGTTTGATGTTGAGTTTGATGCCCACCACCTCGCCCTCGGCGTTCAGGGGGTCGCTGGCGGGCACCGCGTAGTACCCGCTGACCACCACGTCGCCCGCGCCCCACGCGAAGACGGGGTCGAAGAACGGGAAGTCCGGGTGGAAGTTGTTCACGGTGTCGGTCGTCCACCCGCGGAACGTGGCAGGCGGGTTGCCGGTGCTGGGCACGGCCCGCAGCATGATCGACCGCTCGCCGCTCCGCACGATCGCCGGCGGAGTACGCGTGTCGGTCAGGCGGCGATAGACCGCCTCCGACGGGTTCGAGAGGTTGTGCCACCCCAGCGGCTGGTTGCCGCCGATCGCAAACGGGTCGACGGTCTCCATGTCGCCGTTGGTGAGCGGAAGGGGAGTCTGGCCACACGCCATGGTGGCGGCCAAGCCCAGACACGACGCGGCCATCAAGCGAGCGGGTTCCATCATGGTCTGATCCTCTGGTTCGACTGCCCGTGGGGCGGGGGGGAGGCTGGCGGTCTAGGCTGTCTTTCGGGCACGTAACCGCTTACATTCTGCCCCACTTCTCATCGGTCGGCCACTCAAATGGCGGTAAGACTTCTCATTCTGCCACCCGATCTTCCTCCCGGCCACCTGATCGATACGGAGTCCGCGCGATCGGGTTGCGTTTGGTGATCCCTATTCTTTCAGGCCGTCTGCCGCGGCACCGCGGACAAACGTCCGCTGCGTGAGCGCAAACAGCACCACGATCGGGAGCACCACCAAGGTGCTCGCGGCCATGAGCAGGTTCCAGGGGGTCATGCCCGCCTGCCCCTGGTACAACTGCAGCCCTTGGGCAAGCGTGTACTGGTCCTGATTGCGGATGAAGACGAGCGGCCCCAAAAAATCGTTCCAGACGTAGATGAAGTGGAACAGCGCCACCACCGAGAGCGCGGGCGTGCTCAGGGGCAGTGCGACGCGCCAGAAGACCCCCCACGAAGAGCAGCCGTCGATGGTGGCCGCTTCGTCGAGTTCTTTGGGCAGCGACCGGAAGAACTGGCGGAGCATGAAGATGTTGAAGGCCCCGCCGAACCACGCCGGCAGCCACAGCGGCGCCAGGGTGCCGTTGAGCCCCAAGGCCTTGAACACGATGAACAGCGGGGCCATGATGACCGGGAACGGCACCATCATGGTCGCCAGGATGAGGCCCATCACCCACTCACGGCCGCGCCACTCCAGCCGGCTCAGGCCGAACGCCACCACCGCGCTCGAGAGCGTCATGCCCGCCACCGAGAGCAGCGCGATCACCAGCGTGTTGCGCAGATAGACGGGGAAGACGATCGTGGGGTCGGTCCACACCTTCGCGTAGTTCTCCACGGCCTGGCGCGGCAGCGACGACACCGGATCGGGCAGCAGCGCGATGCGACCCGAGGCCGCCTGGCTCTCGGGCTTCACCGATGTGCTCACCATCCAGACCAGCGGCGCGGCGAAGAGCACCAGCGCCACCAGCAGGGCCGGCACGCGCAGCAGCCCCACAGCCTCCGGGCTGCGGATACCGAGACGAGCACGGGTTGCAGCGTGCGTGGTCATGGGTCAGGCGCGATAGTGCACGAGTCGCGTGCTGGCCAGGAGCAAGAGGCCCGTCAGGCCCAGCACGGCCAGCATCTGCACCCAGGCCATGGCGCAGGCGTAGCCCATCTGCCCGTACACAAACGCGTTCTCGTAGAGGTACTGCGTGTAGAAGTACCCGGCGGGGTTCTGCCCGTCGGGCCTGCGAAACATGACATAGGGTGCCGCGAACACCTGCATCTGGTTGATGACCAGCGTGATCACGTTGAAGAGCACCACCGGCGAGATCATGGGCAGCGTGACGGCCGTGAACTGCCGGATTGGTCCCATACCGTCGAGCCGCGCGGCCTCGTACAGGCTCTGCGGCACGCCCTGCAGTGCCGCGATGTAGACCACCACCGCCTGCCCCACGCTCCACAGGCTCATAAGCACCATCGACACCGGCACCCAACGCTGGTCGATGAGCCAGTTGGGCCCGGCAATGCCCGCCAGGGAGAGCACCCGGTTGATCAGCCCGTGCTCGCCGTTGAAGAGCCACAGCCACACCATCGCGCTCGCCATCAGCGGCACCAGCGTGGGCAGAAAGACCACCGCCTGCACCACGCGCGTGAAGCGCCCCGGCCGGTTCAAGAGCGCGGCGAGCACGAGCGACACCACCGTGCACACAGGCACCGTCGCCAGCGTGTAAGCAAGCGTGTTGCGCACCACCAGCCAGAACTTCTCATCGCCCGCCATCCGGGTGTAGTTGCTCAGGCCGCTCCAGAGCGGGGCCTCGATCAAGGGATAGTCCGTGAAGGACAGGCCCAAACTCATGGCGATGGGGAGCAGCAGAAACAGCCCCGAGCCCAGCAGCCACGGGCTCGACCACACCAGTCCGCGCAGGGTGCGTCCGTTCATACGCCGCCCCTGCGCCGCCGCTCGTCTGCCGCGCGGGCCAGCATGGCCGCCGCCCGCGCCTGCACGCCGGCGAGGGCCTCGGCCGGCTCCACCTCAAGCCGCCACATGCGCTGCACGGCGGTGTCGAACTCGTCCTTGAACTGCTGCCACACCCTTGTGCGCGGCGGCACAAAGGCCCGCGGGCTGCGAGCCAGCGCATCGTGCACGGCGATGCCGCGGTTGGGGTGGCGGGCCACAAACTCGGCGCTCTGATCGAGCAGCGGCGAGGGCTTGCAATGGGCCGCGGCCAGCAGTTCAGTCATGTCGCGGCGCTGGGTGAAGGCGATGAACTCCATGCTCGCCTCAGGGTGTCGCGCACCGCGCGGGATCACCAGCACGTCGGTGTCGATGAGCCCCACCGGTGCGCCCGCGTCGTAGAGGTGATCCGCCACCGGGAAGGGCGCAACTCCGTAGTCCAAGTCGGGTTTGAACGCGCTCACCAGGTTGGCCAGCCACGGCCCCTGCACGATCATGGCGACCTTGCCCGCCAGGAACGGGTTCTCCGGCGTGAAGTAGTTGCCGAAGCCGTCCTGGAATCGCGTGGCCCGCTCGACGCCCAGGGCACGCGGGTAAGTCTGCATCCACGTGTACGCCGCGCGGTTGGCGGGCGTGTCGACGGTCGCCAGGTCGCTCGCAGAGTCGTAGAGCGATCCGCCGAAGTGGTGCGGCCAGAGCCACGACCACCACCCCGGCTCACGATGAAAGAAGCCGACGCGTTGCACCGGTGCGCTCCCCCCGCCCACGCACAGCCGCGCGTGCACCTCGTCAAGTTCGCCGATCGTGCGCGGCGGGCGGTTTGGGTCAAGCCCCACCTCGCGGAAGAGGGCCTTGTTGTAGTACAGGGCCACGCTGCCGCAGGTGTTGACCATCGCCCACCAGCGGCCGTCGAGCGTCATCACGGGGCGCACACCGGGAGAATACTGGGCGAGGGCGATGCCGCGCTCGGCGGCCAGAGCATCGAGCGGCACGAGCGCGCCGCTGCGGGCGTAGCCGGGCACGTTGAAGGAGTAGAGGCCGATCACATCGGGCGGGTCGCCGCCGGCGATGGCGATGAGCGATTTCTGGCCGATGTCGGCGACGACGAGGTAGCGGACAAAGATGCGGGCCTGGCTGGCGTTGAAGGCCTCCACCACGCGGCGCATGGCATCGCCCTCGTGGCGGGTCCACTTCTCCCAATAGTCAAGGATGATGCGGCGGCCGGCACCGCCACCTGCGCCCGCCCCCCCACCACCGCCCGCGTTGCCCGCGGCACGCGGCCCGAACGCGGCGTAACCCAGGGCCGAAGCACCGAGCAGGCCGAGGGCGGCGCGGCGGGTAAGCCCGGAGTGACGGTTGTGGCTGGTCATCGCGGTAGCCGAGGCCAGCGTATCGACCCGGAGCAGGCGCAGGGTCACGGCCTGGATGCAGCGGGCTCTTGGTTCACCACCGGCACGCTGCCAGGGTGCTTGGCCTGAATGGCCTTGATGTCGCGGTTGATCCTCGCCACCATCGCCTCCCAGTCGCTCTTGTCGTACGGAAATCCGGTGGCTTGGCCGGTCTTGGGATTGACGACACCCACGTTGGTGTCCAGGACCTTTCCCCCCATCGCCATGTCGCGCAGGAGTTTGCCGCGGGGAATCTCGACCGTGTCGCCGGAGTCGGCGAAGCGGATCGTGACCATCTCGCGCATCATCTCTGGCGTGTACGCCTGCTCGGTCGCGCCGCGGTCAAGCGCGAAGTAGACGGCCACCGCAATCGCCACCGCGGCAACAACCCAACCGACAATCGGCTTTTCTCGCATCACGCGGCGTATGCCATCCATCTGCGGCCCCTTGCATCATGCGGACACGATCGCCTAGGGGTAGAAGTGCCCCCAGTTGTAGAACGGCGCCGGGGCACCATACGCATCCGGCGCAAACTCGTAGTCCTGCCACGCGACGACCTGCACGCGGCCATCGCCAAACAGCAGGTTGTTCTGACCCTGCGTCGCGTCAAGGAGTTCCCCCTCACTGGTCTTGAAGTTCAACTTGGCCTGATGCCGCGGGAACTGGTCGAGTGCATCCATCGCCCACACGACCGCGCCAGGGTTGCGCACGAGTCGCATGCGCTGGCCCGACACGCCGGAGGGCTTGCTCCCTGGGCTGGTCGGCACCTTCGAATCATTGAACCAATACTCCGTGTATCGCACGATCGGGGCGTTCGTTGTCAACGCTTCCGGGTACGGCGTGACGAATACTCGCCGGGATTGCAGCATCTCGGTGATGTTGTACGGATCGCGCACGCTTGCGAGCCCCTTGGCCAACGGGCAGATAAACGCCTGCTGCTGCCTGACGGGATTCTTATTCTCCCAATCGCGGAGTTTGGTGTCGTCAGGGTCTTCGGCATACGAGAAGATCGGATCTGGTTCCCCACCCAGGAACGGCTGCAATGCGCCCACTGCCGCAACCTGAAAATACAACAAAGCGGTGCCCCTTCGCCCGGTGGCACGTAGTTTGGCTTCGTCGCGTTCGCCCCGTTCCAGCCGCATGAAGCGCGGCTCACGCTGCTGATCCAGATAGTTCTGGATCGCGATGCCGAACTGCTTGAGGTTCATCTGGCACATCACGTTGCGCGCGGCCATGCGCGCACCCGCCAGGCTCGGCAGCAGGATGCTCGTGAGCGTGGCGATGATGGCGATCACCACCAGGAGTTCGATCAGCGTGAAGCCCGCCCTCCGCCGTTGGCCGCTGGTCATGCCCGGCTCCCTTCGCTGGCCACCCTCACACCGTTCGCGCCCGCGTGCGCCCCGACCCGAGCCTCTCCCGTCCGCACGCCCTCGCGCTGCGCCTGCCGCGCCGGCCACGCCACCAACACGTCCACCGCGCCCCCCACCTCGGCCGCGTCGGCCAGAACCGCGGCGGTGAGGACATTGCCGGCCACCTGTCTACCGGCCACGGTGAGCACGGGTTCGCGCCCGGCCACAAAGTCGGCCGCGTTGAAGCGTACACGCACCGCGCGGCCGCGCCACTGGCGGGTGGCGCTCACCTCACCCAGGCTGGGCGCGGGCACGGGGTCAATGGCGAGGCCCTCCCACGTGGGGCGGATGCCCAGCATCCACTCCATGCTCACGCGGTTCAGCCACGCGGCCGAGCCGGTGTACCACGTCCACCCCGCTCGTCCGGGCAGGTCGGAGAGTGGGCCGTCAACGTTGCCGGGCATCACATACGGCTCGGCCCAGTAGCCGCGCGAGCCGTCGCCCGCGCTGCGGTGGGGCGGCGAGATCGAGTTCCAGATGCGCTCAACGCTTTCCACGTCGCGGCGTTTGCACGCCGCGGCCAGGGCCCAAGTGGCGGCGTGCATGTAGACGCCGCCGTTCTCGCGGCTGCCGGGGCTGTAGCGTGTGATGTAGCCGATGGTGGGGTCGGGCACGGTGTAGGCCGGCGCCAGCAGCAGCGGCCCGTAGGGCGACAGCAGCCGCTCCTTCACGCTTGTCCAGAGCAGGTCGGCCCGCTCGGGCGGCGCGCCGTCGGCCAGCAGGGCCCAGGTCTGCGCGTTGAGGTGGACTTTGCCCTCGGAACTGGATTCGCTGCCGACCCATGAGCCGTCGTCGCGCGTGCCGTAGCGGTAGTGGGCGCCGTCCCACGCGTGGGTGTTGATGTCGGCCTTCAGGCGCAGCGCGCGGGCGGCGCACTCGCCCGCCGCGGCGGCGTCGCCCAGCGTGTCGTAGATGCGGGCCCAGTCGGCCAGAATCTGCACGAGGAACCAGCCGAGCCAGACGCTCTCGCCCCGCCCGTCGATGCCCATGGCCGAGAGGCCGTCGTTCCAGTCGCATGAGCCGATGAGCGGCAGGCCGCGTGCGGAGTGGCGTGCGAAGGAGCGGGCCAGCGAGCGGCGGCAGTGCTCCAGCAGCGTGGCGCCCGCCGCGTGGTCCACAAACGGCGCGTGGCGATTGAGGGCGCCCAGGTCACCGGTTTCGCGCAGGTAACTGGCGACGACAGAGGGCAGCCACAGGTAGTCGTCGCTGCACGCGGTGTGGTTGCCGAAGTTGGCCAGCGCGTGCCACCAGTGGTGCACGCTGCCGTCGGCAAACTGCCGCGCGGCGTGCAGCATGATCTGGTCGAGGCAGCGCTCCGGCTCCAGCGGCAGCCACACCTGGCTGTCCTGGAGTTGGTCGCGGAATCCGAACGCGCCCGACTGCTGGTAGTAGCCCGTGCGCCCCCAGAGGCGGCCGCTCACGGCCTGGTAGGGCAGCCAGTGGTTGTTGAGCAGGTCGAAGTCGTCGCGCTCGGTCTTGATCGCCGTGGGGGCCAGCCGACGCCGCCACGAGTCTTCACCGGCAACGAGCGCCGCGGCGGCGGCACCGGGGGCGCGGAGTTTGTCGAGGGTGGCGAGCACCTCGCGCTCGTTGGCGCCGATGGCGAGGAGGTAGTGCAGACGGACGGACTGGCCGGGAGCCAGGCGGATGTCGCCGCCGAGGGCGGCGCAGGCATCGCCGAAGCGGCCGAACCCGGCCACGGCCGGCGACGCATCGCGCGCGAGCGCTGCGGGGGCGTCGCTCTTGCCGTAGCGCCCGAGGAAGGCCGCCTTGTCGCCGATGGCGATGGGGCGCTCGAGTGCATCGGCCGCGAGGGCGTGGGCGGCGATGTAGGGCCAGGGCTGGTTCCAGTGGTCGCGCTCGCTCTTGGACGGGATGTCCCACATGTTCTTGGTGGCGAGGATCGCACACCGGGCCGCGTCGTGCCGCGTGGTGAAGAACAGGCGGTGGAACTCGCGTTTGGAGTCGGGGGCGACGCCGCACGTCCACTCGAAGTAGGAACTCACGCGCACGCGGCGGGGCCGATCGGAGCGGTTGGTGAGCACGACCGACCAGACCTCGCAAGGGTCGGCGGGGGCCACGCCCAGCGACCACTCGCAGGCGATTCCTGCATATTCGGTGGCGAACCGCGTAGTGCCGGGCGCGTGGACGCACTCATAGCGGTCATAGTCCGACCGGCACGGCGCGGGCGCGGCAGACCAGACGCGGCCGTCGTCGAGGTCGGCGATGTAGAGGAACTTGCCCGAGGCATCGCGGACGAGGTCCATCTCCCAGCGCGTCAGGACGTTGTGCTGCGCGTCGTCGTACCAGGAGAAGCCGCCGCCATTGTGGCTCACGACCAGTCCGAAGCGGCCGTTGCAGATGACGTTGCACCACGGCACAGGCGTGCGACGGTCGGTGATGTGAAAGGCGCGACCGGTGTCGTCAAAGTGTCCGAAGGCGTTGGCCAACATGACCGAGAAGTCCTCCCCCTGGCGCGAGACTGCCGCGCACCCGCAATCCGCATGAAACCGCTTTCATCATGCACAATACCCGGCGAATGTCAAGACAGCACCGGCCGGATTGGAGGGTTTGTGGAAAGTCTCGATGCCGGTCCTGTGCGAAGCGCAAAAAGAGCGTGGGCACCGGATCATCAGGCAGGGATCCGGTGCCCACGAGTTGCAGGAGGACTTGTCAAAGCCGCACCGCGATCAGCGGCGACGGCGACGCAGGGCCACGAGGCCGCCGGCGGCCAGGAGGCCCGCAGCGCCCGGGGTGGGCACGAGTTTGAAGTTGTCGTAGGCAGCCTCGGCCAGGTCGTTGTCAACCGGGCTGTACTGGAACTGGCCCATGAGGCCGATCTTGGTGCCGTTGGCGAAGCCGTTGACACCATCGAACTCGCCGGCGGGATTGAAGAATCGCACGCCGCTCGACTCACCGTCGAAGAAGGCCTCGTAGGCCGCGCGGGCATCGATGTGGCCCGGGGCGAAGTAGATGAAGCGGATGGTGTGGAGGGCGCCGTTGACAACGTTGTCGTTGCCGAAGCCGCCGGGCTCGCCGCCGGCGAACGGCATGGCCGCGCCGAAGATGGCGGTCTCGCCGGGGGCGTGGTTGCCACCGTTGAAGGAGTTGCTCGAGACGAGGAAGCGCCCTTCATCGATGAAGAGGGGGCCGCCCATGCCGTTGTCGCCGCGGGGGTTGTAGAACACCAAGCCGCCCTCCTTGCGAGCCAGGGGCTGGCCGGAGGTGAGACGCACGGTGTAGCAGATGTCGAAGCTCTCGCTGTTCACCAGCGACAGAGCGGTCGCGCCGCCGTCGGACGAGAGCATCGCCTGGGTCTTGTTGGCGAAGCCCTGGTTGCCGGTCGGGAACGGGTACTCATCGCGGATGACCACAGGCCCAAGGGGCAGGGCCACGGTGCCCAGACCATTGGTCGGGAAGTTGTCGAAGGGAAGGGGATCGCCCATCCCGTCGACACCGGGAAGGGGAATGCCGTTGGCCGTCAGATTTGACGTGGGCATCCCGTTGAAGATGCGGTATTGCACCGCATACCCGTTGGTGTTGAAGATGCTCGCGTGCGCGGCACCGGCCGCGGCGACCAAACACGCCACGGCAGCAAAGCCAGAAACCTTCATACGACTCTCCTTCACTCTCAACCGCCTTCACCGCGACAGCACCCGGCAGGACCACGCGCCCCGCCGGTCAATGAAAGCGTTTTCAGTCTGTACCGAAATCCGGGGTTGTCAAGGACCATCCCCGCGCTTTTATGATGATCGACGGCTCATTTTGCGCCTGTTCGCAAGGTTCTAGCACTTGCCGGGGCCGGCACAGACCAGCCCAACCGGCTCATTCCGCTCTGTGCCACCGCCGACTGAGCGAACAACATCCAGACAAACCCAGAACGGGCATTCTCGATGGCCAGGAGCAGCGGTCCGTGGTCAATCGCCAAGTGATCCGGCGCGACCCAGGCCTTCTCGACGTTGAAGGAGTCGGCAAAGCCGTAACCGCGGCCTTCCTCCTCGGCAGCGGGGTCAGACCAGAGTGCGGCAAGGCCGGGTTGCCGCGCAAGATCACGGTAGTGCCGCAACGCGGCCACCGCCAGGGCCGGCTCGAACATGATGGAGCACCCGGCGGCATACGGTGCGATCGTGCCGTCGCCGTAGTTGTCCTTGCCCGGCTCGGTGGCGAAATCGAGCCCGGGTATGGCGTTGCCGACGACCATGGGCGCGGGGAAGACGCCCGGCACCGCGTAGCCGGCGGGCACGTCTGACGCGGTGAGACCCCAGGCGTTTGGCCCGAAGCCCGCCAGGGCACTCGGGTTGGCGATCGCCTTGGCGCGATGCAGCAGCGTGTGCCGTCGGCTGTTCTCCCACCAATCGACGCGCGGGCGGCGGGCCACGCCCCGGCTGGCGGGGTCGTCAACGCCCAGCGCTGCGTAGTTGATGAAGACGTGCGAAAACTGGTTGACGAACAGCGCGCCTGAATACGGGAAGTAGACCATCGGCCCCGTCGCCTCATGGGTGCCGATGCCACGGCGGAGCGCGTAGTAGGTGTCGGCGGGAAGGCGCTTGGACTCATCGGGCGCGGCCACGGCCAGGAACGTGGTGAGACGGTGCTCGCACCCGGAATCAAGCCACGCGTAGGGCAGCAGCCGGCCGGGGCCTGAAGGGTCCGCAATGGAATCGGGCTTCCATCCCAGCGAGATGAAGCCCCGGGCCGCGGGGTCGCTTTCCTCGCCGGCGACGAACTTGGTCCAGTCTGCCGCGGCCACCAGCGCGTCCGCCGCGGCCTTCACGTCGCCGCCGAAGTACTCACCGGCCACGATGGCGCCACAGAAGAGCAGCGCCGAGTCGATGGTGCTCACCACGTGCTCGAGGGTGTCGGCGTGCGGGCCGGCGGTCTGGGCATCAATGAAGTGCTGGAACAGGCCGTGCTTGCGGATGCGCGGGTCGCGCATGAGCGCGGTCAGGATTTGCCGGGTGCGAGCCAGCCCCTCATCCCGTGTGATCCAGCCGCGCTGGATGCCGACGGGTACGCCGGCGAGTTGAAAGCCGACCCCGGCCACGCTCACGATCGGCTTGCTGGGCCGGTCGAGCACCATGCCGGTGGTGGCGCTGACGCCGCGCCAGAGGTAGTTGAAGGCGCCCCGCTGCACCTGGGTGAGAAAGGCCTCGTCGTCGGCGGAAAAGACAAAGGGCGGGCGGGGCGTGCCCGCAGGAGATTGGATGACGATGCTCTCGATCGGGGGCGGAGGTGGTGCGGGCGCGACGGGTGCCGGCTCGCGTTTGGCGCACCCGGCGAAAGCCAGGGGCGCGGCCAGAATGGCGCATGTAAGCGGTTGCATCGAGATTTGAGCGTAGCGTCGCTGGCCGCGGGCTGGCGAACGTCCGAAAATCACAGTCTCAAGTGAAGCCCCGCCGCAACGCCTCCATTCAGGATGTCGCCGTCGCCGCGGGGGTCTCCACGGCCACGGTGAGCCGCGTGCTGAACAACCCGCCGCTGGTGGCGGTGGAGACCGCCGCGCGGGTGCAGCGGGCGATCAGCGAACTGGGCTATACGCCCAACCCCTTTGCCCAGGGCCTCACCACCAGCCGCAGCCGCGTGCTGGGGATCGCGCTGCCGGACATTCACGGGGAGTTCTACTCCGAGCTCTTGCGCGGGGCAGACGTGGAGGCCAGCACCGGCGGCTACCACCTGCTGGTAAGCCCCGTGCACCGCGTGCGCGACGGCAACGGCAGCGGCAACCTGGTGTTCGGCTTGGTGGACGGCCTGGCGCTCATGATCTCTGAACCCAACGCCGCGCTCGTCGCCGAGGCGGAGCGCTCGGGCCTGCCGCTGGTGGTGCTCGACGCGCAGGTGGAGATGCCGGGCGTGGACCGCGTGCTGGTGGACAACGTTCCCGGCGCCACGCAGGCCATGGAGGTGCTGGTGCGGGCCGTGGGCGCGGCACACTGCGCCTTTGTGGGCGGGCCAGAGGGCAACTACGACTCACAGCAGCGTGCTGCGGTCTTCGCCACCGCCGTGGGCCTGAGCGGAGGCAGCGGCGCGGCGGGGCACAGCGCGCACACCGACCGCATCGCCTTCGGCCGCTACGACGTGGAGTGGGGCCGCCAGTGGGTGCGCGACCGTGTGCATAAGCACGGGCCCACGTCGCTGCGCGGCTGGGGCATTTTGGCGGGTAACGACGAGATCGCGCTGGGCATTCTGCAAGCCGCGTTTGACGCGGGGCTGCACGTGCCGGGCGACCTGCGCGTGATCGGGTTTGACGACACGCGGATGTGCGGGATTGTGCGGCCGCGCCTGAGCAGCGTGAGCGTGCCGATGGCGGAGGTCGGTGCCGCGGCGGTGCGGGCGCTGATGCAGCGACTGGAGAAGCCGGAGAGCCCGGCGACGTGCGTGCGGCTGCCGACGCGGCTGGTGGAGCGGGAGAGCAGCGGGGGATGAGGGCGGCGGCTCAACGAACCCCGACGGTGAGGGAGGGGCGGGACAGAGTTCACCACAAAGGCACAAAGGGCACAAAGGAAGGCAAGGCGGGAGGTGGCACGCCCGATCAGCGCGCGGTGCCACCGACCGATTTAATACACATCGCCGGTGAATCTCGTGCGTGAGGAAGGCATCGCTGTGCCCGGGTTCTGCGCGGCGAAGCCGCGAGGGTGAATAGCCGTGCGTCGTGGCGCAGCCACACGCACGGAGCGCGACGCGCTGTTCTCGCGTCGGCACCACGCCGTGGTGCGGGCAGTGTGTTCCACCCAGCCGGATTGCACCGCGAACACCACCCGTGCCGCGTGCGCGGCACCAGCGACCGATATGGTCCGGGTCCGTGGGCGCGGCTGCGCCGCGGCCCACGGCTACTGGCCACTGCGGCTGCGCCGCGAAGACAAGGACACGCCGCTCGCACGCGGTTTCGTGAGGATCCGTATAAGTCGCGTACTCAAGCGTGTTCGAGACCGCCGGCAGCACAGAAGCGTGCTGCCGAGAAGGGTCAACGCTCCGGACGGCGCCGGGATGACGAGCACCGAACTAAATGCGCCCTCCCAGGTTTGGCCGCCAGCGCCATTATTAATGCCAGCCTCCGCGATAAAGCGGTAAATGCCAGGCTCAAGCACACCATCTACCGCGGCAATCACCCTGTTTGTGGCTTCGCTCTCAAAGTTGTCGACAAAGTCGTTGTTGAAGAACTGACGTCCCACGACGGGGGTTCCAGGGCCATTGCTGTGTTGCGTGACAAACACGGTGTTGAGTCGAAAATCCGTGTCGGGGCCGACAAGCGCCGCGATCGAACACCCAAAGCCAATCGATGTGCCTGGATTGTTGAACCCATTCGGAAATCGCACGACACTGTTTATCATGCGAAATGCGGTTGGCTGAAATAGTTGAAATATAGTTTGGTGACTAGAAGAAGCCGATCCCGGCTGGCCACTACTAGAAGTACCAATAGCACCGGCCACAGAAATGTTGGTGTCCGATACGGCAAACACATGGCTTCCGTACGGCACAGTGCTCGGTGTCGAAATGTTGAATTCGACACTCCACGTTCGCACGTCACCGGACTGTGCGAATATCGCACCGTTAAAACTCAGCTCTCCGCGCGATTCGACGATGCTCGCCAAGCAGGGCGCCGCACCACACGCTGCCGCGATCATCAATAGGATCGGCGACGGGAGCGACATGAATCGGCGGTGATGGGTGGCGCGGTGGCACGGCCTCCCGTCGTACTCTGAGTCAGCGACCATGTGGTGATCCTCCTTCTGTTCCGGCGAATGTCTGGTCTGGCCAAGCGCGAAGAGCCCGCTGGCACCTACGGCGTCCCGCTGGACACGCTACAAATTGAGCAGTTTTGGGGTGGGTAGGGTACAGAGTGGGCAACCGAGACGACGCTTGAGCATATCGTGGGATTGGCGGTCTGCAAGCGGATTCCGTAGTCTCCTGCTGCGTGATCCTGGCGTCGTTCGGGTTCGTGGTGCGTTAGCCTCGGGGGCGGCACCGGCGTTCCCGTTGGTGCTATCCCCGGTCCTAGTTTCGGGACCGCTGGCCTCCCAGTCCCAGAGCGCGACAAACCGCTGGGGCGCGACTTGGATGCTCCCCACCAAACGCCTCCCATCCCCGGGCGGACGGCACAACCTGCATCCGTCCCTGCCCTAGCCACAGGCTGGCCAGTCTCGGCCTGCCTGTGCAAGGCCGTCGTGGAACCGACACGGGCATCGGCCGTGGACGCCCGCCTCCCGTTGCACAGGTCGGGTCCATCCGAAGAGCCTCCCGTCGGCGAACTCCGCAGTTCTGTGCCTGGGCGCGGGAGCTTCGTCCATGAAGACGGCGTGTTCATCCATGCGCGCGGGAGTTTCGTCCGTGAAGCCGCCGTCTTCGTCCGTGCGCGCGGGAGTTTCGTCCGTGAAGCCGCCGTCTTCGTCCGTGCGCGCGGGAGTTTCATCCGTGAAAGTCTCGCGTTCCGGCACGCGGCCCCCGCGCGCGGGGCCATTTTTCGCGCAAGAACGTGCCGGATTCGGTCTCTGCACGCCGAACGCGGCACGGACAAGCCCGCAATCTCAGATTTTTCGTTGCAGGCCCACGCGTAACACTCAACCGCCCCCACGAGCGGGCCGAGAACAAGCGCACCTCGGTTCGATCGGCGACCGGGCTCGGGTCTTTCAGGAGGCCGCGCTGTTGCGAACTCCGGGCCCGGCCTCTTTGTCCGCGTTCCGTACAGTGTCAGCGCCCGCCGCCGCAGCGAACCGAGAAGGAGTCTTGTTATGGGGACATACCCCACCGCACCGCGTTCGGCGTTTCTCACCTGGGGCCTCGCTCACACCACCGTTTTTGACGAGCAGGAGGGCAACATCGGCCTCTCCGCGTCGCAGGTAACGGCGTTCACCAACGCCATCAACGCCGCCACTGCTGCGAACCAAGCGCAGGAGAACGCGCGGCTCGCCTACCGGGCCGCCGTGAGCGCAGGCACCGACGCGTTCAACGCTGCCAAGCGTTCCGCCAGCCTTACCACCAAGGTGATCCGCACGTTCGCCGACACCACCAACAACCCCAACGTCTATTCGCTGGCGCAGATCCCGCCGCCCGCCGTGCCCGGCACCGCTCTGCCGCCCGCCAAGCCCACAGATTTGAGTGTGGAACTCAACAACGCCAGCGGCGCGCTCACGCTGCGCTGGAAGGCGTCGAACCCCGCAGGCACCAACGGCACGAGTTACCTCATCAAGCGCAAACTCCCCGGCCAGGCCGAGTTTGTGTACGCGGGCATCTCCGGCGAGAAGAAGTTTGTGGACAACACCTTCACCGCCGGGCCTGATTCCGTGCAGTACACGGTGCAGGGCCACCGCGCCGACAGCGTGGGCGCCGAGAGCGATGCGTTCGTCATCAACTTCGGCAAGACGGCGACGGGGCAGACGACGGCGTTTGTCGCGAGCGACAGCCAGCCCATGCGCATGGCGGCCTGACGGCCGCGTAAATGGCCAAATCGCCAAATGACCAAATGACCAAATGACCAAATGGCCAAAGAAAGACAGAGGCCCGGGGCGGACAAGGCATGCCGCTCCGGGCCTTTTCGGTGCGCGGGTGCTGATCTGAACTCTGAACTGTGTCCGGTGAACTTTGGCTTCTGCCTTCCTCCGTGCTCTCCGTGTTCTCCGTGGTGAAATGTCTTCACCCCGCACCGACTTCCTCCCCAAGCCTCGGAAGTCGGTGGCACAACACCAGTGCCCAGTGCCTTCCCCCTGCCTTCCTTTGTGCCCTCTGTGCCTTTGTGGTGAATCTCTTTCCCGCCCCTCCCTCTCGCCACGGCGAGTCTTCGACACGGTCGGGGTTCGTTGAGCGGCGCGCCCTACACGCTCGCCCCATTCTCCTCGATCACACCCTTGTACCAATACGCCGAGTCTTTCAGCGTCCGTTTCTGTGTGGCGTAATCGACGTGGATCAGGCCGAACCGTTCCTTATACCCCTGGCCCCACTCGAAGTTGTCCATGATCGACCAGTGGAAGTAGCCGCGGCAGTCGGCACCGGCATCGATGGCCCGTTTCAGGCCGCGCAGGTAGCGGGTGGTGAAGTCGATGCGGTGGGCGTCGTGCACGCGGCCGTCGAGGTGGACCCAGTCGTGGGCGGAGAGGCCGTTCTCGGTGATGAACACGGGCTTGTGGTAGCGCTCCCAGATGAAGCGCACGCCCCACTCGAGCGAGTCGTCTTGCACGGGCCAGCGCAGCGCGGTCTGCGGGTGACCGGGGGGGAGTTTCGCGTTGGCGAAGCCGCCGGGGGACGTGGTGCTGGGCTCCACCGGGTCGCCCCAGTAAATGTTCACGCCCACGAAGTCGGTGGGCTCCGAGATGATGCGCAGGTCGTCTGCCCCCACGCGCGGCATGTGCGGCCCGAAGAGCGCCAGGCCATCGTCCGGGTACGCCCCCTTGTGCACGGGGTCGTAGAACCAGGCGTTGTTCCACAGGTCGGGGTTCACCACGGCGAACGAGGCACGCCGGGCGAGCTCGACGTCGGCCGCGGCGGGCGAGCGCGGCAGTTTCATGAGGGCGCAGGGGGCCCAGCCGACCTGGCAGGGCGTCGGGCTCGCCGCGCGGATGGCCCGCACGCCGTGCCCGTGGGCCAGCAGGCAGTGGTGGGCGGCGCGGAGTTGGTCGACCATGCTGTGGCGGTAGCCGGCGGCCTGCTGCCCCTCGCCGTGCACCCACTTGAGAAACACCTGCGGCTCGTTGATGGTCATCCAGTGCTTCACGCGGTCGCCGAGGCGCTCGACCACGACGCGGGCGTAGTCGGCGAACCAGCGGGGTGAGTCTGCGTTCAGCCAGCCGCCGCGGCAGAAGAGTTCGTAGGGATAGTCCCAGTGAAAAAGCGTGCAATAGGGCGCGATGCCCGCGGCGAGCAGGTGATCGACGAGCCGGTCGTAGAAGTCGAGGCCGGGCTTGTTGACGGTGCCGGTGCCCTGAGGCAGCACGCGCGGCCACGACACGCTGAACCGGTAGGCCTTCAGGCCGATCTCGCGCATCAGCGCGACGTCGTCGCGGGAGCGGTGGTAGTGGTCGCAGGCCACGTCACCGGTGTGGCCGTCGTAGACGGCGCCGGGCTGCTTGCAGTACATGTCCCACACGCTGGGGGCACGCCCGTCTTCGGCGGCGGCACCCTCGATCTGGTAGGCCGAGGAGGCGGCACCCCAGACAAAGTTCTTTGGAAAGGGCATGGGTTGGCTCGGCGGGGTGCGGGCGGACTGAAGAGGGAGCACGCGGTGCCGGGGTCAACGCTCGGGTGTCAGCACCACTTCGGCCGGGAGCGTAGAGATGATGACCTCGCCGGCATCGGAGAGCGAGGCGGCCGACGCGTTGACGGTGGCCCTTGCCCACGTGCGGGCGGCGGGCAGGCGGAGTGCGAAGCCCGCGGGCGGCTTGGCCGCGCCGGAGAGTTCGATGATGCGGGTGCCGTTGGCGCCGGGACGGATGCGCAGAGAGAGCGGGCCGAACATCGTGGGCAGGTCGCGGGCCCAGATGCCGGAGGGGTGGCCGGTCCATTCGTCGGGCAGACCCGCGGCCACCACCACTTGCCCGGCTCCGTCGCGCTCGAAGACGAACAGGGAGCGTGCCGCGCTGAGGAAGTCGGACCCGCACCAGGTGTGGGGCATGTCGCCGATCATCTTCGGGGCGAGCGGGTCGCGCCACACCACCTCGGCCCAGTGCCGCCAGCCGGCGGGGCGCTGGTGGCCCATGAACCACTGGAGCGAGGCCCAGGCTCGCTCGGGGCGGCCGAGGCGCAGGTACGCGCCCACATGCCGCAACTCATACGGCGTGTAGGCCTCCCACGGGTGCGCCGGGTCGTCGCGTCGGCGCGTGAACTCGCCCCAGGCTCGCTCGAAGGTGGCGGTGAGCCAGCGCCCGGGCAGGCCGCCGCGCGCGTTGAGCGCGGCGGCATCGGCCAGCGGCCAGAGCGCGACCGTGGTTGAGGTGGAGTCGAAGTCGCCGAGTTCGACGCAGCCGGGGATGTAGTCGATGCCGTGGGCCCGCTGGGCCGCGGCGATGCTGGCGACGAGCGACGCGCGGAAGTCGGTAATCAGGGCTTGCCACTCGGCGGCCAGGCTCTTCTCGCCCAGGGCATCGGCGAGATACGCCGCGTCGGCCAGGCCCCGCAGCGCGAAGAAGTCGTCCCAGTAACTGTGCATGGGCTTGGCGGAGTAGCCCTCGTGGCTGATCGACTCGGGGAGCAGGCCGCGGAAGGCGAGGGCGGGCACGGCGGGCTTGCCGGGCTCCTGACGCGCCGGGCCGGACTCGGAGAACTCGGGCGTGAGCCGGGTCGCGCGAATCTCCTGCATGTAGGCTACCGCTTTGCGCACGGCGGGCAGGTGGCGCCGGGCCGTGGTGCTGTCGCCGGTGAAGCGGTGGTAGGTGGCGATGAGGGTGATGAGTTGTCCGTGCGAGTCGTGCTCGGGCACAGGGTCGGGCCCGCGCCGGTCGACCACGCAGGGCACCTTGCCGCTCTCAAACTGAAAAGGCGCGTACCAGTCGATGAACTCCCGCACAAGGCGCGTGTGGCCGAAGGCGAGCATGGCGGCAGAGGTGAGTGCCCCGTCGCGGATCCACGAGCGTTCGTACGTGCGCGAGCCGGGCTGGAAGCCCAGGCCGTCGCGGTTGATCAGCACGTACGCCTGCTGGGCGCGGATCGTGTCGCTGAAGGCTCGCCCCGAGGGGGTGTCGGGCAGGTCGAGGGCCACGCGGTTCACGACCGTGCGCCACGCGACGGCGGTGGCTGCGGCGAGCCGCTCGTAGTCTTGCGTTGTGGTCGGCAGCGCTGCGGGCGCGGCGGGCAGGGCAGTGCCGTGCAGCGGCACGCACAGGAAGTACGTGGCGCTCTCGCCGGGCTTGAGTTCCCAGTCAAAGAGAATCACGCCGGAGGCCCCGCCCCTTCCGCCCCCCGCGCCCCCCCCACTCCCGCCGCGATCGCATGTGGCGGAACCGGTGGTCGGGAGCGCACCCGCGGCCAGCAGTTCGACGACGTCGCCGTTGTCGCCGCTGACGGCCGTGAACTCGTTGAGTTGGGCGGGCACGATGGCGATGCGGCCGTTGACGAGGATGCCGCGCTCCGTGGCTTCGATGCTGCGCACGGGGGTGAAGCCGCCGGTGATGTTCAGGTCTTGCCACGGGGGCAGGACCTGGAAGGGACGGATGGCGACGGCGAGTTGGCCGCGCTGCACGCGCTCGGATGTGTTGCGCACCACGTACGACGGGTAAAGGCACGAGGCCCCGCCCGCGCCCGCCACAAGGGCCGTGGTGCGGAGCGTGAGGCCGGCATCGTGCACACGCTCCACGGTGGGGATGGGAATCCAGCCGTCGCGGAGCGATTGCGTGTGGCGGGCGTCGGCCCACGAGTGCACGCGGCCGTCAATCAGCAGGAACGGCTCGAGCGAGCACGAGCGGTTGTCGATCTCGATCTGCCCTTCTTCGTTGATGAGGGCCTCGCGGTCGTCGTCGGGCACGCCCACAACGGTCCAGTACGACTGCTCGCCCAGCAGTGTGCGCGGGTAGTGGCCGCGCGGGGCGCGACGCGCGCGCTCGGCCCACCAGGCGTTGGGCGACTCGCCGAGTTCCGGCCGCATGATCTCGACTCGCCGGATGCCCAGAGGCGCGGGCGCGGCGCCCGCGTGGGGGGTCAGTGAGAGTCGCAGGTAGCGGGCCTGCGTGCCGGGCAGGGGCAGCCATGTCTCCGCGCCAAGCGGGCGCGCCACACGCGTGAGGAGTGCCCAGGCAGCCCCGTCGTCCGACGTCTCCACCCGCAGCGACTCCGGGCGGATCGGCGGCTTGCGCGGCCATTGGATCGCCAGCCCACCGATCTCAAATGGGAGCATCAGGTCCAAGGTCAGGGCGGGAGCCAAGTCGCTCCGTGCCGCGCGCCAACCTTCGCCCGCCTTGTCGGCCGGCTCCGACACACCATCGGGCAGGTGCGCCGCATCGAGCGCCGACGAAGCGGTGGCAATGCCCTGCACCGAGAACGGCTGCGCGGCTGGCAGCGTACGGAGCGTGAGGCCGCTGAGCCAGACGCTGCCGCGCCCGCCGGCGGCGGAGGCGATGATGACCTCGACGCGGCCGATGCGGCCAAGGGGACGCTCGGGGTTGGGCCCCCACGCGAAGCGGAAGTGGCGACGCTGGTTGCGGAGCGTGTCCCACTCGGCGGGCCACTCGAAGGCACGCCGGTTGACCCAGTGCACGTTCTGGTTGGCGGCGTCGGCGAGCTTGAGTTCGAGGTTGTTGGCCGGGCCGCTGCCGCGGATGGCCAGGTCGAGCGCGAAGTTGGGAGGCAGATCGAGATCGATGGGGAGGACCGCGCCGCAGTGGCCGGCCCCGCGCACGAAGTTGAAATCGATACGGAGAGATGGAGCGCCGTCCGGCCCGGGCACGGCGGGGTCGGCGGCGAGCGCAACCTCGACACCGTCGGAGGCGACGGGCTGCCACGCCGCGATGACCGGGGCGAGCGGGCGCGGCGAGGGGAGCGGGAGCGGTTCGGCCGCGGCGGCGGCAGATGAACCCAGCATGGCTGAGAGCACGGCGACGACAAGGAGGAGAACTGTCTGCATGTAAAGGCTTACATCGGGGTTGGAACGGCCACCGGGGCACCTCGCTCGCGGAGCCTAGCAACCGGCAAAGTACCGGGTGATGAAGTCGCCGAGGTTGTCGGGGTTGGGCGGGTTGCACCAGCGCGACCCGTCGCCCGTGAAGCCTGTCCGGTAGCCGCTGTGGTACGGGGGGCTCACTCCTAGACACGGCGACGCGTAGCCGAATGGGCCGGGCGGGGGCGGGTCCGAGTAGTAGTCGGTGATGAAGTCGCCCAGGTCGTCGGGGTTCAGCACGCCGTCGGCGGTGTAATCGACCACGCACAGGGTTGTGCAGTTGCCGTATGGCGGGGCGAGCACCGCCGCGACCGAGCCGGGCGAGAGCAACTCGGCCAGACCGAGTGCGCCCATGCTCACATCGGGCAGGCCCGCGCTGTCGGGGAGATACGCCGGATCGACACTCGAGCGCCGGTAGAGCAGCGAAGCCCCGGACTTGAACGTCTCGCGCGCCCCCACGCGATAGGCCTGATAGGCCCCCACCGCGCCGGGCGTGAAGCCGGTGCCCGGCGCACCCGTGCCCGCGGCCAGGCCCAGGAGCGCGGTGAACGTCGAGATGTTGCCCAGGCTGTTGTTGATGGCATCGGCCCGGTAGCCGCCCCAGATGCCCTTCGTCGTCCCCGCCGAGAAGACGGTGTTCCAGACCGGCCCGTTGTCGTCTGTCCACGCCATGTGGCTGATGCGCACGTTCAGGGCCTGCGTGCGCCACGAGGCGTTGTTGCGATAGTCGTCGAGCAGCAGCAGCGGGTAGACGGTGATGAACGCGGGCTGGAACGCGCCGGTGCTGTCGCCCGTCACCGGGCGCCCGGTGACATACGTCGCCGTGGGCCAGAGAGCCCGCGTGAGCCAACTGCCGTAGACCGTCGACGCCGCGCCGCCGGGGCCGTACGTCGCGAGTTGATCCAGGAGCATGAACCCCTCGTTGATCGGCGCGGCCGTGACCGACGTATCCGCCCCGCCCCCGACCAGCCCCTTGTAGTAGTAACGCGCGTTCACGCCGTTCACGTAGGCGTCGTGGTTCTGCACGCCGCACGTGATCGCCTGGGCCGCCGCTGCGATCACCTCGTCGCTGGGGTAAAACTGCCGGGCCCGCTCCGCCGCGAGCACGATCTTCATGGTGCTCAGCGTGGCGAACTCCGGGTCCCACCCCGGCTTCACGCCGCCCGTGAAGGGGTCGATCCAGTGGCGGAAGATGCCGTCGGCCGTGCGCGAGGGGGCGATGCCGTCTGGCGCGAGGCCGGCGTAGCGCGTGAGGATCGACCGCACCAGCGGCAACGCCTCGGGGTCGCCGTGCAGGTAGTCGTTCATCATCAGCACCAGCACCACCCAGCAGGCGCCGTCCGGCGTGGCGGGGTGAAAGCGCGACCACGCCGGGATCACATCCGCGTCGATCACCCATCCGTCCGGCTCACCGTCGGGCGAGATCAGGCCCTTCGCAAAGGCCACGTGCTGGGCGAACTCATCGGCCACGAACGCGGGGTACCCCAGACGCGTGTCGGAGGCATCGGCGAGAGCCGTGCCGCCACCGAGCAAGAGCCGCCCGTCGGCGCTCGCGCTCAGGCCGCGCTGGAACGAATCGAGCGTGTGGTAGAGCGTTGGCGCGAACGCGCTCGTGCCGCGTGCCTGTGCGGGCGTGAGCAGGCGCACGCGGCTGGACGCCGGCGCGCCGGTCGTGTCGAGCACGTACAGCCCCGCGTTGGCCGCGCCGCCGTAGTGGTCGCTCCACGCGAGCGCCCGCGCGGGCGTGGCCCCCACCAGCGTGAAGACCAGCGACGAAGCCCCGATCACCGACCGCTGCACCTGGTCGTTCCACGCCGCGTAGAGCGTGTTCGTGAGCCGATCGACGGCGAGCCCCTCCACCATGTGCCCCGCCGCGCCGCCGGGCGACGATGTGAACAGCGTTACGGCAGTAGCCGTGTCGTTGGCCCCGGCGCGGAAGCAGATGATCGACCCCGCCGTGCCCGCGTAGACACGCCCGCGGAAGAAGGCCAAGCCCGGCGACCGGGCAAGGGCGTCGGTGGCCGAGAGTTCCAGCCGCGCAAAGGCCGTGAGCGTCCCGATCTGCGTGTCATAGCGCAGGATGGCATCGCTGGGCTTGCCGTCAACGGCTGCGTTGGCATCATGCACGCCGATGAAGAGCAGGCGGCCCGAATCGGAGAAGGCCATCGCATCCGGCCCGTCTTGCGAGGCATCCAGGCTCATCCACGGGCAGAGCGCGGCGATCTGTGCCCGCGTGATGGTGGCGGTCAGGCCCTGATCAACCGTGCGAATCTCGACCGTGTCGGTGGCGCTGTCGGCGAGTGCAAAGTACCCGGCAAGCGGTGCCGCGGCGGAGGCTGTGGGCACGAGGGGGGTGGCATAAGGCCAGGCAGAGGCCACAGGCTGAGCACGCGCGGCGGGTGCCGTCAGCGCGACAGCCGAGGTGGCCACGGCCGCCCACGCGGCCCACCGCCGCCACGAGCCTCGCCCACACCATGCCGTGCCGCGCTTCATCGATGTAAGCGTACGTCATCCGGCGCATCGGGCCAGCAAACCGGGCGATTCCGCGCCGTTTGCGCGTGCCGCGCGTGAGAACCGCCGAGAACCGCGGCAAGCCCGCCCCGCGCGCCGGCGCCCCACCCGCGCCGCCACCACCGGCCCCCGGCACCTGACGGCGCGGCACGCAGGTACGCCTTGGGGAGGGGGTGCCGGGGGAACCGCAGGTTCCCCGGCACGCGCATGACCCGGCATCAGCACCCCGCGGCCCCGCGCGGGCACCGGTTTCCGCTTGCAGGTCAACTGAGTTCGAGTTACCTTGACAGCGTGATCCTGCGGGAGCGCGACAACACGAACGGCTGGCGGGGAGCCGCCGACGGCACGCTGGAGGAGCGGCGGTTCTACGGGCAGAACTGGCGGGCCGACGTCGCGCTCGTGATGAAGGCGACGGGCCGGCCCTTGGAGCGGATCAAGTACTCGGCCTACGGCGTGGCGACGCTCAAACCCGGCTACGACTACAACGGCGACGGTGTGATCGACGCGGACGACCTGGGCGACATCATCACCGACGCGGCCAGCCCGACGCCACCCGCCAGCGCCGACTGGAACCTGGACGGCACGCCCAACACGACAGACAGCGCGGAGTACCAGGCGGATTACTACGCGCTCACCAGCACGAGTTGGGCCTACGGCGACCTCACCCTCGCCGACACCGGCAACCGCAAGGGCTACGCCGGCTACGAACTCGACCCCCTGACCGACCAGTACCACGTCCGCCACCGCGTCTACGAGCCGCAACTGGGGCGGTGGACCAAGCGCGACCCGCTGGGGTACGTGGATGGCGTGAGCGTGTATGAGTATGTGCGGGCGCGGCCGGTGCGCTACACGGACCCGCGTGGGCTGTGGGCGGACGGGTGCTTCTACGACACGCCGATCGACTCGTTGGACTGTGATGTCGGCCTTGGCGACGACGTGGGCGTGGTGCAGGTGGGGGGTGGCGGAGTGGGAGGGGGAAACCCGCCGCCAGCAACCAATGAGCAGTGCTGTGCTGCGGCGAGCCGGACACCTCCGCGCGATCCCCTGCAAGGGCCAACGCTTCCCGTTGGGCCAAGCTGGGGCGCGGTCGTCTGCTGCAACGGAGAACCGATTGTTTGCGCGTGGGGCCCACCTCCGAGCGGTCCCGGCTCTATTACCCCACCATCACTTCCGGTGAACCCCACTCCGCTCGACGACCCGCTGCAGGGCTGGCGCAAGGGACTGGAGATAGTGACCGCGTGCACGCGGCGGCACGAGGAAGTTCATGTGCCCCAGGTCAAATCGTGCCGTGGGAGCCCCAACGGAACGCGCCCGCCGTTTGACGATGACCGAAACCAAGCGGTGTACGAGTGCGAGGCGTACAAGGCGGAGGTAGACTGTCTGATGGGTATGGCTTATGACTGTGCCCGCTTCGGGGAGCGAGCGAGAGCCGAGTGCAATCGCGCCGTAGAGGTTGCCAGGAGTAGTGCCTGCTCGGCCTTGATCCTTTACTGTGGGAAGAACGAGCGGCCCGGTATTCAAGGCTGTCCGTGACTCGTGTGCGGCTGGCCCGTCTGCCTTGCCTGCCACGTAGCGCCGCACTCAGGGCATGCTGCCGTACATGGAAGACCCACAGTGCTGTATCCGCACCGTGGGCATGAATGCGCACGCGTGTTTGTCCGACGTTGTAACCGCGTGCGACACTCGCTGGTTAGACACCAGCCTGCCCACACCAGACAGGCGTAGGTAAGCGTATTGCCCGCCCATCCTGACAGCACGATTCCGACCGGCACGCCCCAATCGTTCGATGTGCTTGGAGAACCAGCCACCCACCACCAGTGGTCCGACGCGACTACCTGTTCAGTGCGTGAGTCTACCGTGAGCCTGCCTCGGAGGCACGCCAGCGGGAAGCCCACTTCTACGATGATAATCTGCTGGCGAAGCGGCACCGGCATGGGCCCGCCGAGCGCTTCCAGCTGCGCGAGGGGCACGATCGTTCCTAATGCAAACGGCCGGTGGTCGGCGTTCGGTGGGGCAGCAACACGTGTTGTGCGCACGGTTCGCGCGTACCATGTACGCGATTCACTAGCAAGCACCAGTTCGCTCGGCCGGGAGGGATCGTGCGCCACGAAGCCACGCCAGCGGCCTGCACCCGGGCTGGCCAGCGTAGTGCAACACCAGGCTACCATAAGCCAGACGAGCACCTGCAGTGTGCTCGCAGCAACGAGCAACAAGGCGTGTCGGGTAAGGCGTGCGCCCGGGCTAGAATGTCGCTGTTCGCATGTCATCGTGGGCTCGCACCGTCGTGGCGAGCTTGGCCACTAGCGTAGGTAGGGCATAGAGGCGCAGAAGCGCCGCGCTTCAGGGTGCAGCGGACGCGCGTGAGGGTGCAACCGTCGCCGTTGAGGGCTGAACCGTCGCGCTTGAGGGGTGAAGCGTCTCCCTTGAGGGGTGAAGAGGCGCGCTTGAGGGCTCAAGCGCGGCGGTTGAGGGGTGAGGCGGCCGGTGGCACCGATGTGCGGTCGCTGCCGTGCCACCGACCGTCGGCTTTGGGACGGTCGGTGCTACCTCCCGTCTCTGGGTGGACAGGTCGGGGTGCGGGGACGTGGAATCGCGCCCACCCCATGCCCCACTGACACCCGCAAGTGGTGTCAAACGGCGTCAAACGGGTGTCAGCCGCGCGGCGTGCGGCCGGGGCCGAACGGCCGACACGTGGGCCACGTCCAGCGGGTTCTTGGGGGTACAGCAGCCCGGCGGGCTTGGCTTTACAAAAGCGCTGCTCTACCAACTGAGCTAAGCCGGCAACGCGAGCGGAGTTTAGGGGGCGTCGTGGGCTGCCGCTGTGCGGGCGCCCTGGTGGCGGGTGGTGGGCACGTCTGCGTGCCGCGCTGTGCGAACCAATGGGCAGGACTGGACTTGAACACCCCGCGAATCCTGCGGGAAACACTCCCGTTTCAGATTCGGGCGGCAGCAAATCCGGCAACACTCCGTCCGTTTCTTGCCCGCCGGCTGGTCCGGCAGCACCGAGTCCACCGGCCCCCACTCCGCCCAGCGACCCCGACCTGGCGGCCGTCGTGGCGGCGTGGCCGACGCTAGCCCCGGCACTCCGGGCGGGCATCGCGGCGATGGTGGCGGCTTCACGGGCAGGAGGGCCGCGAGTATGAGCCGCAAGCGCCGCAAACCCAGGGCCACACCGCGCAGCCGCCGCAGACAGGCCAAGGCCAGCGCCCAGCGCACCAAGCCGCGCGTGTGCCGTTGCGCCGCCTATGCCTGGCCGCACCGGCCAGGCGGCGGCCTGTGTCGGTGGCCCGAGCGTCCTGCCGGCGAGCATCCGACCCCAACGGGCACGAATCGCCCGTCCGCGGAGCGACGGCGTGGCTTGCGCCGTGAACTCATGCAGTATCACGGCCTGAATCCCATTCGGGATCGAGACTTGATCGCCCGCGTCCTTCCGGTGCTGTGGCGGATGCCACACCTGTCTTGGGAGAGGGCAATGCAGATCGCCGCGGAACACGCGCCCCGCGCAGGGGAATGACCCCAGCGTGGACCCAGCGTGGACCACCGTATTCACTGGACGTTTCACTGGGCTCCACGGCTCTGGTTGCCCCGAGCGCGTTGCCCCGCGGAGCGGAATGACACCAGCGTGGACCGCCTAATCAACGGTTGAATCAACGGTCACTCGCATCGCTGTTGGCCGCGCCATGTCGAACGCGACATCCGTTCCGGCCCTACCCCTGCCGAGCGGCTGGAACCCTTCCCCCGCCCCTCAGCGTGGCGCTGTACCCTCTACAGACGGCTGGCGATCCCCATGCACAGCGAAGCCGACACATGCCGCAAGTTCGTGGTCCCCGCGCTCCAGGCCGCCGGGTGGGAGGATGCCCCGCACGAGATTGCCGAGCAGCGGACGTTTACCGACGGCCGGGTGGTGCCCACCGGCAACGGGGCGAAGCGGCGCAAGGGCAAGCGGGCGGACTATCTGCTCCGGTTCACGAGCGATGTGGCCATTGCGGTGGTCGAGGCCAAGCCTGAATACAAGCACGCCGCGGAGGGCCTCCAGCAGGCCAAGGAGTATGCCGCCATTCTGGGGCTGCGGTTCGCCTACGCGACGAACGGGCAGGCCATCATCGAAGCCGATCTCCAGACCGGCATCGAGCGAGAAGTCGAGCGGTTCCCCACACCCGATGATCTGTGGTCGCGCCTGGGGCTGAACCCACCCGTCGCCGGCGGCCTGCTCACACCCACCCACCCCGTCCCCGGCAAGCGGCTCCGGTACTACCAGGAGACCGCCATCAACCGGGCCGTGAGCGCCATCGCCGCCGGGAAGGACCGCACGCTCCTGACGCTCGCCACCGGCACGGGCAAGACCACCGTGGCCTTCCAAATCTGCTGGAAACTCTGGACGGCCAAGTGGAACCGGCGGGGCGAGGCCCGCCGGCCGCGCATTCTGTACCTCGCCGACCGCAACATCCTCATCGACCAGCCGCTCGGCAAGGAGTTCGCCGCGTTCAAGCAGGCCGCGGTCAAGATCGAGGGCGGCAACGCCCCCAAGTCGCGCGAGATGTACTTCGCCATCTACCAGGCCATCGCCGACCGCGACGGCCGGCCCGGCCTCTACCGCCAGTTCTCGCCCGACTTCTTCGACCTCATCATCGTGGATGAGTGCCACCGCGGCAGCGCCCGCGCCGACAGCGACTGGCGCACGATCCTCGACTACTTCACCGGCGCTGCCAAACTCGGCATGACCGCCACGCCCCTCCGCGAGGACACCCGCGACACCTACCTCTACTTCGGCAACCCGCTCTACACCTACTCCCTGCGGGAAGGCATCGACGACGGCTTCCTTGCCCCGTACCGCGTCCACCGCATCATCACCACCTGGGACGCCGCGGGCTGGCGGCCCAGCGCAGAAGACACGGACCGCTACGGCCGCGCGATCCCCGACGAGGAGTACCACACCAAGGACTTCGAGCGTGTGGTCGCCCTGCGGGCCCGCACCGATGCGGTCGCCAAGCACCTGGCCGGCTTCCTGCGCAAGACCGGCTCCCTCGACAAGACGATGGTGTTCTGCGTTGACCAAGAACACGCCCTGGAGATGCGGCTCGCCCTCGCACGCGAGATGCCGGGGATGCTCGCCAAGTACCCCGACTACGTCTGCCGCGTAACGGCTGACGAGGGAGACATCGGCCGCGGGCACCTCGACCGCTTCACCGACATCGAGAAGCCCAGCCCGGTGATTCTCACCACTTCGCAACTCCTCACAACGGGCGTGGATGCTCCCACCTGCAAGAACGTGGTGCTGGTCCGCGTCATCGGCTCCATGACCGAGTTCAAGCAGATCATCGGCCGCGGCACGCGCCTCTCCGTAGACGCCGGCAAGATGTTCTTCAACATCCTCGACTACACCGGCACCGCGACCCGGATGTTCGCCGACGCGGACTTCGACGGCGAACCGGCCACGCTCACACAAGAGGAAATCGACCGAGCGGGCACCGTCATCGGCGGCGATCCCGACGGCCCGATCATCGACGGCGACGAGGAAGACCCGCCCGGAGGCGAGCCCCCGGGGGGTCCGGGGGGCGATCCGCCCACGGGCGAACGCCGCAAGTTCTACTTCGACGGCGGACAGGTCGAGGTGGCCGCGCACCTCGTCTACGAACTCGACCCCGACGGCCGGCAGTTGCGGGTCGTGAAGTTCACCGACTACACCGCCGAGCGGGTGCGAACGCTCTACACAAGCGCCGCCGACCTTCGAGCGGCCTGGGCGGAGCCGGACAAGCGGGCGGCCGTGATCGACGCCCTGACCGAGCGCGGCGTGGACTTCGACACGCTCGCGTCAGCCGCGGGCCAGCCGGAGGCCGACCCCTTCGACCTGCTCTGCCACGTCGCCTTCAACGCTCCGCTCCGCACCCGCCGCGAGCGCGCCGAACGGCTGCGCCGCGAGAAGCAAGACTTCTTCGACCAGTTCGGGCCGGAGGCGCGGACGGTGCTGGACGCCTTGATCGAGAAGTACGCCGAGTTCGGCACCGCCCAGTTCGTGCTGCCGGATGTGCTGGAGGTTCCGCCGCTCTCAGCACAGGGCAACGTCATGGAGATCGCCAAGCGGTTTGGCGGCCCGGCCCAACTCCGTGAGGCTGTGACCCAGTTGCAGACGCTCCTCTACGCAGCATAACCATGCACGGCTCCGTACTCGAAAACATCGTTGCGAACATTCTCCACGCAACGGGACGGCGCTTTCTGATGGGGCACCCATCTAGCCCCACAGACTTCGTCGTGGAGGGGCAGGGTTCGTCTCGGACGTTTATCGAGGTGCAGTCGTTCGTCAACAAGAAAACGCTTGACGTGTTTTTCGGCCGACTTCTGCGAACCGAATTGCACCGCAACCACGACGATGTCTTGCTGGTCACCGAGAATGAGCCAACACCTAGTGCGGCAGAGGAGTTTCGTCTGCGCGCCACGCGGGCGAAGGTGAATGCTCGCTGGTTGTCCGTCGCCTCCCTCGCCAAAGAACTCGGCTACACCACCGACAATGTAAGCCTTAGCCCCGAGTGGATAGATAGCCTCCAAACCAAGGCGATCACTGACCGAATCGCAGAATATCACGATCTCGACGCCGGTCAGTGGCAGATGGCCGGGGTAACGGGGCACGGCGAAGGACAGACACGAGGCCTGGAGCGTCAACTCTCGGCAAAGGCGATCGCCGCGCTGGAGCGAGACAGCGTGGCACTTCATCAACGGCTTCGCATCGGCCAGCAAACTGCTGCTCCGGTGATTGTCCTGCTTTCGGACCTAGCGGATTTTTCGAGCCTCGTTCAGCACGCTGAGCAGACGTTCTTGTGCGAGGCAATGCCTCGCTACTACCGCAAGTGTCGAGAGTTGGTATGGGCGCACGATGGCGTGCTTGACAAGTTCATCGGTGATGCGGTTCTGGCTTTTTGGGGGTACCCCTACCCGACCGACGGGGATGTAGAGAATGCCCTGCGGTTCTCTGGTGAATTGATTGCGCTAGGGCAGGACCTCATTGCCGAGTTCGAGGCGCAGCACAACGAGCGCAGCACCTGGGGAACTCGGATTGGCATCGCCTCAGGCAAGGTGGTGGTACTCGAACTTGCCGGCAAGGACATGGAACTTTCCTTCATTGGCCGGCCGATCAACCTGGCGGCGCGCCTTGAAAAGAACGCCTCGGTGAACGGCGTACTGATCGATCACAAGGCCCGTGAGCGACTCTTCACGCACGCCGAGCCATTGGCCAAGGCTCTATCCATGGCACCCATCACACTCTCGGAGGATCTTGCCAAGGGCATGGGCGCGACGATTCAGGCTCACCGCGTAGACATTCAGAACATGCCCCCTCGCAACTCCGTGTCAAAGCCATAGATCACCCACCCATGCCCCGCCCTCACAAACCCACCGTCCCAGGCACCTCGACCAAGCGCCGCGGCCGTCCGCCCAAGGGCGAAGCCCCGCCCCCCACGCCCGCCGCGCCCCTCACCACCGCCCAGCAACTCGCCTCCATCGTCAAGTCCGCGCGCGACATCATGCGTAAGGACAAGGGCCTCAACGGCGACCTCGACCGTCTGCCCATGCTGACGTGGATCATGTTCCTCAAGTTCCTCGATGACCTTGAGCGCATGGAGGAGGACAAAGCCGCACTGGCCGGCAAGAAGTACCAGCCGCTCATCGCGTCCCCCTACCGCTGGCGAGACTGGGCCGCACCCGAAGACGGCATCACCGGCGAGGCCCTCATCGCCTTCGTCAACCAGGAGGAGGCCACGCTCCCCGGCTCCACCAAGCGCGGCAAGGGGCTCTTCACCCACCTCCGCTCCCTGCGCGGCAGCGATGCGGGGCAGGCCGACCGCCGCGACACCGTCGCCCGCGTCTTTGATGGGACCGTCAACCGCATGATCGACGGCTACCTCCTGCGCGATGTGGTCAACAAGATCAACGCCATCCACTTCAACGCCACCGACGAGATTCACACGCTCAGCCGCCTCTACGAGGGGATGCTCAAGGAGATGCGCGACGCCGCGGGCGATTCGGGCGAGTTCTATACGCCCCGCCCCGTCGTGCGCCTCATGGTCGAAGTGATGGACCCGCGGCTGGGTGAAACCGTGCTCGACCCCGCCGCGGGCACGGGCGGGTTCCTCGTCGAAGCCTTCTCACACCTGGCCAAGCAGGCCCGCACCGTCAAAGACAAGCAGACCCTCCAGCGCGGCAGCATCTTCGGCGGCGAGCCCAAGCCCCTGCCCTACCTGCTCTGCCAGATGAACCTGCTGCTCCACGGCCTCGAAGCCCCGGACATCAGCAAGGGCAACTCGCTGGCCGTGAACATCAAGCAACTGGGCGACAAGGAACGGGTGGACGTGATCCTCACCAACCCGCCCTTCGGCGGTGAGGAGCAGGCCAGCATCAAGGCCAACTTCCCCGAGGACAAGCAGACCGCCGAGACGGCCCTGCTCTTCCTGCAACTCATCATGCGGAAACTCAGGCGCACGGATTCGGCACACCCCAACGGCGGCCGCGCGGCGGTGGTGGTGCCCAACGGCACGCTCTTCGGCGACGGCGTGTGCGCCCGCATCAAGGAAGAACTGCTCACCCAGTTCAACCTGCACACCATCGTCCGCCTGCCCAACGGCGTGTTTGCGCCGTACACGAGCATCCCGACGAACCTGCTGTTCTTTGATCGCTCCGGGCCGACCAAGGCCGTGTGGTTCTACGAGCAGCCGATGCCGGAAGGAAGGAAGAACTACACCAAGACGGCCCCGATCCAGCCCGAGGACTTCGCGCCGCTCTTGGCGTGGTGGCCGGACGCGGCACGGAAAGAGAGTGCCCAGGCGTGGCGGGTGGAAGCCGCCGACCTGTTGAAGTACGAGGGCGAGGGAACCCAGAGGCGGCTGGTGTCGTGCAATCTGGATGTGAAGAACCCCAACGCCGCGCCAGACCTTGAGCACCTGCCGCCGGAACAACTGGTGGAGGACATTCTGACCAAGGAGCGGCGGATCATCGAGATCATGGAGGAGATCAAGGGGTTGCTGGCGGCGGGCCCTGCTCCCCGACCGGACGTGAGCGGCACGAGGGCGGGGGCGCGGCGATGACGCTCATGCCGCAGAAGCACACTTTCGCCGAGACCATTGCTCGGGCGGCGGACCGGCTCTTGTGCATCGAGTGCTGTAAGCACTACCAAGTTTGTTGCCTTGCGGAAGAGGCCGAGATTGTCTCGGGCGGTACGCCATCGACTTCAGACGCCGCGCTCTGGGACGGCGGGGTCGTGTGGATCACGCCGAAAGACCTCGGCCGCCCTCGTGGAGTTCTCGTAACCTCGTCGGCACGGACCATTTCAGAGCAAGGGCTAAGCGCATCCTCGGCTCGGCTCTTGCCCATCGGCACGGTCTTGTTTTCGTCGCGTGCGCCCATAGGCCATGTGGCCGTCGCCGGCGTGCCGCTGGCAACCAACCAAGGCTTCAAGAACACGATTTGCGGGCCGCGTCTGCGACCGCGATTCCTCTTCCACATGCTGCGGGCCAACATTGACGTGATCGCCGGTCAAGGGCGGGGCAACACATTCATGGAAGTGCCGTCGGCAGTGCTGCGCGACCTGCCGATCCCTGTCCCGCCTCTGGACATTCAGGACCGCGTCGCGCAGTTCCTTGATTCGGTGTACGAGCGCGTCGGCGGATCACCAAGGGCTCTTGACGAACTGCCCCCGCCCCTTGCCGAGCAGCGGCGGATTGTGGCCTGCCTTGACGCGCTGGCCGCGAAGATCGAGGAGGCGAAGGGACTTCAGCGGGAGATCGAGGCGGCGAGTGTGGCTCTTCTGAAATCGCTACTCGGCCAAACCTTCGATTCGTTGATGCGGCGCGGACCCGTTCGCCTGCTCGGCCACACATGCGAGACAATGACGGGGGGAACGCCGGACCGAGCACGCGCCGACTACTTCGGGGGCACCATTCCTTGGGTCAAGTCGGGTGAACTGGAAGAAGGCATCATCGACAGGGCTGGAGAGTTCATCACGGAAGCAGGTCTCGCAAACTCATCTGCGAAGGTGTTTCGGAAGGGCACCCTGGTCGTTGCGCTCTACGGCGCGACCGTTGGAAAGACGGGGGTGCTCGGTCTTGACGCATCCACGAATCAGGCGGTTTGCGCCGTTGTGCCCGGCCCCGACGTCCATCGAGACTACATCTGGTGGTTCTTGCGTCGAATGCGTCCGAAGTACCTATCGCAGAGTTTTGGTGGGGCACAGCCGAACATCAGTCAGGGCCTGCTCCGCGACACACCGATCCCAGTTCCGACGCACGATGCACAGGTGGCAGTGGTCGCCGCGCTGGATGGCGTGAGCAGTCGATTGACATCGGCGCGGGTCCATGCCGCTGACAACGCGCGCCGCGTTGAAGCACTGCTGCCTTCCTGCCTTGACCGCGCCTTCGCCGGAGCCCTCTGATGCCCGGCTTCTCGCCGCAAGCCATCACCGCCCTTGTTCAGGTCGTCACGGGCGGCGAAGGAAGCGGGTCGGGCGGCTCCCGAATCGGGCATTACCGCAAGGGCACCGAGTTGGAGATGTTCTTCGGGAACTTCGGCCTCGAACTCACCCTGCGGCTGACGAGCCGCATGCAAGCGGTGCGCAACATGCTCACGCAGGCCAACCAAGGCCCAGATGCCGTACGGGTTCTGACGCCGATCTTTGAGGCGGCGGTGAACCCCTTTGACTTCGCCAACGACCCCGCCGGCAAGCACCCGGAAGCCCTCGACTACCTGAACAAGGCGCTGCGTACCGATGGGCGCGAGTTGGTGGAGGCTCGTGGGCGGTACCGGCTGCTGGCGATTGGAGCGACATCGGCCGCGGCGGAGGCCGTCATGGACTCGGCCGAGGCCCTGACTCTCGACACCGTCCGCCGGGATATGGAGCGTGCGCTCGCCAGCGTGGAGACGGATGCCGAGGACTCGATCACGTCGGCGTGTTCCATGCTGGAAAGTGTGTGTCGCACGATCATCCTCGATCGCGGCGGGACACTGCCCGCGAAGAGGGATGTGAGCCACCTGTATGAGGCCGCGGCGAAGTTGTTGGACCTGTCACCCGGCCGCGCCGACCTGGCCGACGACCTGCGGGCCATCCTGGGCGGACTCAACACGGTGGCAAAGGGAATAGGTGCCCTGCGAACCCACGGGGGCGATGCGCACGGGCGTGAGAAGGGCTTGCCGCGGCCAGACACGCGGCTGGCTCGTCTGGCGATCCACGCGGCGAGCGCTGTGACGGAATTCTTGATCGAGACCTGGCAGAGGCAACGCCGTGCGAGCGAGCCAAAGCCGTGATGCCATCTCACGCCCGCCCGGCGGACGCCCGTCCGAACACGAAGCCGCCGCCAGTGCCCGCAATCAGGGCGATGAGGGCCGAGAGGACCGGCACGAGCAGTTTCTCGTTGTCCTTCAACCAGTAGATGACCGTGCCGAGGAAGCACAGGCTGATCGCCAAGGCGATCAGAAAAAAGACGCTGGACCACCAAGCGTTGCGGACCTGCACAACAGCGATTGCGATCGCGGCTTCGCCCTTCGCTTTCTCTGCGGCAGACTTCGATTCCTTCAACGCCGCGACGGCCTGGAGCAGCACCGGTGAGGCCGTGAGGTCGCTAACTGCCTGCCGCACAAGCGTCGCCCTTTGGATGTCCGCCCAGTCGGCGGCTCGCAGCCCTGCGGGCGGCTCCGACGTGGCGGCCCCACCGGGTCCTTCCTTCGGCGGCGCGGCTGGCGGGTGCGGGGGTTGACCGGCGGGGTCCGCCTTTCCGTTGGGTGGGCTGTTGGGCATGGCGACGGATTCGCCGGGTTTCGCCAGGCGGATGCTCGCCCCCGCCAAGCATCCGCACGCGGCGACAGCAATGGGTTGCGAATCGGTTTGGCTAGCCGCGAATCTGGACGAGGGGCATGAGCGAAGCGGGCTGCACCCGCAAAGCGACGGCCAGCCGCTCGATGGTCTCGATCCGCACGGATCGCTGGCCGCGCTCGATGAGGCTGATGTGTGTGCGGTGCAGGCCGGCGTTGAAGGCGAGCCGCTCCTGCGAGAGGCCGAGCCGCTCCCGCTCCTCGCGGATTCGGGCACCAAACCGGGCCTTGAAGTCTTTGGCTGGCACGCTGGAAGAAGCGTGCGGGCGTGCAGACAATCAGACCACAGACAATGCGCAACACCGGGCGGGCGGCGCGCACAGACGGCCGCCCGACCCAAATGGGTTTCTGGGGCAGCCCCCCCACCTGAGCGATGAAGACCTGGACAAGCGGCTCACGAAAGGAGCATCCCATGACGGGCTTCGCGGCAACGTACCTGGAGGCGTGGAAGCGGACCAACCCGGAGGAGTTCGCGCGGACGCCCCCGGAGGAGCGGGAGCAGTTGGCCAAGAGCGCGGCGGAGGCGGTGGAGCAACGCTGTTCGGGCATCGAAGACCCGATGCTGCGGCTGATGGCGGAGTCGGACTATCGGATGGAGGCGCTGATGGAGGCGTTCGAGGAGCCGGAAGTAACGCCGCGGCAGCAGGCGGAGATGCGCGAGGATCAACTGACGCAGGAGGGGATCATGTACGCGAAGTTGCCCACGACCGGAACACCCAAGCGGCGAACCCGCAAGAAGGGGTGAGGTGCGCGATGCCTGAGTCTCTGCCCTTGAACAACGACCCGATCAACCAAAGGGCCAAGGCGCTGCTGGTGGCACGCGGGGAGACGCTGTACCCCGACATCCTCTACCTCCTGCAACTCCTCCAGGTGTGCGTGGAGCGGAACATGGGCAGCATCAACCCCGACCGTCGCCTCAATCTGCTGGAACACACGAAACTCTTGCAGACCTGGAAGGCGGCAAGCGCCTGGGCCCTGCTGGTGGGGAAGAACCCGGAGCAAGAGGCGATGCTTCATCTCGAAGACCTGGAGGGGCCATTCGACGGGGTGGCGTGGCGGCTGATTCACCAACTCAACTCCCGGCTGGAAGAGACCGTGCCGGGGTACGGGCCGCTGACCGGCGACTGACCCCTAGCGGCGGTGCCGATGGCCGCGGCTCCTGACGGCGCACCCCACTGCCACCCGGCTCCGCCCGCCGGGGGTAGACTGCACGAACGGGTAGCGGGCTGGTGTTGCAACGCCACCCGCGCACGGACGGGCGGCGGCGGCGGTACTCACCGTCCTCGCTGCCCCGCCCTTCCGGCCCGACGAAGGGCGGTGAAACATGGCAGCGACCCACACCGGCACGGGCACCTTGGATCGTGCGCGAGACGCCTTGTTTGGCGCGTGCCGTAGAGCCCACAGGCTCGCCGATGCGACTGACGCGCTCGAGGCGGAGTACGCGCACGAGACCGGGTCGATCCATGCCGACGACTTCTACGCGCCATCGACCATGCCGAACGGGCGTGCCTTGGACCCGGACTGGAGCGACAACGCTCCGGCGCACGAGTCTCGCGTGCGCAGGAACGCCATAGACGCAGCGCTCTCCCTGCGGGAGGCGGTGGACGCTGCCATTGAGATGGTGGCAGGCGTAGCGATTCACATAGACAGCCCGCTGGAATCGGTCGATCGGCGATGGTCCACACGCACGATCGGCCAACTGCGGGTCCTACGGGGTGCGATTTTGCGGGGCCATCAGCCGAACATCATGGAATCGGCCCTTCCGATGATTCGGGCAGGGGTTCCCGCGGCCCTTCGGGAAGCCGCGAAACCTGTGGCCGAACGGATGGAGGAAGTGAAATCGGCGATTCTGGCGGGCCTTCCATCAACGGCTTGCCCGGTCGCAGTAACCGCGACCCCGAACCCGCGGCGGGCTGAGACGCCTCCCCCTCGCGGCGCGTCCGCAGAGGCGCGGGCGATAGACGCTCTACGGCGGGACCCGAGCCTCGCCCAGCAACCGGCCCACGTTTGGGCTACGCGAATCGGATGCTCGGTGCAGCGGGTACGCAACTTGAAGGCATGGAAGACGGCGAAGGCACGCGGCGGTGCCCCCCGGCGGGCCGGGACCGTGGGCGACCGAGAGCGCAGTCCCACCCCAATCGAGCAACGTGAGGCAGGCGAGACGCAACTCAGGCGCCTTGCGGCCGAGCAGGCAGCAGACGCGGCCGCCGACGAAGGGCGCAGGCCCTTCCGCCAGCGCGTGTAGAGCGCTCGCCCGAGCGCGGCCGAGCGCTGGACACGCAATCGGAGCCGAGAAGCAAGGTACGGAGCCGCGCTCGCCCCGAGCGCTGCGGGGTTCTCTGTCGGGCGAGCGTGCCCGGCGGGAGGCCCCATGCAAGAACCAACCCTCATCACGCCCGGCCGCATCGCGGCCCAGGTGGGCGTCCCGCTCCACCGTGTGCTCAACGTGCTCCGCACCCGCCCGCACATCCGCCCGGCGGCACGAGCGGGGACGCTTCGCCTGTACGACAAGGAAGCGGTGGCGATGGTGCGCCACGAACTCAACTCCATCGACGCGCGACGCTGCCGAGGAGCGGCCCATGACTGACATGCACCAGGTCACTGGCGCGGGCCCGCTGCTTGTGGATCGCCGAGAGGCGGGCCGGCTGCTGGGTGTCTCACCGGGAACGGTCGACAACCTGCGGACACGCGGCGAACTTCCATCGCTGAAGATCGCGGCGCGGCGCCTGTTCGATGTGGCCGACCTGCGGCGCTACATCGACGCCCAGAAGGCGGTGCGCCAATGACCCCGCCCCCCAACAACGACGCGGCCCCGCTGGCAGGCGGGGCGAGCGTCAACGGTCCGAACGGTTCACTCGCTCCTACCCCGCCCGTGCCCGAAGGCGTGCCCTTGTGGGCATGGGACAAGATCGCTCGCGCGGACGGCGCACGCTGGGCGATCGCCGAGCGCGACGCGGCCGGCGAGGTGATCGGCACGCAGTACCGCCACGCCGAAGGCAAGCCCACTGCCAAGTCCGGCAGCAAGCGCGGCGTGATCGCCGCGTGGCCGCTGGAGGGTTACGCGGGCACCAGCGCGGCCCAGCCTGTGTTTGTGTGCGAAGGGGCGAGCGACACGGCGGCGCTTCTCGGGCTGGGCCTGGACGCGGTGGGCGTGCCGATGGCCGGCCACTGCGGCCACATGCTCGCCGAACTGCTGGCGGACCGGCACGTCGTGATCGTGGCCGACGCGGACGAACCGGGGCAGCGCGGCGCGGCCAAGATCGCGGCGGCCCTGCTGCCCCGCTGCGCGTCCGTGCGGATCATCGAACCGCCCGAGCGGGCGAAGGATGCCCGCGACGCGGTGATCGCCGGTGCCAACGCCCATGCCTTCACGGAAGCGGCGAACGCGGCCCCGTTGTGGAGGCCCGCGCCCACGCCAACCGACCGCGCGGCTGGCGCGGGGACGGCCCCCGCGTTCGCGCCCTTCCCGGTGAACGTGCTGCCCGAGCCGATCCGGCGATTCGTTACCGAAGCAGCGAAGGCGATCGGGTGCGATGCGTCCTATGTCGCCCTGCCCCTCCTGTCGGGGCTGGCGTCGGCGATCGGCACCACCCACCGGATCGCGCTGAAGCGCGGGTGGACCGAGCCGGCGATCGTGTGGACGGCGATCGTGGGCGAGTCGGGGACGATGAAAACGCCCGCGTTCAAGTTGGCGATGAAGGCGATTCGCACGGCCCAAGCCGATGCGTTCAAGGAACACGATGCGGCGCGGGCCGAGTGGGAAGCCCAACACCTGCGGTATGAAGCCGAACTGACGGGCTGGAAGCGGCAAGCGGCAAAGGGACACAGCGACGCCGGCGACCCGCCCGAGAAACCCGCCGCGCCGATCGCGCGCCGGTACATCGTGTCCGACACCACAACCGAAGCCCTGGCCCCGATCCTGCTGAGCAACCCGCGCGGCGTACTGCTGGCCCGCGATGAACTCGCCGGCTGGTTGGGATCGTTCGACCGCTACGCGAAAGTGGGCAAGGCTGGAGCGGACTCCGCGCATTGGCTGTCGATGCACAGCGGCGAAGCCATGACCATCGACCGCAAGACCGGGATACCGCCGACGATCCACGTTCCATCGGCATCCGTGAGTATCACGGGTGGGATTCAACCGGGCATCCTGTCACGGGCGATGGGGCAGGAACACCACGAGAGCGGAATGCTGGCCCGGCTGCTGTTCGCCATGCCCCCGCGCACGGTGAAACGGTGGACCGAGGCGGACGTGGACACGGACACCGAAGCCGCGGTGGCAGCCGTGTTCACTCGGCTGTTCGGGCTGGCGATGGAAGACGATCCAGAGCGTGGCGGACTCGCGCCCGACCAACGGCCCCGGCTGGTGCGGCTGGCCGACGACGGGAAGGCGGCGTGGGTGCGGTACTACAACGAACATGCGACCGAGCAAGTGAGCCTGTCCGGCGATGAGGCGGCGGCGTGGTCGAAGTTGGAGGGGTACGCGGCCCGGCTGGCGTTGGTGGTTCACCTAACCCGCTGGGCAGCGGGCACAACGAAGAACCCCGCCGGTGCCTCTGGCAGCCCGATGCATCGGGCGGCGCAGCCTGCGGCGGGGTTCGGACGAAGCGTATCCGCCGAGGCTCCACCCATTGATGCCGACAGCATCACGGCGGGGGTGGTTCTGGCCAGGTGGTTCGGCGACGAAGCCCGGCGCGTCTACGCCATCCTGGGGGAGTCGGACGAGGGGCGCGAATCCCGGCGACTGGTGGAGTTGATCCAGCGCCGGGGCGGCGACGTTAGCGGGCGGGAGTTGGTCCAAGCGTGCCGCGCATTTCACACCGTGGCCGACGCGGAAGGGGCCCTGTCGGCACTCGTCCACGCGGGGGCGGGGTCGTGGCGGACACCGGAGCAACGCGGGCGGGGTGGACCGAAGGCCCGGCGTTTCGTGTTGGCCCCCGTCTTCGGTGTCAACGTCTACAGAAATGCCACTGACGGTGCTGGCAACGCGAATCCTGTAGACGTTGATGGTGTAGACGCGCCCGCTGACGCCGGCGAGGGGAGAGCCACCCTGTGATCCGGCACCCCCACCCCCCACCGTTGAAAGCGGCGCGATGCCCCTCGGGCCAGCCGGGCCGACCTGGCCCGGACGCTTGGGCGACGCCACGGACGCACGCGGCCGGGGTCTTGGGGCTGACGAAACGGCAGGGCATCGGACGTGGGGCATACGTCCGAAACGGCTTCTCACTTGTCCAGCAAGCGCCCTTCTGCCCGATGCACCCGCCAGCCGGATCATTGGCCGGCGAGCCCGGATGCGTCTGGGGCGCAAGGTGGGCATGGCGGACGGGCTGCACGTGCACACACACCCCGGATCAGTGCGTGGCGGCGGCTGGCGGGGCAACGATTGTGAAGAGTTGCCATACGGCACCGCACGGGGCACACTCTGGGCATGGGTCAACTGACGAAGGCCATCGCGGCGGCGGTGAAGGCGAACGAGCAGACGCCTTACGCAATCGCCAAGGGCGCGGGCGTGGCCCGCAGCCAACTGTCGCGGCTGCTGAGCGGTGAACGCGGGATGACCACGGACACGATCGAACGGCTGGCGGACTACCTGGGGTTGCGAATCACGATCGAACCAAAGGGCAAGACGAAAGGGCGGTGAACTGTGGCGAGCATTGCATGGGAAGGCCAAAAAGGCGACCGGGCGAAACTCGTGTTCCGCGACGCGGCCGGCCGACAGAAATCACTGCGGCTGGGCAGGTGCAAGATGCGCACTGCGCAAAACGCCTTGACTGGACTGGAACGTGTGTTGGAGTCGCGCCGGGCTGGCACCACGATCCACCCGGACGGTCTGGCTTGGTTGGCAGCGATTGACGACCGAATCTACGCCCGTGTGGCAGCGCTCGGCCTGGCTGAACCCCGTAAGGCTGCACACGCCGTGACGCTGGGCGGGATGCTGGCGGCTTTCTTCGCCAGCGTGGCCGTAAAGCCCGCAACGCTGGTGCGGATGAGGCAAGCCCGTTTGGCGCTGGTGGATCATTTCACCGAAGCCCGCGATGTGGCGACGATCGACGCAGCGGGGGCGGATGCGTGGCGGGCGAGCCTCACCACTGCGGGGTATGCCGCGGCAACCATCAGCCGGACGGTCCTGTACGCGAGGCAAGTCTTCCGCTGGGCAATCCGCCGCGGCATGGCGAAGACCAATCCCTTCGCCGACTTGAAGGCTGGGGTACAGACGAACTCCGCCCGCCGAGCCTTCATCGACCGCGCGACAATCGCCAAGGTGATCGACGCGGCCCCGGATGCTGAATGGCGTCTGCTGATTGCCCTCTCGCGCTTCGGTGGGCTCCGCGTTCCGAGTGAAGCACTGGCCCTGGTGTGGTCCGACGTGGACTGGGCCCGCGACGCGCTGACCGTGCGCAGCCCCAAGACCGAACACCACGATGGGAAGGCGGAGCGGATCATCCCACTCTTTGAGGACCTTCGGGAACACCTGCACGCCGTGTTTGAAACCGCACCAGAGGGCTCGCTGTACGTGATCGGGCGGTACCGCCAGGGTGCAAACCTGAACCCGCACTTCCGCCGCATCGTCAAGCGGGCGGGGGTACCGCAATGGCCCCGAACCTGGCACAACCTCCGGGCGAGCCGGCAAACTGAACTCGCCGCCGATTACCCTTTGCACACGGCTTGTGCGTGGATCGGCAACTCCAAGGCGATCGCGGCTGGCCATTACCTGCAAGTGACCGATGCGGATTGGGCCCGGGCCACGGGCCGCGTGCTCCCGGCAGCAAATCCGGCAACACACGTGCGCCCAAGCGTGCCCACAGCATCCGGGCTCGAAACACAAACCCCCCAGAAACCTGCTGGTTTAGTGGGGGTTGGTGTTCGGTGTGATGCCGCAGAAACAAGGCAAGTGGGCAGGACTGGACTTGAACCAGCGACCCCCGCATTTTCAGTGCGGTGCTCTACCAACTGAGCTACCTACCCGGATCGGACACAAGGCTAGCCGGGCACGCGGCCGGGTCAACTCGTGGCACACGCTCGCCCCGCACGCCACACCCGCACCTCGGCCGCCCCCCGCACCACACCCCGGCATCCAGCCCGCGCACCTCGCACGGCACCCCCACCTCCATCCCTCCGCCTGCCCCCCGACGCCGGCCACGGCGGTTAGCATCGCCGCGTGGCTTCGGTGGCCGACCAACCCGATCTCGGCGGCGAGGGTGCCGACAGGATCGGCGATGCCGCCGCGCCGCCCCTGCTCGACGTGCGCGGCCTCATCGTCGATCTCGGCGCACGCCCGCCGCGGCGGGTCGTCAACGGGGTGTCGCTGCACATTCAGCGCGGCGAGTGCCTGGGCCTCGTGGGCGAGAGCGGCAGCGGCAAGACCACCGTGGGGCGGGCCATCCTCCGGCTGATCGAGCCGACGGCGGGGAGCGTGATGTTTGACGGGGTGGACGTGCTCGCCGCACGCGGTGCCGCGCTGCGGGCCCTGCGGCGGCGCATGCAGATCGTGTTCCAGGACCCGGCCGGGTCGCTCAACCCGCGCCTGCGCATCGGCGCGGCCATCGCCGAGCCGATCGAGGTGCACGGCCTGGCCCGCGGCGCCGCGGCGGTGCGTGCGCGCGTGGCGGAGTTGCTCGCGCAGGTGGGCCTCGAACCGGCCGCGGCGGCCCGCTACCCGCACGAGTTTTCCGGCGGGCAGCGGCAGCGCATCGCCATTGCGCGGGCCCTGGCCACGGGGCCCGATCTGCTCGTGTGCGACGAGCCGACCAGCGCCCTCGACGTGTCGGTGCAGGCCCAGGTGCTGAACCTGCTGTGCGAACTGCGAGCGCGCCTGGGCCTGAGCCTGCTCTTCATCAGCCACGACATGGCGGTGATCCGCCACATGTGCGAGCGGGTGATGGTGATGAAGGACGCCGCGATCGTGGAGGAGGGCGCACGCGACGATGTGCTCTCGCGGCCGGGCCATGCGTACACGCGCGAACTGCTGGAGGCGGTGCCGCGCGTGCAGGGGGCGTAGCGCTCGCGCGGCCGCACGCTCCACAGCCGCCCCGCACCTGCCCGGGTGCCGCACGCCGGGCCCTCTGCCGTTACCATCGCCGCCGTGCCCGTGCTGATCGCGCAAGCCCCGACCGCAGCCAACGCCGCCGCGGGCACGGGCATGGCCGCGCTCGACTGGGCCGTGGTGGCCGTCTATCTGCTCGTGCTGCTGGTGAGCGGCCTCTGGATGGCGCGGCGTGAGCCCGAGGGCGCCCGCGAGTATTTCGTCGCCAGCCGGCGCATGCCCGCGTGGGCCGTGGGGTTCTCGATCATCGCCAGCAGTCTCAGCGTGGCGACGTTCATCGGCGCCCCGCAGCAGTCGTACGCGGGCGATCTGTCGTACCTCTCCACCAACATTGGCGGCGTGCTGGCGATCGTCGTGGTCGCGCTCTTCTTCATTCCCGCGTTCTACAAGGCCAACGTCACGACCGTGTACGAACTGCTGGAGCAGCGGCTGGGGCGGGGCGCCAAGCACGCGGCCAGCGCGGCGTTCATGGTCGGGCGAGTCTTCGCCAGCGGTGCCCGCGTCTACATCGCGGCCATCCCGCTCGCCATGATCCTCTTCGGCACGCACAAGGCCGACGACCCCGCGTCGCTCGCCATCGCCATCGTGGTGCTCAGTTTCGTCGCCGTGGTCTATACGCTCATCGGCGGCATCGCCAGCGTCATCTGGACCGACGTCGTGCAGGTGATCGTGCTCCTGGGCGCGGTGCTGGCGGGCATCGCCATCATCATCGGCCGCATCCCCGTGCCGCTGGCAGACGTGTGGACAGCGCTGCAAACCTCCGGGCCTGACGGCACATCGAAACTCACGGTCTTCAAGAGCGGGCTCGCTCGCGCCGGGGGGGGCGCAGGCGTTGACTGGTCAGCGAGTTACACCGTCCTCACGGCCATCCTCGGCTTCTCGCTCCTCAACCTCGCGTCGTACGGCACGGACCACGACATGGTGCAGCGCATGCTCACCTGCAAAACCGCCGTGAAGGGCGGCCGCTCGGCGTTCGTGGCCATCTGCATGGGCATCCCCATCGTGGCCGTCTTCCTTGCCATCGGCCTCTTGCTGCACATCTTCTACCAACGGCCCGACCTGATGGGGGCCGCCGCGCCGACGACTCCGCCCGTCGCCAGCGACCGCGTCTTCCTCGCGTTCATTCTGCAGGAACTCCCCGCGGGCCTTTCGGGCCTCATGGTCGCGGGCATCTTCGCGGTGGGCCTGGGCAGCCTGAACTCGGCCATCAACGCCATGGCCGCGACGCTCGTGCGCGATTTTTATACCAACATCGTGCCCGGCCGCACCGACCGCCACTACCTCAGCGCCGGCCGCTGGGCCACGGTGGGCTGGGGCGTGGTGCTGGCGGCCTTCGCCGTGGCGTGCATCTTCTGGAAGCGCTCACAGCCCGACACCAAGCTCATCGACTTCGCCCTCGGCGTGATGAACTTCGCCTACTCCGGCCTGCTCGCGGTCTTCCTGTGCGCCATCTTCACGCGTCGCGGCAACTCCGCCAGCGCGGTGGCGGCTCTGGGCACAGGCTTTGTGGTCGTGCTGGCGCTCCAGCCCGCGGTCTGGGCGTGGTGGACACCGCGCCTGCCCCTCGCCAGCGCGCGCAACATCGCCGCGTTCAACCTCGCCTTCCCGTGGCACATGCTCATCGCCACGAGTTTGGCGTTTGCGGTCTGCTGTCTCGGCAGGCGGCCCGCCGCGGGTGATACGAACGATGCTGGACGCGGATGAACCCCGGTGAACGCGGATCGGGAGAAGGCGAGCCACAGATGGTCGCAGATCGACACAGATTTGCCCAGATCGCCCATGCCATTACCGGGTCTTGTCCAATCTGCGTTTATCCGCGTTCATCCGCGTCCCCATCTCCGCTCTGTGCTCATCTGTGCAATCGGTGGCCGATTTGGCTCGTGCTCGGCTAACGTCGCCCCATGAACATCGACCTCTCCGGCAAGCGTGCCCTTGTGTGCGGCGGCACCAGCGGCATCGGGCTCGCCTGCGCACGCCTCATGGCCGCGGCGGGCGCTCAGGTCGCGCTCTTGGGTCGCAACGAGAAGGGCCTTACCGCCGCGCTGGCGCAGTTGCCCGCGCTTCCACCGGGCGGCCGGGAGCGTGCCCCCCACTCCTCGATCCTTGCGGACCTCGCGCAGCCCCTCGACGTGGCCGCGGCGGTCGCCAAGGCGCTCGACCCCGCCCGCCCCTTCCACATCCTCATCAACAACACCGGCGGCCCGCCCGCGGGCAGCGCGATCGACGCCGAGCCCGCCGCGCTCCTCGCCGCGTTCAACGCGCAGCTCCTCTCCGCCCACGCGCTGGTGCGCCTGCTGCTGCCAGGGTTCAAGGCTTCCGGGGGGGCCAAGGGTGGTTACGGCCGCGTCATCAACATCACGAGCACCTCCGTCAAGGTGCCGATCCCGAATCTCGCCATCTCCAACATCATCCGCCCGGCCGTCGCCGCGTGGGGCAAGTGCCTGGCCACCGAGCTCGGCCCCTTCGGCATCACCGTCAACAACATCCTGCCCGGCTACACCGCCACCGACCGCCTCGACTCGATCATGAAGAATCGCGCCGCCAAGCAGTCCATCTCCGAAGACCAGGTCCGCTCCGAGATCATCGCGGCCACGCCCGCGGGCCGCTTCGGCCAGCCCGACGAGATCGCCGCGGCCGCGCTCTTCCTCGCCTCGCCGCTGGCGGGTTACATCAACGGGATCAACCTGCCCGTGGATGGTGGAAGGCTGGGGCCGCTGTAGCCCCCTCCGACGGAGCCCCTGTCTTCACTTCTCCATCCGCCACGGCGGATCTCCGGCTCGCCTGGGCGAACCTCCGATTTGTCCATTTGGCTATTTAGCCATTTACCGCGCAGCGGTCACGCCGCCAGTTTCACTGCGCCCTGCACCCTCACGGCGATGCCCGCCGCCCCCAGTTGCAGCGTGAACACGCTCGACACCGGCCCCGTCTGGTTGCCGCGGATGGGCGTGACGCTGTACCGCACCACGCGCGTCCCCGCGGGCACGGTGGCATCGCGGAAGGCCCGGATGCGGCCGCCGCGCCCCGCGCTGCCCGATCGTGTCGGGCCCGCCTCGGTGGGCGAATCATCGCGCCCGCCGCCGACGATGCCGATGAGCGTCTCGGGCTGCTCACCGTCCAAGCCGCGGCGGATCTGGTAGACCACGTTCGACACGCCGCGCGGGTTGCGCGACTGCCAACTCAGCACGACCGCGCCGGTGGTGGGCACGACCTCCGCGCTCAGGCTCTGCGGCTGGGCGGGCGGGGGGGCCAGCCGCGAGCGAACGGATGGCGGGTTGATCGACGCGAGCACGTACACCTCGGCATCGCCCTGCGCCTTGGCGAGCGTCTGCGCGTTGCGGACAACGACCGACGCGGCGGCGCGGAGCGACCGCGCGGCGGAGTAGAACGTCTGCGTGGCGGACTCGGCGGCCTGCCGCGCGGCATAGGCCGCCTGCTGCGCCGCCTCCGCCTCGGCCAGCGCGGCGTTCACCGCGGCCACCTGGGCCGGGGTCGAGCCGATCGCGGCCTGATTCAGAGTCCAGCGCGGTGCCTTGACGGCCACGGTGCGGACGATCTCGTAGGGATCGCTGGGGAGATTGGTCGCCATGCACGGGTTTTCGCCCAACGGCGGGGGTTTCTTGAGCGCCCGAGCGGATTGTGTGCGCGCCGAATACGTTCTCGGTCGCACAGGACCGGATCGCCATCGTCGCGGATCGGATGCGCACCGATGCCGAGCGGGTTGTGCGCGTGCACGAACCGGTTGCGAGCGATCCGGCTGTTGTCGGGAACGCACCGGAGCTGATCGCGTGCGCGCAGAACCCGCTTTCCTGCGCGCCGAAATCGTTTCGGCGCGCAGCGCGGGAGGGTTTGCGTGGCGCAGCGGTTAGTCGTTGGCGATGAGCGAACGATGGCGGTCTGCGGAAGAAGACTTCACCACGGTGACGCCGGGAACACGGAGAAAGGAATGAGCCCTTTGCGGCCCGCATGCACCCCCAGCGTGGGCGGGCGTCCGGTTGTCTACGCCGTAGCCTTCCTTGACGCGTTGTCGTTCGGAGTCACCCCATTGTGCCCATTGCACGCATCTTCAAACAAGGGTGTCAAGATGTTCTGATCCATCCAGCGGATGACCGGAACGCACACGCCGTCCCCGAACCCGAACAGCGATTGGATCGTGTTCTGAGCGAGCGTGAAATCCGGCGCACCCTGGAGGCGGGCGTACTCGCGCGGCGACATCCAGCGGAAGCGGACACTTCCATCGTCGATAACCATCACAATCTGGCGGGCGCTTCCACCGCGCGGCGTGCGCAGGCAGCCCGCGAGGTTGTCAAACCGTACTTCCGCGCGCATCTCGTCGTACCGGCAACGCCGGTACACGGTGCCGACGTGGATGCCGCCAGCCTTGCGGCGGCGCTCGACCTCGCTTCGGTGTAGGTCCGAGAGCATCGCGTAGTGCTTGCTCGTGGCGGCCTTGTCCCACCACTCTTGATCGTCATCGGTGTCGATGAGAGCCGCCAATTCATACTTGGCTTGCTTGGGCGGGCGGAGCGCGAGCGTGGCCCAGCCGGTGGGAAGCGTGGTCTTGGCCATCAACCGGAGGAGCGAATCGGGGCGCAGTGAACCGGCCTCGTCTATCGCCGCTTGCCAACCGTCGCCGAACAAGCCGCTCTTGCCCTGCCGGATGATGCGGTCGGATCGCAAGGATTCATGGAAGCCCACCACGAACACTCGCGGACGGCTCTGGGGCACGAACCACTTGGCGTCCAGCACAACGCAGTCGATCCAGTACCCTTCCTGCGCGAGCGTGGACACCGCGCGGATGAAGTCGGCACCGTCCTTGGAGGTCAGGAAGCCGGTCACGTTCTCCAGCATCACGACTTTGGGCTTGTGCCCGCCGAGCGCTTGAAGGGCGCGGATGAACCCGAAGTATGTGGCGGAGTGATCGCCCTCGAAGCCCTGCCAGTGTCCCGCCAGTGACAGGTCGGTACAAGGGAACGAGGCCGTCGCCAGGAACGGGTGCTCCCCGATCTCTTCGACGATCTTCTCGGTCTGCCACACGTCCTCAAGGTGGAAGTAGGGGCTGGGCCCGAAGTGCCCCTTGTACATTGCTTCCTTCTTGGGGTCGATGTCGTTGGCGTAGGCGCACTCCCAGCCGGAGTCCTTCAACGCCTCGTGGACCAAGCCGATCCCGGCGAAAAACTCTGCGAAGCGCTTGGATGGTTTGCTCTGGCCCATTGCCCTCCGTGATCTCCCTTTCGGACGAACGGCGGATCGTATCGGACGGGATGGAACACGGGTAGCCACGTGCGGCATGATACTCATAGTCCGTGGACCGATCGACCCCAACGGCCACGATTCTGCCGCATGGCGAAAAGAGACGTACTCAAAGCGTTCGGTGAGCGGGTGAGGGAACTCCGCGCGCTGAAAGGGCTGAGCCAGGAGGAACTGGCCCGCCTTGCCAAGATCGACCGGACCTACATCGGGGGCATCGAGCGGGGGGAGCGCAACGCGGGCATCAAGAACGTTTGGCGGATTGCGGATGCGCTCGGGGTTTCAGCGGCGGACCTGTTCCGGGAGGGTGAGGGCAATGGCTGACACCGATGCACTTGCCAAGATACTCGCGCAGGTGAAGGCGGCGAAGGCCGAACTGGATGCGTATGCCCCAACTGGGTTTGGGTGGTACGACCGTGCGGTTGCGGCTGCAAAGACGCTGGTTCCTTGGCTGGTCAAAGAGGCACCCGGATTGAGGGTGTACGTCGAAGACGTACTGAACTCACCGGACCTGCTTCGTTCTACTTGGGCGGCGCTCAAAGCCCGGATCGAGGCACCAGCAGAGGTCGCCCGAATGGATGAACTGCTGACGCATGAATCAATCCTTCTCGAAGCCCGAACGGGGGACACGGTGAGTGTCGTAGTGACCCGGCATTTGCTCTCCCGGTTCCCGGGTGCCGGACTTGCGGGCAATAGCAAGAGCGATTATCCCGACACGTTTCTTGTGGCGAACGACTACTCGGGGCTTCCCGCGCGCGGTGAGAATGCGGGGGAAATCGGCGCGGCGTTGAGAGCACGCACTAAGAAGCCCGCACGGGTTCCCGATGGGCTCGAAGTCAAGACGTCCAAGAACGGCGCGAACATCGACTGTCATTACCCGCATGCAGGGCTTCACCTCATGCTCTCGTTTACCACTGCCGGCAAGAGAGCCGAGGTGGACGATGTCCTCGCCGCATTTTTGTCCCGCCAGAACTATCGCATTTCGGGAAGAAATACAGAGGCAACCACGGTCAAAGCCTCGTTCACACGTGCACCGTTCGTCTCGTTGCTACCCACCACCTCGTAGGCCGCAGGTGGCATCGAAGTCCGTGTCCCCAACCCATGCGACTGAAGTCGGTGCTCGGCCCGACTTGCCGTGGCACGGGCTGGCCACGCTGTGCGGCCCTCCGCCCCCCTCTGCGAAACTCTGCGTACGGCCTTGGCGGGCGTCTTGCGCAGCGCGGCGGGCGCGTGCAACCCCCCACCCCCTCGCTCGCGCTTCGGGCTCGTAGAGGGCGCGTGCCACCACGCTCGCCCATCCCCCTCCACCCCCCCGCTACCCTTACCGATAGATGGATAGATGGACCGGCGGCCCGGGAGCGTTTCCCGAGTCGTCCTCCTCATCCCAAGCCAGCCCATCGCGGCGTAACGCTCGCCGCGGCAGGGCCAAGGAGACACCCATGGCTTCGACCGCTCCGACGTCAACCTCTTCGTCCGCCTCTCATGCCGCCAACGGCCCGGGCAAGCCCACGGCCCCCACACATCCAACCGGCTCCACCGCGCCCCACGCCCCCGGCGCCACGTTCAGCATCGGCGCTGGCCTTGCCGACAGCCCCGCCGTCTCCGCCGCCATCCAGCAGATCGTCGGCGAGGTCAAGGCCCGCTCCGCACAGATCACCGATGTCCGCCCCCCGCGTGAGGGCACCAAGGAGTCGTACGACTCGTACCTCAAGCGCGCCGCCGATGTGCGCGGCCGCGGCCTCTGGTTCCCCTACATGGGCTCCGGCGTCGGCAACGGCGCACTCGTTGAAATGGCCGACGGCAGCGTGAAGTGGGACATGATCTGCGGTATCGGCGTCCACTTCTTCGGCCACTCAGACGCCGACCTCACCGCCGCGGCGGTGCGCGGGGCCGTGAGCGACAGCGTGATGCAGGGCAACCTGCAATCCAACCTCGACGCCTACGAGTTCTGCGAAACCTTCATGAAGGAGGCCAAGAAGAACAGCCGCCTCGAATACATCTACCTGTCTACCTCCGGCTGCATGGCCAACGAGAACGCCGTGAAGGTGTGCTACCAGAAGCACGCGCCGGCGAGCCGCGTGATCGCGTTCAAGGACTGCTTCATGGGCCGCAGCGTGACGATGAGCCAGATCGGCGACTCGGCGGCCAACCGCATCGGCCTGCCGCTGACCACGCTGGTGGACTACATGCCGTTTTACGATGGGCTGGCCGCGGAGCGGATGGGCAGGAACCGCTACATCGACATGAGCGTGATGCACCTGCGCCAATACGTGGAGCGCTACCCCAAGCAACACGCCTGCTTCATCTTTGAACTGGTGCAGGGCGAGGGCGGCTTCAACGTCGCCCCGCGCGAGTACTTCAAGGAACTCATGGAGTTCTGCAAGGCGAGCGGCATCGCCGTGTGGGACGATGAGATCCAGAGTTGGGGCCGCACGGGCCGCATGTTCGCCTACGAAGACCTGGACCTGGGCAACTACGTCGATGTCTTCTGCGTGGGCAAGATGACGCAGGTGTGCGCCACGCTCTTCACGAAGGACTACAACCCCGGCCCCGGCCTGCTCTCGGGCACGTTCATCGGCGGCGGCGTCCCCTTTGCCGTCGGCAAGCGCGTGGTCGAGCGCCTCCGCGATGGCAACTACTACGGCGACAACGGCCAGATCATGAAGAACCACCGGGCGTTTGTGGAACAGGTACGCCTGCTGGCCGCCAAGCACCCGGCGTGGTTCCCCAAGGCCCCCGAAGTGGCCGACATCGCCGGCGGGCGCGGCGGCATGATGCGCTTCACGCCCTTCGGCGGGCTGAAGGACAAGGTGATGAACGCCTGCAAGGCGATGTTCGATGAGGGCGTGATCACCTTCTACTGCGGGCACGGGCCGTACCACATCCGCATGCTGCCGCCCCTGGGCGTGTTCAACGAGAGCGACTGGCCGCGCGTGTTTGCGTGCGTGGAGAAGGGGCTCGCCAAAGTGGCTGGGTAGGCGTCCACTGGCCGTGCCCACCCTGTGCCACGGGCTGGACCGCCGCAGGCGGGCCTGCCTGTGGATGCGGCGGATGACCCACAGGCAGGCGGAGGACCGCCAGCCCGTGGCACAGACGGTGCTGCCACGCACGGCTCTACCATCCGCGCTCATGCCCGCTTTTCCCGCCAGTGCGCTTGCGTTCAACATCCCCCGCGCCGACCGCCTCGCCGCGGTGCCGCCCTTTCTCTTCAACCAGATTGACGACAAGAAGCGGGCCGCGATCGCCGCGGGCAAGGACGTGATCAACCTCGGCACGGGCGATCCGGACAAGCCGACGCCATCGTTCATCGTGGAGCGCATGGCCGAAGCGATCCGCCACGCCCCCAACCATCAGTACCCGGACGGGTACGGCACGAAGGCCTTCCTCGCCGCCGCGGCACGGTTCATGGAGCGACGCTTCGGCGTGCGTGTCGATCCGGCCCGCCACATCGTGGCCACCATCGGCGGCAAAGACGGCATCAGCCACCTGCCGCTGGGCCTGCTCAACCCCGGCGACGGGGCGATCTGCTTCGCGCCCGCGTACCCGGTGTATGCAGCGGGCACGATCCTCGCAGGCGGCGTGGCCCATTGTGTGCAGACTCGCGCGGAGCACGGTTGGCAGCCGCGGCTTGAGCACATTCCCGACGCGGCGGCACGCGGCAGCAAACTGCTGTGGCTGAACTTCCCCAACAACCCGACCGGGGCGACCGCGCCCGAGGGCTTCTTTGATGAAGCGCTTGCGTGGTGCGCCGCCCGGGGCATGGTGCTCGCCAGCGATCTGGCTTACAGCGAGGTTTACTTCGGCGCGCCGGTGAAGAGCGTGTGGCAGGCTCGCAGCGCATCGCTGCACCGCACACCGGCGATCGAGTTCCACTCGCTCTCCAAGTCTTTCAACATGACCGGCTGGCGCATCGGCTTCGCGGTCGGCCACGCGGACGTGATCGGGGCGCTCAAACAGGCAAAGGACAACTACGACAGCGGCCCCTTCAACGCCATTCAAGACGCGGCCACCATCGCCCTCGACCGCTTCGACGACCCGGCCATCACCTCTATGCGCGATGAGTACCGCGTGCGCCGCGACATCGTGGTCGCCGGCCTGGCCCGCATGGGTGTGCGGGCAACGCCGCCGGACGCGGGCATCTTTGTCTGGGCGCCCTGCCCCACGGAATCACTCACTGGCAAGCCGTGGGACTCATGGAGCTTTGTGGGCCGCGCCGTCGACGAGGCGGCGGTGGTGATGGTGCCCGGCGCGGGCTTCGCCGACACCGCCAAGGGCCACGTGCGCATCAGCCTCACACGCGAGACCGCCCGTATTGCCGAGGCGATGAACCGCCTCGCTGCCCTGGCGTGGTAGCTCGCACCCCTCACCCCCTGGGGGGGCGGGCTTTCCAGCCCGCCGCACCGTCTCTCATTCCGCCAACCCACCCCCCCGCACACCACGGGACACTCACAACACTCCGCTCCCATATGCCCGAAACGCCCCGCCAACCCGAGCACAGCGTTCCGCACCTCAGCGACACTGCCTTCACCGCCGCGGGCGCTCGTGTGCTGGACCAGATCACCGCCTACTGGCAGCGACTGCGGGCCGCCGATCCCGCGCTCCCGGTGCGCAGCGCGCTCGCCCCCGGCGCGTTCGCCGCACGCATCCCGCTCCATCCGCCCGCAGAACCAGAGCCGATCGAGCGCATCCTCGACGACGCGGCCACGCTCATCCCCGATGCCCTCACGCACTGGCAGCATCCGAGTTTTTTCGCCTACTTCCCCGCCAACATCTCCCCCCCCGCCGTGCTGGCCGACCTGCTGTGCGCGGGGCTGGGCGTGCAGGGCATGCTCTGGAGCACCAGCCCCGCCGCGACCGAACTGGAAACCCGCGTGCTCGACTGGATGGCCCACGCGCTCGCGCTGCCCCCCGGCTTCCGCTCGACCTCGCCCAACGGCGGCGGCGTGATCTGCGGCACCGCCAGCGATGCCGCGCTGTGCGCCGTGGTGGCCGCGCGGCACCGGGCCCGCGCCGCCGGGCGGGCCGGGCCGTTCGTGCTCTACGGCTCCACGCAGGCCCACTCGTCGCTCGGAAAGGCCGCGCTCATCGCCGGACTCATCGACGCTCCCCCTGCACCGAGCGCGCCCGGCGCCGACAGCGCGTGGGCCGCGAGCGGGTCGGGCGTGCGCCTCATCGAGACCGACGCCCACGGCGCGATGCGTTCCGAAGCGCTCACCGCAGCGCTCGAATCCGACCGGGCCGCCGGGCGCGTACCCCTGCTGGTCTTCGCCACTGTCGGAACCACCGCCAGTTGCGCCCGCGATCCGCTCGAGACCATCGGCCCGCTCGCGGCGGGCTGCGGCGCGTGGCTGCACGTCGACGCCGCGTTCGCCGGCTCCGCCTGCATCTGCCCCGAGCACCGGCCGCTCTTGAACGGTGTCGAGCACGCCGACTCGTTCGCTCTGAACCCGCACAAGTGGCTGCTGACGAACTTTGACTGCGGCCTGATGTGGACTCGCGACCGCGCCAGCCTCACCGGCTCGATGTCGATCACGCCCGAGTACCTGCGCAACGCCCCCAGCGACGCGGGGGCGGTGTGGGACTATCGCGATTGGCACGTACCGCTGGGCCGCCGCTTCCGCGCCCTGAAACTCTGGTTCGTGCTGCGGGCCTACGGCGTGTCCGGCCTGCGCGCGTTCATCCGCGAGCACGTGCGCCTCGCGGCGCTCTTCGAGTCGCTGGTGGCCGCCGACCCGCGCTTCGAGGCCGTTACCCCGCGCGGCTGTGGCCTCAGCCTCGTCTGCTTCCGCCTGCGCGACACGCACGGCGGTGACACGGCCACCCGCGCCCTGCTGGAACAACTCAACGCCACGGGCAAGGTCTTCCTGACGCACGCCCTGCTCCCTCCCCTGCCGGGCGCCGCCGGAAGCCGCCCGCCTCGCTATGTCATCCGCATGGCGATCGGGGGCACGTTCACCGGCGAGAGCCACGTGAGGGACGCGTGGGACCTGATCAGGCGAACCGCCCGGCCGACCGCATAGCCCCACGGCCGCTCGCGGGAGTCAGTACGCTTGCGCCATGCTCGCCCGCCGCGCTCTGCTCTTGCTCCGCTCCGCCGCCCTGTGCGCCTCCGCGCTGCTGCCGGGTTGCGCCACCACCGACACCGGGCCGCTCACCATCGAGCCCTCCCGATACGCGGCCGCGTTCGACGCCGCGCGGGCCGTGCTCCGCGAGCGCGACTACGTGCTCGAGCGCACCGACGCGCAGGCGGGCATCATCACCACCTCGCTCAAGACCACCGCCGGCGCGGCCACACCGTGGGACCAGGACCAGACCAACGCCGGCCAGGAGGCCGAAGACCTGTTCAACCGCCAGGCCCGCGCGGTGCGCGTCCACTTTGTGCCGCGCGGCAGCCCCGGGCCCGACGCGGCCGGCCTGAGCGACGTGGGGGCATCTCCCGGGCCCATCGACGTGAGCGTGGTCGCGGTGCTGCACCGCCGCCAGCGCCCGGGTTGGCGTCCCGATTCCACGGGGGTCGCCCTGCACCGCCACTGGCACGACACCCGGTCGCCCGTGCCCGCGGGCGCGGAGCAGGTGGCGGTGATCGACGAAGACCGCGAACTCGCGGCCCGCATCCGCGGCGAGATCGCGGCCCGCCTGCGTGCGAGCCCGGTCGCGTCCGCACCGCCGCACACTACCGCGTCAGAAACCGCTTCGCCCTGAGTCGCTCATGGGCCCGCCGGGCTGCTCGGGGTCGCCCACCGCCTCGGCAGCCCGCGCCACCATCGGCCCCAGGTGCCCCAGGGCTCTTGCCACCAGCTGCCCGCGGTTGCTGGCGCCAAGTTTGCGATGCAGACTCTTCACGTGGTCGTGGATGGTGTAGACGCTGCGGTGCAGTTCGGCGGCGATCTGCGGCACCTTCTTGCCCGCCACCAACTTCCAGAGAATCGTCTCCTCGCGGGGCGTGAGCCAACTGTGCCGATCGGCCGGGGCCGGGCCGATGGCGTTGACATAGCGCACCGCCAGCAGGGGCAGCGCCGCGCCGAACACCGCCTGCACCCGCCCCACCTCGGCCGTGCCCGCGCCCGGCAGGGCCAACTCCGCCACCAGCACGCGCCCCGCTGTGGGGCTCATCAGCCCCACCGCTCCCACCAGCACCTCGCCCGCGCGGCGCGGCTCCCAGCGGGCCGCGAGCGGTGAACCCGGGCGCCGCGCCCCGTCAGGCGTGAGCCGCACCAGGTCGCTCACGCTGGCGCCTGGGCCGGGCACGGCAAACGACCAGCCGATCCAGTCCCCCTCGCGCACCGTGTCGCGCGCCGCCTGCCGATCCGCGCCGCCAGCGGCCGGGCGCTCACCCGCCGCCTCCGCGATCCCCACCGCCTCCACGTGCGTCGCCACGCACCGCTGGTCAACCGACAACACCGCCACCATCCCGCATGAGGGGTGGTGGGCCCGGCACAGCGTGGCCGCCGCTCGATCGCACCAATCAAGGGTGGCCACCCCGGGCAGTTGGCACACCTGCTCCATCACCTGGCTGGTCATCGCAATCGCGGCTTTCATGCGGAATCCATCCACGACCCCGGCAGCACGCACGGGCAGGCACCGGCAGCCCACCTCAATCGGGTGGAGCATACCCATCAGTATGATGACCCCATTCGACGCACCATGCCACCCAATCGGGTGGAAAACTCTGCCGGTGCGGCTCATGCCCCGGTTGTGTAACCTCCGCCTCACCCGCACCCTTCGCCACGGCCGCCGGTGCCGTCGCCCCGCTTTGGAGCCGCCCACCATGCCCACCCACACACGCATGTCGATCACCGCGCTGGGACTGTCCGCCGGCATGGTCGCGGCCCTCGGCGGCTGTGCCGCCCGCGGCACCGGCGCGGGCAGCGCGCGCCTCGCGCCCACACCCGCCGCCGCCGCATCCGATCTGGCCTACTTCGATGCGCTCGACAGCGCGGCGGTCGTCTCGCTCGACGATGCGCTGCGCGGCCTGCTCGCCGCGACCGGCCGCCCCACGGATGGCGATGCGGCCGCCCGCGTGGCCCGGGCCCAAGCCGCCGGCCTGCTACCCGAGGGGGCCGGACCTGATGCCGCGCCGCTCACCGTGGGCCAGGCGGCAGGGCTCATCGTGCGCGGCTCCGGCGGCACACCCGCCAGCGGCGACGACGCCAGCGAGCGCCTCAAGGCCCGCGGTCTCATTGCGCCCCACGCGGCGAGCGGCTCGCTCGCCAGCGGCCCACAACTGCTGGCCATGCTCGCGGGCCTGCGCACGCAGGTGGCATCCGGGCGGGGCGAGTTTGCGCCGGTGGCCCCAGTCGCGGCCGCAACCCCGGTGGAAATCGCGACGGCTGCGCCTCAGCCCCCGCCTGCATCCGCGCCACCGCCTCCGCCCGCCCCCGAGCCGGTGCCGGTGGTTGCGGCCACGCCGCCGCCGCCCCCGGCACCCGTGCCGGCACCCGCGCCCGCACCGGTGGCCCCCGCCGCTGCCGCACCCGCGGTGGCCGCACCGCCGCCACCTCCGCCGACTCCCGCGCCAGCACCGCCACCTCCGCCTGCCCATGAACCCGCGCCGGTAGCGGCCGCCCCTGCTCCGCCGGCTCGGGGGGGGGGGGGGGGGGGGGGGGGGGGGGGGGGGGGGGGGGGGGGGGGG
>CAZPWW010000005.1:0-45591 GCA_964590885.1 uncultured Phycisphaeraceae bacterium
GGGCTGGGGCGTCGGCGGCATCGAGGCCGAGGCTGTGATGCTCGGCCAGCCCTACTCCATGCTCCCGCCCGAGGTGATCGGCTTCAAACTCACGGGCAAACTCCCCGAGGGCACCACAGCGACCGACCTCGTGCTCACCGTAACCCAGATGCTCCGCAAGAAGGGCGTGGTCGAGAAGTTCGTGGAGTTCTACGGCCCGGGCCTGGCCGCGCTCTCGCTGCCGGACCGCGCCACCATCGCCAACATGGCCCCCGAGTACGGCGCCACGATGGGCTTCTTCCCGATCGACGACCAGACGATCAACTACATGCGTTTCACGGGCCGGGCCGATCAGGCGGTGCTCACCGAGGCGTATGCCAAGGCGAATCACCTGTGGTGGGATGCTGCCGCGCCCGACCCCGTCTTCACCGACGTGATGGAGCTCGACCTCGCCACCGTGCAGCCCTCTCTCGCCGGCCCCAAGCGCCCGCAGGACCGGGTGGACCTCAAGAACGTCAAGGCCGACTTCCTCAAGTGCCTCTCCGCCCCCATGGGCAACACCGGCTTCGGCCTGAGTGCCGACAAGCTCGCCGCGGCGGGCACCTTGAAGCCCGCGGCTGGCCCCGCCCTGAAACTCACCCACGGCGCGGTCGTCATCGCCGCCATCACGAGCTGCACCAACACCAGCAACCCCGACGTACTCATCGCCGCGGGCCTCGTGGCCCGCAAGGCGAGGGCCTTGGGCCTGCACCAGCGGCCCTGGGTCAAGACCAGTCTCGCCCCCGGCTCGCGCGTCGTGACCGACTACCTCGACAAGGCCGGCCTCTCCGCCGACCTCGACGCGCTGGGCTTCCAGACCGTGGGATACGGCTGCACCACCTGCATCGGCAACTCCGGCCCGCTCCCCGAAGCGGTGGATGCCGCCATCAAGGAGGGCGACCTGATCGCCGCGTCCGTCCTCTCGGGAAACCGCAACTTCGAGGGGCGCGTCCACCCCGCCGTGAAGGCCAACTACCTCGCCAGCCCGCCGCTGGTGGTCGCCTACGCCCTCGCCGGCAGCGTGGCGATCGACCTGGCGACCGAGCCGCTGGGCACGGCCGCCGACGGCAGGCCGGTCTACCTCAAGGACATCTGGCCCACGCACGCCGAGGTGCAGGCGGTGAAGGCCCGGTGCCTGAGCCCGGAGCAGTTCAAGACGCAGTACGCCAAGGTCTTCTCCGCCAACGCCATGTGGAACGCCGTTGCCGCCTCCAAGGGCGAACTCTACACGTGGAACGCCAAGAGCACGTATATCCAGCACCCGCCCTACTTCGAGGGCATGAACACCCATCCCGCCAGCGGGGCCATGCCGCCCATCACCGGTGCCCGCGTGCTCGTCTCCGTCGCCGACAGCGTGACCACTGACCACATCTCGCCCGCAGGCGACATCGCCGACTCCTCCCCCGCCGGCGACTACCTCAAGTCTCTCGGCGTGCCCCGCAGCATGTTCAACTCCTACGGCTCACGCCGCGGCAACGACCGCGTCATGACCCGCGGCACCTTCGCCAACGTCCGCGTGAAGAACAAACTCGCCGTCGCCCCCGACGGCAAGATCAAAGAAGGCTGGTGGACGCGCGACTTCACCCGCGCCGGCGGCCCGCTTGCCACCATCTTCGATGCCGCGAACAACTACCGCCGCGCTGCGGGTGGCGCCACGCCCCTCATCGTCCTTGCGGGCAAAGACTACGGCATGGGCTCCAGCCGCGACTGGGCCGCCAAGGGCACCATGCTCTTGGGCGTGAAGGCCGTGATCGCCGAGAGTTTCGAGCGCATCCACCGCTCCAACCTCATCGGCATGGGCGTGCTGCCGCTCACCTACAAGCCCGGCGACACCGCCGCCTCGCTGGGCCTTGACGGCACGGAGACCTTCGATATCGCCCTGCCCCCCGAGATCGTGCCGCGCGGCGACGTGCAGGTGACCGCCACGCGTGCCGACGGAACGAAGAAGACGTTCGCGGCGGTCTGCCGCCTCGACAGCGCGGTGGAGATCAACTACTACCGCAACGGCGGCATCCTGCACACGGTGCTGCGGAAACTTCTCAACGAGAGCAAGAAGCCCGCGATGGCGGGGGCGTAACCCCTCGCGCTACGCTGGCGGCATGGAACTCCTCCAGGTCCAGGTGCTCTTCCAGTCCGTCTCGTCCCTCGCCATCGCCGGCGGCCTCATCTTCACGGCCATCCAGTTCCGCAAAACCCGCGACGCCCAGCACTTCGCCAACTTCGCCAAACTGGTCGAGTTGCAGATGCACCTGCGCGAGATGCGCGTGCACGACCCGTCGCTCGCCAGCGTCTACCAGAACGACGTCGAGGGCACCCGCGACGACCGCGAGGTGCGCGAGCACTTCTTCAACCTCATGCAGGTGAGCGTCTTCGAGATCGTCTGGTTCGGCTACCGCCAGGGCCAGGTGCCGCAAGACTACTTCCGCTCGTGGGAGGCCCGCATGAAGCAGATCGTGGCCGAGGCCAGTTTCCGCCGCATGATGACCTCACCCAGCATGAAGATCCTGCACGACGACTTCCAGGCCTACCTGACGTGCCTGTACCAGCAGGCACCCGCCGACGTGCCGCGCTGAAGGCGGCGGCTCAAGCCTCGTCATCCAGCCCCGCCATCCTCAACAGCGTTCCCGGGTGCTCGCCGTCGCGCGTCCGCGCGCTGAGCAGCGCGGCCTGCGCACTCGCCAGCGTGCGCACAAACGCGCGCGGGTCCACGCCGCCACCCCCGACCCCGCCGGCACCGCCCCCACGGCTCTCCACCACCCCGCGCACCGTCGCCGCGATCAGCGCGGCACCCAGCGCCCCACCGCCCACCTCCGCGTGCCCGCCCGCACCCGCGCCGGTCCGGTCCACCCGTCGCCCCTGAGCATCCACCCACTCGAGCCCCGCGTCGCTCACCCCCAGCACGCCGTTGCCGCCCACCAGCGTCGCGCTCCGCACCCACTGCCCGGCCCGATCGCTGGCAAACACACTCGCGGCCCGCCCGTCCGCAAACCGCAGATTCGCCGTGATGTCGCCCCGCAGCCCGCGCAGACTCTCGCCCGGCAGGGCGTGCACGGCCCGGCCCGCCTGGTCGCTCACATACGCCGCGTCGATCGTCTCGGCCACGCCCAGAAACAGCCCCGCCACGTCCAGCCCGTCAAACAGCCGCGCCCCCAGCGACCCCTCACTGGCGTGCCCCAGGCACGTGATCGTCGCAGCCCGCACGGGGCCGAACTGCTCGAGCAACTCCGCCGCCTCGCAAAACGCGCGCTGCGCGCGTGCCGCACCGGCGAGCACCACCGGTGCGGCCCGCACCCACCCGCCGCCATCCGGGCCGGGACCGCTCGCCACCCGGGGCGGCGCGGCGACCAGCGCGGCCGGCAATGGCTCCAGGCTCACCACGCGCGTGCCACGCGCACCCAGACCGCTCAGCAACTGTGCGTCCTCCGGCGCGCTGCCGTCGCCGAAACCGCCGGGGTCGGCCAGCAGCACCACACCAAATCCTCCCGTGCTCAGAGCCGCACGCAGGTCGCCCGCGTGCTCCGCCCCCAGCGCGGCGGCCGCGGCTCGCCCGCCGTCGGCCTCGGGTCCGCCGGCCGCGACCACCTCAAGGCCCGCGCGGCCGGCCACAGCACGCACCAGCGACACCTGGCTTGCACGCCCCCATACCAGCGCACGATGGCCCGCCTCCGCGCTCATCGCCCACGATGGTAACGCCGAACTACCATTGGCCGTGGCAAGTGCATACGGCGTGGATACGCGGCCGCCCGCCGCAAGGCGGGAGGAAAGTCCGAGCACGCGAGGACAGGGCGGTGGCCAACCGCCACCCGGGTGCCCATGGTTGCGCCCGCGGGACAGTGCCACAGAGACTCAAACCGCCGATGGCCCGCAAGGGCTCAGGCAAGGGTGCAAAGGTGGGGTAAGAGCCCACCGCCCTTCTGGCGACAGAAGGGGCACGGCAAACCCCGCCCCGTGCAAGGTCCAGCAGCCGTCGCGGCCGCCGCAAGGCGACCGACGCCCGGTCCGGGCGGAAGACGGCGGGTAGACCGCTCGACCGCGCGGGCAACCGCGCGGCTAGAGAAATGGCCGCGGCCCCCGACAGGCCCGGGCGCAAGCACGGGAACCAGCGGGCGGAACAGAACTCGGCTTATACATCCACGCCGAACCAGACGCGGCCCCGTGCGAAAGCGCGGGGCCGCGGCCGTTTTTGGCCCGCACCCATTCCACGCCCGCCCGCTCGACACCCCGCCAGACAGCACGGCGCCTCCCGTATCCTCTGCCTATGGCCCACGACGCTCAGAGCACGGCCGGTTTCCACGGCCCGCGTGCCTGGGCGGCCTCCATCCTGACCGGTGCCGCGCTGGGCTTCGTGCTCACGCGCTTGGCACCGCTCGCCGCCGCGCCCGCTCCCCCGGGCACACCCACGATCCCGCTCGGTCTGTGCATCCCTTTCGCGCTGCTGCTCGGCTGCATCGCCGCGCTGCCGGTCGCCGCGCCTCACTTCTGGCACCGCCGCTACCCGGACGTCTCCCTGGCGTTGGGCGCGCTCATGGTCTCCTACTACCTCTTCGGCCTGGGCTCATACGGCGCGGGCAAGATGCTCCACGTCGCCGAGGAGTACTTCGCCTTCATCGCCCTGGTCGGCGGCCTCTACATCATCTCCGGCGGCATCCTCATCGAGGCCACCGGCCGCGCCACGCCCCTCGTGAACACGCTGCTCCTGTGCTTCGGCGCCGTGCTCGCCAACCTGGTCGGCACCACCGGCGCATCCGTCCTGCTCATCCACCCCTTCATGCGGCTCAACCACGGCCGCCTGCGCCCGCTGCACATCGTGTTCTTCATCTTCATCGTGTCCAACTGCGGCGGCTGCCTCACACCCATCGGCGATCCGCCCCTCTACCTCGGTTACCTCTCCGGTGTCCCCTTCTTCTGGACGCTCACGCACATGTGGCCCATGTGGCTGCTGGTCGTCGGCTCGCTGCTCACCATCTTCTTCGCTGTTGACACCGTGCTCGCCCGCAAGGCCCGCGCCGCCAGAGTCTCACCCGGGCCTGACCATCCGCTCCGGGTGCGCATCTACGGCGCTGTCGGCATCACCGCCATGCTGCTCGTCGTGCTGGGTGTCTTCATCGACCCCTTCCTCCGCTCCCGCGGCATCCACTCGCCCGTCCCCGTCGGCCCGCTCTTCCAGGCCGCCGTCGCCGCCGCGGCGTTCTTCCTCTCCCCCAAGTCCATCCGCCACGCCAATGACTTCTCCTTCGAGCCCTTCAAGGAGGTCTCGCTCCTGTTCGCCGGCATCTTCGCCACCATGGCACCCGCTCTCGCCTACCTGCAGGCCAACGGGGCCAACTTCGGCCTCGTCCACGCCACGCACTACTACTTCGCCACCGGCATCCTCTCCGCCGTGCTCGACAACGCCCCCACCTACCTCTCCTTCCTTCAGGTCGCCCTCGGGGTGCTCGGGCGCGAGGTCTCGCCCGAGTCCATCGCCATCCTCATCCGGGGCACACTCACGATGACCCCCCGCACCGGCGACCCCGTGCAGGTCGACGGCCAGATTCTCCTCGAAGCCATCTCCCTCGGGGCCGTCTTCTTCGGCGCCCTCACCTACATCGGCAACGGCCCCAACTTCATGGTCAAGGCCATCGCCGAGTCTCGCGGCATCAAGATGCCCTCCTTCTTCGCCTACGCCGGCCTCGCCTCCCTCTTCCTCCTCCCCGTGCTCATCCTGAACTGGGCCGTCTTCATCCGATAGCACACGCACCCTGCCCCCCTCGCCCACTCAACCCGCCGCCGCGCCACCCACAGCCCCCGCCGCCCCTCACGCCGGGCTCGGCCGTGCAGTGCGGGCGGTCTTCTCGGTCACGCTCCTCTCTCGCCTCGGCGGCCTCGCCCGCGAAGTGATCGTCGCCCGCCTCTTCGGCGACACCGCCGTCGGCTCCGCCTTCGCCGCCGCGTTCGCCATCCCCAACCTCTTCCGCCGCCTCTTCGGCGAGGGTGCCCTCTCCGCCGCGTTCATACCGGAATACACGCGCGCGGTGCAATCCGCCGCGTCTCCCCCCCCTCGGGGAGGGGCAAGCGGGGAGCCGTCGCGCCTCGCCTCGCTCACGCTGCTCGCGCTCGGCGCGGCCACCGGCCTGCTCACACTCATCGCCGAGGGTGTCCTGCTCGCGCTGCTTCTCCTGCTGCCCCACGACGCCGAGCGGGCCCTGTCGCTCCGCCTCGTCATGGTGATGCTCCCCTTCATGCCCTTCATCTGCACGGTGGCGATCCTGGCCGGCATGCTCCAAGTCCACGGCCGCTTCGCCGCCAGCGCCACCGGCCCGCTGGTGCTCAATGCCTTCATCATCGCCTTCGGTCTGTTCTTCCTGCTCACGGGCCGCGCCGGCGGCGAGACCGCCGCGCTCGTCATCGGCGTCGCCACCGTACTCTCCGGCCTCACGCAAGCCCTGTGGTTCACGCTCCTGCTGCGCCGCCACGTCCGCTGGACCCTCGACCTGCGCCCGGCGTTCGCACCCGCCCGCGCCATGCTCGGCCGCTTCGTGCCCGTGCTCATCGGCCTGGGCACGCTCCAACTCTCGGCCCTCATCGACACCGCCATCACCATGTACCCCATCTGGGTCGGCCCCACGCTTCTGGGACGCGCCTATCCGCTCGACGATGCCTCCACCGTCATCCTCGCCGCGTCGCAGCGCCTCTACCAGTTTCCCCTGGGCGTCTTCGGCATCGCCGTCGCCACCGCCATCTTCCCGCTCCTCTCGCGCACCGCCGGCACACCCGCCGACTTCAGCGCCACGCTCCGCCGCGGCATCCGTCTCTCGCTCTTCATCGGCCTGCCCGCCAGCATCGGCCTGCTGCTGGTGCGCCACGACCTGGTCGCCACGCTCCTGGGCTCCACGCTCAGCGGCCCCACGCGCTCGGGCTTCTCCGCCGAGGGTGTCGCGCGTGCCGCGGCGGTGCTGCTGGGGTACGCGCCCGCCGTCTGGGCCTTCTCCCTCAACCACGTGCTCACCCGCGCGTTCTACGCACTGGGCGACACCCGCTCGCCCATGCGTGTCTCCCTGTTAATGGTCGGCGTAAACCTCGCCCTCAACGCCGCGTTGATCTGGCCCCTGCGCGAAGCCGGACTCGCCTGGAGCACCAGCCTGTGCGCCACCGTGCAGTGCCTGTGGCTCGCGCGCCTCTTGCACACGCGCGGCTGCGCCCCGCTGGATCGCATCACACTCTCGGGTGCCGGCCGCATCGCCCTCGCCACGGTGGTTCTCGTGCTCGCCTGCCTCGCCGCCGGCGCACTGTTGCCCGAGGCCCGCACCTGGTCTGCCCACGCCCTGCGCCTGGCCACGCTCACCGCCACCGGCGCGGCAACCTACGCCGTCGCCGCGCTGCTCCTCCGCGTGCCCGAACTGCGGTGGCTGATGAGGCCCAACCGTGCCACCGACCGTTGAGGTTCCGCGAAACGGTCGGTGCCCGTCTCAACCGGTGCCGCCGCGCGGCCGTGCCGCCGACCCTTGAGGCTCCGCGAACGGGTCGGTGCTGCCCTGCGCCGGTCCCGGTGCCGTCGTACACGGCGGCCCTGCGCCGTGCGCGACGCCCACACCGCGCGGCCACCCACTTCCGCGCGGCGCAGCCGCGCGGGTGAATAGCCGTGGGCAGCCGCGCAGCGGCACCCACGGATCGGGCCGCGTGTCGTGGGCTTGTGCCGCGCACGCGGCACGGGACGCCTTGCCGCCCGCATACTCAACGGCATCCTCCCGCCAACCTCCCGCACCACTGCGTGGTGCCGCGTGCATGTCTCGGGGAAGTCGGTGGGTGTGGCTGCGCCACGACCCACCGCTACTGACCCCCGCGGCTGCGCCGCGATGAGCTCGACCGCCACCAGGCGACCCTGGCAGGGCGCATGGCCGCACCGGGCCCCAAACGTCCGCGACTCGCCGACCGCACTGCGAGCCCCGTCCCCCGCCCGCGCCTTCAAGGGAGGGGGTGCCGGGGGAACCGCAGGTTCCCCGGCATGTGCGGACAACCCGCCACCTGAACGGCCCCGGGCTGCCGCAGCTCCACAGCAAGCCCGTGCGGTGCTTGATCTTGCACTTCACTGGAACCCGATGTACCTTGACGGCATGATCACTTGCGAGCGTCGCACGCTCATGAGTGTGGTGCGAGCGATGCCTGTAGCTCTCCAAGCATGCGTGGCCGTACTGGCGGTCGCCTGTGGGCGTTCGGGCCAGCCCCCTGCGAGCAACGCAGGGCGGGAGCGTGAGGCCACTTACCTGGGCATGGCCAGCGTCAGCGTTGAGATCAGCGCGGTCGTCCCCTTCCCCGCGTCGCCCAGAAGCCCGGATCGCTTCTTGGTGCGACTGCAATCCGATGGAACATGCGAGTTCTCCCCGTTGTTCCTCAAGAGCGATGCGCCGGTGCATCGGCTAAGCCTCTCCGAGCGCGAGCACGTCGCCATCGTCAGCGAGCTGTTCCGCGTCGCCGTTGCGTGCGATGGCCACGAGGTTCGCGAAGTGGATGCTCCATACCTGCTCTTGAGGCTCGCGCCGCGTACTGGTTCGCGCATGCAGTGGGACATTGGCCTGCGCTTTCTGAGAGAGGGTGCCAGCGACAGCGAACGAGGCCCCGCGTCCGGCTGCACATCGATGACCTTGGAAGCTCTCGCCACTGTGCGGCAGATCCTGGATCAGCATGTCCCGCCGTAGATGGTGCCGCGGCACGTAGTCGCAACGGCGTGTATGGGGTGCTTGCGGGACCGCCGGGCTGCCAATCCGATCGGTCGGCGCCGAGCACGCCCCCTACCTCCCCCTCCTCGACCTCTTCATCAAGCGCGGCCGCGGGATCCCGTACTTGTCCATCCGCGCCAGCAGCGTGTTGGGGTTGATGTCCAGCCGCTCCGCCGCGCCGCCGGTACCAAACACGCGGTAGCCGCAACTCTCCAGCGCGTGTGTGATCTGCAAGCGCTGCAACTGCTCGAGCGACAGGTCGAGCAGAATGTCCCTCGTCGCCGCCGCGGCACCGCCACTTCCGCTGCCCCCCCCGCCAAACGCCCCACCACCGCCCCCCGCACGCGCCGAGCCGCCCCCGCCACCCGGCACGTCCATCAACGGGCTCTCCGGCAGTTCCACCTCCAGCGTCGGCCCATCCGCCAGCAGCGTGGCCCGCTCCACCGCGTTGGCCAGTTCGCGCACGTTGCCCGGCCACGGGTACGCCATGATCCGCCGCAAACTGGCGTCGCTCAGCGGCAGCGCGGCCCGGGCCATCCGCCGCGCCACCCGCTCGTGCAGGTGCTCGGCCAGCGTGCGCAGGTCTTCCTTGCGCTCGCGCAGCGGCGGCACCTCCACGCGAAACACGTTGAGCCGGTAGAACAGGTCTTCGCGGAAGCGGCCCCGCTCCACCTGCCGGGCCAGGTCGCGGTGCGTGGCCGCCAACAGCCGCACGTTCACTCGCACGGTTTCGGCCCCGCCCACACGTTCCAGCGAGCCCTCCTGAATCACGCGCAGCAGTTTCGCCTGGGCCGGCAGCGGGAGTTCGGCCACCTCATCCAAGAAGAGCGTTCCCCCGTCCGCCAACTCAAACTTGCCCAAGCGCCGCTTGTCCGCCCCCGTAAACGCACCCTTCTCATGCCCGAAGAGTTCGCTCTCGATCAGGCTCTCCGGGAGCGCGGCACAGTTCACCGCGATAAACGCCCGCGAGCTCCGCTTGCTGCGCGCGTGCACCGAGCGCGCCACCAGTTCTTTGCCCGAGCCCGTCTCGCCGTGGATCAGCACGGTGGTGTCTGTGCCCGCCACACGACCGACCTGGGCCCGCACGCGCTCGAGGCCGGGCGACGTGCCGACCATCTCGTAGCCCGCGGTCGCGTCCGCCGCGCGTTCCTGTTCGAGTGCATCCACCTTCGCCCGGGCCCGCTCGCTGTCGGCCAGCGCGGCACGCAACCGGGCCGCCTCGGCCTCGGCACCCGTCCGCATGGTCGCGTCGATCAGCGTGAGACAAGCCACAGGCGCGCCCACCGCCACCGGCGGCGCATCGGTGCTTACCCGCGCCGGTTCCAATGCGGCCAAGTCCCGCGCCAGCGCCGCCGCCACGGCGGGGGGCACCGCGGCCTGCACCACATCCACGGCCACCACCCGATCGCTCCGCGCCACCGGCACGCCACGAACGACCGCGCCGGCCGCTGCAGCGTCGCGCAAGGCAGCATCCAGGCCCAACAGGCGCGGCGCCACCGGCTCGCCCCGCAGCGCGGCCACGTTCGCACCGAGCAGGTCCGACGCGGGCGCGTTCAACCACACGGCGCGGCCCGCCGCGTCCGTCAGCACCACGCCCACGCCCAGAGATCCAAGCAGCGTCAGCAATCGTCACCTCGTGAAAGGCCCATAACCGCTGCGTCTAGGTTGGTATTCTTAAATGATTGCAACGGATCGCATTATTGTACGATATCACGATTAGACGCAAAAACAAGTGCAATGGACGGCAATTCTTCACGTGCCTCTGCCGTGGGACCCGAGAACCACGCCTCGCGGCCCGTTCCTGGCGTGGCACGATCCTTGCCCTTGCCTCTCCGGCCGAGACCTGTTCGGCCAGCAGATGCCTCAGGGTTGGGTGCCCCGCTGGCGGGTAGAGAGATCGTGGCCCGGGCGGGGGCAAGTGGATCGCGGGCGGGCCGCGTGGCCCGCCACCAACGTGAAGACGCCAAGTGGGTTGGGTGATCCAGGGGTGTTGGTTCTCTCGGCTTGTGGGGTGGGGTAAGGAACCGCGGCTCTCATGTGTGGGACAGCCACCTTGAGGGTCGCCAGGACAACGCGGCGGCCTGATGGGGGGCGAAAGCCGGGCCGCCGTATTCCGTCTATGAACGCCGCGTTGGCGTTCAAGGAACGAGGGTCTGCGCGACCAAGTGGGCTGGTCGCTCAGCCCTCGTTTTCTTTTTGCACACTTGCCGGCCGTCGCGGGCCGCCCCCTGCACGCGCGGCAGACACCCGCTGCCCTCTTCTCACCGCCAAGCCCGTCAAGACCGGCAACTTTGGCTGGGGGTTTCTGCCGGATACGCGGCCCGGTAATCGGATCGCGGGAACACCCCCGTCCACGCCGCGTATCGACTTGACGATTGAAGGACGCGGCGTTCTTTCCGCCGCGGACCGCACGCTCTTGGGGGGACCAAGAAGCGCCGTGAGACGCGTGTGCGGCCCGAGGCCCTTGCCGGCTCGGACGGAGTTGTCTCCATGGCCAACATGCCCAAAGAACCGGAAGCCTTTGCGGAACAGGTGGCCACGCTCCTCAAGCGCCTGCAACCCGACTACGTGGTCGAACTCACCGGCCCGCGCGAACTGATCGTCAACGGCCGCCGCCTCGACCTCGAGAACCTCTACCGCCTCGTCAACCACGACCCCGACCGCGGCGTCGAGATCGTGGAGCACTACCTCGATCAACTCTTCTCCGGCGAGGCCATCGGCCTGGCGACCATGTCGTTTGACCTGCTCCGCGAGCGGATCATGCCGCGCATCCAGCCCGAGACCATCTTCGGGCACCTGTGCCGCGAGCAGGTGGCCCACGTGCCGTGGGTGAACGACACGGCCATCGTGTTCGTGATCGACATGCCGCAGATGACCGTGAGCGTGACCACCGAGCAGATGGTGCGCTGGAACGTGTGCGCCGAGGAACTCGACGAGATCGCCCGCGAGAACCTGGAGCGCACCAGCGGGAACCTGCAACTGCAGGTCGTGACCAGCAAGGAAGGCGGCAAGGCCGTGATTCTCGCCGAGCAAGACGGCTACGACGCGGCGCGGCTGCTCTTGGGCGGCCTGCACACACGCCTGGCCCCGCGCCTGGGGGGCGACTTCTTCGTGGCGACGCCGGCGCGAGATATGTTCGTGGCCCTGTCGCCGCGCCCGGCGCCGTTCGTGGCGCGGCTCACAGGGCGCGTGAACGAGGACTACCGCCGCCTGCCCTACCCGATCACCAACGACCTGTTCTATGTGACGCGCGACGGCGTGGCGGGGATGCGCGGCAGCCTGGAGAACGCGGCGTAGGGAGGAAGGCACGGAAGCAGGAAGGCACGCAGGCACACAGGCACGAAGGCAACCATGCAGCCCGACTGTCACGAAGGGCTTGGCGCGGCCACGCGCGATGTGCATGCCCACGATGAGGCCGAAGGCCGAATCGTGGCGCTGAACAGACCTTCGCAGGCGGGCACCCATGAAAACGGCCCGCGCCGGTGAGGGGGCGGGCCGCGGAGGTTTCGGTCCGGCACACGGCTGCCGATCAGTCGCACAGGCCCATGTAGTACTCGGTGATGAAGTCGCCGATGTCGTCCGGATTGAGGGTGCAATCCGCGTTGTACTCGGCCGCGGGATCGTACTGGAAGTATGTCGTGATGTAGTCGCCCAAGTCATCGGGGTTGCTGATGCCGTCGCCGTTGAAGTCGGTGCGGCAGAAAGCGATCACGTTCGTTGGGTCGTCCAGATTGATCCACCCAACGTTCTCGGCCCAAGCGAAGCCGCGGAGCCTGCGTGCGGCGAAATCGGCGCGGGCCTGCTGTCCGAACGCAGAGAGCGTGGGAGCCGTGTCAAAGTTCACCCAGCCGATGGCCTCACCCCACGCCAGCCCGTGCAGGTTGCCGGTTTCGGGATCGATGTTGACACCGAAGTCCACTGGATCACTGATGCCGGGCGACGGTTGGTTTGAGTAGACAGGACACTCCGCTGGTGCACCGTTCCCGACGCTGATCCAGCCCACGTTCTCGCTCCACACGAACCCGGAAAGGATGCGGGCGTGGACACGGACGCCCTGAGAGCGAGCCGGGTCCCCGGCGTCCGCCCAGTTGGCCCACCCGATGTTCTCCGCCCAAGCAAAGGGCTGAGCGGGGAGGACGTTGGACGGTTGCCCGCGCACTGCGCCACCGAGCAACAGCGTAGCGGCGACCGACACACCCCACGCGGGGCAACGACTGATGCTTGCACGGCTCATGGTGTTGCCCTCAGTAGGAGAAGTTCGCCCACGGATCAGTCGTACCCAAACCCGCACCACCGCTGCTGCCGGAGATCGCACCGCTGGCCGGCGCGGCGACGATGACGCCCACGGCGTTGCCCGCTGCAATCACGTAGTTGGTCGTGTTCTGACTCGCCGTGTTCTTGGCGACCCAGTTGCCAGAGCCCTCCACCTGGACGCCCACGCCATTGGATACCGCGTTGTTGTTCTCAATACGGTTCCCGAACGCGGGGCTCGCGTACGTCTTCACCCGCACACCGGCTCCGTCATTGTCCGCAAGCAGGTTGTTCTCGATCGTGCACTCGTTCTCCACCCGGATGCCATCGCCGTCGTTGTCCTGCGCCAGGTTCCCGCGGAAGCGAGTCCCCGAGCTTGCTTCGAATCCGTGCCCGACGTTCTCGCGCGAGACGCAGTCGGTGATCACGCTCCAGTACGCCACAGCAATGCCGGCAAAGCCGCCGTTGAGCCGGGACACGCACCGTGTAATTACGGCACCGGCACCGACACCGATCCCGTACCCGGCATTGTTCGAAGCCTCAACGTCGCAGATGATGATGTTGCGGCCGAGGTTGTAGATGCCACTCCCGCCCCACCCCCTCACAGCGCCTCCGAAGATGCGGACGTTGCTCTCAGCCCCGGCGGCGCCAGTGATGGCGTGCGCTGAGCCTGCGACCCCCACGAGAGCGAACCCATTCAGGTCCAGCGTGACCTCATCCGCCTGGATCACGACGCCGCTCTTGCCCGCGACACCGACCACGTTACCCGTCAGGTAGTACGACCCCGGCTGCGAGATCACGTGCACGGCCGAAGGCGAGCCGGGCAGGGACTGGACCGGCGTGCGCGGCTCAACCTCCGTGAGCGTCTTGTGGGTTGGCGCGACAGGCCCGGGCGGCGGAGTGAGCGGGCCGGCAAGCAAGGCCGTTCCGGTCAGCGCGAGGACCGTGGCCATGCTGAGCGAGGCGAGCGAGATACGCATTGAAGACTCCTTATTCTCAGGGGCACACCCGCGGCCGGTACATCTGCTGCGTGCGGGTCGTGGATCGGAGGAACGGACGGAGACGCTCCATGCGCTGGTCTTGAGGCCGTACAGCCTGGGTCACTCGATGTTGGCAAAGGGGCTCGTGCTGGTCGCGGCGGAGCCGATGGGGCCGACATCGTTTCCACCGGCGATGGAATATGCAACGGTGTTCGCCTGGGCCGTGTTGCGGATGATGAGATTGCCCGTGCCGGTCACACTGACGCCGAACGCAAGCCGCGACAGGTGGTTGTCCGCAACCCGATTCGCCGGTCCATTGCAACTGATTCCCGTGCACGTCAGAGCCTGCGACGTCGAGCCGGTTTGGATCAGGTTGCTCTCAATGACATTGGCATCCTCGCGTGCGACAATGCCCACAGCGCCCTGAAATACGAAGATCGTGCACTCCGACACCGTACAGCCATAGTTGACGTCAATGCCACTCCCGCCCCTCTGGTCCACCGTGCACATGTGGATGCGGCAGGATCCATAGGCCGTGATGCCACGCTGGCCATTGTACAGGGCCGTGCAATTCTGCACGATCGCGTGGCCAGCCGCGAAGATGCCGAACGATCCGTTTCGCGCCGCGTGCAGGTCGCGCACGATGATCCCGGTTCCGTTGCCGATGTGAAGTCCATCGATGGGCCAGTCGGACAGCGCCCCATTGCGGATCGTGATGTTGATGCGCGGCCCAGCGCTGAACACGGCGGTTCCAGCACCGCTCACGCCTTGAATCTGGAAGCCGCCGAGATCAAGCGACACGTTGTCGGAAGTGATCTCGATCCCGTTCTTTCCGGACACGCCCGTGATGTTGCCGGTGAGGTAGTAGGAGCCGGGTTGCGAGATCACGTGCAGGGCCGAAGCGGAGCCGGGCAGCGACTGGACCGGGGTGCGCGGCTCAACCTCGGTGAGCGTCTTGTGTGTAGACGTTACCGGCCCCGCAGGCGGCGAGAGCGGACCAGCCAGCACGCTGAGTGGCGCAGCGAGCAGCAGCGAGGCAATCATGAGCGATGTGACCGATGTGCGCACGGACAACTCCTCTGAAGATGAGCCGATCACACGCGACGAAGCCTCTCATCGCGCGGCTTGGCTGACACAGACAACTACGCTCGCCGGCCGCACCCATAGGGTGGCGCAGCCGGTTGACCCGAAGATTTCGCCCAACGCACCGGGGCTCAGCGCCGGTTCCGCGGCTCAGGCACGCGTGCGCCCGGCACATCGCTCGGGAACGCAACCAGGCGGTACGCCTCCGTGAATCGGCGTGCCTTTGCATGGTCCCCTGCGAAGTTCATGAGGAACCCATCTGGCAGTTCGGCAGAGCCGGGGATCATGCGGCCGGTACCGTCTATCAGCACGCTCCACGCCCCGCGCCAGTCCGGGGTCGGGGCCCGCGGCGGCGGGTCCTCGCCGCCCGGCACCCGGCACCACACCACGACCTGTGCGACCTCGCTCCCATCGCCGCGCCGCTGAGGGGGCAAGAGTACAAGCGTGAAGAGGTCGGAGGCGTCCGGCCCCCACAGAGCACGGTAGAAAGCCAGCGGACCGTCGTCTGTCGCTAACCGGCAGTCGTCCAGCCAGCCGTGCTGCGCACCGCGCGTGGGGCGTAATCCGAAGACCACCTGTGGGTAGCCGTACGGCGATTCGATCCCGAGGGCCTGCCACGTGTGCGACTGCTTGCCGTGCCTGTGTCCCGCGACCACAATCAACCCGCGGTCAGCGTTGTACACGACCTGATACAGGCTCCCGAAGTGCCACGCCTCGAAGAGGGTCTCGCAGCGCAACGAGAGCACGCGCACGATGGAAGGTGTGTTTCCGCAGTTCAGTACGGCCACGATCTCCGGTCCGGGCGAGTCGGGGAAGACATCGGCGACCACGGCGCTGTTGACGCGGTACTTCTGCCGCCGGAAGTCAACGCGGTTCTCCTCCGTGTCATACGGAGCGGGAATCGGTGGGAGCCCGTCGGCTTCGAGCGTCGTCAAGTACAGCGGCCGGCCCAGATGGCGCGGGTCGCAGACCCAGATCGCGCCGTCGGTGCTTCCTACCGCACGTTCCCCTTGCACGCAGATCACCGCCACCCGCTCGGGGTCGCCCGGTGCCCGCAGCCGCGCCGGAAAACTGATTAACTCGGAAAGGATCACGCGTGCGGAGCGATCCCTCGCCCCCAGAAACGCGAGTTCCCGCCCTGCGGCGCTCTCGAGCACCACGCCGTACGAGTTGCGGGCGTCGCCCGCGACAGTGGCGAAGTGATGCGGACGCTCCGACACCCACCACACGGCTGCCCACGCAAACAGCAACGATGAAACGATCACCGCAGCACCAAGGATGGCAGCGGTGCCCACAGGGTGCCTCCCCACCCACCGCACCACGTGCTGCCACACACTCGGCGGCTGAGCCAGCACGGGCTCACCCCGCAGGTAGCGGCGCAGGTCGGCCGCCAGGTCGCCCGCGGTGGCGTAGCGGTGCTCGGGCCGCAGTGCGCACGCCTTCTGCAAGGTCGCGCTCAGAGCCAGCGGCAGCGTGGGCGCGGCTTCAAGCGGGTTGCGCACAGGCTGCTCCGCCGCGCGGCGGATGGCCGCGTGGATGCTGGCATCCGGCGCGTGGGGCGGCTGGCCGGTGAGGATCGCGTAGCCGATCGCGCCCAAACCGAACACATCGGTGCGGATCGAGAGTTGGCGGTGTTCGCCCCGCGCGGCCTCGGGCGCCATGAAGGCGGGCGTGCCCAGCGGCACGCCGGTCTGCGTGAGCGTGGCCTGCCCGCCGCCCTGCACGTGGGCCAGGCCCAGGTCCACGATCACCGGCTGCCCGGCACGGTCCGCGATCACGTTGCTGGGCTTCAGGTCGCGGTGCAGCACGCCGCGCTCGTGCAGCAGGGCCACGGCTTCGGCGGTGCGGGCCAGCAGTTCAACGCGCGGCCGCACATCGGCGGGCGTTGCCGGGGGTAGGTCGTTCAGGCCGGTGCCCTCGACAAAGTCGGTTACGAAGTAGAGGCGGCCCTCGTGCGTGCCGTAATCCACCAGGCGCGGCACACACGGCAGCCTGAGCGACTCGAGCGTGTCGAGTTCACGCCAAGCCCGCTGGGCCGTGTCGGCGCCGGGCGTGCCCCCTCCGCCACTGCCACTCCCACCGGTGGCGTGCAGGAGTTTGAGCGCGAGCGGCCGGTCGCCGCCCTCACGGAAGACCTTGAAGACGGTGCCCGAGCCGCCCGAACCAAGCAGGGCGGCGCACTGGTACCCGGGAACGCGCGGCAGCAGCGGTGCGCCGGGCGCCGCGTGCCCGCCTGCCCCGGGCGGGTGCGATCCGGCCGGCTCGAGCGTGGGCTGATCGGCTGCACCCGGCCCCGGCTCGCGCAGGGCACCAAGCAGGCGCTTGGCACCCTCCAAGTCGAGGCCGCGGTCTGCGTGGGCGCGAGGAGACATCTGGAGAAGCGGGCTTCTCCACACACGATACTGCGAATCTCGCGCGACATAGGAATCCGCAACAAAAGAATCTTGCGGCACCGGTTTCGGGCGGGTATGGTCTGCCTGTCGGGAGCCCACTCATGCACCCCGGATCGACGGCGGGGCCACTCACGTGGTTCCACACCACCCCCTGGACGCTGATCGACCGCCTCGGGCCCGCGAGCGGCCAACGCGACGGCGCGCTCGACCGCCTGGTGCGCGTCTACTGGGGAGCCGTCTACTCCTACCTGCGCCGGCGCGGGCACACGGCCGATGAAGCCGCCGAACTCACCGAGGGCTTCTTTGTCCACGTCGTGCTCAGCCGGGCTCTCTTCGAGCGGGCCGACCGCACCCGCGGCCGCCTGCGCTCGCTCATGCTCACCGCCCTGCGCCATTACGTCGCCGATGTGCAGCGCCGCGAGGGCCGCCGGCCCGACGCCCGCCACGCCGACGTAAACCTGGCAGCCGAAGAGCGGCTGGCGGCCCAGAGCGAGGGCGCCGACCCAGCGGCCGCGTTCGACCGGCGCTGGGCCTTGGCAGCGGTGGCCGAGGCGGCACTGCGCTGCGAGGCACACTTTCACGCGCGGGGCAAGCCCGGCCACTGGGGCGTGTTCGAGGCGCGGGTTATGGGCCCGGCGGTGCGTGCTGCGATGCCCCCGCCTCTGGAGGCCGCCGCGGCCGCGAACGGCTTTGGCAACCCGGCCGATGCGGCCGCGGCGGTGCAGACCGTGAAGAAGCGCTTCGAGGCCCTGCTGCACGAGGTGGTGGCCGAGACCGTGGCCGACGAGGCCGATGCGGCCGGTGAGTTTGACGAATTGATGCGGCTTTTGGCGTAGCGGCGCAAATGAGCACGGGGCCGTGAGGCCCCGCGGCGAATCGCGAGATGTTCTCTTGGCGAACTCGGGCCGGGGAGATGGCCCGTTCCTCTCTCACTTCATCGCAGTGCCACGGGTTTCCCCGAGGCGGACTCTCTCCTCGTGACGTGTCGTGTCAACTCCGGTTTCCCGGAAAGGAAGGAAGGCTCGGCTGGGAAGGCACTGAGAACTGGGAACTGGTGAAGGCACAAGACATTCGAATGGCCGGTGCGTCGCGACCGGCCGCGCGCGGATGTCTGGCGTATGGAGTCTGGAGTCTTCCGCCTCACGGGCGGTTTTCGTCGTCGGCATCCTGCGGCGGGTTCGCCTGCTTCTCGAGCAGTTTGCGCAGGTACTGGTTCTCGCGCCGCGTGGCCTCGAGGTCAAACAGCAGGTACTTGACCGAAACGCGCAGGTAGTCGAGCGAGTCCTGCAACTCGCTCACGGTCTTCTTCATGCGCTCGTGGCGATCCTGGGTCTCGGCGGCCACCTGGCTGATGGCCTCGCGCTGCCCGGGTGCGAGCGAACCGATCTGGGCCACCAGGTCGCCGAGTTTCTTCTGGAACTCCTGCTCGTTCATGGGCATCCCCTTCTTCATCGTGACGCTCTGCCGCGCGGCCCCATCGGGCGGGGCCGCGCTGCAGGGCAAATGCCGCCGTGAGCTCTCTCTTCTCACGGCGGCTCTCTCTCTCTCCTCACCCTCGACGGGCGATTGCGAAGAGGGATGCAACCGCCGCGCCGCGCGGGAGCGGGGCCGTGCCAGACCCGGTGCGTCCGGGAAAAACCCGGCGGGGGCGACGGGATCGCGTGTTCACGCCTTGGGGCGGGCGGAGCGCGCCCCAGTCGGGGGGCCGTCTATTCCGTTTGTGGGTGCCGCGCGACAGCGCCGACACTCCGGCGCGACAGCGCACCGGCCGCTCGCGGGCTCGGGCCCTACCGGCCGCCGTCAAACTTGCGGATGAAGTTCGCGGCCCTGGGCGGCGCCGTCCTCGCCGCCTCGGCCAGCAGGCCGGGCTCGCTGCGCTTGAGTTGGAAGATCATCTCGCGGAAGTGCTCATCGCGCACCTGCACCCAGCGACGGAAGAACTCTTCGAGTTCGTGCCTGCTGAAGCGCGTCATGGGGTCTTTCAGGCCGCTCTGGGCCACGGCCCAATCCAGCAGCGCCGACGGGTGGTCGCCGAATCGGTACATGGCGACGCTGGCCGCCAGCCGCGCTTTCGCGGTTGAGAAGGGGTCGGTGGCCGCCTCGGGCAGCCGCAGCATGATCTCCTTGGAACTCAGGCCCGGCGGAGCCTTGAAGGGGTCTCGCTCGGGGTTCTGGTCCGCAGCGCCCAGCATCGGCAACTCGCTCTCCGGCCGCAGGTCGGCGTGGGCCGTCGAGATCGTCTTGATCCCCGCGTGGTCGAAGCGGATCACCAGTTTCTGACAGTGCCGGCCCTCGTGCTGCTCGGCGTGGGCGGCGGTGACGACACCCACGCCCCATTCCGGGCGGCCCGCGTGCACCACCCGATCACCAAAGGCCCATTGTTTCAGCAGCATGAACGCATCCTTGCGCACGACCCGCCCGCGCACACGGCGGGAAGGGCCGAACGATTAAAACTCCGGTCTGCCCGACGGCCGGCCGCTCCGGGCGACCGGGCCGGAACTTGGTTGATCCACCTGCCGCGGGTTCCTTCGCCCGCCGGCCCCGTGCACCCTGCGGCACGCCGGCAAAAGCGCAAACGAACCCCGGTCGCAACGGCCGACTGCGGCAGGTCTATGATTCGGTACGGGTGGCAGGTGCCACACCGGGCCGGTCCGCCGCTCCTCGCTCACACCGAGTATGCACGCGGAATCCGGGTTTGGCAAGCGACCGCCGCGTTGTGGGCAACTTTGCCCGCCGCGGGGTGCGACGCGGTTCTGCGCGGCCCACCCGGCCGCCCTCTCCGAGCACATACCCATGATCGAAGCACTCAAGAGCGACGACATCATCAACAAGGCCGGCGGCCGCTTCAAACTCTGCACCATGATCCAGCGCCGCCTCGTGCAACTCATGGACGGCGCCCGCCCCATGGTCGAGCGGCGCGGCCGCAGCGACCTCGAGGTCGTGATCGACGAGATCCTGCACGACAAACTCGAAGCCCAGTTCGACGCGGCCGACGCCGACACGCAGGCGGCCCTGCCCCACCTGGTTGATCGCAACTGAGGCCCGTTGCCACCCGGGCGCGGCACAGTCGATTCATTCCCCCGGTCCACTTGGGCGACCGCCATGGCCACCGCCAAGCCTGATGTGCTCACGGGTGCGCGGCTCATCGTCGGCGTCGCCGGCGGCATCGCGGCGTACAAGACCTGCACGCTCGTCTCCCGCCTCGCTCAGGCCGGCGCCCAGGTCACGGTGGCTATGACCGAGGCCGCGACGCGCTTCGTCGGCCCGATCACGTTCCAGGCGCTCTCCGGCCGCCCCGTCTACACCAGCGCCTGGGAGCACGTTGAGAGCCACGATCCGCAGCACATCAGCCTCGCCCGCGACGCGCGGCTGGCGATCGTGGCGCCGTGCACGATGGACTGCATGGCCAACCTCGCGCACGGCCACACCGACGACATCGTCTCGCTCATTCTCTCCGCCGTCAACCGCGCTTCCACGCCCGTGCTGCTGGCACCGAGCATGAACGACACCATGTGGAACCAGGCGAGCACCCAGCGCAACGCCCGCCAACTGGCGGCCGACGGCTACCGTCTGATCGGCCCCGGCGACGGGTGGCAGGCCTGCCGCACCGTCGGCACCGGCCGCATGGCGGAGCCCGAAGACCTCCTTCACGCCATCCGTTCCTCGCTCACGCAGCCCTAATACCGGGCGAACAGGTGGCGTTTTCCTCCCCTGATTGCCGCGATTCGGCCCTGTCGCCTTGCATGGCGCATGACTGTGGTATGCTGTAGCAGGCCGCATCGGCCGACCGGATTCAGCCGGGGCCGCGTGCCCCTGCCCAGCGAGGGATGAGGCGAGAGAGAGAGTATGAAGAACGCGCGCGCTACGGCTTTGTACCTCAGTGCGGGGTCTCTTCTCGCGGCTCCCGCCGTGGCCTTCGCCGTGGGCGGAACCACCGCCGCCGGTGTGAACGCGGCCCAGGATGCCGAGTTCTGGTACGCAGGGCGGGTGCAGCGCCGCACCACGGCGATGAACGCCCACCTCGCTTCCGGGTCATACATCAGGCAAGGTGTCGTGCTCACGGCCGGGCACGCCATCAATGACGACAAGCCCGCGGCCCAGGACTTCGAGCGCTTCCAGTTGGGCGGCACGCGCTTCCTGGGCCTGGGCGTGCAGCACCCCTCGCACCCGGCGGGGGGCGCCGTCAGCGGAAACGACATCGGCCTCATCCTGCTGCTCAACGGCCGGGCCACGATGGGCGCGGAGGCATTCCCGACGCTGGCGGCGGCCAACGGGGGGGGGGCGGCAGCGGGGCCGGACAATCTCGCCGGCGGCAACTCCGTCGAACTGATCGGCTTCACCGGCCCCGGCGGCACCAGCGCCAAGCGCCGCGGCGTGCTCACCATCAAGAACCCACCCGATGCCGGCGACATCGCCCAGCAGACCTACACCTACCGCGTGCCCCCCAGCACCGATTTTTCCCAGCCGGGCGACTCGGGCGGGCCCCACGTTCATGACTTCGGCGGCGTCAAGGGCAAGCGCATCGTCGCCACGGTCAACGCGGGCAACGGGTCCACCATCTCGCTGGGCACGCGCGTGGATGCTCACCGCGGCTTCATCGACGGCGACGGCTCGGGCGGTGCGCGCGTGGTCAACCGCCTCAGCAACGGCGGCAACACCACCTTCGACACCGCCGCCCGCTGGCGGCGCGGCAGCGGCAACGCCAATACCGTGCCGGGCGCGGGCGACGTGGTGGTGCTCGACACCACGGTCAACACCGACACCGGCATCACCGTCGACAGCACGGCCGACACCGCCGGCTTCGACGGGCTGCTCAACGACGTGAAACTCCGCATCCGCGAGGGCCACTTCCAGGTCGTCGGCGGCACCGCCTCCACCCCCGGCAGCGGCGTGCTCAACGGAGGCCGTATCGATGTGTTCCGAGGGGGCGCCGCGGTCACCCGCTTCACCGTGGGCTGGAGCATGGAGAACGCGGGCCAGTTCAACATCGGCGAACACGGCCAGGTCGTGATCGGATCGAGCCTCCCGGCCAACCATACCCAGATCGCTTTCCTCAACAGCCGCACCGCCGCTGGCACCGGCAACGTCAGCGTCCTTTCGAACGTGCCCGCCCGCCCCGCCAGCCTCGACATCCGCGGCATCGCGCGCAACGAGGGCACCTTCGCGGTGCGGAGCCGTTCGACCGTCAACGTCGGGGCCACTGTGAACGCGATGCCCGCAGGGATCACGTTCGTTAACGACGTCATCGACGGCAACAAAGCCGTGTTGATCGTGGAGGAGGACGAGGCCGTCTTCATCAATGACCTGGGTTTCGAGAACCGCGGGTCCGTTCAGATCGATGTGGGCGGGCGGGCCGACATCGGGGCACGCCTGCCCCTGCAACGCCCGGGCGGCTTCGACCCGATCGGGCTCATCAACCACACCGGGGGCAAGGTCACGGTCGGCGCGGCCTCCACACTCAACGTAACCAACGGCGTGCCCCGGCAAACGGCCCGCTTCGACAACACCGCGGGCGCGGAGTTCCTTGTTGAAGGCAACGACGGGCAGCAGGCGACCGCCACGGTCGACTCGCTCGTGCAGCAGGGAAAACTCAAGGTCGGCGTCAACGGGCGTCTGAGCGCCAACCGGCGTACGGAAACGTTCTCCGGCTCCACAACCGATCTCGTGGGGAACGCGGCGGCCACGGCCGTGTTCAACTCCGCCGTCACCGAAATCGGCGGCCCGCTCGGGGGCGGCGTCGGCTCCATCGTCAACATCGGCCGGCGCGCCACCATGCGAGCCTTCACGCCTGACATCGCCGTGCCGCCCGCCGGCGGCCCCCCCACCGCCCTCGCCATACGCAACGGTGCGACGGTCAACGTCTCCGGCGGCGGCAAACTGCAAACCGACCACGGCATGGAGAACCAAGGCCTCCTCAGCCTCACCAGCACCGCGAACGGCATCGCCGCCTTCCACGCAATCAACACCCGCACCGGCACGGTCGCGGCCCGCAACGGCGACATGGGCGAGATCGTGCTCACCGCCGGGGCCGGCGACAAGCCTCAGATGGTCTTTCAGGACTCCAACTTCGTCAACACCGGCAAGGTCAACGGCGACGGCCGCTTCGTCATGACCGCCGCCAGCGGCTTCTTCAACCGCCGGACCGAGGCCGCGGGCGGGGCCAACTTCAACGGGCTCGACCTCGTGTGGGACTCGGCCTTCGCCGCCGACATGTCCGCCGTCGAGTTCGAGGTGAACAACAAGAACAACGGCGCCGTCGTCGCCGGCCTCTCCCAGGTCTTCGCGCTGAACCTCTTCTGCCTGGTCGGCGGCAGCAAGGTCGCCTTCAGCGACACCAGCGGCGAAGAGGCCGCCGCCGGCATGGAGGTGCTCTACACACGCTTCCTCGGCGTCAGCACCAGCAGCACGCTCGACCTGGCCGGACGCACCCTGTACTACGAGCGGATCGACCCCGTGTGCGGGCTGGACGTGAGCCGCGTGATGCTCAACGGAGGCATGCTCGTGCAGATCCCCACGCCCGGCGGCGTGGCCCTGCTCGCGCTCATGGGCATCGCCGCGGGCCGCCGGCGGCCCCGCGTCTGAACACCAACGCCTGGCCCGCACACGCACCAAATACCCCGCGTTTTCCCGGGACGCGGCGGGCACTGGCCGGAGATTTCGCGCGAACTTGTGGCCTTCCGCGCCGTCAATGGCAGATTGAAGGGTGCCCGGCGCGGCCGGGTGTCCGCGCCCTCCCGCCGGCGGCCCGGCCTTTTCTCTGCCGCGTGCTCATTATGTGCGTCGCCGATCACAACCCGCAACGGCCCGGCACCGCCGCTATCGGCGCGGCGGTCCGGCACGAGCCCAGCGAGTGGCTGGCGGCCGCCGCGGCCCTGCTGGAAGAGTCTCACCTGGCCGCGTGGACGGCTTCTGCCCCCCTGCGCGAGCGCTTCGGGGTTGAGATGGCCTGGTACCTCCAGCACCTGCCGCAGGCTCAGACCATCGTGGTGGCCGGGGCCCGCGACCTGGACGGGCTGTGCCGCCACGTCGAGGCGGGCCTGCACCCCGGCGGCCCTCCCGGCACGCGCGAGATCGACGGCCCCCGCGGCCTGATCGAGACCCTGCGCAAGCGCCCCAGCGAGAGCGTGCTGCTCGGCTCGGCCGGGTTGGTCAAGCACCGCTACATCGTCTGGCGCGATGCCGACCTCATGCTCGAGGCCGACCCCGCGCTCTTCGGCCGCGTGGTGGATGCCCTCGCGGGCGTTGCGGCCGAGGGCGAGTACGCCAGTGAAGACCGCCTGCTGATCCAGCGTGTGCTCTTCACGGGCGGGCCACGGCTCGCGTCCTACGCAGCCGATGCCCACGGGCAGTTCCGCCGCTGGCTGGGCGAAGGAACCAGTGAACCATTCTGGAGCACGGTTTCAGGCCTCGCCGCGCCGCCCGTGCGCGTCTACGAGGTGCGCTGAGCACCGTGGGACTCCACCCGGGTGGGCCTCCCTCTCCGGCGCGCCTATGCTTGCGTGCGATCTCTGTCTGGCCCGGCCCTGTCGGTCGAGTCCTCTCTGGTCCGCCGACGCTTTCTCCGCCCGAGTCCAAGCAGCGGTTGCCTCCCAACGTTTCTTTCGGGTCTGGAGTAAAGCCATGAAGCTTTACGTCGGCAATCTGTCGTTCAACACGTCCGAGTCTCAACTCCGCGACCTGTTCGCGGCCCACGGTGAGGTGGCCTCGGCCGCCCTCGTGATGGACCGTGAGACCGGCCGCCCCCGCGGCTTCGGCTTCGTCGAGTTCAACAACGACGACCACGCCCGGGCCGCCATGGCCGCGCTCAGCGGCAAGAACATCGACGGCCGCGACCTCACGGTCAACGAGGCCAAGCCCCGCGAGGGTGGCGGCGGCGGGCGCGGCGGATTCGGCGGCGGCGGGCGCAGCGGCGGTGGCCGCAGCGGCGGCAGCGGCCGCTGGTAAGAAGCCGGGCCCGCCCACACCATGGGCAAGGCCCGCGTAGCGACAAACAACAGGGCCGGAGCCTTCGAGGCTCCGGCCCTTGTTCATTGGCGATCGATGGGCGGGTGGCACCCCGCCCGCGCGGAGCCGCGCGGCGCTGCTCATACCAACTCCTGTTGCCTGTCGCGCCCCCATCCCCCTCCACGGCGTGGATGGAGTGCCAACGTCGCCGCGGCGACGGAGGCGGGGGAGGACTCTTCAGGCACGGATCGCTCCGCACCTCCCCCGGCCCTGCGGGCCACCGCCTCCGCGTTGCGGAGGGGGATGGACGCGCATATGTCGCGTCGTTGAACTTACACGCACCGAGAGCAAGCCCCTCGCCGCGGTGGCGCGGCCAACAACGGGAACCCGTATCACTTCGTCGGAGCCGCCGCGCCCGCCTTGGGCTTGATGCCGAAGCGGAATGACGACGCTGGCTGGTAGTACTTGGCGAAGCAGGCGCGGATCTCTTCGCCCGTGAACGCCTGGTACGCCGCCGGCGCGGCCATGGTGTCGTCGAGCGTGAAGCCGCGGTAGCCAAGCGTCGCCAAGCGCCCCTGCCAGAAGCCCGGCTCCTTCATCTGCTCCTCAAACTGGTTGGCAAACTGCTTGCGGGCCGTGTCGAGTTCCTCGGCCGTGGGGCCCTCGGCGGCAAACTTGGCGTACACCTCCTCAAGGGCCGGGCCGAGCAGGTCGGCCTTCTCGGGGGCCGTGGGCGCGGCGGCGGTGAACTGGCCCCATCCCGGATAGGTTGTGCCGGGCTGCACCTGCGCCGAGATCGAGTAGACCAGTTGCTTCTCCTCGCGGATCGCCTTTACCAGCCGCGTGGAGACAAGCCGCGCGGCCATCTGCATCAGCCGCGTGTCGCGCACGTTGCGGGCATCGGGCCCGAAGAAGCCGTCGATCACGACCGCCTGCGGGGTGGCCGTCTCCATCTCCAGCATGGCACGCACCGGCCCGGGCACGTGCTTCACGTCGCGCAGCGGGGCGAGGGCCTTGTCGCTCATCCGCTCTCGCTTGGGGAGCGAGCCGATGTACTTGGTGACCAGCGCCTCCGCGGCCTCGTGCGAGATGTCGCCCACCACGGCCACCTCGATGGGAGCGGTGGCGATGATGCGCCTGAGCCAGGCCTGGGCCCTGTCCAGCGTCATCTTCTCGACGTGGGCCTTCTGCACGGGCTTCAGCCGCGCCTCGCCGGGCGGGTAGAGCCTCTCGGCCACGGTCTCGGCAAGCACACCCTGGGGCTGCACCTTGCGCTGCTCGATCGCCTGGAACTGCGCGGTCTTCCACTGCTCGAACGCGGCCGGCTCGATCACCGGGTCGGTGAGCAGCGCGTGAGCCAGCTGCATGCCGGTCTCGATGTCGGTCGGGCTGCCCGAAACGGTGAGCGTGAAGGCGTCGCTGGCCCCCCCACCGCCGCCGCCACGTCCGCCACGCCCTCCCCCGCCGCCGCCACCGTCGCCGCCCCGAACGGTGACCTTCTTGCCGGTCATGAAGTCTCGAACCTGAGTGCTGGAGAGACGGCCCGTGGCCGGGCGGCCCCACGCCAGGCCGGCGGCATCCGAGACGCCGCGGTTGTCGGCCGTCTCTTCGATCTGGCCGCCCGCGAGTGTGATGGTGATGGTGGCCTCGTCCTTGCGCTGGTCCATGAAGCGATGGTGGAAGGTGGTCCCGTTGGTGAGCACCGCGGTCGCCACGGCGCTCGCCGCGTGCGTGGTGCTCTCGGCCACGGCACCGGGCACCGGGTCCTTGTCGAGCAGGCTGGTGGCGCGTGCCTTCTCCGCATCCGCCGCGGGCGTCGCCTTGAGGGCCTCGGCCCCGAACTTCACCAGGTCGGCCTCGCTGGGCACCCCCGGCCCCGCCGGCATGGTGGCGACGAAGACCGCACTGGAGAAGTCGAAGTTGCGGGTGAAGGCCTCGCCCACCTCGCTGGGGCTGATGCCGGGCAGCACCTTCTTGAGCAGTTCGAGCCGCTGGGCCGCCGACATGATGGGCTCCCCGCCGGCCACGGCGCCGTTGATGCGGGCGATCACGGCCCGCGCGGGAAGCGTGCTCTCACGGGCCACGCCCTCTTCTGCGTTGGAGAGGATCACCTTCTTGGCATCGTCGAGTTCGCTCTCCTTGAAGCCGTGCAGCGTGGCCCGCCGCACCTCCGTGGCTAGGTCGGTGAGCATGGCCCGCCACGACTCGGGCGTGCCGCTCGCCTGCACCTCCGCCTGGCGGAAGACACGGTACTCATCCCCCACGCTGCCCGAGGCCGACAGCCAACTCGCCTTGCCCGCCGCGAGTTTGTCGCCCAGGCGACGGTTGAACGCAAACTGCCCGATCGTGTCAATAAGGTTGCGCCGGAAGGCCGCAGTGGTGGCCGTCGGCCCGGCGGGCGAACCGATGCGTGTGATGGTGACCGCGCCGGTCTTGAGTTCCGGGTCGGTCGCGATGATGGCGCGATAGCCGCTCGTCGGCTTCACGCCCACCTCGCGGTCGGCCGGCACGGGCAGCGTGGGGCCCTCGCCAAAGGCCTTGGCGATGTGCGGAACCACCGCCGCGGGATCGGTGTCGCCAACGAAGATCAGCGTCATGTTGCTGGGGGCGTAGAAGCGGCTGTAGTAGTCGCGGAAGTCGGGTTCCATGACGCTGGCCAGCGTGGCATCCGTGCCGATCGGCAGCCGCTGGCCGAAGGTGCTCTCGGGCGCGATCCGCTCCAGGATGTACTCGCCCACGCGCTGCTGGGCCGAGAGGCGCGTGCGCTTCTCCTCCTGGATGATCCCTCGCTCCTCGTCGATCTCGTGCGGCAACAGCGACAGCCGCAGAGCCACGTCGCTCATGAAGAGCAGGGCCTTGTCGATCGTGGCTCCCTGCGTGTCCGGCAGGTACAACTGGTACGTGGTCTGGTCGAAACTCGTGAAGGCGTTCTGGTCGCGCCCGAACGCCAGGCCCAAACTCTGGAAGAAGTCGATCACGCTGCCCGGCGGGAAGTTCTTGGAGCCGTTGAAGGCCATGTGCTCCAGGTAGTGCGCGATGCCGCGCTGCTGATCCGTCTCGTTCAGCGACCCCGTCGACACGTGCATCCAGACCGCGGCCCGCCCCTCCGGGTTGCCGTGCTTGCGGATGATGTACGAGAACCCGTTGGGCAGCCGGCCCGAGACCAGCGCCGGGTCGCTGGGCAGCGGCTCGTCGGCCCGCGCCGCCATGCCACCCGCCCCGGCCGCCAACCACGCCAGCGATGCCGCCACGATGATCCGCGAAGTCCGCATAGTGTGCTCCAAAGAAGCGCTGTCTGCCGGCCAGAGTGGCCGCGCACCGATGGTACCGGCACCGGCGGCCGGCGTTGACCGCACCGGCCCTTCTGAGTACCCGATCAGACCCCGACTCACGGTTGCGCCCGGGCCGGCTCCGGCGCCACGATGACCTGAATCAGCGGGCGTGCCGCCGCGGCCCTGGCCGCCGCCCGGGCCACATGCGCAGGTGTCAAGGCCTGCAGCACCTCCACCACCCGCGCCAGGTCGGCCAGCGGCAGCGCGTGGCACTCTGCAAAGGACAGCACCGCCGCCCAATACTCCGGCTCGGCCAGCCGCCGCAGCGCGTCGCCCGAGCGTCGCTCCACCACCTCGCGCAGGGTGTCGGCATCGGGACCCGTGCGGGCGCAGCGCTCCAGCGCGGCCCGCAGCGCCGCGAGCACATCGTCCTCGTGGTCGCGAGCATCGGCCGCCGCCACGCTGGCACTCAGCAGCAGCAGGCCCGTGCCCCTGTACCAGCGCGCAGGGCTCACCTCGCACTGGACCGTGGCGGTCGGAAAACCCGCCTCCTGGACGGCCGTGAGCGCCTCGCGCTCCAGGCAATCGGCCGCCACATTCAGAACTCGCACCTCGGCAAGGTCCGCCAGGTCCGGCCCGTACGCGGCCAGCGCGACCAGCGCACGCGGCGGAGTCGGCTCGTCCGATGGCGTAACCCGTGTCCGCCGGAGTCGCGGCGGCACTTCCACGCGCACGGCATCGCGCAGATCGCGCACGCCGCGCTGAGCACCCGGACCGGGGCGCTCACGGGCCTCCAGCGCGGGCCGACCGCCGTCGGCCCCTGCGCCGCCGCCGGCCAACTCTGTCGCCGCCAGCGCTACAGCCTCATCCAGCGCCACGTCGCCCACGATCGCCACCTCGATCGGACTGGTGCGGAGGGTGGCCCGCAGCCACTCGGCCAGCGGGCCGGGCGCGATCGCCTCAGCCTGCTCGGGTGTGCGGATGCCGCGCCCCTCGTGGTCGGCAGGCAGAAGCGTCTCCATCACCGCGTCGTACGCCAGCGACCGCGCCGACCCCGCCCGGCGCGCCAACCCGACGCGCATCTGGCCCTTCCACGCCGCCAGGCGGGCCGCGTCGATTTCAGGCCGGGCCAGCATCACCGCCACCTGACGCACAGCCGCACCGGCCCGGCCCGCGGGTGCGGCGGCGCTGATCGCCAACCCCTCCGGCGTGGGCGTGCGCGTGAGGGACACTTCGGGCACGCCCTCGACCCGATGCCACGCCACGCAGGCCGCCTCAGAGAAGCCGCGCGTGGCCGCATCCTCTACCGGCAGACCCGCCAACACCGTGGCGGCCACCTGCACACGACCGCACCCGGGCATGGGGCGGATGTTCACACGCAGGCCGTTGGTCAGGTCGAGCGACACGATGCCCGCCTCGGGCGTCAGCAGCACCCGGGCCACGCCCTCGGGTCCGCGCTCGGCCGCACGCACGTTGTCGGCGGGCTGGGCGCGGGCCACGGCCGCGCCCGCGTCCGCGAAGAGGGCGCAGCGCGCCGCCACACACACCATCACCACGTTCCGCGCTGCTGGGGCCATGAGTGTCGCACCTTGTACCGGCGTGCGGGCCGGGCGTTGAGCGTGGTCTGATCTCGCTCCGTGGTCAATCGCCTTCGCCGTCGCCGGACAGGTCGGAGCCGAAGATCGCGCAATCGCCGCGGCAGTTGCGGTCGTTGCCGCGCGGGTACGCGCCCGCGAGGATGCCGGCCACGGCCTTGTCGATGGCCGAGCGCACCTTGGCGAGGTTGAGTTCGGCCAGGTCGATCACGCCCCGGTCGCCGCTGCCCAGCACCCAGTACTCGGCGGTGCCGGCCAGCGCCTCCTCGGGCACGCCGCGGTCGTGGGCCACGGCCAGTGCGTAGACACCCAGTTGCAGGTCGTCGTCGGCAGGCTGAAGATACTTCTTCCAAGCCACGCCGGTCTTGTAGTCGATGATGCGCACGCCCGCCGAGCCGTCGGCACGGGGCACGCTGTCGAGCCGGTCGATCTTGGCCGAGAAGGCGTGGGTGTGCTCCCCACTGGTGTAGGGGAACACGATCTTGCGCTCAATCTCGTGGATGTGATCGCGGGGGTTGTGCAGCCGCTCGAACACGGTTCGCAGCATCGCGCCCAGGCTCGTAAGGGCCGCCCGGTCGATCTCGCGGTCGTGGTCGGTGAGGCGCAGCACCGCGGCCCGGCCCAGGGCGAGCAGATCATCCAGCCCCGGCGCGGGCAGGCCCTCGGCGTCGGCGGCCCTGAAGCGGCGGAAGAACCCCTCAAGCGCGATGTGCGCCGCCGAGCCCAGGTTGATCGCCCCCGATTCGGCCTCCGGCATCTTCAGCACGTGCTTGATGAAGAAGCAGCGCGGGCAACGCGTGTAGTCGTTCAGAAATGTGTACGACAGGGCGAGCGGCGCGGCGAGAGCGCGCCAGCCCGGCAACTTCGCCCGCCCGGGTGCCTCGCCCGCCTTGCCACCGCCGCCCGCGCGGGCCGCCAGGGCGCGCCCCTCTTCACCCAGCCACGCCGGTACGGGTGCGCCCGCCGCCACGCACGCGGCCGCCGTCATGCGCTCGGCCGCGCCGCGCAGCGTGGCGGCGACCTCGTCGGCCTGCTCCGCCGTCAAGCCAGGGTCATCGGCCCGCTGCAGTGCCGCCGCGGCGGCCTGACGGGCGCTGCGCCGTGTCGCGCCTACGCGATCGGCCAGGGCGCGGATCGAGGCCGCGTCCCACGCCTCCCCCTCCAACCCCGTGGGCGCCGGGCGTGCGCCCGGCCCGACCCCGCGCCGCGCCGCCGACTCGATGGCCTCAGCGGCATCGATGCGCGGCCCCGCAGGCGCGCCGTGGCTCTCGCGGAACAGCATCTCGAAGAAGTGCTCGCTGCCGCTGCCGCGCTTCGTCCATGTGCCCAGCAGCGTGAGGCGGCGTCGGGCCCGGGTGCACGCGACGTACATGAGCCGCCGCAGTTCGTTGCGGGCCCGCGCCTCGCGCCCGGCATCATCGTCGTCGGGCCCTGTCAACCCCGACGGGAGCAGTTCCTCGTCGCGGACGCGCACCCTGGGAAACGAGGTAGGGTCGAGCCGTGTAACAAACACCGAGTCGAACTCCAGCCCCTTGGCCGAGTGCATGGTGATGAGCGACACGGCCCGCTCCGCCTCGGCGTCGCCCTCGGCCGGTGCCTCGGGCCCGTCCTCGGCGTCGGTGGCCTGCTCCTCGGCGAAGCGCTGCTCGTTCTCTGAGAGATCGTTGTAGTAGGCCAGCCACGCCCGCAGGCTGCCCCCCTCGCCCCCGCGCCCGTCCGCCTCCAGCCGCGCCTGGCGCGTGCGTGCGAAGCGCACGACACGCACCATGGCCCGCATCCGCGCGGCCCGCTCCGCCGGGCTCAGCAGTTCGGCGTGCGCCAGGTCGGCATCGCACACGATCTTGAAGATCACCTCGTCGGCCCGGCGCGTGGCCGCCAGCGGGGCCAGAGTCGCGTAGAGACGTGCCAACTCCCCCACCGGCGGATGTGCAGACGCGTGCCCGGCGAGATACCCCACAAAGCCGCCCGGATCGGTCCCCTCACCCTCGGCAGCCCGCGAGCGGGCCGCGAGATAGTCGCGCTCCCACCCCGCAACCAGGTCCGGGCGGACGCACCGCGGCACGCGGATGAGCAGCCGCCGCACCGCGATCGTGTCGTGCGGGTCAACCAGGGCCCGCACCCACGCCAGCAGGTCTTCCACGCCGTCGTCGATGATCCCCTGCTTGTCAACGCGGCGTGTGGGGATGCCCTCGAGTTCCAGCGCCGCACCCACCCGGGCCAGGTCCTTGTGGCTGCGGGCCAGCACCGCAAAGTCGCTCCACTCGAGCCCGGGATGCAGAGCCCGCTGCTCCAGGATCATGGCCGCGATAGCGGGACCATCGTGCGTGTACTTGGGCAGGGCCACGCCGATCACCGACCCCGCCGGCTCGGGCTCGCCCGCCGCCGGGTCGGGTTGCGGGCGCACGATCTTCTTCTGTGCATCAAAGCGGGCGTCTCCGCACCAGGCGATGACCCGGTTGGCCGTATCGATGATCGCGCTGCGGCAGCGGTAGTTCTCCTCCAGCCGCACCACGGTGTGCTCGCTCCATCGCTCGGCAAACTTGGAAAAGGCCCGCTCATCGGCGGCGCGAAAGCCGTAGATCGCCTGGTCGTCGTCGCCCACCACGCACAGGTCCGGCCGATCAGCCGGCGGCGCCAGCAGCGTGAGCAGCTCGATCTGGGCCGCGTTGGTGTCCTGCCACTCGTCCACGAGGTAGTGGCGGTGCTCGTCGAGCAGGATCGCCGCCGGCGTACCCCCGCGGCGCATGACCGCGGCCGGCAGCGCGAGGTAGTCGCTGTAGGCCAACCAGCCGCGCTCCAGACGGGCGGCGTCGCACAGCTCGCGCAGGCGGGCCACGTGGCGGAAGCGCTCCAGGCGTGCCCGCTGGGCCGAGGCCTCTTTGGCGTCGGCCACGCCCTCGCCGCGGTCAAGCCGGGCCGCCCACGAATCGCCGAACACCCGGGCCGCCTCGGGGCTCACGGCGTGGTCGGCCAGCAGGTCGAGTTGGCGGTCAACCCACGCCAGCGTCTCGTCGCGGCGGCCCGCCGCGAGATCGGGAAAAAGGCCGTGCGCGGCCGCCAACTCACGCACCAACCGCCGCTTGCGGGCGCTGTCGATCAGGTCGTGGTTGCCGCGCAGGCCGATGGTGTCGCCGAAGCGCTGCAGGATGCGCAGGCCGAAGCCGTGCAGTGTGTGCACGCCCACGCGCTCGGCAACTCCGGGCTGACAGAGCGCGGCCAGCCGCTGCCGCATCTCCTCCGCCGCCTTCACGGTGTAGGTGAGGGCCACGATGCGCTCGGGCGCCACGCCACGGACCTCGACCATGTGGGCGATGCGGCGTGTGATCACACGCGTCTTGCCCGTGCCGGGCCCGGAGAGCACCATGAGCGGCCCCGCCGCGTGCTCAACGGCCCGTCGCTGCGCCGCGTTGAGCGACTCGCGGGCGACGCTCATGCGCCACCGCCCGGCGTGCCCGCACGCATGTACCAGTGCACGGCGGTGCTCCCGTAGGCGTGGGTCTCGGGCCCGCGGCAACCGGCTATGGCCATGTCTGCCGCCACGGCGGGGCCGGCCGCGCCATCCGGCCCGCTGTCGCGGTTCTCGACCACGCGCACGCCGTCGTCGCCCTCGGCGCCCGTCGTGCCCTCACCCCAGGCCGGGCCGTCGCGGTCGATGCGATACACCCAGCCGTCGCCACGGTCGTCAGGCTTGCCCGCGTGCACGGGCCGGCCCGCGCCGCGCTCCTCGCCCAGGCGGGCATCCCACTCGCGCCGGGCGGGGCCGCGCTTCCCCGAGCGCGGCTTGGCCGACCGCCGCACGCCGCGCGGCACCGTATCGCCCACGGGCGTTTGCTCGGCATCGAGCACGAAGGGCCACGGGGTCCGCAGCAGCAGGAAACCGTCGTGGGCCAACTTGGCCGCGAGTTCCGTGGCGTGAGCCCGCACCCGCGCCCACCCCGCCGCGGTGCGCACCAGCGGGTAGGGCGGGTCCAGAAAGATCAGGTCCGTCGGCTCCGGCGCCCGCGCCACCACCGACATGCCCAGGGCGTCGCCCAGGGCCAGCGTGGCGCGATCTGCGCAGCCCAGGGCCGCGATGTTCTCTTCGAGCACGCCCGCAGCGGCCCGGTCGCGCTCGACAAACAGACAGGAGGCCGCCCCGCGGCTGAGCGACTCGAGGCCCAGAGCCCCGCTCCCGGCGAACAAATCGAGCACCCGGGCACCCTCGACTCGCGCGCCCAGCATGCCGAAGACCGACTCCTTCACGCGGTCGGGCATGGGGCGTGTGGTGAAGCCCTCGAGCACGCGGAGTTGCCTGCGGCGGTATTGGCCCGCGATGATGCGCACGGAGCGAGCAAAGCGGCAAGTCGGCTGGAAGTCAAGCGGGCGGGTGCTCCGGCGGAACCATGGACTGACAGTGGGTTGTCAGTGGTTCGCCGCCGGCCGCCTCCCTCAGGGCCAAGCCACTCGCTCGGGGTTGGCGTAGACCGAGGGGCCGGCTGTGGTGTTCTCCGCTTTCACTTCAGCGGGCGGGTTGCTGCCCCCCAGCCCGCGCGGGAAGGCCCGGCCGCCCAGCGGAGCAACATGCCCATCGGCGAAGGCCGTGTTGGCAACGCCATCCTTGCCGCCGTGCCGGTAGCCGATGCGGCTGTTCGTGGTGCCGATCCGGTTGTCGCGCTGGCGACCCGCGTAGACCCCATCGGCCAAGGTGATAAGTGATTGCGGCCGCAGGAAGAGCGACGACTTTGTCTGGCGGATGGTGAGGCCGTTGCTGGAGGGGCCGTAGCCGACGCTGGCCGTGTAGAAGAGGTCAGGCGTTACGCTGGCGACGGCGCCGATGGGGTTGTCGGCGTTGATCCAGTAGGAGACACGCAGGATGCGCTCGAAGCCGCGCTCCACAATCGACACCGCCACGTTCGAGGAACCATTGCGCTCGAAGGGCCACTCCAGCCACCCCTTGGGGTGGTTGGGGTTGTCGCCCGTCTGGCCGGACTCCACCCCGGCGACGTCGACGGTGTCGGGGCAGTAACAGGCGTTGGACAACTTGCTGCGGCTGGCCGGCACGTAGCCGTCGCGGTCAAGGATGGCGGCCCAGCCCTCCAAGGGCACTCCGGGTCCGCCCTGCGTACCGGTCATGGTGTACGACGGGATGACCAGTTCCCTGTGGTCGTTGGCGTACAGGACCAGGCCGTGCGCGAGCCCGTGAAGGTTGCCCTTGCAGATGGCCGACCGGGCGCTGCGACGGGCCCCCGAGAGCGACGGGAACGCCAGAGCCACCAGCAGCGCGATGATGGCGATCACCACCAGCAACTCGATGAGTGTGAAGGCCCGGGATCGCTGGATGACCGCACGCCTCATGGACAGACTCCTTGCTGCCCCCACACCGCCGGGCCTCAGAACGGAAACACCACCCCCGCGTACACCATCACGCTGTCGCGGCTGGGGTTGCGCCCGTCGCCCTCGATCCGTGCGTTGGAGACGTGGTGGTAGCGGACCCCGAGTTGCAGGCGGGTGCCGTCGTCGTCGATGCGCGTCGTGTATCCCAGGCCCGCACGCGGCGTGAAGTTGAAACTCGTGCCCCCGTCGGGCACATCGTCAAACGAGAAGAGCAGGCCGATGCCCACGTCGCCGTAGACCGTCCAATCAAAGTTGTCGGCGTGCCAGAAGTGCCAGCGGAAGACCATGCCCGGGTTGATACCCCCCGTGTCGGTCCCCACCTGGTCGAAGTACCAGCCGGCCAGTTCCACCGAGAACTCGAGTTCGTCGGCCAGGAACGTGCTGAACGCGACGTGCGCGTTCAGGTCCTGCTCGTCGCCAAAGTCGTTGGCGTAGCCGCCGCCGAAGGTGATCCACCAACCGCCCGGTAGGCCATACCCGCCGCTTGCGCCCGCCGCGTTCTCGCCGCCCGCGGGCACGGCGGGCTGATCGGCGATGCGACCCGCATACGCCGCGCTGGTGTCGAGCCTGAGTGGCCCGGCCGCCAACCGCTCATCCAGCCCGGCCCATACGCTCGCCCCGCCGGCCAGCACGCCCGCGCACGCGGCACCCGCACGCACGCCCCTGCCCCCGACCGATAGACTGGCCTTCTTCATGGGCAGAGACTAGCCGCCCGGATGCCCTTGGTCATGTCCGCACCCCCGCGCAACCAAGACGACCGCCTCGCCCGCCTCGAGGAGTCGATGCTCTTCGGCGAGCGGCTGAGCGAGCAACTCAGCGAGCAGTTGCGGGCCGCGTTCGCCGCGATCGACCGCCTGACCGCCCGGCTCGACGCACTCGACCGGCGCGTGGGCCACGTGCAGGACCGGCTCGACGCGGATGATCCGGGCCCCGAGAAGCCGCCGCACAGCGCGTGAGCGGAACCCCGACCGGCGCCGCTACCGGCCGGCAGGAGCCGCCGCCGGGGGCGCGGCGGGCGCGCCCGTGAGCTCGTCGTAGACCGCGCCCAACGTGCGGACCCGCCCCTGCGGAAAGCCGCGCGACGCGAACTCGGCCGGTTCGAGTTTGAGCACATCCTCGCGTGTGGTGCCAGCCTTCACGGCCGCGCCCACGATCTCGCGCACCCGCTCGAGGAAGACGATCTGCCCCATGAGCCCCTGCACATCGGTTAGCTCTCCGTGCCCGGGAATCACAACCGTCTCGGCATCGCAGAGTTTGGCGGCCTCACGCACGCTCTTCATCCACCCGACCGTGGTTGCCCCCGCGGGCCGGTCGATGAAGCACCAGTTGTTGTGGAAGAGCAGGTCGCCCATGTGCAGGATGTTCTGGTCGGGTAGCCGCAGCACCAGGTCGTTGTCGGTGTGCCCGGGGCCGAAGTGGTACGCCTCCACCTTCAGCGGGCCGACGGTGAGTTCGCTCTTCTCGCCGCTCAGGGCCCGCGTGGGAGCCCACGCCTCGGGTGTGAGTGAACCCACCTTCTCCAGATACTGCCGCGCGTAGGGCAACGCGGCCCTGCCCGCGTCGCTCTCGTCGCCTTCGAGGACCTTGACGGCGCGGGGCGCGGCCGCGGCCATGCTGGCGGCACGCTCGATGACCCGCGCCCGGGCGTATTCATGGGCCGCGATCGGCACGCCCGCAAACGCCCAGTTGCCGCCGGTGTGGTCGGCGTGGTGGTGGGTGTTGATGACCAGGCGGTCGCCCTTGTCGAAGTTGCCGCCGCCGAGCGCTACGCCCGACCCTCGCAGCATGGCTCCCAGGGCGGGGTTCTTGGTGTCGATCAACAGCGACCACGCGCCGGCACCATCGCCGGCCACGAGCGCGTTGCCACCGTCGCCGACGAGGGCGCCGATGCGGGCGGCGCCGGTCTTGAGGGCGCGATAGGTGTACGGGCCGACGGCATCGGCACGGGCGGCCGTGCCGCGTGCCCAGGCCCGGCCGAGGGGTGCCGCAAGGGCCAGGCAGCCGCCGGCGAGGGCGGCCGCGTGCAGGAACTCACGACGCGAGGTGGTGGTCATGGCCAGAGCCTACCGCGCGCCGTGTGGCATCGCCAGACCGGTGGGATAAGTAGGGTTTGTCCTGAATCGACGGATTCGTGCGGCGGCCGCCTTGCTTCATCCGTTTATCCGGATATACTGCTGATCAGCATCAAGAGTCCCGGCAGGCCTTCTGTGCCGGGCGGCAACCGAGCGGCGTCTGAGTCGAGACGACCGCCGCGGTGCCGAGGCCCGTCCCGTCGCGTGCAAGCGCGGCGGAACGATGCGGTCGGGTGAATCGTGCTTCTCACGAAGCCGTCCACCGGACACAACAGGACAGCGACGTTCGCTGTCCGCCGCGTCGCCATTCGGTCCCTGCTTGATGCCGTGAGGAGTTCACGGCATGAGCGCATCCATCATCAACCATCCTGTCCCGCTCGCACCCAGCACGATCGCGCTGCACGCGCGCGCACGCACCGGACCCGGCCGGGCCCTGGGCGGCAGCATCGCGCAGACCAGCAGTTTCACGCAGGAGGCGGTGGGCGACACCCCCCCGCACGCCTACTCACGCGTGAGCAACCCCACCGTGAGCGATCTTGAAGTAGCCTTGGGCGCGCTCGAGGACGCACCCCCCGCCGTCTGCTTCTCGTCGGGCCTTGCCGCCGAGACGGCCCTGTTTCTCACGCTGCTCTCGGCGGGCGATCACGCGGTGATCTCGAGCGCGGCGTACGGCGGCACGGTGCGGCTCTTCGACCGGGTGCTCAAGAAGTACGGGGTGGATGCCACGTTTGTGGATGCCACCGACCCCGCGCTGGTTCAGGCGGCCATCAACGCCCGGACGCGGCTGGTGTTTGTGGAGACGCCGGCCAACCCGACGCTCGATCTGGTGGACCTCGCGGCGGTCTCCGCAGTGTGCCGGGCGAGGGGTGTGCCCCTTGCGGTGGACAACACGTTCCTGACCGCGGCGATCCAGAAGCCGCTGGACCTGGGGGCGGACATCAGCGTCTACAGCACGACCAAGCACATCGAGGGGCACTCGGCGGCGATCGGCGGGGCGATCGTGGCCCGCGACGCGGAACTGCTCACGAACCTGCGCTTCTACCGCAAGTGCACGGGGGGCATCCAGACGCCGTTCAATGCGTACCTGACGCTGCGGGGAGTGGAGACACTGCCCCTGCGCGCCCGGCAGCACTCGCGGGGTGCGGGCACGGTGGCGGCGTGGCTGGCCAGGCAGCCGCAGGTGGCGCTGATCCGCTACCCCGGCCTGGATTCGCACCCGCAACGAGCCCTGGCGATCCGTCAGCACGGCGGCTTCCACGGCGGCGTGATCACCTTCGAGTTGCGCGGGGGGCTGGCGGCGGCGCGGGCATTCCTGGCGCGGCTGCAGCTGGTGTGCCTGGCCGAGCACGTCGGGGGTGCGCACACGATCCTGACGCACCCCGCGACGATGACGCACGCGGATGTGCCCGCCGCGCACCGGCACGCCGTGGGCATCACCGACGGGCTGCTGAGGCTGAGCGTGGGCCTCGAAGACCCGGCGGACGTGATCGCGGATCTGGGGCAGGCACTGACGCCCCGCGCGGTCGCGCCCGCGGGCCTGGATGCGGGTGCACCGGTGCAGCACGCCGTGCGGACGGGGGGTGCCCTGTGAGTATCACTCAGGCTTCTGCCGCCCCCGTCATCGTGCTCAAACTGGGCGGGTCGGTGCTGCGGCGCGGCGACGACCTGGCCCGGGCCGCCATCGAGGTCTACCAGCACGTCCGGCGCGGGCGCAGGGTGGTGGCCGTGGTGTCGGCGCTGTACGGCGAGACAGATCGGCTGCTCGATCTCGCGGCGAGTTGGCAAGGGGCCGACCACGCGGAGGCGACGGCGCTCCTGGCGAGCACGGGCGAACTGGCCGTGGCGGCCCAACTGGCGCTGGCGGTGGCACGCTCGGGCCTGGGCGTGCGCGTGGCCACGCCGGCGACCATCGGCCTGCGGGCTGCGGGGCCGGCCCACGATGCCGAGCCGGCGGGCGTGGAGACGGGGGCGATCCGCGGGCTGCTGGCCACGCACCCGGTGCTGGTGGTGCCGGGCTTCATCGCGCTGAACGATGCCGGCGCGACCGTGCTCCTGGGGCGGGGCGGGTCGGACCTGACGGCGATCTACCTGGCGGCGCGCCTGGCCGCGGATACGCCCGGCACGGTCTGTTGCCGCCTCATCAAGGATGTGCCGGGGCTGTTTGACAAGGACCCCAACCTGCACGCCGATGCGCGGCGGCTCGCCAGCGTGTCGTGGGACGAGGCCCTGGCGATCGGGGGCGACATTCTGCAACCCAAGGCGGTGCGGTTTGCGCTGCGGAGCCGGACGACCGTGGAGGTGGGCGCGTTGCTGGATGCGCGGCGGACGCTGGTGGGCCCCTTCGACACGGCGTATGCGGAATTGGAGGAGCCGCGGCGAAAGCGGCGAGTGCACGTACTTGGCGCGGGGACGGTGGGCGGCGGTGTGCTGGGGCTCCTGCGGTTGCTGCCGGAGCGGTTCGAGGTGGCCGCGGTGGCGTCCCGGCATGTGGAGCGGGCGGTGGCGGCGGGCGGGGGGGCGGAGGGGCTGACACGCGAGCGGGTGCACGCGGATGCGCTGGGGGTGGCGGAGGGGACGCGGCGCGGGGAGATCGTGGTGGAGGCGCTGGGCGGTCTGGAGCCGGCGGGAGCGTGTCTGCGTGCCGCGCTGGAGCGGGGCGGGCTGGTGGCGACGGCGAACAAGGCGGCGGTGGCGGCAGACCCGACCCTTGGCGAGCGGGGTGCCGCGATCAGCGCGTGCGTGGGGGGCGGCGCGCCGCTCCTGGAGTGTTGCGCGCGGGCGGCGCAGGGCGGGCCGATTACGCGGCTGGAGGGCGTGTTGAACGGCACGGGGAACTTTGTGCTCAACCGCGTGGGCGCGGGGGAGACGCTGGCGGATGCGCTGGCGGCGGCGCGGGCGGCGGGGTTGTGCGAGGCGGATGCCGGGCGCGACCTTTCGGGCCGGGACGCGGCCGACAAGGTGCGGCTCCTGTGCCGCGCTGCGTGGGGCGTAGAGATCGCGGAGGAGGCGATCGAGTTGGAGGCGATCACGGAGGACTCGCTCGCGCGTGTGCGGGGTGCCGCGGGCGGGCGACCGCACGTGCTGCGGCACGTGGCGACGGTGGAGGCCGAGGGCCGGCGTGCATCGGTGCAGCTGGTGGCGCTGCCGGGGGAGCACGCGCTGGCGGACCTGCCGGGCGCGTGGAACCGGCTGCTGGTGCAGACACCAGCGGGCACGCACGTGGCGGATGGCGTGGGTGCGGGGCGGTGGCCGACGGCGCACGCGGTGCTGGCGGACGTGCTGGATTTGGTGGAGGGCGGGCGAGAGGAAGCGGAACAGCGCGGATTACGGGTCGCCGGCGGCGTGGGGTGCGGCGGCGATCAGGCGTGAGGCGGGAGAGGGGGGTTGACGGGGGGGCGAGGGGACGTGATGTGCGCGCAGCCCGCTGGGGAACGGGAGGGCGGACGGGACGTCCGCCCCACCAGACGGCGCGAGCGGCGAGGTTCGGCCGAGCGCACCAGTCGCGCGGCCTGTGGCCGCAGACTGGTGGCACCCGGCGGGGGGCGGGCCGGGTGGACCCGGCCCGGATGCGACCGAACGATGCGGGGAGCGGTAGACCAGAAGGTCGTCCTGAGTCCTGAGTTCTTGGTCCTGAGTCCTGTGATCGCGGAGCCATGCCATGAGCCGTTCGTCTCTCGTTGCCCTCATCGCGCCCATCGCCTGTGTGGCGGCAGCCGCGCTGGCCCCGACCGCCGCGCTCGCCCAATCGCTCAAGGCCGAAAAGTACACGCTCGACAACGGGCTGGTGGTGATCCTGCACGAGGACCGCTCGCTGCCGGTGGCGTCGATCAACCTGTGGTACCGGGTGGGGGCGAAGAACGAGCCCAAGGGGCGCTCGGGCTTTGCGCACCTGTACGAGCACCTGATGTTCATGGGCACCAAGCGGGTGCCCGGCAACGACTTTGATGTGCTCATGGAGAACGGCGGCGGGGCCAACAACGCCAGCACGAGTCTGGACCGGACCAACTACTACAGCAACGGACCGGCGAGCCTGCTGCCCACGCTCCTGTGGCTGGATGCCGACAGGCTTGAGGACATGGGTCCGACCATGACGCAGGAGAAACTCGACAAGCAGCGCGATGTGGTGCGCAACGAGCGGCGGCAGGTGGTGGAGAACCAGCCGTACGGGCGGGCGGGCGACGACGCGTACAAGCTGATGTACCCCGACACGCACCCGTACCACTACGGGGTGATCGGCACGCATGAGGACCTGGAGGCCGCGACGGTTGACAACGTGAAGAACTTCTTTGCCACGTTCTACGCGCCCAACAACTGTTCGCTGGTGATCGCGGGCGACTTTGACGCGGCCACGATCAAGCCCCTGGTGCAGAGTCTGTACGGCTCGCTGCCCAAAGGGAACGTGGGGAAGGACCGGCCGGTGCCCGATCCGACGCTGGGGCGGGTGATCCGGGCGAGTTACTACGACAAGGTGCAGTTGCCGAAGGTGGCCATGTATTTCCACAGTCCCGCTCAGTATCAGGAGGGCGACGCCGAGATGGACATCTCGGCTCTCGTGCTCGCGGGCGGGCAGAGCAGCCGCCTGTACAAGCGGCTCGTGCTGGCGGACCAGCTCGCCGTCGAGGTGGTGAGCGGCCAGGACAGCGCGCAGCTGGGGTCGATGTTCCGTGTGGAGGTGCTGGCCAAGCCCGGCAGCGACCTCAGCCGCATCGAAGCGATCATGGACGAGGAACTTGCCCGCTTCACCAAGGAAGGGCCGACGGCCGACGAACTCTCGCAGCGGGTGGCGGCGATCGAGACAGCGAAACTGTCGGCCCTCCAGGACGTGGCCCGGCGGGCGGACCAACTCAACGAGTACGAGTACTTCTTCGGCCAGCCCGACAGCCTGAAGCGCGACCTGGACCGCTACCGCACGACCACGCCCGCGAAGGTGGCCCAGGTGGCGGCGAGGGTGCTGACGATGAACTCGCGCGGCATCATCCGCGTGCTGCCCGAGCGCGGTGCCCGCGTGGCCTCCGGGCGCGACACGCGACCGGCCGACGGACCGGCGGCGAACTTCAACCCGCCCGCGCCCGTGAGCATGAAACTCTCGAACGGGGCGGCGGTGCTCTATTGGAAGAAGGACGGGGCGAGCGGTGCGGGCCTGCCGCTCACGGCCGCGACGGCGGTGATCAGTTTGGGCGCGCCTGCGGAAACGCCGGCCCGGGCCGGGCTGACGACGCTGACGGCACAGATGCTGAGCGAAGGAACGGGCACGATGGACGGCCCGGCGTTTGCCGCGGCGGTGCAGGCGCTGGGGGCGCAGTTTTCGGCGTCGGCCACGCGCGAGGGGCTGAGCGTGAGCCTTTCGAGCCTGACGCGGAACTTTGATCAGGCGGCCGCGCTGTGGGCTGCGGCGCTCACGGCCCCGCGGCTGGACGCGAAGGACTACGAGCGCGTGAAGGGCCTGCACCTGGAGGCCTTGGCCCAGAGCGACGAGGAGCCGCCGGTAGTGGCGGAGCGGGTGGCGTCCCGGCTGCTGTTTGGGGAGACGAACCCGTACGGCGCGCCGCAGGCGGGGCTGCAGGACACGGTGAAGCCGCTGGCGCTGGCGGACATCAAGGCGCAGCACGGGGGGCTGGTGCGGCCGGAGAATCTGACGATTCTGATCGCGGGCGACATGGCGGAGGCGGAGGTGAAGGCGGTGCTGGAGAAGCACCTGGGCGCGTGGAAGCCCGCGGCGGCGACGGCCGCGGCCCCGCCCAGCGCGGCGGACCTGACCGCGCCGCAGCGCGACAAGATGCTGGTGGCGATCGTGGACCGGCCGGGGGCGGTGCAGACGGTGGTGCGGTTCGCCGCGCCAAGCATCCGGCACGCGGATGAGCGGCGGGTTCCGCTGACGCTGGCGAACACGATTCTGGGCGGGTCGTTTACGAGCAGGCTGAACCAGAACCTGCGGGAGCGGAACGGGTACACCTACGGGGCCCGGGCCTCGGCCCGCATGGAGCGCGACCTGGGGTGGTTCATCGCGAGCTCGAGCGTGAAGGCGGACACGACGGGTGCCGCGCTGAAGGAGTTTTTCGCGGAGTTCGACCGCTTCAAGAAGGGCGATATCTCGGCGGACGAGGCGGCCAAGGCGGGGAACACGGTGCGGACGAACATCATCCAGTCCTTCGGCACGCTGCGGGGGACCCTGGCGAACGCGCAGGGCCTGCTGGCCGCGGGCGCGAAGTGGGAGTCGATCGCGGCGGACTTTGCCCAGGCCGGGGGGATCACGGCGGAGCAACTGAACAAGCTCGCCGGGCCGAACCTGCTGCTGGACAAGGGCGTGCTGGTGCTCGTGGGGGACAAGACGCTGATTCTGGAGCAGATCAAGCCTCTGAACCTGGGCGCGCCGGTGGAGTTTGACCCGCAGGGGCGGACGCTGGCGGCGAAGTAGCCCCGCGGATGTGCCGGGGGGGGCGGAAGACCGCAAAAGAACCCCCAGGTTACCGGGCGGGGGTGCGGGGAGGCTTGCTCCCGCGCCCGCAGCACGCCACAATCCCGCAAGCATGGGCCTGCCGGGCGACATGTTGAAGCACGCGGCGGACGTGCAGGCCGCGGGCGGGCAGCAGGGCGCGCCAGCCGCGCGACTGTCCGACACGGAGTTTGGCCGTCTGTTTGAGGCTCACCACAAGGCCCTATGGGCCGTGGCGGTCGGCGTGCTGGCCGATCGGACGCTGGCCCATGATGTGGTTCAGGATGCCGCCGTGATCGCCCTTGAGAAGAAGCACGAGTTTGACCGGCGGACGAGTTTCGCGGCATGGGCGGGGCAGATCGTGCGGTTTGTCGCGCTCAACGAGGGGCGGAAGCGGCAGCGTCAGCGGGCGGGGCAGTTGCCGCAGTCGAGCGTGGGTGGCCCGGCCGCAAGCACGCCGCGCAGCGATGAGGCGGGGGGCACCGGGCGGTCGGGCTTTCGCGATGCGCGGCTGGGACCGGCCCTGGACCTGCTCGACGACGTGGCCCGGGCGTGCCTGGTGATGCGGACGGTGCTGGAGATGCCCTACGCGCAGATCAGCGAGAGTCTGGGGATACCGGAGGGGACGGCGATGAGCCACGTGCACCGTGCCCGGGCGGCGCTGCGCAGGGCGCTGGGCTCGCTGAGCGGGTCGGGAGGCCGGCCGTGAAGCAGCGACTGGATGAGTATCTTGACGGGTTGCTGTCGGGTGAAGACCGGGCGGCTTTTGAGCGCGAGATGGCGCGCGATCCCGCGCTGGCGGAGGCGGCGCGCGTGCAGGGTGCGATCGACGCGGATTTGCGGGCGGGGCTTGCGTACGAGCCGCGGGTCGGTGGTGCGCCCGCGCTGCGTCTGGCGGGCGGGGGGCAGTTGCCGGTAACGACGGCGCCGGCGGCTCCCAGGGTGGCGGGTCGGGTGGGCGATTGGAAGCGGCAGGCGGCGGCGGTGGCCGCGTTGGTGATGCTGGCGGCGGGGGTGATCTGGATGAACCTGTCGCCGGGGCCGCGCGGGCCGGCAGCGGGGGCGATCGCGGAGATCTCGCCGGAGACGGCGTTCACGAATCTGGTGGCTGGCGGGTTCAAGCCGGAGTTTGTGTGCACGACGGATGTGGAGTTTGCCAAGGCGGTGAAGGACCGCTTCGGGCAGGCGCTCCTGGTGGCGGCGACGCCGAGCGTGGAACTGCTGGGGTGGGCGTACGACGCGGGGTATCGCACCCGGGTGCTGGGCGACATGTCGCTGATCCTGATGGCGAAGGCTGAGGGGCGCGAGGTGATCGTGCTGATGGACAAGGTGGAGCATGACCGCGCCATGCCCCCCCCCACGGCCGCGGGCCTGCACCTGCACAGGCGGGTGGTGGGCAGGATGGTCGTGTACGAGGTGTCGCACGCGGCGACGCCGGTGATTCTGGACAAGGTGTACGACCCGGAGGCGGGGAAGTAGCC
>CAZPWW010000005.1:45691-160031 GCA_964590885.1 uncultured Phycisphaeraceae bacterium
ACCAGACACCAGACACCAGACACCAGACACCAGACACCAGACACCAGACACCAGACACCAGATGCCAGACACCAGATGCCAGATGCCAGGGGCGGACCCAGCACCAACATGCTGGGGTCTCGCGTCTACGGCGACCGTCGCTGCGCGAACAGCCACGCGGCGAGTTCGGGTTCGGCGTAGGCGTTGTCCCACGAGTTGTGATTCACGCCGGGATAGATGGTGAGCCGGGGCGTGCCGCCCGCGGCCTGCATGGCGGCCACGAGTTCGCGGGTGCGTTCGAGGGGGACCACTTCGTCGATCTCGCCGTGGAAGGCCCACACGGGCGTGCCCGCGACGGCGATCGAAGCGCCGATCCGCGTGATTTCGGCGGGGGCGATGGGCTTGCGGAAGTCGCCCGTGTAGCCGCACACAGGCGCGATGGCCGCGAAGAGGGCGGGGTGGTTGGCCGCGAGGGCCCAGGTGCCCGCGCCGCCCTGCGAGAGGCCGGTGAGGTACATGCGGGAGCGGTCGATGATGAACTCGGAGCAGGTCCGTTCGATCAGATGGAGCAACTCGGGCTCGTAGTCGATCCACTGCTTGTCGGGGTCGGGTTTTTGGGGCATGAGGACGACTGCGGGCCACTTTTCGGGCTCGCGGATGATGCGCTGCGGGATGCCGTGGATCATCTGGCGGAGGCCGTCTGTGCCGCACTCGCCGCGCCCGTGGAGGAAAAGGACAAGGGGGAGGCCCGCGCGTTGACCGACACCCGCTGGGAGCGAGGCGCTCACCGGCCTGGTGCTGCTCGCCAGAGCGGGCGGAATGTAGACGACGTACGCCAGTTTGCCGTGCGGACTCGGGAGCGTGCGGCAAAGGAAGCCGGCGGGGGGCGCGACACTGGCTGCGTGGTCAGGCATCTTGGCCGCGCACCCGGCGAGGGAACCGCAAAGGCACAGAACCAGGAACGCGGTCGGCCGTCGCACGCTGCGGCTCCTTCATACGGCCGCCTCGCCCTTGCCGGTCATGCTCTCGCGGGTGCGCTTGACCATGCCGAACCAGACAAGGCAGAAGAGAGGCCAGGTGGCACCGATGACGAGACCGACGACGGTGCCCATGACGAGCCAGGGGCCGGTGGCCATCATCTGGCCCCACTTGTCGTCGGGGTTTTCCTTGGCCCACGCCAGAATGCGGAGTTGGTGCTGGAAGCCCAGGAACGTGCTCGCGGCGGTGTTGATGAGCCCGAGCACCGCGTAGACGATGTGCAGGGCGCGGGCGGTGTAGTTGCGGCGCACCAGCATGATGCCCGCCACCAGCAGGAGCACCGAGACGGGCACGCCCAGGCCCATCAGGATGAGCGTGCTCGGGGGCTGCTTCATCACGTCGGGCATGGGGCCGAAGCCGGGAGGGCCCTGGCCGCCGGCGTTCTGCATGAAGATGCCGGCGAAGCCGCAGCCGATGCAGCCCATGCCGATGACCGACCAGACGATGCTGGCGATGCCCATGGTCTTGGGCCAGGTGATCTCGTCGGGCAGGGTGTCGTCAAGGTCAAGGTCGGGCGTGTTGGCGGGGTCGGCGGCCATGGTGGGCTCCTTGGAGCAATCGGGCGGGATGATAACAGAAGGGGGGCGGCGCATGCGAGGCCGTGCGAAAAGCCGGCGTGTGCCCCGGCCTGTTTGGGCGCGGCCGCGGGAAAGCAAGCCCAGGCAGGCCCGCGTCGCACACGTCGCCGGGCCGACGTGTGCGACGGCACCAAGGCGCGCGGGATGCCCGCCCACCCGGGCCGGCGTCAGAGTTGCCGCAGGAAACGCACGTCGTTCTCGAAGAGCATGCGGATGTCGGGGATGCCGTACTTGCCCATGGCCAGGCGCTCGATCCCGAAGCCGAAGGCGAAGCCGGTCCACTCGTCGGGGTCGATGCCGCAGCCGGAGAGAACGGCGGGGTGAACCATGCCGCAGCCGCCCAGTTCCATCCAGCGCTCGGGCTGGTCGGGGCGGAGGCGGATCTTCATGTCGAACTCGGCGGAGGGCTCGGTGAAGGGGAAGAAACTCGGGCGCAGCCGCACCTCCGCCGCGGGGCCGAAGTAGGCGCGGGCGAAGAGTTCGAGGGTGGTGCGCAGGTCGGCCATGCTGCTGCCGCGGTCGATGGCGAGGCCCTCGATCTGGTGGAACATGAAGGAGTGGGTCGCGTCGACGGCGTCGGGCCGGTAGACGCGGCCGGGTGAGACGATGCGGATGGGGCGGGCGAGGCGGCCGCCGCCCTCGGCCACGGCCTGCTCCATGGCCCGCACCTGCACGGTGCTGGTCTGGCTGCGGAGCATGCGGGGGCGCTGGATGCGGGCGGGGTCGTCAACGTAGAAGTTGTCGCCGGGCTCGCGGGCGGGGTGATCGGCGGGGATGTTGAGGCGGACGAAGTTGTGGAGGTCGTCTTCGAGTTCGGGGCCCTCGGCGACCTCGAAGCCCATGCGCGCGAAGACGTCGACGAGTTCCTCACGCACGCGCATCAGGATGTGGCGGCGGCCGACCCCGAGCGGGAGGCCGACGTCGGTGAGGGCGGGTTCGGTCAGGTCGAGCGCGGGGCCGGCGGCGGCCGGCGCGGCGGCAGAGACACCGAGGGCAGCGCGGCGGGCGGCGAAGCGCTCTTCGAGGGCCTTGCTGAGGTCGTTGATGCGCTTGCCGTAGGCAGGGCGGTCGGGGGCGGGGATGTCTTTGGTGGCGGCGAGTGCGGCCTTGACGCGGCCCTTGGGGCCGATGAAGGCCTGACGCCAGGCTTCGAGGGCCGCGGCGTCGGCGGCGGCGGCGAGGGTGGTGCCGGCATCGGCTTCGAGTTGGTCAAGCGGGCTCACGGGCTGCAAGCGTAGCGGCCGCGCTTTGCAAACGGGGCGAGGGCGAGCCATGTTCAGCGCCACGATTCGGCCAAGGGCCTCATTGTGGGCATGTGGGGAAAAGGCAAAACGAACAAGCCCGCGGCAAGGGTGCCGCGGGCCTGGGGTTGATCTGACTGGAACCGAGCCGGGGCTCAGTTGGCCTTGGCGGCCGGGGTGGCGGCGGCCTTGTCCTTGCACTCGCCCTTGGCGTTGCAGCAGGCCTCGGCCTTGGAGCAGGTCTTGCCCTCGGCGCAGGCGGCCTCGCCGGTGCAGGTCTTGGTGGCCTCGACGTTGTTGGCCTCGACGCGGTTGGCTTTGCAGCCGCCGACGACGAGCAGGGCGGGCACGGCGATGAGGGCTGCGAAGCGGACGAACTTGGTCTTGGTCATGGCGGTCCTTTCAGGAGAATGTGCGTGCGATGGAGCGATCCGTATCGGTTGGACGCCGGGCGTGGCCGCAGGGTTCGGCCGGTCGCCGGGTTTAGGGAGGATATCCCCGGATTGGGTGGCGGGCCGGAGCGGTCTGCGGACATCAGACAGCCGGGGCGGCCGGGGCGGCCTTGACCACTTGGGCAGCGTACTTGGTGCGGTTGTCGGCGATTCGGCGGCGGATGCTGGGCTTGCCGCCGATCTCGGGGCCCTCTTCGGCACCGACGAACTGGATCACGCAGAGTTCGCCGCCGTCGCCGAGACGGTGGCGGCCGAGTTTGATGATGCGGGTGTAGCCGCCGGCGCGGTCCTTGAAGCGGGGGGCGACGTTGTCGAAGATGTGCTTGACGATCTTGGGGGCCTTGCGGAGTTCGCCGTAGCGGTTGCGCTCGACCTGGGAGGACTGGGGGATGTCGAAGTACTTGCTGGCGCGGTCGGCGAGGGCGCGGACGGCGTCCTTCTCGGCATCGGAGGGCTTCTTGGGGAGGTAGAGCCACTCGAAGCCGGGGCGGTCCCAGCCGAGTTTGGCAATGACGATGCGGCGGTTGTTGAGGCCGCCCTTCTTGGCGTGGGTGATGATCTTCTCAACCAGGGGCTGCACGGCCTTGGCGCGGGGGATGGTGGTGGTGATCTGGCCGTGCTCGAAGAGGGAGCAGGCGAGGTTGCGCAGGGTGGCCGTGCGGTGCGTGCTGGTGCGGCCGAGTTTGGAACCGCCTTTCATGTGGCGCATGAGTCAATCCCCGTTGGGTGGGGCTCCGGAAAAAGGCCCGGGAAGGCCGAGTGATGGGATGTACGAACCGAAAACCCGGCCGGACGGCAAGGCCCGGCGGGGCGGGAGACAAGTCTATTCAGGCGGCGCCCACGGGGGCCGTGGTGGCGACGCCCTCGGGCAGGGTCATGCCCAGGTCGAGGTTGATGTCGTTGAGTTTGCGCTTGACCTCGCGCAGGCTGGTGCGGCCGAAGGAGCGGACCTTGAGCAGGTCCTGCTCGGTGCGGACGACGAGGTCGGCGACGGTGACGATCTTGGCCGACTCGAGGCAGTTGGAGGCGCGGACGGAGAGGTCGAGGTCGCCGACGGGCATGTTGAGTTTGCGGATGAGTTCCTCGTCGACGCTTGCCGCGGCGGCGGCCTCGGTGCTGACGCGGTCGGCGCCGACGTCAAAGTACTGGATGAAGGCGCTGAGGTGCTTGCGCATGATCTTGGCGGCCTCGACCAGGGCCATGTCGGGCGTGATGGTGCCGTTGGTCCAGATCTCCATGATGAGCTTGTCGTAGTCGGTCTTCTGGCCGACGCGGGTCTCCTCGATGGCGTAGCGGACGCGCTGCACGGGGGAGTAGTTGGCGTCGAGGGGGATGACGCCGATCTCCTGTTCCTGATCTTCGGTGAGGAGTTCGACGGCGGGGACGTAGCCGCGCCCCTTGCTGACCTTGATGTCCATCTCGAAGTTGACCTTGTCGGTGAGCGTGGCGATGACGAGGTCCTTGTTCATGATCTGGACCGCTCCGTCGGTCTCGATCATGTCGGCGGTGATCTCGCCGGGGCCGGTGGCGGCGAGTTTGATGGTCCTGGTCTCGTCGCCCTCCATCTTGACGATGAGGCTCTTGACGTTGAGGACGATGTCGGTGGCGTCTTCCATCACGCCGGGGAGGCTGGTGAACTCGTGCTGGGCGCCCTTGATCTTGATGCTGGTGGGGCTGGCGCCCTCGAGGGCCGAGAGGAGGGTGCGGCGGAGCGAGTTGCCCACGGTGGTGCCGAAGCCTCGCTCGAAGGGCTCGATGGCGAACTTGCCGTAGACGCTCGACTTGAAGCGGGGATCGGCCGAGACCTTGCTGGGGAGTTCCAGCCCGCGCCACTTGATGCGCATGTGCGTGTTCCTATCTCTGTCGCAGCACCCGAGGGGTTGAGCCCTGCACCGGCTCTCGAGAACGGCGCCTCGCTGCGGGAGGGCCGCCTCTTCTGTCCGGGGGGCGGGAATCAAATGGCCAAATCAGCAAACAGCCAAACGGCCAAAGGAAAGACCGACTAGACGCGGCGGCGCTTGGTGGGGCGGCAGCCGTTGTGGGGGACGGGGGTGTGGTCTTCGACCGCGGTGATGCGGATGCCGGTGGAGACCAGCCCGTTGACGGCGGACTCGCGGCCGGCCCCGGCACCCTTGATGCGGACCTCGACCTCGTTGACACCGACCTTGCGGGCCTTCTGGCCGCAGTTTTCACCGGCGCGGGTGGCGGCGAAGGGCGTGCTCTTGCGGGTGCCCTTGAAGCCGATGGTGCCAGCCGAGTCCCAGCAGAGGGTCTCGCCGTTCATGTCGGTGATGGTGACGATGGTGTTGTTCTGGCTCGCCTTGATGTGGGCGATACCGCGGACGACGTTTTTGCGGACCTTCTTGACCTTGGCCATGAGACGGACCTCTTTCTGCCGCGGGTGTTCGCCGCGGGTGTTCGCCGCGGGTGCGGCGGATCGCGGCGAACGGGACGGGAAACCGGAAGGCGGGCTGGCGCGGGTGCGCCGTGCCGGCCCGTGAAGATCAACCCTTGACGCCCTTCTTGCCGGCGACGGTCTTGCGGCGGCCCTTGCGGGTGCGCGAGTTGGAGCGTGTGCGCTGGCCGCGCACGGGGAGCCCGCGGCGGTGGCGTTCGCCCCGGTAGGACCGGATGTCTTTGAGGCGCTGGATGTTCTGGCCGACCTGGCGGCGGAGGGCGCCCTCGACGAGGTAGCCGGCGTCGATGATGGCGTTGATGCCGGCGAGCTGCTGCTCGTCAACGTCCTTGGCGCGGGCGTCGGGATCGACCTTGGCCTGGTCGAGGATGTCCTTGGCGAACTTGGGGCCGATGCCGTGGATGTATTGGAGGGCGAAGTAGATCTTCTTGCCTTCGGGAACGTCGATACCGGCGATACGTGGCACGGGCGGGACTCCTTGTCATGCCGGGTGTGGCGCGGGCTGGGGAGCGCGGCGCGATCGGCAGAGGGGGACGGGCTCAGGGCTGGGGGCCCAGGGCCCATGCGAGGCGGGGAACGGTGGGGCGATCAGCCCTGAACCTGCTTGTGCTTGGGATCGGCCTTGCAGATGACGCGCACCCGCCCCTTGCGGCGGACGATCTGGCAGTCTTTGCAGACGCGACGGACGGAGGCGCGGACCTTCATGGGGAACCTCAGACACGGGAAAGGCGAGGGTGGTCCGGGAGGCCCGGACGGGTGGAGATGATAGACCGGCCGGATGCGGGAGGAAAGGGGGAGGACAGGCCCGGAAGGCAGGATGGCACAAGGGCATCCGGCAGCCGGCAGCGCGATTTTGCACACGTCGCACCTGACACCCGGCACCTAGTGGCGGAACGTGATGCGGGCTTTGGTCAGGTCGTAGGGGCTCATCTCGACGGTGACGCGGTCACCGGGGAGGATGCGGATGTAGTTCATGCGCATCTTGCCGGAGACGTAGCCCAGCACGATGTGGTCGTTGGGAAGTTTGACCCGGAACATGGCGTTGGGCAGGCTCTCCACCACCACGGCGTCGAGGGTCAGTTTGTCGTCTTGCTTGGGCATGTGGGGATCGAGTGGAAGCGGGAGCGGGACAGGGGGTCAGCCGGAGCGGTTGGACTGAATGCGGCCGCCGTCGCCCAGGAAGCCCTGGTAGTTGCGCATGAGGAGGTTGGCCTCGACGCGCTGCATGAAATCCATGACGACGGAGACGACGATGAGCATGCCGGTGCCGCCCAGGAACTGGGCAACGGCGAAGTCGATGCCGAGGCTGCGGTTGACGACCATGGGGATGACGGAGATGACCGCGAGCATGGTGGCACCGACATAGGTGATGCGGGTCATCACGGCCTCGAGGTACTCGGCCGTGCGGGGCCCGGGGCGGAGGCCGGGGATGAAACTGCCGTGGTCGCGGAGCTGCTTGGCCATGTCCTCGGGGTTGAACTGGACCGTGATCCAGAAGTAGGCGAAGAAGTAGATGAGGGCGACCTCGCACACCATGTAGATGAACTCACCGTTGCCGAAGTTCTGGGCGAGCCACTCGAAGGCGCGGGCCCAGCCCGAGCCGCCGCTGGCCGCGGCGGAGGCCGTCCATTGCTGAGCGATGGCGGAGAGGAGCACGGCGGGGAAGATCATCAGGGAACTGGCGAAGACCACGGGCATGACGCCGGAGTGGTTGACGCGCAGGGGGAGGTATGAACGCTGCCCGCCGAAGACCTTGCGGCCCTTGGTGTGCTTGGCCTGCTGGACGGGGATGCGGCGCTGGGCGACGGTCATCAGGACCGACCCGCCCACGATGACCACGAACCCCAGAATCAGGAAGATCAGGCCGAGGAAGCCCATCTTGCCGTCGGTGCCCGGCTCGAAGTTGTTGATGACCCACATGATGGCACCCGGGATGCTGGCGAGGATGCCGGCCATGATGATCATGCTGACGCCGTTGCCGATGCCGTGCTTGTCGATCTGCTCACCGAGCCACATGAGGAAGACCGTGCCGGCGGTGAGCGCGGCGACGGCCATGACCCACCAGACGGGGTTCTGGGCCATCTGGGCGTAGACGAGGTTCTGCGATACCACGAACTTGAGCCAGCCGATGGCCTGCACGATGCACAGGCCGATGGTGGCGTAGCGCTGCCACTCCATGATCTTCTGGCGGCCGGTGGGGCCTTCTTCCTGGAGCTTCTTGATGCTGGGGATCACCGACGCCAGCAACTGGAAGATGATGGAGGCCGAGATGTAGGGCATGATGCCCAAGCCGAAGATGGTGCTGTGGCTGAAGGCGCCGCCGGAGAACATGGCGATGAACTGGCCGGCCTTGGCCAGGGCGCTGTCGTCTTCGGCGGCTTGGGCGAAGGCCTTGGCGAGTTCGGTCTGATCGACACCGGGCAGCGGGATCCAGAAGCCGATGCGGTAGACGGCCAGCAGACCGAGCGTGAACAGGATTTTGTTGCGGAGTTCGGGAACCCGGAATGTGTTGATGAGGGCCTGGATCATGTTGGCAAACCGCAGGGCGCGCCTACCGGCGCGGCCACGATGTTAGGCCGCGGGCGCTGCGCACCCGTCGCGGGCCGGCACAGGGGAAGCGCTCCGGATCAGGCCTTGACCTCGGGCGCGGCCTCGGCCTTGGGCTTGGAGCCGGGCTTGCGGCCGCGCTTGAGTTTCTTGGTGAGTTTGGTGGGCTTGGGGTCGTCGCTGTTGCGGTCGACACCGCGGACGAAGTCGCGGCGGGTGCCGGCCTCCTTCACGGTGCCGCCGGCGGCGAGGACGGCCTTTTTGGCGCTGGCCGAGAGACGGTTGGCGTGGACCTCGAGCTTGGCCTTGAGGCCGCCCTCGGGAAGGATGCCGAGGATCTTGAGGTTGCGGGAATCATCACGGATGAGGCCTGCGGCCTGGAGCGACGCGGCGTCGACCCTGCCGCCCTTGGCGAAGGCGGGGTGGGAGGCGATGTCGGCCAGGTTGACGATCCAGAAGTTGGTCTCGAACTGGGCGTTGGAGAAGCCGTACTTGCGGATGCGGCGGAAGAAGGGCTTCTGGCCGCCCTCGAAGCCGCGGCGGGTGGCGGTGCCGGAGCGCGAGCCCGCACCCTTCTGGCCGCGCCCGGAGGTCTTGCCGCTGCCCGAGCCGCGCCCGCGGCCGACGCGCTTGCGTGCCTTGTAGGTGCCGGCCTGGGCGGTGATTTCGTGGATCATCATGGGAGGGTCTCGATCTGGGAAAGCCGTGCGAGCGGAGGCGGATCAGGCGGCGGGGGGCGTGGGAGCGGCCGCCGGAGCGGGTGCATCTCCCGCGGTGCTGGCGGCCTGCCGATCGCGGCGGTTCATGCCGCCGCCGCCACCCGGGCCGCCGCGGCCACGGCCGCCGCGGCGGTTCTGATCGCCGACGGTGTTGACGGGGCCCTTGGGCTTGTCGCCCTTCTTGGCGGCGGGTGCGAAGGCGCGTCCCTTCTCGATCTTGGACTCGATCTCGGTCTGCTCGAGTTTCTGGCCGCGCAGGGCGGCGATGGCCTCGGGGGAGCGGAACTGGGTGATGGCGTCGAAGGTGGCCTTGAGGACGTTGACGGGGTTGGTGGAGCCGTAGCACTTGGTGAGGCAGTCGGAGATGCCGGCGAGTTCGAGCACGGCGCGGACGACGGTGCCGGCGACGATGCCGGAGCCGGGGGAGGCGGGGATGAGGCGGACCTTGGCGGCCCCGAAGTGGCCCTCGACCTGGTGGTGGATGGTGGTGCCGGTGCGGGGAACGGTGAGGAGTTTCTTCTGGCCGTACTTCTGGCTTTTGTCAACGGCGTTGGGGACTTCGTTGCTCTTGGCGTAGCCGAAGCCGACCTGGCCGTTGCGGTTGCCCACCACGACGAGCGCGCCGAAGGAGAAGCGGCGGCCACCCTTCATCACGGCGGCGGTGCGGTAGACGCCGATCGTGGTGGATTCCATCTTCGAGGATTCGTCGAGCAACTCGGGCATGGGTGTTCTCTATGAGCGTGAGGCGTGAGGCGGGGGAGCGGCGGGCAGTGCGATCAGAACTTGAGGCCTTCTTTGCGGGCGGCGTCGGCGAGGGCCTTGACGCGGCCGTGGTAGCGGAAGCCGCCGCGATCGAAGGCGACTGCGGCGACGCCCTTGGCCTTGGCCCGCTTGGCGACGAGCGCCCCGACGGCGGCGGCGGCGGCAGCGTTGCCGGTCTTGCCGGCGAGGGCGAGTTCCTTCTCGGCGGAGTTGGCCTGCGCGAGGGTGGCTCCGGCGAGGTCGTCGATGACCTGGGCGTAGATGTGGTTGAGGGAGCGGTAGACGCTGAGGCGCGGCTTGCCGGGGGCACCCCCGAGGCGCTTGCGGATGCCGATGTGCCGCTTGGTGCGGCGTTTGGCTTTGTTCTTGGCCTTGTCCATGGTGAACCTCGATTCCGGGCGGGTCAGGCGGCGGCGCCGAACTGCTTGCCGCTCTTGCGCTTGATGACCTCGGTGACGTACTTGACGCCCTTGCCGTTGTAGGGCTCGGGCTTGCGGGCGGCCCGGCACTCGGCGGCGAGCTGGCCGACGGCCTGCTTGCTGGGGCCGCTGATGCGGATGATCTGCTTGTCGACGATGACCTTCACGTCCTTGGGGATGTCGAGCATGATGGGGTTGGCGAAGCCCACCACGAGTTTGAGCCTGGCCCCGACGACGGCCGCCGTCCAGCCGACGCCGACGACCTCGAGTTCCTTCTGGTAGCCCTTGGTGACGCCTTCGATGGCGGTCTGGATGAGGGCGCGGGTGGTGCCCCAGAGGGCGCTGACGGCGCGGTTGCCGGCGTGCTTGGCCTCGTCGATGGAGACGTTGATGGCCTTCTCACTCTCGGTCCATTTGACGCTGACCTCGGGCTTGAAGGGAACGGTGATGGTGCCCTGGGTGCCGCCGATGGAGACGGTGTTGTCCTTGATGGACACCTTGACGCCGGCGGGGACCGAGATGACTTTGCGACCGATGCGGGACATGGCTGGAATCCTGATCTACCGTCGAACCCGGGCAACCAACGAGAACGCTGAGGCTGGACGCGCGTCAATCCACGAGGCAGAGGAGTTCGCCGCCGACCTTCTCGGTGCGGCACTTGCGGTCGGAGAGGACACCCTTGGAGGTGCTGACGATGGCGATGCCCAGGCCCTGGAGGGGGCGGGGGAGTTCCTCGACGGCCTTGTAGACGCGGCGGCCGGGCTTGCTCTGGCGCTCGATGGTGTTGAGGATGCGCTCGCCGCGCGGGCCGTACTTGAGTTGCACGCGGATCTTGCCGGTGTGCTCGTCGGCCACGACGGCGTAGCCGGCGATGTAGCCCTCGTCGCGCAGGACGTCCGCGATGCCGCGGCAGACCCGGCTGTTGAGGCAGTCAACAGTCTTGGCCTTGTTGCGCAGGGCGTTGCGGATTCGCGTGAGCATGTCCGAAATCGGGTCCGTGAATGACATCGTCTGTTCTCGTCTGGTCTCGATCGGTCGTGTCGGTGCGGTGCGGGGTCGGGGGGTCCGGGCTCACCAGGAACTCTTGCGCATCCCGGGGATCTTGCCTTCGAGGGCGAGTTTGCGGAGCATGATGCGGCTGATGCGGAACTTGCGGTAGACGCCGTGCGAGCGCCCCGTGAGTTGGCAGCGGCGCACGGTGCGCGACATGTACTTGGGGGGTCGGTTGCTCTTGGCGAACTGGGCCTTGGTGGTCATGGGTGGTTCCCGTTGGGGCGGCGTGCTTACTTCCTGGCGCCCTTGGCGCTCTCCTCAGGCTTGCGGAAAGGCATGCCGAGTTCGGCGAGGATGAACCGGCTGATGGCGGGGGTGGAGCCGGCCGTGAAACTGATGTTGATGTTCATGCCGTGCGTGAAGACGGCCTCGGCCATGTTGATCTCGGGGAAGACGCCCTGCTCGGTGATGCCGCAGGAGTAGTTGCCCTGACGGTCGAAGGCGGTTTCCTTCAGGCCGCGGAAGTCCTTGATACGCGGGCACGCGAGGTTGATGAAGCGGTCGAGGAAGTGCCACATGCGGTCGCGGCGGAGCGTGACCATGGCGGCGGTCTCGAGACCGGAGCGCACCTTGAAGTTGGAGACGCTCTTCTTGGCCTTGAGGATCACGGGCTTCTGGCCGGTGACCTTCTGGATGGTCTCGACCACGGTGGTCTTGACGTTGGGCGGGATCTTGGTGCCGTCGAGGTGGCGGCCCATGTTCACGTTGATGGTGACGTGGGAGACGCGCGGGTGCTGCATCGGGTTTTTGAGGCCGAACTTGTCGCGCAGGAGGGGGGCGACGTGCTGCTTGTAGCGGGTTTGCAGGCGCGGCTCCACGCGGGGTCCGGCCGGCTCCTCGGGCCCGGCGTGCTGCTTGGCCTTGCCGTCGCCCTTGGGCTTGCCCCCCCCACCGCCCCCGGCGCTCTTGGAAGCGACGTCCTTGGGCTTGCCCTGGGGGTTGGCGTTCTTGTTGTCCTTTTCGCTGGCCATGTTCGTGTCTCGATCGGAGTCTGGATTACTTCTTGCTGGGGCCGCGGACGACGGAGAGTTCGGCTCCGTTGCGGGCCGCGACGCGGACCTTGCTGCCGTCGGCTTTCACCGTGAAGCGCACGCGGGTGGGCTTGCCCTCGACCACGGGGCTGACGTTGGAGATGTGGATGCCGGCCTCGCGGGTGACGATGCCGCCCTGGGGGCTGGTGCGCGTGGGGCGCATGTGCTTGGTGCGGAGGTTGAGCCCCTCGATGATGACGCGGTCGTGCTTGGTGAGCACTTCCTTGATGCGTCCGGTTTTGCCCTTGTGCGAGCCGCTGGTCACGATGACCTGGTCGCCTTTCTTGACGTGCCGTGCCATATCACACCACCTCCGGAGCGAGGCTGACGATCTTCATGTAGTTCTTGTCGCGCAGTTCGCGGGCCACGGGTCCGAAGATGCGCGTGCCCTTGGGGTTGCCGTCGTCCTGGATGAGCACGACGGCGTTGGCGTCAAACTTGACATAGGAGCCGTCGGCCCGGCGCGTGGCCTTCGTGGTGCGGACCACCACCGCCTTGTGCTTGTCGCCCGCCTTGACGTCGGCGCCCGGCAGGGCCCGCTTGATCGACACGAACACCTTGTCGCCGATGTTGGCGATGCGGCGCGTGAACTTGCCGGAGGCGGTGGACCCGCCGTAGACGCGGATCACGTAGGCGATCTTCGCCCCGCTGTTGTCCGCAACTTCGCATCGTGTTTCTTGTTGCAACATGGCTCGAACTCGCTGACTGGATCACCAACCCGGGCCGCACGCCCCACAACCGCCCCGCACGCCGCCTCAGGCCTTGTCCTGCCCGGGCGCGGCCACGCCCTCGAAGCCCAGGCCCACGCCCTTCTCCACGACCCGCACCAGCGTCCACGACTTGCTGCGGCTGACGGGCCGGCAGGGGGCCACCTCCACCAGGTCGCCCAGGGCGGAGGTGTTCTGCTCGTCGTGCACCTGCAGCACGGTGCGCTTGCGGATGATCTTGCCGTACTTGGGGTGCGTGACCAGGTTGGGCACCTCGACGGTGCGGGTCTTGGCGCGCTTGTCGCTGCGGACCACACCGGTGCGGGTGGCCACACCGGCCTTGGTGGCGGGCCCCGCGGAGGCCGACGCGGCGGGAGCGGTCTTGGGCTTGGCTTTGCTGGTTGCGGTCATGCTTGATCTCGATACCGGGGGCGCTGCGCCGCCGGTGGGTTTACTTCTTGCCCGCCTTGGCCGTCATCTTGACCGACGCGTTCTTCTTCTTGCCGGAGGCCGGGGTGGCCGCCGCGGCTCGGGCCGGGGCCTGGGCGTGGCGGCGGCTGCTGGCCTCGGCCAGAAGGCGGGCGATGTCGGCACGGATCTTGCGGAACTGCGACACGTCTTCCACCTTTTCGGTGGCGGTCTGCGAGCGCAGCGCGTAGAGCCTGCCCTTGAGGCTGGCGACCTCGGCGGAGAGTTGCTCGTCGGAGAGTTTGCGGGCTTCGGCCCCGGTCATGGCTTGGTCCTTGTCAGAATCGATCAACCGAACAACGCGTACCGGCCGACGGCTCACACCGCCACGCGGCGCGAAACCATGCGGCAGCGCACCGGCATCTTCATGGCCACACGGGTGAAGACCTGGCGGGCGGTGGCGTCGTTGACGCCCGCGAGTTCGAACAGGATGGTTCCGGCCTTGACACGGGCGGCCCAGTACTCGACCTCGGCCTTGCCGGTGCCCATGCGGGTTTCCAGGGGCTTCTTGGAGATGGGCTTGTCGGGGAAGACGCGGATGAAGAGTTTGCCCTCGCGCTTGAGGAAGTGCTGGGCGGCGACGCGGCCGGCCTCGATGACGCGGCCGGGGAGCCACACGCCCTCGAGCGCCTGCAGGCCGAAGTCGCCGAACGCGACGTAGTTGCCCTTGGTGGCCTTGCGCGGCCGGACGCGGCGCATCTCCTTGCGGAACTTCACTCTTTTGGGCATCAAGGCCATACGTCTTGCTCCGAAACCGGTCTACACGTTGCTGATGACTTACCTGCGGCCGCGCGACTTGACGCGGGTGCCCGCCGCCTCGGGCTGCTGCGGGGCCTGCTCGGCCTCGTAGAGCCCCTTGAAGATCCACACCTTGACGCCGATGGCCCCGTAACTCATAAAGGCCTCGGCGAATCCGTAATCGATGTTGGCCTGCAGGGTGCTGAGCGGGAGCGAGCCCTGGCGCACGTCGGCGGTGCGGCTCATCTCGGCGCCGCCCAGACGGCCGGCGAGGACGATCCAGACACCCTTGGCACCGGCGGCCATGACCGCGTCGGCCTTCATCTTCATGGCGCGACGGAACATCATGCGTTTGCGCAGGCTCTCGGCCACGCCCTCGGCCACGAGTTGGGCCTCGAGGTCGGGGTTCTTGAGCTCGATGATGGCGATGGAGACCTTGCGGCCGGTCATGTACTGGAGTTCTTCGGTGATGCGGTCCACCTCGGCGCCCTTGGGGCCGATGACGAGGCCGGGGCGGGCGGTCTTGATGATGACCTTGAGCTCCTCGCGGGTGCGCTCGATGTGCACGTCGCTGACGGCGGCGTAGGGGGGCTTGCGGTTGAGCCGCTCGTCGATGAACTTGCGGATCTTGTGGTCTTCGACCAGGAGTTCGCCGAAGAGGGCCTTGGGGGCGTACCAGCGCGAGCGGTGGGGCTCGGTGATGCCGACGCGGAGGCCGTATGGATGTGTCTTCTGTCCCATTTGCTTTGCCTTGATGCCGTCGTGCTACGTGCCTGTTTGCTTACGCCTTCTCGGCCAGGGCGATGGTGATGTGGGTCATGCGCTTCATGATGCTGTGGGCCCGCCCGCGGTCCTTCTGGTGGAAGCGCTTGATGGTGGGGCCCTCGTCAACGCGGCTCTCGGCCACGATCAGCGACATGACGTCGGCGTTGACCTGCTCGGCATCGGCGATGGCGGAGTTGAGGGCCTTTTTCACGTCGACCGCGGCCCGCTTGGTGGTGAAGGTGAGCAGGTCGATGGCCTTGTCGACGTTCTTGCCCTTGACGAGATCGGTGAGGAGTTTGGCCTTGCGGGGGCTGCCGCGGTGGTACTTGAGGATGCACTCGAACTTGGCGAGCTTGGGCGTCTCGACGCCGAGGGCCTGGGCGAGTTTGGCGATGTCGGTGGCCTTGCAGCGCGGGTGATCGGTGCCCTTCATCCAGTTCTTGACGGCGGAGACGGCCCGCGGGCCCTTGAGGCCGGTGCGCTCGACGGCCGAAGCGAGCGACTCGGGGGTCGCGCTCTTCTCCAGAGCGATCTTCTTCAGGTTGGCTGAGTGGATTCTCACGCTTGGGTCCTTGCAGGGGCGGGGCCCCGGGGGCGGGGATGCGGGGGGTTACTTCTTGGGGGCGGGGGCGGGGGCCGCGCCCTTGGTGCCCTCGGCGATGCCTTCCTTCTTGTTGGTGTGGCCCTTGAAGATGCGGGTGGGGCTGAACTCGCCGAGTTTGTGGCCGACCATGTCCTCGGTGACGAAGACGTCGAGGAACGCCTTGCCGTTGTGCACCTTGAAGGTGTGACCGATGAACTCGGGCACGATGGTGCAGGCTCGCCGCCAGGTCTTGAGCGGCTCCTTCTTGCTCATCTGGTTGAGTCTCTCCACCCGGCGGTAGAGACGCTCCTCGACGAACGGACCTTTCTTCAGGCTGCGGCTCATAGTGATCTCGTGGCTTCTTCGTGCCCCGTGGCGTTACTTGCTCACCTGCCCGTAGCGGGTGCTGACGCGGCGACGGATGATGAGTTTGGTGCTGTGCTTCTTCTTGTTGCGTGTGCGGCCGCCCTTGGCGAGCACGCCGGTGGGGCCGCAGGGCGGCCGGTTGCCCTTGCTGCGACCGGAGCCGCCGCCCAGCGGGTGGGCGTTGTGGCTCTTGGCCACGCCGCGCGTGATGGGCCGGCGGCCGAGGTGGCGCATGCGTCCGGCCTTGCCGTAACGCACCTGGGCGTTGTCGGGGTTGCCGACCTCGCCGATGGTGGCGCGGCAATCAACGTGCACCATGCGCTGCTCGCCGGAGGGGAGCATGAGCGTGGCGTACTTGCCCTCTTTGTTCAGGAGACGAGCGTACATGCCGGCGGAGCGGCACATCTGCCCGCCGCGCCCGGGGACCAGCTCCACGCAGTGGACGGCCAGGCCGGTGGGGATGAACTTGAGGGGCATGTTGTTGCCGACCTTGGGATCGACAGCGACGGTGGCGGAGGACTCGACGCGATCGCCGGGCTTGATGCCGACCGGGGCCATGATGTAGCGTTTGACGCCGTCGGTGTACTCGAGGAGGGCGATGTGTCCGGAGCGGTTGGGGTCGTATTCGACGCCGACGACTGTGCCGACGATGCCGTCGCGGTCCATGCGGCGGAAGTCGATGAGGCGGTAGTTGCGCTTGGCCCCGCCGCCGCGGCCGCGCATGGTGATTTTGCCGGAGTGGTTGCGACCGCCGCTCTTGGAGAGGGGGCGGAGCAGGCTCTTCTCGGGAGAGAACTTGGTGACCTCGGAGTTGAGGTTGACGCTGCTGAAGCGGCGGCCCGCGCTGGTTTTGTCGTAGATCCGGATCGGCATGGTGTGCCCTTACTGACCGTCGTGCCTTCGTGCGTGTGCGCCCCGGCGTTTGCACCGTTGGCGGTGCGGACTTTCTAGAACAACTCGATGGTCTGGCCTTCCTTGAGGCGGACGATGGCCTTCTTGCTGAACTTCCCGTAGATGGTGCCGTACTTGAGACGACGGGTCTTGTCGCGTTTCACGCTGGTGTTGACGCGCTCGACGGCGACCTTGTAGAGCGACTCGACGGCCTTCTTGATGTCGACCTTGGTGGCCCGGGGATCGACCTCGAAGGAGTACTGGCCGCGCTCGTTCATGATGAACGTGCTCTTCTCGGTGAGGAGCGGGCGTTTGATGACGTCGATGGCGTGCATCACTTGGTCTCCTTGGTGGCGGCGCCCATGGGGCTGACCTTGGCGGCCTTGCCGGTCTGCGAGGAGGGACCGGTGAGCCAGGCCTGGAGGTCGCCCTTGGAGATGACCAGGTAGCGGTGGTTGAGCATCTCGAAGGCGTTGAGGCTGCTGGGGTTGCAGAGGGTGACCTCGTCGAGGTTCTCGGCGGCGCGGCGCGTGGTCTTGATGCCGGGGGCCACGGCCACGAGGGCCTTCTTGTCAACCTTGATGGCTTCGAGGAAGGAGACGAAGGCCTTGGTCTTGGGCGCGGCGAGGGTCAGGTCGTCAATGACGCGGACCTCGCGGTCGACGAGTTTGGCGAGCAGGGCGTTGCGGTTGGCCTTGCGGCGCATCTTCTTGGGCATATCGAGGCGGTAGTCCTCGCGGACGCGCTTCTTGCTGTGGGCGTGGCCGCCGCCCTTCATGGTGTTGACCTTGCGGTCGCCGTGGCGGGCGTTGCCCGTGCCCTTCTGCTTGTAGAGTTTCTTGGTGGAGCCCTCGACCTCGCGCCGGTTCTTGGTGCGGCTGGAGCCCTGGCGGCGGTTGGCGTGGTACATCACGTAGGCCTGCTTGATCAGCGCGGGCCTGACCTCGCCGCCGAGGCTCTTCTCGTCGATGGTGAGCTTGCCCACCTCGGCGCCCTTCTGGTTGAGAACGGGAACGTCCATCGGTTCAACCCTTCTTGGCGGCGGCCGCCCGCTTGGCCTTGGTCTTGTACAAGCGCACCGCGGTGCGCACCATCACCATCCCGCGGTTGGGACCGGGCACGGCGCCCTTCACGAGGAGCAGGCCGTTCTCGGCATCCACGCGGATCACGTCGAGCGAGCGGCAGGTGACGCGGGAGTGGCCCATGTGGCCCGCCATGCGCTTGCCCTTGGCCAGCCCGCCGCCGTAGCCGCGGTTGGAGCAGAGCGAGCCGATAGAGCCTGGGGAGCGGTGCTTGCGTTCGGTGCCGTGGCTGGCGAACATGCCCTTGAAGTGGTGGCGCTTCATGGTGCCCTGGAAGCCCTTGCCCTTGGAGGTGCCGATGACATCCACGTAGGGGATGGCCTCGAACTCCTTGACGGTGAGCTTCTGCCCCAGGGCGAACCTGCCGGCCTCGCCCCCCTCGCAGCGGAACTCGCGGTGGTAGCGCTGGGCGTCGATCCCGGCCTTGGCATCGTGGCCGATGACGGGGATGGTGCTGTTGCGGGGCTTGATCTTGCCCGCGCCCAGTTGCACGGCGCTGTAGCCGTCTTTCTCGGGGGTGCGGACCTGGGTGACCGTGTTCTCGGGAACGGCGATCACGGTTACGGGCACGCTGATGCCCTCGGGCGTGTAGACCCGGGTCATGCCCACCTTGGTTCCGATCATCGTGAAGGCCATGCTTGCACCTGTCCGAATGCCGCCCTGAAACACACAGGGCCGCGACGCTCTTTCGCGCCTGCGGCCCCGACCTCGCTCACGCCTTGATCTTGATGAACACACCCGCCGGGACCACGAGCCGGTTGAGCGCCTCGACCGTGCGGGCGTTGGGCTCGATGATGTCGATGATCCGCTTGTAGGTGCGGATCTCGAACTGCTCGCGCGATTTCTTGTCGATGAAGGGCGAGCGGAGCACCGTGTAGCGCTCGACACGCGTGGGCAAAGGGATCGGCCCGGCGACCTTGCTGTTGGTGCGCTTGGCCTGATCGACGATCTCCTTGGCGGAGGCATCGAGGGCCATGTGGTCGTAGGCCTCCATCCTGATTCGAATCTTGCCGCCGGTCATGCTCGCCTTTCGCGGTTGTCTTCGCCCGAATCCAGAAGCCCGAACCACACACGCCCCGCCACGCCCGCACGCGGCTCTGCGCGTCGAGGCGATAACCCACCCGCGGCGGCCCGTGCGCCCCACCAGCCGAGCATCGTGCTCGCAGTTGTGGGCGGGCTTGCCGGTCAAACCGAGCCACCGAGGCCCTGTTTGCCCCCCGCGAATGCCGGGGCTCGTCAGGGTGCGCTTATCCACACGGCGCGACCCTGTCCTGCGCAGACCCGGCGAAAACCGGGCGGGCAGGGCGGGAAGGATAGTTGGCTGGCCGCCCCGGTCAACCCCCCAACCTGCCGCGGCGTTCACATTTCTTGAGGGCTGCACACGGTGGGCGTTGGCGCGCTGACAAGTTCGCGGGCGAATGGGCATCGGGGGGGCAACCGGGGCGGGGCCGAGCGCCGATAGCATGACACCATGACACGCGCAGTCTGCATGCTGACTGTGGCCGCGTCGCTCTCAGAGCCGCAGGCCCACGCCCAAACAACCCCCGCACCATCGCCCCCGCCTGCTGCCCCGCCGCGCGGCGAGCAGGTGCACCGCCAAGTCACCGCGGTGGACTTTGCCGATGAGCCGGTGCGGCTGGAGACCGTGGGCCTGACCATGAGGGTGCCGGCGGGCGCGACGATCCAGACCTCGCAAGCGGGCACGCAGACGACGGTGCAGGTGATGGGGCCCGAGAGCCGCTGGCTCATGATCATCTCAACGCCTCGGGTGGGGGTGGCTGCCGAGACGCCGACGGCGTATCTGGATCGGGCTCTGCTGGAAGCCCTGAGCGGCAACACGATCAAGGACCAGCGCACGGGCGAGACGATCGCGGTGCAGGGCAGCGTTACCGCGCGCACGCCCAACTTCAGCGTGCCCGGCTCGATGGACGCGGCGGGCAAGCCCATGCCGGGCGAGCGTGCGTCGCTGAGCATTCCCCCCACCACCGCGGGGGGGGGCGGCGCGGCGACACGCCGGACGCTGACGGTGTTCCGGCCCACAGACGACTTGTTCTGTGTGATCGAGTTGCTCTGCCCCGAGGCGGAGTTTGCCGCGGCCACTCGCGTGTACGAACTGGCGGTGGCGACGGCGGTGTTCTCTGACCCCGGGCGGTTGGCGGCGAGCCGCCGCGATGCGGCGCTGGCGGGTATCGCGTTTCTGCGCGGGCTGACGGCCGAGGCGTATGAGCGTGCGGCGGCCGACACGGCAACGCACTGGTACCGAGTCTACCGGCCTGCGCAGGATGGCGGAACCGATGAGGAGGTCGCGTACAGATCGCTGCGGGTGTTCAAGGGAACGCGGGCCCAGATCGACCCGAAAGTGGCGGGACCGGGGGCGGGCGGCCCCGCGGTGAGCGCGTTGAACCCGGCCGGGTACCTGGTGGAGATCGGAGCCCGGCAGTTGGATCGGGCCACGGCGGCGGCGAGCGTGCTGGGCGACGCGGCGGCGCTGCATGTGTACGACATCCGCGGGCTGTACTTTGTGTCGGCCGACCGGCAGCACGAGGCGTGGAGCCTGACGACGGCGATCCGCGAAGGGAAGGGCAAGCCGCCGGCGATGTTCAGCGAGACGGGCACACGCGACGGCACGCAGATGACGGTGCTGCTGACGGTGCCGGGCAAGCCTTTGCGAACGATCCGGCCGACGGTGCCGCCGGAGGGGTACGTGAGCCAGGCCGAGGTGTACCTGCTGCCTCGCCTGATCGTGCAGGGCGGGGCGGAGGGCGGGCTGGGCCTGTACGCCTATCACACGGCGAGCGGCAGCGTGGTGCTGCGCAGGGACGGAGCGGCCCGGTCGGCGGAGGGAACGTGGGCGCTGACGAGCAGGCCGAACGAATCGGGCGAGCCGATGACCGCGACGGTGGACGCGGCGGGGCGGATGGTGCTGGCCCACTGGCCGGGGGGGCTGGTGGTGGAGCCGCTGCCGCTGGAGGAGATCGTGAAGCGGTGGTCGGCGGCGGGCCTGCCGACGGGGTCGCTGGGCGGGCCGTAGGGATTGGGTGCGGTGCATGGTGCCAGCGGGCCCGCGATGGATTGGGAAGGCGTCAGCGGCGGGGTGCTTTTGCTGGGCAAATGCTCGGCGTGTTATAGAATATGTCTGCCCACGGTCTGATCGTTGGGTTGGAGGCCGGCATGCTGCGACGTCTTTGCAATGTGTGCGCGGGGCTGGCCGTGGTGGCCGCCGCGGCGGTGGGCCGTGCCCAGCCGGTGGTGATCGAGGAGATTCTGCGGGCCGGGCCCGACAACGTGGGGCCGATCCGGGGGCTTCTGGCGACGGTGGACCTGACGGACCCGACGGTGGAGATTCTCACCACGGCCCCGACGGGCACGGCGACCGAGGCGGTGCTGACGCGGACCGACACGTGGCGGACCAGCGTGGGTGCGAAGATCGCGATCAACGCGAACTTCTACTCGATCATCTCGGGGTCGAACGCGGATGTGATCGGCCTGGCGTTTGCCAACGGCGTGCAGGTGTCGCCCTTCCGGCAGTTCGGCGCGTTTCCCGACCCGGCGATCACGTTCGACCAGAACCGCGTGCCGACGGTGGGGTACATCTCGAACACGGCGGGCGTGTGGGACGCGGTGGCGGGCGTGGGGCCGTCGAACACCGACTCGGACCCCGGCACGCTGCTGATCACCGACGGCGTGAACACGGGGGCAACGGCCCGGGTTACGCCCGCGACGCGCGAGCCGCGCACAGCGGTGGGGATCAACCAGGCGGGCACGCGGCTCTACATGCTCGTGATCGACGGGCGGCAGAGCACCTGGTCTGTGGGCGTGACTCTGGCAGAACTGGCGGACCTGCTGCTGGAGCGGGGCGTGTGGCGGGCGGTGAACCTGGACGGGGGCGGGTCGAGTTCGTTCGTGTACACAGATGACCTGGGCACCGTGCGCACGAACAAGCCGAGCGACGGCAGTATGCGTTCGGTGGCGTATCACCTGGGAATCAAGATCAACAACCCCGCGCCGATCCTTGAGCGCACGGTGCGGCCCATGCGGGGCATCTGGATGCGGCCGCCGGGCGCGAGCACGAGTTTCCCGAACACGCCCAACTACACGTCGCTCGAAAGCGTGCTGGCGGTGATCGCCCCGGCGGGAATTCAGGACCTGTTCCTGGAGACGTTCTTCTGGGGGCGCACGACGAACAACTCGAGCGTGTACAACGACCGTTACAGCACCGACTACCTGGCCGAGGCGATCGTGCGGGCGGCCAAGTACGGCATGCGCGTGCACGCGTGGTGCGAGGTGGCGTACCAGAGTTTCGGCACGAGCGGCAGTTACCTGTTCAACGCCAACCCCGCCACCAACGGCGACCAGAACGGGCGGGCGGGCAGCCCGGAATGGCCGGTGGTTTTCGCGCCGGGCACGGTGCCCACGACAGCGGGGATCACGGCGGGCGACCAGGTGAACCAGACGTTCGTCAACCCCATTCACCCCGGCGTGCGGGCGCGGCTGAACGAGTACATGGCCGAACTGGCCGGGTACCCGGGGCTGGCGGGGATCAACATCGACTACATCCGCTTTCCCCTCGACCCCAACACCGGTGATGCGTACACGGCCCCGTGGAGTTACGACACGTGGACCCGCGCGGCGTTTGCGGCCGACGGTTTCGGCGACCCCGTCGCGACCGCGCTGCAGCCGACGGGCCCCAACAGCGGCCAGTGGTCGTCGTACGTGACCTGGCGCAAGGCGGGGATCAGCGAGGCCGTGAGCCAGATGTTTCAGGCGATGCAGGCCGTGAACTCGGGCATGGTCTTTTCGGGGGCGATCTTTCCCGACCCCAACAGTTCGGCGCAACTGACCAAGATGCAGGACTGGCCGACGTGGGCGGCCAACTACGCCTTTCCGTTGATCTCGCCGATGTGCTATTCGAGCACGCAGACGAGCATCCGCAACGAGTTGAACGCCGCGCTGACCAACGCGGGCACGCGGCGGGTGGCGGCGGCCCTGGCCTACCCCGCCACGACGGGCCACCCGGATGTGAGCACACAACTGGCGGCGATCACGGGGGCGAGCCGGCGGGTGGAGGAGTTCATCTGGTTTGACACCACCTCGTTTGACGGCGCGAGCGCGCCCGACACCACGAACCGCAGCCAGTTGCAGACATGGCTGACCAACTCGGCCACGCAGTTGCAAGGCGACTGCACGGCGACGGGGGCGGCCAACGGCTTCGACGGCCGCATTGACGCCCGCGACTGGGCGTGGTTCAACACGGTGTACACCGGCACGCCCGTGGCACGCACCACCGCCAACGACCGCTGCGACCTCAACCGCGACTCGACCATCAACGCAACGGACCGAGCCCTGCTCGACCGGGCGTTTCGCCGGTTCATCTGCGGGTACGACGACGTGGTGGACGCGCGCGACCTGCAAGCCCTGCGTAACTGCTTCACCAACTCGCCCGCGCCCGTGGCGGGCATCCTGAACCTCTACGACATCACCGGCGACAACAAGGTGGACTACCTCGATGAGGTGCGGCTCAACGGCTGGCTCACCAGGTTCATCGGCCACGACACGGATGTGAACCGCGACGGGCGCGTGGACTTTGAGGATGTGCCCGCGCAGTGCCGGGCGCCCATCGACGTGAACCGCAACGGCACCGTGGCCGACACCGGCGACCTTCCGGCTGAGGAGGTTGCCGTGCGGGGGGCCGAGGCCAGCACCATGAAGGGTGCGCAGCGATAACGGGGCAACCCGCTCAACTCGGCATCGGCGGCGGGAACAGGGCCGCGAGCGCGGGCACCGATGATGCCGCCGCCCACGCCGGCATCCCCTCGGCCCACACCAGCGTGTCGCGCGCGAGTTGCCCGGCACGGGCCTGAGCCGCGAGCGTGGCGACGTCAAAGGGGCCGGTCTGCTGGCCGCTCTTGCCCACGAAGAAGGCGGCCGCGGGCGCTGTGCCGGGCATGGGCGGCGGGCCGGAGCGCGGCGCGGCCATGGCCTGAGCCATCTGCTGGCCCATCGCCATGCCGGCGCCGAGGCCCAGGCCGGTGCCGGCGTTGCCACCGGGGTTCTCGGCGGCGGCCTTGAGGGCATCGGCGGCCTGGAACTGGGTGTACCGGTTCACGTCGCCGATCACGCCCATGCTGGTGCGCTTGTCGAGGGCCTTCTCCACCTCTTCGGGAAGGGAGATGTTCTCGACGGCGAAGGTGGCGAGTTCGAGGCCGATCTTGGCGAACTCGGGGCCCATCTTGCCCAGGATGGTGGTCCCGATGCGCTCGTAGTTGCCCGCGAGGTCGAGCGCGGCGATGCCGCTGGAGCCGAGGATGGTGCCCATCTGCGAGACGATGAGGTTGCGGAGTTGGCCGGTGATCTCCTCGGTGGTGAAGCGGTTGTCGGTGCCGACGATGGTCTTGAGGAAGACGCCCGGCTCCTTGATGCGCACTGCGTAGGCACCGAAGGCGCGCAGGCGCACGGGGCCGAACTCGGGGTCGCGGAGCATGATCGGGTTGGGGGTGCCCCACTTGAGGTCGGTGAACTGGCGGGTGGAGCAGAAGTAGACCTCGGCCTTGAAGGGGGACTCGAAGCCGTACTTCCACCCCTTGAGCGTGCCGAGGATGGGCAGGTTGGCGGTGCTCAGTGTGTGGGTGCCGGGCTGGAAGACGTCGGCGAGTTCGCCCTCGTTGACGAAGCAGGCGGCCTGGCCCTCGCGGACGACCAGCTTGGCCCCGTACTTGATCTCGTTGTTGAAGCGGTCGAAGCGGTAGACCATCGTGTTGTTCGTGTCGTCCAGCCACTGGACGATGTCGATCAACTCGTGTTTGAGGCGGTCCCAGATGCCCATGGCGCGTGCTCCCGGCCCCGGATTACCGCCACGCGGCGGCGCCCCGGGGCGCGTGCGATTGTTGGTCCGCTTCGTTGTTGGGAAGCGGCGGCCGCGGGTTGAAACTCGCCCGCGAATCTCCGGTAGACTGGGCACCATGATAAACCGTGTCCAGTGCTCCGCCGGGTGGTTGCTTGCCGCGCTTGCTTTGGCCGCTTTCGTGCCGCCCGCTGCGGTCGCGGAGGCGGCGCCCGCGCCCACTCCGCCAACGGGCGAGGTGGCTCCGGCGCCGGTCGGCGCCCCGCTGGGCTACTACCGCCAGCCCGCCCTGCACAAGGACACGCTGGTGCTCTGTGCCGAGGGAGACCTGTGGAAGGCACCCGCGGCGGGAGGCGTGGCCACTCGGCTGACGAGCCACCTGTCGGGTGAGTTGCAGCCGGCGATCTCACCGGACGGGCGGTGGGTGGCGTTCATCGCGTCGTACGAGGGGCCGCAGGAGGTCTACGTGATGCCGATGTCGGGCGGGCTGCCCAGGCGGCTGACGTGGGACGACGCGGCGTGCGGGGTGCTGGGGTGGAGCCCGGACGGGCGGGTGATCGCACGCACGGATAAGTTCAGCACACTGCCCAGCCAGCAGACGACACTGATCGACCCGGCGACGGGCACGCGGACACTGCTGCCACTGGCCCAGTGCGCGGATGCGGCGTTTGACCCCGCGGCGACCGGCGGGGGCGCGAGCGAGACCGCGGCGATGGTCTTCGTGCGGATCCCGTTCAACGGGAGTTTCACCAAGCGCTACACGGGAGGCACGATCGAGCAGTTGTGGCGGTTCAGGAAGGGGGCGGGAGAGGCGGTGAACCTGACGGGCGACTACGCGGGCACGAGCAAGCGGCCCATGTGGTTCAAGGGTCGGGTGTACTTTCTGAGCGACCGCGACGGGCACATGAACATCTGGAGCATGGCGCCGGATGGAAAGGACCCCACGCAGCACACGCGGCACACGGGCTTCGACATCATGGGGGCGAGTCTGGATGCGTCGGGGGCGGGGCGGATCGTCTACCAGTTGCAGGCCGACGTGCACGTGTTCGACATCGCGGCGGGCCAATCGCGGCAACTGGCGATCACGCTGGACACCGACCTGGACCAGATGCGCGAGCGCTGGGTGGAGAAGCCGGTGGAGTGGATCACGTCGGCCAACCTGTCGCCCGACGGTGAGAAGGTGGCGATCACGGCGCGGGGGCGGGTGTTCGTGGTGCCGCACCGCCAGGGGCGGATCGTGGACGTGCTGCGCGACGACGGGGTGCGGTACCGGGATGCCCGCTTCAGCAAGGACTCGGAGACACTGCTGGCCCTGTCGGACAAGAGCGGCGAGGTGGAGGTGTGGCGGTTGCCCGCGAGCGGCATCGGCGACTCGGCGCAACTCACGCAAGGCTCCACGGTGCTCAAGTGGGGCGCGTTCCCCTCGCCCGACGGCACGCTGATCGCCCACCACAACAAGAACCACGAGTTGTGGGTGTACAACGCGCAGACCAAGGTCGACACGAAGATCGACAGCAGCACCATCGACGACTTTGCCGACCTGACGTGGTCGTCCGACGGTCGCTGGCTGGCCTATGTGGCGAGCGCGGCGAACGCGTACACGCAGATCAAACTCTGGTGCGCGGATGCGCCGGCGGAGGGCGCGGCGGCACCGGTGGTGGTGACCACAGACCGGTACAACTCAGCGTCGCCTGCGTGGAGCGCGGACGGGCAGTGGCTGTTCTTCCTGTCGGACCGCACGTTCCGGACGGTGGTGGGCGGGCCTTGGGGCCCCAATCAGCCGGACCCGTACCTGGACGAGACGACCAAGGTGTACGCGCTGGCGCTGAAGCCCGGCCTGCGCTGGCCCTATCTGCCCAAAGACGAGGTCCAGGCAGCAAAGGAGAAGGCCGAGAAGGACAAGGAGAAGAAGGACAAGCCCGCCGAGGGTGGCGAGTCGCCCAAGCCCGACGAGAAAAAGGACGAGGCCAAGAAGGACGACGCGAAGAAGGATGGCGACAAGAAAGACGCCAAGCCCAAGAAGGTGGAGATCGAATTGAACGGCATCGCCGAGCGGCTGTACGAGGTGCCGCTGAAGGCGGGCAACTACGGACAACTCACGGTCAACGACAAGGGCCTGTTTCTGACCAGCCGGCCGTCGGGCTTTGATGCCAAGACCGATCTGGTGGCGTACGAGATCAAGAGCGAGTCGCCGGAACTCAAGACGGTGCTGGCCGACATCAACACCTACCAGATGTCGCAGGACGGGAAGAAACTGCTCATCCGCAAGAAGGACGTGTTCTCGATCGTGGAGGCCGCGGCGGCCCCGGCGGGAGACCTGGACAAGAAGGCGGTGAACCTGGGCGGGTGGTCGCTGAATCTGGTGCCGCGCCGGCAGTGGCGGCAGATGTTCATCGATTCGTGGCGGCTGATGCGCGACTACTTCTGGGACACGGGGATGCACGGGGTGGACTGGCGGGCGATGCTGGACAAGTACCTGCCGCTGGTTGACCGGGTGACGACGCGCGCGGAGTTGTCGGACGTGATCGCTCAGATGGTGGGTGAACTCTCGGCCCTGCACCACTTCGTGCGCGGGGGCGACATCCGCACCGGGCGCGAGGAGATCGCGATCGGCAACCTGGGCGGCGTGCTGGAGCGCGACGAGGCCGCGGGGGGCTACCGCATCACGCGGATCTACCAGTGCGAGGCCGACGATCCGCAGCGCGTGGCTCCGCTGGCGCGCCCGGAGGTGGCCTGCAAGGTGGGCGACGTGGTCACGGCGATCGACGGCGTGCCGACGCTGTCGGCCCAGAGCCACCACGAGCTGCTGCGGGCGAAGGTCGGCCGGCAGGTGCTGCTGACGATCAAGCCCGGCAAGGCGGACGGTACGGGGTTCGGTGAGCCCCGCGAGGCGATCGTGGTGCCGATCTCGGCCGCCAGCGAGAACGACCTGCGCTATACCGACTGGGAGCACTCGCGCCGCCTGCTGGTGGACAAACTCTCGGGGGGGCGGATCGGGTACCTGCACCTGCGGGCCATGGGCGGGGGCGACTGGACGCACTTCGTGAAGGGGTACTACCCGGTGTTCAACCGCGAGGGGCTGATCCTCGACGTGCGGCACAACCGCGGCGGGAACATCGACTCGTGGGTCCTCTCCAAACTGCTGCGCAAGCAGTGGGCGGCGTGGACGGGCCGCGTGGCCAACCCGCCGAGTTGGAACATGCAGCACGCCTTCCGCGGGCACATGGTGGGCCTGTGCAACGAGCGCACCAGCAGCGACGGCGAGACCTTCTGCGAGGGGATGCGGAGGCTGAACCTGGGCAAGGTGATCGGCACGCGCACGTGGGGCGGGGGCATCTGGCTCACGTCGAGCAACGTGCTGGTGGACCGCGGGCTGGCCTCGGCGAGCGAGTTCGGCGTCTTCGGCCCCCAGGGTGAGTGGATGGTCGAGGGGCACGGCTTCGACCCCGACATCGTGGTGGACAACGGCCCGAGCGCCACGTTTGAGGGCGACGATGCCCAACTCAAGGCCGCCGTGGAGCACCTGCTGAAACTCATGGACGAGAAGCCCGTGAAGCCGCTGGTTCCACCCACGCGGCCCAACAAGAGCAGCCCGGACAACGCGGCGAAGTGATGTCCGCGGGCGGGCCCGGCTACCGCACCAGTTTCTTGATGAGTTGAATCTGTCCGGCGTGGTACACGTCGTGCGCAGCGATGCCCGCGAGGTAGACAGTCCGCGGGTGGCGGCGGGCGGGGCTGGACTTTGCCCAGACATCGCGCTCGGGCATGGCCGCGACCGCGGCAAGAAGATCGGCGTGCACGCGCCTGAGGCGGGCCACGTCGGCGCGCCAGACGCGGGCGAGATCGCGCTCGGGCAGCTTGGTGCTGGGCACGCGGGGCCAGTTTGCGGGGCTGAGGCCCAGACCGGGCAGGTCTTCGCTCACGACGGCCCTGAGGGCGGCGTGCTTCCAGTAGGTTGCGTGCAGCAGGTGCTCCCAGATGCACCGGCGGCCGCGCCCGGGCCGCCGCAGGGCCTCGTGCGGGCGCAGGCCGCGCAGGCAGCCAGCGAGCGTAGGTCCCTGCCAGCCCTTGCCCGTGAAGGCGGCGTCGAGCATCAGCCTGACAAACCCCCGGACGTCGGCTTGGCGCTTGGCCACGGTCGGCTCCTTGTTCGCGACAGGCACAGAGCGTACCAGTCCGCCACGAAACCCTGCACCGCCGAGCCCGAATAACCTGCAGCGCGGCTTCGGCCCGTTCTCATGCACGCCGCCCACGTCTGCACATCCTGCGGCCACGATCTGTCCGCCGTCGCTCCGGTGCGCGAGCAGGTGTACGCGCTCTTGGTGCGGTTCTGCCCCGGCTGTGCCCACCCGCACCCGGTGTGGCCCGGGGGCAAGCACCCGATCACGGCGGCGTGGAGGCGCACGCGGCTGCTGGTGCGCACGGCCCGCGGGCTGGTGCACGCGCTGGGGGCCCTGGCGCTGGTGTGCCTCGCGGGTGCGGGGCTTGCGCAACTCGGGCCTGAACTCCGCTCCGTCGGGCTGGCGCCGGCCCAACTCTGGAGCCGCGGGCCCCTGTTCGCGACACTCGCCGATGTGCCGGGTCTCATTCTGCTGGCCCTGCAATCGACGGAGTGGATGCCGATCCCGCTGGCGATCGTGGCGGCGGTGGCGGTGCTGGCGGGCCTGATCGCCGCGGACATGTTCCGCCATCTCACGCTGGCGGGCGGGTGGCTGTTGGTGGCGTCGGCCATGGTGGCGACGGCCACGTTCGAGGGGATGCTGCGCCTGCCCATGTCGCTCACCGATCCTTCGTGGCGGGTCTGGAGCGCGGCCGAGTGGCAGAACGCGCTGGGGCTGCCGCTGCTCGTGGTGTTGCTGATGCCGATGGGCTTTCTCCCGGCCCGCCTGCTCGTTGCGGGTGCGGCCCGCCGGCGTTCCAAGCGCTTTGCGCGGGCCCTGCGCCGCTGCCGCCAACGGAAACGGACATGACCGACACACCCCGCACGACCACCGCCGACGCCCCCGCACACCCGCCCGCGCACGACCCGCGCTACGTGGCAGCGCGTGAGGAGCGGCTGGGCGAACTCTCTGGCGATCGGCCGTGCGCCGCGTGCGGCTTCAACCTGACGGGTCAACTCATCGTGCGTGAGCCGCACTACCGCATGGTGATCGTGCGCTGCCCCGAGTGCTCCACCGTGGCGAGTCTGCAGGAGTACCCGCTGCTGGGCCGCTGGGCGGGTCGCTGGGCCGCGCTGCTGGCTGCGCTGTGGTTTCTCGCTCTGTGCGGCTTGTTCGCGGGGAGCGCGGGGGCGCTCACGGGCACGTCGTTCGCCGTCGCCGAGGACCTGTGTTCACCGCTGGCCACGCGCATCGGCGTGCTGCACCAGGAGCACGTGAAGGCCGATCTGCTCAAGAACCCGTCGCCGCCGCCGCCGGCGGGATCAAACCCGGCTGACGACTGGGGTTCGCGCGAGTGGTACGCGGCCCAGCGTGTGGACGGCAACATGTGGGTCGACAACTCATGGTGGAAGCCGGAGCACGCGACCCCCTTGATCGCCGAGATGGGTGGCATCGCGGCGTGCCTGTCGCCCCGGGCCGCGCTTGCCTACTGGCCGTTTGTGTTCCTGCTGTTTCCGATCGGCTGTGCCTGGTCGGTGGCGCTCTTGCACGTGCCGCGGCGGCGGGTGTGGCTGTTCGCGCTGGTGATTCTGGGCGTGTGCCTGTGCATCACGGCCCTCGCGTCGCTGAACCAGGGCACGCGCTTCCGCTGGCAAGGAAGCGTGCCGGCGCACGACCTGGCCCAGCAGGCGCTGGGCTGGCTGGTGAACGCGGCGGGCGCGCTGCTCTATTCCCCCGCGCTTGCGGCCGGTCTGCTCGCGGGGCGCTCGCTGTGCCGGGCACTGATCCGCCTGCTGCTGCCGCCGCGCCTGCGGGGGCCTCTGGCCGCGCTCTGGCTGGCGGACGGGCTTTTGCCTCCGCGGGGCCCGCGGGAGGCTTGAGCGGCCGGCCGGCCCGGCCGAATATCCTTGCGGGCGCCCCCCCCCGCCCAGCGAGACACCCATGCACAACGGCACGGCCACAGGTTTCGCCGACAAGTTGCAGATGCAGCACCGCCTGTTCGCAGCGCTGTCGGCGATGTTCGGTCGCGAGGTGCCGCTGTATGACAAGAGCCTGCTGGTGAACCGGGCGTGCAACCGGACCGTGTGCGACCTGCTGAGCGGGTTGCACCGGGGCCTGGCGATCAGCGACGAGGAGCTTGAGAAGACCAGCGGGGAGCGGCACGGGGCGATCCGCATCGGGCGCGACGACGAGTACCGGCTGATCACGCGGTTCTTCGCGGCGTTTGCCATGGAGCCGCACAACTTCTACGACATGGCGGGCGTGGGCGCCAAGAGCCAGCCGATCATCGCCACGGCCTTCCGCTCGCGCCTGAACCCCGAGCACCGGGTTTTCACCTCGCTGTTGCGCACCGACTACTTCGACGCGGCGACCAAGGCACGCCTGGAAGCCGCGCTGGCCCAGCGGCGTGTGTTCTCGGACCGGGCCGTGGCGCTGCTGGACAAGTCGGAGCGGCAGGGCGGCCTGAGCCATGCGGACGCCGACGAACTCATCAACGAGGCGACGACGCGGATCTTCAAGTGGACGGGCACGGCCCGCGACCACGGGCTCTACACCGATCTGTGCAACGGCGGGTTCAAGATCGCGGCGGACATCGCGTGCTTCCACAACCATCACCTGAACCACCTGACGCCCAACACCCTGTGCATGGACCTCTTCACGGCGGCCATGAAACACTGTCTGGGCGAGATGGACGCGGCGACCTTCACAGCCCGCGCGACGCTGACCCTGGGCCGGTTGGCCGCCCGTGCCGACGGCCACTGGCTGCGCCTGCACTTCCGCCACCTGACGTGGGAGGCGATCGGGCGGTTCCAACGGGGCTCGCTGCTGGCGACGGGGCCGGGTTCGATCCCGGCCCGCGCCGCGGAGTTGCTCGCGCGGCTAAACGAGCCCGGCCTGCGGCTGGCCGGCCTGAAGCACGCCGGGTACAAGGACTTTACCGAGGGCCCCAGCGAAGACACGCCCGTGCTGCTGCGGCAAGACGCGTACAAGGCGCTCACCGAGCCCGTGGTCTTCACCAACCCCGACGGCACCACGCTCAACACCACGCACACGGCCCGCTTCGGCGAAATCGAGGAGCGGTTTTACGCGACGACACCCACGGGCCGGGCCCTGTACGACCGTTGTTTGAGCGAGGCCGACAGCGCCCGCGACAAGGACCCGGGGCTGCCGCGCAGAGACATGGCGGCGTACGAGGCGCTGTACGCCCGGCCCTTTGCGCCCTTCCCCAAGACCGTACCGGAACTGATCTCGCGGGGCCTGATCTTCGCCCGCTATGCGCCCACGGCGGCGGGGCTGGCGGCCCGCGGGCGGATCACCCCGGGCGACGTCCACGCCCTGGTGCGGGCCGGCTACGCCACGGCCGAAGGCCTGCGGTACGAGGACTTTCTCCCCGTGAGCGCGGCGGGTATCTTCGCGTCCAACCTGGGGCAATACGGGACCAAGTCGACCGCGGCGGTGCGGCCCGTCTACACGCAGGCACAACTGGAGGCGGTGATGGGCAGGCCGGTGATCGACACCGACACGGCGTACGCCCAGATGGAGCGCGACTCCATCCGCGAGACCTTGGCGGCCCTGGGCGTGGCGGCTGAAGCGCGAGCCGCGGCGTGAGCCCGGCACCCCTCCGGCCCGAGGTGGTGGCGCGGTGGACGCTGCACGCGGGCAAGAAGTTCGATTTCGAGCGGCTGACCGTGCGGCACCCGTCGGGGCACACGGTGGAGCGCGAGGTGGTGCGGCATCCCGGGGCGGTGGTGGTGGTGCCGGTGCTGGCGGACGGCTCGGTGGTGCTGATCCGCGTGTTTCGCATCGCGCTGGAGACGATGAGCGTGGAGTGCTGCGCGGGCACGATCGAGCGACCCCGGCCGGGGCAGGAGCGCGAAGACCCCGCGGCGTGCGCGGCTCGCGAACTGGTCGAGGAGACCGGCTACCGGGCCGGGCGGCTGGTGGCCCTGCGGCCGTTTCTGACGAGCCCGGGGCTGTCGGATGAACTCATGCACCCGTTCGTCGCCACGGGCCTCACGCATGTCGGGCAGCGTCTGGAGGAGGACGAGCACATCGAGGTCTTTGCCGTACCGGCGACGGAAACCCTGAACATGGTTCGCTCGGGTGCGATCGCGGACGCCAAGAGCATGGTGGCGCTGCTGCTGGCCCGCGAGGCGGGGCTGCTGGGCGAAGGCTGAGCGGACCGACCGGCAACGGGCCGGGCTTGTCGAGGTACCATGCACGGTCGCCGCGCCGCACGCGCGGCGAGGAGGATGCCCCGCTGCTGCCCGCCGGCGACAACCCGATGGATTGGTCGATTCCCCTGTACCGCGCGGGCGGGATCCGGGTGCGCGTGCACTGGCTGTTTGTGGTGTGGGTGGCGTTCGAGTTGTTCGCGGCGGCGACGCAGCCGGGGCGTCTCGGGCCGGGCTACCGGGCGCTGATGATCGGCGCCCTGTTTTCGCTGGTGCTGCTGCACGAGTACGGGCACTGCCTCGCGTGCCGGCGTGTGGGAGGCACGGCCGATGACATTCTGCTATGGCCGCTGGGCGGGCTGGCCTTCTGCCGCCCCCCCCACCGCTGGCGGGCCAGCCTGGTCACAACACTGGGAGGCCCCTTGGTGAACGTGGCCCTGGTGCCGGTGCTGGGGGCGGTGCTGCTGGCGATGGGCTTGGGGTGGGATGCACTGCTGTTCAACCCCTTTCAGCCCGGTGCCGCGCTGGGCAGGTTGAACCTCTCGACCTGGTGGCACGTGGCGGCGTGGTGGCTCTACTACGTGAACCTGGCGCTGCTGGCCTTCAACATGCTCGTGCCGATGTTCCCGATGGATGCGGGGCGGGTGCTGCAGGAGATTCTGTGGGCGCGGCTGGGGTACGCCCGGAGCATGTGGATCGCCACCACCGTGGGACTGGCCGCGGCGGGGGTGCTGGCAGTGCTGGGTCTGGCGGGCGGACAGAACACGCTGCTGATGATCGCCGTGCTTGGGGGTCTGACGTGCTACAGCGAGCGGCAGAAACTGCGGTACCTGCGCTGGCAGGAGCAGGAGGAGTCTCCGTGGGCAGCGTCGGCACAGGTGCGGGCGGAGCCGGAGCGGCACGAACGCGGGGCCCGGGCGGCGGAGCGGGCCCGGCGTGCGGCCGAGACGCACGCGGCGGAGGTGGACCGCATCCTCGCGAAGATCGCTCGGAGCGGGATGGGCAGCCTGAGCCGGGCGGAGAAGGCGACGCTGGAGAGCGAGTCGAGCCGGAAGCGCGGCGGGTGACACCCGTCAGCGCTGGGTTGAACGCATGCCCGCGACCTCCCCGCTGCGGAGCACGCCTTCGAGCAGCCGCCGGTCGGTGCCGGTGATGGTGCTGTCGCGGTTCATGTCGGCCTGCGCGAGATAGGTGGTGCCCAGGGCCCAGGAGGCGTACTGGTCGTCGAGGGTGACGAGCGTGTCGATGTTGGCGTCGCCGCTGGCGAGCAGGTTCACAAAGGGTGTCGAGGTCGAGACGCTGGAGCGGCCGCTGAGTTCGAAGGCGACGACCGACACGGTGTTGGTGCCGCTGGGCAGGCTGCTGGCCGAGCGCGTCCAGGTGAACCGGTCGCGCTGGGTGGCCTGGTTTCCGGAGTTGACCAGCGTGAGCGGGTCGCTGCCGCTGGGCACGTTGGGGATGACGTGCACCCTGTTCACGGTGCGGTCTGCGGTGTTGACTGTGAAGACGTAACTGGCCGTGGTGATCTCGTTATTGACGGGCTGGGCGAACTCGACGCTGGGCGCAAGCCGGTCGATGTAGACCACCTTGCGGAACTCGCGGAGGATGGGGAGCGTGCCGGCGGGACGCTCGCGATAGGCGAGCACGGAGAGATAGTTCATGCCCTCGGGCAGGTCGGCGGAGTGGATGAGTTGGCGGTAGAGCCCGGTGGTGCCAGTGCCGCCAGCTCCGTCGATGGGCGAGTTCTGCGTGAGGAAGTTCTCGTAGCCGCCGTCGAGGGCGAGCGACGCGGGCAGGTCAACCCCGCCGTTGCGGTTGTAGTCTGCGAAGCCCTTGTTGAAGCGGAAGTTGGCGTAGTTGTCCCAGTCTTCGCCGGCGGTGGCGTCGGTCTTGGTGGTGGCCAGTTGCACCTCGAAGGTGTCGGCCGTCACCACGTCGACGGGCGTAAGGCGGGCGCGGTAGGTGGGCACGGCACCGCCGCCGGTGGTGGGGTCGGCGGCGATGGTGGAGGAGACGTTGGTGACGGTGAGCGTGCCGCTGGGGGCGGCGGGTCCGTAGGCGATGTAGCCCTTGTTGTGCTGCACGCCGCCGGCGTTGCGGTTGTTGGGCACGCCGATCAGGATGCGTTGGTTCGAGTCCACCGTGTGCACGAGCGGGATGGAGTTGTCCGAGTTCACGCCGCTGGCACCGGTGTCGGTGTTGTGGCTGGTGAGTTCACGGAGGCGGGTGCCGACGGGGAAGTTGACGACGACGGAGCGGAGTTGGGTGCCGTTGCCGTACCAGGTGTTGACACCGCAGACCATGTTGGCCTGCACGCCGTTGCCGCGCGTGAAGACCATCACCGTGTTGATGGAAGGGTTCACCGAATCCGTCGAGTTCACCACGTTCCACGAGCCGCGTGCGTAGGCGTTGTGGATGCGCACCATCTCGGTGATGGCCGTGGGCATGGTGAGGTTGGTGACGGCGAGCGACGTGCCGCCGACGGGGAAGCCGACGCTGGTGGAGTTGCCCAGGGCCGTGGGGTTGCCCTCGCGCACCCAGAAGCGGCTGGGGGCAGACTGCTGGAAGCGGTCGTGCATCTCGCGGGCGTTGTAGTAGACGATGCTGCCGCCGGCGCTCGGGGTGGGCCGCCAGAGGATGTAGGCGGTCTCGGGGAGCGCGGCGTTGGCGGCGGAGGGGAGGCCGGGCGGGCTGGACCCGTTGCCGGTGGAGCCGTTGTCGTGGCTGAAGACGTGCTGCACGGCCTGGGAGCCGTTGTTGTCGCCGTCGTCGTTCCTGTCGAAACTCGCGTCGATGATGGTGTTCCAGTGGAACTGTCCGCTGGCCCCACCGGCGGGGTAGGTGGGCTGGTTGGCGGCGATGAACTGGCCGTTGAGCGCGTTGCGGAGTTGCCCGGCCCCGTTGAGGTCGAGGGCGTCGCGGTTGGCCTTGAAGGTCGCGCTGCCGCCGCCGCCGGCCTGGGTGAACTTGCGCGTGTAGAACTGGATCGCCGAGTTGGAGTCGACCGTCTCGCCGAAGGAGAACGGCGAGTCTTTGGTGCCGTCGGGGCGGGTCCACTGCTGGTTCACCGCGCCGTCGAACCACTCGTTCCAGAAGTCGTGCTTGGCGTGCTTGGCGGCGTCGAGGCGGAAGCCGTCGACGCCCACGTCGGCGAGCATCCAGGTGCACCAGCGGCCCAGATAGCCCGACACGCTCTCGGCCACGGCGTCGCCCGCGGCGGGGTTGGCCGTGTTGTACGGGTGGATCGTCCAGTTCGTCGCCGACGAGAAGCCCGACACGGCGGGGTTGGTGAACGTGATGGGCGTGAGCGACGTGTCGGGGTAGAAGCGGGCGTTGGCCGGGTCGGGCAGGTTGCGCACCCGCCCGGGGGGGATGTTCTGCGAGTTGGGCCCGACGGGCTGGCGGATGAGCGGATAGAACGACTCCTGGGCGATGTCGACAAGGCTGACGAGGTCGCCCAGCCACAGGCAGTAGTTCGCGGCTCCGGGGTCGTGCGATTGCATGCCCGAGCCGTGGTACTCGCCCCAGAAATAGTTGAGCGGGGCGCGGGTGGAGAAGTCGCCGCAGTTGATCCACGGGGCCAGGCCGCTGGTCATGTAGGGCAGGCCGGGCGGGTTGTTGGTCGGGCCGTTGCCGGGCAGGTAGATGCCGGGCCAGCCGCCGTCGGCGATGAAGTTGGCATCGCTGGTGCGGGCCCCGTTGTGGTTGAGGATGGCCTCCGGGTAGACCAGCACGTCGGCCAGGTGCGCCTCTTTGACGAACTGGCGGAAGGTGGCCTCGGTGCCGAACGCCGTCGGGTTCTCGGGCGTGCCCAGGTTGAAACGGTCGAACGGGTCGTAGCCCGCGCTAGCGAAACTGCTCAGGCTGGGGGCCGGCACCCACATGCCGCCGTAGCCGGCCATGAACACATCGGGCATGCGGGTTTCGATGTTCACCCACGACGACTCGAAGTACTCGATGATCACGCGGTTGTCCGAGGCCTGGGCCCGGGCCAGGCCCGCCGCGCTCAGGAGACAGGCCGCTGCGGTGCGGGCGACCGAACCCGGCACGACCATCCGCCCACACTGTCGATGAGACATGCCGACCTCCACGGGAGTTCGTGAACCCGACCATCGCGCCGGAGCCGCACACACCGCCCCACGCATTCGGGGTTGGCAAGAACCCCCAGAACCTACGCACAAATCTACCCGCAGTTCCGCCCCGTGCCACCTGGTTTTTGCGTTTTGCTCGGTGAGCCAACCCGGGCCGCCCGCGGGAGCGTACCGCAGCCGTACGGGGCCGCGGGTACACCAAGCGTGAGGCGCGGCCGGCGGGTGCGTCGGGCATCCGGCGCGATCAGGCCGCCTGGGTGGTGCCGCCGGCGTTGGCGCGAGCCAGGATCCCGTCGAGCATGCCGCGCACCTCGGCGGCCATCTTGGTGTTGGGGAAGTCGTTGACGATGCGGCGGCCGATGTTGGCGGCGTCGCCCCAGTCCTGCATCTGGACGGCGTGGCGGAACTGCTCGCCCAGGTGGTCGCGCACCTTGCCGACCACGCTGCGCCCCACCTCGCGGAGCTGTTCTCCCTCGGCGGGGCTGAGGTAGGTGTCCATCTCGCGCATGAGTTTCAGGGCCTCTTCGGCCTGGTCCATCTTGGCGGCGTCGAGGAAGCGCTGCTTGAGTTCGAGTTTGTAGCGTTCGCGCTCTTCGGCGACGCGGGCGGGCAGCGCAGCGACGCGGGGCTCCTCGCTGTGCAGGCGGGCGAGGCGGCCCGCCTCGCGGCCCGCCGCGGCGAACTGACGCTGCAGAATGAGCCCGTCAACCAGGGCCACGCCCTCGCGCACCTCCGAGTCGATGGAGGCCAGGCGGGCGGCCTCGATCTTCTGGCGGAGTTCCTCGGCGTCGGCCCGGTAGCCGAAGCGGTCGGCGAGTTCGCGGCACAGCAGCAGGCCGGATTCCCAGTCGCCCACGCCGATGTCGTCCATGATGGCGCGGCGGAGGACCTCACGCTCGGTGGTGCGGTTGAGCACGCGCCGGGCATCGTCGGAGAGCACCGCCTGAGCCGCGAGGGTGCGGACGGCCACGGTCATGGCCTCGACCCTGCGGGCCAGCGTGGAGGCTTCGAGGGCGATGAAGGCCAGCAGCATGGCCGCGGGGGAACCGACGGCCCAAAGCACCAGACCGGCCAGGCCGGCCAGCACGAGGCTCTCCTGGCGGCCGGAGCCGATCCAGCCCGCGCCGCGGAGCAGGAGCAGCACGACCACGGAGAGCGCGAAGGCCTGCGTGGCGACCACCGCCACAATGACCACGGTGCGGAGGCGCTCGTGGCGGGTCTGGGCCTGCTCCTCGTGCTCACGGGCGAAGATGTCGCGGTCGTTGGCAACCATGCGGGTCGGCTCCGGGAGAACCACCTCGGCCTAGTCTATCGGCACGCTGCCCGGTTTGTTCGGAGCCCCCCGTGCCTGATCACACGCCCCCCGGCTCGACACCCGCCCGCGCGATCGCCGTGCGCGGTTTCTCCTTGGGTCCCTACGAAACCAACTGCTACGTGGTTTCGGCAGGCAGGCACGCGGGGTGCTGGATCGTCGACGCGTCGTTCGGCCCGGGGCCCCTGATCGCGGCGGTGCGCCGGGCGGGGCTGACGCCCGAGATGCTCATCCTCACGCACGCGCACCTCGATCACATCGCGGGTGTAAACGAGGTCCTGGGGGCGTTCCCGGGTTTGCCGCTCGCGATTCACGAGAGCGAGGCACACTGGCCGGGGGATGCCCGGGCGAACCTGTCGGCCCTGCTGGGCTTCCCGGTTACATGCAGCCCGCCCACGCGCACGCTCCGGCACGACGACCGGCTGACGCTGGGGCCCACGGAGTGGCGCGTGCTGCACACGCCGGGCCACTCACCGGGCGGGATCGCCCTGCACTGCGCGGCGGGGGGCGTGGCCCTTGTGGGCGACTCCCTCTTCGCAGGGTCAATCGGGCGGACCGACTTTCCGGGGTCAGACCACGCGACGCTTGAGCGGTCGATCCGCACGCACCTGTACGCCCTTCCCGAGGAGACCGTGGTCTATCCCGGCCACGGTCCGGAGACCACGGTCGGCCGGGAGCGGCGCAGCAACCCGTTTGTGCGGCCGGCCGGGTGAGCGGCGCCGCGTGCGGGAGCTGGCTCAGTTCAACGCGGCTTCGGCGGCCGGGGCCGGGGTGGCGGCCGCAGGGCCGGGGGCGGCGGCGGAGCGGAGGTTGGCCTCGACGGTGAGATCGACCTGACCGTCGGCGGCCTGCATCTCTTCGACTGAGAGGTGGTCGGCCTTCACCACCATGTGGCGGAGCACGGTCTCACTGAGGTTGAAGGCGCGCTCGATGGCGGACATCTTGTCGGTGGGGGCGGCGAAGTAACAGAGGATGTACATGCCGCGCTTCTGCTTCTTGATGGGGTAGGCCAGGGGGCGGTCGGCCCACTTCTTGAGGGCGACGATGGACGCGCCGTTCTTGGTGAGGTTCTCCTTGATGTGGCTCACGCTGCCGGCGAGGTCGATGGCGGCGGCCTGGCCAAGAAGGAACATGGCTTCGTAGTGCTCGGTGGGAACGGTGCGCATGGGTCTGGGTCCTTTTTGTAAATCGGGTGATGGTTCTGGTAAGGAAGGTCTAGCGGGCCGGGCCGGGTCCGGGAGGCGCTTGGGGAGATCGGGGAGCGGGCGGAGGAGCGGACGGCCGGGCCTGCCCGCTGCCGCCGCCCGAGCCGTTGAAGCGGTTCATGGTGGGAGCGAGGCCCCTTGTGGCGAAGCATTCGATGGCCGAGACGGCCAGATCGAGGGCAGGATCGAGGCTGCGGGCCTGATCGGCCGTGAAGCGGCCGAGCACCCAGTCGGCCGGGTTGTCGTATCCGGGCGGCGGGGCATCGATGCCGATGCGCAGACGCGGATACTGCTGGGTGCCCAGAGCCCGTTCGAGGTCGGTGAGGCCGTTGTGCCCGCCGTCGCCGCCGCCCTCGCGGATGCGGATCGCCCCGAGCGGCAGTTGCCACTCGTCGACCAGCACCAGAAGGTCGGCCTGGGGGGAGAGTTTGTAGAAGTTGAGGGTCTCGGCGACGGGTGTGCCGGAGCGGTTCATGTAGGCGAGCGGACGGACGAAGAGGCACTTCTCGCCGCCGATCGTCCCCTCGACAACGGCGGCGTTGAACTTCGACCGGGCCGGCGCACCCGGGGCGAAGCGACGGGCGGCGCGCTCGACGGCCATGAAGCCGGCGTTGTGGCGCGTGCCCTCGTACTCCGAACCGGGATTGCCGAGACCGACGATCAACTTCATGGTTCCTCGCGGCGGCGCGGGGCTGTGGAGACGGGCGCAGGTCGTTACTTCTTGGGGGCGGGGGCCTTGGCGTCTTTGGCGGGCGCGGCTGCGGCCTTGGCGCCCGGGGCCGCGGGCTTCTTGTCGCCCGCCGGGCCACCCTCTGCGGCGGCCTTCTCGAGCCGCTCCTTCTCGCCGATAACCTCCGGCGCGGTGGCCTCGGCCCCGACGACGGCCGCCTCGGCGACGACCTCCTCCTTCTGCTCGACGATCTGGGCCACGATGGCGTGCGGATCGGTGATCAGTTTCATGTCGGCCACGGGCAGTTTGACCTTGTCGGCGGTGATGGACTGGTCCATCTCGAGGTCGGCGATGTCGACGGTGAGGCTCTCGGGCAGGTCGGCCACCTTGCACTCGATCTCGATCTCGCTGGTGGGGTGCATGAGGATGGCCCCGGCGGACTTGAGGCCCTTGGCCTCGCCGGTGAGGTTGATGTGCACCTTGGTGCGGACGCGCTCGTTGAGGTCGACGCGGGCGAAGTCGGCGTGCACGATGGTGTCGCCGAGGTAGTCGAACTGGAGTTCCTTGAGGAGCACCATCTGGTTCTCGTCCTTGCTCTTGGTGCCGGGGAAGTCGAGTTTGAAGACTTTCTCGCCCGACTCGAAGTGCGGAACCACGTCGCGGGCCGTGAGGTTGACCGCCACGGGCTCGGCCTTGTGGCCGTAGATCACGGCGGGCAGGTGGCCGGCGGCCCGGTCGCGCTTGGCGTAGCGGGTGCCCAGCCGGGTGCGGGTGGTGGCGTGCAGCGTGGGGATGCGGTCTTTCATGGCTCAATCCTTCTGGTTTACAGGATGATGGTTGGTTCAGACTTCGGACTTCGGACTTCGGAATCGAGGCGGGAAGCGTTTGATTGTCGGGCGTGGGCGCCTGCGTGCCGCACACCCGCCTGCTACCTCTTCACCCCCGCGGTGTTTTTGAAGAGCGCGCTGACCGAGCGGTTGTGGTGAATGTTGAAGACGGCATCGCCCAGCAGTTCGCTTACGCACAGTTCGACGAGTTTGGGGCGGATGGCGTCGAGGCGCGGACCGCCGGGGATGGTGTTGGTGACGACGAACCGGCTGATGGGGCTGGCGGCCAGACGCTCGACGGCGGAGCCCGCAAAGACCCCGTGCGTGGCCGCGGCGATCACCTCGCGGGCCCCGAGCTTCATGACCAGTTTGGCGGCCTCGGCCACGGTGCCGCCGGTGGAGATCATGTCGTCGAACATGAGCACCGTCTTACCCTTGACGTTGCCGATGATGTTGTCGGTCGTCACCTCGCTGCCGGAGATGCGCCGCTTGAAGATGATGGCGAGTTCGCCGCCCAGGATGTTGGCGAAACTCTCGGCCACCTTCACGTTGCCCACGTCGGGGCTGAGCAGCACCAGATCGGGCAGCTGGCTGCGGATGGAGAGGAAGTAGCGAGAGAAGACCGGCGTGGCGGAGAGGTGATCGACGGGCAGGTCGAAGAAGCCCTGGATCTGGGCGGCGTGCAGGTCGAGGGCGAGCACGCGGTCGGCCCCCGAGGCTGTGATGAGGTTCGCGACGAGTTTGGCGGTGATGGGGACGCGGCCCTCGTCCTTGCGGTCTTGTCGCGCGTAGCCGAAGTAGGGAATGACGACCGTGACTCGCTTGGCGCTGGCCCGCTTGAGGCAGTCGATGAAGACCAGCAGTTCCATCAGGTTGTCGTTGACGGGGGTGCACGTGGAGACCACGACGTAGCAGTCGCGGCCGCGCACGTCCTCCTCGACCTTCACGAACGTCTCGCCGTCGGGAAAGATCTCGGTGCGTGCCTCGGCCCGCTGGATCTTGAGGCGGGTGCACATGCGCTCGACGAGTTCGACGCAGTTGCGCCCGGCGAAGATGCGGAGCTGGTTGCCGTTGGGTTCGCTCATCGCGGGCTCCCGGCAAGCCCGGCGGCGCGGCGGCGGTAGATGGCATCCACCTCCGCGAGCTGCTCGGGCGTGTTGATGGAGAGGATGTCTTCGGGGGGCACGGCGGAGATGACCTCGACGCGCTGGCCGCGGGCCAGTTGCAGGGCGGGTACGTCGGTGATGTAGTACTCGCCGGAGGGCTGGTTGGGCACGAGATCGGGGAGCGTGGCGAAGAGGGCCCGGGTGTCGAAGCAGTAGTAACTGGGATTCACCTCGCGGATGGCGAGTTGGGCGGCGGTGCACTGCTTGTGCTCGACGATCCCCGTGAAGCGGCCCGCGGCGTCGCGCACGATGCGGCCGTACCCCGTGGGATCGGGGATGACGCTGGTGGCGAGCGTGGAGACGGCGCCCGTGGTGCGATGGCGGTCGAGGAGCACGCGCAGGGTTTCGGGGCGGATCAGCGGGCCGTCGCCCGCGAGCACGAAGAGCGGCTGGCCGGGCGACCGGGCTTCGCCGGCCAGCAGACTCGCGGCTGAGCGGACTGCGTGTCCGGTGCCGAGTTGCTGGTCTTGCACCGCGAACTCCACGCCGCGCGAGAGCGGGCCGCCCAGCGTGCCCATGAAGTGCGAGCGGACAACGTCCTGCTGGTAGCCGACGACGAGGATGACGCGCCTGCAGCCGGCGGCCACGCAGGCATCGACCACGGCGTGCACCATGGGGCGGCCACCGACGGGGTGGACGACCTTGGGCAGGTCGGAGCGCATGCGTGTGCCCTTGCCCGCGGCGAGGATGAGCGCGATGGGTGCGGGTGAGGGCATGGGGGGCGGGCGGGAAAAAAGCTGGCCGACCTGGATTCGAACCAGGACAAGCAGAACCAAAATCTGCTGTGCTACCGTTACACCATCGGCCAGTGCGTGATGCCGGAGACCGGCGCGCGGGGGGGGCGACGCCGAACAGAAGACCCCTCGGGATGGGCGGGCCGGAGCGGCCGGCGCGCACGGACACGGAAGCGAACCGCACCTGCGCGGTCCGGTTGGCGTGCACACGCGCAAACGGGGCCGCGGCAGCCGGGACGGCACGAGCCGCCCGGTGGGAGCTTGAACCTTCCATCAGCCGCGATGGGAAGGCCCCTGGCCACGCCTCGGCCCGCCGTACCCCGGGGGGTTGGGCGAGCGTCCGTCGTGGCCGGCTCCGAGAGTGGGAAATGATAGGTGGAAGGAAGCGGTCGTCAACCGGGCGGTGGCTCGCCCGACCCGGCATCGGGCGGCACGTCTGGCGCGGGGTCCTCGAGCGCGTGGCGGCCGATCACCTCGTAGCAGGTCGCGAGCAGGCCGACCAGAGGGAACCGGCCGTTGGGAAACGGGCTGCTGCCGAGGCGCCGGAGCATGGGGTGGCTGACCACCGGCGGCTCGAGTGCGAGTTCCACCTCGGGCGCCCCTTCGGGGGCCTCCCAGAACATGCCGAGGCAGTGGGCCAGCGGCGGCGCCGGCTGCCCGCCCACGCCCGGAATGAGCGGGGCGTACGCGGGTATCAGGCGACCGGAGGCACCGTCGGCGGTGGTGCCGGCACCCGCGGCGGCCCGGGCCGCGAGCAACGCACGCTGCTGGCGGAGGCGCTCGAGGAGGTCGTCTTTGCCCAGGCCGCGCAGCGCGAAGACCAGAAACGGGTCGCGGCTGAGGCGGTCGGCCAGCATGGCCAGCGCACAGGCTACGTGCTTGCACCAGGGCGCGGCGGGGGCGTTGTGCGCGAAGCGGCCGCAGTTGCAGGATGCGGCCAGATCACTGGCATCCTGCGGAAAGAGACGCAGTTTGAGCGGCACGAACACGTCTTCGATCCCCGGCGGCACCTCGCCCGCGAGCAAGCTGGCGAGGTGGCGGGCCTCGCGGGCCATGGCCTCGAGCGCCCGCTCCCACTGGTCGTGCGTGAGCACGGGGAGGCGCAGGTCAACCTGGTAGGCCGAGAAGACGCGGCCCTGCACGCGGGCCGAGACGTGGCCGGAAGCGAGCGACCAGGAGCGCACCTGACCGGAGCGTGCGTAGGCGAGCCCCTCCGCCGCGGCCGCGGGTGTAGCCACGGTTTCGATGAGGCGCGTGATGCGCTGCCCGGCCCAGCCCAGCGGCGCGCCCTCGCGGTGTTCGAGTTTCTCGCCACCGCGCACCTTGCGCGGGTTGGCCGCGGGGGGCGCAGCCCTGGGCATGAACATGCGGTGGCCGCCGGAGGGTTGTGGCGGGTTGGGGTTGGGCGAACCCGGGGTGGGGGCGGCGTTCATGGCTCCACCTCCACGGCATCGGGCCGGAGTGTGAGGATGTCCTTGAGTTGGGCGAGGTTGAGTTCGGTGAGCCAGGCTTCACCGGAGCCGATGACGTTGTCGGCCAGCGCGGCCTTGGTTTCGATCATCTGGTCGATGCGTTCTTCGAGCGTGCCGGCGACAACGAACTTGTGCACCTGCACGGTGCGGGTCTGGCCGATGCGGTAGGCGCGGTCGGTGGCCTGGCTCTCGACGGCGGGGTTCCACCAGCGGTCGAAGTGGAAGACGTGGTTGGCGCCGGTGAGGTTGAGGCCTACGCCGCCGGCCTTGAGCGAGAGAATGAAGACCGGGGCGTGCCCGTCGGCCTTCTGAAATCGCGCGACCATGGCGTCGCGCTCGCGGGCGGGGGTGCCGCCGTGCAGGAAGAGCACCTCGCGGTCGAGTTCGTGGCGGAGCATCTTGGCGAGGATGGTGCCCATCTGGCGGAACTGAGTGAAGACGAGCGCCTGGCCGCCGGCCGCGAGCACCTCGTCGAGCATCTCGATGAGACGGGCGCACTTGCCGGAACGGTGGGGGTCGTGCGGCGCCTCGGCCGCGCTGCCGTTGACGTCCACATCGGCATCGCCCTGTGCCAGCAGCGCGGGGTCGGCATCCTTGAGGAACTGGCGGGGGTGGTTGCAGATCTGCTTGAGGCGGACGAGGCCGGCGAGGATGACGCCGCGGCGTTGGATGCCCTCGCTCCCCTCGGCCTGAGAGAGCATGCGGCGGACGGTCTCCTCGTAGAGCGAGGCCTGCTCGGGCGTGAGGTAGCAGAACTCCTTGGTCTCGACCTTCTCGGGCAGGTCGGTGATGACGGCCGGGTCGGTCTTGAGGCGGCGCAGCACGAAGGGCTGCACGACGGCGCGGAGTTGGCGGGCCCGGTGCGGGTCGCGGTAGCGCTCGATGGGCACGGCGAAGCGGGTGCGGAAGTCGCCCGCGGGGCCGAGCAGGCCGGGGTTGAGGAAGTCGAGGATCGACCAGAGTTCGCTCAGGCGGTTCTCGATGGGCGTGCCCGTGAGGGCCACGCGGCGCGGGGTGCGGATGGCCCGCACGGCCTGGGCCTGCTTGGTGCCGGGGTTCTTGATGTTCTGGGCTTCGTCGAGGGCGACGCGGCCCCACTCGACGGCTTCGAGTTCGGCCACGTCGCGGTGGATCAGCGCGTAAGTGGTGACGACGAGGTCTGCCTGGGCCGCCGCGGCGGCGAGGGCGGGGCCACGCGGGCGCTCGATGCCGTGGTGCACGTGCACGCGCAAGGCGGGGGCGAATCGCTTGGTCTCGCGCACCCAGTTGCCCACCACACTGGTAGGAACCACCAGCAGGGTCGGCGGCACGCGGGGCGCGCCCGCCGCGTTCACCGCGATGCGCTCGTGCAGGAGCATGGCGAGGAGTTGGATGGTCTTGCCCAGGCCCATGTCGTCGGCCAGGCAGGCGCCCAAGCCGAAACGGTCGAGGAAAGCGAGCCACGACAGGCCCTTGAGTTGGTACGGTCGCAGGGCCCCCACGAAGCCGTCGGGCGAACCGAGCATGGGCACGGTGGTGCTGGCGGCGGCGGAACCGAAGATGTCGCCCACCCAGCCGGTGGCCTGCAGGCCCAGCACGGGCAGGCCGGTCTCGCGCTGGTCGCTGGCGTAGGCCAAGCGCATGGCCCGGCCCACGGTCATCTCTCCGCCGGGGTTCTCTCGCATGAAGGCGACGGCGGCCTTCACGTCTTCGGGCCGGATCTCGACCCAGCGGCCGCCCATCATGACCAGCGGGCTCTTGAGGGCGGCGAGTTTCTCGAACTCGGTGAGGCTGAGCGTGGTGTCGCCGATGGTCACCTGCCAGGCGTACTTCACGAGCGTGCTGAGGCCCAGGCGCGGGCCCGAAGCCGCGGCGGCGCCCACGGCGGCATCGGCGGGCATCTCGGGGCTGTCGATCTTGAGGCGCACACCCAGGCGGGTGTCGGGGGCGTCCCACCATTCGGGAGCGAGCACGCCCACGCCCTGTTCGGCCAGAACGGGTTTCACCTCGCGCAGGAAGGTGTACGCCTGGGCGGTCGAGAGTTCGATCTCGGTGGGCTCGCCCTGCTGGAGCACGTCTTCAAGCGGCTTGTAGAGGCGGGCCGCCCGCCCCAGTTCGCCCAGGAGCAGGTCGGCGGGCTTGTCCACGTGCCGGCCCTGCACGGTGGCGCCGTCGGTGGGCAGGGCCCAGATGTCGGCCGCGTCGATGATGATGGAGCCGTCATCGGTCGATTGCAGGTGCAGGGAGAGCGTCCAGCGAACGCCCGCGCCGGGCACGCTGAACTGGGTGAGGCCGGTGAGGTCGACCGGCTCGCTCAGGCGCAGGCAGAGCCTCCAGGTGGAGCCGGGGGCCCGCGCATCCAGCGCACCGATCCAGTGGCGGATGCGCTTGAGCACGTCGGGCCGGGTGGGGGGCGGGGCGGTCGCCTCGGGCTGGTCGCGCAAGAGGCCGGCGAGCCAGTGCACGTGCGGGTCGGGCTCGTCGAGCCGGGCCGCGATGGTCTCGGGCATGTCTTCGCGGCGCATGACCGAGCGCACGCAGGCGTCGGTGGTGCGCACCAGGAAATCCTCGAGGATGGGCCAGGGTTCGTGCGCGAAGGCATCGGCCACGGCTCGGGCGGAGGCGGGCATGGCCGCCAGGAGCGCACTGACCCGCGCGGCCACGAAGTCATCGGCCAGCCAGGGTTGCCACAGGCCGCGCAACCCGCCCGTGAGGTCTTGCACGACGGTGGGCACGATGCGCTGCTGCACCATGAGCCAGCGGACAAAGCGGCCCGCACGGGCGAAGAACTCGACGCTGGAACCGACGTGGACGGGGCAGGGCACGGCCGCCCCCGCCGCGGCGGCGGGGAAGGATTCCACCCCCTCCAGGGCGGCGGGTGCGTGGGCACCGGGGATGACCAGCACGGGCACGCGCCAGGCGGAGAGTTCGGCCACGCCGCCCTCGGTCTCGCCCAGTTCGTGGGCGAGGCTGGGGCTGGGCACGGGGCGGCCGGAGCGCGCGGGCAGGGCAAGATCGGCGTGGCCGGGCGCGGCGGCGTGGGCCCCGAGCACGTCGGCGAGCAGGCCGCGGAGTTGATCGTGTGTCGCCGCGAAGGGATGGGCCGCCACAGGGCCTACCGCGGGCTGAACCGTGGCGGGGATGGCGCACTCGGCCCAGAGGGCGATGCCGGAGGCTTCGCCGCGTGCGAGCCAGTTGGCGTGGATGACGTACATCGTGAGAAGACTCTGTGTGAAGCCGGGCACGCTGAACCGGGGCCGGGTGCGCGGGGTAGACCCGCACGCCCCGGGCCGCCACGGGCCGCTGGGGAACATCGCGCACCCCCGCGCCGCGGGTTGCGGTGCCGGGGAAACGCCGACCGAGCGCGATTCTATGGCGGTCAGCCGCGACAATCCGCGCCGGCGGAGGAAGATGGGTCGGGTGGGCGGCGCGCGCCCGGACGGGCGCTCGAGGGCGGCAATGAGGACGATGGGACTCGAACCCATGACCAGCGGATTAAAAGTCCGCTGCTCTACCAACTGAGCTACGTCCTCGCGACGTGTGCGGGCGAACCCGCTCAGGCGATTGTAGGTGCCGGGGCGGTGCGCACCAGCCCTTCGAGCAGATCGGCGTGCCGGAGCGTGGCACCGGCGCGGGCCCGGATGCAGGCCCGGCCCGCATCGGCCATGCCTGCCCGGCGGGCGTGGTCGGCGAGCAGGTCGGCCAGCAGACCGGGCAGTTCGAGCGGACCGGCGACCTCGAGGCCACCGGCCTGGGCCAGGGCACGCACCACGGCGGCAAAGTCCTTGAAACTGGGGCCGATCACCACGGCCTTGCCGAGGGCGACGGGCTCGATGGGGTCGCTGCCGTACAGGCGGCCGAATGATCGGCCCATGACCACCACGTCGGCCAGCGTGTACGCGGCCCGGAGTTCGCCGATGGTGTCGAGCAGGAAGCGGTCGGCCCCGGGCCGCGCGGCACCGGCGGAGCGGCGCACGCAACCGGGCAGGTCTCGTGCGGCCTCGTCGAAGCGCTCGGGCTTGCGAGGGGCGCACATGAGTTGCACGCCGGGTGGGCAGGCGCGATGCAGCAGGGCCTCTTCGCCGGGGCCGGTGCTGCCGGCCACGAGCAGGGGACGGGAGCGATCGACGCCCAGTTCGCGGCCGAGCGCCTCGGCGCCGGGCGCCGCGTCCTCGATGCGTGCCGCGTCCCACTTCATGGTGTCGGTGATGTGGAGGCACTCGGGGGCCACACCCATGTCGAGGAAGCGGCGGGCGTAGTCGTCGTCTTGCACGGCCGCGAACGCCAGTGCCCGGAACGTCGACCCGATCAGGGGGCGGATGCGGCGATACCCCGCGAAACTGCGCTCGCTGAGGCGGCCGTTGATGACGCCGACGGGGATGCCGCGGCGGGTGCAGGCGGTGATGAAGTTGGGCCACACTTCGAGTTCGACCAGCCCGACGGCGCTGGGCCGCACGGCGTCGAGGAACCTGCGGACCGCGGCGGAGAAATCGAGCGGGTAGCGGACCACCGGCGTGCCGCCGAATGTGAAGAGCGCACGGGCGCGCTCGAGGCCCGTGTCGGTGCCGACCGACAGGACCACCTCGATGCCGCGGGCCTGGAGGAGCGGAACGAGTTCGCGGACCGCGCTCACCTCGCCGACGGAAACCGCGTGCAGGAGCAGGCGGCGGCGCTGGGGCGATGGCGCCGGGAGGTCGCCGGGATTGCCGAAGCGCTCCTTCCAGCCGCCGCGGGCCTTGCGTGCCCAGACCGGCGCGAGCGCCGCGGCCCCGACGACATAGGCAAGATCGAGCGGGTTCATGGTGCGGGGCGGGCCGTGGCACGCCGGTGAGAGGGGCAATGGGCAGGCCGGGGGTCGAACCCGGAACCTTTCGCGTGTAAGGCGAACGCTCTAGCCGATTGAGCTACCCGCCCGGGCGGAGCGATGGTAGTGCGGGCGCGTGTGGTGCGATTCGGGTGCGATTTCATGACCCGGGGGGTGGCGTGCCCGGGCTTTGTGTGCGACACTTGACCGGGCGGACCTTGGGCGGAGGTACATGTGCGTACAACTCTGGCGCTGATGGTTATCACGGGCATCGCTGGCGTGCCCTGTGCGGCGGGCCCGCCGCCCGCGCGGTTGCCCTTTGAGCAACCGGTTCGGCACGACGGGCAGCGGGTGGTGCGGGTGCGTGTCGAGACGCCGGCGGAGCGCGAACTGGCCGAAGCCCTGTCGGCCGAGGCGTGGGACTGCGGCGGGCCGCGGGGCGGCTGGGGCCGCTATCGCGTGCTGCCGGAGGGGATGGACGCGCTGGAGGCCAGCGGCCTCGAGTTTGTCGTCGAGATCGCCGACCTGCAGGCCCGGGCCGATGCGGAGCGCGCGGAGATCGACGCCCTGGGGCTGGGGGAGCGGGCCCTGGGCGCGGCCGACCTGGCGTGGTTCAACGCCTACAAGACCTACGCCGAGTACAGCGCGTACACGGACGCGCTGGTGTCGAGCCACCCCGGCGTGGTGTCGCGGCTGGCCCTGGGAAACTCGCTGCAAGGCAACCCGATCTGGGCGCTGCGGATCGCTTCGCCGGGGTCGGCCACGGACAAGCCGGCGGTGTTCCTGTTCGCCCTGCAGCACGCACGCGAGTGGGTCACGGGCATGGCGGTGATGTACCTGGCGCAGCGGCTGGCCGAAGGGCTGGAGAGCGACGAGCGAATCGGGGCCGCGCTGGCGACGCACCAGTTCTACATCGTGCCGGTCATGAACCCCGACGGGTACCTCTACACGTGGAGCAACAACCGGTTCTGGCGGAAGAACCGGCGGCCCAACGCGGGGGGCACGGTGGGTGTGGACCTGAACCGCAACTGGAGCGAGGGTTGGGGTCTGGACAGCGGGTCGAGTGCATCGCCGGGGAGCGCGACGTACCGCGGAACCGCGGCCTTCAGCGAGCCGGAGACGCGGGCGCTGCGCGATTTCGTGTCTGCACGCCCCTGGATCAGGGCCCAGGTTGATGTGCATTCGTACACGCAACTGATTCTCTCGCCGTGGGGATACACCGGGGCAACGATCGCCCACGCGCCGCTCTACGACAACCTGAACGCGACCTTCGAGGCGGGGATGGAGGGGCCGTACGGGTTCGATTACCTCTCGGGCCCGACGTTCACAACGATCTACCCGGCCTCCGGCGTATCGGCGGATTGGGCTGCGGCGCGCGGCATGCTCGGGTGGGGCATCGAGTGCCGCGACCTGGGGCAGACGGGGTTTGAACTCCCCGCGGCCCAGATCGTGCCTCAAGGGCAGGAGTTGCTCAGCGGCATCCTGAACCTGGCGGAGGCGCTCGACGATGCCCTGCGCGTGTTTGCGATCGACGCGGCGGCGGCGGTCACAGCGGGTGCCGCGGCGACGCGCACGGTGTTCGCCTACGACAGCCTTTCGACCCTGGTGGCGACAAGCCCGCGGCAGATGGCCCGCCTAGGGCGCTTGGGCGAGGGCGAAGCGACGGCCTTGGCCCCGCTCGCGCCGAACCGCTATCAGGCCACGTACCCCGCCGCGCCGTGCGGGGCGACGCTGTACGTACGCTTCGAGGCCGATGCGGCGGACGGACGGACGGTGCGAGACCCCGATGTGCCGGCCAACGGGTGGTACACGGTGCCCTTGCGGCGCGCCGACGGGACACCGTGCACGGTCTGCCCGACCGACTTCGGGCAGGACGGCATCATCGACCCCGACGATCTGGGCGACTACATCACCCTCTACTTTCAGGCCGACGCGCAGACCGAGTACAACCACGACGGGACGCTGAACCCGGATGACCTTGGCGACTACATCACGGACTACTTCTCCTTCGCGTGCACGCCGGGGTAAGCCTCTGGCCGAGCGGGCGGGCGCGGCAGAGGTGCGGCGCGCCGACTGGATCGACCTTGAGTCATGGGTTGCGCCGGGCTCGGTGGACCTGATCTACGCCGACCCGCCGTTCAACACCGGGTCGAAGCGGAGCGGTCGGGCGGGGACGTACGCGGATGCGTTCGCGTCAACCGACGCGTACATCGCGTGGCTGCGGCCGCGCCTGGCGGTGGCGTTGAGGGTGCTCAAGCCGATGGGGAGCCTGCTGCTGCACGTGGATTGGCGGACCAGCCACCGGGCGCGGGTGCTGCTGGATGAGTTGACGGGCGAGGCGTGCTTCGTGAACCATTTGGTGTGGGCCTACGGGCTGGGGGGCTCATCGGCGCGGCGGTTTGCGCGCAAGCACGACGACATTCTGTGGTATTCGCGCGATCCGGAGCGGTGCCACTTCGAGCCGCCCCGAGTGGCGGCACGGAGCGTGCGGCTGCGGGGGAAGACCAAGAAGATGACCGACGTGCTCGAGGTGGCGAGCATCAACAACATGGCGGCTGAACGGACGGGGTACCCGACGCAGAAGCCGCTGGCCCTGTTGCGGCTGTTGGTGCAGGCCTGCTGCCCGCCCGGGGGGCTGGTGTGCGACCCGTGCTGCGGGAGCGGCACCACCCTGGTGGCCGCGGCCCAGAGCGGGAGGCGAGGCTTGGGGAGCGACACGAGTGTGCGGGCGGTGCGGGTGGCGCGGGCCCGGTTGGCGAGGGGCGCGGGTGGAGCGGGCACGAGGACGGGGCATGAGCGCGGATAATCCACAGCCGCGCACGGTGGCTTGCGTCCGGGTGCCATCGGTATGCTGCCGGCACCATGTCTGACCTCGAAACCAACAAGTTGCTGATGGTGATCATCGCGATCTTCCTCCCGCCGGTGGCGGTGTTTTTGAAGAAGGGCGTGGGGGCCTCGCTGCTGATCAATATCATCCTCACGCTGCTGTTCTGGCTGCCCGGCTTCATCCACGCGCTGCTGGTGGTGCTCGGCTGAGCTTCAGCAGGAGCGACGGGACACAGGGGCGCGACGGGCGGATTGCGCCTAGAGTTCGGGCCATCCGTCGCCCCGACGGCCGAGCGTTCGGCCACCAGCGGGGCCAAAGTCCGTGGCGGGTGTGCCCGAGACAGGTATCACCATGACGCAGTTCGCTCGCTTCACCCCGGTCGCCAAGGTCAAGGCCAGCAAGAAGTCCGCATCGGGCACGATGTACGTGGACTGGAAGGACGTGGAGAAGTTGCGGCGGATGATGTCGCCCAACGGCAAGATCTTCACGCGCAAGCGGCTGTCGACGACGGCGCTCGAGCAGCGCATGGTTTCGCAGGCGATCAAGCGGGCCCGCTTCATGGGCCTCTTGCCGTACACGTCGGCCACGCTGTAAGGCCCGCCGTGAAGGCCCCCGAGCGCGATTACTCCCCCCTGCTGACCCGGCTCACGCCGGTCGGCGATGCACACGCGCTCATGCAGCGTGTGAGCGATGCCCTGTGGGACGCGTTCTCGGGCGATTTCACCGGGAGCGTGAGTTGGATCGGCTTCTACACGGTGGACCCGGCCACGCCCGACGAGATGGTGCTGGCGGCGCGGCGGAACAAGCCGGCCTGCTCGCCCATCGGTCTGCACGGGGCGTGCGGGCAGTGCTACCTGGCGCGCCGGCCCATGGTCGTGCCCGATGTGAAGACGCTGGGGGCGAACTACGTGGCCTGCGACCCGCGCGATCGGAGCGAGGTGATCGTGCCGCTGCTCAACCCCGACGGCACATGCTGGGGCGTGCTCGACGGCGACAGTTTCGACGTGGGCGCGTTCTCCGTGCACGATGCCCTGAGCCTGGCCCGCCTGCTGAACCACGCGGGCCTGTCGGCGGCGCGGTTTGATGCGCCGGCCGACGTGATCGTGAAGTAGCGGGCCGCCGTCAGAATGGAGGCGGCGATTCGCAGGTGATGCGCTCGCCCGTGGCGGGGTCCGTGAACACCAGACGCGAGGCGTGCAGCAGCAGGCGCTCGCCCGCTGCACCTGTCTCCACCCCTCCGTGCTCCCCCCGCGCCCCCGTGGCGGGCGCAGGCCGGGGCGCGGTGTCGGGTTGGCAATCCACGGTGCCCGCGCTGGCTACGCCCGCAGAGTAGAGCACGTCGCCCACAATCGGGTGCCCGCGCCCGCCGCGCCCATAGCCGTCGCGCCAGACGTGCTCGCACCAGCGCTCGCCCCGGGAACACAGCCCGCCGCTGCCCACAAACGCGCAGTGGACGCGCAACTGGTGGGTGCGACCCGTCAGCGGGACCAGTTCCAGCCGCGTCGCCTCGCCATCGGGCCGGCCCTCGCGGGCCAGCACTCGCCACTGCGTGATTGCCTCCCGCCCCTGCACGCGGTCCACCACCTGCACGGGGCGACGCGCGACATCGGCGCGCAAGGGCAACCGCACAATCCCGGCCTCGCCGTGCACACGGCCGCGCACCACCGCCACATACGCCTTCTCCACCTCGCGGCGTTCGAACTGGGCGCTCACGTGGCGCTGGGCCGACTCGTCGAGGGCCATGAGCAGCAGGCCGGACGTGTCCATGTCGAGGCGGTGCACGGTGATGGAGCCGGAGGCGTGCGGGTAGCCCTCGCGGCACCAACTCGCGGCGCAGGCGCGGTTCGCCGCGCTCTTGCCGGGCACGCTGAGCACGCCGGCGGGCTTGTCGATCACGATCCAGCGCGGCGACTCGGCAACGACGCGGATGGATGCGAGGAGCGCGGGGTTGGCGAACATGCGGGGGATTGTTGCCTCGCCGTACCACTATCCATCGCGACCGTCGCGGGGGTCGACGCGCATCATCGTGGCTTGCATGACTGCCACGAGGGTGCCGGCACCCGTCGCGTCAAACCCGTGCACCTCCGCGGTCGCCACCCCGATGGTGCGGCCCACGCGCAGGGCCACGCCGCGGGCCAGCAGTCGCACACCGGTCGCGGGGGCCAGAAGGTTGATCTTGAACTCGACGCTCAGCACCGCGGAGCTCCCGGGCATGCGCGTGAGACATGCGTAACCGCACGCCGAGTCGGCGATCGAAGCGACGGCACCGGCACGGACGAAGCCGTGCTGCTGGAGGATTGGCTCACCACGCGGAAGCTCGATCTCGACGCACCCGTCAGCCACCGACACCAGCCGGGCGCCGAGCGTTGCCATCAGGGCCTGGCGCGAGAAGGAGGCGGCGATGCGCTCGCTGAGTTGCGGGTTGCGCATCGGGCAGGATAGGGGCGGAGCGGGCGGTATCATCACCCGTGGCCGAGAGACGAGCGGATGTCGCGCCCACGCTCTACCTGATCGACGGGTACGCGCAGTTCTTCCGCGCCTACCACGCCATCCGCACGCCCATGAGTTCGCCGGTGACGAAGGAGCCGACCAACCTCACCTTCGGCTTCGTGGGGATGCTCTTGAAGTTGCTCAAGGGCGCGGGGAGCATGGGGGGCCCGGCGGGGCACGTGGCGGTGGCGCTGGACGTGTCGGGCGACACGGGCACGTTCCGCTCGAAGATCGATCCCGCGTACAAGGCGACGCGCCCGCCCCCACCGGAGGACCTGCCGCGCCAGGTGGAACGGTGCCTGGCACTGCTGCGGGCAATCGGTGTTCCGCTGATCGGCAGCGAGGGGTTCGAGGCGGACGACTGCATCGCCACCATCGTCGAACAACTCGGTCGGGAGCGGCCCGAGGCATCTGTGCGGATCGTGAGCAAGGACAAGGACCTCAAGCAGTTGCTCACCGACACAGACGGGGGGGCGCGGGGCCGGGGCAGTGTGGCGCTGTACGACATCCACAGCGACGAACTCATCGACGCGGCCAAACTGAAGGAGGAAACCGGGCTGCGCCCCGCCCAAGTTGCGGACATGCTCGCCCTGATGGGCGACACGGTGGACAACGTGAAGGGCGTGGACGGCGTGGGCCCCAAGACCTCCGCCGAGTTGATCGGCCAGTACGGCACACTGGCGAACCTCATCGAGCACGCCGCGGAGATCAAGGGCAAGCGCGGCGAGAACCTGCGCACGGCCGTGGCCGAGGGCAGGCTGAAGAAGAGCCTGGAACTGGTACGGCTGCGGCACGACGTGCCGATCACGTTTGACCTCGATGCGGCCGCGACCACGCGAATCAAACTCGAAGCCCTGCTGCCGATCCTGAAAGAACTTGGCTTCAACCGCTACCAGGATGAGGTGCGGGCCTTGCTCGGGCAGCCCGCGGCGGCGGCCCCCGCCGAAAGTGCCCACGCAGGCCCGCGCGCGGGCCCGGGCACCCCCGCCGGCACCCACGCCGCAGCCGAGCCGGACGGCGCAGGGCTGTTCAGCGGCACGCCGGGCTTGTTCGATGCCGAGCCCGGCACCCCCAGCGCGGCACGTGCGGCCAACCCACACTACCGCTGCGTGCGCACGCGCAAGGACCTTGACACCCTGCTGAAGGAACTCAAGGGCGCGGCGTGCTTTGCCCTCGACACCGAGACCACCGGCCTCTCATTCAACGATGCGAAACTCTGCGGGCTGTCGTTCTCCACCAAGGGCGGCACGGGCTGGTATGTGCCGGTGCGCTCGCCCACGCCGGGCGAACACCTGGACGAGGCGACCGTGCTCGGAGCGCTCCGGCCGCTCTTGGAAGACCCGGGCCGCTGCATCTGCGGGCACAACCTCAAGTTTGACCTGCTGATCCTGCGGGCGGCGGGGGTGGACTTCCGCGTCGCGCCGCGCGGCGACGGGGGCGTGCACGCAGTGGAGCCCTACGCGCAAAGCAACGCCGCGCCGATGGCGGCGTGCTTTGATTCGATGGTGGCCTCGTTCCTGATCGATTCGGGGCGGTCTTCGCACGGGCTGGATTCGCTGGCGCTGGCCCTGCTGGGGCACACCAACATCTCGATCAGCGAGTTGATCGGCAGCGGGCCGCAGCAGCGCACCTTCGACACGGTGCCGCTGGACCTGGCGACGCAGTACGCGGCCGAGGATGCCGACATGGCCCTGCGTCTTCGCGAGACCATGCTGCCGCAGTTGCGGGCCATGGGTCTGCACGATCTCTTCGCGCGGGTGGAGATGCCTCTGGTGCAGGTGCTGGCCGAGCTTGAGTTCAACGGCATCCACGTGGACCCGGCAGAACTCGACCGCCAGCGCGAGCGGCTGGCGGGGCAGATCAAGGCGATCCGGTCGAAGATCGACGACGCGGCCCATGAGGCGCTGGGGCGAACGTTCAACCCCGAGTCGCCCAAGCAGTTGGCCGCCGCGCTCTTCAACAAGAAGACCGACGCGGAGCCGGGACTGGGCATCGCCTCCGTCAAGCGGACCAAGACCGGGCACTCGACGGATGTGGAGGTGCTGGAGAAACTCGCGGCCGACCCGGCGATCACCACGCCGATACCCGCGCTGATCGTGGAGCACCGGCAGTTGACGAAACTGGTGGGGACGTATCTGGTGGCGCTGAAAGCGGCTATCCACCCGCGCACGCGGCGGATTCACTGCTCGTTTCACCAGACCGTGGCGGCCACAGGGCGGCTGGCGAGCAGCGACCCCAACCTGCAGAACATCCCGATCCGGACGGATGTGGGGCGTGAGATCCGGCGGGCGTTTGTGGCCCCGCCGGGGCGCACGCTGGTGTCGGCCGATTACTCGCAGATCGAACTGCGCATTCTGGCGCACCTGTCCAAGGACCCCGGGCTGATGCAGGCGTTTGCGGAGGACCAGGACATCCACACGGCGGTCGCCGCGCAGATCAACGGCGTGCCGCTGGACAAGGTCAGCAAGGACCAGCGGGCCGGCGCCAAGATGGTGAACTTCGGCATCGTCTACGGGATCACGGCCTTCGGCCTGGCTCGCCGGCTGGGCTGCCCCAACGAGCAGGCGGCGGAGATCATCAACGCTTACAAGAAGCGCTTCAGCGGCATCACCACCTTCCTGCAGGAGTGCATCGATCAGGCCCAGCGGCACGGGCATGTGCGCACCATGCTGGGGCGGCGGCGGCCGATTACGGACATCGACTCCACGAATCCCTCGAAGCGGGCCTTTGCGGAGCGCATCGCCATCAACTCGGTGGTGCAGGGGAGCGCGGCGGACCTGATCAAACTGGCGATGATCGACCTGCAAGCGAGGATCGATCAGGCCAACCCCGCGAAGGGTGCGTCTCCCCTCTCTCTGGGAGGGGCAGGGGGAGGGTCCAGCCTACCGCTCGCCGATGTCCGCATGTTGCTTCAGATTCACGACGAACTGGTGTTCGAGGCTCCAGTGGAAGGGGCGAAGGCCGCGCAGGCGCTGATCGTGGAGCGGATGGAGAACGCGATGGCCCTGAGCGTGCCCCTCAAGGCGGATTCGAGCGTGGCGGGAAACTGGTTTGAGGGCAAGTGAGCGGGCCGTACACTGGTCGCGTGCCTCCGTCCGACACACCCGCCGCGCAGGGCTGGACCACGCGGTCCCTGCTGGCCTGGATGACCACGGCCTTCACGGCCAAGGGGATCGACTCGCCGCGCTTGTGCGGCGAGATTCTGCTGGCGCACGTGATTCACCTCGACGCGGCAGACAACTCGGCACGCCTGATGCTGTACACCGACCCGGATCGCGAAGCGGCTCCCGAAGAACTCGCCAAGCTCCGAACGCTGGTCGGACGTGCTCTCAAGCACGAGCCCATCCAGTATCTCACGGGCCAGGCGTGGTTCTTCGGGCTGCCCTTCGCAGTCGATGCGCGGGTGCTGATCCCGCGGCCCAGCAGCGAGACGATCGTGGAGACGCTGTTGCAGGAGTTGCGCCGGCAACGAACCCGGAGCGTGATCGACGGAAATGGCGCACGCTACGCGGGGCTGGGCAGTGCCACTTCGGAGCCGGCGAGCGGCGACGAGACAGCGACGGTCGCAACGCCCGTCGCGGCCGCGCGCCAGATCAGTCCCATCCCCAAACGCCGGGCCGATGCCACGCCGCTCTTTATCGCCGATGTCTGCACGGGTTCGGGCTGCCTGGGGGTGTCGCTGGCGAAGAACCTGCCGGGGGCACGGGTGCTGCTGAGCGATGTTTCACAGGATGCGCTGGAGGTGGCCGCGGGGAACGCGCAGCGGCACGGCGTGCTGGAGCGCGTGGAGTTTCTGCCCGGCGACCTGCTGGCACCGATCGCGGAGCGCTTGCCGGGCTTTGCGCAGGCCGGCCTTGATGCGCTGGTGGCCAACCCTCCATATATCCCCGATCACGAGTGGGATGCGGTGGAGCCCAACGTGAAAGACCACGAGCCGCACAGCGCGCTGCGGGCCGGCGCCGACGGCCTGGAGTTTGTCGCGCCGCTGGTGCAGCACGCGCCCGCGCTGCTGCGTCCCGGCGGCTGGTTGCTGGTCGAGATCGCGGCGTGCACGGCCGCTGCGGTGCTCGAGACTGCGCGGGGGCACCGGTTGCTCTGCGATGCCCGCATCGTGCGCGACGGTGACGGGCTCGACCGTGTGCTGGTGGCGCGGCGGGCGTGAAGCGGGAGCACCGACCCGCCGATCGCGGGTCGGTGGCACAGACTGGGGCACGGTCACGAGCGGCCGACGGTGAGGGGCACAGCGCCCGTGCGCTCGGAGCGCTTGCCCTCGGCGATCTTCTCCCAGCCGCTCCCGAGTTCGCCGATGGGGTCGGGGGGTTTGATCTCGACGTTCTTGTCGCCGAGTTTTACCTCGCCCTTCACCACGCGTTCCTGGAACTTCAGGCACTCTTCGAGGAGGCGGGTCTGGATTTCTTCCTCGGGCACGTTGGCGACGCGCTCGCCCTGCACGTAGATGATGCCGCGCCGGTCGCCGGCGAAGACCGCGACGTCGGCCCCCTCGGCCTCGCCCGGGCCGTTGACGATGCACCCCATGACGGCGACCTTGATGGGGGACTCGATCTTGGTGGCGAGGGTCTTGCGGACTTCCTGCACGAGGGAGATGAGATCGACCTGGATGCGGCCGCAGGTGGGGCAGGCGATGAGTTCAGCCCCCTTGCGCTGGCGGAGGCCGAGTGAGTAGACCAGTTCGAGGCCGTCTTCGACCTCGTACTTGGAATCGCTGGCGTAGGAGATGCGGATGGTGTCGCCGATGCCGTTGGCCAACAGCGTGCCCAGCGCGACCACGGAGCGGATGCAACCGGTCTCCTTCGGGCCCGCGTGCGTAACGCCTAGGTGCAGGGGGTGGTCGAAGCGCTCGCTGATGGCCGTGTACGCGTCGATCACCACGAGCGGGTCCATGCTCTTGGCGGAGATGGTGAGGTCGTAAAAATCCTGCTCGTAGAAGATGTCGAGGTACTCCTCGATCTTGGTGACCATGATGGCCAGCAGGTAGCCGCGCTTGTTGTTGCTGAAGACCTCGCCGAGTTCCTTGAGGCGCTTCTGCTTATCCTTGCGCTCGATGATTGAGCCTTCGTTCACGCCGATGCGGATGGGGATGCCCCGGCCGCCCCGGGCCGCCTTGCACGCTTTGATGACCTCAACCACCTGGTCCTTGTCCTGGATGTTGCCGGGGTTGAGACGGATTTTGTGAACGCCGGACTCGACGGCCTCGAGGGCCCGCTTGAAGTGGAAGTGGACATCGGCCACGATCGGTACACGCACCTGCGGCAGGATCTCTTTGAGGGCCTCGGTGTCCTTCTTCTCAGGCACGGCCACGCGCACGACGTCGGCCCCGGCCGCGGTAAGCCTGTTGATCTCGGCCACGCACTTGTCGATCTCGTGCGTGTACCCGGTGGTCATGGTCTGCACAGAGACGGGCGCGGCGGCCGTGGCCTTGCCCGCGCGGTCGGGCTTGCCGCCGCCGATGCGGACGTAGCCGACGCGGTCATCTCCGAGCACAATCTGACGGGTGGGGCGGCGGGGGGTCATCGTGGCGAATGGTACGCGAGCGGGGCGCCCGACCGGGCCCCGGAGGACCGGCCGCGCTCAGTCCGCGGCGGGCCAGCGCTCGCCCGCGGCGATCGGAAACGGAAAGCTGTTCGACGGCAGGGGCAGCGAGCACGTGGCAAAGGGCGTGAGCGCGCAGGGCGGGTTGTAGGCGCGGTTGAAGTCGAGCACGATGCGCGAAGCCTCGGCCGTGTGCTCGACCACCAGGTAGCGGCCGATGGAGTAGGTGCCGCGCCCGTTGGTGGCATCCGCAAAGCGGAGCAGCGAGACATTCCCATCGCGGAACAGCACCGCATCCACGTCCACGCCGGCGTGGCGGAAGCGCACACGCCCGCTGCTGGGCGACTCCATGCGGATGCCCGCCACCGTGTCAAAGGCCACGGGTGTCGTGCTGTCGGGCGGCACAAACTCGGCGGTGATGCGCCAGGCGGGGTCGACCGGGTAGCGCTCGATACCGGCGAACTCGGCGAGTGCCGGGGCCGCGGCGTCCTTGATGCGCACGCCGAGTTTGCCGCCGCGCTCGATCACATGGAAACGGATTCCGCCGAGCGCGAGCACCGTCGGTGCGCCTGCCCCGTCGTGGGCAATGATGCCGTCTGCGGGCAGGCCTTCCATCACCACACCCGGCGCGGGCTCGAAGCGCAGCCGCGTCCCCGCGACGGTCAGCGTGCCGATGTGGTCGGCCGGGAAGCCGTCGTAGCGCACCTGCGCCTGCGGGCCACGGCCCACGCGGTTTGGCCCCGGCTCGAGCCACTCGAGCCCGACCACGGAGAGCCAGCCATCGGGGGCCCGCAGGCGCTTGAGACGACCGGCGTGCCAAGATTCGGTCTCGGCCGCGAGCGTAACGGAGGGGCTCTGCGGCCCGGTGGGGGGCATGGCGTCAGCGGAACCGGGCGAAGTCTGATACGGGGCGCGGCAGCACGTGAGAAATGACATGGCCGCGGCAGACCCAAGGGCCGCCACGAGTCGGAGGGCGTGCGTTGACGGCATACAGGCATCCGCGTCAGGGGCGTGATCAGCGCTCATCGCGTAAAGCGTACGGAAGCGCCCCGCTGCCGCCTACTTCGCGGGCTTGGGCACGTGCTGATCGAACAGCACAGGGTTGCCGTCGGGGTCAACCAGCGCGAAGAAGGCCGGGCCGGTCGAGGCCTCGTCGGCCTCGGGCGACGGCGTCAGACCCTTGGCCTTGAGGGCACGCTGCAGGTCACGCACGTCGTCAAAGTCGGGCAGGGTCTTGCAGTTGCGGTCCCACCCCGGGTTGAAAGTGAGGCTGTTCTTGTCGAACAGGCCCTGGAAGAGGCCGATGGTGGCGGTTTCGTTCTGAAGGATGAGGTACTGCTTGCCGTCGCCACCGAACTTCTTGAAACCTAGTTTCTCGTAGAAGGCCTGCGACGCGGCCAGGTCTTTGACGGCCAGACTCACGGAGAAGTTGCCGAGGCGCATGGGTGCTGTTCCGAGTGGGGGCGCTGGTGCGGCCGGTGCGGGTGCCGCGGACGGTTGCGTGCGCGCCAAGCCGATCGACAGGAGAGCGGCACATGAAAGGAATCCCAACGCGGGCACGAGCAACTGGGGCATGGCTGGGCTCCGGGCGGCAGGGGGAGCGAGGGGCTGGCGACCCGGCCAGAGCATACCGGCCGGCGCTCAGCCCGGCGGGGTGGGGGCAGATGGTGGACGCCCGGTGAGGATCAAGAGCAGGCCCGCGGCAGCGCACAGGCCCAAAGCCCCGCCAAACAAGAACACAGCCTGATGGCCTAGGCGTTCCCACATCCAGCCGGCCAGCCACGAAGCGGGGAGCAGCCCGATGCCCACGATCAGGGCGTGCAGACCCAGGGTTGTGGCACGGTGCTCGCCGGGCGCAAGGTCTGCAACCAGGGCCTTCTCGACCCCCTCGGTGCACGCCACGTAAATGCCGTAGACGCTCCACAGCACCCACGACCACGCGGGCGACTCGCACACGGCAAAGCCGAGGTAGGTCAGCCCGTAGACGGCGTAGCCGGCCACGAGCACGGCACGGCGGCCGAAGCGGTCGGAGAGGTGCCCCGCGGGCCATGCGGCCAGGGCGTAGACGATGTTGTACACCAGGTAGAGTTTGGCGGCGTCGAGCGGACCGCGCCCGTGCGTCTGCTCGCGGAGGAGCAGGAACTGGTTCGACGATCCGGCCAGGGCAAACACGAACGACGCACCGAGGAACAACTTGAGTTGCAGGGGCAGCGCAGCCAGCACCGCCTTGACGGGGGCGCCCCGCGGCGGGGGCGCCGCCACCGGTGCCGGTGATGCGTGCCTCGCACGCACGCCAGCGGGCAACGGGCGGGGCACCTCACGCACCCAGAACAGGCACGCGACGGCCAGGACCACCGGAAGCAACGCCCAAAGGAGCACGGTGCGGGTGCCATCGGGCGCGGCCCGGAGCATCGCGATGGCGATGAGCACACCCGCGACTGCGCCGGCGGTGTCCATCATGCGGTGGAACCCGAAGGCCTGGCCGCGCTCGGCCGTGGAGACGCTCTCGGCGATCAGGGCATCGCGGGGAGCGGTGCGAGCGGCCTTGCCGACGCGGTCGAGCGCGCGGCTGGCGAGCACCATCGGCCAGCCGAGGGCACCTGCCAGCAGCCCCTTGCCCGTGAGGGAGATGACGTACCCCGCGATCGTGAGCGGCTTGCGGCGGCGCGACCCATCGGAGACCCGGCCGGCGACCAGACGCAGCACGCTGGCGAGCGACTCGGCCATGCCCTCAATCAGGCCGAGGACGGCGGGGGACGCGGCCAGCGTTCCCACAATGAAGAACGGCAGCACGGGATAGATCATCTCGCTGCTCACGTCATTGAGCAGACTGGCGAGCGAGACAAGGAGGAGGTTGCGGGAGATCCGCATGGCGGGAGACGATGTCTGCGGCTCTGCGGGGGGGCGAAGGGGATCACGACTCAGGGCACGCCGTGCCGCGTGGCCGGGCTGAGCCCCGCGCTAGGGCGGCGAGGGGCGCTCCGCCAGGTCCGAACACGAACCCGTGGGGTGTCGGCCGGTTCGCTCGCTGTGCAAGACGCAAACCCAGAACATCCAATCGGGGTGGCGGGATTTGAACCCACGACCTTTTGACCCCCAGTCAAACGCGCTACCAAGCTGCGCTACACCCCGGAATCAGACCGGAGTGTAGAACGCCCGCAGACACGGGAACAGGGGGTGCGAGGACGCCGGACACGTCAGGCGCGGCGGCGGCGGGCTGCCAGAAGACCGACCAAGCCGATGAGTCCACTCGCAGCCGGTCCGGGCACCAACTCGACGTTCACCCGCATGTGGAACGGGTTGTCGCCGCCGAAGTTGGTCCACGTGGCACCGCCGTCGAAACTGTACTCGTAGGTGTGGAAGGCACCGGGCCCGACCTGGCCGTTGCCCTCTGCGTAGGTCCAGTCGAACCGCCCTTCGCCAACGACACCCATCGCGAAGAAGTAGCGGGTTGAGGGCGCAAGCGCCACCGCACCCACCGGCACGAACGTGTTGATGTCCACCATGCCGGAGGTCAATGCCGGGATCGTGAATGTGGCCAGCAGGCCGGCAGCCGAGGTGTCCATGTTGCCCATGGCATCGGCCGCGCGGAGTTCGGCGAAGGCACCGGCGGCGGGGGCAATCTCCTGGATCAACGCGTCAATCGAGGTCAGGCTGTACGGGTTCGCGTCGGTCTCAAAGCCCTGTGCCGCCCATTCCACGTCGCGGATCATGTTGAACGAACGCAGGGGCTCGGCCAGGTTCGACACCAGCACGCTGGCCTGAACCGTACCGGCAAGGCCACCGATCGCGCACGCGCACAGCAGATGAACAGTCTTCATGCTCGTCTCCTTCCCTCTCGGGTTCCTTCTCATTCCACGGCGCGGCAGACGCCACCACGCGACGTGGCCAAGCCACGCACCCACACTTTGACGCAAGAACCACCGCACGCCATCGCAGGGGCACAGATTATCGGAAACCGGGGCGGTTTTCCTACGAACCCCGCCCGTACCGAGGGCGCCGCTTCTCTCACCGGAGCGCGGGCGGGGCTGTACGATGCCGGGTGCCGCAGTTGGAGCCTGATACGCCGCGTAATCGCCACCCCCGCCACGCCGATCGCGTACGCATCCGGCGTGTGGAGCCGCGCGACCTCGCCGCCCTGTACGAGTTTCAGTGCGATCCGGAGTCGAACGCCATGGCCGGCACCAAGCCCCGCACGCGTGAGGCGTTCTTCGCCGCGTGGGAGCGGAATCTGCTCGACCCCGGCATCAACGCGCGAGCAATCGAGGTGGGCATCGCGGGTGCCAGCGGTGCGGGGCCGCGCGGGAACGAAATCGTCGGCAGCATCGCGCGCTTTCAGGCCGACGGGCACGACGCCGTGGGCTATTGGATCGCGCGCCAGCACTGGGGCAGGGGCATCGCTTCCCGCGCCTTGGCACTCTTCCTCCAGGAAGAGCCCCGCCGCCCCCTGCGCGCTACGGCCGACAGCGCCAACGCGGCCTCGCGGCACATCCTGGAGAAGTGCGGCTTCCGGTTCACGGGTCTGCGCGCGGGCGAAGAGACGGAGCGATTTCTTGCGCGCGAGGTCGCGGAGTATGTATTGGGAAGTTGACGAGTTGATGCGTTGCGGGTCGACGAGCCGTCGCTGCGACCTGCTACGACGGGTCCACCGCAGCACCAAGCCCTCGGCCCTGAGCCCTTCCTCTACTTGATCCCGTCCTTGGCGGCCATGAGCTTGATCATGTCCACGCAGCGGTTGGCGTAGCCCGCCTCGTTGTCGTACCACGACACCACCTTGAAGAACCGCTTGTTCAGTTCGATGCCGGCCTTGGCGTCGTAGATGCTCGAGCGGGGGTCGCCGATGAAGTCGGCGCTCACCACCTCTTCTTCGGTGTAGCCGAGGATGCCCTTCATCGAGCCCGCCGCGGCGGTCTTCATGGCGGCGTTGATCTCCGCCAGGCTGGTGTCCTTGGCCGTGCGGAACGTGAGGTCAACCGCGCTCACATCCGCCGTGGGCACGCGGAAGGCCATGCCCGTGATCTTGCCCGTGAGTGCGGGGATCGCCAGCGTGACGGCCTTGGCCGCGCCGGTGCTGGCGGGAATGATGTTCTGGTAGGCGTTGCGCCCACCGCGCCAGTCCTTCTTGCTGGGGCCGTCCTGCGTGGGCTGGGTGGCGGTGGCGGCGTGCACGGTGGTCATCAGGCCCTCTTCGAGGCCGAAGTTGTCGTTGATGACCTTGGCGATGGGTGCGAGGCAGTTGGTGGTGCAGCTGGCGTTGCTCACCACGGTGTGCCGGGCCGCGTCGTACTGCTCGTGGTTCACGCCCAGCACGATGGTGGGCACCTGGGCGGGCTCGCTCTTGCTGGGGGCGGAGATCACCACGCGCTTGGCCCCGGCCTGGATGTGCAGGTTGGCCTTCTCGAAGTCGGTGAAGAGCCCGGTGGATTCGAGCACGTACTGCACGCCCAGACCGCCCCAGCCGAGTTTGGCCGGGTCCTTCTCGGCCATGGTGCGCGTGGTCTGGCCATTGACGGTGAACGCCGTCTCTGTGGCCGACACCTCGGCGGGCTGACCGCCCAACTGGAAGCGGCCGTGCATGGTGTCGTACTTGAGCAGATAGGCGAGGTTGTCGGCGGGCACGAGGTCGTTCACCGCGACGAACTCGAGGCCCTGCGCGGCCCCGAAGCGGTAGACCAGCCGACCGATGCGACCGAACCCGTTGATGCCAACCTTGATCGCCATGGGAACCTGACCTTTCGCGGCGCAATGTCTCGGCCGCTGTGCGGGGTGCGTGCGCGGCTCAATGTCTCGGCCGCGGTGCACAACGATAGGTGGATGCGCGCCGGATTCCAGACCCGCCCGGCCGGCGGATAATCAGCCCGTGGACACGCCCGCTGATGCTCGCGCCATGCTCACGCTCGCGGCCCGCTTGGGCGTGCGTGGAATGGGACGCGTCGAGCCCAACCCGATGGTGGGATGCGTGATCGTGCGGGCGGCACGGCCGGGCGACGAAGGCTCGCCCTCACGCGAGCGGATCATCGGGATGGGGCACCATCGCGTCTTCGGCGGACCCCACGCGGAGGTGGAGGCCATCGAGAACGCCCGCCAACGCGGGCACGCCGCGGCCCTCGCCGGCGCGACCGTCTGCTGCACGCTCGAACCGTGCAACCACCACGGCAAGCAGCCGCCGTGCACGGAGGCGCTGATCCGTGCGGGCGTGCGGCGCGTGGTGTACGCACGGGCCGATCCGAACCCGCTCGCGGCGGGCGGTGCCGAGCGGCTGCGAGCGGCAGGGATCGCCTGCGATGAGTCCCGCGCGTGCGCCGCTGCGACGGCCCTGAGCGACCCCTTTGTGAAGCGTGTGAAGACCGACCTGCCCTGGGTGATCGCCAAGTGGGCGCAGACCATCGACGGCAAGATCGGCACACGTACGGGCGAGAGCAAGTGGATCAGCGGCGAACGGTCTCGCCACCTGGTACACGCACTGCGCGGGCGAGTGGATGCGATCGTGACCGGCATCGGCACCGTGCTGGCCGATGACCCGCTGCTCACCGTGCGGGGCGTGGCGGCGCGGCGGACACCCCTGCGCGTGGTGATCGACCCCGACATGTCCCTGGAGCCGACCACCAACCTCGCGCGCACGGCCCGCACGAGCCCCGTGCTGGCGGTGCACTGCGCGGGCCGGGTGGCGGAAGGGTGGCAGCGGCGGCCGGATGTCGCCGCGCGGCTCGCGGGCGTGGTGAGCGCCGGTGTCCACACCTTTGTCGCCCCGCAAGAGGACGGGCTGCTGGGCCTGCGGGCCACACTGCGGCACCTGCGCGCGGCCCAGGGCGTGAGCACGGTGCTGGTGGAGGCGGGGGCGGGGCTGATGGGGCGGCTGCTCAAGGCACACCTGGTGGATGAGGCCGCAGTGTTCACCGGGCCGCTGCTGATCGGCGATGCTGGCGCTCCCGGGCCGGCGAAGGGACTGGATGCGCCCACGCTCGCCGCGGCGGGCCGCTGGGGCTTGCACATGGTGCGGGCGTGCGGGCCGGATGTGCTGAGCGTCTACCGAGTGAACGCCGAATGGCGCTGATGGCGGGGGAACCAGTGCCGAGCGCGGCTCGTATGGGCGTGAGCGAGCACGGGCCCCGCAACCGGGCCCACTACACTGGCTGGTATCTCGCCGCCGCCCGCGCAGGCCGCGCGAGCAGACCTCTTGTCCGAGGCTTCGCATGACGACCGGGTTCACCGCCATCCACCGGACGCATCCCTGGTGCCGCCGCCGCGCGTTCACGTTGATCGAGTTGCTGGTCGTTACCGGCGTAATCCTGATTCTGGCGGGGATCACGTTCGCCCTGGCTGCCAAGATCAACGCGAGCGCCAAGACGCGCGCAACGGAGAACGTGATCCGATCGCTCGATCAGGTGCTGGGCGAGTACGAACTGGCGCGGGGGCCGGTGCCGGCGATGATCCGGGCCAAAGCGGGCGAGGTGCTCGATCAGCGGGCGGAGCGGTCGCCGCTGCCGGCGTTCGGAACGCCCGCACTCGGTGCCGCAGAAGCGGACCTGCTGCTCACGTTTCCGCTGGTGGACGGGCGTGTGAACGAGCGGATGTTCCCGATCATGAACGTCGACACGGCCGTGCCTGAGGAGGCGCAGCGGCTGGATCGCGACCTCGACCCGCCGCAGCCGACGACGGCCTTGTTTCTGGTGGAGGCGGCCCGGCACGCGGGTGTCGAAGGGTTGCTGAAGAGCTTGGGCACGCAGTATGTGAAGCGCGACGTGGTGAGCGCGTGGGGGTGGATCCCCGGCGCCGCAGTGCCGGGACAGTTCGACATCGCTCCGGGCAACGACGGGGCCGGACTGCGGCCTCTGTACATTCCCACCGTGCTCGACGCGTGGGGGCGGCCGATCCGCTTCGTCCACCCGGCCTTCGCGGGCGGGGCGGGCGCGTATGCCGACGCGGCGGGCACCGCGATGGTGGCGCCGGCGCGGTCCCGCCTGCGCGTGGCAGGGCCTGAAGCCGGGCAAGACCCCATGAACTTCGATCGCTCATTCCGCGGTTACTACCGCGACACCAGCACCGGCCAGTACCGCCCGGCCGTCGGCCCGCCGTTCGAGGGGAACGTGATCACCGGAGATGCCGATGAAGGCCGCCACCCAACCGGCCGACCGTACTTCTATTCTGCCGGGCCAGACGGCAACCCCGGGGCACGCCACCTGAATGTCTACGTTGACGGCTCGCGGCCCGAATACCCGGCCGAGAACGCGCGATACACGGCGGATTGAGGCCGTGCCCACGCAAGCCGCACCCACGAAAAGGGTGGCTGCCGCGCCGACACTTGATCCGTGATCGGGGTGCCGGCCCGCCAAAACCTCCTCTTGGAGCACGTGAGGGTGCGGAACCCTCCCGGTTGATGTCGTACAACCATGTGGTATAATAAACCATATGGTAGCAGACCGTTCACCCCGGCTGGACCTCGTCTTCCACGCCCTGGCCCACCCGGCCCGGCGCGCCATCATCCGGCAACTCGCGGCGGGCGGCGGCGGCGGGGAGCGCAACCTCAGCGAACTCGCCTCGCCCCTCAGCATGACCTTCCCCGCCGCCACCAAGCACGTGCGCGTGCTGGAGCGGGCCAGACTCGTGCGCCGCCGCGTCGCCGGGCGGCAGCACCTCTGCCGCCTGCACGCCGCGCCGCTGAAGGACGCGATGCTCTGGACCAAGCAGTTCCGCCGGCACTGGGAGGCCCGCTTTGAAGCCTTGGACGCGCTGCTTGATGAAATGAAGTCTGACGAGCAATCGCGTTCTCACCGCCGCTGAGCGTTTCAGCGGCAGCCATCCCCCTTCCCCCGCCTCCCCCTTGTCAGTCGCCAGGAACACACCATGAACCCAACCAGCGCCAAGGGCCTGCAAGTCTCCACCCCCACCGACACGACGCTCGTCCTCACCCGCGCGTTCAACGCCCCGCGTCGGCTGGTGTGGGAGGCGATGCTGACCCCGGACAAGATGCGCCGTTGGATGCTCCCTCCGCCGGGGTGGACCACCACCGTGTGCGAGTGCAACCCCTGCGTGGCCGGGGCGGTGCGGGTAGTGTGGAAGACCGAGGAGGCCGACCCGGCTATGACGCTCCACGGCGTGTTCACAGACGTGGTCTTGCACGAGCTGGCCGTTCACACCGAAGTGATGGTGCTGGGCTCGGGGCAGCCGATCGGCTCGCAGGTGGAGAAGCACGAGTTTGCGGAGAAGGACGGCACCACCACGATGCGGATCACGCAGACGTACGCCTCGAAGGAGGACCGCGACGGCGCGGCCGCCTCGGGCATGGACGAGGCCTGCTTCAAGCGGCTCGACGCGCTCCTCGCTCAGCCCCCGGAGGGCGAGCGGCGTGCCAGCACGTGAGCATCCACGATGGCAGCACCGCCGGCGCCGCAGCGACCGCGCCACCCGCCGGCGACTCGCCGCGATCGTGCTCGTCGAGTCGGTTGTTCAAGTCGTGGCACGAGCCGGTGCAGAAGCGGCCGGTCGCTTCGCTCCTGAGCACATACACCCAGAACGTGCCTTCTCCAGACAAATCGGGGCGAGAGGATTTGAACCTCCGACCTTTTGGTCCCGAACCAAACGCGCTACCAAACTGCGCTACGCCCCGGATGCGAACGGCGGATTATACCCGCCCTGCACATCGACCCCTCACGCCCGCCCCTTGAGCATCCCGCTCCAATACAGCCGCGGCAGCACGTGCTTCTTCAGCATGTACATGCTCCAGCGTTCCTTGTTCTGGTCAAACGGGAACGTCTCCTTGGGCAAGAGGTCGTAGCCGAACTCGGCCAGGATCAGTTTGCCGTAGCCGGTCACGAGCGGGCACGACGTGTAGCCGTCGTACTGCGCGTTCGGGTCGCGCCCGGCCAGCGTGGCCAGCAGGTTGGCGACCACCACCGGGGCCTGCTTGCGGATCGCCGCGCCGGTCTTGCTGGTGGGCAGGTTGGAGCAGTCGCCGAGCGAATAGACGTTGGCGAACTTCACGTGGCGGCAGGTGGCCTTGTCCACATCCACCCAGCCCGAGCTGCCCGCCAGCGGGCTCTGCTTGATCACATCCGGGGCCGACATGGGTGGCGTTACATGCAGCAGGTCAAACTTCTGCACCACCTCGGTCTTCTTGTCGAGGTCGTCGAAGATCGCCTCGCGCGCATCGACGCGCACCTCCTTCAGGCTGTGCTTGAAGCGCGGCGGCTCGATCCCCTTGCGCTCGATCACCTTGATCAGCGTGGCCCCGTAGTGCGGGCTCTTGAAGATGGCGGGGTCGCCCGAGTAGAAGTGAATTCGCGCCTTGTCGCGCACGCCGGCGTTGCGGAAGGCCTCGTCCGCAAGGTACATGATCTTCTGGGGGGCCCCACCGCACTTGATGGGCGTGGCCGGGTGCGTGAAGACCGCGTCGCCCCCCTTGAACGCGCGGATCGCCTCCCACGTGCTGTTCACCGTGTCATAGGCGTAGTTGGAGCAGATGCCGGCCCGCCCGATGTTTCCCTCCAGCCCCTTCACCTTGTGCCAGTCGAGTTGCAGGCCGGGGCAGACCACCAACGCGTCGTAGCCGAGCGCCTGGCCGCCCCGCGTGGTAACCGTGTTGCGCTCGGGGTCAAACGAGGCCGCCGCATCTTGCAACCACTCCACGCCCGGCGGGATAAGGTCGGCCTGACGGCGCCGGGTCGCCTCGCGCGGCATCACCCCGCCGCCCACGAGCGTCCAGAGCGGCTGGTAGTCGTGCGTCTGTGCGGGGTCGAGCAACTGCACTCGCACCTCGACCCGCCCCGCCCCCCCACTGCCCGCGCGCATGAGCCGCGCGGCAACGGTGATGCCTGCGGCGCCACCCCCGACGATGAGCACGCGCTTGGCCGAACCGTTACCGGATGTGGTGGACATGACGAACCTCCGCAAGGCCCGTGCGGCACCGAGCATACGGCCTCGCGACCCGCGCTGCCGATCGGGGCGGTACACTGAACGGGATGAACTTCACCGCCAGCCCGCCGTACAACGCCGCCCGCATCCACGCCGCGTCGATCTACTGCTCCGACGGGCGCGTGGGTGAACACTTCGACGACTTTCTCCAGAACGGGCTGAACCTTCCCCGTTACGACCGCGTGGCCCTGCCGGGCGGGCCCGCCTGCCTGGCCGGGCACCAGCAGGCCAACCTTGAAGAGCAGGGCGTGGTGGACGAGTTGCAGTTTCTGGTCAAGGTGCACAACCTGAGCCGGGTGGTGCTGATCGCGCACGAGGGGTGCGCGTTCTATACGGAGCGGCTGGAGTTGCGCCCGCCGCGCCTGGAGTTGATGCAACGGGCCGATCTGGTGCGTGCCGCGGCGTGCGTGCACCGCGTAACGGGCTTGGACAAGATCGAGGCGTACTTTGCGCGCCTCGTGAACGGGCGGGTTTCGTTCGAACGGGTGGAGGCGTAGGAGCGTGATGCACCACGCGCCGCAAGGGCACAGGCGACGGGTGTCTCGCGGCTGCGGCGCACAGGTGCAACCGCCCGGTGTCCACGCAGTAGGCACCCCGCGTGGAGGCTCGGACCCATGTTTCAACGCATCGCCAACGGCCGAACCGATCTGGTCTTTGATCACCTTCAGGAGGGCCACGCCCCCGACGCGTGCGATGCCCACGGCACATCACTCATCCGGTGGTGCGCCTACTACGGCGACGTGACGGCGCTTCGCCTGCTCGTGTCGCGCGGCGCCCGCCTTGATGCCTTGGGCGAGAATCTTGACCTGACTGGCGCGGCGTTTCACGGGCACTGGCAACTGTGTCAGTATCTGCTGGAGCACGGCGCGGATGCTCGGCACCCGGCCTCGGACACGGGCGAGACACCGCTGCACGCCGCGCTGTGCAAGGCGGGGCGACCGGCGTACAACCTGGTCGTGCGCCTGTTGCTGGCGGCGGGCGCGAACCCCAACGCCGCGACACGACCGGGCGTGCCAACGGGGTCGTTCATGCGGGACTGCCGGACGCGGGGTGAAACGCCGCTCCACCGTGCCGCCGCGTACGCGGATGCGGACTGCGTGAGCGCCCTGCTGGAGGCCGGGGCAGATCGCCAGGCCCGCGACGGTCATGGCGAGACGCCGCTGACCTGGGCGAGTTGGCACCTGCGGCCGGGGGCGATCCTGAAACTCCTGTGCTACGGACCACACGAGCTCTCCGACGCGGGCGCGGCCCATCACTGCGTTGACCACGGGCAGGGGTGGGGCGGACTCGAAGCAAGCCTGCGCGGCACTCCGTGACAGAGGCGGACTCGCCGGAGCACGCCAGACCGAGGGCGTGGCGCATGTGCGACTGCGTGCCTTCCGCCACACGAGCCGGGCGTGCACTGGGAAACGGGCCTCGACCGGATCGAGGCGTACCGTGGGCAACGGGTGAAGGGGCGGGTTTCGTTCGAACGGGTGGAGGCGTAGCGACGTGCGGTGCGAGCCGCGCCACGACGGGGAACAACAGGCCGGCGCATACCGTCGAGCGTGATTCGTACACGCCCCGTCGAGCCAGCCGATCTCTCGCAGTGGGTCGCCATGCGGGCGAGCCTGTGGCCTGATGATGAGGCCACCGTGGCCCACGAGGTCGGCACGTACTTTGACGACGGCCGCATCGCGGGCCAGCCTCACGCCGTGTTCGTGGCCGCGCGGGGCGACGCGGGCCCGCTCGCGGGCTTTATCGAGGTGTCGATTCACGACGCGGCTGCCAGCCATACCGGCGGACCGGTTGGGTTCGTCGAGGCGTGGTTTGTGCATGAGCGTGAACGCCGCGCGGGCGTGGGGCGGGCGTTGTTGGGTGCGGGCGAGGCGTGGTGCCGGGCCCACGGCTGCGTGGCCATGGCGAGCGACACCCGCGAACCGTGGGCCACGGTGAGCGTGCCCGTGCACATCGCGTGTGGATTCAGTCCGGTCGCTTCGACCCGGCCGACGGACAACGTGGAGTTCATCAAACCGATCCGATGATCGAGCCCAGCCCGGCGAATCCGGGGCGTAGCGGGCGCTCACGGACCACTCTCGCCGCCCCGCTCGCGCCCACCAGCCGCGAACGACCCGCGAGCTCTCGAGCCGAAATCCGGCGGGCTCTTTCCCGAGTAGTCAGCATGATGGCGCGTCGTCAGGGCAGGTACGGTACCGGGCATCCTCTCGCCACCGTGGCCCTGCTGGCCTGCTTGCTGTGCCTTGTGCCGGGTGGATGCTCTCCGGATCGCTTCGAGGCGACTGAGGCCCGCGTGATCGGCGACGATGTCGCGCGCTTCTACTCTGTGGTGGACTCGCTGCGGCCTGATGCACAAGTCAGCACCATCCGCCGCGCGCTGGATGACGGCTACATCGCCGGCGCGACTCCCGGGGTTGCGAGTTTCATGAACGAGCGCATCGGTTCCACGGCGAAACTCGCGGAGGTCTACGCGTCCAACCGCGCGTTCTACACGCGCATTCGCCCCACCATGCTCGCCCTGAGCACCGACGCCTCGGTGCAAGCCCGCGTCCGCGCAGCGTTCGGCCGCATCAACCAGTGGATTCCCGAGGCACGCTTTCCGCACGCCTATCTGGTCATCGGCCGGATGAGCACCGGCGGCACCACGGGCATGGCGGGCCTGCTCATCGGCCTCGAGGTCTTCTCACGCACCCCCGACCTTGACCTGAGCGGGTACGACCGATGGACGCGCGAGTCCTTCAAGAGCCCCGACAGCCTCGTCCACACCATCGTGCACGAAGCGGTCCACACGCTTCAGCGGTCTGGTCCCGGTGCGTCGCTGCTGGCCGCGGCGCTGCACGAGGGCATGTGCGACTTCATCGCCACGCTGGCCACCGGCCGCGGCATGGACAACCCGACCTATCGCTACGCACGCACCCACGAGCGTGGGCTCTGGCATGAGTTCTCCGGGGCCATGCGTGGGGGAGACCGCGGGGACTGGCTCTACCGCCTGCCCGGGGATCCCTCACGCCCGCCCGACCTGGGCTATGCGATCGGCTACCTGATCTGCGAGAGGTACTACGACGGCGCGGCGGACAAACCAGCGGCCGTCCGCGCCATGATCGACATGCGCGATGCCGAGGAGTTCCTGCGCGCCAGCCGCTACGGAACGGACTGGTAGGCCCGAGCAACATATGCTCTGCGATCTTGCTTGCGCGGCCCGAGCCAGCTGCCGCCCGGACGCGGGTGCGACTCCACTGGCCGTGAGGGGAGTGGGCGCGTGCGCACCTCAGTGCGGCCAGGCTGCCGCACGGCGCGCAGCCGACGGGCGAGCCACCGGAACCCGACAGGAGTCTCATTGATGCGCACGATGATCCGGGTGTCACTCCTGCTGAACGTCGGCGTGCTCGTGCCGGTGATCGGCGGGCTGGTGATGCACGCGGCATGGGCCACGGGCGTGTACGGCGGTGCCTCCGCGGCACGACAGATCCTTCTCGCGGTGTACATGGCCATCGCGGTCGTCTCGGCGTTGCTGCTCATCCGCCCCGATGCGCGCATGGTGGCCGCATTGCTCACGGTGCAGGTCGTCTACAAGTTGGCCACCCCGCTCACGGTGGGCACGCTGAGCAACCCCGTGGTGCTCAGCAACCTGGGTATCGCGGCGGTGCACGTGGCCACGTTGGTCGTGGTCTGGCGGCATCACGGTCGTGCCCGGACGCCGATACGGCCATGAGGCCCATGCTGATTGATCGACTGCGCGGCCCGGGATCGCCGGGGCGGGTACTGCGACCCGCGAAAACCACAACGGCCGGGTCTCGCGACCCGGGGGCGATCACATGGGGCGGGCTGCATTGCACTCCGCTCGCGGCGCCCGCTTCGTGGTGCGGCAGCGTGAACCGGCGACCTTCCGACGCTCCGCGGCCGGAGTTTGGGTGCACAAACCGGCTCACGTCATTGACAAAGACCCCGGCGAAATGCCGGGGTCATTATCGAATAGAGGATGGATAGCGGGGATCGAACGGGGCTCCGCCGCTCACGCCCCTCGCCGCCAGGATCGGAGGAACTGGCGCGTCTCACCCGTTGCGGTCATGCGACCGCATATGACGAGTTGAGCGTCCGTATCCACAACCACCGCGAACCGTTTCTCTGGGTTCAATGTGGAGTTTTGGACTGAAAAGGTCGGTTTACGCGCGACGGAGCCGGGGTACGAACCTGCGCCACCGAACCGGACCCGGGCTGTTGACGTACCAGCGGTGTAGCCGATATACTCCCCCGCAGTATGCTCACCCCCAGCAGCCATTTCCGGACCTTCGTCGCCCTGCTTCTGGCGGTGGTGGTGCCGTTCTGCTGCTGCAACTTCCACTCGTGGGTGAGTGCATGTGCTTCCTGCGTGCCAGCTTCCTCGGTTGATGGGGACCGTCAGCTCGCGGCGAAAGAGCACGACCACAAAGGATGCCACCACTCCGGCTCAAAGGGAAGCGATTCCGGTGGCGATCACCATCAGGGACCGGTCTCGCCCGAGGATGGGTCCGACCAGCACGACTGCACCTGTGGCAAGAATCAGGCCAAGATGATGGCGGGCGAAAAGCCGACCATCGAGTTGCCGACCGCGGTGCTCGTTGCGATTCTCAACTGGACCACGGTTGCGTGGGCTGCTCCGGAACCTTCCCTCACGTTCGTGAGCGGCGAAGTTTGGGCCTGTGCCCGACCTCCGACCAGCCTGCTGCGCATGCATTGCGCGCTCATCGTGTAGCAAGACGACCTGAGACCAGCCGTTGTCGAGCACCACTCGGCTAACGCATGGTCGCGCTGCGCTCACAGCCCTGTTCGCGTCATGGCGCGGCGGGTGCATCCCCCACCACATTTCGGTTCCCCGTCCTCATTTGGAGATCGCTCATGGTCCGCTCACGCGCGGCCTTGGTAGCGGGCGCACTGGCGCTCGCGACCGCGGCCATCCTGATTCCTGTGTACGCGCACGAAGGTCACGGCAAGCCCACGGGCGCGACGTTTGACCCCAATGCTCCCAAGAAGGTCACCGAAGCGACCGCCTTCGCCATCGGGCTCAAGACCGCCGAAGTGGACTTTGGTAATGTCGAGGACGTTGTCCGTCTGACAGGCATGGTTCGCGCCCAGCCCGGGGCGCTCGCCGGGGTCTCAGCGACCTACGCGGGTGTTGTCCGCTCGATCGTGGTGCAACCAGGCGATCGTGTGCGCAAGGGCGATCTGATCGCGGAAGTCGAGTCACCGGAACTGGCCCGGGCCTTGTTCGAGGTCCGGCGGCTGGAGTCGGAGGCCGAGCGGCTCACCGCCGAGCAAAAGCGGGCGACGTCGCAGGTCGCATCACTCGAGATCGAGGCTCCTGCGTCCGAACAGAGCGGAGCGCTCGCCGAAGCGGAGGTCGATCGGTTGGTGTCCGCCGGCGAGAGCGTGTCGGCGAACCTGCTGGCGCAGCGTCGCGGCGAGGCGATCCGTCTCCGCACCGACGCATCGCTCCGCAAGGTCTCCCTCGCACAGGCAAGGACCGACGCCGATTCGCTGGGTCGTCAGATCGAGGCCACGCTGGCGTCCGTCGAAGCCCTCCGAGCCACGCTCCCGGCTGGAGCTGGCACCAATGCGGCGGGTGTCATCCGCCTCCTCGCGCCGCTGGACGGCGTGGTCGTGAGCCGAACGGCAGTGATCGGTGAGGGTGTTGTTGCTGGAAGTCCCATTGTGAGCATCGGGGACTTCTCGCGGGTGCAGATCGAGGGAGAACTGCCCGAAGGCCTGCTCTCGCGGGTGGAGGCAGCGCCGAACGCAAAGGTGCGGGTCCGCAGAGGCGTGACCGCAGCGAGCGAGGTTGTTGCCGAAGGGGTTGTTCGCTTCCTCAGCCCGGTGATCGATGCGTCCAAGCGCACCGCGCACGTCATCATCGACGTTGATAACCCGCAGGGGCTGCTGCGACAAGGACAGTTCGTAGACCTGAGCGTGGTGCTCTCGACCAACGACGGCGCTGTCGTAGTGCCCGCGTCGGCGGTCGTGAAGGAAGGCCCGATGCAGTACGTGTTCGTGCGCGAGGGCAAAGGCGAGAATGAGGTCTTCAAGAAACGCGATGTCGCCGTCGGCGTGCGAGATGACCGGGTCATCGAGATTGTCAAGGGTCTCGTGCCCGGCGATGTCGTGGCGGTTGGCGGCGCGTTCAGCCTGTCGCAGCTCCGCGGATTCGTGCCCGGCGCTCCCGAACCCGTCGCTGAGCCTGCCAAGTCTGGTGACGGCCACGGCCACTCGCACTGATCACACCATCCACGCTCCACGCCCGACAGCCAAACGAGGAACCTCCCCGTGCTCAACTGGATCATCCGATCATCCTTGAACAACCGCGTGCTGGTGCTGATCGCCGCGCTTCTCGTCTCCGTTTATGGAATGTACGTGACGCTGCGGACACCCACGGACGTTCTGCCCGACCTCAACCGGCCGGTCGTGACCATCATGACCGAGGCCGCCGGTCTTGCTCCGGAAGAGGTCGAGGCCCAGGTCACGTACAACATCGAAACCGCCATCAACGGCTCGCCGGGCGTCGAGCGGGTGCGGAGCGTCTCCTCGCTAGGTCTCTCGATCGTCTTCGTCGAGTTCCAGTGGGGCACGGACCTCAAGTACAACCGCCAGGTCGTCACCGAGCGGATGGGCACCATCACGGAGAAGCTGCCTCCGGGCGTCGTGCCGGTCATGACGCCGGCGACCAGCATCATGGGCGAGATCGCGCTCATCAGCGTGTCCAGCAAGACGCTGACGCCGATGGACGTGCGCACGGTCGCGGAGTTCACGCTCCGCCCCGCGATCCTCTCGATCCCCGGCATCGCCCAAGTGACGGCGATGGGGGGCGACCTCAAGCAGTTCCGAGTCCAGGTCGATCCCGACAAGCTCCGCTTGTTCGATCTCACCATCGAGGACGTCGAGAAGGCCCTCGCCGCCGCCAACCAGAACACAGGCGGCGGCTTCGTAGTCAGCGGTTCTCAGGAACTTGTCGTACGCAACATCGGGCGGGTGCAGACCGCAGACGACATTGCGCTGTCCCTCGTTGCTACAAAGCCCGGCGACCATGTCAGCCCGCCGCGGGCGGTGCTGGTGCGCGACGTGGCGACGGTCATCGAGGCCGGTCCCACCATTAAGCGCGGCGACGGGTCGGACAACGGCACGCCCGCTGTCATCATGGCGATCCAGAAGCAGCCGGGGGCCGACACGATCACCCTCACGCGGGCACTCGACCAGACGCTGGAACAGATCAGGCCCACGCTCCCCAAGGGAATCGAGATCAATGCCGATGTGTTCCGTCAGGAACACTTTATCAAGTCATCGATCGGCAACGTCTTTGAAGCCCTTCGAGACGGCGCGATCCTGGTCGTCATCGTTCTGATCCTCTTCCTCATGAACGTGCGGACGACGATCGTCACGCTCACGGCGCTGCCCCTCTCGATCATCACGACGTTCCTGGTCTTCCACTGGCTGGACCTGAGCGTGAACACCATGACGTTGGGCGGCCTGGCGGTCGCCATCGGCGAACTCGTGGACGACGCGGTGGTCGACGTGGAGAATGTCTACCGCCGCCTGGGCGAGAACCGCCGCACTGCCACCCCCAAGCCGATCGCGCAGGTCGTCTTCGACGCCTCCAGCGAGATCCGCAACCCGATCATCCTGGGAACGGTCATCGTCAACCTCGTGTTCCTGCCCACGTTCTTTCTGCCGGGCATCGAAGGGCGTCTCTTCGCCCCGCTGGCCACCGCGTACATCGTGAGCATCTTCGCATCGCTGTTGGTGGCGCTCACGGTCACGCCCGTGCTGGCGTACTACCTGCTCCCGGGCATCAAGCGCATGCAGCACGGCAAGGACGGGGCTTTGCTGCGGGCCTGCAAGTGGCTGGCGCTCAAGTCCTATTCGATCTCCATGCCGCGTCCTGTCGCGGTGCTGGGAACGCTCGGAGCTCTGGTCGCGGTGGCGTTGTTTGTCGTCACGCGCCTTGGCTCGGAGTTCCTGCCGCCCTTCAACGAGGGCACGGCCGTCGTCTCGTTCTTTGGCCAGCCGGGCGTGTCGCTGGACGAGTCCAACAAACTTGGCACCAAGGCCGAGGAGATGATCCTTTCAATCCCGCAGGTCAAGAGCACGGCACGTCGCACCGGCCGCGCCGAGCAGGATGAGCATGCGCTGGGAGTCAACGCCAGCGAGATCGAAGTTGACTTCTGGACCAAGGAAGAGGCGAAAGAGCCCGACAAGCACACGACGCCCGCGGGCCGCAGGCCGCCAGCGGTCAAGGACATCCGGCCGCGGGAACAGGTCTTCTCGATGATCGAGGAGAAGCTCGCGGCCTTCCCCGGCGTCGCCACGGGCATCGGCCAGCCCATCAGCCACCGCATCGAGCACTTGCTCTCGGGCGTCCGCGCCCAGGTCGCCATCAAGATCTTCGGAGACGACCTCGGCACGCTCCGCACGCTCGCGGAGCAGACCAAGGCCGCGATGGAAGGCATCCCCGGCGTCGCCGACCTGCAGGTCGAGCAGCAGGTGCTGATCCCGCAGCTGCACATCAGCGTCAACCGCGAGGCGGCGGCCCGTGTTGGCTTCACGCCCGCGACGCTCACCGACGCGATGGAGACGGCCACCAAGGGCAAGATCGTCGGCCAGGTGCTCGACGGCCTCAAGGTCTTCGACATCACACTGACCCTCGACGACCACCACCGCACCGATCCGACCGCGCTGGGACTCGTGCGGCTGGTGTCTCCGACGGGCGCGATCGTGCTCGTGCAGGATGTCGCCGAAATCGTCGAGAGACTCGGCCCCAACGAGGTGCAGCGCGAGAGTCTCCGACGCCGCATTGTCGTCTCTGCCAATGTCCGGGGCCGTGACCTGGGCTCGACGGTCGAGGAGATCAAGAAGTCAGTGGCGATGGATGTCCAACTCCCTCAGGGCTACACGATCCAGTACGGCGGCCTGTACGAGGCCCAGCAAGAATCGACCCGCCTGCTGCTGGCACTTGGCGCGGGCTCGCTCATTGCGATCTTCGTCATTCTCTTCACGCACTATCGCTCGGGCATGGTCGCCATCCAGATCATGCTCAACGTCCCCTTCGCGTTCCTGGGGAGTGTCGCAGCGCTCGCCATCACGCGCGAGCCGTTCAGCGTGGCCTCGCTGGTGGGATTCATCTCGCTCACGGGCATCGCCACCCGCAACGGCGTGCTGATGGTCAGCCACTACATCCACCTCATGACCGAGGAGCGCCGCCCGTGGAGCAAGGAGCTCATCATCCAAGGCAGCCAGGAGCGCGTCGCCCCGGTGCTCATGACGGCCGTCACGGCGGGGCTGGGCCTGATTCCCCTGGTGCTCAGCAAGGGCGAGCCGGGCAAGGAGATCCTGTACCCGGTGGCGGTCGTCATCTTGGGCGGCCTCATCACCAGCACGCTGCTGGATTTCTTCGTCACCCCGGCAGTCTTCTACCGCTTCGGCAAGACCGCCGCCGAGCGGCTGGCGCGGGAACACGCCGAGAAGCACGGCGAGCACGCACCGAGCCAACCCGTGCCGACCACGATCGAAAGCCACTCAACACCCACCGTCGCCACACCAGCAGGGGCGAGCGATCGTGGCAGCTCGTCCGCCTCTGCATCACCCGAACCCGGCCGCTCAGCGGCCTCAGATCAAGGAGCCCAGTCATGAATCGTTTACGTCTTCCGGTCTTGTCGTTGATCCTCGCATCCGGCCTTGCACTCGCAACCGCGCCGAGTGCTCTCGCCCAGCACAGCCACGGCGATGACAAGCCGGGCGCAGGGGGCCAGCCCGGCCACAAGGACGACGGCCACGCGCACGGCGAGGTCGCCAAGGCCGGGTCGTTCGCCGATGCGGCCCAGCGCATCGCCGCCGATGTGAAGGCGATGGATGCCGCTCTTGCGGGCGGGTCCATCGCGGGTGTCTCCGACAAGGCCAACGCCGTTGCCACGCTCGCCAAGACGCTTGGGGCGCTGTCGCTCGCCAAGGACAGTGGCGTGCCGCGCGAGAAGGTCAAGGACATCAACCTCGCGAGCAAAGAACTCGCCGAGGCGGCGGACAACCTGCACAACATCGCCGATGCCGGCGATGTCGCCAAGAGCAAGGCGGCGTTCGCGCCGGTGAAGGCGGCGGCGGCCAAGGTCGCGGCGCTCGCGCCCGCGATGGCCGATGGGCACGATCACGCGCATGGTGCAGAGGCAGCGGCGGTGACGCACGCTGTTACGGTTGCTGTCGAAGGTGACAAGGCGATTGAGGCGGGCAAGGCCGCGCCGATGGTCTTTACCCTCAAGGACGCGAAGGGGACGCCCGTCAAGGACCTCGACACCGTCCACGAGAAGGTGCTGCACCTGCTGGTGGTGAGCAAGGACCTCTCGTGGTTCGCGCACGAGCACCCCACTCGGCGCGCAGATGGTGCGTTCACGATGCCGGTGACCTTCCCTGCCGGGGGCGAGTACACGCTGTACTTTGACTTCACGCCCAAGGGTTCGCCGCAGCAAGTGGTGCCGGTTAAGGTGACCGCGACGGGCACGCCCAAGGCCGCCGTGCCGCTGACGGTCGATGCCGACAAGCCCAAGACCATCGACGGCTTCACGGTCGCGCTCGACACTGAAGGGAAGATCAAGACGGGCGGCAACGCGCACATGGCGTTCACTATCAGCAAGGACGGCAAGCCCGTGACCACGCTCCGCCCGTACCTCGGGGCGATGGGGCACCTGGTCATCATCAGCCAGGACGGCACGCAGTTCGTCCACGCGCATCCGCACGAAGGCGGCGAGCACGGGGCGGGCGGGCATGATGCCCACGGGGGACACGGCGCGGGCGGCGCGGATGCGAAGAAGGACGACCACGCGGGGCACGGCAGCGCTGCGCCCAAGACGGCGGCCCAGACCGGCGGACCCAAGGTGGACTTCGAGGCCCACTTCAAGCAGCCGGGAATCTACAAGGCGTGGGGCCAGTTCAACGTGGGCACCGCTGAGAAGGAGCAGGTCTTGACCGTGCCCTTCACGTTCACCGTCGAGAAGGGCGCGGCGGACGGCCACGGGGAGAAGCACGGTGCGGCCCCGGCCAACACCGTCTGCCCCATCACCGCCGACGCGGCGGATGCCAAGATCACCCGCGACTTCAAGGGCCAGGCCGTCGCCTTCCACGATGGGGCCTCCGCCGCCAAGTGGGACGCGATGAGCGACACCGACCGCATGAGCAAGTTCGTCGCGGCCATCGCGGCCTCATCGGCCAAGGGTGGACATGATGGCGACGACGCCATGCCCGCGGGCGTGGACGCCGACGAGGAGCGAGCGCTCTACCTGACGCCTGGCGGCATCTACACCGAGGCCGACATCAAGGCCAACGGCTCGGTGACGGCGGGCGAGAAGTTCAAGGGCAAGATGGCCAAGCACGACATGAAGCCCAAGGCCGGGGACAAGATCTGCCCGATCACGATGACCAAGGCCAACCCCAAGTTCACCTGGATCATCGGCGGTAAGACCTACGAGTTCTGCTGCCCACCGTGCATCGACGAGTACGTGCTGCTCGCCAAGACCTCGCCCAAGGAGGTCCTCGATCCCAGCGAGTACGTGAAGAAGTGATCGTCGCCGCCGCGCCAAGCGAGAGCCGGCGCGGCGGCATCCCGTGTGCCCACACCGATAGGCCGCCCATCGTTCGTTCAACATTCGCAGTCCTCGTTTCCCGGAGTCAAACCCATGAAGAAGGCCCCCATCGTGTTCATCCGCTCACTCGCCGCGCTCGTGCTCGGCGCTGGAATCATCAGTGCTGCCGCCTTGGCGGCGCAGCCCCAGCCGCCAGCCGCCGCGCCCACGCAACCCGCCGCATCAGCACCGGCCCAAGGTGCGTCTAAGCCCGTCAACAAGCTCTGCCCCATCATGGAGAACGAGGTGGATGCCGAATCGCCCACGCGCCAGTTCAAGGGCGTGACTATCGGCTTCTGCTGCCCCGGCTGCGACCGCAAGTGGGACCGCAAGTCCGACGAGGCGAAGATGGCCATGTTGACCAAGATGGCACCCGAAGCGGTCGCGGCGATCAACGCGGCGAGCAACCCGGCTCTGAAGGTCGCGCGTGACTATCTCGCCGCATGCGGAAAGGCGGACGCGACGGCGTTGAACGCGCTCTTCCTGGACAAGGGCCGCGCGACGGTGAGCGAGAACGCGGGCGATGAGGGGACATGGGAGACCTACCGGGATCACCACCTGCTGCCCGAGTTCAAGGAGATGCCCGGCTTCGTCATGACCGTGGCGAAGGAGGACGTGCAGACCTTCGGCACGACCTCGATCGTCCGCCAGATCGGCTCGTTCACCGTGCCCGACCCCAACCACCCCGATGCGCCGCGCAAGTTCCTCGCCGCCGTGACCTACGTCGTCGTCGATGAAGGCGGGGCCCCGAAGATTGCCCACCTGCACTGGTCGAGCCGGGCGGAGAAGAAACCCGCCGCCGACGCCAACGCGAAGCCCGAGACCGGGCACGGCGCGAGCGGCGGCCACGAGCACAAGTAATCACCATCACCGTCCCGTCCCGCCGAAGCGGCGCGGGCCGATTCCCGCTTGGAGACCTTCCGCATGATGCGCCAGTTGATCCGTCAGAGTTTTCGTGTCACTCGGATGCCCGCCACACTCGCTCTTGCGCTCGCAATGGTCGCGGGCGGGTGCGCCTCGCTCGACCCCACGCCCGACATCGGCCGTGCCGCTTCGACCATCGGCGATCGCTCCGGCGTGACGCCCGACTGGACGCAGCCGTGGGAGACGGCCTTGACGACGTGGGATGGTCGCTCGCCCCTGACGCGAGAGGCGGCGCTCGTGATGGCTCTCCGTAACAACCGCGAGATTCGTTCGCAGGTCGAGCAGATCGCTGCCTCGCGTGCCGACCTCGTGCAGGCAGGCTTGCTTCCGAATCCGGTGCTCGGACTGACGCTGCGGTTCCCGGTCGATCCCGTGAGCGGGGGTACGTTCATCGGAGCGCAGGTGGTGCAGTCGTTCACGGCGCTGTGGCTCCGAGACGGCAAGGTGAAGGCCGCCGACGCCCGTCTCAACCAGACCGTGCTTGATGTCTCCGACAAGGCGCTGCGGCTGGTCGCGGACGTGAAGGCCACGCACGCACGCATCGCCTTCGGCGAGAGAGCACTCGCCCTGTCCGATGAGAATCTCGCGACCATCCGCAAATCCATCGACTCGCTCGACGCCCGCGTGCGCGGTGGCGAGGGGACGACGCTGGATGTCAACCGCGCCCGCCAGCAACTTGCAAAATCCGAGGCGGAGCGTGCGCTCGTCGCCCGCGACCTGGCGAAGGAGCGCCGCGTCATGCTCGAACTCATCGGCTTCGCGGCCGAGAGCGCGGCGTGGACCGTTGATGCAGCGGGCTCGATGCCGCTTGCTACCCCCATCGACGAGTCGGGCGCTGTCGCCCTCGCGCTCACGCAGCGGCTGGACGTGGCGGCGGCCCGGTCGGTCGTGACGGCGCAACAAGCCGACCTTTCCACCGAGGAGAAAAGCCGCCTGCGGGACTTCGGGCTGGGGGCCAACTTCGAGCGCGAGACAGACGGCAGCAAGTCCCTCGGTCCTGTCCTTGAAGTCGGCATCCCGATCTTCGACACCAACGCGGCACAGATCGCCAAGGCCGGGTCGCTCGCCCGCGTTGCCCTCGCTTCCTATGAAGCCGCTTCGCAGCGGGCAGTCCGTGAAGCCCGCACGGCGTGGATCGATCTGGACACCGCATCGCGGCTCACCGAGCAGTACCGCGCCACGGTGCTGGCGCTCTCCGAGCGAAACCTCACGCTTGCCGAGGCCGCGCTCAAATCGGGCCAGGCCGACGTCACTGTGCTCCTTGATGCGCAGCGCGAACTGATCGAGGCCCGTCGAACGCTGCTTGATCTGGAGCGCGATGGGTCACTCGCCGCGATCGAGCTCGAGCGTGCGGCGGGCGGCGTATTGCGTTAGAGATCACAGTTTCGGTCTATGGAAGGGTGTCCCTGCGCGGCGATGTGTCGCTGCAAGGTTGCGCCTTGGTGTAACCGTGTGCGAACCCGGGCATCGAACTGGACGTACATACTGGGGGGGAGTATACTTCGGAAAGGAAAACAGCCATGAACACGACCACAACGAACCCTGCTTCTAACCTCACCGGCCCGGCCTCGTTCACGCTCTCCATCGACGGGATGACCTGCGGGCACTGCGTACAAGCCGTCACCAAGGTCCTGGCCGCCGTGCCGGGCGTGGGCGTCCGGTCGGTCGCGGTGGGCAGTGCGCAGATCACCGCGCCGGACGGGCTGACCGTGGCCCGGGCCGTCAACGCGCTGGGCGAAGCCGGGTACGCGGCGAAGGCGAGCGAGGCGTCGGCGGGAACTCCGGGCGGCGCGGCCCTCGGTGCTTCGTGCTGCGGCGGCGCGATGAATAACGCAGCACGGGGCGGTTGCTGCGGCTGAGCGCGGCGTGCGTTGCGGCCAGCGATGTTGACAACCAAGAGGTCATCACCCATGAAGAAGCAGAGTTCGGCGAGCAATGGACGAACGGGTACCGCCAGAAGCGGGGCGAGCGGGAGCGGCGCAGCGCACACACCAGCGGATGGCGCGGCCAGCACGGCGTGCTGCGGGTGCGGCGCTGCGGCTGGGCTGGAGGCCGCGCGCGATGGCGTCGGACCTGGCGCGCACGCGGCGGGGGTGGACCCCGACCTCAAGGCGGCGAACCTGAAGCACCTGAAGCGGATCGAGGGGCAGGTCCGGGGGATCGCCTCGATGATCGAGGAGGACCGTTACTGCGCCGACATCATCCAGCAGTGCGCGGCGGTGCAGGAATCGCTGCGCTCGGTCGCCAAGAACCTGCTGCGGAACCACCTCTCGCACTGCGCGAACCACGCCATGCACGGGGACAAGGCCCAGCAGGCCGCGATGGTGGATGAACTGGTCGCGCTGGTCGGGAAGATCGCGCGGTAAGGATGCACGGAAACGAGGTTCACCATGAGTTGCAACTGCGGATGCCATGACGACAAGGCCCCGGCGACGTGGTGGAAGCGGTTCGTGCCGCTGATCGTGGCGGCGGCGGTGGTTGGGGTGCTGATCGCGGGGGCTGTGCTTAAGAGGAACGACGCGGGCAAGGCCGCAGCTCCCTCCACAGCCGAGCGGATGACGACGGCGGCCACCCCCTGAGGTTGGCCGAGAAAGCGAAGGACGATGATGACGAACGCCCATGAACATCAGCATGGCGGCGCGGCCGCACCGACGGACCAGACCGCCAAGACCACCATCGAACGGGCCGACCTGCCGATCGAGGGGATGACCTGCGCCTCGTGCGCGAACCGGATCGAGCGGCGTCTGGGCAAGCAGCCGGGTGTCGAGTCGGCGAGCGTGAACTTCGCCACCAAGGTGGCGACGGTGAAGTACGACCCGGCGGCGACCGGGCCGCAGAAACTCGCCAAGGCGGTCGACGACATTGGGTACAAGGCGGTCGTTCTCCCGATGCGGGATAACGCCATGAATCCCGCGCACGGGCACGCGGGCCATGACCACGCGGCGATGTTGGCGGCGCAGGGCGGGGGCGCGCACGCCGGGCACGCGATGACCGGTGGCGTGGGGGGTGAGGACCACTCGGCCCATATGCATGTGAGCGAGGGCGAGACGCGACGACTGCTCACCAAGATGATCGTCGGCGCGGCGCTGTCATTGCCCGTGCTGGTCATTACGATGTCGCACGGGAAGATCGCGGCGTTCAACGTCTCGTGGATCAACTGGCTCCAGCTCGCGCTGACGACGCCGGTCATGCTCTGGTGCGGCTGGCAGTTCTTCCGCTCGGCGTGGAAGGGGCTTCTGCACTTCAGCGCCAACATGGACACGCTGGTGGCGATGGGCACCGGCGCGGCGTACCTCTACTCGCTCGCGGCAACGATCTGGCCTGGATTCTTTGCGGGAGTAGGAGGAACCGCCGGGAATGTGGCGCACGGCGAGGCGGCGATGGGCGGCATGACGATGGTCCCGGTTTACTACGAGGCCGCTGCGGTCATCATCGTCCTTATCCTGCTGGGCAAGTACTTCGAGGCCCGGGCGACGGGCCGGACGAGCGCGGCCATCAAGCGGCTTATCGGGATGCAGGCCAGGACGGCTCGCGTCACGCGAGAGGGCACCGAGCAGGATGTGCCAATCGAATCCGTGATCGTGGGTGACCGCGTGCTGGTGCGTCCCGGCGAGAAGATCCCCGTGGACGGGAACGTTGAGAGCGGCCAGTCCGCGGTGGACGAGTCAATGCTCACCGGCGAGAGCGTGCCGGTCGAGAAGGCGGCGGGCGACAACGTCTTTGGCGCGACGATGAACACGACTGGCGCGTTGCGGCTGGTTGCTACGAAAGTTGGGGCCGACTCGGCCCTCCAGCAGATCGTGAGGCTTGTGCAGGAGGCGCAGGGCAGTAAGGCCCCGATCGCCCGTCTGGCCGACAAGATCAGCGGCGTGTTTGTTCCTATCGTGATCGCCATCGCCCTCGTGACGTTTGTGGTCTGGTGGTTCGCATCGCCGGTGGAGTCGCGCCTCAGCATGGCGCTGGTCACGGCCGTCTCCGTGCTCATCATCGCGTGCCCGTGCGCCCTGGGGCTGGCAACGCCGACGGCGATCATGGTGGGCACAGGACGTGGCGCGGTGAAGGGCATCCTCATCAAGGGCGGCGAGGCGCTAGAGACCGCCCACAAGCTCACCGCCATCGTGCTCGACAAGACGGGCACCATCACGCACGGCAAGCCCGCAGTGACCGACATCGTCATGGCACCTGTGGGGACGCTCGACGAGCGCGACTTGCTGCGGTTGGCCGCATCAGCAGAGCAGCATAGCGAGCACCCGCTCGCGGCGGCGATCGTGCGCGAGGCCACGGCACGTGGACTGTCGCTCACCGAACCAACCGGCTTCCAGGCGGTTGTCGGTCACGGCGTCGAGGCCACGGTGGACGGACACGCCGTGCTGGTCGGCAAGGCGGCGTTGCTGGTTCAGCGCAATATCCTGTCCGCGCTGGCGGAGAAGGCCGCGGGTCTGGCGGCGCTGGGGCGCACGCCCATGTTCGTGGCCGTGGACGGCCGCGAAGCGGGAATCATTGCGGTCGCCGACACGGTGCGGCCGGAGTCGAAAGAGGCCATCGCCACGATGCACGCGCTCGGGCTCCGCGTGGTCATGATGACCGGGGACAATCAACGAACGGCCGAAGCGGTCGCCTCGCAGGTCGGCGTCGACGTGGTCTTCGCCGACGTTCTGCCCAAAGACAAGGCGGACAAGGTCAAGGCCCTTCAGGCCGAGGGCCACGTCGTGGGCATGGTCGGCGACGGCATCAACGACGCCCCCGCGCTCGCGCAAGCCGATGTCGGCCTGGCGGTCGGGACCGGAACCGACGTAGCGATGGAGTCCGCTGACATCACGCTCATGCGCGGCGATCTTCGCGCGGTCCCCCAGGCCATCGCCCTCTCCCACGCCACCATGCGGACCATCAAGCAGAACCTGTTCTGGGCATTCATCTACAACATCGTCGGCATTCCGATCGCGGCGGGCGTGCTGTTCCCGTTCACGGGCTGGTTGCTCTCGCCAATCATCGCCAGCGCCGCGATGGCTTTCAGCAGCGTGAGCGTTGTGCTGAACAGTCTGAGGCTAAGTCGTACATCATGGAACAACGTAGCTAGTTGACTCCACACGGCTCAAGCCTGTCCCATCGCATCAAGCCTCGTTCACACGGTGCCGCGAAGCTCCCGGCGTGCGTTCCGAATGATGTCGACAGCGGAGAGAAGGAACAGACCGCCGATGAGCCCCGCGGTGACCAAGTCGGGCCACGGGGTCCCGGTCCAGAATACAAGCCTCGCGGCGATAAGCACGGCGACGTTGCCGAGGGCATCGTTGCGGCTGAAGAGCCAGACCGCCCGCACGTTTGCGTCGCCCTTTCGGTGCGGGATGAGGACGAGGGCGGACGCCACGTTGACCGCGAGCGCCGCGGCACCGAACCACGTCATCACTTCCGCGTCGGGGAGCTTCCGCTCGATGATCCGATACACGGCGGCACCGATGACGCCCAGGCCCAGCACCGTGAGGAAAATGCCCTGGAGTAGGGCGGCGCGGGCGCGCCAGCGTGGTCCGTGCGAGATCGCAACCAGGGCGATGAGCGTGATGGTCCCGTCGCCGAGGAAGTCAAGGGCGTCCGCCTTGAGGGCTTGGGATTTCCCAAACACCCCGCCGAACATCTCGGCCATGCCCATCGCGAGGTTAATCGCCGCGACGATCACCAGCGCGCGGCGATAGCCCTTGCTCGCGTGAGTCAGATTCGTCGGCCGACAACAATCATCGCACGTCAATGGCGGCCTCCCGAGGGCAAAGCCGGAGTTTGGCGATCCCATCCATTCGGCTCATGCTTTGGCTTCCCTTGATTACCTGCCCGGCTTGGGTTTCATTGCCTCGAACTTCTCTTTGAGGTCCGGGTTGCACTCGATGCACTGGGACTCGGGCAGGTTGTGCTCCTTGCACCAGTCCCCCTTCTGCTTGAACTCGGCGATGAGCTTGGGGTTGCAGCGGGTGCAGATCGACTCGGGAACGCCGTGCTCGGCACACCAGTCGGCTTCGGGAGCGGTCGGGGTCGCCGTCGGGGCGGCTTTCTCGGCTGACTCCTTCTTCTTGTCGCACCCGCTCGGGGCAATAACGCAGACCGACAGAAGGACGACTGGGATGATGGACATGCTCTTCATTGGACGCTCCTACCGAATCAGCTTCAGACGGTCGCCGGCTTCGTACCCGGTGCGGCGACAAGACCGTTCTTTGATTCCATGTCGGTGCGGGGACCTGCACGCGCGGGATCGTGTTCTGGACCTGCACCCTGCTCCTCGTCGTCCACCACTTCCGCGTCGCCCCTGGGCTCAAACCAGGGGTACAGGATCGGCAGCACGAAGAGGGTGAGGATGGTGCTGCTGATGACGCCCCCGATGACGACCGTGGCGAGGGGCCGCTGCACCTCGGCGCCCACACCGGTCGCCAAGGCCATCGGGATAAAGCCCAGCGCGGCCACCGTCGCGGTCATCAGCACGGGCCGGAGGCGGACCATGCATCCTTCGAAGATGGCCTGCTGCAGCGCCACGCCCCGTCGGCGCAGCTGGCGGATAAAGGTCACCATGACCAGACCGTTCAGGACCGCCACGCCCGAGAGAGCAATGAAGCCGACTCCTGCGGAAATGGAGAACGGCAGGCCGCGTGCCCAGAGGAAGGCCACACCGCCAACGACCGCGAATGGCACACCCGTGTAGACCAGCAGCGCCAAGCGGGTTGACTTGAACGAGAGATACAGCAGCAGGAAGATCAGCAGGAGCGCGACAGGCACGACGATCGCCAAGCGCGTCTGGGCCCGCTGAAGGTTCTCGAACTGTCCACCCCATTCCAGCCGGTAGCGTCCGGGGGGAAGCTGCACATCTGCGGCGATGGCCGCCTGCGCCTCGGTCACGAACGACCCGATGTCACGGCCACGGACATTGGCTTGGATCGTCGATCGCCGCTGGCCCCACTCGCGGGTGATCGTCGAAGGGCCTTCGGTCTCCTGAATCGATGCCAGCTTAGAGAGCGGCACGCGCTCGCCGTTGGGGGCCGTGATGAGGACCGACCCGATGGCTTCAGGGTTCGCGCGCAGGCGGTCGGGGAGGCGCGAGACCAGCGGGAACCGGAGCTGGCCTTCCACGACGGTTCCAAGCTCCATCGTCCCGAGTGACTCGACCAGTTCCAGCACTTCGCTGGCGGGGATTCCGTAGCGGGCGATGGCATCGGGGAGGACACGCACCTGCAACACGGGCTGGCCGGTGAGCTGCTCCACGCTGACATCGGTCGCGCCCTTGATGCCCTCGAGCACGGCCGCGATCTCGCCCGATTTGTTGGTGAGCACCGAGAGGTCGTCGCCGTAGAGCTTGATGCCGACATCGGCCTTGATGCCCGCCGACATCTCGTTCATCCGCATCTCGATGGGCTGTGTGAAAGCGACGCGCTGCCCGGGGAGATCCCGCAGGGCGTGGTCCATCTCGCGGACCAGTTCCTCGCGCGTAGCAGCACGCTTCCACTGCGACCGCGGCCGCAAGGTCATGAAGATGTCGGTGAGCTCGACGCCCATCGGATCGGTCGCCACCTCGGCGGTGCCGATGCGGCTCCACACGTGCTCGACTTCGTCGGGGAACTGGCGGAGAATCTCTTTCTCCATCACCGTGTTCATTCGGACCGACTCGTCGATGTCCGTGCCCGCGAGGCGGATGGTGTTGGCGACGATGGAACCCTCGCCCAGCTTGGGCACGAACTCAGCTCCCAGGCCGCGGATGCCCATGACCGTGACCGTCAGGAGCGCCAAGGCCAGGCCGATTACGACCAGGCGGGAGCGCTGGGCCAGACGGAGCAACGGCGCGTAGACCATGTGGGCCAGCCGCACCACCAGCGGCTCGCGCTCCTGGACCTTCCTAGGCAACAGCAGGCTGGCCAAGACGGGCATCAGCGTGAGTGAGAGCACCAGCGAGCCGACGAGCGCGAAGATAAACGTCAGCGCCATCGGCTTGAACATCTTGCCCTCGACCCCCTCCAGGGTCAGGATGGGCAGGAACACGATGATGATGATCAGCTCGCCGAACATGGTCGGCTTGCGGACCTCGATGGCCGCGTCCCGCACGATGTCGATCTTGCGCCGGCTTGACTGGTCGTGCGCCAGATGACGCATGGTGTTCTCGATCATGATGACAGAGCTGTCTACGACAAGTCCGAAATCGATGGCCCCGAGGCTCAGGAGGCTGCCGGAGATGCCGAACCGCAGCATCGAGTCGAACGCGAAGAGCATCGAGAGGGGGATGGCGGAGGCGACGATGAGCCCGGCCCGCAGGTTGCCCAGGAACACGAACAGAACGGCGATCACCAGCAACCCGCCCTCGAAGAGGTTCTTGCGAACGGTGTCGATGACCTGGTCGACCAGTTCCGTCCGGTCGTAGACAATGTCCACGTTGACCCCGGCGGGGAGGAACGGCCTGATCTCCGCGAGCTTGTCGCGCAGCCGCGACGTCACGTCGTGGCTGTTCTCGCCCATGAGCATGAAGCCCAGGCCCAGGATGGCCTCGCCCTTGCCGTCGTAGGTCACCGCCCCTCGGCGGATCTCCGCGCCGATATTGACCTCGGCCACGTCCGCGACGCGGATGGGCACGCCGCCCCGGGCGGTGATGGGGATGTTGCGGATCTCGTCGAGCGAACCGACCCTGCCCAGCCCCTGGACCAGCAGGCTCCCGCCCGAGCGGGCGATGTTGCCCCCGCCGACGTTGGCGTTGTTGCGGCGGATGGCCTCGGTGACCTCGTCGAAGGCCACGTCGTACTTGACCAGCCGGTCCGGGTCGATCCGGACCTGGAACTGCTTCTCGAAGCCGCCCCAGCTGTTGACCTCCGCGACGCCGGGGACCGTGCGGAGCGCGGGCTTGACGGTCCAATCGTGGATGGTTCGTAGCTCGGTAAGGTCGATGGTGTCGCTCGACACGACGTAGTGGAACACTTCGCCAAGGCCGGTGGCGATGGGGCCCATCTGCGGCCGTGATATCCCATCGGGAATCTCTACGGAGTTCAGCCGCTCGGCCACGAGCTGCCGTGCCAGGAAAATCGACATCCCGTCGTCGAAGGTGACGACGACCTGGGAGAAGCCGAACTTCGACACGCTCCGCACATTCTGGAGGTGCGGAAGGCCGCCGAGCGCCTGCTCGACCGGGAACGAGATCTGGCGCTCGACCTCTTCGGGACCCAGGGACGGGGCCACCGTATTGATCTGCACCTGCACCGGCGTCGTGTCCGGGAAGGCGTCGATGTCGAGCTCCTTGAGCGCCATGACACCCAGGCCCGCGAAGAGCAGCGAGGCGACGATGACGATGAACCTGTTCCGAAGCGACCAGTCGATGATCCAGTTGAGCATTGCTTTCTCCAGGTTCAATCGTCGGTGCAGCCGGCCCCGAGCTTGGCGCGGTTGAGTTGGGCCGCCAGCGCGTAGCTGCCCTTGATGGCGACAGGCTCACCGGCCCGCAGGCCCGACACGATCTCGACCCAACCCCCGCCGTGACCGCCGACGCGGACCTCGCGGGTCTGGAAGACCTCGTCATTGAGTTTGACGAAGAGCAGGTGCGACTCGCCGTCCTTCTGCAGCGCTAACTCGGGCACCACGACCGCCGATTGCGATGACCTCACGGTGATGCGGGCGCGGCCGAAGGAGTGGGCAAACAGGTGGCCAGCGCTGTTGTCAACCTCGGCGCGGACCTGGATGGTCCTTGTCTTCTCGTTGACCTCCGGGCTGATCCAGATCACCTTCCCCACGACCGGGGTCGAGCCGACGACATCGGCCACGAACTCCAGGGGCTGACCGACGCGTGCCTTCGTCGCCTGCGCCGGCGTCAGTTCGGCATGCACCCACATCCGGGACGTATCGGAAACGGCGAGCAGCGGCTTGCCCGACTCGACGACCTCGCCCGCGACCGCAGCGCGGGAGATGACCACTCCGTCGATCGGCGACAGCACCGGAAGCAGATTGCCCGACGTGCGCGACGGGTCGAGTTCCGTGAGGATCGGTTCGGGGAGCCCGAGGTGGAGCACATCGCGCTCGCCGGGAATCTCGCCCTCGGCCGTGGTAGGGACCGGGAGCCCGAGGTTGACCAGCGATTGCCGCGCATTGAACAAGCGAATCGAGGCCTCCTTGAGCTCGGCTTCCGCGGTCACCAGGTCGGCCTGGTTGCGGAATCCGGCCTCGGTCGAGTTGCGGATACGGTCCAGCGCCCGCTTCTTGCTGACGATCTGCGCGGCGGCCTGAAGGAGCTCCGCCTTGGCACGCCCAACCTCGACAGCGTCGACCAGCGCGAGCACCTCACCGCGCTTCACGAGCTGGCCGGGCTGGGCGCGCATGAGCGCGACTGTTCCTGGCAGCCGGGGGGCGACCTGGGCATACCGGGAGAGATCGAACGAGACCTCGGCGTTGGCTTCGACTGTCTCGTCCATCGGCTTGACGGCGGCGGGCTGCACCTCGATGCCTGCCCGCCCTGCGGTGTCGCCCGTTGTCAGCTGCACCGCGGGTCGTTTCTTGGTCCCAACCTGTTCAACCTCGGGCTCCGAAGGCTGGGAACTCGTCGCAGCGTCGCCTTTGCGCTGCTGCGACGGTGGGACGGCGTTCGCCTTGAGTCCGCGGCAAATCATGCACCTGGATTCCGGGACGCCGTGCTCGCCGCACCAGTCCTCGCGCGGCTCCTTGCCGCCACCGAAGACTTCCGACGCCGCCGGGATCTTCCATCCCGTGCGGTGGCCGACGTAGCCGACGCCAGCGAGAACGGCGATGGTGAGGACCGTTGGTAGGCCCCGAAGCAGCGCGCCCGGGGCTCGCATGATGATGCTCATGGCGTGTTCCTTTGCTGTGAGGAGACGGTTGAGGGCTCTGATGAAGGCGCGAACCGCCACACCGGGAAGCCGCTGAGCGCCTCAAGGTCAAGCAGTGCGCGGCGGTACGAGATCACGGTGTCGAGGTACGCCCGGCGGGTCCGCAGCGCCCGCTGCTGCGCGGTGACCCAGTCCAGCACGTTAAGTTCGCGGGCCTCGAAGGCGCCCCGCGAGAGCGTCCGGCTTCGCTCCAGCAGCGGCAGAACCTCGCCCTCCTGCGTGTCGATCTCCGCCCGGATAGCTCGAACGCGGGCGAGCGCCGCCGCGGCATCCGAGCGGAGCCGGTGCAGCGCCGCAGCGTACTCGGCCCGGGACCGGTCACGGGCCGCGGTCTTCTCTGCGATCTCGCCTTGGTTGCGGTCGAAGATCGGGACCTCGACGGAGGCGCTGATACCTGCGAAGTTCTCTGAAACACCGTCGTGCTCGTAGCCTGGTCCGGCCTTGAGCTTCAGGAACTGCCGCGCAGTCGCAAGGCGCAGCTCCTCTTCTGAGACTTGGTACGCCGCCTCCCGCGCCTTAAGGTCGAGTCGGCTCGATAGCAGCCGCTCGTCAAGATCGCTGGTCTGGGCGGCGTCAATGAGCGGGACTTCAAGCGGTTTGCCGGACGATTCGAGCGTGATGACGGTGCTTGGCGGGAGGCCGAGCCCCTTGTTGAGCGAGAGCCTGGCTTGGTCAAGTTCGATCTGCGCCAAGCGCCGGTCGCGCTGAACCTCAACCAACTCGAGGTCGACCGCCGAGATGTCCAGGTCGTTGGCCTCTCCCACGTCCTTGCGGCGACGGACCAGGCCGGTGGCCTGCTGGCGCAGGGCCAGCTCGGCATCAAGGACCACGATGGCCTGTTCAGCCACCGCTACGTTGAACGCGAGCCTCCGGACCTCGGCAGCGATCTCGTATTCGCGAGCCAGGACCTCCACCCGCGTGACCGCAATCCGGGCCGTGGCGACGGCCTGACGCGCCTCTCGTTCACCGGGCTTGAGAAGTTCAAACAACAGGTCGGTGTCGAGCTTGAACCCATCGGTTCCCAGCAATCCCACACCGAATCCGATGCCGACCTCGGGGTTGGGAAGCGTCTTGGCGGTGATCAGAAGTGCTTCGGTCTCGCCGATCGAAGCGCGGGCTGCTTGGAGATCGGGATTGAGCATGACCGCGACGGCCATCAGCTCCGCCTCGCTCAGCCCGTCGGACGCGTCGAACAAGGGAGCATCGGGCGGCTCGGCGGCCGCGTCCCGGAGTTGGACCAGCGTCCCCGCAGGAAGTGTGCGGGCGTCCAGCCACGCGAGTTCGGCCCGAGGGTCAAGGGGCTTTGGGTGGTAACTGACGCACCCGCCAAGCAGGAGTATGAGCGGCCCGGTGGCCGCGATAACGAAGTTTCTCAAAGGATTCCTTGCTCAGGAGTGCTGGATCGGGCTCACGTCGTTGACGGAGCCGGTGCGTGGAAACGCCGCCACGCGGCCCCCGCTGGGGACCGGAGGCACGACGAACCGCACCGAAGCACTACAAGCGAAGAACGATGGTCGCCAGATGCGCGCGCGGAGGCGCCAAACACTCTGGTAAAGCCGCTCGATGAGTGAACCCGCTCGCGTTGAGCGGGCTGAGATCGATCATGAGCACAGCGACGACCGCCACGAACGTGGCAACTAGGTCGTCCTGAGGCGAAACTTGCGGGGCCGGCCGAACCATCGGCTCGCCGGCCACGGGCGTATCGACACAGTCGCAATCGGGCTGGCTTAGAACCAGACCGCTGCGGTCCTCGAGGCACCCGCCATCGCAGCCGGCGCACTCGGACTCCGAAGCGGTCGTCTGGGCGCGGCTACCTCCGCAGCAGCTCGTGGCAGCCAACTCGATGCTCTGTGAGCCATCGCGGTGAGCGCAGAGCATCCGAGGCCCTAACGCTCCTGTGGAGAGAAGTTGGGCGACAAGGACGATAACCGCGATGTAGGGACTCCAGAGCCTCATCGTCTGCCATCATAGCCAGTCCATGCTCAGAATGCATCGGCAGAGACCCTTGGGCGGCGGATGCAGCCACGGCGAGCTACATGCCAGCGTGTCCCCGCATCTATGCGGCGAGGCTCAGAGTCCGGACGATTCACGGCTCTTGAGCTGTTCTCGACCTGCGTCGCGCTCAACTCGTGTATTCGCACCCCATAACCCCGCGTAGCGCCATTTGTTGTCCTCGACCCACGTCCCAGCGAACAGGTGTGCGCCAAGGAGGAACCCCTTCGCGTCAGGATTGGACTTGGACTCGCCGACGGTCGGGTGGAAGTACGCGGGCGGGTAGAGCGCCACGTCGTCGTATTGGGTGACCACGCGGGCGAGCAGCCCGGGCCCTGCTTGATCGCCGACGTACCGGCGCTCGAAGAACGACTCCTCCACCATCGCAACGGCGTGCCACATGGCCGGGTGGTTGGCCGGAAAGCCCATCGCCGCGTTGGAGACGATGTCAAGTTGTTCGCAGGCGGCCCACGCCCGTACCTCGGGCGGGCACATCTCGTCGAGCGGGCGGATCGGCTTCACGTCGGTGTCGAGGTAGACGCCGCCAAAGCGGGCCAGAAGTTCCAGCCGCAGGATGTCCGAGCGCATCACGCAGCCGGGCGTTCCACCGACGTTGCCGCATGCGTTCCACGCGTTACGGTTGAGGATCGGCGGCAGGTTGTCGTCGATCCACAGCCGCATATCCCAATGCGGGTTCATCTCGGCGAAGCGCCGCCGCCAGCGCCGCTGGTGCAGGGGCATCTCACCCATGCCCAGCCAAATCTGGTGCAGGACCCGCGGGATCGGGGTCGCGGTTGCGGTGGTGCTCAAGCCGCGACCTCCACGGTCTTGCCGGTCACGAACCCGAACGCCCCGCCGTGGGCCTTGGCGGCTTCCTCGCCCTTCTCGAACAGAGCCCAGTGGAACGGCACCACGTCACGGAAGTGCCCGTGGTCGCGGACCACGCGGGTGAGGAACCCCGGCCCGCTCTGGTCCCACACACCGCGATAGACCAGCACCGAGTGCGGCAGGTCGCGGATCGCGTGCCAGAGCATCGGATGATTCCGCGTCGCACCGAGCACCGACGGCGAGAGCATGTGCGGACGGCTCGCACCGTGGCTGGCGATCGTCGAGCAGAATGCGCCGACGCCGGCGACGAGTTCATCGAGCGGGCGCAGCGGCAGGCGATCGGGATCGACGAATACGCCGCCTTCGCGGGCTAGCAGTTCGTAGCGCAGGAGGTTGAGCCGTGCCGCCGACGCCGCGGGCTCGCTGAGTTCGAGCGTCTGCTGCCACTGATCGTGGTTCAGGATCGGCGGCCTGGTCTCCAGCGTGAACGTGACGACGTCCCATTCCGGATGCAGCGTCTGCCACGCGTGCTTCCACGCGGTGAGCCGCTGACGGTCGGGAGCCTCAGACAAATCGGCCGTGTAGATGACCTTCGGGATCATGCCTTCACCTCCTCTTCGATGCCACTGCTCAATCCACTCTGCTGCCACTTCGCGGGCGGCACGCCCTCCATGCCGCCCTCGATGAACGACGATGCCCCCTCGCCAAGCGCCACAGCCTGCTGAGCGCTGCCGGACCCCGAGCCGGAACCTGGTGGTCCCGAACCGCTGTCGCTACCGCTCGATGAGCCCGACGAACTGCCAGAACTGGATCCGGAACTGGAACCTGAACTCGACATGGACGATCCGCTGGACTTGCCGCTACCGGAACTCGACCCGCTGCCACTCGAGGAACCGGACCCCGAGCCGGAACTCGATCCCGAACCAGACGACGAACCCGATCCACTCTGCTGCGTGGCGGGCATGTCGTTGTGGACCCACACGCCGTCGGCGAGGAACACGTTGAGCCCGGGAACATGGACCGCGACCGTGGTCACGCGATCGCCGGTGCGGCTGATCGTCTCGACACGCTCCTCGCTGAGGTCATGTCGCACGAGGTAGTCGCCGACGAGCACAAACTCCGCCGACACGAACCCGACCTCATCGCCGCGGCGCAGGAGCACCGGGTGCTCGGGCGTGAGACGCAGACGACCGTTGATCGTGACGAACCCGTCGTGCGTGCCGATCTTGACACTGGCCACGGAACCGGTGACCGGCGTGAGGACCGCTTCGGCTCGCTGACGCAGCCACTGGTACTGCGCTCGCCACGGCACATCGCGGTCCAGCCCTGCAACGTCGAGCGCCGCGATTGGATCGCCCGGCTTGAGTTGTTCGATCGGAACGGTCTGACCAGAGGCCAGCCGCACCGGCGTCCCGGCCAGCACACAGTTTGATCCGCCCGGTCCAGAGCCACCCGGCCCGCTTCCCCCAGGGCCCGACCCTCCCGGGCCAGAACCGCCAGGGCCGGAGCCTCCGGGGCCCGAGCCGCCCGGGCCGCTCCCGCCGCCACTGGACCCGCCCCCGCCCGACGAACCGCCACCCGAACTGCCCCCTCCGGAAGATCCTCCGGAGGACCCGCCTGAGGACATGCCGGAGCTCGCCCCCGACGACATGCCGCTGGAGGCTCCGGAACTCATGCCCGAGGACGCGCCCGACGAACTCATGCCCGAGGAACTGCCACCGCCGGAGCTGCTCATGCTGGACGTCATGCTCGAGCCTGAAGTGCTCGAAGACATGGAACTGGTCGTGTCGCTCGTCGGCGTGCTTCCCGAACCGCTCGATGACATCAGCCCGCTGCTCGACGGCGTGTGCGTCGTCCCCGGAGTGTTGCTGGTGAACGCATCGGTGGTGTAGAACGTAAGCGTCGGCGTGCCGCCCGGTCCGGTTGTGTAGATCACATCGCCCGTCGTCGAGTAACTCGGCGGCATGCTCGGCGTGCTGGTGGGCGTCGAGTACGTGCTGTACGACGAGTCGGGCGACTCCGACGGCGTCGAGTAGTTGCTCGAACCGCCGCCCTGCGGAGCGCGGCCCGTGGCCCAGACCGGGATGTATAAGTAGTAGCGGGTGGGGCCGTCGCTCATCGTGCGGCCTCCTGGGGTTTGGGGGTCGGGTTGGGCTCGTACCAGCCCTGCGTGTTCACGGGCTTGCCGCACTCGGCCGACGCGGCCGCGACGGCGTCGGGGAACTCCATGCGCTCGAAGACTTGCAGCTCGCTGCCGGGCGAGCAGTTCACCACGCGGAAACGGTGCTTCTCGAAGTGCGGCTTGAGAGCCTCGAAGCGCCGGGCCAGCGAGTCATACAGCACGTTGTTGTGCCGGATCGCATTCGCGGCCCGGTTCTCGGCGAAGGCGTACTTGCGATCCTCGGCCATCTTGAAGTCGCAGCCCAGCAGGTACACCGTGCCGAAGCCGAGGTGGTGCAACAGGCGCAGGGCCACGAGCATGACCGAGCGCTTGCCGGTGATGCCCAAAGAGTCGGGGTTCTTGGCGTCGTTGCCCCACGGGACGCTATCTCCGGTCAGGAACCGCTCATGGTCGAAGTGATCCGCACGACGGAAGAACATGACGCTGGGCATCTGCCGGACCCTGAACGCGCTGTTGCGCATCGCGCCATCGGGGCCTTGGATGCGGAGCCGCTTGTCCCACATGCATGTGGGCACGAACTTCAGGATGCCCGGGTCCTTCCAGCCGGTATCGATGAAGCGGCCGGGATCGTCAACGCAGGTCCACAGCGTCGGACGATGCACCGCCCAGGCGTTGTTCACCGCCATCGTGACGACCCCGCGCTTGTTGAGCGCGGCGAGGTCGATCTGGGTGAGCGAAGGCCCCGAGAGGATCAGGAACGCCGAACGCCCGCGGTAGAACCCACCGAGCGACACGGAGTCGAAGTCGGCGGTGTAGAGGCGCAGGCCATCCCGCGACGGCTTGCGCGCCTTCAACCCGGCTTGGAGCGCCGCGATGTCAGACTGGTTCTCACGCACCGCAGCACCCCCCATCACTTCCGCCCCTGAACCGCCCGACGATGAACCGCCGCTCAGCCCGCGGGTTGATCACTATGGCGACACGCCCGATGCGGTCGAGCCACCAATCCAGCGGGCGCACCGTCGGGTGCAGACCTTCTCCCGCGACGGTGGTCTTGCTGGGACGGGTGCAGATCGAAAACACACAGTGGCCGCGCGGCTTGGCAACACGACGCATCTCCGCGAGGACCGCGTCCACGTCCTCGGGGAGCAGATGCTCGAGGGCGTCGAAGCTCGTGACGACGTCCGCCACGCCCGCGTGCAGCGCAGTCTTGTGCATCGGGCGCACGAGGTCTGCATCCGGGAACGCAAAGTCCACGCCCAGCCCGTCGATCCCCAGCCGGCGCAGGTCCCGCACGAGGTCGTTGCGGCCGCATCCGAAGTCCACCACGAACCTCGGCTTGAACTTCTGGATGATCGGGATGGCGAGCTTGCCGTGGTTGGTCGAGCCGTACGTCGAGCCGGGCTTGGCGGCCAGCGCCACGTATTTGGCCCGCTCCTGTTCGCGGCGTTCGTCGAGTACGGTCGGGGTCGGAGTTGTGATCATTCAGCACCTCCGATGTAGAGGTTGAACTTGCGGTCCTCGTCGGTAGGGTCGGCGATCTCGATCAGGCTCATGGCCTCGAAGACCCACACGGGCTTGCCCTTGCTGTTGCGCTCGCAGGTGAGCTGCACGCACACGCCCTCGGGGATCGGCACGAGCTTGGGTTTGAGCGACCGTGCGGGCGGGCACTTGGGGAGCACGCCCGGCAACTCACACACCGGGCCGAGTCCGAGCAGGCCGCCGAACCCGGAGCCGGGCTCGGAGTCATTCATGTGGTGGGCCTCGAACCGGTTGAGCGCCAGCCGCGTGGGGTCTTCACCGCCGCTTGCGAGCTGGGACGACAGGCCACCCTCGATGGCCACATACCGGAGATAGGTCTCGCTGCCGGGGTTGCCGTCGATCTGGGCTTCAACCCACGGATAGCGCCAGCGGTTGCGCTCGGTCGGGATCGCCTGGGCAGCGCCGAGGATCGCGGTCACGCGCCCGGGCGACGGACGGCCGAGTTCAAGGACCGCCCACTTCTCGCCGGTGCCCTCTTCCTTCCAGAGGATCGGGATACCGCCCATTGGCGTGCTGGCCAGGACCGTCTCTTCGGCCGCCAGCTCGCAGGTCGTGTCCGTCTCGTTGGTGATGAACACCCGCGCCACCGTGACGCCGGTGAGCACGAAGCGCCCCAGCTTGTTGGGCTTGATCGGCTGGAGTGCGACGACGAATGCGGGACCGGCGGTTTCCTCCGTGGCGATGTCGCCCGTCAGCGGCGTGCGGCTCTGGAATGTTCGTTCCTGGTCGTCCTCGCCGGGCTCGACGAGCACGCCGGTGATCGCCAGCGCGTGGTACGGCTCGATCTCCTCGCCTGAGTCGTTGCGGACCAGCACGATGCCGCGCTGGGCTGACTCAACGAGCGGGCCTGCAATAGCCTCGCCGCGACCCTGACGCCGGCGCAGATCGACCGCCGCATCGACAAATGCGTTGTACGCGCCCGCGGGGAGGCGGAGTGGATCACCGGATCGGACTTTGCGCAGGTCTTCAGGCATGATTGAAGGGACTCAGATCCCCAGTGCTCCGAAGTTGGCGTCGTCGTACACGCGCTCGACATAGGCGGCGATGGGTTTCTTGATGATCGCGCCGGACCCGGTGTCTTCCGCGTCGGCGTAGCGGACCCACAGGTACTCCCACCCCTTCTTGTTGATGCCCGTGATGGAGCCAACCGAGAGGCCAGTCTCGTTGGGACTAGCCGCGAACCGAAACGTGATCTCCCAGTCGTCGTCGGGACCGTCGCCACGCTTTGAACCCGTCGCACCGAGGAACAGCACCTCGCCGGGTGCAAAGCCCTTGAACGCGCCAGCGTTGGTCTTGCCGGTGCAACTGAAGATCGCCCCCTTGTACGCCCCGGTCACCTGCGCATCGGAGAAGTAGTGCGTCTCAGAGAACTGGTACACGGGCACGGTGATGTCCACGCCCTCGACGCCGTCGGCGGTCACGCCGATCGCGCCGCCAAAGTCCGGTGCGGTCGATCCGGATGCCGCCCGCGCCTGGACCGTGTCTTTGCTCTGGGTGATGTGCTGCGTGCCGCCGCCGGTCTCAAAGTTGAATGAAGCCTCGCTGGGCGTCGGGTTCCCGCCGCTATCGCTGGAGCCGTAGCGGACGGTCACGTCCCAGAGCTGCGGCCCAAGCGGTTCGATCTGCACGTTCTGCCGGGCGAGGCTGTCGTAGGTCGCCGGGGAGGCCGCCTGCGCTGCGGTGCGGGCCGCGAGGTCGTCGGCCGTGCCGCGCACGATGTAGCCAAGCTCGGCAGACGACTGCGAGGCTTGGTTCGCCTTGGTGGAGCGGCGGCTCTCGAACTTCTCAAACACCTCGACCGGCACGAGCGATGAACTCCTTTCTGTGTGATGGGGTCAGGCGAACCGCAGCCCGTTGTCCACGCTGGCATCCAGCAGACGCTTGGTGTTGCGGGCGGTCTGCTCGGTGGCGCTGGCAGTGCGCTCGGCGGCATCGCCACCGGTGCCGAGGCCCGAGACGGCCGCGGAACTGAACGTCCCAGTGACGCTGATGCCCTTGCCGATGGCAGCGCCGAGGCCCGACAGACGCTCCTCGAAGTCGGCCAGCAGATCCCGCTGTGGCCGACCTGGTCCCTTCTCGGCGTCTGCGGCCTCTCGCTTCTTGCGGGCCTCCTCGATCGCGGCCGCGAGCTTCTGCTTTGCGGTATCCAGCGCGGCCTGCGACTCGGCGAGCCCGGCTTCCGTGTCCTTGCGCAGGGCCTCTTGGGCGTTCTCGAAGTCCTGGCCGATCGCGGCCAGCGTCGCTTCGTGCATCGCCGCCGCGTCGCGGCGCTGGGCATCGCGTTCCTTATCGCGGGCGGTCACGGACTGCTGAGCGGCGTTCTCCAGCTCGACCAGTCGGGACTCGAGCTGCTGGTCCACCGCCTTCTTGGCGGCTTCAACATTGAGCCCATCATCGAACAGCCCCTGGATCTCCAGCATCCGCTTGGCGACCCAGCTCGACGCCTCCTCCCAGATCATCTGAAAGCCGGTGGCGAAGTTGGTCCAGGTCTTTGACAGGAAGGCGGTGGTCTCGATCCACGCGACCTCGAGGGCATGGAAGACGATCTCGGCGGCGGCGAGCGCCCCGTACCACATGGAGTACGCCGTGGAGACGAAGAACTCCTTCGCGCCGAGCCACGCCTTGTTGAGCGCCGCCACACCCTGCTGCCAGATGACCTTGAGCGACAGCCACAGGATCTCGGCGGCCAGCGCGATGTCGCCGGCGGCGAGGGCGTCGGAGATGCCGCCGACCACCTTGCCGACCCAGTCACGCAGCTCGGTGAACTTTTCCGCGAGCCACGACAGTGCCTCGCCGCCTGCGCCGGTGACGACCAGCAGTGTGCCGCCGAGCGCCACGATCGCGGCGATCGTCAGTCCGACCGGCGTGAGGATCGCGCCGATGGCGGCCCCGATCAGACTGAACGCCGTGCCAATCCCGCCGATGACGGCGGCCACGATGCCGAGCGCCGCGCCGATGCCCGAGATGATGTAGCCCAGGCCGACGATGGCAATCCCCGCGACGGCGACCGCCGCCGCGACCTTGAGCGCCCAGACCACCGTCTCCTTGTTTGCCTTCACCCACGCCGTAGCGCTCACCACGATCCGCGTGATCCGCTCGGTCAGGTCCTTGATCGTCGGGGCGAGCGCCCCGCCAATCGTGAAGACACCCTGCTTGAGGACCTTCCAGAGCGTGCCGAGGGCATCGTTGAGTTCGGCGGCATCGCGGGCGGTCTCCGTGCTGACCGTGAGCCCGAGCTTGCGGGCCTGCTCCTGCATCTCGTTGATGCCCGCTGCTCCGTCGGCCATGAGCGGCAGGAGCTTCGTCCCCGCCTTGCCGAAGAGTTCCATCGCCATCGCGGCGCGGGCTGCGGGGTCCTGGATGCGGGAGATGCGATCGGCCAGGAGCTTGAACTGCTCGTCGGGGGAGAGCTTGGCCAGGTCCTGCACCGTGAGCCCGAGCCGCGCGAGAGCCTCGTTCGCCCCCTTGGAGCCTTGCGACGCTTCCGTAAGCGTCTTCTGCATGACGCGCAGGCCGTTCTCCAGCGTCTCCATGTCTGTGCCCGAGAGTTCGGCGGCATACCCGAGCTCACTGAGGGCCTCGACACTCACGCCCGTGCGGGCGCTCATCTTGTCGAGCGCATCGCCCGAGTCGGAGAAGGCCTTCGCGGTGCCGAGCAGCGCGGTGATCGCCGCGACGCCGATGCCCGCTATCTTGGTGCCGATGGACCGAAGCCCCTCGCCGAAGGCTTCGAGCTTCTTCTGGGCTGCCTTGAGCCCGGCGGACAGCTTGTCGCTGACGCCCAGCTCAATGAAGGCTCGCCCGGCTCGGATGCCCCGCGTATCGGCCACGTTCAATCACCCTTTCTTGATCGAGTTCCGCCACAAGAGCGGCAGCTTGGGCCGCTCCTTCTCCAGCGCCGGAGCCATGTACGGCCGCGGAGCGATCTTGACCTTCTGCGAGGTGAGCTTGCCGCCGCGCCTGCGGAACACGACGGTGTCGCCGCCGTACTCGAGCACACTTGGTGCCTCGCTCTTCTTGAATCCCACCGGCCCGACGACGACCGAGTCGTTGGGCTTGTCGTACCCAAAGAGGATCAGCCGACGCAGGCTGCCCTCGTGCGAATGGGGCGGGGCCCCGGGAGGAGCCGACCCCTTGCGTTTGCGGATGCTCGTCTTCGCCGCCGTGCGGATGAACGCGCCGGCCTTGCTGAGCACCTTCCGCTTGGCGTTGTCGACCGCCGCCATGACGACGTGGCGGTCGAAGAACATGTCTTTGATCCGCATGGTGATCACGCACCACTCCCCGCCGGACCGCCGGTCCCGCCGCCGGTGCCAGCGAGACCGCTGCCCTTCTCCAGGCCCTTGTTGAACGACGCTTCCTTTTCCTTGCGGAGACGGCCGGACCCGATGAACAGGCCGACGATGCCGGTGAGTGCCGGAAGCGCCGGCCCGAGCACGGGCAGGCCCGCGACGGTCGGCCCGACCGTGTCGAGGGCCGAGAGCGTGAGTTGGCCGAGCAGGCCGCGGATCTCACCGGCCTTCTCGATGTTGCCCTTCCACTGCGCGCCGGTCGTCTGCGTGAGGTTGAACCAGTTCTGGTACTCAACCTCGGCCTCGTTGAGGCTCAGCGTCGACGGCAGGCCGGTGGTCTGCTGGATCGTGTTGGGCGTCTTGACCTTGACGATGTCGCCAAGGTCCAGGCCGGCGCACGACGCGAGCACGAGCGCCAGCAGGATCAGGGCACCGAGATAGACGTAATGGCGGGTAGTCAGGCTCTTCATGCACGAGTCTCCTTGGCGACCTCCGGCATGCGGCGGTCGATGAACACGTCTTTGAGGACCGACACGTCAACCTTGACGGGTCGCTGGGGCTTGTTGAAGGGGTCGAAGTCGGCGGGCTTGAGCAGGCGGGATCGCTTGGGATCGCGGGCGGTGTTGGCCACCACGGACATGACGGCGGCGGCGATCGACCAGTCGTGGCGCTGGCGGCCGTCGAGCATCGCGACCAGCTCCCGCAGCGTCAGGGGCCCGGGGTCGAGGCCGAGGGCTCCGGCGCACTGGTAGATGAACTTCCAGGCGTCAGCGGCTCGGGGAGGGGGGGAACCATCCGGCTCACGAGCTTGTCCAGCTCGCTCTCGCTGGTCAGCGTCTCGATCCGCTTCTCCGTCACGTCGCGGGCCTTTTCCATCACGCGGTTGGTGGCCTGGAGCACCCGCCCGAGGTTGGCCCGGTCCCTCGGGCTCGGGCAGAAACTGATGAGTTCATCCAGCACCGCCTGCGTGGCGGCTTCGATGGCGTCGCCCGCCATCGACTTGCCGAACTCCTCGTCGGAGACTTTGGCCGAGTCGGCCTCGGGCTTGCACACGGCGTACACCACATCGCACAGCAGCACCGGGTCGCGGATGAGCTTCTCGATGAGCGTCCCCTCGATGACCTGCATGAGGTCGACGCCCGTGAGCCCGCGCACGCGTTTGAGCGTGGCGACGTTGATGTCCACCGTCCAGGTCCGACCCGCGTTGTCCTTGAACTGCCGCATCCGTGCCTCCGTTGAGACGCTGTGTCGGTTGCACAGCGGTTGAACAGCCGTTGAACACCTGTTGCACCGACTTCGTCGCCGCGTTTACGAACCGATCCATGAAGGCGCCGTCGCTGAGTACGTGACCTTCGCAGTCACCGACACGGTGATGGCCTCTTCGAGGGCTTCACTGCGGCTGAAGTTGGTGATCGAGAAGTCCGCTTGCAGGCCCTGGCCCGCGGACGCATCGAGGATCTGGAGGCCGATGGGGTCGTTGTTGAAGAAGGCGTTCTTGATGGCGGTGAACCCGGCATCGCCGGTGTCCCAGACCATCTCGAACTCCACGCTCGCTTCCTTGAGCGTGGCGACCGTCGCCCGCCAGCCGCTGTTGGCCCGCGTGGTCACGTCCGCCTCGCCAGCCTCGAGGTTCAGCGTCACGTCGCGGGTGTTGCCCAGAGCCGTCCACGCACCCGCGCCTGCTTGCCCGCCCGTCTTGTACTTGAGGGCGGCTTCCATGCCGAGCTTGATTGCCATCGCTGACTCCTTTCACTCGGCGCTGTGGCCGACCACGAAAACCGTCTCGCCGCCCTTGCTCTTGACCAGAATGTCCGCCAGGTTGATCCGTTCGAAGTAGTACTGCGTGCCCGGCGCGACATCGATCGGATCCGTCTTGCCGTCAGACAACAGCAGGTCCTGCGTGTTCTTGTGCGATGCCGTGAGCGTGAACGTCGCCACGAGCTTCGTCGCCGACAGCGGCTTGTCGCCTCCGTCCAGATCGACCTTGAAGATGATGGCATTCCTCACGCACTACCTCCGCTCGCGGTACGTCACACTCAGGACACTCGTGAACACCCGGTGCTGTTCGAGCGCTTCGCTCGACACCACCGGCTCGTTGTTGATCCCGACCCACGCCGCGTCGGGGAAGCCCTCCAGCCGCTTGAACCGCAGGTGATCCGCGATCGCCTCCACCAGCACGAGCAGTTCGTCGATCGCCGCGTCCGCCCCATCGGCGGGGAGCTTCTTCTGCACGCCGACGTCGATGACGTACTCGATGGCCAGGCTGTCCCGCGTCACCGGCGTCATCTGCACCGTGCGCGGCACCACCGAGACCCGCAGGTCCTTGAAATCCTCCAGAGTGAATGCGGGCTGGTACATCCGGACGGCCGTGACGGGCTGTCCGTAGGACCCGGCGCTCACGTGCGCCGTGACGGCATCGGCGATGGCGGCGATCGTGCTCACGGCCCACCTCCGATCACCGGGGAGCCCGTGGTTGGCACACTCTGGCGCGGCGAGTTGGAAGTCAGCCCGGAGAGCTTGCCCTCGAGGAACCAGATCTTGCGTTCCATCTCGGCGTACTGAGCGCGGATGCTGCGGGCCTCGCCGATGAACTCGTCGAGCCGCTTCTCCACCTGCTGGAGCTTCGTGGTGACCACGCCCCACTGGACGGTCATCGCGCCCGCCGCGAGCACAACCGTGACGACCACGCCGGCCCAACGGGCGCTGCCATTCTGTCCGTTGGAGTTGTTGCCTGAGTCCGCCATCACGTCTCCGTGCCGATGTGCTTGGTGTAAATCCGAAGAACCCTGCGGTACGGGTCGCTGTAGCGCCATGGCGGTTGTCCACCGGGGGCATTGACCTCGTACACGAACACGCTCGTACCAACCGTCTCTCGCACCTGGTCGCCCGCCCGCGGGAGGATCGGGCCAGCGCCCAGATCCAGGTCCCCCGTTCGCACGAGGAAGTCCCGCGACTCCACTCGGTGGATGAGGCCTGCGTCGTCGGCCTGCTCGAACTCGGTCTTGCCGATGGTGGCCTGAACTTCTTTCTCGTCCGTGCCACGCCGGTAGAGGACCGGGCGGGAGAGGTGCTGGTGACGCTGGGCATCGAGGAATGCCGCGCCGCGATCGAGCAGGTCGCCCACAGGTGCTCCTTGGGGGGTTATTGCTGCAGGCGAACGCGAACGATGGTGTCGGCGTCGACGGTGGCCTTCACCGCCTTGCCGATCAGCTTGTTTGCGCCGGCGGCCGCGTTCTTGGTGGCGTTCTGGGCGGCCGCATCCCAGTACGTGAGCGTGCCCGCGGGGATGGCGCTGCCAGCGCCGACCGCCTTGTTGAAGTCGAAGACGCCGGTGACAGCGAGCGATCCCAACTGGTTCGCCTTGATCGGTGCCTGCGTGACCCCGATGAGGTCTGCCTGCACCACTACCGCGCCGACGAGTACGTCAGCGCCGGGGGTGTAGTCGATCGAGCCGCCTTCCTGAACGAACTTTGCTGGTCCTGAAGCCATTCCTGAACCTCCATCTGTTGGTGGGCCATCGGTGTCGATGCCCGATTGCTGGTCGATGCCGCTTCCGAGTTCGCTGGGGAGCTCGCCGCCGAGCCCCCCAGCGCCTGTGCTTCCCTGCCCGGGCATGGCTTACACCTCGCCCTTGCTCTTCACGCCGCCGCGCGGGTCCTGCAGGTTGACGCCGAAGTCGTGGTACCCACGCATCCGGATACCGAGCATGTTGAAGTCCGCGTCGGACGTCTCGACCGTCGGGGCTTCCTGGCCGTTGAGGAACGCCATCTCGATGACCGGGAGGTCGCTGGGGTCCGCGAGCAGGTACCACGCCTTGGCCGAGTTGCCGGTGTAGAGCGCGTTGGACAGGTAGCGGCTGACCTCGATGCGGAACTTGCCCTGGTGCGGGTTGGCGACGGGGAACTTGGTGTTCGCGGTCGTGTCCCGGAGCTCGACGCTCTTGTAGAGCTGCGTGCCCATCGCCGAGAGCGCCGTGGGCACCAGAAGGATCGCGGGCATGACGCCGGTGGGCTTGCCGTCGGAGTCCACGAGGTCCATGAAGGCGACCTCGCCCTTGGTGAGGCCGTCGATGCCGAGCGCGGTGTCCGCGCCCGAGACGAAGTTCTTGTTACCGGCGCTGAAGAACGCGGCGTTGTTCATGAACGCCGTCCAGAAGACGTCGTTGATCTTCAGGCCCGAGCCGCGGCCCAGCTTGCGGGGGACCGTGGTGATCGCCCCGAGGTCGTCGTTGATGATGTCGCGGCGATCGATCGAGAGCATCAGGCCGTAGGTGTCGGCCTTGTTGGTGTAGGTCTCCTCGCCGAGCGTGCCCTGCTTGAGCTCGCCGCCGGGGGCGACCTGCTCGTACTGGTCCTTGCCGACCAGGCGGTAGCTGGTGACGGTCTTGAAGTCGCTGACGTTGCGGACGGCGCAGATGCTCCGCCACACGCGCTCGACGCTAAAGAAGCCTTCGAGCAGGAACTTGTTGGCGACGTTGGAGAGGATGCCACCCACGTCGATGGTGGTCATGCCCGCCTCGATGCCCCGGCCGAACGCGGCTTCAAGCACGCGGCGGCTGTCGCGGAACGTGCGGCCCGTGTAGCCGTTGGCGATGGCGGCTTCGAAGAGGAGCTCCTGCAGGCCCAGCCCGCCCTGGAACCGCTTGGCGGCAATCTCGATTGCCTGCGTGGAGCAGACCTTTTCGATGCCCTCGAGCTTGGCGCTCTGGAAGCACGCGGCTTCGAGCACCTCGCTGGTGACGCTGTTATCCGGAGCGTGGATGGCCGGAGCCTTGGGTCGGCTGGCACGCAGGACCTCGAGCTCGGTTCGCGTGGCATCCCAGTTGTCGCGGATGGCCTGGGCCTCGATCTCACTGTGCTTGCCGCCGCAGACCTTGCGGACGGCGGCGATGCGGGCGGTCTCAGCAAGGGCTGCAGCGCGGACCTGCTCGGGCGTCTGCTCGGTGGCGATGAATGGGGACGGGGTGGGATTGGAAGTCGTGGGATCGTCGGCCATGACGCTGGGCTCCTTGTTCTGATGCGCGGCGATGCTCGCGCTGGTGCGGCCGTCTGCGCCGAGATCCACAAAACTGATCTCGCCGAGCGTGGCCTTGCGGACGACGTTGACCGGGCCGGTGAGTTCCTGGCCGTTGACCGTCGCTTTCTGGTTGTCCTTGATGAACTCGAACTCCTCGACGCTCGCGCCGACCGACGCCTGCCAGGGGAAGCCGTTCCGCGAGGACGCGACGACCTCCTTGGCGGCCTGGGTATCGCGAGAGATCACACCGGTGGCGACCAACTGCCCAGCCTCGACGCGGATTGCATCGGTGTGACCAACACCCGACAGCGGGTCGTGCCCGAAGCGGATGGGGCGTGCTTGCGAGGGAACCGCCAGGCCCGCGAGATCGATCACGACCGGGTGCCGCCAACCCGCAACACGCATGGCTCCGCCGGTGTACGCGACCATCTTGAAGCGGGGGAGAGGCGCAGCCTGCCCATCGGCCGCAGCAACGACGGTGATGTCGGCGGTTGCGGTGAGCGTGAGAGCGGGAATGGTCTTCTTGGGGTCAGCGGTGACTGGCACTGGCGGTCTCCTCATCAACTTGGTCTGCGGGGTCTTCGACGGGGGCGTTCGCAGCCGGAGCGGCGGCCGGTGCGGTAGCGAGCGCGAGGCCGAGTTCGTTCATGAGCGTGAGCTCTTTGGCGCGCTGACGGAGCTCCTGCTCCCAGTCGCGGCCTTGCCGGGCGAACTCCGCGGCGAGCGTGGTCGTGTGGTTGGCCAGTCGCGTGGCCTGGGCGTTGGCCTCTTTGGCGGGATCAACGTGCTCGACGCCATCCCAGAACCACGCGTGCTCGGGCAGGGTGGCGGCGATGGTTCGGAGGGACTGCGGAAGCAATCCCTCGACAAGCACTGCCTCGTTCAACCACGCCTTCAGGATGCGATCGAGCACGGCGAGCTGCAGGTGGTGCTGCTCGACACGGATGCTCTTGTAGTACACCTGGTGGTCGAGGCGACCACTGGCGTAGTTGTACCCGGAGGAGTTGCCAGCCGCGACGTTGAACGGCATGTTCAGGCAGCGGGCGATCTCGTTGAGGATCTCGCGCTTGAACTCGCCAAACGTGGTCGTCGGCTGCTCCGCATGGACCTGCCCCAGTTTCCAGCCGCCCGGAAGTACGGTGGCTAAACGCTGCTCGAGCTCGACTTCGTCCATCGGCTCCAGCGGATCGGCCTCGCCGTTGGCGGGGCTGTCGGTGTAGATGACGGCGGCGAAGTTGGCAGCGGTCTCGGCGGCCGCGATGGTCGCCAATGTGTACCGGCGGAGCTGCGCGAACAGCGGGAGCGCCGGCGTGATGTCAGGGATGCCGCGGAGTTGGCCGGGCCTGTCTGGACGGAAGTAGTGCACGACCGAAGAGGCCGCGAACGTGTCGTAGGCCGTGAGGTCGTCGATGGGCGTGCGGAACACGCCGCTGTCACCGGGGTGACGCTTGAGCACGCGGTAGGCGGAGGGGTTACCCCACGCGTCGAGCGCGATGCCGTCGATCTCGTCGTTGCGCCCGCGGCGAAGCAAGGGCGTGCAGACCTGGTCGGCCTCGATGAGCTTGAGATCAAGCGATACGGGGGAGCCCGCCGACGCGATGCCGGGGTTGTTGATCAGAAGCGCGAACGCCTCGCCGCTCTCTGCCCGGGCCAGCCGCATGGTGCGGAGTTTTCCGGGCAGGTCGACCGCCCGCGACCACTGTTCGAACGCTTCCTCGATGCGAGCATTCGCGTCGGCGTCGTCGGTCAGCATCTGCAGCCGGGGACCGGTGCCGATGGTGTCGTTGGCGAGCGTGAGGACGATGCCCTTGGCGTAGGAGTTGTTGGCGACCTCGTATCGGGCGCGGTTGCGGAGGACGCGACGGACCTCGGGGTTGATCGCGGCGTTGGGCGAGAGACCGTCCGCGTTCGCCCAGTGCTTGCGGTTCTCCGGCGTGGTCTTGGCTGAGTCGAACTTGGCCACGATCAAACGACGGCCGCCGCGCGATCCGCCTCCGTGCGGAGCACGCGACGCCGCCGGGGAGGGAGAGACGGTGGACGTCCCGCGATGGGGGGCGATCCGGCTCATGATGTTGGCGATGGCTTTCAGCATGAGTGGGTCAGACAGAGCCGGGCGGGACGATCTTGGCGAACTTGATGCCGAGGCCGGGTTTCCTCGCGGCGGCCTTGGACGCGAGGTAGCGGTCGGCCTCGATCTGGTCCTTCAGCGGGTGCTGCTCAACGGACTGACCATCCACGGACGCCTTGGCAGGCTGCGACGCGGCGTCGCGGAGAGCTTGGTCGGGATCAGGGGATTGTGGGGCGTCGGGCACAGCAGGCTCCTCGTCTCGAAGCGACGAGACGTCTCCCGGCTACATACGCCGCCGCTGGAGCGGCTGTCCGCTTTGCGGAGCGCCTGGGTCAAGTCATTCGATAGATCGAACGAGCTACGCCTGGGCTTCCCTGGTCGAGACACGCCGCCCGCAGTGCCGGCACTCCCGCCGGCGCACAATCGCACCGGCAATCCGCTTGAGGTAGATCACCCGGAAGTGCTGGCATCCACAGACACGACACACCAGCCCGAGGGGCTGGTCCTTCTCCGTCGGGACGACTCGCCGCACGCGTGGCATCAGCGACGGTCTCCTCGGATGGCCGACAGTCGAATGCGTGGCCGGTTTGACACTCGGGCATCAGTGCCAAACAGCACCGCGCCCTGCATGGACGCGGCGACCGCCGCGCCGACGAGACCGTCGAGCCAGTGGTTGTCGAGCCCTTCGACTCGGAGTTTCCACTCGTCGACCGTGCGGCCCCGGCCCTCTGTTCTCACGCGGTACTCGCTGGTGAGGTGCTCCGACAGCAGGCGGTGTGGCTCTGGTTTCTGACCGAACAGAGAGAGCCCGCCGGGATCGCCCATCGGCACCGCCAGCCTCGCATGGACAAAGGACTTCCAGTAGTTCGTGTCGAACAGGACGTGCCGCACCGCTCGCTTCCCGGTCACGATCGGCACACGCCAGTTCAGGCCGACCCGCTCGCCGCGCTTGCGCTTGTAGTCGCTGAACGGGAGGCTGCTCGCGCCGACATAGCGTCCGTGGCTGGGCGTGAGCACGCTGGCGTGCGGACTCTGGCGGCAGAACTGATAGACCACATCCGTGGATGAACCCCAGTTGGCATCGATCAAGCATCGGTCGATCCGCACCATCGCGCCGTCGTCCCGCCGCCACTCGCGAGCAACCGTCGCCTCGATGAGCCGCTCCAGGCCACCATAGATCGCGCCTTCAACGCCGGCGCGTGGCGAAGTGGCCCCGAGCGTTCGGCGCATATCCCGAAGCGTGAAGTACGCCTGCTTCTGGTCCGGCTCGGTGCCATAGTCGATGATGTGCCCCGTGAAGTCGTCCTCCCAGGCGGCCACGAGGTAGAACAGTGCCTTGCCCTGCACGTCCACGAACATCGTCAGGTGCGAGCACCCGAGTGGGACAAGCCCGCGGGCATGTCCGTTCACCTTCGCTGCGATCTGGTCGGCGCTCAGAACGTCGTCGGCGACCTCGACCTCTGGCAGCGGCTCATTCTGGTACTCGGCAAAGAATGCGGACTCGTTCTGCAGGCGCAGGTTCATGGCGTGCTGCACCGCCGACAACTCGTCGTGGTTGAACCGCTCCGGCCAGGCGATGACCGCTCCCTCATCCATCGCCGTCCGGTGCTTACCGTAGAACGCCGTGGCATCGGTTATCCCGCGATCGGCGCGAAGTCCCTCGGCCCGCACGCGGGCGTACTCGGCCCAGAGCATCTCGTTCTTGGGGAACGCATAGACCATCTTGGTCCGCTCGCCCTGCCATTGCGGGTGCTTGTCGCGGTCGAGAATGCGGTCCGCCAGATCGTCAGGGCGGACCACCGTCAGCGTCATCAGGCCAGCGATCTTCCGTCCGGGCCCGGCCATGCCGAGGATCGCACCGGCGAGGATGCGCTCGCGATTGGCGCACTGCGACGGCGAGCGGGCGCTCTCGTCGGTCTGCGGGTCGTCAATCAGCACGAGCGAAGGGCGGACGCTCACCCCGTCGACACGCTTGTGCTTCATGCCACGGATGCGCCCCGTGATCCCCGCGACACGAATGATCGCGCCCGATGCCGTGGAGCCCGGAATCGTGGGCAGCACGATCTCCCGGGCGGTCCAGCCGATGTGGGTCTGCTTGC